>CAVQFB010000007.1:0-71810 GCA_963711675.1 uncultured Acidobacteriota bacterium | reverse complement strand
TAACCTGTTCGCCGCTGCGCTTGCTTGCAGTGGCAATCTTGTCGTTCTGCGAGGCATGCGCGCCTTGCGCCGAGTCATTCGTCGCAGTCTGGCGGAAGCCGGCATCGTAAGCGTCGAATCCGCGATCAAAGCCGGGAGCAAGACCCTCTCGAGGATCGAGTTGGACTGACCCCACGAAGGCGCCTGTACGGTAACCCTGAGAGTGGAGCAAGTCCGGCAGGAAGGGAAGTGTGGCCGCGAGCGGAGCGCCGAGTTCGCTGGCGTGATTGGTTTGCGGATAGGTTCCGGAGAGGACGGTGGCGTGCGAGACCACGGTGCCCGGCGCTTGTGCGTATGCGCGCTCAAAGACGATGCTCTGGCGGGCCAATGCATCGAGATTGGGAGTGAGTTTGTCGTGCGCACCGAGGAAGCCCATGCGGTCGGCCCGCGTCGAGTCGAGCGTGATGAGGACGACGTTAGGTTTCGTCGCCGCCGAAGAATGGGCCGGGAGAAGAGCCGAGATCAGGAAGCCGAAAAAACACCAGAAAAACGCCCGTCGAAGCAGAAGCATAAGAGAGAAGTCTACTGCCTGGCGGCAACAGTTCGAAAGCCTGAGGCCGGCGCCGGCGAGGATGCGGCAAGTTCGTGGCAGGACGCAAGCCAGATCTATCGGATAACCCACCGCCACGCCACGACAGCGATGAATACGACGGCGCCGAGGGCGTATCCGATCATCCGAGCCTTACCAACCTTTTCCTGTTCCTGCATAAGCGACCTCACTTACAAGGCTACAAGCAAAATGCAGATTCGGCCACTATGATTTGACTCGCTTTGCAATGAAGGTTGGGCTTCACCGAAGCTACGGATGACGGGCCTCGGCTTGCTCTCGCAGCAGCAGGCGACGGCCACTGCTGTGGGCGTCGTGACAATCCACGCATTGGCCTTTCACAACTGGCGAGTGCTGCAGTAACGCCGTGGACTTCTGGTGGCAGGCGAAGCAGATTTGTTCCTTCGGCATGGCGAGGCTCAAGGTGGTCATGTCGCCTTGGGTCTCCGCCAGATGGCAGACAGTGCACGAAATCGTCATGGCGGAATGCACGGACTTGCCTCTGGTTTTCGCCGCGTGGCAGGAGGAACAATTGTCATCCTTGTGGAGAATACCTGGGTGTTCGGCGGCGGAGGTGGGCATGGCCGCCAGCAGCAGAAGCAAGCCAATAAACACCAATGGCATATTCTTGTGAAAGTCGGCGGGCACTGGGGGCGTAGATTATCCGCGAAGCGGCTGGGAATCTGTGATTGGGCTCACCAGCCTGAGTGATGCCGGAAAGAAAGGTTCCTGCATAAGTCCACTTCACTTCACAACGCTACAATCGAGGGATCAGTTCGCAGGTGTGGATAGATATGTCCCTCAATTGAAGTTTGACGCAAACGAAAACCTATGAAAACCGCTTTGCTATTGTTCCTCTTACTTGGCGCGAGCATCACAACCTTTGCGCAGAACAGCGCAGCTCCTGCTGCGGGGCATGCAGTGCCGGGTGTGCGTGAGCGCCTGATCGGTACCTGGAGGCTGGTGTCAGCCGGAACCTTCCGTGCAGATGGCACGTTCGAACCTTTTTCTGAGTACGGCCCGAATCCGAAGGGCTATCTCATGTACGACACGACGGGCCACATGTGCGTATCGCTCTCGAATGCCAATCATCCCCGCTGGGCGAACCCGGAAAAACCGACCGACGCAGAGAGGTTGCGCTCCTACGACGCTTTCTTCGCTTATTGCGGTGGCTACGAGGTGCTGGAGAAAGAAAGTCGAGTGATTCATCGGCCCGAGGTGGGCTCGTGGCCTCACTACATCGGAACCGATCAGAGCCGCAATTTCCGGTTCGAAGGCGACCGGTTGATACTCTCGAGCGAGGAGACGCCTCCCGGCGGCGAGCACCGTCGCTACCAGATCACGTGGGAGCGGGTCTACACAGCCAAATGAGATGTGGTCGCCTATGGTACGATCACGGCTTGGAGTCATCGAACTGACAAAAGCCCCTCTAGCTACGCCGCCCAACTCGTCATGTGGAGTCGCTGTAGAAGTAATGGAGGCACGTCGCGGGAAACCCTTCCTGCGCTGGGCTGGCAGCAAGCGAAAGCAGCTCTCCCGACTGAGAGCTTTTTGGTCCCCTGATCACGAAGGGTATGTGGAGCCCTTTGCAGGCTCGGCCTGTCTTTTTTTCGACCTGGCACCCAGAGCGGCTGTTCTCGGTGATAGTAACAAGGAGTTGATACAGGTTTACCGTGTAGTTAGAGATGAACCGGAACGACTGTACCAGCGCCTCTGTCGTATCCAGCGCGACCTGCCAACCTATCTCCGATGGCGAAGCCTCAATCCCGAGTCGCTTGATCGAGAAACGCGTGCTCTGCGATTCCTTTACCTTAACCGAAACTGTTTTAACGGTATCTACAGAACAAACATGGACTGGTCGAGTTCAATGTACCGATGGGAACGCGGCTGGGCGAATACTTCAGCAAGGACGATTTGGTCGCCTGTTCCAAGTTACTTCGAAAGACCACCTTCGTCGCAGGGGATTTCGCCAAGACTCTGGAGCAAGTGAAGGCGGGAGATTTCGTCTATCTTGATCCGCCCTTTGCGGTAACTTCGCGACGGATATTTAGAGAATACGGCAAGAAAACGTTCGATACGGCTGACATTCCTCGGTTGTCCGAAGTCTCTTACGGCGATAGTGAAGCAGAAAGCTGACTTCCTTGTTTCCTACGCCGACTGCACTGAAGCGAGAGCATTGGCGCTCAAATGGTACTCCGTGCGGCTTCCGATCAAAAGGCATATCGCTGGGTTTGCTGGAGACCGGAAGAAGGCATACGAATGGCTTATCAGCAACCGTCCGATTCAAGGGCTGATGGAAGAGATCGGCCGATTGAGGAGCGATGACATTTAGGTGGTGCAATGAAGGCAAACGATTACGGAGTGAGAGCAATTGGTGTCAAGAGCTTACCGACTGAAAAGCTCAAGCCGAACCCGCACAATCCCAGAATGCTCTTTGATCGCGCAGACTTACATGTCCTTCGTGAGTCAATCGAACGTGTAGGAATTCTTGTGCCTCTGACGGTCTATCAAGAAAAAAGCACTGGTCACTACGTGATACTTGACGGCCAACGGCGCTGGATGTGCGCACAAGAAGTCGGACTCAAGACCATTCCGGTCAATGAGGTCGCCGAACCGACGACTCGTTCAGAACATCGTGACAATGTTCCAGATTCACAAACTCCGGAAAGACTGGGAGTTGATGCCCACCGCCCTGAAGCTTGAAGCTCCTGATGCGGGCTTTGGAAGAGAGCAAAGGAACATCTCTTGCCGAATTGACTGGTCTCGACGAAGCTGTCGTGGTTCGGTGCAAGAAATTGCTCTCGTACAACAAGCGGTACCAGGACATGATGTTGGACGCAGATCCCGACAAGCGAGTTAAGGCCGACTTCTTTATAGAGTTGTATGCAGTACGAAATGACCGTGAAGTCAAGAAATTCTCCATGGTTTAAGAAGGACAAGTTCACTGACGACATGCTCAGAAAATTCGAGGAGAAGGGCATCAAGGCTGTAACCGACTTTCGGATCGTAAAGCAATACATCAACAATGCCGTGAAGGCTAAGAAGACCGCAATGATTTCTAAGCGACTCCAGGAATTTGCCGACCAGCCGTTGTTGACGCCGGACCACCTCAACATTGAGTCGGCCAAGGTTGCAGCCGAAGCGAAGAAAGTTCTGAAATCCGTGGAAACCCTCTACGCGCAGATCAATGCCATCGATGTTGACGAGTACTACGGCGAGGAAGCCATGTGGAACGCGTCTCGAATCACTTGGCACAATTGATTCGCGAGAAATTGCGAGCACTGGGGCGAAGGGAGGATAAATGAAACGTCCCTTCGCGCCAGATACTCCCATAGACGCGAAGAGGTACAAGCGATGGACCTCCCGCTTCGGTTCCTACCGCGAAGACATCACCAATATCACGATTGAGAGTTGGCTGGAAAATTTTGAAGATGAAGATCACGACTTGGCCGCGCGCGTGCTCGATACTGTCGAGTTCTACGGCCAGAGCCAAATTAACGCTGCCTACCGTCAGGCTTTGGCGGCTCTGCCCGGCTGGCACAAATCGGCCCTGAAACGGACTGGCCAGTGGCGGTTCGCTGCTATGTCTGGAAGCGCCGGTGAGAGCGGTGATGCCATGCTCCACCAGTTTCGGATTGCAAACCAGCTTGACACGAAGGGTTTCAATGAATTTTTCGTGTCGCGCAGTGATCTGTTTCGGCAACCGATGCTGCCAGAGAATGATCCCCAAAAACTAGGGAAGGATGATGTCGTAGTTCTCTTAGATGATTTCAGCGGGACCGGAACACAGATGTGCGAAGCGTGGAATGATCCGGCGACTTCTTTTGGCGCGCTTCTCACGGGCGTGGGGAGGGTATACCTGATCTTAGTAGCTGCGTCGAAGGCCGCTCGACGGAGAATCTCGGCTGAGACCACTATCTCCCTTGTGCCGGCCCACGAACTGCACGATTCCGACAATGTATTCTCGGATAAGTGCAGGCATTTCACAAATGTCCGATCGGGCAAATTGCTTCACTACGGTAAAATCGCGGACAAGCGCAATCCGATGGGGTTTGGCGATTGTGGCCTTCGTAGTGGTGTTCCAGCACCGCCCGCCCAACAACTCGATTCCCATCCTGCATGCAGATCATTCCAAATGGACTGGGTTGTTCCCTCGACATGATTGAAGGTAGATGTGGGAACGCTATGTCAGGGCCGCTTGTTTAGTGGCCTTCGCGACTGAGAGACTTGTGGTGAAGCCACGCGGCAATGCAGGGAGTGAGCTTCTGAAGAAGGTCGTCGGGGTCGGTGCCGGTTTGCTGGTTCTTGCTGCGCTGGCGCTGTCGCTTTCCTGTCAGCGAGCCGGCGGCGAATGGCAGGCGAAGCCACAAGCTGATCATCCTCGGCATCGACGGCATGGACCCGCAACTTCTGAAGCAATTCATGCGCGAAGGCAAGATGCCGAACTTCGCCAGGCTGGCGGAGCAAGGATCGTTTCGCCAGCTCACGACCAGCATTCCTCCGCAGAGCCCGGTCGCCTGGTCGAACCTGATTACGGGAATGAATGCCGGCGGGCACGGCATCTTCGATTTCATTCATCGCGATCCGAAGACGATGGAGCTGTACTTTTCGGCGTCGCGCGTCGAGGGGCCGAAGCACGCGATTCATCTGGGCAATTGGGTGATTCCGCTGGGCGGCGGCACCGCCGAGCAACTGCGCCAGGGAACGGCGTTCTGGCAGATTCTCGACCAGCACGGCGTGCCCAACAGCATCTTTCGTATGCCGTCGAATTTTCCGCCCGTGCCGGCCAAGGGACAGACGCTCTCAGGCATGGGGACGCCCGACCTGCGCGGCACCTACGGCACGTTCTCTTTTTATACGGACGACCCGACGGCGGCTGCGGGAGCGGTGGAGGGCGGGCAGATCATTCCGGTGCAGGTGGAGAACTCGCAGGTGGCGGCCAACCTGATTGGTCCCGACAACACTTTTCGCAAAGGTTCTCCGCCGGCGACGGAGCCATTCAAGGTGTCGGTCGATCCGCTGGAATCGGTGGCGCGGATCGCGGTTCAGGGACAGGAGTTCGTGCTGCGCGAGGGCGAGTGGAGCGATTGGGTACGGGTTGAGTTCCAGCTGATTCCTTTCTTCGGCAACGTGAAAGGCATGTGCCGGTTTTATCTGAAGCAGGCGCATCCGCGATTTCAGTTGTATGTTTCGCCGATCAATATTGATCCCGCCGATCCCGCGCTTCCGATTTCGACTCCCAGCAGCTACTCGCGCATGCTTGACTGACGAAGTCGGCGAGTTCCACACCCAGGGAATTGCCGAGGACACCAAGGCGCTTTCGGACGGCGTGCTCGATGACAAGGAGTATCTGGAGCAGTCGCACCGGGTGCTGGCCGAGCATCGGCGGATCTTCGATGCCGAGTTTCCCAAGTTCCGAGCAGGGTGTTTCTTCTTTTACTTCTCCAGCCTGGACCTGAACTCGCACATGTTGTGGCGGCTGATGGACCCGAAGCATCCCGAATACGACGCGGCAGCGGCCGCGCAGAACGGATGCGGCGATCGAAGAGTTTTATCAGCAGATCGATCAGGTGCTGGGGGAAGTGCTGCCAAAGCTGGACGATCACACGACGTTGCTTGTGCTCTCCGACCACGGTTTCGCGCCCTTCTACCGGTCGTTCAACCTGAATACCTGGCTGCTGAATAACGGCTACATCAAGCTGAAGAGCGAGCGCGAATCCCGACTCGAACGAGCCTCTCGCCAACGTGGATTGGAGCCAGACCCGCGCCTACGGGCTGGGGCTGAACGGGCTGTATCTGAATTTGCGTGGGCGGGAACCGAACGGAATTGTCGAGCCGGGCGCGGAGGAAGATGCGCTAATAAAGAAGATCAAGGCAGAGTTGGTGGAGGTGAAAGACCCGAAGTCCAGTCTGCCGGTGATCACGCGCGTCGATGTGGCGAGCGAGGTCTATCAGGGGCCGTATGCCCGCTCGGGGCCGGACATGCTCGTTGGGTATAACCGCGGCTATCGCGCGGGATGGAAGACGATCCTCGGCGCTTTCCCGCCGGACGTTCTCGAAGACAACACGAACCCTGGAGCGGCGACCATTGCATGGACTACACGCTGGTCCCCGGCGTCCTGCTCAGCAACCGCAGGATTTCCGCGGAGTCTCCCGCACTCACCGACATTGCGCCCACGATTCTGGCAGAGTTTGGAATCGCCAAGGCACAAGGTATGATGGGACAAAGCGTTTTTGAATCTCAGCCTGCACCCCACTGAAAGTTGACAGCCTGGCTCCGAAGGAGACCGATGTTCGGTTCGCACAAAGTGAAGATCGAGGGCGACCTGCTGGAGAAAGCCAGGCAGTGTGCTGAAGCCTGCGGCTACGAATCGGTGGATGAATTCGTGGTCCATGTGCTCGAAAGGGAAGTGAAAAAGGTATTGCCGCCGGATGAGGGTAGCGCGCCCTCGAAAGAAGTAGTGAAGAAGCGGCTGCAGGGGTTGGGGTATATCGAGTAGTTGATACCGGATTACATGCAGTCACTCACCTCTTTCATCCGTTCTCCGCGATGGTGCTGGATCTGTTTGGAACCCACCTTCCTCTGGCGCTGGTCATAGTGATATCGCTGGTCATCGGCCTGCTGATGGTGGTCGTATTCCGTTACACGTCCGACCAGAAGGCCATCCACGTCGCGAAAGACCAGCTCAAGGCGCACCTGCTGGCCGTGCGGCTTGTTTCAGGATCAGTTGCCGGTGGTGCTGAGTTCCTACGGGCGAATTCTGAGAGGCACGGGACGCTATTTGCGACTGGCGTTCATGCCGCTGCTGATCGTGATCATTCCGTTGACGTATTTCATCGTGCAGGTCGATCGGTACCTGGGTTCGACGCCGATGCAACCGGGGCAGACATTCTTGGTGAAGGTGCGCACGGGGAATGCCGACACTCTGAATGGGGCGACGTTGCAATTGCCTCCTGAGCTGGCGGCGACTGCGCCCGCGGTTCATGTGCCTGCAGACAACGAAGTAGTTTGGCGGGTCGTGGCTGAGAAAGACGGGAACTACGATGTCGGGGCCGGCGCGGGCGGGCAGACCTTCATGAAGCGAGTGGTAGTTTCGTCCGGCATTGCGCGATTATCGGGAGCACGCCTCCGTGGACAATTCTGGGAGAGGTTGTTTGTCTCCGCCGAGCCCGCCTTGCCGGAAACCAGCCCCATTCAAGCAATCGAGGTGGGATATCCCGATCGCAATATTGATTTCGCCTGGATGCAATGGAATTGGATATGGCTGTTCTTTGTTCTGTCGCTGGTCGCTGGGTTCGTGTTCAAGAGTGTTCTTGGGATTGAGATATGAAGTTTTGCGATCACAACGCAACGCCTAAATTCGCCCGGCACAAAATGCTCCCGCTCATCCTGGCGGTGATAGCGATCGCGCTTCTTTCTCCGCTGCGCAGTGAGGCGTATGCAGGTCCCGGTGCGGGTTTCGCCGTGCTCTCGTCGTTCTGGACGCTGTTTCGTCGCGTTTCTGTACTCCGTCTATGCCTTCCTTACCTGGCCATTCCGGCATCTGTTCCGTTCAATGCGGCGCCGTAAGGCCTATGGCAAGGCGCAGATAAAGCGCGCAGTGATTCTGGGCTTCGACGGCATGGACCCCGAGCTGGCCGACCGGTTTATCAAAGAAGGGAATCTGCCGAACCTGGCAAAGCTGCGCGAACACGGAACGTTCCGGAAATTGCGGACGACCTACCCGGCCATTTCGCCGGTTGCCTGGTCGACCTTCATGACCGGTGTGAATCCCGGCAAGCACAATATCTACGATTTCCTCGCTCGCGATCTCGCCAATTACCTTCCATTCCTTTCTTCCGCAGAAATTCGCGGGCCTAAGCGAAGTTGGAAGATCGGGAAATATACGATCCCGCTGGGCAAGGCGCAGATCAAAGGCATGCGGAAGGGAACTCCCTTCTGGCACTGGCTCGGGAAGGCTGGCATTTTCTGTTCAGTCATCCGGGTGCCTGTTACGTTTCCGCCGGAGAAGTTTCCTGGAGTCCTGCTCTCCGGCATGTGCGTACCGGACTTGAAAGGCTCCCAGGGGACTTTCTGTTTCTGCACCACCCGCGCGAGCAACGACAAATTTCGCGAAGGTGGAGTTCGTGTGCCGATTACACGCAATGGCTCGGCCTGCCATTCTCACATTCCTGGTCCGGAAGATCCTTTGGGCGGTGGTACGGGTGGCGAATTGCGCGTCGACTACGAGATTCGGCCCGACGCGAACAAGAAGCAAGCACGCATCACAGTCGACTCGGAAAATTTCACACTGAAGGTAGGCGAGTACTCCGAGTGGATTGCGGTGAAGTTCAAGGCCGGCCTCGGTTTCAGCGCGCGCGGCATCTGCCGTTTTTATTTGAAACAAGTATCACCAGAGATCGAAGTTTACGTCACGCCGGTGAATATCGATCCCGGCCGTCCCGATCTTCCGATCTCGCATCCGGTAACATATTCGATATACCTTGCAAAACTTTTCGGGCCCTATGCGACGCTCGGTCTCGCAGAAGATACTTGGGCGCTCAACGAAGAGGTCCTCGATGATGATGCCTTTCTGGCGCAGTGCTACGCCAATCACGACGACCGCGAGCGCATGCTCTTCGACGCGCTGGAAAAGACACGGCAGGGTCTCTGCGCCTGCGTCTTCGACACGACCGACCGCGTGCAGCACATGTTCTGGCGTTATCTGGATGACGACCACCCGGCTGCGCGAAACGTGCCGCGCGATCAGCGTCCTCATGTCATACAGGATCTGTATCGTCGCATGGACGGTCTCATTGGCCGCGTCATGAAGCAGATCGGCGACGACACTCTGCTGCTGGTCGTCTCAGATCACGGTTTCAAGTCCTTTGCGCGCTGCGTCAACGTGAACGCATGGCTGCACCAGAACGGCTATCTGGCGTTGAAGTCAGGCAAGACGGAAAGCGGCGACTGGTTTGAAGACGTCGACTGGTCCCGGACACGCGCCTACACGATGGGATTAAACGGGCTCTATCTGAATATCAAAGGACGCGAGCGGGAAGGCATCGTGGAGCCCGGCGCGGAGGCCGAGGCCCTAAGAGAAGAAATACGTGCCAAGCTCGATGGCCTGGTCGACCCCGTTTCGAAACGCGTCGGCATTACCGGCGTCTTTGCCTGTGACGCAGTTTACGCGGGCCCCTACGTCGATAACGCGCCCGACCTGATCGTTGGCTACGGTGACGGCTATCGCGCGTCCTGGGACTCGGTGATGGGTAAAGTTACAAGTCAAATCTTCGAGGACAATCTGAAGGCCTGGAGCGGCGACCACTGCATCGATCCGCGGTTGGTTCCGGGCGTGCTGTTTTCCAATCTTAAGATCGCCGACGAGAAGCCGGCGATTGTAGACGTTGCCCCAACCATCCTGAAGCTGTTCGGGCTGGGCCTGCCGGGACACCTCGACGGCAAGCCCTGGACGGTAGCAACCCAGGAGCCCTCTGTCTAGCTACTGCTGGCTGGAGGTTTGTGTCGTAGCCCGAGCGTCCAGTTGTTTTGCCTGAGGCAGGCTGGCAGAGTTCCATCCCCCGCCGAGCGCCTGAATCAACTGCACACTCGCAGCCATGCGGCGCGCCAGAATCTGGACAGCGAGACGTTCGTCGGTAAGAGCAATACCCTGCGCCGTGGTCACTTCGAGGTAGGTGGTGACTCCGCCCTTGTAGCGATTCTCCGAAAGCTGAAGTGATCTTTCCGCGGCAGCGACCGCGACGTCCTGTGTCCTGGCCTCGTTCTCGAGGATGCGTAACGCTGCGAGATTGTCCTCCACTTCCTGAAGGGACGTAAGAATCGTTTCGCGATAATTTGCCACGCTCTGGTCGTAGGCTGCCCGCGCTTCATCGGAAACTGCGCGCCGGCGGCCCACATCAAACGCTGTCACCAACGCTGAGGCGCCTAGCGAAAAGAATCCGCTGGGACCGGAGAGCAGATTCGTCAACGAGTCGCTCTCGAAGCCTCCCGAACCGGAGAGACTCAAGGCGGGAAAGTACGCAGCCTCGTGCGATGCCAATCTGAGCGTTAGCTGCGGCAATCCTCCGCTCGGCAGCGGCGACGTCCGGCCGCCGCTCCAGCAGGTCCGACGGAAGGCCGGGCGGTACGACAGGTGGCGGCGTCGTCCACGGAGCAAATGCAACCGCAAAGGTGGGGGCCGGTTGCCCGATCAGCACGGCGATAGCGTGCTCGAACTGGGCTCGAGCTACTTGCACATCGATGGCCTGGGCACGCGTGGTCTCCAGCTGAGTCTCTGCCTGCGCTACGTCGACTGCTGAAGCGACGCCGCCTTTGTACCGGTTCTGCGTCAGTTCCAGCGCCTTCTCGTACGCATCGACAGTTGAATTGAGCAACTGCTCCTCCGCGTCAAGCGTGCGAAGCTGAAAATAATCGACGGCCAGGGCGCTATGGATGCTCAGGCTGACATTCTCCAGGTCCCCGGCACTGGCCTGGGCATTGGCGCGCGCCGCTTCGACAGTTCGGCGTACGCGCCCGAAGAGATCGGGTTCGTAGGAGACTCCAACGACAGGTAGCTGAATGTCGGAATAGTTAGTGGGCGACAGCGACGTGGCAAGACCGCGATTCTGCGACTGACGATTCCGCGAACCGGATGCCCCGGCGGTGATCGTGGGATAGTAGTCGGCGCGGTTGAAGCGAACCAGGGCACGAGCCTGTTCGTACTGCGCCAGCGCTGCCTTCAGGCTCTGGTTGGAAACATTGACCTTTTCCTCAAGGTCATTGAGTTGAAGGTCTCCGAAGATCTCCCACCATTTTCCTTTGGCGATCTGATCGCTGGGCTGCGCGGTTTTCCAGCCCTCAGGCACTTCCTTATACGAGGTAGGCGCGTCGGCCTTGGGCCGGGAATAACGTGGGCCCACCGCACAGCCGCTGAGCAGAAAAAACGCAGCCAAAAGCAGCAGAACTTGAACCAGGGTGTTCGGGCGAAGTGAACCCAATTTCCGGACGCGTCTCACTTCTGTCCCGCCTGCGGCGCGCCGGTTCCAGTATGGGTTTGCGCGACCCTCACCTCTTCGCCTGACACCAAGGAATCGGGCGGGTTAATGATGATGGACTCGTCCCCGGTCAGACCGGAAATGACCTCGACATCGGTGCCAAAGTCGTGCCCCAGAGTGATGGGCTTAAGATCCGCATGTTTGCCGTCGGTAACGACCGCCACTCGCAGTCCTTCTGACCGAAACATAAGTGCGTTCACCGGCAGCGTGAATGCCGTCACTCCCGGGAGCTTCAGATGCATTTCCGCATATGCGCCGCTGAGCAGGGTGCCGGTGGGGTTCGCGACATCAATCTCGACGAGGAGCGTCCTGCTCGCGGGATCGATCGCGTCCGCAGTTCGAACGAGCTTTCCGGGAAATCGCCGCCCCGGGAACTCTGCCAGGGATAATTCCGCACCCAACCCCGGTTTTGCGCCCAACGAATAAGCCTCAGGGACATTGACGTAAGCGCGCAGCGTTGTGGTTTGAGCGATATGGAATAACTCAGTGGTGGTGCCGCCAGCTCCGGTACCCGCGCTGATCAGGGAGCCGATGTCGGTATTCCGCGCGGTGATGACGCCGTCAAAAGGAGCGTAGATCTTCTCAAACGACTGCAGAGCCTCCAGCTGCTTGACGTTGGCCTCGTCGGCTTGCAACACAGCCTTGCTGGCTGCATACGCACCTGCAGCGTTGTCAGTGTCTTGCTTGGAGACCGAATCGGTCCGTAACAAGTCCTGGTAGCGGTTTGCCGTGATCTGCGCCAGGTTGAGGTTGGCTTGCGCGGTGTTCAGATTGGCCCTCGCCTGCTGTAGCTGTTGATCCACTTCCGGAGTTTCAATCTCTGCCAGCAGCTGGCCTTTCTTCACGTGCACGCCGATGTCGGCGTACCAGCGCTTCAAGTAACCATTGGTCCGCGCATAAATCGGAGCAGTGATGTAAGGCTGAACATTGGCCGGGAGCACGATCTCCTGTGAGGCAGCTGCTCGCTTTGGCTGGACCACGGAGACCGTGGGTATCGCCAGACGCGCAGTTTCCGCTCGCAGGGTCGCGCGAGCCTTCACCCGCGGCAGGATACCGGAAATCACGACCAGCGCCACCACGGCGAACACTGCAACCGCGATCAGCCATCCCCGTTTCGAAGCCGGCGGCCCCGGGTCATTGTGGCGCGGCGTCAGTTCTTTGGTGATCACTCGCTGCTCCACTCTATCGTCTTCTCCGACTCGCATGAACTCTCCAACCGCCCCATTGTTCTACTAAAAGATGATGACCGCATCCACCCGGATTCAGCTTCCTTCCCGTTCCATGCGCCACCCATGCAACAGGCTGAAGAATACGGGCACGAAAAACAGAGTCGCAACCGTGGCAAACATCAATCCGCCAATGACCGCCCGTCCCAGCGGGGCATTCTGTTCACCACCTTCGCCCAGTCCGACCGCCATCGGGATCATGCCGATGATCATGGCCAATGCAGTCATCAACACGGGACGGAAACGCGTGAATCCCGACTGCAAGGCGGCGGTCACGGCGTCCTTGCCTTCCTGCATCTGCTCCTTTGCGAAGCTGACCACAAGAATGCTGTTAGCCGTGGCTACGCCCATACACATGATCGATCCCGTAAGCGCTGGCACGCTCAGCGTGGTTCGACTCACAAACAGGAACCACGCGATCCCCGCCAGGGCCGCTGGAAGCGCTGAAATAATGATGAAAGGATCGAGCCACGACTGAAAATTAACGACGATCAGAAGGTACACCAGCAATATGGCGAAGGCGAGTCCGCCGATCAGGCCGATGTACGAGGAGCGCATGGTCTGAATTTGCCCGCGCACAATGATCTGCGAGCCGCGGGGCAGATACTTCTCATTGTCCTTGACGATGCGATCAATCTGAGCCGCAACCGCACCCAGATCCGTTCCTTGCACGGCGCCGAAAATATCGACGACGGGGCGAATGTTGTAGTGAGAAACGACTCCCATCCCCACACCGCGATGGATGGACGCCAGGCTGGCAAAGATCTCAGGGTGAGCAGTCCCATTCGTGACCGGGATGTTTTCGAGATCCTGCAAACTCTGGATTCGATATTGAGGCGTCTGGGTCGCGATCGAATAGCTGACGCCATTCTTCGGGTTCAGCCAGTAAGTGGGTGCCGTCTGAAAGCTTCCGCTGAGTGAGATCAGCAGGTTCTGCGCCATGTCGCGCTGCGTGAAACCAACTTCACCGGCTTTGGTTCGATCCACCAGAATATGGAGCTTGGGCTGATCAAAGGTCTGTTGGACCCGCAAGTCCGACGTGCCAGGAATGACTTTGATCTGTTGCAGAAGCCTGTCGGCAAACGCGCGATTCGACTGCTGGTCGTTGCCGACGATCTGCACGTCGATCGGCGACGGCAGGCCGAAATTCAGAATCTGACTCACGATGTCGGCCGGCAGGAACGCAAAGCTCACGCCCGGAAACTGCTCGGTCAACTTCAGACGGAGGTCATGGACATATTCTTCGGTAGGACGGTGTTTTTTCGACAGGCTCACGAGAATGTCAGCGTCCGCAGGTCCGGTAGGCGCCGAATTGCTGTACGAGAGATTGATCCCGCTGTAGGGGAGGCCGATGTTGTCGATGATGCTCGATATTTCGGTCGGCGGAATCTGCTCACGAATCGATTGTTCCACCAGATCGCACAGCCGCGCGCGTTTCCTCAATGCGTGTGCCGGTGCGCGCCCGAAGATGCAGCTTGAACTGGCCGCTATCCACGGCAGGGAAGAAGTCCTGCCCGAGAAAGGGAACGATCGCCACTACGGATAACACACAGGCCGCAAAGAACGAGAGCAGAAACGCCCCGCGATGGTGGAGGCAACGCTCGAGCAGGGAATGGTATCCCTCACGGAAGCGCTCGAAGCCTTCCTCGAACCCCGCTTGCAGACGCACCAGAGGATTGCGGCTGGTTTTCAGGTGATGGCCGGACTCTTCTTCGTGTCCCCGCAGCAGATACTTCGCCATGGTGGGCACCACCGTACGCGATAGCAGGTAGGAAGCGAGCATCGCGAACGAAACAGCCTCCGCCAGAGGCACGAACAAATACCGCGCTACTCCTGAGAGGAAGAACATCGGGACGAAGACGATGCAGATAGCAAGTGTCGACACAAAGGCTGGCACGGCGATTTGCGCCGCACCGTCGAGAATGGCGTGCTCGATTTCCTTCCCCAGTGCAATGTTGCGGTTGATGTTTTCGATTTCGACCGTGGCATCGTCCACGAGAATGCCGACCGCCAGCGCCAGGCCGCCGAGCGTCATGATGTTGATGGTTTCGCCGAGCGCGCTGAGAGTGATGATGGACGTAAGAATCGCGAGCGGAATCGATACCGCGATGATAACCGTGCTTCGCCAGCTGCCCAGGAAGAGCAGAATCATCAGACCGGTCAGGCAGGCCGCAATGGTGGCTTCCTTGAGCACACCATCGATAGACGCACGGACGAACAGAGACTGGTCGGCCAGTGGTGTGATGCTCAGTTCCGGTGGCACCGTGGCCTGGATCTGCGGAAGCAACTTCTTGATGCCCGCGATCACGTCTAGCGTAGAAGCGTTGCCCGCTTTCTGAATGGTCAGGAGCGCAGCGCGCTGCCCGTCTACGCGAACAATATTGGTTTGTGGGGGAAAGCCGTCGCGCACCCAAGCGACATCGCGGATGTAGATGGTTGTGCTGCCCACGGTCTTGATGGGCAAGTCGTTGAGTTCCGCGATCGTCTGCGGGCTACCGTTGATGTCGACGTCGTATTCGAGCCCGCCGATCTTCGAGGTCCCCGCCGGCAGAATCAGGTTCTGCACACTGATCGCGTTGACTACGTCCAGTGGCGACAGGCCCTTCGACTGCAGGGCAGTGGTGTTCAGGTCCACCTGAACTTGCCGCTGCTTTCCGCCATAGGGGTAAGGAACCGCCGCGCCCGGAACCGTGACCAGCCGGGTACGAATGAAATTCAAGCGCATAGTCGTTCAGGTCTTGCTCGGAAAGTTTCTGTCCAGACATCGCGAGCTGCAGAATCGGCACACTGGAGGCGCTGTAACTGATGATCAGCGGTGGCGTGGTTCCGAGCGGCAGTTGCCGAAGTTGGGTTTGCGAAATCGCCGTAACCTGAGCGATAGCTTTCTCGATCTTTGCGCTGGGCTGGAAGAAAACCTTCACGACCGCGATACCGTTCAGCGACTGGGACTCGATGTGCTCGATATCGTCGACCGTGGTGGTTAGCGACCGCTCCGTGTTGCTGATGATTCGGTCGCTCATCTCCTGAGCATTCAGCCCGGCATAGTTCCAGATAATGCTTACAACCGGAATGTTGATATTGGGGAAAACGTCGGTCGGTGTGCGGTAGATAACGATCGGGCCGAGTATCAGCAGAAGCAGAGCGGCGACAACGAAGGTATAAGGCCGTCTTAACGCGAGCCGAACAATCCACATAAAATTCCTTTGGTTCTAACCCAGCGTGCCGACGCGTATGAAGGGTGAATAGGTCGGCAAACCCAGAATCTCTCCCAACAAATGCACGGGAGAGTCCATCCCTACAACGGTCGCTTGAGATGAAATATTAGCCTTAAAATCAATCGCTTACAATTTGTGTGCCGGCCTCGCGTCCCTGGTCAGGTAACAGAAAGTTCGTAAAGAGTCGAATATTCGACACTTATTCGACTCGGTCGGGACGGCTGGAGATTCCCAATTTACGCATCCGATAGATGAGGGTGGTCCGAGGTACTCCCAGGCGAACGGCGGCCCCCGCTGCGCCGCCAAGCACCCAATCGCACACTCGAAGGGCGTTGAGGATGTGTTCCCGCTCCGCGTCTCGCAGGGTACGGGTAGCGGCTGTGGGCGGGGTCACTGGCGACGCCGCGAGCTTCAGTTCTGCCAGGGGCAATTCCAGAATTCCTCCAGAAGAGAGGATTACCGCACGCTCGATGAAGTTTTGCAGCTCACGAATATTTCCTGGCCAGCCGTATTCCCGCAGGGCGCGTATCGCTTCGTCGGGAATGCGCGTAATCTTTCGGTTCATCGCCAGCGCGTACTTTTGGGCGAAGTAGCGCACCAGCAGCGGAACATCATCCGCCCGTTCGCGAAGTGGCGGAATTCTGATAGGAAAAACATTTAAGCGGTAGTAGAGATCGGCGCGGAATTCACGTTCCTCCACCATCTTTCCCAGGTCGCGATTGGTAGCCGCGATCAACCGGACATCGGTGCGGATCGAGCGATTGCTGCCAAGCCTCTCAAACTCCTGTTCCTGCAGAACACGAAGCAGTTTTGGCTGGAGTTCGAGTGGGATGTCTCCGATTTCGTCGAGGAATAGAGTTCCTTTGTTCGCAATCTCAAAGCGGCCGAGCTTCCGTGCAATAGCTCCGGTGAAGGCTCCCTTTTCGTGACCGAATAGCTCACTCTCCAGCAACCCGAGAGGAATGGCGGCGCAGTTCAGCTTCACGAACGGGTTATCTTTGCGTGCGCTGAGATTGTGAATGGCTCGCGCGATCAGCTCTTTGCCGGTTCCGGTCTCACCTTGAATGAATACGCTGGTGTCGATGGGAGCGACTTTTTCGGCTTGCGCAAGCACGTGTTTCAGCCCCGTGCTCTCGCCAAGAATCTCTTCGAAATAGCGGTCGCTGCGAATCTCGTTCCTCAGGTAGAGGCGCTCTTCGGCGAGGCGTTCACGTGACTCGGTAACGGCGCGGAACTGAAGGGCATTGTCAAGGGCGATGGCTACCTGGCTGGCCACCTGTCGCAAAAAGTCCGCATCCTTTTCGGTGAATCTCCCAGGCCGCCGGTCCAGCAGGTGCAGTACACCCAGCGTCCGGTCCTGGCGCGTGATCGGAAGGAAACAGCCGGATTGAATTCCTTCGCCTTCGTTGATTTTCGAGGGCAGTGGCTCAAGACCGCTGGGCGCGGTGGCATAAAGGACTGGTTGTGTGCTTTGCAGAGCTTTCCCTGGGCTCGATCCCGCAATGGGGATGACCATTTCTTCGCGAAGGAATCCTCTGGTAGTGGGGAAGTCTAGGCCATAGATGCGCAAGTGTTGGTGGTTCGCCTCCGGCAGCGAAAGACAGACCGCATCACATTGCATAGCCGTGCGGACGCTCCTGGGAATAGCTTTGATCAGCTCGGAGAATGCCAGGTTCGACACCACCGCGTTGTTCACGTCGAGGAGCAGTTTCAAGCGGTCACGTTCACGAACTACCTGTTGCTGAAAATCCTGCGCATCGTTGTAGTTGAGGGCATTCTCTACCGCAACCGCCACCTGGCCTGCCACCAGTTCAGGAATCTCCAGATCGCGTGGGTCATAAGCATAAGGCGCGGGTGAGCCGATGTTGAAAGCCCCCAGGCGCCGGCGGGGCGTGGTCAACGGCAAGCTACAAAACGACTTTACGCCGTGGTCGATCAAAATCCGCATAACCCTAGGTGACCGGGTTTCTCGCTCGATGTCGCCCACTACGAGCGGCTTCTGGTTCTGCCAGACCCAGGCCGAAGGGGACTCCTCCATCGAAAATTCCATGCCTGGCTGCAAACTGCCCGGCTGCCGGGTATCCAGGGTATGCAAGCGCATCACATTGCGATCGGGATCGTGCAGGAGCAGACTCAGGTAGGTGAAATTCAGGATCGAATGGAGCCTTCGGGCGAGTTCCTGAAACAGCTCTTCAAGGCTGCGGTGAGCGGCGATCGCCTTGGCAACCTCTAATACCGTGACGTAGCGGTTATCGGTCTCTTCGCTGATCTGACGAAAAGGAATTCCCATAAAGCTCCTGACGCGCGCCCTTGGCGCGATCTGCACTTCTAGCTTGGTCCACCCCGGCGCGCCCCAGTCGCTTTAGAGGATATAGATGAAGGGCGCTGTCAATTGGTGTCGAAATTTAGACGAATGTTCTTGGCTGCAAGGTTGTGCGACCTGAGTTCGACGCAGAAGCGATACGTTAAATGGCTGAAAATGAATCGTCAGGTCCGAGAGGTTAAACGAATTAAGGTGTTGGCACGGTATTTGCACAAGTGAGGGGCAAGTGCCGTACGCGAGATTCGGTGAGACGTACACCGGGTTCCGGACGGCAAAGAGATGCGAAGAACAGAAAGCACTGACAGAGGGATCCTATGGAGAAACGAAGGCTGGGAAACAGCGATCTTGAAATTACTCCGATCGGCATCGGGGCGTGGGCTATGGGTGGTGGGGGTTGGACGTGGAGCTGGGGTCCGCAGGACGATCGCGAGTCCATAGCCGCAATACAGGCGGGATTGGACCGCGGAATTAACTGGATTGATACTGCCGCGGTCTACGGGCTGGGACATTCCGAAGAGGTGGTGGCACGTGCGCTCGAAGGCCGGAACTCCCGGCCCTACGTGTTCACCAAGTGCGCCCTTGTCTGGAGCAAGAAAGGAGAGATCGGCAACTCGTTGAAGGCCGAGTCCATCGGACGGGAGTGTGAAGCCAGCCTGCGGAGGCTGCGCGTCGATGTGATCGATCTGTATCAGGTTCACTGGCCCGATCCGGACCCTGACATCGAGGAAGGCTGGACCGAGATGGCTCGGCTGAAAGAAGAGGGCAAAGTGCGGAACATCGGAGTTTCGAACTTTAATGCGCAGCAAATGAAGCGTGCACTGAGCATCGCGCCTATCGTTTCATTGCAACCACCTTATTCCATTCTTAATCCCGACGTGGAAGACGAGATCCTCCCCTTCGCAAGCCGCAACAATATCGGTGTGATCGTCTATTCGCCGATGTATTCCGGCCTGCTCACAGGTGCGATGACACGCCAACGAATCGCCAACTTTTCTGCCGACGATTGGCGGAGTCACAATGCCAACTTCCAGGAGCCTTTGCTCTCGCGCAACCTGCGGCTCGTCGAGCTGCTTCGCGAGATCGGGCACCGTTATGGCCGAACCGCCGGCGAGGTGGCGATCGCCTGGACACTGCACAACCCTGCCGTTACCGGCGCGATCGTCGGTGTGCGGAGCCCCAAGCAGGTGGACGGCATCGTCGGCGCGGGAGAGTTTCGGCTCTCAACCTTGGAATATGACGAGATCCAGAGCGCCGTGCAGCAGGAGGTTGCGTAGAGAGTAGCCAGCTCCCCGCAGGAACTGGCGGGTCGGCGAGATCTAATCTCGCGCGGCCTTACTCATTCAGCGAGCAGCTGCAATCCGCCGGCGGGACGTGAGCCTTCAGGAAATCGGCTGCACGCTTGTAGGCGTCGATTTGATTTTCCACGCGGGCGAAGCCATGGCCCTCGTTCTCGTAGACCTTGTAGTCGACCACGCCACCGCGTTTCTTGATGGCATCGACCACTTGTTGTGATTCGGTCTTCGGGCAGCGGGGATCGTGCCCTCCGGCCAGCAGCAGGAGCGGCGCCTTCACGTTGTCGATGAAGTGAATCGGCGACCGATCTTCATAGAGGGCTTTGTTCTTTTCGGGATCACCCATGGTGGCGAGATCCGACTGCTGCAGCACCGGATCTTCATTCTGAATCTCGGTAAACCAGTTCACGAAGGGGACAATGGGAACGCCCGCCGCCCAAACTTCGGGGGCTTTGGTCACACCCATCATGGTCATGTAACCGCCGTAGCTGCCGCCCATCAGGATGAGTTTCTTGGGATCCACGTAGCCGGTCTGCTTCATCCAGTCCGCAGCGGCAAGTACATCTTGCAGATCGCCGCCACCCATATCGAACAAGTTCGCCTGCTGAAATTCTTTGCCGTAACCAGTTGACCCCCGGTAGTTGGGTGCGATGACGATATAGCCTTGATTCGCCACGTACTGCACGAAGCGGTTAAACGAATTGACCGTTTGACTTGTCGGACCGCCGTGCACGTACACAATCGCCGGATGCTGAGCATTGCGCGGCAGGTTATAAGGCATGTAGACGAAAGCGGAGATCGTCCATTTACCGTCTCGGCTGGGATAGTGAACCAGGAACGGTTCCACCATGTCTTCCGGACGCACGCCAGCCAGCAGAGAATGCGTAACCTGGGTCGACTTGCCGCTGGCGAGCTCATAAGTCCAGGCGTCGTTTGGCGCGGTCGGACCGTTGTGGTAGTAAAGGAGCCGCGAGCCATCGCGCGAGAATGCGGATGACGATCCGCCCGTCGAATTCACACCTTTGGGCAAAGGCAGGGAAGTCGTCTTTCCGCTCGCCAGGTTGTGCAGGTAGATGTCGGTATTGCCGTCGACGTTGGCGGTCCAGGTAACAGACTTGCCGTCAGGAGAAAATTCACCGCCGTTGATCTCCCACTTATCCTCCGTGAGCCAGGTGATTTTCTTGGTAGCAATGTCGAGCAGGCCGACGTTGTCGTAGCCATTACCCGCGTTCGAAGTGATCAGAACCTTCTTGCCATCGGGAGAAATTGCATTCGCGGAGTAACGCTGCTCGCCCTCGTGAGGCGTCAGCAGCGTGCTCTTTCCGGTTGCAACCTCGGCGATGAAAATGTTCGAGTCGGTGCCCTTGGCCTGGCCCTGTGTGTAGACGATCCATTTGCCGTCGTGTGACCAGATCTCGCCCTCGTTGAGTTTGTCGGCTGGAGTGCCCGTCGTCAGGTGACGCACCTCGCGCATGAGCGTGTCGTACACGTCGATCTCAAACACTGACGAGGTCTTCGGCTTCACCATGTACGCCAGGTAGCGGCCATCGGGCGACCATCTGGGATGCATTTCGGCGATCTCGGGCGTGTTGGTGAGGTTCACCAGCTGGCCGGTTTTCGGCGAGACCAGGAAAATGTCCCACTGCTCATTCCCGTCGTAGTCGGATTGGAAAGCGATCCACTTGCTATCGGGAGACCACGTTGGCGAACTCTGCCGCTGATCGCTGATGGTGAGCTGCTGCGGCCACCCACCTTCGGCAGGAACCAGCCAGAGATTGTTACGTCCGCTGATGTTGGAGACGAAAACAATAGTCTTACCATCGGGCGACCAGTCTGTCCCGCCGACGCCGCGCGTCATGTAGAGCTTTTCGATGGAAAGATTCTTTTCCACCTGCGCGTTTGGCTTGCTGGCAATCTGCTTGGGATCGGTAACGGCGTTTGGCGCAGGCAGGGTTGCGGTGAGACTCACAGTGCTCATAGCTACTACGACCATAGCAAGGAGAAAAAAAGTGCGCATGGGTGTCCTTGAAATGAAGAAACGACAGTTTAGCAGGGAGAGCAGCCCGCGAGAGCGACGCTTTCGGACTGGTGAAGCACACATCTACACGGCGTTCTTGTGGATGTCGACCGTCGACCAGGTCTTGTCACCGGCGTGACAGATATTTTCAAGCGGGCAGTCGACGCATTTCGGTCGGCGCGCAATACATAACCGGCGGCCATGCCAGATCACCTGGTGTGAAAACAAAGTCCACTTGTCACGGGGAATGATTTTCATGAGATCCTGTTCGATCTTGGCGGCGTCCGTTTGCTTGGTGAGTTCCAGACGGCGCGAGATGCGGGTGACATGCGTGTCGACCACCACGCCCTCGTTCTTCTTGAACCAGGTTCCCAACACGACGTTGGCCGTCTTGCGCGCCACGCCGGGAAGGGTCAGAAGTTGATCCATCTGATCCGGAACCTCACCCCCAAAGTCGGCAACAATTTTCTTCGCCGCGCCTACCACCGATTTTGACTTGTTGCGGAAAAAGCCGGTGGACCGCACGTCCGGCTGAAGCTGTTCCGGCGTGAGGGCCGCGAAGTCCTGAACGGTGGGATATTTCCTGAAGAGCTCAGGTGTGACCATGTTCACGCGCACATCCGTCGACTGCGCAGAGAGAATAGTTGCTACCAGCAGCTCCCATGCGCTTTTATGGGTGAGAGCGCAGGTGACCTCGGGATATTGCTGGTCGAGGCGGCTGATGATGGCGTGAATGCGCTCAGGCGCCGGCGGATCGTAGGTCTTGACAGATTTGGCAGGTCGCTTCTTCGGCAACGAAACTACCGGAGACGAACTCTTCTGCCCCGGTCGCGGCGATTTCGCTTCAGCGCGTGATAACGACCTTGTCGAGCCGCGCTTGATCTCGGTCACACTCGGTAGCCTGCCGACTTGGCGTGTACGGGCCTCTTCGTGACGCCCAGTCTTCGCCGGTTGACGGGGAACCAAACCGCGTGCCATCTACCTTGCCTCCACGAACGAAGCGTATGGTAGCAGATTGAACCGCGAAAACTCGCGGGCCAGCCGACCGGTGAGCCGAAGAAAGCCGACCGTCGGGCCGCTCGGGAATTTGGCGTCTGACACATATCCTCTTGGTAACCGGCAGGTCGACCAAGTTTGATTGACGCGAAGATTTCAGCCCGGTAGTCTGGAGGTGTTCCCCTAGGTATAAACCATGTCAGTGAAGTCCATTCAGCTCGGGCAAGTGTGGCGCAACGACAACGACGGCAAGGATTACTTGGTAACCAAGCTGTACAACGAAGTGTTTACCCAGTTCGCGCTGCTGCGGCCGGCTGGTCTGTCGGCGCCAGATACGCCCACGGTGCGGGTCAAGGTGAGCAAGTCGGCGGAAGGCTCGACGCTGCCCGGTTACACATTCACGCAAGAAGGGGCATTCTAGAGCCGACGGCAGTTTGAATGGTGCAGGTCCGCTTGTCCCAGGCGCCGATTAGAAACCAGTAATTCCTGAACTCTCCGCATGACCGAAAAAATACTGGCTGTAGTTTTTGTGTTCATCAAGTCGGTGATCGGCGTGACCGGCTACGGCGGTATCGCCATTCTCATGGCCATTGAGTCCGCCTGCATTCCTCTGCCCTCAGAGCTGATCATGCCCTTTGCGGGCTACCTGGTTTATGAAGGGGCGATGAAGCTGTTCTGGGTGGCGACCGCGGGCGCGATCGGCTGCAATTTGGGATCGCTGCTCGCATACGAGATTGGCTGTTACGGCGGCCGGCCACTGGTGGAAAAGTATGGCCGCTGGATCCTTCTTAGTCGCCGCGAGCTGGACTGGGCGGATCGTTTCTTCCTCCGTTGGGGCTACCTGGCAGTCTTCATCGCGCGCCTGCTGCCGGTGATCCGCACTTTCATCGCCTTACCTGCAGGTATTGCGCGCATGCCACGCGGACGCTTCCACATCTACACTTTTCTCGGTTCCTGGCCGTGGTGTTTTGGGCTGGCATGGTTCGGCATGAAGCTTGGCCAGAACTGGCGAGAACTGGGCAAGTACTTCCATCAGTTCGACGCTGTGATCGGCGCCGTTCTGGCCATCGGAATCATCTGGTTTGTCTGGTCGCATTGGCAAAACCGAATTCAGGCGCAGAATTAAATAGTCTCCAAACGATCCTCGATCATCTACCAGGCTTTGAAGGAGTGTAGTTTTGTATCAGGGCATGCTTTCAGGCATGCCACAATCCGTCATTCGTGGAAATCAACATCCAGGAAGGAAAACGCCGTGAAGAAACTGGCACTCGCGTTGTTAATCTCCACTCTAAGCCCGATGATCGCTGCAGCGCAATCTGCTCCCGCAGAGCAGGGCAAGCCTTTTGTGGTCGAGTACTACTACAAGGCAAAGTGGGGCTCGGCGGAGGAGTTCGTCAAGCTGTTCAAGAAGAATCATTACCCGCTGTTGAAGAAGCAGGTTGAGATGGGCCGGATGTTAAAGGTCTGGATGGACCAGCCTCGCTACCACGCCACCGAAGACGGTCGCTGGGATTACCGCGTCACCATCGTTTTCAAGAACGCGACCCTCGCCAATGAGCCCTTCGACGATGACGCGCTGAAGAAGCAGCTCTTTCCCGATCAGGAAACCTATGCCCGAGAAGAGCAGCGGCGCTTCGCGATCCTCGACGCTCATTGGGATGTGCCGATCAAGTCAGTAGATCTGGAAAAGTAGACTGGATTTCACCAGGCCATCGTGAGCCGCTTTGATTTGCCGTTCACACTCCGCGAGTAAGTTAGAATCACTCGGTGGGACCTGCCATCCAGTGCCGAAATCTGCGGAAGACGTACGACGGTAAAGTCGAAGCCGTCCGCGGGCTGAACCTCGAAATCCAGGCCGGGGAGTGCTTCGGCCTGCTCGGACCCAACGGAGCGGGCAAGACCACCACGATAGAAATTCTTGAGGGCCTGTTGGCTGCGACCTCCGGTGAAGTCACCATCCTCGGTCGCAGCTGGGAGCGCAACTCCCGCGACTTGCGGGAGCTGCTGGGAATTTCGCTCCAGGAGACGCGACTCTCGGAAAAACTCACGGTTCGCGAGACCATCGAACTCTTCTCCAGCTTCTACCGCCAGCCGCGTGACACCAGCGACGTTCTGGAGGACCTGCAGCTCACCGAGAAGGCCGACGCCTGGGTCGGCAAATTATCTGGTGGCCAGCGCCAGCGGCTTGCCGTGGCGACGGCGCTGGTGGGAAATCCCAAGCTGCTTTTTCTCGACGAGCCGACCACGGGCTTGGATCCCCAGAGCCGGCGCCAGCTGTGGGACATCATTCGCAATTTTCAGAAGGCCGGCGGCACGGTGCTGCTCACGACCCACTATATGGACGAAGCCGAGCGTCTTTGCGACCGGTTGGCGATCGTCGACCACGGGCAGATCATCGCCGAGGGAACGCCACCGGAGCTTATCGATCGCCTGGGTGGCCATCATATGGTGGAGTTCTCGGTCACCGGCGACTCCGCGGACGGCGCAGTTACGACTTGGCGTGCCTTGCCGGGAGTCGAGTCGGTGCGCCACGAAGACGGCTTTTTCTGCCTCAGCGTGAAAGAGCCGCACTTGACGATTCCGGCGCTCCTGGATGCGGTCGAAAAGCGAGGTTCACAACTTTTGCACCTCACCACGCGCCAAGCCAGCCTGGAAGATGTGTTCGTGAATCTGACGGGGCGGCACCTGAGGGAGGCTTGAGATGGCAGTATCGGAACCACCGGTGCATCCGCTTGAATCAGAGACGACGCCCCAGAAGCCCGGTGGCCGGCAGAACGGCCGCTGGTCGGGCTACCGGCATCTGCTGGTGGCGCGGTTGCGGGAGATGCAGCGTGAGCCTGAAATTGCCTTCTGGGTTTTCGCGTTTCCCATCTTGCTGGCGCTCGGTCTGGGCATCGCCTTTCGCAACAAGCCGGCCGACATCACGTCGGTTGCGATCGTTGCAGGTCCCCAGGCACAAGATACCTTGGCGATGATTCAGCGATCCCCACTGAAATCGTCGATTCGCGCGTCGGTCATTGAAGCTCCGCAGGCGGCGACAGGTTTTCGGTTGGGGAAGTTTGATCTGGTAGTGGAGCCCCTTGCCGACGGAGGGTTTCAGTACCGCTACGATCCGGTGCGGCCGGAGAGCGTCTTGGCGCACATCGAAGTGGATGACGCGCTCCAGGTCGCCTCTGGACGCAAGAATCCGATTGCGACCACAACAGTAACCGCCAGCGAGCCGGGCTCGCGCTACATCGATTTCCTCATTCCTGGCCTGCTGGGCATGAATGTGATGAACGCGGCCATGTGGGGCATCGGATTTGGCCTGGTCGATATGCGGCAGAGGAAGTTGCTCAAGCGATTCGTGGGAACGCCGATGCGGCGCAGCGACTTCCTGCTCGCGCTCGCCAGCAGCCGCCTGATCCTGATGGTGGTGGAAGTCGGGATCCTGCTGATCTTCGGCGTCATCGCGTTTCACATGCGCGTGCTGGGATCCTGGTTCACTATCGTGCTGGTAGGGGCGATTGGCGCGCTCTCGTTCGGCGGGTTGGGATTGCTGACCGCGTCTCGCGCACAGAAGATTGAGAGCATCAGCGGCTTGATCAACGTCGTGATGATGCCGATGTGGATTTTCTCCGGAGTGTTTTTCTCTTACGAACGCTTTCCCGCGATGATCCAGCCGTTCATCAAGGCATTGCCGCTCACTGCCCTGAACGACGCACTGCGCGCGACCATCCTCGAAGGTGCTTCAATGGCATCGCAGTCTGGCCGGTTGCTGGTGATGGCGCTTTGGGGCGGAATTTCCTTCGTGCTCGCGCTGAAGTGGTTCCGCTGGACGTAAGAAAACCTGAACGGGTCCGATATCGAAATCTCAGCACTCTACCGGCAACGCAGTCTCAAGCCCTTGGATTCACCGTCGGCAGAAAGCGCGGCGGCTTTCGATGCTTCGTAGCCTGTTCGTAGGCAAAGGCGATTTTGATCAAAATCGGTTCGCTCCAAGCCCTTCCGAAGAAAGAAATCCCGATCGGTAAACCGTGAACGTATCCCGCGGGCACGCTGATGCTGGGATAGCCCGCAACCGCCGCGGCGCTTGAGCTTCCACCCCCGAAGTGATCACCGGTTATCAGGTCAGTGAGCCACGCAGGCCCGCCGGTCGGGCCGATCAACGCATCGAGCTTCGACTTGTCCATGGTTGCGTCGATCCCTTCGGTGCGCGCGAGTTTGTGGTTCTTTTCCACCGCGTCCAGATATTCCTTTTCGGTGAGCGGCCCTTTTGCTTCGGCCTTCAGAAAGATGTCTTGGCCGAAATAGGGCATTTCTTTCTCACGATTCTTCTCGTTGAATTCGATGATCTCCTTGAGGGAATGAACCGGAGCACCGGGTCCGAGTCTCGCCAGATACGCATTGAGATCGGCTTTGAATTCATACTGGAAGGCAAGGAACTCACTGTCATCAAACTTGCCGTGGGTCTCGATCACGACCGGGTCGACGATGGTCGCACCCTGCTGACGCATCACGTCGATCGCAGACTCCAAAAGTTGATCGACTTCATCACTGAACCCAAGGTACTTGCGGACAACCCCGATTCGCATACCGCGCAATCCGCCGGGATCGAGAAACCGCGTGTAGTCGGTGAGCGATTTTCCTTCACTGCTGGCGGTGACGCCATCTTCAGGATCAACGCCCGTCATCGCTCCGAGCACGGCCGCGGCATCCGCCACGGTACGCGCCATGGGTCCGGCCCCATCCTGGCTATGCGATATAGGAATGATTCCCGAACGGCTGGTGAGGCCTACGGTGGGCTTGATTCCAGCCAGGCCGTTGGACGACGACGGACAAACAATAGAACCATCGGTTTCCGTACCGATAGCCGCAGCGCAGAAGTTTGCTGAGGCAGCGGCTCCCGATCCCGAGCTTGAGCCGCAAGGGTTGCGATCGAGGGCATACGGATTCTTCGTCAGGCCGCCTCGGCCGCTCCAACCGCTGGTGGAATGCGTCGACCGGAAGTTGGCCCACTCGCTGAGATTGGTCTTGCCCAGAATGACTGCCCCTGCCGCTCGCAAACGTTGCACGATGAAAGCATCTTTGTGCGGCTTGGCTCCCACGAGTGCAAGCGATCCTGCCGTAGTGGCCATCTTGTCGGCGGTGTCGATGTTGTCTTTGATCAGGATGGGAATGCCGTGCATCGCTCCGCGTGCGCCCTTCTCTTTGCGCTCCCGGTCGAGCTTCTCCGCAATGTCGACAGCATCGGGGTTAACTTCGATCACGCTGTTGACGGTCGGGCCGTGCTTGTCCAAGGCGTCAATCCTTGCCAGATACTCTTCAGCAAGAGAACGTGCAGTGTATTTTCCCGACTTGATGCCGTCCTGCAGTTGGGCGATGGTTACCTCCTCCAGTTCGAAGGGAGGCGCTGGCGCGGGTTTGGGGGAAGGCGGAATCGCTCTTGCTGCCGCGAGAGCGGGATACATTGTCATGCCGGCACCGCTAACCAGTGTGGCCTGCAGAAAACTCCTGCGGCTGGGTGCGGGCTTCGAACCGTTGGGTATGCTCACGATAGGGTCGCCTCCGGTTGCTGGATTGAGGCTCTCGCAGTGCCTTCGAACGAGAGACCAAGAGACGCGAATGCTACCAGTTTTCGGGCCCGTAGGACAGTTGAACAGGATTGCAGGCGAATGCTATATAAGGCGGAAGTGCCGGTCAGCTTTGTTGCAAACCTCTGCATGATCGGTGATAATTTCGCCAAGTAGCACGTCCCGGTGAGCGGGAGTGGTTCAGTGGTAGAACGCCAGCTTCCCAAGTTGAGCTGTTTTGCGGGCGTGGGAGCCCGCAGGCGAGATCCCGAGCTTTGCGAGGGACCTGAGATTTATAGTGAGCGGGAGTAGTTCAGCGGTAGAACGCCAGCTTCCCAAGTTGAGCCGTCTTGCGGGCGTTGGAGCCCGCAGGCGAGATCCCGAGCTTTGCGAGGGACCTGAGATTTATAGTGAGCGGGAGTAGTTCAGCGGTAGAACGCCAGCTTCCCAAGTTGAGCCGTCTTGCGGGCGTCTGAGCCCGCAGGCGAGATCCCGAGCTTTGCGAGGGACCTGAGATTTATAGTGAGCGGGAGTAGTTCAGCGGTAGAACGCCAGCTTCCCAAGCTGGATGTCGCCGGTTCGATCCCGGTCTCCCGCTCCAATTTTCCAACCAACTCCGAAGTCCTTCCTGGATCACGCTCTTTTTGTCCACTCGCGCAAAGGCCTCAAGCTGACGTCGGTGAGGAAGACTAGGTGGCCTTATGAACCGCCTCTTCTTGATCTATATATATACAATGTATTATATATATATAATCTATGACTAAGGTCGATCCTCATACCTTTCTTCCCCTAAAGACGCAGTGGTTTCACATCATGCTCTCGCTTGCGGGTGGGGAGCAGCACGGCTACGGAATCATGCAGGAAGTTCTGAATCGCACTATGGGAAAAGTGCGGTTGTGGCCGGCAACGCTCTATGGATCGATCAAGCGACTGATCGAGGCGGGGCTCATCGAGGAATCTGACGAACGGCCCGCGCCGGAACTGGACGACGCACGACGCCGCTACTACCGGCTGACTCGGCCTCGGCAAGCGGGTGCTCGACGCGGAATGTGAGCGCCTGCAGGAATTGGTCCGCGCCATTCAAGTAAAGCGAAGGATGGTAACGGAATGAATTTCGCGCTGCGAATCTACCGGCGGTTGGCGCAGGCCTTTCCACACGAATTCAAGTTGGCTTATGGCCATGAGGTTACGCAACTTGGAGAGGATGTCGTGCACGAGATCGCCAGAAGGCATGGAGCCGCCGGGCTGATCCGGCTGATCGCGGACATCGCGATTCGTTTGCCGATCGAATACCTGAGCGAGATGCGCCAGGACATGCGGTATGCGTCGCGAGCGCTGATCAAGTCGCCCGGATTCGCGCTGGTCGGCATCATTTCGATGGGCCTTGGCATTGGGCTGACGACCAACGTATACAGCACGCGCTGGGCCTTGCTGACTAGGGAGCTTTCGGCAGCGGCCAATGCCACACGTTTGGTGTTGGCTGAGAAACCTGTCTCGTATTTCTACATCGAGCAATATCGGGATCAAAAGAGCCTGCTGAGCGGAGTGGCCGCGTTGCAGAACGGCGTCCCGTTCAACGTCAACCTGCAGGGCCAGATGGGCGCGAAGCCGGAGCGCGTTTTCGGACAACTCGTATCCGCCGATTATTTCTCTGTGCTCGGCGTCGAACCGCAGCGTGGGCGAGTGCTCAGCCCAGAACTCGACAAGCCCGGCGACGCGCCGGTTGTCGTGATCAGCGATCGTTTCTGGCGCAGCCGCCTCAATTCCTCGCCCGACGCAGTGGGGCAGACGCTTCGCCTGAATGGGCAAACTGCGACCATCGTGGGAATCGCACCCAAGAATTTCGATGGCGCGCTGTCCATGAATCCGTCTGAGCTTTTCGTCCCCATTACGGTGCCGGCCGCGCTCGCTCCAGAGCTGGCGAACGATGTGCTGCATCAACGCAATGCGAGGGAATTCCTGGCGATGATGTGCCTGGCGCCGGGCGTCACGATCGATTCCGCAGAAGCCGGCCTCGACGTGATCACGCGCCGTCTCGACGCAGCAGGATCCTTCGGCTCCGTCGCAGGCCGACAAAGCCAAGCGGGTCGTCTTACTTCCAGCGGGCACGAGAGCGCCCATTCCGCGGAAATTGAGGCCTGTAATAGCCGGATTCTTTGTCGTGTTGATGGGCCTGATCATGACCATTGCATGCATGAACCTGGCAACTATGCTGCTTGCGCGGGGCGCCAATCGCCGTAAGGAACTGGCGATTCGCTTGGGAGTCGGCGCCAGCCGCTTTCGGCTTGTCCGGCAGATGATCAGCGAAGGCATTATGCTTTCGCTGCTGGGCGGGATAGCGGGATTCGCGCTCGCCTATGGTCTTTCAGTCTTGAACTCTCAATTACCGCAGGCTGCGGGAGCGCCGCTCGCACCCGATGTCGCACTCGATTGGCGCGCAGGCGTCTTTGCATTCGCCATCTCGCATCGTTTGTGGCGTCGGATTCAGCCTGGCGCCAGCCCTGCAGGCCACCAAAACCGATGTAGCCCCGGCGCTGAAAGAGGGCTCCGCACTTCAGTTGCCCGGCTACCGGCGCTTTGGCCTGCGCAATCTGGCCGTGGTAGCCCAGGTTACTGGGATCGCTCATGTTGCTGCTGATCACCGGGTTCCTGGTAATGGGACTTACCAAGAGCCAACAGCATCGAAACCAAATTCGATCCGAAGACGATGTTTCTTGCTGTCCATCGATCCAGTGCGCGACGGCTACACACCCGAAAAAGCAGAAGCCCTGTTCGAGAAACTACCCGCCCGGCTTAGGACCGCCGGCACCGTGCGCAGCTTCGCCTTGGCGGCGCAGGCACCCTTTTCGATCGTAGATGAAGATGACGCCATCCACCTGACTGCGGAAGACGTGCAGGGAACGTCGCGTGTGCAGCAGTCGGTGATCAAGGAAACTGTGGGCGCGGGTTATTTCGCCACGTTGAACGAGCCGATGCTGGCTGGCCGGGAATTCGACGAACAGGATCAACGGATCGCTACCGACGAATCGAAGGCCGTGGCTTTGCCCGTGGTTCTGAATGAGCGCGCCGCCCGCGCGTTTTTCGGAAATGACGACGCGATCGGGAAGCGTCTACGGGATGACAAGCAGTCGTATGAAGTAGTCGGCGTAGTCCCCGATATGAAAGATGGAAGCGGGATCAGCCAACGCATTGTTTATCTGCCGCTGACGCAGCGTGATTTCGCGCGGCCTCCAGCCGGAGGCATCACCATTATTGTGCGATCGGATGCGGGAACGGATGCGCTGACCGCCATTCGGAGCGCGATCGCTTCCATCGACCCGAATCTGAATCTCTTTGATGTCCAAACCCTCAGCGCGTACCTGGGGTTCAGCCGGTACCTTATGTGGTCTGCTCTGCGGACCTACGGCGGAATTGGCATGTTCGGCCTGGTGCTGTCCGCAATTGGGCTGGCTGGAGTCACGGCCTATGCAGTGGCGCGACGGCGCAGGGAAATCGGAATTCGCATGGCGCTGGGCGCGCGCAAGGGACAGGTGCTGCGGCTGGTGCTGCGCGAAGGCACAGCTCTAATAACTGTCGGAACCGTTCTTGGATTTATCGGCGCTTTTGCGATGGCAAGAATACTTGCGGCGTTGACCAGCCAGTTTTCTGACGCGTTTAAGATCGGCACAAACGATCCACGCTTGCTCGTCGGCGCTCCGTTGCTGCTCGCGGCGCTGGCCATGCTCGCCTGCTACGTGCCAGCGCGCACCGCAGCTAAAGTCGACCCGTGGAAGGCATTGCGTCAGGAGTAGAGCTTTTGCGGTTCGCCTTCGCGTCAGCAGAAGAGTTCATCTACCACGGCCGCCGCTCGGTTCAGAATCGCGTTCATCCGGCGCCCACGGTGCCGCATTCTGCCTTATACTGCCCGTTGGCAAGGCTCTGATTTTGCGTGAACCGGGTCCCGGACACCAGATTCCTGCGCTGGATGTCGCCTGTCCGGTCGCGGTCTCCCGCTTGATAATCCCAGCCTCGGAATTAAAGTCTGTGCGGGGATACCAGTGTGTTTAAGAATAGAGCGCGGGAATTCATGGGTTTCGTGGTCCGCGCAGCCACCAGGCGCCGCAGCGATGGCGATCGCTTTGACGTGGGTCCGAGGTTCTCTCGCTGCAGCAGTTGCCTGCGCTTGCTTCCTGGCCAGCGTCGCAGCGCAGACCACAGGTTCCGCGCTTGCCCAGCCTCCTGACGCGACAAATTCGCCGCCGCTTCTAACTTTTGTTCGCAGCATCTCCAGCGCCCAGGATGTGAAACCAGAGCACCCTGTAGCCGAGCGCACGCTCACCGTCATCGCAGGTCCCAAAGAAAATTCGGAGACGGCTGATGTTCTTGAAGCGCCGACCGCCATCGTCACCGATGGCGCTCATCGCGTCTACGTAGCCGATCCCGGTGCGCACGGGGTTCACGTATTTGACTTTGATCAGTCGAAGCACTTTCTTGTGGGCGGGCGTAACGGTCAACTGCAAACTCCAGTCGCGGTCGCCGTCAGCCGCGAGGGCAACTTGTATGTGAGCGATGCCGGGCTCGCCTCAATCTTCATTTACGACGCGAAGGGGAAATTCCGCGGCTACCTGGGGAAACATCAGAGGGAATCCTATTTCGAAACTCCGGTTGGCATCGCGATAGACACGGCGACCGGGCGCACATATGTTTGCGACGCGGGCCGCGATATGGTGATCGCCCTCGACAGAAAAGGGCATGTTGTCGCTCACTTCGGAAAACGCGGCGGTGGAACGGAGCCAGGAGAGTTTAGAAAACCGACACAAGTCGCGACCAACGGGAGCGCGTTGATGGTCCTCGATACTGGAAACCAGCGGCTCCAGATCTTCGATATGAAGGGACACTTTCGCAGTCAGATCAAGCTCGCCGAGGTGGACGAGAATGACGGACTGGCAGTCGACCGGGAAGGGAATATCTATGTTGGGCAGTCGTTTCTGAACCGGATACAGGTGTTTGACCGTAGCGGCCAACCGCTCTACCGGTTGGGAAAGAGTGGAGCCCGTGCGGGAGAGTTTGCGGGGCCTTCCGGTCTGTGGGTTGACCCGAAGGATGGCCTTTACGTTGCCGACGCGGGCAATCATCGCGTGCAGCAGTTCCGAATTAACCTCCCCGGCGCCAGATAACTTCCGTTCCAATCGCCCCGAGAGGATCGCGTTTTCCCAAACCTGCGGGCGAAATTCCGTCATCCTGATCTTCCATGAAATAATCAATTGTGTTTCGGGAGAAACCATTCATGGGAATCGCACTGTCATCCGACGTCATCGGTTTGATCGATCGTCCCAATTTCGCCCACCTCGCAACCCTGATGCCTGACGGGTCTCCGCAAAGCACACCCATCTGGGTGGGCCGGGACGGGGAGTTTATCGTTATTTGCACGGGGGAGAATTCCCTGAAGGGGCGCAACACGAGGCGCGAACCGCGGGTGGCGCTGTCCATCGTGGATTTTCACAACCCCTACGAAGAAGTCCAGATTCGCGGACGCGTAGTCGAGCGCAGGCCCGACCCGGAGCTGAAAATCATGGACCCCATCTCGATGAAGTACACGGGGAAGCCGTTCCCGTTCCGCAGTCCCGAAGGCAGAGTGGCACTCTACGTGGAAGTGGACAAGGCTCGCTACACCAAGCTGCCGTTCCAGCACACCCCGCCGGCGGCATGAGTGCACCGTTGCGTTGTGACGGCGTCTCTCGACGAATCAATCAGGATGTGCCTATGATGGACGTGAGTCATGCGAAAGAGGCGATCATGGCAGAACCAACTTATGACGAACTAAAAGCAAAGCTAGCTGAACTGGAAAAGCAGGTCGACAGCAAGAAGCGTAGCGGCGCAATGGAATTTCGCGTCAGCGAAAAGGGCGGCGTCAGCGTCTACGGCTTGGGCCGGTTCCCAGTGACACTCTATTACGAACAGTGGACGCGCCTGCTGGACGCGGCAGAGAATCTTCGTCAGTTTCTTGAGGAAAACAAGTCCAAGCTAAAGCTAAAAGGACAGTAATTCCCTGGCAAGCGACTCGGCCGGCAATCTTGCATCAGAGCAGTTTCTCTATCTCACGACCCGCGGGCGGAAGTCAGGGAAGCCGCGCGAAATCGAGATCTGGTTTACCCAGCGTGACGGCCGCTTTTATGTGATTGCGGAATACGCGACCTCGCAATGGGTGCGCAATCTGAAGGCGAATCCGCAAGTGAAGGTGCGCGTCGCCGCACGCCGCTATTCGGCGACCGCGCGGTTTCTTTCCTCCGAGAGCGATGCTTCGTTGAAGGGTACTATCCAGCAACTTTCCCTCGAAAAGTACGGCTGGGGCGATGGGTTGGTAGTCGAGCTGACTCCTCAGTCTGAAATCGCCCCTTAGCCTTAGGCGACACGCGCCCCGCCTGCTTTCATTCCTTTGATGTCGTCGAGCAGCACTTTCTCGTGGCCGTTAGGGTCCACCTTCTCGTAGACCTTGCGAATCACGCCCTTGGGGTCGACGACAAACGTGGTTCGATCCCAAAATTTCATGCCTTTCCATTCGGATTGCCCGAGCCCGAGAGCCTTCATCAGGCCAGCGTCGGTGTCAGCCAGCAGATCGATGGTGAAAGCGAACTTGTGATGGAAATTCTTATGGGAGGCCACGTCGTCCTGGCTCACGCCCACAACCTTGATTCCTTCCGCGTCAAAATCAGACCGCGTGGCCGTAAACGACCGGCCCTGCGTGGTACAACCCGGCGTGTCGTCCTTGGGATAGAAGTAGACGACGAGCCAGTGCCCGGCAAAATCGGCCAGCTTCATGACTTTGCCATCCTGGTTGGGGAGCGAGAAATTCGGGAAAGGATTGCCTGCAGCTAACATGATGAGAAGTCCTTTCGGAGGGATTGACGCGACAAGATTGTAGCAGGAAGAGAAGCGCTGGACGGGGCGGCTCGGGATTTCAGTCGATCCCAAGTTCCTTCGCCAGCGCCTTCCATTTGCTGTCCACGAGCTTCTTGGTCTTTGCGTCCATCACGATTTCGTCCGGCCAGGGACGAGTGAAGCCTTCAGTCGACCACTTACGAGTGGCGTCGATACCCATCTTCGAGCCGTAGTTGGGCAGACGTGAGGCATGGTCGAGCGAATCGACCGGACCCAGCGTGAACTGGATATCGCGCTCCGGGTCGATGTGGTTGAGAACCTTAAGCGTGACTTCGCCGATGTCCTGCACGTTCACGTCTTCATCCACCACGATGATGCACTTGGTGAACATCGCCTGCCCCAGGGACCAGATGGCGTTCATGACCTTCCGCGCCTGCCCGGGATAAGACTTCTTGATGGAGACGATCATCAGGTTGTGGAACACGCCTTCGACGGGAAGGTTGATATCGACGAGTTCGGGAATCGTGAGCTTCATCAGCGGAAGGAAGATGCGTTCCACCGCCTTGCCCATCCAACCGTCCTCCATGGGAGGCTTGCCCACGATCGTCGTCGCATAGATCGGATTCTTCCGATGCGTGATGCAGGTAACATGGAAGACAGGATATTCGTCTTCGAGGGAATAAAAGCCGGTGTGATCGCCGAACGGACCTTCCGTGCGCAACTCGTCAAGATTGACGTAGCCTTCGAGCACGATCTCCGAAGCGGCGGGAACTTCGAGATCGACAGTCTCGCACTTGACGAGTTCCACAGGTTTCTGCCGGAGAAAGCCCGCAATCAGGTATTCCTCAACATCGGGCGGTGCAGGCACGATCGCTGAGAAAGTCACAGCGGGATCTGTCCCGATGGCGACGGCGACTTCCATTTTTCCTGACGGCTGATTGCTCGGTGCCACCACTGAGCCACCCGAAGTGCGAGCCATGATGTCTACCCGAGTCGAGGCCGATTGCGTTGCGTCGTCCTGCGCCGCGGCGGCTCGCAATCTTTCCCGATAGTGTTCCGCGCCTACCTTCTGCCGTTGCCAATGCATGCCGGTGGTCTTCGCATCGTAAATCTGCATACGATACATCCCCACGTTGCGCTTGCCTGTCGAAGGATCGCGCGTGACCACGCAAGGCAAGGTGATGAAGCGCCCGGCGTCTTTCGGCCAGCATTGCAGCACGGGGAAGTCGAGCAAAGAGAAATTGTCGCGCTTAATGACTTCTTTGCAGGGACCCGTCGATACCGTCTTCGGAAAAAACTTGCCCATTTCGGCGAGCATCGGCAGCATCTTCACCTTGTCGAGAAAGCCCTGGGGAGACTTCACATCCATAAAGCTGCGAATGCGGTCCGCGACCTCATCAAGGCCATCCACTTCCAGCGCCAGGTTCATGCGCCGCGCGGAGCCAAATTGATTGATGAGTACCTGGGAGCCGGGCTGCCCCTTAATATTCTGAAAGAGCAACGCAGGTCCGCCGGGCGATTGCACAGGGCGGGTTGGTGTCTTCGCGGGATCTTCCACTCCCTTGCTCACACGGTCTGTGATTTCCGCGATTTCAAGGATCGGATCGCCTTCGGTACGAATTCTTTTCAGCTCACCGGCGCGGTCGAGCGCCGCGATCCATTCGCGCAGGTCGTCGTAGGCCAATCATCCTCCGCTCAATCAAGCGTGACTTAAAGAGAAGGTCGATTATAAGACCGGAGATTGATTTGTGACGACGGATCACTTGTCCGGGCAGTGGATCAAGTTGGTTATCTTTCTCACAGTTGTCATCCCGAAGCCCCGCGTTTTCACCAGCCGGGGCGAGGGATCAGGCGCGGAGTCGGGCAAAATTGACCCACGATCCTTATCCGTTAAGACGACACCGTGGTCCTCAGTACTCCGTACCAGGTACTGGGTAGTCATTTCTTGAGGCATCGACTCGTAGCGGGTCAGTTTCCTTTTGTAATCTTTTTGTTTTTTTCGTGTATTTTCGGTTGCTTGTCACCGACTCGAATCCCGAAACCATTTTTGATGAGCATGGATGGCTAGCGAATCGGAGGGCGAAGTCTGAATGGAAACTCATGCCAGGGGTAGCAGCGCATGCATTCTCTTAAGTTCAGTTTTTGGGCCGTACGCGCAAGACGACGAATTCGGCAGCCGCGCGATCAATCCCATGGAGCTGTATCACAACCAGGTGACGCGGGCGCAGGGCGCATTCTCGCTGCGCATGTTTCACCGGTCGTGGGGAATCATGATGATCCAGGCGAATATTTCCGCGCCATGCACGGTACTCGATTTTCCCCGGCGCGAGGATTTTGCCCGCGAGCTCACCAAAAATCACTATGACGTCGTGGGTATTTCCTCGATCATCGTGAACGTCGGCAAAGTTCGCGAGATGTGCCGCATGGTGCGCAAGCTTTCGCCTCATTCTGTGATCATCGTGGGCGGTCACGTGGCAGCCATCCCCGGCCTGGAGAAGATGATTGATGCTGACCACATCGTTAAAGGCGAAGGCATTGCGTGGATGCGGCATTATCTGGGTGAGGACGAAAACGCGCCGATCACGCATCCCGCCATCGTTTCGGGCTTGCGTACCCGCATTCTGGGTGTCCGCCTGCCGGAGCGTAAGGGTGGAACAGCGGCCACGATCATTCCTTCCGTCGGCTGCCCCATGGGGTGCAACTTCTGTACGACTTCGTCGTTTTTTGGAGGTAAAGGCAAATTCGTCAACTTTTTCGAAAGTGGCGACGACCTGTTTCATGTGATGGCGCAGATGGAGTCCGAACTGAAGGTGCAGTCGTTCTTCGTGATGGACGAGAACTTCCTGCTCCACCGTGCGCGAGCGATGCGCCTGCTCGAGCGGATGAAAGAAACGGGGAAAAGCTGGGAGCTGGCGGTGTTTGCCTCGGCGAATGCCATCCGGAAATACACCATGCACGAACTGGTGGAGCTGGGCGTTTCCTGGTTGTGGTTGGGGCTGGAATCCCCCCGTGCGGGTTATCAGAAACTGCAGGGCACTGACACGCGCCAACTGACACAGGAACTCCGTGAAAACGGAATTCGGGTGCAAGGGTCCTCGATCATCGGTCTCGAGCACCACACGCCCGACAACATCGAGCGGGAAATAGAATATGCCGTTGGGCACCAGACCGACTTTCACCAGTTCATGCTGTACACGCCGGTGCCGGGAACCCCGCTCTACCAGGAGATGTCGAAGCAGGGACGCATGATTGACGGCATCGATTTCGCCGACATCCACGGCCAGCACAAATTCAACTTCCTCCATGCCGCGATTTCGCGCGACGATTCCAAGCGCTTTCTCGACCGGGCATTCGGGCGCGACTTCGAACTCAACGGTCCCAGCCTCTACCGGATTTGCGAAACCATGCTGCAAGGGTGGCGGCGATACAAGGACTATCCCGACCCGCGAGTGCGCGAACGCTTCGCGCGCGAGATGCAGAAGGTGAGAACCGTATACAACGCTGCTTTGTGGGCCATGGAGCAGCAATTGAAGATTGCGAACCGCAGCGTCAGCGAGCGCATTCGCTCGGTCCGGAAAGAGGTAGAAGCGGAGTTTGGTTCCGCCTCAAAGTGGACTGCGAGGTTGCTGGGACCCGTTCTGCTGTGGACGACCCGATGGGAGGAGATGCGCCTTCGGGCCGGAAAGACTTACGAACCGCCCACCATCCTTGAAAGGACCCACTGGGCAACCGGCTAAGACGAGTAGCCGAATTCGCGGTAGTGGCTTAATTGGCCATCGTTCCATCGGACAGTCATCCCGAAACTCCGCGTTTTCTCCAGGGGAGCGAGGGATCTGGCGTGGAGCACTTCAAATCGAGCCACTGCCCGAACTCGCAGTCCTTGTCAAAAGTTTGTCACCTTCTCGCCCTGGGCGGCCCAAACTGCTACACTTCGCATCCAACAAAAGCTCATAACGTTTAGATTGGGCGAGGGGTGGGGAGTGAAGAGGCGCGTCGTCATCACCGGCATGGGTGTGGTCAGCCCCAATGGCATGGGGAATACCTCGTTTACTGAAGGTATCCTGGCAGGGCGCAGCGGAGTTCGCCGCATATCGCACTTTGACCCCTCAGAAATTCCGGTACAGATCGCGGGCGAAGTCTCGAACTTTGACGAACTCGCCTGGGTTGAGAAACGCGAGCGCAAGCACGTCTCGCGGGTACTGCCGTTGGCGCTGGCGGCTGCCACCGAAGCCTTTTCCGACTCCGGCGTCAATCCTCTTTCGCTGCCCCTGAAGGAAAAGCAGCGCTTCGGCGTGATTCTGGGCTCCGGCGGCGGGGCGCAGGAATTCACCGAAGAGCAGTATCGCCTGTTTTTCCACCAGCAATACCGGCAAATGAGCCTGTTCTGCATACCTACCGGAGTGATGGGCACTCTCTCCAGCGACGTGAGCATTCGCTTTGGCCTGCGCGGGCCGAGCCATATGGTGACCACCGGCTGTACCTCGTCGACCGATGCCATGGGTTATGCCCTGCGTCAGATTCAGAGCGGACGGCTCGACATGGTCCTGACCGGGGGCGCGGACGCGCCCATCGCATTGGGAATCATGAAGGGTTTCATCCTGATGAAGATATTGACCGATGCCTGGAACGAACAGCCGCAGAAAGCCTCCCGGCCTTTTTCCGTGAATCGCGACGGCTTCGTTCTGGCGGAAGGCGCATGGATGTTCGTGCTCGAAGAGTACGAACATGCGACAGCACGCGGTGCGCATATGCTTGCCGAGGTATGTGGATATGGCTCGACCTGCGAGGCGTTTCACCGCGTGCGTTTGAAGGAGTGCGGAGAAGAACCGGCGCGCGCGATCGGCATGGCGCTGAGGGACGCCGGGATCAACGCCCAGAACGTGCACTACGTAAACCTGCACGGCACGTCCACCAAGCTGAACGATCGCATCGAAACGCAGGCTTTGAAGCTCGCGCTGGGAGAACACGCTACCGCGGTGCCGATGTCAGCCCTGAAGTCGCAGATTGGACATCCGCAGGGCGCATGCGGTGCCGCGGGAGTAGCGGCAACTATTGTTGCCATGCGGCATTCTCAGATTGCCCCAACCATCAATCTGGACGAGCCTGACCCGGAATGTGACCTTGATTACGTGCCCGAAGCGGGGCGGAAAGCCAGCATCGAGCACGCCGTCTGCAACTGCATTGCGTTCGGTTCGAAAAATTCGGCGCTGGTACTGCGAGCCGCAGCGTAAGTTTCAGCGCACGCTTTCCGACCTGAATCGCTACTCACAATCGCGACGCGATCGTTGCCGCGATCTTCTTCCCCGCGTCGGCGTTAAGCCCCGCCGTCTGCAGATCGATCTGCACCATGACATCGCCCTTACGCATCATCAGCATTGATCCCATGGGGGCGAGATACGCCTCATCGCCTATGCCCTCGATGGGCGTAAATGTCTCCATGCCCGAGATCTGCTTCATGGCGCCGTGCGCAAAATTCATGGCTAGCGCTCCACCCTGCCAGGTGAAATTGACGTTGATCCGATTCGCGGCACCCGGTCCATAGGTGAACGCGCAGGAGGAGGAAGTGCTGCCGTTCTCATCGACGGACGCGGGCTGTCCGACGGCTTCACTGACCTCAGATGCTTTGATCAGCGAGCAGGCATCTTTTCTCCCCGTGTAGCGGCGTGTGCTGCCCGGGGCCTGCGTAAACTCGGTGGCCTTCTTCTTGATTCGGTACGCCATGTAGAAGCAGCTGCCCATCGAGAGCACGATGAACACGCCGATAATGGCGACGACGATGATCACTACCTTGACAATGCCGCCACCACCCTTAGTTGCCGTGGCCGCGGGCGGAGCCGCTGAAGCCGCCGGTGCCGGAGGAGCTGAGGGGACCGCAGCGCCACAACTGGGACAGAATTTTCCATCGCCAACCGCAGTTCCACACTTCTCACAAAAACCGGGCATAAAGTCCTCCTGATGTTGCAGGTTGCGGCCCGCGCCAGAGCCCGCACTGCACGAGATCGGGCGACTATGGGTCGTACATCAACGCCGGGGAAAGCGTACTAAACAACAGGGCGAGGGAATCTTAGGAGCAGAAGCTGCCAGCGTCAAGGCAACATTGTTGCCAGTGGGCGCCGCGCCGGGACGTGCCCATCGGCCCAGATAGGCTTGAGGGGACTATTTTTGCAGTAGGTGCAGCACGGTCTGCTCAACGCGCGGCCAGGCGGCAGAACGCGGGTCGATCAGCTCAAAATGCCCGGCTGACGCGATTTCCAGCAGATGGGCATCCTCCCCAGCCCCTTGCTTCTGCATGACATAGTTATGGCTGAAGCTCGGGGGAACCACGTCGTCTGCCAACCCGTGAATCAGCCACTGCGTGGCCTTGATCTTTAACTGCATGGGATCGGCTTCGTGGTAATGCTCAGGGACCTCATTGGGCTTGCCGCCCAGAAACTGGACGACCGCATCGTCGCTGAGATGCTGCGCGTAAGCCTGCTGCAGGTCCACGCCAGCCAGGGAAACGGCGTTCTTCACGGACGACTCGTGCCCGGCGAGACACAACGCCAGCTGCCCGCCCGCCGAGTGTCCCATCACGACCGTGCGCGACGGATCCAGGTCGTACTTCTTCGCGATCTGGGCAACGAAGCGATAGCCGCTGACGACGTCTTCGAAGGTGTGCGGCCAGCCGCCTCCGGGATCTCCTACGCGGCGGTATTCGAGATTCCAGGTGGCCAGCCCTTTGCCGGTGAGCGCAGCACAAAGATGCCCGGCGTGGGCAAGGCCATACTTGTTGCGCCAGAAGCCGCCATGGATGTTGACCACAACAGGGAACGGGCCCTTGCCATCTTTAGGCAACCGCAGTTCGCCGAACTGGTTGGGATCGGTGCCGTAGGGCAAGCGTGCGTCGGCCGGCGGAGGCGGAAGTGTGAGTATGTCGTCTTTGGACATCAGGAGGAGATTGTAACCAGAAAGTGAGACGAACCCAATTTCAACGGTCGCCTGAGGGAGTTTTCAGAACCAGGTCGATGAGTGTAATCGGGATGTTACGCCAACTATGCGATTTGGTAAGCGACAATGCGCACGGGCAATGGAAACCCCAACAATAATGCAGCGTCGCGGATCGCTTTGACGTAGTCGCAAAGCGATACTGTTCCGTTGTGGATTCTGCATCGGACCTGGGCAGTGACCAAATTTGTCGCACAGATTTACCGAATCCTCCCTAGAGCTTATCGACCAAGCAATTGAGTTGCCTGCTGTCGAGCGAAGCGACACGCACCAGCGAAAGTCGTCGACAAACGTCAGGCAAGACATGGAGCGGCTCTACAACTCCCGAATAACTTGGGGACAGGAAGTCTCCTTTGCCAGCAGTATGTCCGACATCCACGAAATTCGCTGAGAGCAATCTTCGGAAAGTCTGGCCGACGATATTGCTGACATCTATCGCGATTTGAAAGATGGGGCTTACGGCTGAAGCGAAACAGAAAGTCGGAGGTACAGCCAGAAGACATCGAGTTGGGAATAGCGAGGCATATGCATTTGATTCTTCTATCGGGGCATGGCACTGCAATTGATGCTTTGCGGGCCATTCACTTTCGATTACAGAACAACGCCTAATAGACCGTTGGAAAGAAGACGTCGGGATAGGTGTCTGCTGAAATCAGGCGTTTGCACTCATTGATCCCGATGAGCGATATGGGGTGTTACGCCAACTAGGGCGTCCGGCATTGACGGCCTGCCCGAGTGCACCATCGAACTGGCCGCCCCAAAGGCGCATTATTTCTTCGGCTGTGGTTGGCCCGCCGGTTCGCTGGTTGGAGGAACGATGTTCTTCAGCCGCATGTAGGTGACCAGGTTGCCGTAGTGTTCCATGTTGTGCATGTTGTTGAAAGTCAGCACGTCCAGTTTTGGTGCGTCGTTTCCGAAGAGCTTCACCATTTGAGTAGCGGACGCGTCAGTCATGCCGTCGTACGCCTTGTCGCAGTAGGCGAAGCCGTCTTTGAGTGCGGCGATGAGATCGGCTTTCGAGGTTTTGGTCTGCTCGATTTTCAGGGCGGGATTTTTCTCGCCGAGTTCGATGGAACAAAACAAGTACTGTGCGTCGGCCAGGTGTCCAATGATCTGGCCGAAGCTGCGAACCGCCTCCGTGGGCTTAAAGTTGTAATTTTCCTCGGGCACCTTTTCGGCGGAGCGGAGCAGGATATCCTTCACCCGTCCGTAGACGCCCTTATTCCATGCGCTGAGCGGATTGGCCGGGACGACAGCGGCTTTCGGCGGCTTTTCCTGGGTGAAGGCGGCGGCTGTCGCAAGAAGGCAGATCAGAAGGGTTCGCAGAAATGTTCGCATTGGTTCTCCTCGTCAACATTATTGTCGGGATTCGTGCCTGGAATTCGGATGTCGTAGCCCATGCAGGGAGCTAGTTTAAACCAGTTCGTGGTTGATGTAACCAGGCAGGCGTTTACACCAACCATCAAGCCGGTTTGCCCATCTAGCCATGCTCCGACAGATCCCGGATCGTGCGCAGCATCTTCTGCTCCATGATGAAGTGCATCGGCTCCCAGAACAGTCTGCCCACTGCGCGCGACGCGAGCGTCGGAGGAGTTGCGCCTCGGGCGCGCGCAATCAGACGGCTTTGCCCGTCACCAAAAGGTTCCAGCGTGAAGCTCCAGAAACCTTCCTGAGCAGTCTTTCCGGCCTGCAGCCTTTCCCAGTCCTTCGGGCTGACCATCACGAACGACCGCTGCGGCTCCACAATCGCCGCGATCATACGGCCCTGCCCACCAAAATGCCTGGGTGTAACAAACCACACCGTTTCTCCCACGGCTCGCGGCTTCCATTCCGGCACGAGATGCTCAACCTTGGGCATGTCGCATCCGACCAGATTTTCGAGGAAGGAGTAGCTGTAAAAGCCGCTGCGATCCTGCCCGATCTGCATCAGCCAGGGCCATACTTTCTGCGGCGGCGCCTGAATGGTGATCGCATGGGTGGCCTCTCCCGCATAGACGGGGAACAGATCGTCTCCAGGCAATGTGGCGCGAGATTCCGCCGCAGTCGTGCCCCAACGCAAACACCAGCCCCGCAGCGCAAAGTGGTAGGCCAGCCCGGCAAATAGAAAGAGAGCCAGAAGCGTGATTCCAGCGCGCATGAACCATTTTTTCATAGGTTGCTGCCCCCTTTCGGCACAGCGTATGCCATTGCCGGCGGACTTGTCTGTGATGCGCATTTTCCTGCCAACCAACTAAGTGAAACCTGAAACGCCCCGTTGCATCCAATCCCGTGCCGCAACTTCGCACATGCAAACTGAACGGGAGGCAAGCAATGCCAAAGATGAAAGTCGCACAGGTACCGAAGGCAGGAGCCGACTTCGAGATTGTCGAGCGGGAAATCCCGCAGCCGGGGCCGGGCCAAGTGAGGATTCGCGTGCAGGCTTGCGGAGTCTGTCACAGCGATGTGTTAACCAAGGAAGGCGTCTGGCCGGGCATCACCTACCCGCGCGTGCCGGGGCACGAGGTGGCTGGCGTAATTGACGAAGCCGGCCCGGGCGTGACCCAGTGGTCGAAGGGTCAGCGAGTGGGAGTTGGCTGGCATGGCGGTCAGGACGGTACTTGCCTGGCCTGTCGAAGGGGCGACTTTGCGAACTGTGCCAATCTCAAGATTTCCGGAATCAGTTATGACGGTGGTTATGCCGAATACATGCTGGCCCCGGTGGAAGCGCTGGCGCGGATGCCGGAGTCGCTCGATGCCGCCGAAGCCGCACCCCTGCTGTGTGCGGGGATCACCACCTTTAACGCGCTGCGCCACAGCGGCGCGATGCCGAGTGACCTGGTGGCGGTCCAGGGGGTTGGCGGGCTCGGACACCTGGGAATTCAGTTCGCGCAGAAGTTCGGCTACAAGGTCGCGGCGATTGGACGCGGACCGGAGAACAGCGCTCTCGCCAGGAAGCTGGGAGCGGCCGTGTACATCGACAGCGCCGCCACCAACGCGGCCGCAGAGCTGCAGAAACTCGGCGGCGCCCGCGCCATCCTTGCCACCGCACCCAGCTCGAAATCGATGTCCGCGCTGATCGATGGCCTCGGCGACAACGGCACCATGATGGTAGTTGGCGCCACGTTCGATCCGATCGAAGTCACCCCCATCCAGCTCATCCGGGGCATGAAGAACCTCAAGGGGTGGTCGTCAGGAATTCCCACTGACTCCGAAGACACGCTGCGATTCGCGGAATTGACCGGCGTGCGCGCCATGATTGAAAGGTATCCGCTCGCGAAAGCTGGCGAAGCCTTCGCCCGCATGATGAGCGGCCATGCCCAATTCCGAGTCGTACTCACGATGTGAGTGGGGAGTGGGAACGCCGGAAATACGTATGGGAGGACTGGCAGATTTTAGGAACCCAACCAATGAGTGTAATCGGGATGTTACGCCAACAATTCGCCGGATCAGATACTTTGATGCTGTATTCTCTTGGTCACCGGCTACCGACAATTCCTTGTGGCGGAGTCACCTATGGGCATGTTTGCTCGATACAACGAGGAATCGAGGCGGACTGTGGTACGCGCCAAACATCAGGCTGATAGGTTTGGATCGTTAGAAATTGACCCCGAGCATCTCCTGCTGGCGCTGCTAGATGATCCAGTCCTGACCAGCCGGACCATGAAAGGAATTTCTGGGAAAGAGATCATTGAGACGATCATCGCCCATCTCCCTCGGCGCGAACAAAACCGTCTGCCGCACGACCTGGAGTTAAGTAAGGCAGCGCGGGAGGCGCTGATTTTGGCGGAAGGGGAAGCTGACAAGCTTGGTCATCAATACATCGGAAACTGGCATCTTCTGCTGGGATTGCTCGAATCCCGGGATAGTTTTGCTGCTGAGCTGCTCACGAAAAACGGTCTTTCCGCTGATCAGCTTCGACGCGAATTGGAATCTTCCTCTTCCTGAACTGACGGTTGCGGTTGTGAACGGGCGATTACACCAACTGAGGGTCTCTAAGTCTTTTTCTTTCTCGATTTGCGCGGCCACCAATGATGAGCATCCACAAGCACCGGTGCGATAAGACCGGCTAGGGACACCAGAATCACCAGCACGGTAACGATGCTACGGCCAAACATCGCTTTTCACTCTATTTCAGAATATATCGCCAACTACCCTGCTATCTTTACCCAAGGTGCTCTTTGGGGCCGTTATGAAGATCGGCGTTGTTGTACCCATACTGATTCTCTCTATTTCCCATCTGGCTACAGCTCAACAGATTACTGGCAGCGTCTGCATTCCGGCCAGGGCCGACGATCCTTTCTGGAAAGAACCACCGACTCTTCCCAACGGGCGAATCAATTCGCATGGGCTAAGAGTCAAAATTGACAAGAGGCCAGCGGTAGCGTGGCCCGACCTAAAGAGTCTTAAGATCGACGAGCTGGATACCAGTGAGCGTCATACTCTGATCGTACTCAGCTCAGATGGCAGACCAATTGAGTCAATCAGGTTCAGGTTCTCAGAATATAAAAGCACTGAACTGTGCATGACCTACGACGGATACCAAGGCTTAGGCTTACAGAGGCGACACGAAGAACACCGTGGTGCAAATGCCACTGAGCTAACTTGTCGTAGCCAGGCTTTACCTCAACATCCCGGCTCCGGTCTCACTCCCGCCGATCTACGTCCCCTCCAGCGCCTCTCGCGGGCTTTCGGTATACTAGTCATTCATGCCGATCCTCAAAGACATAGCCGCCATTGCCAAGGGCATGTCCATCACCTTCATGGAGATGTTCCAGCCCACGATCGTGGAGAACTATCCCGACGGGCCGGGTCCGCTGAAGGGCGCCAGGTTCCAGGAGCGCTTTCGCGGGATGCACGTGCTGCAACGCGACGAGAATGGCCTGGAGAAGTGCGTCGCCTGCTTTCTGTGTTCCGCCGCTTGCCCGTCGAACTGCATCTATATCGAGGCGGCGGAGAACACGGCCGAGAACAGGGTGAGCGGCGCGGAGCGTTACGCCAAGGTTTATAACATCGATTACAACCGCTGCATTTTTTGTGGTTATTGCGTGGAAGCGTGTCCGACCGACGCCATCACGCACGGTCACGGTTTTGAGTTGGCCACGTTCAATGCCAGCAATCTGATTTATCGCAAGGAGCAGTTGCTCTCGGCGGCGCCGGCACACATGGGCGCGAATGAAGTGTTTGCCGCTTCGGAAGTGGCGGTCGGAGCACCTGCCTTGCCAACACCAGGGAGCTGAAGTTCAACTCGTCGAGCTTAAAATGCAGACGCCGGTCCCCCGTGGGCCGGCGTTTGTGTATACAGCGATAATCGCCCGGCTTGGGGTATTCAGGCTGGTCAGGTCGCAGGTGCTGGAGTACCGACAGTCGCACTCGAGTTCGCGCATTTCCACCTCTGCCATGGGTGATTCGCTGAAGGTAAGGTGCCAAAGGTCGGCCGCGCCAGTAATGTATTGAGCAAGGGGTTTGATCGCATAATCGATCGTGACAATCTGGAAGCAATGTCTGACTTCTTAAAAACCGTGCAGGAACGCGTCGTCATCTACGACGGCGCTATGGGGACGAGCATCCACAAGCGGAATCCCACGCTCGATGACTACTGGGGCAAAGAGAATTGCAGCGAGGTGCTGGTCCTCAGCCGTCCTGACATCATCCGGGAGATTCACGCCGACTTTCTGAAGGTTGGTTGCGACGTCATTGAAACGGACACCTTCGGAGGCTCGAGCATCGTCTTGGGAGAGTTCGGGCTGGCGGACCGTACACGGGAGATCAACGTCGCTGCAGCAAAACTCGCCAGGGAAGTGGCGCAGCAATTCTCCACTAAGGATCAGCCGCGCTTTGTCGCCGGATCCATGGGGCCCACTACCAAGTTGCCTTCGCTCGGCCACATCAGTTTCGATGACATGCTGGCCACCTATATCGAGCAGGCGCTGGCGTTGATCGAAGGTGGAGTGGATGTGCTGTTAGTGGAAACCTGCCAGGACCTGCTTCAGGCGAAGATCGCGACGATCGCCTCACTTGAGGCCATGGAGAAGGCGGGGAAACGCCTCCCGCTGACAGTTCAAGTGACGCTTCAGGAATCGGGCACGATGTTGCTCGGCACCGAAATCGGCGCTGCATTAACCGCGCTTGAGCCGCTTGGCGCTGACGCCATCGGGCTGAACTGCGCCACCGGCCCGAAAGAGATGAACGATGCGGTCCGCTACCTGGGCCTGAACTGCACGAAGCATGTCTCGGTGCTGCCCAATGCCGGGTTGCCGGTCAATGAAGGCGGAGTCGCTGTCTTCAAGCTGACGCCTGAGGAACTGGCGCAATATCACAAGCACTTCGTGCAGGATTACGGCGTCCGAATTGTTGGCGGCTGCTGCGGTACAACTCCAGAGCATCTCAAAGCGGTGGTCGATGCGGTTGCCGGGGTCGAACCCGCGAAGAGGGAAGTGAAAGCAGTCGGCGCCGCTTCAAGCGCCTACACGACGGTTCCCCTCGACCTTGAGCCCAAGCCCCTGATCGTCGCCGAGGAAATGAATACGACGACGCGGGTCGAACATTTCCGCAACCTGGTCCGCGGCAAGAAATACGATGACATCCTGGCGCTGGCCAAGAAGCTTGTGAACGAAGGCTCGCACATGCTGGATCTGTGCTGCGCCATTGTGGGCGAAGACGAAAAGGACTACATCTCGTCCATCCTGAACCGGATCGCCACGCGCGTGCCCGCGCCCATTCTGGTCGATAGCACCGAAGCTGACGTCGTGGAAGAAGCGTTGAAGCGCATTCCGGGCAAGGCGATCATCAATTCCATCAACCTGGAAGACGGCGAGAAGCGGACCTCCAAAGTCCTCCCGATGGCCAAGCGTTACGGCGCGGCCGTGATTGCGCTCACCATCGACGAAGAGGGCATGGCTCTCACCGCCGAGAAAAAGACCGCTATCGCAAAGCGCATTTACGAACTGGCTACGAAGAAATATGGCGTTCGATCCGTGGACCTGATTTTCGACGCGTTGACCTTGCCGATTTCAACCGGTCAGGAAGAGTATCGATCTGCGGGCATGGAGACGCTCGAGGCCATCAAGCGCATCAAGCACGAACTGCCCGACGTGAAGACGATTCTCGGCGTCAGTAATATTTCGTTCGGGCTGGACGCGTATCCGCGGCGCGTGCTCAATAGCGTGTTCATGCATGAGGCGGTCGACAACGGTCTCGACATGGCCATCGTCAACTACACCAAAATCTACCCGCTGTACAAGATTCCTCAGGAAGAGGTTGATCTTGCCCGCAAGCTGATTTATCGCGACACCTCGGCCGGCGATCCGCTGCAGGTGTACATGAATCACTTCGCCGGTCTGAAGGGCAAGCCGCAAGCTTCGACCACTGCACACGTCGAGACGCTCTCGGTCGAAGACAAGCTGAAGTTCGCCATCATCAACGGTGAGAAGTCGGTAGGCGAGGGTGCGCACAAGAAGTCGTTGGAAGATCTGCTTGAAGACGCTCTGAAGGAATACTCGCCACTGGAGTTGATCAACACCGTCCTGCTCGACGGCATGAAGACGGTCGGAGACCTTTTCGGTGCGCGCAAGATGCAACTGCCTTCCGTTCTCGACTCTGCTGGAGTCATGAAGCAGGCGGTCGCTTATCTTGAGCCGAAGATGGAAAAGAAGGCTGGCTCGCAGAAGGCTACCATCGTCCTGGCCACGGTGAAGGGTGATGTGCACGACATCGGCAAGAATCTGGTCGATATCATCCTTACCAACAATGGCTACCGAGTGGTCAACCTCGGCATCAAGCAGCCGGGTGACACGATCATCAAGGCTGCGCAGGAGCATAAAGCGCACGCTATCGGGTTAAGCGGGCTGCTGGTGAAGTCAACGCTCGAAATGAAATACGTCATCCAGGATCTGCAGCGGCAGAGCCTGGATTTCCCCGTGATCTGCGGCGGTGCGGCGCTCACCCGCAAGTACGTGGAAGATGACCTGCGGCGTGAATATTCGAACGCCGTGTTCTATGCCGACGACGCTTTTTCAGGGCTGCATATCATGGAGGATCTGGCCTCCGAGGATGGTCCGCGCGAAAAGCGCCTCACGGAAGGGAAGACCGTGAAGGAGTATTCCAAGGCCGCTGCCGTGGATGAAGAAACCGGGCCGGTGTTTGCTGAGAGAAGCCCGGTGGTAAGTGACGCTCCGAATATTCCTGTACCGCCGTTCTGGGGCGTGCGTGTGCGCAAGGATTACGACTTGCGGCAACTCTTCCAGTACATCAACGAGACCGCGCTCTTCAAGAACCAGTGGCAATTGAAGACGGCCTCGCAGGCAGACTACCTGCGACTGGTTGATCAGAAGTTCCGCCCAATTCTGAAGACGCTGCAAGAGGAAGTCGCGGGCAGCGGTTTGTTCGAGCCCAAAGTCGTGTACGGCTATTTCCCGGCACAGGGCGAAGGCAATGACGTGATCGTGTACGAGCCGCCCACTGAAACGAAGACAGCCGAGCCCAGCTCGTCTCTACCGCGCAAAGAACTCCTCCGGTTCACCTTCCCCCGCCAACGCGAAGGTCGCAAGCTTGCCATCGCCGATTTCTTTGCGCCCAAATCGTCGGGGAAAATGGACGTGCTCGGCCTGTCTCTGGTAACGATCGGTCCCGCGACCACGAAGGAAACCCAGCGCCTGTTCGAAGGCGGCGAGTACACCAAATATCTCTACCTGCATGGTCTGGGCGTCGAAACCGCCGAAGCACTCGCCGAGTTTCACCACAAGATCATGCGCGATGAGCTGGGCATCTCCGGAGACGACTCACCGCACATTCGCGACCTGTTTCACCAGAAGTATCGTGGCTCGCGGTATTCGTTCGGCTATCCTGCTTGTCCGAACCTCGAAGACCAGACCAAGCTGTTCGCGTTGCTCCATCCCGAAGAGAACGTCGGTGTGCGCTTGACGAGCGGCTTTCTGCTCGATCCTGAACAATCGACGTCGGCCATCGTGGTGCACCATCCCGCAGCCAAGTACTTCGTCGTGTAGCTGCGATACACCACGGAGACTGTCGAACCTAATCTTACCTAACGAAACAATCCAGCGCGTCTGGAACCTTTGTAACTCTAGCCTAAGTCGTTGCGCCGTTGTCTGTAGTTGTTCCCAAACACAACACTGGCAAATTCATAAAACTCGTGTACTATGACGATTCGTTTTGGGGTGTTGTATGAGTATCCGCTCTGGCCGATTTGTTTGTGCCCTTGCCTTGTTTTCTCTTTCCTGTTGGGTTCCTTCGGTCTTTGCCGGTGAGCCACAATGGGTGGAAGTTCATTCTCCAAACTTTTCTGTCGTCACCGACGCGGGAGAAAAGCGCGGCCGCGACGTCGCTTTTCATTTTGAGCAGATGCGCGCGGTGTACGGGGCCTTGATGGTAAAAGCTACTGTAATCCTTCCTGTGCCGTTGCAGATCGTGGCTTTTCGCAATCGCAAGGATATGCGGCAATTCGCTCCCGTGTGGAAGGGCAAACAGACCGAAGTGGCGGGGCTGTTTCAGGCTGGCCAGGACCGCAGTTTTATCATGTTGGATCTTTCCTCCGAGAGTCCGTGGCAAGTGGTTTTCCACGAATACGCTCATCAACTCATAAATGCTACCGTGGCCATGCATATGGATCCCTGGTTTGAAGAGGGATTCGCCGAGTATTTCTCCAGCATCGAAGTGGACAACAAGGAAGCCAGGGTCGGCAAGATTCCCGAGATGGAGTATCGCATCCTGCAGCAAGAAGGCATGATGCACACCGTCGACCTGTTTCGCGTGCAGCAATATTCCAGCACTTACAACGAGAACGGCGATCACCGGACCGTGTTCTACGCCCAGTCAGGACTCGTGGTCCACTATTTGTTCGATAACAACCTAGTGCCGAAACTCGCCACTTATTTCGAGATGGTCACCGAGAAAAAGATGTCCGTCGACGACAGCCTGCAGCGCGCCCTTGGCATGAACTGTGCACAGTTCGACAAGGTTCTGCGTAATTACCTGAGCAGCGGCCGATATAAGTACTATCCGGTTCCCGCCCCACCCGGAATTGCCAGCAGTGGCTACACCTCGAATCCGATGGGTGCCGGCGACAGCGCCGCAATCCTGGCCGATATCCACCTCCACTCTCGGGATTATCTGGATCAGTCCATGACCGAGTTTCAGGAGATTCTGAAGACCAATCCGAACCAGGAGGCTTCTCTACGCGGTCTGGGATACGCGTACTTGCAAAAGCACGACTTACCCAAGGCCAAGGAATATTTCCAGCGAGCCATAGAGACGGATTCGAAGGATCCGCGAGTCCATTACTATTTTGCTTTGTTGGCGCACCAGCAAGGCTTTTCAATGCAGGATCCGCAAACCCTGAATCAAGTGAAGAAAGAGCTGGACACTGCCATCGCGCTCGATCCTACCTTCGCGGACGCGTACAGTCTGCTCGCTTTTGCGCGAAGCTCCCTCGGAGATTCGAATGGTGCGGTCCAGGCTGCGCAGAAGGCAGTGTCCCTGAACCCGCGAAACGAGCCTTATATCTTCAATCTGGCTCAGATTTACTTGTCTGCCTCGATGGTTGACCAGGGTATTCAACTGCTAAAGGCCCTGGAGGGCAGTCGCAACCCCGAGGTTGCGACGATGGCGTCGCAAAGTCTGGCCCAGGCGGAGAGTTTCAGAGACCAGTTGCACGCCGCGAATGGACAGCAAGTCTTTGTCCCTGTAAGCCGCGTGAACCATCTCGCCGATCCTCACGTGGAACAAGGTGGCAACGCCAAGCCGGAAATCGTGGCCCAGGTTCCCACGCCGGCGCGATTCCTGAAGGGCAAGCTTACAACGGTCGACTGTTCGGCAATGCCGGGTGCGGTGATTACAGTGGTGTCGGGGACGAAGTCGTGGAAGATGCATGTTCGCGACACCAATCACGCTATTTTGATCGGAGCTGACAAGTTCTCTTGTGACTGGGCGAACCGGAACGTGGGGATAAACTATCGCGACCGCGGCGACGGTGACGGAGACCTGATCTCGCTGGAAATGCAGTAGGCGCGTCTACCGGATGTAACTTCCGGTAAACTGGCGCATCCAATGGTCATGGCAAGCGACGAGGCAGCGGTTTTTGGTGGCGGATGTTTCTGGTGTATCGAGGCGGTGTTTGAGCGCCTGCAGGGCGTCACGTCGGTGAAGTCGGGTTATATGGGTGGCCACATTGACAGGCCCACCTACCGGCAGGTGTGCGGGGGCGACACCGGCCATGTCGAGGTAGTGCAGGTGAAATTCGATCCCAGCATGATCACCTTCCGCGATCTGCTTGACGTGTTCTTCACCGTTCACGATCCCACCCAGCTCAACCGGCAGGGCAACGACGCTGGCGAGCAATACCGTTCGGTGATTTTCTACACCACAGAAGAACAGCGGGAGCAGGCGGAAGAGGCAATTGCCGCGCTCGATGCGGCGAAAGTGTGGCCGGAACCAGTTGTAACTGCGGTCGAACCGGCTTCGAAGTTCTTCGTCGCGGAGGACTACCATCAAAGCTACTACGACAACAACCGGCTACAGCCCTACTGCCAGTTCGTGATCGATCCCAAGATTAAGAAGTTTGAGAAAAAGTTTGGGGAGAAGATGAGGGCGTAGGGAGGAAGATCAGCCCCGAATTATCCGGCCGTCCGGACAATAAGGCTTTTCAATCGGCGGCCACTTCGGCCGGGTCGAAACGTTCCTGCAACAACAGGCGGCGCAACGTTCGCAAATCGTTCAGCGTGCGCCCGCTGCTGTTCAGATGGCGCTCCAACGTATCCAGCTTGAATCGAACCAGGCGCAGCGCTTGCAGGGGGCGGTCGGACCTACTTGCCTCGGCGGCAGCGATGTCGGTGTCGACATCACGTCTTGCGTCAGCTACGGCATCTACTAGGAGGCGAATGTATTCTTTGGCGTTCTCGACGCTGTCAAACGGAGTTTAGATGGGGCGACTCAGGGGAGAAACCTCGCTACATGAGATCTGGCGGAGAGGGAGGGATTCGCCGCCTGTGAAAACGCGGACTGCACGCCCTGCTGTTGGGAAGGAAATTCTACGCTGTGCTACACAGCACGCGGCGGGAAGGGCAAAAGCTACGTACGACACTCCGCCGTGAAGCCGCTAGACCTACGATTTGGTCCTTCTTGGACAAACAGGACAAACAAAAGCCTCCAGTCAGCAGCAATTCTCAGTTGGTGTGATCGCCTGATTAAGACACTTTCATGGAGACTTGAATCGAGTTGAGGAATTTCCCTACTTGCTATTCGACGGTTCGACAATTGTCGTTCCCTGTTCAAACCGTATCGACCATTCGCCGCCGTGACGAGTCCACACAGTGGTCACCCGGAGACGGCTTGGAAATGGCTGCCCCTTGTACGTCGCATCCAGTTCCATCTTGCAACTCAAGTACGCGGAATCGCGGGTCATCAGCTTGAACGCGCAGTCCGAGAGTTTGTAGTCGTGCAGTGCCACGTTGGACCATTCCGCCGCGATGTCCGCACGGTGATACACGCCTCCGTTACCTGCAACTTCGGCAAAATCGTCGGCGAGGTGAGACAAGACAAATTTGAGGTCCTTCCGCCTCTCTGCCTCGTACATCTGGCGCAAAGTGTCCGTGATTCGTCTCTCGACGGCCTCTTCCTCTTTCGTGCTCTGTCCCACCAACGCGCTGCATAACGAGACACAGAGCGCAACAAGGGAGATTATCTTGGCACTTGTCATGGGAGCCTCCTACCCACGATCCATCCGGTAAAGACTTCGCCTTAGCACTCATTGACCATGGACTCTTCGATAGATTCGACTGTTTCTCCGTATTCGAGATTCCGCCGCAAAATCCGCCGGTACATTGCCCAACAGATTCACTCGTTGAGGTGCAGCTCTGATTCCGCTCGGAACCAATCTTCCCAGTCGCGACCGTGTTCACAGCCTCGCCTCTCAAATAACTCGTAGGCACGCTGTGCGATCGCAAGGTGCTCCTGCTGCCTCTCCATCTGCCACACACGTATCAGCGTGGTCCGGGAAGTGTGGTCTCCGAAAAGCTCTGTTGACAGCGTTCTCGGTGGAACATTCCCACGCAGCACCTTAGTAATGGCACCGTAATGACCCAGACGGTATCTTGTCCCGCTCGCTCCCACGAGCTAACATGGCTAGTACCGAAGGCCACACCGATTCCATCTGTTTGCGCTTCGGAAGACTCACCTAACCAAACCTCTTCACATGCCCGGCGTTGCAGAAGTGCTCCAGAAAGAGCTAGACGCACCGCAAGCACGTGGTCCCGAACCTCAGGGGCGAGAGCCGAGTATAGGACTCGAATCGGAGAAAAATGAAACGCTACTTGTGTGCCTTGCTGTTGTTGGTTCCTGCAGTGTCTTTTGCCGTGACTTCGTGCCGGTCAGCATCAATAGCGCATCCATCAACTACACGGCGCACACGATCACGGTCACCGGACTGGGATTTTGCGCTGGCGGCAAGTTGCCTACAGTCGTCGTAAACAAAACCAGCCTTAAGCTAGTGACGACCGTTGCTCAACCGCTTCGGTCGTTGCTGCTTTGCCTGTTCAAACGCAGGGCTCTTATAGCCTAACGGTCACGAACGGGAGCGGAGCCTCGGCCACGTTCGACGTGACTTATGGCGCTGTGGGGCCGCAAGGTCCTATCGGGTTGACGGGAGCAACTGGCGCAACAGGGTCACGAGGGTTAACGGGGGCAACGGGTGCAACCGGACCACAAGGTTTGACTGGAGCCACAGGGGTTACTGGTCCTGCTGGTCCTATTGGACAGACTGGCGCGGCTGGACCGACGGGTCCTCAGGGACCACAAGGTGTAGCTGGTCCTGCTGGAGCGAATGGCACCAATGGAGTCGATGGCGCACCAGGTCCGCAAGGTATTCAAGGTCCGCAGGGCGTCGCTGGACCGAACGGCACAAATGGCATCGGCTTCAACTTCCGTGGCGCTTTCAACACGAGCAATACGTATGCCACCAACGATGTTGTGACCTACGCTCCCGCCAATATCACTTACAACGTCAACCTGACCTTCGGCTCCGCCGGTTCTATGGTTGGCACGATAACGACCGATGGCACCATAGGAGTGCTGAACACTCCCAACATCGTTTCGTGGAACCTCACGCTGGCAGACAGTCCTACCAACTCGACACTTCTCACGCCGACTAATTCCGCGTTTAGTTCCGGCAACTACAATACAGGTGGTCAACCCAACAACGACTTCACCGCAACTTCGACCACCCTGACGATGACCTACAGCAACGCTGGCTTCTGGAGTGTAGGCGGCACGTCCGGGGAGTTCTGTATGACGGACTGGTCTAACTGTTTCGGACCTGTTGCCTACGGAACGTGGAGCATCAATGGTGATAACACATACTCGGACTCTGCTGCTGGTGCCGGAAGTTCACAGATAATCGGGACTGGCGGCGTTGCTGTGCCTTCCGCCACGTCCACGTATGTTGCAACCGCACCCTTTGCGGCGGGGGGGGGCGGCACCGCCTGCGTCTCCGTGGGTAATGATGGCACAAGCTGGGGTTGCGGGTGCAATGGGCGCGACTGGTCCTGCGGGAGCGCAGGGTCCAGTCGGTTTGACAGGCGCAACGGGCGCAACCGGACCGCAGGAGCCGATTGGACTGACGGGTCCCACAGGTCCTCAGGGTCCCATCGGATTGACTGGCGCTGCGGGATCGACGGGCGCAACGGGCCCACAGGGACCAGCAGGTCCAACCGGACCGCAGGGAGTAGCGGGACCAGCGACCAACTGGCGCGGCCCATGGAGTTCGTCAACGAGCTACAACGTCAATGATGCCGTTTCTTTCAACGGCAGCAGCTACGTCGCTGTTCAGGCAGGTGCAGGGCAAGAGCCTGACCTAACCTCGGTACCCTCGTCTGTGAACTTTACTCTGACGGACTCGGCAGTTGGAACAGTCCAGCAATGGACTCTGCCTATCAGTCCAACTGCGGCTACTTACGGCATGGCTTCCTACGGTGGTGTGAATCCACAATTCGTGCTCTTCAACGTGCCAGCTACCGTAAATGGTAACCCTAGCAGTCTAAGTAACATAAACTTCACTTCGTTTGGCTATTCCATTCTCACTTTTGATGCCAATTTTGCGCAAGACGGGAACCATTACGGTACAGCTGAGGAAGCTGGACCGGCAGTCTATACGGGTTCGACATCTGCTCCGACGTTTGTTCCTGGTACTTATTCGTTAACAAACGGTAGTTCTTGCTGCCAGGGCACTCCCACCACTCTCGTCATCGCTCCAGCTCCTCTCTATTGGAACGTGCTGGCAGCGGCCGGTGCTGTCGGTGCAGCCGGTCCAACTGGCCCCACAGGACCGCAGGGTCCACAGGGGGCGCAAGGATTTCAGGGGCCACCAGGAGTCGCTGGACCCGCGGGGACGCCCGCCCTCGGTGCTCCTGGCACGGCTTTCTACACGACAACAGTTCTTGTTCCTGCTATCTCCGGGGGCGACACTCAGAACATTGCGGCTCTCAGCCTCCCGCAAGGCTTTTACTTGATCGATGCGACGGTAGTGTTCAACAATCCAACAGTGGGGCAGATTTCTCAAGTCGATTGCATCGTCGTTCCCGCGCTCAATGCCGACCCAAACTTCAATGGCCAAGCAAATCAGTACTCTCTGGCTACTGTTCCGGCGAGTTATTCGGGAGCAACTGGCTCGACAACTCTCTCCGTAAAGGGAGTTGAAGGAAACACTGGTAGTGCAACGCTCCGCTGTGACGCTTACACCCCTTCAGGTTCTGTGAATGTAGCGAGCCTTACCATGACGGCCACTCCCGTGGGTGCTCTGTCGAAGCAGTAGAAGGAGATCCTGGCAATGGGATCCGAGTAATTTCAGAACATTCGAACAGTTGCACCCCGGTGGCCACGAAGGGTAATTCCGGCAACTTCATTTTATGCGGCCTTTCGCCCCCTGTTTCGCTGGGTCGGCCTTCGGTCCACATCTATAGGTTCGGGCCAGCGATTACTGCGGCAGTCCCACCCGGCGCAGCAGGTCGGTGTAGCGAGGATCGGAGCGGATATTTTCGAGTCTCGGGTCAACATTGATGTCTACAACTCCTGCCCGGCTGACAAATGCCTTGTCCAGAGCTGCGAATGCAGCATCTTTCTCGCCCAGCATCGCATAATCAGCAGCCGCGCTAGGGGCCAACCCTCCGCGATAGTGATTGCCTTCGGCTTCGTTATCCTTGGCATCTTGCCTCAGGTACCCCTTGTACCCCGCCTTCTCGAAGGTTCGCATGAGTTCCGTGGCTCGTGCTTCGTGACCCTGTAACCGCTGGATTTTCACCCACTGCTCTATCGCCTGCGTGTAGTTCCCCAGTTGCTCGTATGCGAGTCCAAGAACTGAAACAGCGTCAGCGTCCTTCGGGTCGATCTCTAGTGTTTTGTTCGCCTGCTCAATGGCATGTTTGTAATCATGTGCGAAGTCATACTCCCACGCGAGAACCATGTTGTTTAACACCGAGAGCGGATCAAGTTCTACCGCCCGGCGGCATTCGGCGAGACCCTCCTGAGTCTTGCCCGTGCCAACTTTGATCCAGCAGGAGACCTCGTGGGCATAAGCAGAATTGGGATCAAGTGCGAGAGCCCTCTGAATCTCCGCTTCCGCCTCCGGGAAGTTCCAGAAATAGTTGAAATCGAGATTGGCTAAAGCCGTGTGGGACTCGGGAATCTGGCTGTCGAGTTCCAGTGCCCGCCGCGCTGCAGATCGCGCTTTGTCCAATAGCTCGGGGTCAGAGACATAGCCCATATAACCCTGTATCGCGTAAACATCTGCCAGTCCAGCATAGGCAGCCGCATAGCCTGAGTCTCTGGCAACTGCCTTGTCGAAAAACTCGGCAGCCGCCTTCAAGTCTTCTAGAGTCCAAGTCTGTTCGTAATAGTGTCGCCCCTTCAAGTAAAGCCGATACGCCTCAGCGTCTTTTGTCCCTACTTTTGCTACGCTTTCCCGTTCACTCCCCGATAGCTGTGGCCGCAGCTGACTGGCGACATCACGGGTTATGGCGGCTTGCAGCAACGAGACATCATTGATGCTGCGTGTGTAGCGTTTGCCCCAGAGTTGCGCTCCGGTCGCAACATCCACTAACTCGGTTTCAACGTCAAGTTCACCGCCATGCTCCACCACTCGCCCTGTCATCACGGCATCGACATGCAGGTCGTGCCCGACCACTTGTGGGTCGTCTTGCCGCGATTTGGAGCGATTCACGGTGCTTCGGGCCATGACTTGGAGGTTAGGGAGACGTGAAAGCGAGTTCGTGATCTCCTCGGAGAGACCTTCACCGAGGTAGTCGATTTCGGGGTCTTTGCCCGCATTCGCAAACGGAAGCACGGCCAACGAATGTATCGGGGTCGCATCTGAAGCGCGGGAACGCAGGGATCGCCACGCCAGAAAAGCTGCACCGACAAGTGTGACCGCCGCCGCGCTTGCGAGCAAGCGCCAGAACAGTCGGCGCGAATGTGTCCTTGTTCTCCCTTCTGTCGTCGCTGCGCTCTTCCCGCTCTCCGTGTCCCGTTTCAGCCGCTTGAGGTCAGCCCTCAACTCGGCGGCAGACTGACAGCGAATGTCACGGTCTTTCTCCAGCGCCTTGTTGATGATCCGTTCGAGTTCGGCTGGCACGTCGGGATTCAGCCGCACAGGAGCTACAGAAGCGCGTTCCAGATTAGCGTTGAAGATCAACGCCGAAGTGTCGCCTCGGAATGGCAGCGTTCCGGTGCACATCTCGTACAGCACCGCCCCAAACGAAAACACATCGGTGCGGGTATCGAGTTCCTTACCTCGAACCTGCTCTGGCGACATGTAAGCGACGGTTCCTAGCGTCGAACCGGGACTGGTGAGATGTTCCTCGGATTCGATGGTCGGAGCGCTCATGGCAACACTTTCCGGCTTGAGCGAGACCTTGGCCAGTCCGAAATCCAGAATCTTCGCCTGACCTCGATTCGTGACGAAGATGTTCGCGGGCTTGATGTCTCGATGGACGATGCCCTTCGAGTGTGCGGCGTCCAGCGCATCGGCGATCTGGATGCCCATATCGAGCACCGCCTCGATCTCCAGCGGCTTACCAGCGATCCGATGCCGCAGTGTCTGCCCCTCCAGCAGTTCCATCGCAATGAAGGCTCGCCTATCGACCTCGTCGATTTCGTAGATCGTACAGATGTTCGGGTGGTTCAGCGAGGATGCAGCCTTGGCCTCCCGCTGGAAGCGGCTGAGGGCTTGTGCGTCGTTGGCGAGTTCGTCAGGAAGGAACTTCAAGGCGACGTGGCGACCGAGCTTGAGGTCTTCGGCCTCGTAGACAACGCCCATGCCCCCGCCGCCGATCTTGCTGAGGATGCGGTAATGGGAGACCGTCTGCCCCACGGGTTGGGAGGGCGTGGACACTGGGTAGACATGTTAGGTGGGGACGAGGGGAAGGTCAACGCTCAGCGGCATTCGGTACTGGTGCAGTGCACCAGTACCCGGCATTCCAGGTCAGTTCAACCACCACCGCCACATCGAATTTCGAATAGTACTTCTTCACGTCCTTCGCCCCGTATTTCACCCGGAACTTCTCGACAATCGATGCGACCGATTCGGGATCGGTCACAGGATCGGTGTGGAACTCTGCTTCCACGCCTCGTGTGGAAACCCCGATCTCCCGATGGCGCAGCAAGTTCTTGTACCACTGCGTATCCGAACCCTGTACTGGCAGAAGGTAGAGTTTCTTTTCTTCGAACACGAACCAGACCGGTATAGAGATTGTGCGCCCGGAGCTTCTGCCGATCACACTGATCTTGATCTGGCGGTAGCGGGCGAGGCGGTCTTTGAGGCTGTCCTTTAGACTTGGCGTGACGCACTCCTTGGGTCACGGGGGTGGCAGAACTAGCAACAGCCGCAGGTCTTCCCGCGCATGGCTTCTCGACCCTCCCAGACGATGAGCGGCAAAACGACTAAAGCCGCAACTGGGTCTGCCCACCTTACGTGCCAGATCGCATTAGTCGCCAGTCCCGCCAAGGCGATCAACGAAAGGTAAGCACACAGCGACGACTGTGCGGCATCTGCTCTCAACGCAGCACTGCCTGTAACTCCTGATAGTCGCCTCTTCTCTTTCGCGAGCCACGGCATGACGACTGCGGCAGCGACCAAAACAGCTATCCCAAGAAACGTTGGTTGGGGCTCGCTGTAGCCCAGTAGACTCGTAACTGAAGTGACCGCGACATAAGCAGCCAGTGCGAACAACAAGGCTCCCGCGACACGGGCAGCCCGCCTTTCCAGTTCCTCGTGTGCAACACTTGCACGAAATCTCCACAGCACTACCACCGCCGAGAAGAGTTCGATGGCGCTGTCGCCGCCGAAGGCGAAGAGCGCCGGACTACTTGCCCGCCACGCGGCGAAGAGGGACAGGGCCTAGCACTCCGCACAGCAGTGTAGACCATCCCATCTGAAGAGGTCTCACCGAGGCTCACGCTGCGCCGAGACTGCTGAAGATGGGCAAAATAATCAACAAATCTGCGGCCGCGTGAAACAGGGCCGATCCCCATAAGCTCCCGGTCTTATGCATCAGCCATCCCCAAGCGATGGCAAGCCCGAACGTGACGGCGAGAAAAACCACAATCTCCGGCGCGTAGCTGACCTGCATGTGAGCCAGCGTGAAAGCCAAGGCAGTCGAGAGAATTGCGAGCCACTTTCCGATCAGTGGATCGTACCTTCCAAGAAATGATCCACGGAAGACGAGTTCCTCCATCAAGGCGTTGGACGAGACAAAGAGCAGTATCCATGGAACCAGCGTGAAGAGTTTCGCAGTGCTGAGGGCTTTGATAGCTGGTTGCTGTAGGGCGAGGAGTAGGCAAGCGACAGCGACAACAAAGCCCACGCTGAGACCGAGCATCAAGCGACCTTTTCGGATGTTAGCGATGCAAGGGGTTCGCCGCAAAGTTTCGCCGTAGTGAGAACCCCGATAACGGTCAAGAAAGCTTGGGAAAACTTTGCAACGGCGATTCCGGCTGGTGTGTGCGTCGTTAGACCGAAGAGCCTGAGCCCCCGGTCTGCGAAGAAAAAGCCGAGGGAGGGGCCAAGAACCGCCGCGAAGTAGGCAAAGAACACTGGGCGGAAGCGGCTCAAACGGTGCTCATCGCGAGCAACCCACCACAGAGCGCCGAAGCCGACAAGGAATCCAACTCTGGAGGCGTAGTTCACCCGCGTCGGCAAAAGGGGCACAAAGGTCATGGTGAGAGAAAGATGAGGAATCCGCAGATGGTCAGAAGTGCGAATCGTCCAAGTCTCATGAGCCCTCCATTGAACTCGGGTCGAGTACCTTCTGGTCGCCGTGCATAGGTTTGCCCTCCGTCCTTCGCTATTTTGCGATCTTGGACAGCAGGGACGATGTGATCCAGAGCACAGGGAAGCGGCTGGCGGGCATTCCCATCCTCTTTTCGTGTGTGCTGTTCGCAACAAGTTCCGTTGCACAGGAAAAGAAGATAAAGCGTTCCGATCTTCCTGCTTCGGTCGAGCACACCGTGGAAGCCCGCAGCCAAGGTGCAACCATTCTCGGCTTTTCGGAAGAAGTAGAGAACGGGCAAACCTATTACGAGGCTGAGATGGTGGTGGGTGGCCACAGCAAAATCTTGTTTTCGACAAGAGCGGGGCAGTTGTCGAAGTGGAAGAACAAGTCGCGATGGATTCGCTTCCTGTGCCGGTAAAGACCGCGCTACGGGCCAAGGCGGGGAACGGTGAAATCGCTAAAGTCGAGTCCATCACGAAGCACGACAAGCTAGTGGCCCACGAAGCGAAAGTTGTGAAAGCCGGGAGGAGATCTGAAGTTCGAGTGGGGGCCCGGACGGGAAACCCCTCGACCACGAAGAGTAAATTTCAATCCTGGCGCGATGTTGCAAGAACCGTGCACGATCTCGCCTAGATGGGCGCATTCCCTTCAGTGCAGCCCCGCGCTACCTTTTCTAACAAAACGCCGCCCCTACGCTTGTTGGTGTAACCCACACCAACGATCAAGCTTTTTTCAGCAAGCGGGTAATCCAGACCAAAATCACCGCGCCAACAAATGCGACTACGATGGAGCCGATCATGCCGCCGCCATGCCAGATTCCCAGAAGCCCGAAGATCCAACCGCCCAAAAGGCCTCCGAGAATGCCAAGAATGATGTCAACGACTATGCCGTAGCCACCACCCTTCATCACCTGGCCGGCAAGCCAGCCTGCGATCAGTCCTACCACGATCCATGCGAGAAATCCCATACCTACCTCCTTGGGTCCGCTCTGAGCAGACCGCCCGGAAATGTACACCTAGCTCCGTCAATACTCGAGCGACAACCAACTGGATCGGTCGCCCAGGTCCAGTCCCACGGTTAACTTCTGTTGCGAGATTTTCTTGCTCGGCGTTGCCGCTACGGTGCTAACCTTCTTCATTGCCGGTCTCCTTTTTATCTGTGCCTTGAGCACGTCGATAACTTGGGAGCGTACACCGCATCCCGTCGTGGAGACCGGCCTTCTCATCCCATCTGTTTTCATCAACCCTTGGTCGTCTACATTGACAACCTATTCCCGAGAGCGCACACTGTTCACGCTCAGGCTAAACGTCTGCTTCTCCATCATGGCAGACGACGAGATTGATCGATTGCGATCGGCTCTCGCGCACGCCTACGAAGAGCGTATGCCTTTCGCCCGCAGAATCATGCGAAGGATCACAAAGCGTTCCCGTGCTCGGATGGAGGGAGAAGCGATCCAACGAATCATCCCACCTGCAAAGCCAGAAAAGAAAAAACGCCGCGTAGCCATTCCATCTCTGCCATCCGATCATTTCACTTTCGCAATTGCTTCCACGCTTGGACTAGTTCCTAGATCTGCTTTGGACTCGGGAAGTGACGGATAGAAGCCTCAACGGGATTCCGACGCTGGCGGAGCCACTGCTGACGGATTTTCCAGCGTCAGTCAGCGGAACGACTGCCGCCAATGCTGCTCCCTATACTCGAGAAGGTCGTGCCTGCGGTGGTGCCAAGCAGCCGGGCCATACCGATGGCTAGTCCCAGAATGATAGCCATCATCACTGCGTATTCGGCAACGTCCTGCCCTTGTTCCTGGGACCAGATTTTGCAAAGGAACCGAGTCATGTCGTCCTGCTTGTGGCCAAATCTCAGGGGAGTGGGCCGGGGTGGAGGAGATTGCCAAAGAATGCTGTTACAGGACAATAGCTCTTTCGTGGGGGTCGTAACAGCGCCGTTTCACTCGTTGACAGGGGTTTTGAGTGTAAGCGCCTGTGGCTGTTGAAAAAGTCCAGTTTCCTCCCAAACAGTCAAAATTTGGGGGATGCAGAATGTCTAGAAAAACGAGAAAGTCGTTTGTAGGGCATCCTAGCGCCAAGTTTTTTCAGCCATTTCTTGGTGAGTGAGTTTTTCAACAGCCACGCCTGTTAACAACAATTGCCCACGAGCCTCGCCTGACTCCCGTGGGTAATGTTTTCACTTCGGACTGGACGCAGTCGCGGGAGGCGCAGTCTGCGGAGCGTTCGGATGCAAGCTATTGATCAAGGCGTCTGTGCACTTGTCGAGCTTGTCGTTTCGAAGAGTTCAGTTCACTCTCAAGTACCGCGATTCGACCACGATCGGCCGCGCCGGAGGTCACGGAGTAGAAGATGACGCCTGAAATGCCCCCGATGATGTAGACCAGACCGAGAATCATGAGTCTCTTCATAGACTGGCTGCGCTCCATCGCCGCGTTCGTTTATAGAGCCTATCCTCTGGATTGTCGAGGGTTCAGAATTATCTGGGGCGAAGAGACGGCAGCCTCCCTCGCCATTACATTCATTGACCGGGTTCTGAGAGGGGGTCGCACTCAGTCAGCACCAGCTAAGAGGCTCGGGGCGGATTGAGCTGCATTCGCGGGTGGAAGGCACCACGGGGAACGGGCGCTTGCACCCTTGCATAGCAGGGTGTCGGTGTCCAATCGCATCAAGGTTGCGGGTGTGTGGACGTGCTGGCAATGCGGACACACCCAGGTGGGCATAGCAGGAAGAGGCGCCTTGCGTGAGCGACGCACAAGTTCAGGCTATCGTCGATCGGCAGAGCCTTAAACCTGTGGGTGTACACTGGGAGAGTTCAAAGGAAATCAGGCTTATGTGCAGGAAAACCGCGAGCGGTGGATGGAACTTGCCGACTTGGCTGCGAACAGACAAGACCCCCAAAAGCTGACGGCCATTGTCAGCGAGATGTGTCAATTACTGCTGGAAAAGCGAGAACGTCTAGACGCCGTGCTTTTCCCAAAAGCCGTCCTGAACCAAAAAATAAATTACCTTAGGAAATCCTACCAAGCAGAGTCAATGGGACCAGCAAACTAACGGGCTACAGCTTGGCTGAAGTCCTAGCGGCGCGCTTTCTTCTTCTTCGCTGCTCCCGGATGGCGAGCCCTTTTGTCGATTTGGTCGGCCTGCCGCAGCGCTTTATCGGCTTTGGTTCGTTTCTCTGACATGCTTACAGTTTCCCACTTGCCAGAGCCGATTGCCAGCCCCTGTTGATCTCAAGGTGCACCACTATCGGCTCGCACAAGTCTTAATCCTCAGCAATCTCGTACCGGAGTAACCCCGATTCGGATTTCGAAACTTAGCGATTCATCGAGGGTGAGTGACAAGTGCTGCCCTCAAGCCCAATTCCGAAAGAAAAGCGCCTGCTTGGCAATTGGCTCGGTGCGACCGGTCAGGCCTGCCATTTGGGCTTCGCTGAGCGGCGTGAAGTCGCGGGCGAGTTGCATGTTTTCTTCGAGCTGGGTAACAGAATCGCATCCGACGATGACCGTGCTCGCCGGCAGGCTGAGGGTGAAATAAAGCGCTTCCTTCGGTGCCAGAACACCGGGTTTGGGCGCGGGCTGGTTCCGGCCATTGTCATGGCTCTTCTCGGGCTGCCCGGAGCTGAGAATGCGGCCGCGGGCGGGAATCTTCATGCCGATGATGCCCATCTGTTTGTCCACGGCCATGGGCAGCAGGTGCTCCATGAAGCTCCGGTGGTGCGGGTCGGCAGCGTTGAGAGCCATCAGGATCTGATCGAAGTCGAAGCGACGGAGGCGCTCCATCAGAACGTCGGGATCGGAGTGACCGGTGACACCGAGATAGCGGACCATTTTTTGTTCGCGGGCCCGGATGAGGGCCTCGATAGCGCCGCCTTTGCCGAAGATTTGCTCGACCTCCTCTCTGCGGTCAATGTGGTGAAGCTGCCAGGCGTCGAGGTGGTCGGTGTTGAGCAGCTTGAGCGATTCTTCGAGCAGTTCGAGCGAACCGTCGCGGGTGCGGTCGTGGGTCTTGCTCGCCCGGCATCCTGGGCTGCGGCCACACTTCATCACCTGGCCGATGTAGCGTTGGCTCCAGCGCTCGCGGCCTCCATTCGTCGCGGCGGTATCCATGTAGTTGACGCCCGATCAAGAGCACGCTCGATGATGGGCACGGCTACGGCTTCGTTGTTGGGCTGCTCGATGGCGGCTTGTCCGCCGAGGCTAAAGATGCCGACGCGGTAGCCGGTGCGCCCGAGGTTGCGAGTTGGCATTGCGCTAGGGGCGTTGGCCGGAGCAGTAGATGCCGCCGCAGTTTCAGGGAGCAGGCTTCCGCAAGCGTTCCGGCAGTCACGGCGCCTGTGGTTTTGAGAAAAGTACAACGGGAAGCTGTGGCGTTCTGCTGGATCAAGACGCTGCTTGCTCATAGCTCTGCCCTCTGGCGTCATCTGAGATCCGGTTCATGCGGGATGCAATCGCTGTAGCAGGGTGAATGCGCGTTTGAATCACGCGATCCAGTGATGCGTGTCACGCCGAATCGTGAAGTTTGCAGGCTTATAATGTTTTCAAACGCCCCGCTCGATTAACTGACCATCCAACTTAACCTCGCCACAAGGAGGAACCCAAATGAAGACCATTCATCATTCAACCAGCAAACCAGTCAGCAGCTCAGTACAGCAGAAAGTTGGAGCGGGAAGAACTGCAAGATCGAATCCGTGAGCGTGCCTTTGAACTCTACGAACAACGGGGATGCCAAGACGGCCACGACCTTGACGACTGGCTCCGAGCCGAAGCTGAGACCACCCGCCAAGAAGTTGCAACCGCTGCGTGAACGCCCACCAGTAGCTCTACAAAGAGTTGAAAAACCTTCTCATTATGACGGCTCAATCCGTCCCCGGTTGGGCCGTTTTCCCATTGCTGCAATACCCTTCATCCTGACAGAGCAGTCTCGTCGTCTGCCATGACGGTGCTCTCGGATTGTATTCCGCCGTGAATCTGGGGGCTTCTCAAAGTGCGGCCATAGTGCCTTCAGCAACTTCTTCTCGACACATCAGCTTGGACGTCTGATCTACCCTCAGGACGGCTCCGGTAGCGATGGCTACCCTTACAGAGTCTGTGAATCGTGTGCGGTTACCATCACTGCACACTCGGTGCAGCAGAACCGTTCAGGTGGACCGTCACTGGGGTGTGCAGTCATTTGCCGCATTTGGCTGCACCCCTAACCCGCTCGCTTGGTGGTATCGCCAAACACCACGATCTCGTCGCGCCAACCGTAACCCCGGTCGTTCGCCCACTCCGAGACCACGTAGGTCTTCAGCTCACTCAACTTGAATGGAAAGAAACCGAAGAGCGACGACTCTGATTCCGCGTGAATCTTCAGTGGGCTCAATTTGAACGGGAAAACCCACCGAACTTGGCTTATGCAAGAGCAATAGAGCCTGCGCAGATCAGGCTCCTCCGCGGAGTAGGACTTGATGTAGGAGCCATTGCGATATGGGTTGGCACCGACGATGTACCGGGTGCGGCACTTTGGGCATTCGACACAGGAACAGAAGACTGGAGGGACCATGACACTTTGCCCCGCAGAATTGTACTCTTGGCCACCAAGATTGCCCAGCTGTAGGGCAGCCAGCGAGTATGCGCCACCAAACAAAATCAGCCGAGTTCATCTTAATGCCTACCGAGGAAGCTGAATACCAGTGAGGCCCACGCCGCCTACGCTTGTTGGTGTAACCCAGTTCACACCAACGATCAGGCTTTTTTCAGCAAGCGGGTAATCCAGACCAAAATCACGGCGCCAACAAAGGCCACTACGATGGAGCCGATCATGCCCCCGCCAGGGCCAGATTCCCAAAAGCCCGAAAACCCAGCCGCCCAAAACGCCGCCGAGAATGCCCAGAATGATGTCAACGACTATGCCGTAGCCACCCCGCTTCATCGCCTGGCGGGCAAGCCGGCCTGCCGATGGGTCCCTACGACGATCCATGCGAGAAATCCCATACCTACCTCCTTGGGTCCGCTCTAAGCAGACCGCCCGGAAATGTACACCTAGCTCCGTCAATACTCAAGCGACAACCAATCCCTGGGTAGGTGCCCTAGAGCAGGCCCCCTTCTCTGGCAGGTACGGCGAAATTGCCGGTCCGCCAGCCCCGCTCCGCACCCTCCCTGTACCGCTCGCGGTAACTATCATTCTCCGGCGAAGCGATGAAGTCATGGATGTAGATCAACCCACCACCAGCAACGCACTCAAAAGAGCGGGTCAGTAGAGCACGCCAATCCTTAAGTTCCGAGAAGCAAGTCAAAACCCGGATCATCACCACCAAGTCGAATTTACCTAGATCAGTTTTGATTCCAAGAAATCGCGTTCTCGAAAGTGCGCTTTCACGTTCCAATCTCAGCTGACGCTCGCGCCTAAAAAATTGCGTCCGCATTGATGTCGATGCCCAAAGTCCCCGCTTCGGTCGCGGGAATTCGTGTCATCTGGCAGCGGCTCCCATATCTAAGAAATCCACTTTGCAATGAGATACGCTGCCCCCGCCGCAAGGGTGCCAATGACAAGGGTCTGCAACGCCCCACGAAGCGAAGCCGTTCCTGTGTATTTTGCCTTGATGAAACCAAAGATGAACAAGGCGATGAGTGTCACGGCAACCGACATCAAGAACGCAGAATGAATTTGACTGAGAAGCATGTACGGGGAAAGGGGGACGAGTCCTCCCACGCGCACCGGCAATCGTCAGGGCGCTTCGCAATGCGCGTCCCGGAACCGGTCCCTCCAATCCCAGTTCAAACCGCATCATGAAGTCGACCCATGCCTTGGGCTTCTTGCGAAGCGCGTCGACCACCGGCTGAGTCTCTTCTTTCGACAGTCCGTAGGATTAGAAAGCTGAAACTGACTTCAGCGGCTTCCGCCTCCGGGATGGTCCCCACTTCCGTCCTTTCCCGAATGAGTTCCTGTTCATAATGTTCCGCGTCGCTTACTAGCCGCAAGGAAACCGCCGAATCCATCGCAATGGAACCGGCGGCAATCTCAGCCAGTCCTGCGACAACAACTACACGTGCGGAGGAGACCGCTCCCGAAAGGCCTGCGGCTAGGGCAAACGGAACGGTCAGGCCATTGGACATGCCGATGACGATGTCGCGTACAAGTTCACCGCCTGTGAAATGTCGTTCCGTGTGGGGTGTTTGAGGCATCGTAGATTCTCGCGGGAATTATACCGTGACAGCCGCGCATCCGAATCGCGGAACAATGAACATTGTTGAGCCTAAGGGTCCAGGGAGCTCAACATGCCGACCTCGCGGATGTGCCGGAGGTTCGTGAAACATCGCCTCAGACCTGGGTCATCTAGTCTTTTTCTTGATCGGCATGCACCTCGCGACGCTCTGGTTACTCCTCAGTATTCTTCATTGGTCGCTGACAAGCCACGGGGAAGCTCGTCAAGAAACCTTGGCTTGTGTCTAAAAGCTTGTACAGACTCTTGGCAGGCGACTCTGTCGAACTTGCGCCTTGTTTGGGTTGCAACCTTCTGTACTCATTCCGTTGTCACCGCCAAGTGCCTAGCCCCCGCCACATGTGGACCGTGACCCGGCAAGACCGTCTATCCGTGTCCCTTAGCCGTTAGGGGTACCCCATAGCTTATGACATGTCGCTTGAGCGTAAAAACCCCTCAGTTGCTCTCTTCTTGGTCTTCTCGGACTCTTCGCCCAACCAGCGAAACATGGCGAAGGGATTGCTCTCGTCAAAGCATTCGGGATCGCCCAGAGTACCTCGGTAGCCCTTCCCATCGGACATTCGGCAGCCGCCTGGTGGTCCCATTTCGAACAAACTCACCCCAAGGAGATCCAATATGGAACTGCGCCTCAAGAACGGTCGAACGACCACGATCATTGCCGCCACAGTGCTGGTTGTCACGCTGAACACATTCGCATTTTCCGCTAGCGGAGCCTGGACGTCCACGGCGAGCGTGCATACCCCACGCGATGGCCATACCGCTACGCTTTTGCCCAACGGCAATGTCGTCATCGCCGGTGGAGAAAACAACGATCAAGCCCTCAATTCCTCCGAAGTCTACAGCCCGACGTTTGGTTCATGGACGGCGTCAGGAAATCTCAATGTCGCCCGCTCTAACGCTAACGCTCTCCTGCTGCCGAATGGTTCGACATTGGTCGCGGGAGGATGTGTTTCGCATTGTCTTGGTGGCACGACTGCCACTGAGGAACTATTCCACAACTCCGTCGGTGGTAAATGGTCCCGGTCTCCGGTTCGATGTCGACCGCGCGCACCTATTTCGGCATGGTGGTCATGGCCAGCGGCAAGGTTCTCGCGGTTGGTGGATGTACCGGCCTGAACGCGAACGGTTGCAGCGGCGTAACCAATAAAACCGAGATTTACAATCCATCCACTGGCAAGTGGACTCCAACCGGTTCCATGATCGCGGCTCAGGGGAGTGCTGAGGCCACGCTGCTGCCTAACGGCAAAGTCCTAGTGGCCGGAGGGATCAACGGCGCTGGCAATCCGCTGGGCACTGCTGAACTCTATAACCCGATGACGGGCAAGTGGACAGCGACTGGCTCGATGGTCACCGCTCGTGACGAACACACTGCCATCCTGCTCTCGACGGGCAACGTGTTAGTGGCTGGCGGAGAAAATATATCCGGTGTGACCACGAAAAAAACGGAGCTGTATAACCCCTCCACCGGGAAATGGACATCGACCGGCAGCCTCAACACCAGCCGCCTCAAGAGAACACACCGGCACGATGCTGATGAACGGCAATGTCCTGATCGCGGGTGGAAACAACGTCACTGCAAACAAGACTACAGTTCTTTCAAGCGCGGAGCTTTACCGATCCGCCAACCGGGAAATGGACCAACACTGGCAGCATGACGGTCCCCCGCGTCGGCCACACGGCTACACTCCTGATGTCGGGAAAGGTGCTGGCGACAGCTGGCAGTGATGCCAACAACGATCTGACGAGCGCAGAACTGTATCAGCCCTGACCCCGGACGGTGACTTTTTCTCGCCCGTCCTTTTATGGCTGGCTGCTCTCCCCGGGTCAGCCCTTTTTCTCCCCTGTGGGCTGAGGCGCGGGCGCTTTTCGTTGATGCCTAGGAGGGCGATTCGGCAACTCGCACCCATTCGTTCTTGACAGAATGTCTGCTGCTTTCTTTGCTGGCACCCTGCGCGGCGCAGGCGATCCGTCCCGTGAAGGCGGTCTCCCCCGAGCTTCCCAGGCGCGCCCAGGCAATCTGTCCGCAAAAAGATGGCCCTCCGAGACTCCTCCCGGCGCCGCCCGCCCGTTACGCAGCGGGATTGATTTTCAGCTTCTGCTGCATCTTTTGCCGTTTTTCTTTGATCATCGCTTGGATCAAGTTCCTTGGGTCAACTTGTCCCAGTGTTGACTGATTCATTTTCATTTCGGTCTTTGGCAATGGTTTTGTTTCTTGTTGACTTGCTGTTCTCGGATGGGTTCGCCATGCCGGGCCTCTATGCGTTCA
>CAVQFB010000006.1:0-534341 GCA_963711675.1 uncultured Acidobacteriota bacterium | reverse complement strand
CAGGGCGGTGATGTTGGCGTGCAATCCGTCGGCAATCGCCAGGCCGGCGGCATCGTCAGCACCTGTGTTAATGCGGGACCCGGAAGAAAGCCGAAATAGTGTTCTCTGCAAATTCTGCCCGGTGATCGCCAGTTGGTTCTGCGCGGCCAGGGACGGAATGTTATTCAGAATGCTAAGTGCCATATTAATAGCTCCTTTGATTGGTTCCGTCTTCCCTGGAACTCCTCCCATTCTGGGAGGGCTTATTCCGCTTTCTCTTTCACGGAACCCATTTGTGTGTTCAATTCGGTCATCGGCAGGGAATCCGGCAGCTTTAATCCGCTCGTTTCTCTGGTCGCGGCACTTATGTAATGCAACACGCCCTTCGCTGCACTCAAGACTCATGCCCCACCGCCGATCACCTAGGAGAGGGGGCTCTGCCTGAACGGGCCAACGTGTCTCGTTCCGCAGGCCCTGCCCATCAACATGATTCAATTGACCCGTTTGAATAGTCAGCCTCTGGCCGTCAATTCCGACCTGATCAAGTTTGTGGAACAGGCGCCGGACACGGTCATCACTCTGGTGTCTGGCGAGAAAATTGTCGTGCGCGAGAGCGCCAACGAAATCCTGGAACGCATCGTTCGCCTTCGCCGCTCCGTTCTGCAAGAAACGGCGCCCGAGCATACGACTCTCCAACCTGCCGAAAATCCCAACCAGCTGGCCTCTCCAGAACCGGCTTGAGGTAGGCACTCGTGGATAAGGCCACAGTCGGCGGCGTGCTGGTTGGTCTGGCGGAATCATTGCGGGGTTGCTTCTGGAAGGAGGCAGTCTCAGTCAGGTTCTGCAGCCCACAGCCGCCATGATCGTCTTTGGCGGTACGTTGGGCGCCGTCCTGATCCAGTTCCCCTTCCCCCTGGTGCGCGAGGCCTTTCGACGCTTGATGCACATCTTTGTCGAGCCCAGGCAAAACCCCCAGCTCTTGATTGAAGAGATGGTGAAATATGCGAACCAGGCCCGTCGTGCCGGCATCGTCTTCCTCGACCCGGAACTGGAAAAGATGAAGGATCCGTTCCTGCGCAAGTCGATGATGCTCGCCGTCGATGGCACCGAACCGCAGGAACTAAGAAAGATGATGGAACTCGAGTTGGACAACCAGTCCGAGCATGAAGAACAAATTCCTCAAGTCTTCGAATCGGCGGGGGGATTCTCTCCCACCATCGGCATTATCGGCGCCGTGCTGGGCCTGATCCAGACGATGCAACATCTGGACAAGATCGACGAAGTCGGGCGCGGCATTGCCGTGGCCTTTGTAGCCACCATCTACGGCGTCGGAGCCGCCAACCTTTTCTTCCTGCCCGCATCCGGCAAACTCAAGCTTCGCATACGCCAGGAACAGATTATTCGCGAGATGACTCTCGAAGGCGTGATCTCGATTCTCGAAGGCATGAATCCGCACATGCTGCAAACCAAGCTCCTCGGCTTCCTCTCTCACGCCGAAACCGCCGGCCACGATGAGGAGAGTGGGGAGAACCAGGACACTCCATCGTGAGGCGCAAAAGGCGGAATCCACGCCACACCAGTCACGAGCGCTGGCTTGTGTCGTACGCCGATTTCATCACCCTGCTCTTCGCGTTCTTTGTTGTCATGTATTCGTCCGCGCAGGTCGACCAACGCAAAGTTGGCAAGCTTGCCACGGCGATTCAAACGGCCTTTCAGGATCTGGGCGTCTTCCAGTCCCCCAGCGGAAGCGCACCCATCGCTTCCGGAGACCCGATCGCCGTTGGCGCGGTGCGCGCCATGGAGAATGCGGAACATCTGGCCGAGCTGCGCGACCAACAAAACAACCCCAGCGGAACCGCCAACTCCTCTGACAGCGATGACCTGGCCCCTCTGCGAGCAGAGCTCGAAAAGACCCTGTCGCCCGAAATCGAGCGCCGGGAGCTGGCCCTTCGCAACACGCCCGACGGGCTGGTCGTCAGCCTGCGTGAGATCGGCTTCTTTGACAGCGGCTCCGCTAAAGTCAAGCCCGCGTCTGAGGAAACCTTCAAGCACATCGCCTTGCTTCTGCTGCAGCATGCGCATCGCATTCGTATCGAGGGCCACACCGACAACGTTCCCATTCACACGGCACAATTCGCCTCCAATTGGGAACTCTCCACCGCCCGCGCCACCGAGGTCGTCCGCCTCCTGATCATGAAATACGGCTTCTCCCCCGACCGGCTTTCCGCCGCGGGATACGCCGAGTATCACCCCGTTGCCTCGAATAAAATTGCAGAAGGCCGCCAGCAGAATCGCCGCGTCGATATCGTCATCCTGGGCAAGCTAAAAGACGAGCCTCCAGGCAACCTTCTGGTCATTCCAGGATCCGCCCAGCAACCTGCACGGAAAGCCGCTATCGATTCACAGCCACCTCACCCGTAGCTATATCCATGACAGTGTTCCCCGTTTCCTGGTCGTCCAGCACCTCTCGAATTTTTCTCATCAGCGAGACTGCTGAAAATGGTTTCGGAAAATAAACGACCCCTGCATCCTTATCTCCTTCCCGCGCACTATCCCCATAGCCTGAAACCAGAATCGTCTTCATCTTCGGGCGAAGACTCCCCAGCTCTGCGGCCAACACGCGCCCGTTCTTTCCCGGCATGCACAGGTCCGTCACTAGCAGATGGACGACTCCTGGATACTGCCGCTCCGCTCTGAGCGCTTGCTCCGCGTTCCCTGCCGTTAAGACCACGTAACCCGCAGACTCCAGCACTTCTCCCGTGACCTCTCGCACAAACGCCTCGTCTTCTACCAGGAGGATTGTTTCCGACCCGGCCCGAACCTCGCGATCAAGAATTGTTCTGGATGATTGCATATCTGTCCGCCTCGACCCTGCACTGGATGAGCACCCAGAACATTGCAGCTTGATCTCCAATCGCAGATGCACAAAAAAATCTCAGCGAAGTCCTTACAGGCACACACAATCCAGAGGGCGAATCAACCGCCATCCACGAGAAGTGGTCCGAAATTATGTGTCAAGTTGGGACGGAAGTTCTGTTTCGAAACAAATCGCGGGGCGCTTCACTTGCAGGCTGCGTCAAGCTTCAGCCACTCACTTAACATCGCTGAGCACAGTTTGGTAGGGATCAACCACGATCCTTCTCGTGCCGGCTGGCGCCGTGAGACGAAACGTCGTTTCCGGCCCATCGGCGAACACTCGTCCCAGCAGCACTGGCGTCTTGGCGGATACGACCGCGTAGATGGGAACGGACGTCACCAAGTCCTCCGGAGCGTCTTTCTGCAAAAGGACCCCGCTTACGATCGTCGCATCATCGTTCCGGGTGTAGGCAACGCTCTTCGTCTCGAACCGAGGTAACGCGGTTCCATTCACCCAGCTGTCGAAGAACCAGTCCAGCGACTTCTTCCCCTCGTATCGCAAGCTGGGAGGTAGGTCCTCTTCGAACACCCGCAGTAGATCCCGAGAACTCATCACCTTGTATTCGTACCGTTCCCGTACTTTGCGCAAGCTCCGAATGAAGGGCTCGTCCTCCGCGCGGCGTCCTCGGACAGCTTTTCCGCCGCTTTTCGCTTCCGCATCGGCCATCATTTCCCGCAACATATGAAAGAGCCACGTTCCTCGGCCGTAGCTGATGGCCTCATAGCCATCCGGAAAGTGCGAAGACGAAAGCCTTACTCCCAGTGTCACCGGTCCCGCGTCCCTGAGGAGCTGATCATCCTTATTCTTCTGCCGTAGATCTTCGCGGTACTTCTGCAGGATTTCCCGGAACTGCGCCGGCTTTTCTGACTCGAGCACCATCAGTGCGGAGTAATCCGCCAGCCCTTCGAACATCCACTGGTCACGGTAGCTAGCCCACGAGATAAGATCTCCCCACCACTGGTGCGCAGTTTCGTGAGCCAACACCTGCCCGCCGATGAGGTTGTCGATGTGGCTCGAATGAAGCTGGGTTCTTTCTTCAGGAGTGAGAAACGCATAGCTCGACAGAAAGACTAGCCCCGGCCATCCCTGGCTCAACTCCCCCGGCAGTTGCGTCAGCGCCAGCGACTTGTACGGATAAGACCCGAAACGGCGGGAATAAAAATCCACGGCCGAAGCACACCTATCTGCCACTCCCTGCGCATTGCGCGCCGGAGAGGGTCGCGGTGGAGATGGTCTTACCATCGGCGGTCCTAATTCCGGATTTCGTATGTCCGGCATGATGACGGAAGGACCGGGAGAAATCCCGGCATAACCCTCCATCCCCGATGTAGCAAAACTCTCTACCACCACGTCCCCGGCACGAGCTGTCGCATGAACATACTTGCCAAGATTGAAGCCCGCAACCGGCATCGGACGGTCGGAAATCCACCGCGAGGCTTGCTCGCCGGGGCTGGCTTCTGGACTCGTTTGTGTTCGCTGACCAGTGGCTACCAGCGTCCACTCCGCCGGATAGTGGAACTCCAGGTCGAAATCGGCCATGGCTAATCCCCGGTTCGGATACCATGTCCCCCGCGCACCTACGTACAGCAGACCCTTCGCAGCCTCGGAAAGCACCTCGCCGCCATACGTGAAGTGCAACTCCAGTCTTTCTCCGCTTTTCAAAAGCGCCGGGAAAACCACCGCCACCAGATCATTCCCCCGCTTAGCCAGCTGCGTCCCTTCTAAAGCCTGGTTGTTGATGAACTCCACTTTGCGACCGTTCGCTTCAACATTTTTGACATGCAGGAATCTTGAAAGCTCGAACAACAGGGTGCGCATCCCGCCGTGACGCACTTCCAGTTGCAGCCGCGCATCCCCCTTCAGATCAGTGGGAGGCTTCACATCGGCCCGAATTGTGTAATGTGGAATATAGATCTCGTCCTTCTTTATTTCGCTGGGCTTGTCGTCCGCTCCGCCTCGGCCTTGAGCGAATGAAGTCCACAAGTCGTAGTAAGTCACGCCTTCCACCGTTCTGGACTGTCCGGCCCATATCGGCTCCGGGTTGAGCGTGTCATAGAAGAGGTCGAAGTTTCCCAGTTTGCGCCCTTGCAGGCGGACATGCAGCATGCGGTCGGGCGTTGAGTTTTCCGACCCTGCACCCATCCCGGCAGCGGTTTCGGCCGTCGGAAGATTTCGACTGAAGGTCAGGAACAACCGCAAGGCATCCAGATCAGCCAGCCTGCGCGCCGTGTCATCCCACTCCGTCAGGAACTCCTTGGCGTTTTCCGCTGGGCGCAGGAATGGCTCCAACTCGGCGTAAGTGTCGTCATTGAAGCGGAAATATCCCGTGATGAACTGCTCTTCGAGGATCGCCATCCCCGTGAACAAGGCCATCGAGGCACGCTCCATCTTATTGGGGGGGATCAACAGTACTTCGCCTTCCCCTTCAAAGTAGGCTCCGGTAATCCTCCCATCCACATCTTGGGTGAACGCGATCGTTCCGTCCTCAAACGCGATGTGCAACGACGACCGGTCAAGCGAAGCATCTCGAATGCGAAAGACTCGTGACTTGTCGAGCCCGACGGTCCGCAGCTGCGAGTAAAGTTCCTCGGCAGTTTTTCGGCTTCACTGCGGCTGCCGGCGTGTCGGTTGCGTAGGCCAGCTGCATTGCGCCTATAACCGCAAACACCACCACCCACACCCTAAGCTGCGTTACCTTGGTCACCTACGTCCGCTCCTGCACCGGTTGCTAGAATGCGCTTGAGTGCGATCCCGTGTCATCTTACTTGCGATGCCCCTCCTGGCGGTGTTGTGCGCGCCAGCCGAAGTCATTCACCTGAAGAACGGCAGAACGATCTGGGCAGAACATGTCCGGGAAAACGGCGCCCATATCGAATATGACGTCGGCGAGAACTCCTATGCTATCCCGAAATCACTGGTTGAGCGCGTAGAGGCCGGCGGCCTTCCGCCAGCATACGCCGCTGCCGGTGGTGAACCCAGGTCTCTGCCCGACTTGCCGGCATTCACTCCCAACCAGAGCTTCGCACAAGACGCCGACCTGGCCGCCAAAATTGTCCATGATGGCCGCGTCGATACCGACGCCCTGAAAGCGGTGGAGGACAAAGCCGACCACTCGCTCTCGGCTACCGCCAATTTCATCGCCGGCAAGCACGAGTTCGACCATGGCGACCTGGCTCAGGCTCGCCGCTATCTCGAGGCCGCCCTCCGATTTCAGCCCAACAACTCCACCGTCCTTATTTACTACTCAGTCCTTCTGGTGCGCACCGGCAATGCCAGCCAGGCGCTGTCCTACGCGGAACAATCGGCCCGTGCGGCTCCCGATTCCCCGGATGCATGGACGGTTCTGGGCTACGCACAGTTCTCCGCCGACCGTACCCGCGAGGCCATCCAATCCTGGAAGAAGTCACTGAAGCTGCGCCCTGATCCCACGGTGCAAACTCTTCTGGCCAAAGCCGAGCGCGAGGCCAGCGCCGAAGCATCATTCTCCGAGCGGGAGAGCAGCCACTTCGTACTGCGCTTCGAGGGAAGTCAAAGTTCGGAATCCTTGCGCCGGGCCATACTGGGTACTTTAGAGGCGGAATACGACGATCTGGTCCGCGAGCTCGGCATCTCTCCCCGCAGCGCAATCTCGGTCGTGCTCTACACCGATCAGGCATTTTTCGATGTGACGCACGCGCCTTCGTGGACTGGTGCCGTGAACGACGGTAAGCTGCGCATTCCCATTCATGGCCTGGACTCAGTCACGCCCGAACTGGCTCGCATTCTGAAACACGAACTGGCTCACTCCTTCATTAACCAGATTTCTGGAGGCCGCTGCCCCCAATGGCTGAACGAAGGGATTGCTCAACTGGTCGAACCCAAGTCGCTCGATGCTAACGGTTACCGGCTTGCCCAACTCTTCCGCGCTCAACAGGAAATCCCCTTCAACGGCCTGGAAGGGAATTTTATGCGGTTCTCCACGGCGGAAGCGGTATTGGCCTATGACGAGTCCCTTGCGGCGGCCCAGTACATTAATGACACGTACGGAATGAGCGACCTGCAACGCATTCTCGAAAAAATCGGACAGGGCAGCTCGGCCGAAGCCGCTCTGCGCGGTACCATCCATTCCGACTATGCCGATCTCGGGACGGAAGTGGGGAAATACCTGTCTGACAAGTACGGACGCTAGCCTCCACCAGCGATCGCGCAGCTAGAGAATCATTCCCGCTGACGTTTCGCCTCGTGTATTTTTGTGTCAGTCGTGAGCCAGCCATCCCCCACCAGGCGGCGCACAATATGCTCTCTCGCTTCAAGAAAACCAAGCGTCCCGCATCGGCGCAGGTTGATACCGTTCCCGCGGCGGACATCTCCCTCCGGGGTGCGGATATTGCTGCTGTCTTCTATGGCCAGCGCCAGGGTGGCGATTATTACGATTTTCATCGTGTCAATGAAAACCGCGTAATCTTCGGCCTCCTCGACGTCGCCGGCAAACGGGAGAACAATCGCGGCATCCTTCGCGCCGCCCAAGCTACATTTCGTGAGGTGGGCAAGCATCTGTTAGCTGGCGATGCCGTCAACGAAGCTGATGCCATGGTCGCCCTCTGTCTGGAATTGAATCGGAGCATCATGAAGGCTGCTGGCGGAGTGCGCAGTTGTCCCGGCTTCATCGGTTGCTACAACGAATTGCTGGGCACCGTGTGCTATATCAATGCCGGCCACACGCCCGGCCTGGTTCGCGATAACTCCGGCACTCGGACGCTCCCCGCCACCGGCCTGCCCATGGGACTGTTTCCCTATGCGACCAGTGACGCTCCAACCACTGCCATTGAACCCGGCGCCGCCCTGCTCCTCGTCTCTCGCGGTATCGTCGAAGGTCAGTGCAAGAGGGAAGAGTTCGGAATCCACCGCGTGAAAGATGCCTTCCAGCAGAGCAGCGCCTCAGAAGCACGAGAGATCGGCATGAGCATTCTGGACACCGTTCAGCAGTTCATGCGCACCCCACCAACCCATAACGACGTGACTGCTCTGGCCCTGGTCCGGTCCAAGACGAGCTAGGCCCCCCCTACTTATCGGATTGTTTCAGCGGTGCCCCTGTATGCTGCGACCGGCATTCTCGGGGACCTACTTCGTGACGTCGTAGCGCAGGCGGACAACGCCGTCGGGGTACTTCCTGGCCAAACGCAAGCGCAGCGCCACATCCCGATAGTGCGGAGCTATCAGTGGAATGCCCTCACCGATGAAGGTGGGAATGACGTGGATATCGAACTCATCGATCTCCTTGGCGTCAAGAAACGAGGCGATCAGCTCGCCACCACCCATCATCCAGATGTTTTTCCCAGGCGTGTTGCGCAGACGCTGCGCAAAAGCCTTCACCGGCTGCGATACGAACTCCGCTCCCGGCGCCGCCCGTCTCCGAGGCTTCCGCGAGAACACATAGTTGGCAAGCTTCGTATCGAACATCCCGCCTTTCGTACCCCTCTTCTTGTAGTAGGCAATAAGCCAGTCGTAGGTCTTGCGTCCCCACAGAATGGTGTCAATCGTCCGGTAGAACGCCTTCATTCCATAATCGACGGTGTGCGGCCGGCGATTTAGCCATTCGACATCTCCGTCTGGCCTGGCGATGTAGCCGTCGGCACTTGTCGCGATGTAGACGATGATCTTTCGTTCTGGGTTCATAAGACAATCTCCGACTCAGTGGCTGTTTGGCGTTTAAAACCGCGCAAATTCTCAACCAGCACTCTGCACCCGGGGCTTCGGCAACACTCTCCCGCTAGAAGTAGCAACATCCCCATGGCCCCTGGCAGCCCCTCTCAGTCAGCGGTACAATTACCCAAGGCTAAAATTCAGTTTTGTGCCAGCCCTCTCTGGTCTTGGGAACCCTCATGAGAAAAATGCCGCTTTTGCTCTTATTTCTAGCTTTGACCTGCTCGTTCAGCCTGAGCGCCGACAATATTATCGAGGAAATCATCGCCCGGGTGAACAATCAGATCATCACCCGTTCCGAATACGAGCGTGAGAGAGAGCAGCTCAAGCAGGAGGTCCAGCAACAGGATCCCGCCAATGCTGACAAGCTCTTTGCCGAGCGCCAGAAAGATGTTCTGCGTGGCCTGGTCGACCAGCAACTCCTCTTGGATAAGGGTAAAGACCTCGGCATTACCGCCGATACCGAACTGATCAAGAAACTCGACGAAATGCGCAAGCAGATGAACCTGGACAGCATGGAGGAACTCGAAAAGGCAGCCACCGCCCAGGGTGTTTCCTACGAGGACTTCAAGCAAAACCTCCGCAACCAGATCATCACGCAGCAGGTCATCGGTCGCGAGGTCGGCCAGCATCTTTCCATCAACAAGGATGAGTTGCAGAAGTTCTACAACGATCACAAGAGTGAGATGGAGCAGCCCGAGGAGATCAAGCTCAGTGAAATCCTGGTTGCCACCAAGAAGCCGGTGGCTGGGCAGAAGCCAGCGGCTGATTCCCCGGACGATCCCCAGGAACTCACGGCTGCCGGGGCCAAGGCGAACGACCTGCTCGCCCAGATCCGCAAGGGCGCTAGTTTTGACGACATTGCCAAGAAGAATTCTGACGGTCCCAGCGCCGCTCAGGGAGGAGATCTTGGCTACTTCAAACGTGGCACGCTGGCCAAGGAATTGGAAGACAAGACCTTTGCCATGAAGGCCGGCGATGTCACCGACGTTATACGGACCAAACAGGGTTTCGTGATCCTCAAGGTGGTGGAACACCGCGCCGCGGGCATCCCCTCGATGAAGGAAATGGAGCCCCGGATCCAGGATGCCCTCTACATGGAAAAGCTTCAGCCAGCTCTTCGTGCTTATCTCACCCGGTTGCGCGAGGAAGCTTTCATCGCCGTTAAGCCCCCCTACGTGGACAGCGGCGCCAGCCCCAACCAGACCGTGCCTGTCGAAACCGCCAGCAAGGAAGCCAGCGCCAAGAAACTCAAAAAGAAGAAGAAGTTGGGAATCATTTAGTTTAAGCTGAACCTGCTTCGCGGCGTGACGATCCAAGGCGCACGTATGCCTCAGTTCTCAGACGGCCAGCGTCGCGTTGCCCAGTCTGCCCATGAAAGATTTCTTCATCTCGGATTGCGTCCAGCACGAAAACAAAGTCATCACCTCCAGCTTTGTGGTCGCAATCAAACAGGTCAAACCCAAGAAGACAGGGGAGCCCTATCTTGCCCTCACTTTGGGCGACCGTTCCGGGCAGATCGAAGCCAAGATGTGGGACAACGTTGAGGAAGCCATCGACGCTTTCGAGCAGGATGATTTCGTCAAGATCAAGGGCCTGCTCAACAAGTACAAGAATCGCTTCCAGCTCACGATTCACAAGTTGCGCCGGCTTGAAGACTCCGAAGTCGACTTCGGCGACTATCTTCCGAAAACAACCAAGAACATCGACGAACTGTGGCAGACCTTAGCCGCCTTCGCCACCAGCTTTCAGAATCCTCATCTGAAGGCCCTGCTGCACAGCTTCATGGCAGACCCGCAAATCGCCGAGGCCTACAGATCTGCACCCGCGGCCAAGACCCTGCACCACGCTTACATTGGCGGTCTGCTCGACCACGTGGTGTCGCTGTTTCGCTCCTGCGATCTGGTCTCGCGCAACTATCCGCAAATCGACCGCGACCTTCTGTTAACCGGCGCTTTCCTGCACGACATCGGGAAGATCCACGAGCTCTCCTACACGCGTTCTTTTGCTTACACGACGCAAGGTCAGCTGCTCGGGCACATGATCATCGAACTGGAAATGCTTCATGCCAAAATTGCCCAGCTTCCCGGCTTTCCCTCCGAGCTCAAGGCTCTGCTCGAACACATGATCATCAGCCACCACGGCCAATATGAATTCGGCTCGCCCAAGCTGCCCATGTTCCCGGAAGCCCTCATGCTCCACTATCTGGACGATCTTGATTCGAAGATGGAGAGCATGCGCGCCCAGTTCCAGCGTGAAGCTGAGACAGAAAGTCCCTGGACGAGTTACAACCCATCGCTCGGCCGCCCCCTTCTCAACAGCACCAGGTTCCTGGAAAAAAAGACGACGCCCGAGCCGACGGAATCTGCCGCCACGCCAGGCTCTGCAGCAACCTCCCCGGAACCGCCTCGAGCCGCCGCCGCGAACGGCACGCCCACTCTCCCTGGCCTTGAGCCAGTGTTGGATGAATTGGATTCGACTCCCGTCCCTGCCTCGTCACGCTCAGAAAAGAGCTAACGCCTCGGAAAAAGCGCAGATCTACGAGAGCGCCGCCCCTCGGCCAGCATCCCGGCGTTTGCTTACCGTCGCCACTTCCATTAGAGTTTTGTCGACCACTTCAATGCCCAATCCCTAACACCTGGAGGCGATTATGCGGTCACGCGTTGTGTTACTTACCCTGGGCCTATTTTTAGCGATGAGTCTTGGCTGCGCGAAGAAAGCCGATGAGTCGGCGGCGCCAGCCACAAATACCGATCAGACCGCTGCACAGAACGCCGCACCGGCCAGCACAGCCCCAGCTGCCACCGCACCCGCGATGGCCCCGGCTGAAACCAAGAAGCCCGAACCGCCTAAGCCGATCGTGGTTCCCGCCGGCACAGTTCTGACCGTTCGTCTCGGTCAGGCTGTCGGCTCGAAGATCAGCCAGTCCGGGCAGACATTCACTGCAACTCTCGCCGCCCCTGTCGAGGTCGACGGCAAAACTGTGATTCCTTCTGGTGCCGAAGCATCGGGCACCGTCGTCACCGCCCAATCGGCCGGGAAATTCAAGGGAGCATCTCTGCTTCAACTGCGTCTCGACTCCATTACAGTGGAAGGTAAACAGCATTCCGTTCAGACTTCTTCCGTCGAGCAAAGTCAGAAAGGCAAAGGCAAGCGGACCGCGGTCCTAGCCGGCGGCGGTGCAGGTCTGGGTGCCTTGATCGGCGGCCTCGCCGGCGGTGGCAAAGGCGCTGTCATTGGGGCGTTGGCGGGCGGCGGCGCCGGGACTGCGGGTGCGGCTTACACAGGCAAAGCTGACGTTACTATCCCCGCAGAGTCTGCACTGAGCTTTAAACTCGAAGCGCCTCTCGAAATCCGGCGGTAGTTCCCGGCACCTTGCACTCGAAGAGTGGATGCCCTCGGAATTGTTCCGGGGGCGTCCTCTTTGCCTAAGAAATCTGAACGACTCGGTACGCAATCCCACTCGATCGCGCTCGCGGAGACTGCTTTCGATGCTCGACTTCACCCGCTTCCAGGCCATCACCTTCGACTGCTACGGTACTCTCGTCGACTGGGAGACCGGCATCTTCTCCGCCCTGCGACCGATTCTCAACTCCCACAACCAGTCCATTAGCGACTCCGCCGTCCTCGAACTTTACGGCGAACTGGAAGCCTCCGCTGAAACAGAATCGTTCCGAACCTATCGGGAAGTCTTGAGCCAGGTAGTCAAAGGCTTCGGCGAGCGGCTTGGCTTCACCCCCTCCCCCTCGGAAGTCCGCTCCCTCGCGGATTCCGTCGCCCACTGGATGCCTTTCCCCGATACGGCCTCCGCGCTCAAGCAGCTTCAATCCCGCTACCGGCTTTCGATTATCTCCAACATCGATGACGACCTTTTCGCGACGACCAGGCCCAAGCTCGAAGTCCAGTTCGATCAGGTGGTCACCGCGCAGCAGGCGCGCAGCTACAAACCTTCACTGAACAATTTTCGGATTGCTCTGCAAAGGATAGGATTGCCTCCCGATCGCATACTTCACGTCGGGCAAAGCATCTTTCATGATGTGATTCCGGCCAAGTTCCTGGGGATGGCGACTGTCTGGGTCAATCGTCCGTCTCGCCGGCCCGGTGTCGGAGCCGTAAAGCAGGTAGCAGGTACGCCCGACTTGGAAGTCCGGGACCTGGCCTCGCTCGCCGACGCGGTGTTGGCAGCCAAAGCGTCCTGACTCAATCTCAGGCAATTGTTGGGATTCTGCCCGCGCGCCCTACACCGGCAAAGGCATCTTCAAGATCTTCTTCTGGATCGCTACCGTAACCAGCTGCGCCTTGTTGTGAATATCGAGCTTCCGCATCAGGTTGAACTTGTGCGCTTCGATGGTCTTGATGCTCACCCTGAGCATCTCCGCAATTCTGCGCACCGTGTTCCCCTCAGCCAGCAGTCGCATCACTTCACGCTCCCGAGGAGTAAGCATCGAGCTGCTCGCTCGCAGCCGGTTGTTTTGCCCGCGCGCACGCACATCCTGCACGAGCTTTCCCAGTAGTTCCGGACTCACGCACTTCCCCCCACCCCGCACTTCCCTGAGGGCGCTTACCAGCTTGTCTGCCTGTGTGTCCTTCAGAAGGTATCCTGCCGCTCCTGACCGCAAAGCCTGGTAAACGTACTCCTCATCTTCATGCATGGTGAGAAACACAATCTTCGTTTCCGGACATCCCTTCTGGATGAGGCGTGCCGTCTCAAAAGAGGAGGGCCCAGGCATGCCAATATCCATCAAGACAAGGTCAGGCTTGCGCTGCAGCGCCATCTTCAGTGCTTCCGTTCCATCGCCAGCCTCGCCGACGACCTCGAAATCCGGCTGATCTTCCAACAACCTGCGCACGCCGTAGCGCAGCAACGCATGGTCATCGACGACCACACAGCGGATTCGACCTGTGCCCAGGCCTGGCTTGGCAGAAATCTCCCCCTCGAAAGACACAGAACCTCCATGTTGGCCAGAGAGGATCGCAGAAGCAGCACTTCAGCAGCAGTTAGGGCGCGGTGGGTGGGGAACACCCTGAGATAACGCGTAATTGTACAGGTTATGCCCCCGGCTGACCATAGCAAACGGCCACAAAACGACCCTAACCCGGGGTCAAAACACAACTCTTTCGCCGCATCGGATACAATCCAAACTTCCATGCTGCGTTACTTCACCTCCGGAGAATCTCACGGAGAAGGGCTCGTGGCCTTCCTTTCCGGCATGCCCGCCAGCCTCGAAGTCGACCAGACCTTCCTCGATCACGAGCTCTGGCGACGCCAGCAAGGCTATGGCCGCGGCGGCCGCATGAAGATCGAGCGTGATACGGCGCATATTCTCTCGGGCGTTCGACATGGACGCACCATCGGCTCGCCGATTTCTATCTTGTTGGAAAACAAAGATTGGAAGAACTGGCAGGAAGCGCTCCCCGTGCCCGCCGGTGATCCAGCCAAACACAAGCGCGTAGCCTCGCCCCGCCCCGGCCATGCCGATCTGGCGGGCGCGCTGAAGTACAACTTTCCCGAAGCGCGTTATGTTCTCGAGCGCGCGTCTGCCCGCGAATCGGCAGCCCGGGTCGCCATCGGAGCTTTGACCAAGCTCTTCCTCAAGGCGCTTGGCATCGAAGTTCTCAGCCATGTGGTCGCGGTCGGCCAGGCGGGCATCGGTGATGCAGAAGTCTCGTGGGAACAGATCCGTGCCTCGACTGACCGCCCGGAAGTCCTGCTGAATTGCGCCAACCCGGACGTCGAACAACAAATGAAAGCAGAGGTCGACAAGGTTCTGAAGACCGGTGACTCCGTCGGCGGAGTCTTCGAAGTCGTCGCCCACAATGTCCCTCCGGGCCTCGGCACTTATGTGCAGTGGGACGAGCGCCTCGACACTTTGCTCGCAGGCGCGATCATGTCTCTGCAGGCCGTGAAGGCTGTCGAAATCGGATCGGGCATCGCCGCAGCTACCGCTCCCGGATCCGCCGTCCACGACGAAATCGGTTACAAGACCAACGGCAATTTCGCCGGCTTCACCCGGGCTCACAACAACGCGGGCGGGATCGAAGGCGGAGTTTCCAATGGCGAGGACATCCGCGTTCGCGGATACCTGAAGCCAATCTCCACTCTCCGCCGTCCGTTGAAGTCGGTCGATTTTGAAACGCGGGAACCGGTTTCGGCGGCTTACGAACGCTCAGACGTCTGCGTGGTTCCGGCGGCAGGCGTCGCGGGTGAAGCCATGGTTGCGCTCACGCTTGCCCGCTGCGCGCTCGACAAGTTCGGCGGCGACTCGATGACCGAGACCCTGCGCAATTTCCAGGGCTATCTGGAGCAATTGAAGAACTACTGAGGTGGGACGGGTGTCCCACACATTCGCGTCTTTTGCAGTGTACAGTAAAGACGCGAATATAAATTTGTCATCCTGAGCGCAGCGAAGGACCTGTTTTTACTCGACTCTGTCCGTTGCTGAAAGTCGAATAGCCTCTATAGAGCCAGATTGCTCATGTGGGGACGGGCGCCCTCGCCCGTCCAGGCCGAGCGCAGCTCGGCGAGTCGTGCGCTAGCGCACGACTTACAGGCTGCAGAAATTTTCAAGGTTCGTATCAGGGCACCGCTTCAGCGGTGCTGCAGTCGTTGTTCTTAGTGATGACGGCTTTAGCCGCTGAACGCGCTGCGCCGAGCTCTAATCGGCATAGGGGGGAGAGTCACCTCTCCTCCCCTGCCACACCACCGTACATGCGGGTCCGCATACGGCGGTTCAGTTCGGTTAAGCTGGAGCTACATCTAGCAATCGCGGAAGACCGAGCGCGTCGAAGTAAGCAGCCGGAAAGGCGATGGACAAGGCGGGACTGTTCGCCAGGCGCCAAGGTCCATGGGGACTACCGGCGGTCTGTGCCGCGAGTGCAGTTCCGACGTTCCGTTGGCGTAGCTGAGCAACCCGCACTCCGCGCCGCTTCCACTGCTTCCAGATCACGGATCGCAGCCTGCGCCGGATCCACTGATCCAGACCACTCAACACCGAGGGCGTCTGGCTGTAGCCGAAGTAACTCTTCCAGCCACGCAAGTAGCGGGCGAGTTCCTTCGTCATCTGTTGCAGACTGATGCCCCGTGTCCGTCGCGTCAGTTCCCGTACTCTTTGCTTACACCGCAGCAGAGCCTTGGGCGCAATGCGCCGTTTTGGTTCTGTCCCGTAGGTGAAACTAAAGCCCAGAAACTTCCGCTCCTGCGGTCTCGCCACTGCGCTCTTCGCCTCGTTCACCTTGAGCTGGAGTCGCCGCCAGATGAAACTAGTCACGCTTTGCATGACTCGCTTCCCCGCCCGTTCACTCGCCACGTAGATATTGCAATCATCCGCGTAGCGCACGAAACGGTGTTGACGCCGTTCCAACTCGCGGTCGAGTTCGTCGAGCACGAGATTCGACAGCAGCGGAGACAAGGGCCCTCCTTGCGGAGTTCCTTCCTCCACCGGACTCACCAGCCCGTTCTCCATCACGCCCGACTCCAGAATGGCTCGTATCAGCTTGAGCATCCTCTTGTCGCTCACCCGCCGCGCGATCGCCGCCATCAGCTTGTCGTGGTTGACTCGATCGAAAAACTTTTCCAGATCGAGATCCACCACCCAGCGGTTGCCCTCGGCGATATACTGCTGCGCCTTGGCCACCGCCTGATGCGCGGAGCGTTGCGGACGAAAGCCGTGACTGTGCTCGGAAAACGTCCGGTCCCACCTGCTTTGCAAAACCTGCATCAACGCCTGCTGGATGAACCGATCCAGCACCGTCGGAATGCCCAGCTTGCGCACTCCTCCGTCCGGCTTGGCGATCTCTACCCGCCTCACCGGTCGCGGTTGGTAAGTTCCGCTCAGCAACTGTTCCCGGATGACTGGCCAGTGCTGCTTCAGGTAGCCCGCTAACTCGCCGACCTTCATGCCGTCGATTCCCGGACTTCCCTGGTTGGCCCTCACTCGTCGTAAAGCCCGCTTCAGGTTCTCCCTATCGCAGACCTCTTCCAGCAACTGCTCCGTTCCAGCCGGGCTTTCGGTTTCGCAGTTCGCCGTGAGCGATTCGGTCCCTTCCCGTCGAGCCTTCGGAGCTTCACTCCTCCCCTCGCCAGTAAAGGCCAGCACCATCTGTAGCTGGTTCTTCTGCCGCTTGTCGTTCATCGAGTCCTGCGTCCTACTCGCCGCTCCTTGCTGTTTGGGCCTTCGGCCTTGCGGCCTACTATGCCCTCTGCTGACTCCCGCTGCACGGTCAGGATGGATCACTCCATCCTCAGTCACGATTCCGTGACATGCGGCGGGTCTCCCGAAGTAAATTCGACCGCCTTCCGCGCACAACCGCCGGATTTACCACCAGTGCTCTTTGGTGGACACGGGCTTCACTGTCAGTTGCCAGCTCGCCCTGCACCGTAGGCCTCATCATCCGGTTCTTGTTCATCGGCTCACGCGTTTGATCCACGCTTCTTTCAGACCTCGCCTCGCGACGACGCCCTTGCGCTTCTCTAGCCCTTCACCTCCACCAGGCTGGACAGGGGACCTGCACCCCCAAGCTGTCGAACATGTTCGGCACACAACCGGGAGGGCATGGCTTCAGCCATGCCGCCACGCCACTCTTAACGCCTTGTCATTCCGAGCCGCCCGCAACCGCGCCCGCGCGGCGAGGGCGAGCGAGGAATCTGCAGTTTTCCGTATCAGGGCACCGCTTCAGCGGTGCCGCAATCGTTGTTCTTAGTGATGACGGCTTTAGCCGCTGAACGCGCTGCGCCGAGCTCTAAACGGGATGGCATGGCTTCAGCCGTGCGCCAAGCCCTCAACCTATTTGTCATTCCGACCCGCCCGCAACCGCGCTCGCGCGGCGCGGGCGAGCGAGGAATCTGCAGTTCTCGTGACACCCCAACCACACGACGAGCAGGCCTCTTCATTTATCATAGGACCGCTTTAAAATTACCAAAACTCATCAATGATCTATCCCATCGTTAAGTTTGGCGACCCCGTGCTGGAGAAACCGGCCGAGCCCATAACCGTTTTTGACGAGGCTCTGAAAAAGCTCGTCGATGACATGTTCGAGTCCATGTACGCGGCCCACGGCGTCGGTCTGGCCGCGCCTCAGATCGGAATATCCAAGCGCCTCGCCGTCATTGATGTCACCTTCAAAGAAGATCCCGACGCGAAGCTCGTCCTGGCCAATCCCGAAATCATTCACACCGAGGGTCATCACACCCAAAACGAAGGTTGCCTCAGCATCCCGGAATTCAGGGAACCACTCAAACGCGCTCGCAAGGTCACCATCCGCGCCCAGGACGTGAACGGGAAGTTCTACGAGAAGACCGGAGAAGAACTCCTCGCTCGCGCATTTCTGCACGAGACCGATCACCTGAACGGTAAGCTCTATATCCAGCACCTGAGCGGCCTCAAGCGCGACATGATCAAGCGCAAAATCCGCAAGCTCATGAAAGCCGGCGAGTGGTAAGAATTGGCTGATCCCCTCAACCTCGTCTTCTGCGGTACTCCCGGATTTGCTGTCCCCACCTTGCAGAAGCTGGTCGATTCGGGATCGCGAGTTCGCCTGGTGGTCACCCAGCCGGATCGTCCTCGTGGCCGCGGAATGGAACTAACGGCCTCGCCGGTCAAGCACAAAGCTCTCGAACTCGGCCTACCCATCGATCAACCGGACCGAATCAAGAACAATGAAGAATTCCGTGCCCTTTTGTCGGCACTTCATCCCGACGCGATCATCGTCGTTGGCTACGGCCGCATCATTCCCCAGTGGATGATCGATCTCCCGCCGCTTGGCAACCTGAACCTGCACGCCTCGCTGCTACCGAAATACCGTGGCGCAGCTCCGATTCAATGGGCGATCGCCAACGGCGAGACCGTAACCGGGGTAACCACCATGCGCATCGAGGCAGGCCTTGATACCGGCGACATTTTGCTGCAAGAGCAACTGCCGATCGCATCCGAAGACACGTCCGAAACGCTCGCGCCTCGACTCGCCGCCGTCGGCGCCGAACTCATGGTCAAGACTCTGCGCGGTCTTCAACAGGGATCACTTCGCCCCCAGCCTCAGAACCACGCGCAAGCCACTCTCGCTCCAGTTCTGAAGAAGGAGGATGGCCTGATCGACTTCCATCGCTCCTCCGCTGAGATCACCAACCGGATGCGCGCCTTCAAGCCGTGGCCGGGCGCCTTCACCAGGTTTCGTGGCAAGAATCTTCAGGTCTGGTCGGCGCGGACCGCGAACGAAAGCATCCCACCTGGCGTGATTCACACTGCTGCGGATCGCCTGCTGGTCGGCTGTGGCCAATCTACTGCGCTCGAACTTCTGGAAGTCCAGCCCGAAGGCAAGAAGCGCATGCCTGTTGGTGCATTCATTCAAGGCTATCGTCCCCAAGAGGGCGATCCCCTCGGCTGAGACTCCGCCATGCCCGTCTCTCCCGCACGCGCCGCCGCTTTGGATATTCTCCTCCGCATCGAGCAACAAGACGCTTACGCAACCGAGCTACTCCATGCCCGGGAGTATGCGAATCTCTCTCATCCTGACCACGCCCTCGTCACCGAGTTGGTGATGGGTGTCCTGCGCTGGCGCTCGCTCCTAGACGAGCGTATTTCTGCGGCTTCTTCGCAGAAGCTGGCCAAGCTTGACATCGAGGTGCTCACCGCACTTCGCCTGGCAGCCTACCAACTGCTTTTCTTGAGCCGAATTCCCGCGCGTGCCGCGATCAACGAAAGCGTGGAGTTGGTGAAGCGTGCCCGCAAACGCTCTGCCGTCCCGTTCGCTAACGCCGTCCTCCGGAAGCTCGCAACCGTCGAAGCCGGCACAACAGGAAAACCTAACGCGAGTGAAGACCCCTATAAGGTTGCTCTCACAGCCATTTCTGCTGCGACCACTCCAGCTTCGTTGGCGCAACTCTCCGCCCACCCGCTCTGGCTCGTTGAACGATGGGTCCGTGAATTCGGGTTCGAGACAGCAAGGCTCATCTGCCTCCACAATCAAGCTGTCCCTGTCACTACGATTCGCCTTCGAAACCCTTCTTTGGAAAGCGACCTCTGCGACGCAGGGATGCACCTCGAACCCGGCGCATTGCTCACTAGCGCCCGCCGGATTCTCTCCGGCGACATAACCAAAACCCGTGTCTTGACCGAGGGCCGCGTCGCCATTCAGGACGAGGCTTCCCAACTCGTCGCTCTTCTCGTCGGCCATGGCTCGCGTCTGCTCGACTGCTGCGCCGCCCCGGGAGGCAAAACCTCCATCCTTGCCGAACGCAATCCCGACGCAACCATCATCGCCGCTGATCTGCACCCTCATCGAGCCCGCCTGCTCCGAAGGCTCGTGTCCGCAAGCAACGCTCACGTGGTCTGTGCCGACGCGTGCAGCCTTCCTTTCGTAATACCCTTCGACCGCGTTCTTGTGGACGTGCCCTGCTCCGGTACCGGAACTCTCGCCCGCAACCCCGAGATCAAGTGGCGCCTTAGCCCGGAAGATCTCGCGGACCTGCAATCTCGCCAGGTCGACATCCTTCGCTCCGCGATGTCTTACGTTGCGCCGGGTGGCAGGCTCGTCTATTCCACCTGCTCCCTCGAGCCGGAGGAAAACTCTCTTGTCGTGGAGAAAGTGATGGCGGCGGAACCATCGTTTCACCTACTCGATTGTCGCGAGGAGTTGCGGCGCTTGAAAAACGAGGGAGAACTGGTTGCCGACGACTTCGACGCACTGCTCAGCGGGAAATATCTGCGGACAATCCCTGGCGCTCTGCCCGTCGACGGCTTCTTCGCCGCAATTCTGGAGAGGGCCTGATCTCAGAAATCACGGCCTCACCACAAGGCTCACTGTAGTGCCCGCAAACACCTTCTGTCCTGCAGCAGGAATCTGGCTCACGATGGTGCTCGACGGCGCTACCTGTGGGCTGACTGTCGCACCGCCCTGCTGCACGCCTGGCTCGTTGCTCGGTGCCGCTCCCGGCCCGCCGCCAGCCGGTACCTGCGGCGCCATCGTCACGGCCCCCAGCTTCATCCCGGAATCTTGCAGAGTGCGCGCCACACTTCCCAACAACTGCCCGACGAAGTTCGGCATGACGAACGCCTGCGACTCGGCTGACGTCGTCACCAGCAGACTGATCTTCGGCGCCGACACCCCGCTCGCATTCGCGGGCGGACTTTGCGCGATCACCTGATCCGCTGCCGTGCCCGGCATCGCAACCTCGGCTACTCCGCCCACATCCAGTCCACGCCGCCGGATGTTCAGGTCCGCCGCACGCTCGCTCTGACCCACCACATCGGGGATCGCCACCCGCTGCGGCCCCAGGCTCTGCGCCACCCGCACCTCCCAGCCGCGCCGCACACGCGTGCCCGGTTCCGGTAACTGCGACATTACCTTGCCGTCCGGAATGTCCTGGCTGTAGTACTGGCGCTCCACCACAAGCTGCAGCTGCGCCGCCAGCGACGCCCGCTCCGCCTCCGCCGGCGTCATTCCTACCAGCTTCGGCACCACCACTTCGCGCCCGTGGATGGCGATCCGCATCGCCGTCAGCGCCGACACCAGCGCCACCGTCAGCAATACCAGCGCAAGCAATACCAGCCGGAAGAACGCTTTCATGGGAGAGGATGATTATAGCCGTTGGTGACTGGTCCCTCGTCGTTGGTCGTTCGTCATTGGTCGTCCGTCATGCGGTGTTCTGTCGTTGGTCATCGCCCCGCTGAGCGAAAGGTCGGCATGCGGGTCGCAGGTCGCTTAGGAGTAACACTTACTCACAACGATAAGGGACCATAGACTAACGACCAAAGACCACCGACGATCGACCAGTGACACTTGCCCGACCGATTCCTCTGTTCCGCAGCAGCGCGGCAGAAGGTTTATCATGTTGGCCTTCACATCCGAGGTCACGCCATCATGAGCGCTCCCACGATTCCCGCCGAAACTACTCGCCTCACCCGCGAGGAGATCAACCGCAAGCAGAAGGAATACATCTTCCCTTCCGTCACCAACTACTTCGCCGATCCCCTCCCCATCGAGCGCGGCGAGATGCAGCACGTCTGGGACGTCGACGGCAAGCGCTACCTCGACTTCTTCGGCGGCATCGTCACCGTCGGCGTCGGCCACTGCCAACCCCCGCGTCACCGCCCGCAGAAGGCCCAGATCGACAAGCTCAGCCACATCTCCACCTCTACCCGCACGAAACCATGGCCACCCTCGCCGAGAAGATCGCGCACATCACGCCCGGCCGCCTCGAGAAATCCTTCTTCACCAACTCCGGCTCCGAAGCCAACGAGACCGCCATCGACTCCGCGCGCATGCACACCGGCAACCTCGAGATCATCGCGCTGCGCCACTGCTACAGCGGCCGCTCCACGTCACCCGCTCGCTCACCGGCATCGCCGCCTGGCGCAAGGCCTCCTACCAGGTCGGCATCGTCCACGCGATGAACCCCTACTGCTATCGCTGCCCGCTCGGCAAAACCTACCCCTCCTGCGAAGTCGCCTGCGCCAAGGACATCGAAGCCGTCATCGAGTCCTCCACCTCCGGCCGCATCGCCGGCATGATCGCCGAACCCATCCAGGGCGTCGGCGGCTTCATCACGCCGCCCAAAGAGTACTTCAAGATCGCCTTCTCCATCGTCAAGAAGTACGGCGGAGACTTCATCGCCGACGAAGTCCAGACCGGCTGGGGTCGCACCGGCAAAGGCTGGTTCGGCATCGAGCACTGGGAGGTCGAGCCCGACATCCTCACCGCCGCCAAAGTCCTCGGCAACGGCTTCCCCATCGGCCTCACCGTCGCCACGCCCGAAATCGCCAACGCCTACCAGGGCCCCACCATCGCCACCTTCGGCGGAAATCCCGTCGCCTGCGTCACCGCGTCCGCCGTCATCGACCTCATCGAAGAGGACGACCTCATCCGCAACTGCGACGTCGTCGGCACCTACCTCCAAGACGGCCTGCACGAACTCCAGCAGAAGTATCCCGCTCATCGGCGACGTGCGCGGCCTCGGCCTGATGCAGGCCCTCGAACTCGTCATCGACCCGCAAGACCAAGGAACCCGCCCCGGCCATCGCCAACGAGCATGCTGGAAGCCGCCCGCGAGCGCGGCCTGCTCATCGGCAAAGGCGGCATGTACGACAACGTCCTCCGCATGTCCCCGCCGCTTGAACATCGCCAAATCCGACGTCGACGAAGCCCTCCGCATGCTCGACCAGAGCTTTACCGCGGTGGAGAAACCATAGAGTCAAAACCTCAACCACAGAGGACACGAAGGATCACGAAGAACGGGGTGCCCCACCCTACCAATCATTGTCATCCTGAGCGAAGCGAAGGACCTGCTTTTGGAAACAGACCCGGGACAGATGGGGTGCCCCATCCTACTTCGCGTACTTTGCGAAGAGGGTGGGACGATGAACCTCCGAACAACGGGCCCACCGTGGAAGAGCGGCCCTTTAGGGCCGCGTCAGCATTCAAGAAGTCGAGGGGCTTTAGCCCCTGAGGCAGTTCCAGCTGACTGCCGACTCCATCAGAAAACCGGGCGTACCCGGATTTGTTGACTATACTTGCGAGGCGAGAGTCCCACACACCTTTCCACAAGTAAATCAGGATCCGTACAGTTCCACTACGACCGCCCCAGCTAGCTACGAACCCTCAGGAGGCAACGAAGCATGTTGAAAGCATCTGTTCGAATGGTTACGGCCGTGGCCGCGATAGCGATGGCCGGCTTGCTGCTTCAAATGGTCGCGCAATCTCAAACTATGTCCACCAAGACCACCGTTACGAATTCTTCACCTCAGGAAGAGATCAAGGTCCTCCGCCAACAATTGCTCGCTCTGACCGACCGCGTCCACGAGCTCGAAAAGAAGGCCGACGAGGCCCAGAATAATAGCGACGAAGACCCACAAGCCAAGAAAATCGAGCACCGGCTCACTACCGTCGAGCACGCACAGGCCAAGCTCGAGGCAGAGTTGGCTCAGGGAAATAAGAAGGAAGGGCCGGAGGGAACCGAAGGATTGACCGTCACCGCACCCTTCACCGTCGTCGATGATAGTGGCAAACCGTTGATGCGGGTGCAGGCGGACGATGGGAGCTTTAGCCGGGGGATGTATGTGTTCGACGATGGCGGGCACAGCGTGGCCCACGTCGGATCCTGGGCTAAGGGTGGCAGGATCTACGTGAATACACCAGCAAGCTTGCCGAGCGGGATGTTGGCCGCGGATACTACCGGCCCCATTTTCAAGCTGGCCTCGAATTCAAAACCGTTCGTCCTGATAGACAAGCAATCGATCAGTTTTTACGGCGACAATGGCGGTCCCGCCCTTGCCCTTTTTGGCTCAAAGAACCGCAGCAAAGGCTATATGGAGCTGAACGATTCGGGCGGGAACAAGATGGTGGAGGCTGGCTCCCTTGACAGCCATAAAGGTTACGTCCTGGCCAGCCCATACCAGGCGAGCGTCGAGCCGCACGGAGATCCCAGCGTCCTCAAAGGAGCCGGCAAGTAGCTCGCAGCTGGACGAGCGCCAGCAACCATTCACTCGTTGGCGCCAGAAAAATTCGCTCTCGAGAGGACCCCGTTCAAGCTCCGCTTGGGCGGGGATTCTCTGTAGAGACCGCACCTTCACCGTAGGAAAGATTTCAGCTTTCTCCCGCTTCCGCGCCGTTCACTACCCTAACTTTGTCATCCTGAGCGGAGTGGGATCATTCGCGTTGCGAATGATCCCGTGCAGTCGAAGGACCTGCTTTTGAGCGAAAGAGCCGCAGCGAACCGAGTCGAATGGGGACCAGCTTTTCCTGGAAGAGCTATACCGGCGCGTACTGCGGACACCCGCATATGCTCGACCACGACTCCCGAGGGTGCCCCGTTCAAGCTCCGCTTGGGCGGGGATTTTCTGGGGATACCCGCACCTTCACCGTAGGAAAGATTCCAGCTTTCTCCCGCTTGCGTGCCGTCCACTGCGATTCGATCTCCACCGTACCCACCTCACCGCTCAGGTAGTGACGAAAACTACTCCAAAGCCAATCCTCGGGACGCGCGACGAACCCACGCTCCACCGGATTCCTGTGAATGTAGCGGAGCTTCTCCACGAACTTGCGTTCGCCCCACACGTTGAAGTCGTAGTGCCGCGCTTCCCAGAACGGATCAGCCGCTCGCAACGCAAGCCTTCGCGCCACTCCCTGCTTCAGCGACTGCATAGTTTGCGCCAGCGTGCCGCGTTCGGGTTCATTCACTAAGAGGTGCACATGTTCAGGCATCACCACGTATCCGTACACACACATCCCGTATTGTTGACGGACCCGTTCCAGCGCGGATTCGAAGGTAGTTCGGGACGCGGAGTTCCCGAACTCTGGCCGTCCGCGATAACAACTGAAGGTTAGGAAGTGAAGCTGGCGAGATTTTTGGAAGCGCTTCAGTCCCCAGGGCATGAGGGGAAGTTAGTCGGAAGTCCGGAGTCGAGTCTGTGACAGCTGAACACCCCCGCCCAAGCGGAGCTTGAGGCGGGGCACCCTCGAGAGTTGTTGAGATGCGATGGCCTGGGCAACCCGCCCCCGTTCTCTCGCGTTCTGTGCGAAAGGGCGGGCACGTTTTATCGGCCATTGGCCCCGACGCATCACTAAGTGTCGGCGGGTGGGCCATCCGCCCTTGGCCCAAGGTAATCCCCCTGAGTCTTGGCAGCCGACCAGCGGCCTTGGTAGACTTTAAGTGCAATCCGTGCGCAATACGATGCCGCGCCACTTTGCCTTCGAGCTGGCTATTCTCGTCATCCTCTGCGTCATAGGCATCTTTCTGTTTCCTGCCGGTACTGGCCCCTACTCAGCTGTGCACGGTCCGGTTTCCGCGCTGCAATCTCTGCGAACACGCGCCCGCCTGCGCTGGGCCATGGCCTTGGCAGCGCTGAATCTGGTTCTCATTCATCTTCGGTTGACGGTGGGGTGGAAGTGCTGGCCGGCATCGTCTCGATTCGAACCGTTTGAATTGTTACATTCCTGCTCCATTCTGCGCTGCTGATACCTTCGTGCGTTCTCTTACCCTCTTGCATTAACGCTGACGCGATCGTGCGCCCGTTTCTTTCCCAGATCGGACACGCGGTATGCCTGATTTCCGATGCAGTCGAACCCTTTTCAGGAGAAGAAAGGATAATCGCATGGCAAATAGAAGATTCCAGTTTGTCGCTCTGGCCGGGTTGATGTTCGCGATAGTCGCTTCCGTGGGGTGCGCCAAAAAAATGGCCACGGTGACGCCACCCCCTCCGCCGCCGCTTCCCGCACCAACAGCTACCCTGGCCGCCACGCCTAACGACATCGTGCAGGGCCAATCCACCACGCTGATCTGGCGAACCCAGAACGCGACGCAAATCGCGATCTCGGGGCTTGGGACGGTCCCGGCGTCCGGCTCGCGGACTTTGACACCAGGTTCTTCCACCACGTACAACCTTACCGCCAGGGGTGCGGGCGGAACGCAAGAGGCTTCGGCGCGAGTGACGGTAACCATGCCTCCCGCAGCGGCGAAGCAGTCGAGTGAATCGGAAGAGGACTTGTTTGGCCGCAGCATGAAGGACGTGTATTTCGATCTCGACAAAGCGGAGATTCGTCAGGACGCTAGCCCGGTCACAACTGCCGATGGCCAGTTTCTTGCGCAGCATCCGGACATCAAGGTGGTCATTGAAGGACACTGTGACGACCGCGGCTCAGAAGAATACAACCTTGCCCTGGGAGCCAGGAGGGCAGCCTCTCTCAAAGAGGCTCTTTCCCGCGACGGGGTGAGCGCCGACCGGATCAAGACCATCAGCTACGGCAAGGAGAAGCCGTTCTGCAGCCAGGACGACGAGCAATGCTGGCAGCAGAACCGTCGCGACCATTTCGTCTTTCAGCGTTGAAGGATGGCATGTGCGAGGGTGACGGCTTGGGCTGTCGACGGCCTGGGCTATCACCCCGCGCATGGAACAGTTCGAGCTACACGCATTCGAAACATGGAGGATCTACCATGGCTCGCTTCCTGTTTTACTTCGTTCTCTGTGCTTCCGTGCTTTGCCCCTGTACAGCTCTTGCGCAAGCCGGTCTGAATGCCACGGCGGTCTGCAATTTTGACGGCTCCAAGCAATTGGCGGTGGAGTACCAGCAAGTTTCCGTGGACGTCAAGAAGAAGGTCTTTGGTAAAGAAATTCCGTACGACAAGGTCTGGGCGCCGGGAGGCAAACCCATGACCATGTTCTCCAACGCTGGGGTTGCGGTGGGAGGCAAGGATTTGTCGCCGGGGGCCTACACGCTCTTCGTGATTCCGGGTGAAAAGCGCTGGACCCTGGTCGTCTCGAGGAGCACCGACACGAGCGGTCACTATGATGAGGGCCATGATCTGGTAAGGGTCCCCATGGAGATTGGCGAACTTTCGAGCCCCGAAGCCCAATTCAGCATTTACTTCGGGCACGTGGCTCCTGACCAGTGCAGCATGCGTCTCGATCTCGACAAGGCCCGTGCGTGGGTAGCCTTCCAGAAGAAGAACTAAGTTTGCGGGTGGCCCAGGCGCGCGCATTGCTCCTACTCCCGAGGGTGCCCCGCTCAAGCTCCGCTTGGACGGGGATTTTCGTACACCACCACGGTTTTCAATCCTCCAGGCTAGCTGGGATCAGAGAGCGACAAATGCAGATTCCTCGCACGGCTCTGAACCCGCCCTTTCGCAAAAAACGCGAAAGAACGGGGCACCCGTTTCGCAGCGCCGGCTCGGAATGACAAGAGGGAAAGAGCATGACGAGGCCCTGAAGGACCGCTCTCCACATCTGATCACGACATCCCGGGCGCCTCCACCGTCACACAGCCCTCGGATAGAGTCGATCGCTCCAGCGCGACTCGAAAAGGCAGGTCCTTCGCTGCGCTCAGGATGACAATGTAATTGGCTGCCGTCGGCGGTCGTACTGGCTAACGCGAGGCGGCCATACAGTTGAACAGCGGGTAGAGTGGTGGATAAGAGGCGAACTGAGTGCAGCCCACAGGCAAACTGAGCGCGGCGGAGGCCCGCCGCGCCCTGGATCCGTTTACGAATGTTTCTCCATCGTGTAGGCGGTCTTGGTCCCGCGCTCTTTGTCTGTGTATTCCACCTGGATAGACTTTCCGTCCTTGGACACGGTCATGCGGTTGACGCCGACGACTTTCCCGCCGCGCTTGTCGGTTTCTTCGATGGTGTCGTTCCCGACCCGCTTCAGCGACACCATGGTGTTGCCCGGATCTCCCTTGATGGGATAGTCCTTGCCGTCAAATTTCGCGTCATAGCTGTTGCCGTTCTGGTCGGACATCTTCAAGCCATCCGCCGAGCCCTGATAAGTCACGGTGAGCCCGTTGCTGGACATGTTTTCCAGCTTCGACGTCCGCCACGCTCCCGACACTGCGTGCGCGCCGGCTTGAGCCGGACTCACGCGGGTGGAGATCGCTTCGCCGGTCACGGGCTGGGTGCCGGTGTTATCGGTGAATTTGTCGGTCAGGGTCTTGCCGTCGGAGGAGACGGTCGCGGTGTCGGTGAACATCACCTTGCCTTCCTTCTTCTGGATGATCTCGACCGCACTGGCATTCACGACGTGTACGGCGACGGTGTCGTAGTAGGGGTGCCCGGCGACCTTCTGATCGGTGCCATCAGGTTTCACGGCAACCTTCGGAACGCAGGTCAGGCACTCGTACTTGTTGGTGGTCAGGGTGTATTTGTCGGGCTTGGTGGGAAACTTTGCGGTGTCCAGTTTGGTCATCCAGGTTCCATCGAACGGAGATTGGCCAAACAGTGTCGCCGACGTGAACAGCACCAGCGTTAACAGCACAAGTTTTTTCATACGATACCTCTCGGTGAGATTCTGGCTGCCCAGCAGAAAGGTTCGGCCCGGATCACATTCCCCACAGATGTGCTGGGCGGTCGGTTGGACGGCGCAATTGTAGCAAAGATACGGGTGGGGCGGTCCAGAAGACTGCTGCGGGCGCGGTATTCTGATGGCGTGGAAGAGGGCGAGAAAAGAGGGGCGGAGCGGGATCGCGTCGGGTTATGTGCCGATTGCCGGCATGTGCGACGGATGAAGTCAGATCGAGGGTCGGTTTTCTATCTGTGCGAGCGCTCGCGAACCGATGCGAATTTCGCGAAGTATCCGGCGCTGCCGGTCGTCGAGTGCTCAGGGTATGAGGAAGCAGATCCTTCGACTTCGTAGGATCATTCGTAACACGAATGACCCTACTCTGCTCAGGATGACAAAGCTAAGTTTAGTGTGATTCTTCGGCGGCTGGGGCGACGTCAGGCGTGTCGACCTTCTGGGGAAGGGCGGTCGGGGGAGACGCGGGCGGAAGCTGGAAGTCGCCGGGATCTTTCCCGGCGAGAGCGACCTTCATGAAGTCCATCCAGATGGGGAGCGCCGCGCGCGCGCCCGTTTCTTTTGGGCCGAGAGATTTTTTTTCGTCGTAGCCCACCCACACACCGCAGGTCATGGCGGGCGAAAAGCCCAAAAACCAGGCGTCGGTGAAATCGTTGGTGGTGCCGGTCTTGCCGGCGAGTGGATACTTCAAGCTCGCCGCGGCTGCGCCCGTCCCGTGAAGAACTACTTCGCGCAGCATGGAAGTCATGATGCGGGCAGTGCGCGCGCTGATCACGTCCTTCACGTCGGGAAAGTCCTCTTCGAGCACGCGGCCTTCGTAGTCAGTGACCTTGGTGATGAGGCGCGGCGTCAGGCGAACCCCGTCGTTGGGAAAGACGCTGAAGGCGGCAGTCTGCTCGAACAGCGTGATCTCGGCCGAACCGAGGGCAACCGGAAGATAGGCCGGGATATTGGAAGTGACGCCGAAGCGGTGGGCGTAGTCGATGACGGTGCGAATGCCGATGCGGTCGGCCAGCTTGAGCGCGGGTATATTGCGCGACTGCGCGAGCGCACGGCGCAAAGTGATGGTGCCTTCGAATTTCTCGTCGTAGTTGTGCGGTGTATAGGGTGTCGTGCCGGCCTGGAAAGTAACGGGGGCGTCAAGGATGGTGTCGTCGGGACTCGCGCCCTGGTCGATCGCAGCCGTGTAGACGTAGGGCTTGAATGACGATCCAGTCTGACGCAGAGCTTGCGTGGCGCGATCGAACTTGGACTGGTTGAAGTCGCGGCCACCGACCAGAGCCTTGATCTCACCGGTACTGTTGTCGAGCGCGAGCAGTGCGCCCTGGGCGCCGGAGTCCTGCTCGAGGGTGACGCGAGTGGGTGTGAGCGAGACGACCCTGACGTAAACGATGTCGCCGAGAGAGATGATGTCGGAGAGTTTGCGCTGCGTCCAGGCGGCGTCGGCCTGCGAAAGCACTGTCATGTAGGAGCCGAACTTGATGGTTGCGGCACCGGGAGAAATGGCGGTCACGAGCGCGTGGATGTAGCCGTTGATTTCGGGCTCGGAATCCCAGTCGGGATCCTGATATTTGTCGAGCGTAGAGCCTAGGGCGAGGGCGTTCGGCAGATTGCCGCGCCAGCCGTGACGTTTCTCGTAAGCGGCCAGGCCGTTGAGCACCGCTTGATTCGCCGTACGTTGCAGGTCCACGTCGAGCGAGGTGTAGACCTTCAGCCCGCCAGTGTGGACCTGGTCTGTGCCGTACTTGCCTTCCAGATACCGGCGAATCTCTTCGACAAAGTACGGCGCGAGCGAATTGGGATCGTGCTCGACATTCAGCACGATGGGCTTGGCCTTTGCTTCCGCAGCCTGCTGGGCGGTGATCTTGCCGTCCTCGAGCATGGCGTTGATGACCAGAGTGCGACGTCTGATGGAGCGATCGGGATGGTTGATGGGCGAATACTGGCCGGGCGCCTTGGGCAACCCGGCGAGGAGTGCGGCTTCTTCAAGGGTCAGCTTTTTCGCGGGCTTGCTGAAATAGAACTCCGATGCGGATTCGAAGCCGTAGACACCGTGGCCGAGAAAGATCTGGTTGGCATACAGAGTGAAGATCTGCGGTTTGGTGAAACGGCGCTCGATCTGAATGGCTAGCAGAGCTTCTTCGATCTTGCGATGAAAAGAACGGTCCGGCGACAGGAACAGGTTACGCGCAAGTTGCATCGTTAGGGTGGAAGCACCCTGCACGCGCCCGCCGGATTCGATGTCGCGATAGGCAGCTCCGGCAATGCGCCAGAGATCAATTCCGGAGTGGCGGTAGAACTCCTTGTCTTCGATGGAGACCAGGGCATCACGAAGCACCTGGGGATAGTCGTCGTAGGTCGCTACTACGCGGCGCTGCAGCGCGAACGAACCCACGATGCGGCCGCGATCGTCGTACAGTTCGGTGATAGAGCTGGGACGATAGTGCTCGAGTTCCTCGACCTGGGGAAGGTCAGTGGAGTAGACAAGCAAGAGTCCCGCGGTCGAGCCGGCGAGAGCGGCGAGAACGATGAGCAGCGCGAAGAGGAGCCGGCCGACCATTTTCTTTCTGCCGGCGACAACTTCCGCAAGGAGCTCGTCCTGATGCAGAGATTGCATGAGAAATTTGATTCAGGATAGCAGCGGGGCAGGGTCGGTGGGTAGTTAAGGCGTGTAGCGATGGGTAAACACATTGCGACCCGTGCAGTGACGGTTCACGCCAGATCCCTCGCTTTGCGATGAAAGGCGCCGTGCTCGGTATAACCGAACGCTAGCTTTGCGACTTGGCCTCGCGAGTTTTCAGGACCTGAATTGCTTTTTGTAATTGCTCGTCCGTCTGCGGGCGCGGCTTCTTGGTCTCATCGGTCGGCGCGGCTTCCTGATCGTCGTCGGGAAGAGCTGCATCTTCATCTACATCGGCAACGATCACGTTGGGTGTCACCGCCGTATCCTGAATGGCTTTGCCGTCGGGTGTGTAGTACTTCGCGATAGACAGAATCAGCGCGGAGCCATCCTTCAGGTCGATCAGCTTCTGTACCGAGCCGTCGCCAAAGGTCTTGTCGCCCACCAGGTCGCCGCGGGCATTACCCAAAATGGCGGAAGCCACGATCTCAGCGGGTCCAGCCGTGCCCCGGTTCACAAGAACTGCAACCGGCAGGCTGGTGATCGCCTTAGCGGGATCGGCGTTAAAGGCTTCGCGCGGATATTTCTGTCCCTGCAGATATGTGATGGTCCCATGATTCAGGAACAGGTTGGCGGTGGCGATGCCTTCGGACTCCTCGCCCTCTGAGCAATTGCGCAAGTCGAGGATCAGCTTTTTCACGCCCTGTTTCTGGAGGGCTTTGACCTTATTTGCGATCTCCAGCGACTTTCCCTTGGGGAACGCGTCGACTTTGACGACAGCAATTTCACCATCGATCGTCTTGTCGCTGACCGGAGGAAAATTCTCGACCTCGCGGGTAATCACAACCTTCTGCGGCTCCGCCCGCCGGGGACGCACTACGGATACGGTAACGTTCGAGCCCGGCTGACCGGAGAGCAGGCTGCGAATCTCGGCGAGGGACAACTCGCGGGTACTTTTGCCCTCGATGGCCTCGAGGATGTCCGAGCCTTCGATGCCGGCCTTATCAGCGGGTCCACCCGGAAGGACCGAGATCACGGTTGCGTAGCCGAAGCGCTTGGAGACGCCAGCGCCGATGTCAGCCCGATTATCAGCGCGGTGAGCCTGGTATTCCTTGTACTCCGCGGGGGTCAGGAAACTGGAATTCGCGTCGAGCGACTCCAGCAGTCCGTGAAGAGCGCCGTCGGTGACGTTCGGGATATTGGGTTCTTCGACATACTCGATGTGAACGCGGGAGAGCACCTCGCTGTAAACCTCGAGCTGCCGGTAGGCACCGTCGTTGGAAGAGGCGCTGACGCCCCCAACCTGGCCAACTACCATAAACATCAAAATGGCAAGAGATGCCACAAGCACGGCGAATTTAGTCTTCATTGACATCAGATATGAGTCTCTCTGCTGGGAAGGTCACTTTCTGGCAAACTACCGTCATTATATCCCTATTGATGTGGGTTTCCGGCCAAAAGCTTCCTCGAAATTAGACCTCCGTAACCATAGCCGGCAAGCACCCTACTGGACAGTGCAGGGGTGTTGGAGTGGGGAGGGCGGGCATCGGACAAAATCGGGATCGGGCCTTGCCCACTCGGTCACAGCGGAGCCACCTTGAACAAGAAAAAGGACTTAAGTTGGATTCCGTGCCCTACAACGAATGAAGTATTCGTGTGCCCTAAACCACGGGCGTTTCTTACTGCCTCCGGCACCATCAAGGCTTAGAGGGACCGGATACCAGGGACGAGATGGATGTTTCAGCGCGGTCGAGGTTCATGCCGAGTGAAGGCAGCTTGAAGTCAACCGTGATGTAGGTCTGCGTCTCCACAGCCTGTCCGTTCATGTAATAAGGCTTGAAGCGCCACTGCTTGACCGCGTCGAATGCGGCTCTGCCAAGAACGAAGTAGCCGCGCACCAGTTTGAGGTTCTGAATGCTGCCGTCCTTGGCGATCCAAGCCTGCAGAACAACCGCCCCTTGCACGCCGGCGCGGAGAGCTTCCTCGGGGTAGACGGGACGACTGTCGCTAATCAGAAATTTCCTGGCAACTTCCTCCGAAAGGACGATCGGCTGCAACAGGGAAGAATAAGCTCGCTGCGCAGGTGGACCACTGGGCGGCGGAGGTGCAATCGAAGTATTCGGGGTCTTCAGGCTCGCGGGAAGCTCGGCTCTGGAGCGCGTGATGACCTTCGGCTCTTCATCTTCATTAAGAGCGGCTCGGCTCAGAGTGGGCGGAGCGGCGGGAGTCTTGACTTCAAGCTCCGAAGTTTGCTCGGCGACGGGCTCAGGATCTTTTGCGACTTGCGCTCCGGGCTGCGGAACCGGGTAGATGGGAGTCACCTGAATGTTTTCAGGGTCGATCGCTTCCGATACCGGGGTTTCTGCTGCCGGCGAATTGTCGATCTGAGCCTGCCGTTTGATGGTGGCTCGCCTCGACTGAACTACAGGCGGAGCCGGAGGCGAATGCCGCGCCAGCATCTGCGCTGCGTTTTGGCGGTTCTCGGCGAGCGAAGCCAGGAACTCCGTGCTACGTTCACTAAGAGCAGCCACGGGAACGAATAGGTAAATCACAGTCGCCGTCAGAAGCAGGCAGCTCGCTCCAAGCATAGGCTTCGCGAGTTTCCCAAGTTTCCACTCTCTCTTGCGAGGCTCCGGACGAGCCGACATGGAATGGAAAATCGCTCGGATCTTGTCTGCGTCATCCAGAGAGCTAACCTGCATCAGAGAAGGCATCACAGGCGCCGGTGCGGATAGCTCAGTCTCTGCTGGTGCGGGTTGCGCATCATGGCTGACAACACTGCCCTCAGCGATCGGCTCGGCAGCCAGGGCCAAGACTTCGATTTGTTGATCGTCGGTACGTCGCGCAATGGGTCGCACTTGTGCTCCCGGCCGCACCAACGGCACGACGTTGCTCGGCAGGTTGGCAGGAAGGCCTTGTCGTTTGGAGCGGATCAATTCACAAACCGTACGCAGTGTCTCGCGAGCTTCCGCGGGGACGATCGGCTTCCGCAGAATGCCGTGTGCGCCGGCTTGCAATCCATTATTAATAGGCACGCCCGGTGGCATGATCGCCAGGGTTAGAGACTCACGGTTGTTCTTGAGCTCTTTCGCGGTCTTCAGCAGGAAGGCAGCTTCAACGTCGTTGGTGCAGTCGACAACTATAGCGTCGAAGGTGTCCCGCGTAGCTTTCTCAACCGCACTGAAGATCTCAGAGCTGAACTCGACATCAACATCGAGCTCGGAGAGGACGTGGCCAAGGACAAGCGCAGCCTTGGCGTCCGGCGAAAAGAGGAGGAGGTGGAGAGCCATCGCGTTCAAGGTTATGTCGGCTCTGCAACATGAACAAGTTACGTAGGTTGCGCGAACTTGCGGTGGTTGGCCGTAAGGCGGGGAGTGTCCGGTGGGACAGGTAACGTTACCTGGTTTGGAAAGTACTACGCGCCCTGGCGATGGATCAGGCGGCGGTGATCAATGAGCTTCTGCCGCGATTCCTGGAGTCTGGCTTCCAGTTCCTCGTTCTTCTCCCCGCCAATCGAGGCTTGTTTCTCCTGCTGCATGAGCAATTCTCCGATTTCGGCAGCCAGCCGGTCGCATATGTTGCAGATCATGAGAGCACCTCTTCCACCCATTGCAGCGGTGCGCCCGTCACCTGGCTCAGGCCAAGAAAGTGAACGTGACCGTTGGGGCAGTAGAAGCGAAAATTGGATGGCAACATTTCCGGCCGCAGTTGCTCGTCTTCCCGAATGCGCGAGGTAGTAACGCGTTCGCCACATTGGCACACGCGCCCCCGGCACAGGTATCGGGTCGAAATGGTGGTAGCGGGACTCATTTGCTGGACCCAGTTTCTATTGGCGGGGCGCCGGCGGCAATGGCTCTTGCTGGTCATTACACGTGTAATTCGCGAAGAGTGACTCGCGTGTGCATACAGCTTTTGTTGTACAGAAATTGGTCTACGCGCTGGCACACCGCGCGCTTCTCCTTGATAGACAGGGGGTTTGGGCATGGTGTGCGCGGCATGAAGTTAAAGGAAGTCAGCCCGATGAAACCTGTGGTGTCGAAAAAACTGACGAAAAAACGCGCTCAGCGGTAATATTCGGCCATTACCAACGACTGAGCGGGCAGAGGCGTCCTTCCCGGGAAGTCTCCCCTTTTGGTCTTTGCTGCACTATTTGCTCAGCCTGGTGATCGCGACTTCCTTGAAAAACACATCGGCTAACTTGAAGCTCTTCAATTTACTCCATTCGTGGAGATGTGGCTGTCGGGCTACAGATTTTGTTTCTCGTGGAACGATAAAGGACGAGAGAAAGGTCACAGTGTCGAAGTACTTCGGCCTCAGTCTCCGTAATATCCTTCGCGAGCCTGCACTGTGACGCCCTTCTGTTTGGCTGCAACCTGGATCTTGTGGTACCCCGGCTCCGGCGCCGTCCCTCGATCGGGCGTGTAGCCCAGACTGTACTGGTTGCGCAGCTCCTCCGCGATCTGAGAGTAGATCTGGTCAATCGGCTGTTTCTTCGACACTTCAAACATACGCCCGCCGGTTTCCTTCGAGATCCGCTCCAGAATTTTTTTCCCATCCGGACGCTGCTCTTGAGGGTAGGGCCGTCCACTTCCACCTCCGCCTCGGCCGCGCCCCATGCCGGGGCCACCGATCCCGGGGATACCGATGCTGGGATGGCCGAAACCTCCGCCACGGTTTCCGTAAGCCTCGTCATCTTTAAACAGAACCGAGTAAACCACGGTATTGGCGCGCTGCGCCGACTCGATGGCGTAATCGAGTGACTCCTTGCTGCCATTGTCGACTCCGTCGGACAGGACGATGAGCGCCTTGCGGCCCTCCTGCTTCTTCATCAATTCGTCAGAAGCGAGGAAGACGGCGTCGTAGAGCAAGGTGCCTCCGCCGTGATGGCGGCCTGAACCGCGCCCCGATGATCCTGATCCTGAGTCCGGGTCGGGACTGCCTCCTCCGCTGGTCCGAGCAAACTGCGGGGTTTCCAGCGAGCCGAGGGCGGCCTCCAGTTTCTGATGCGAGGAAGTGAGATCCTGCAGCAGTTCGACCTCGCGATCGAAGTGGATGATGAACGCCTTGTCCTTGTCTTCGCGCACCATCTGGTCAAGGAAGCTGTGGCTGGCGCTGCGCTCCTGATCGAGGACGCGGCGCTGGCTCATGCTGGTATCGACGAGCAGGCCGAGGGTAAGCGGGATGTCGGTCTCTCGTGTGAAGTAATGGATGGACTGCGGGCGGCCGTCTTCGGTGACAGTGAAATCGTCCTTGGCGAGGTTGTTGATGATTTTCCCGTGCTTATCGCGCACGGTGGCGAACACATTCACCACCTTCACCTTTACCTGCATGGTGGTGACCGGACCGGCATCAGCAGTTCTATCGGTCGGCTGTTCTTTTCGCAAAGTAGGCGAGCCGGTTTGAGCAGGCGCAACACCCATGCCGACGACTATCGCGGTCAGCACGGCGACGCGGGCAAGGGTAAGTCGCAGAAGTCGAGTTTCACTCAGAACCATGGAGCCTGTCTGTGCCATGTAGATTTATCTGAGACCAAGGTGCTGGAAGACGGTCCTATCCTTATTGATAAGAACACGCTGAGCGGCAGATTGGTTGTGAGATGGTTGGTAAAAGTTTGTAAAGAGCGCGCGAGCCTCACTCATCGCCGTAAACGGGGATCGCTGCCCCGTTGACGTCTTTGCCGGAATCACCGGCGAGCCAGACCATGAGGCTGGCTACTGCCGCAGGTTGTACCCACTTGGAGAAATCAGCGTCGGGCATCGATTTGCGATTTGCAGGCGTATCCATGGTGCCCGGCAGAATGGCATTGGCGGTGATTCCCGCGTCCTTGTTCTCCAAAGCTACAGTCTGGATCAAAGAAACCATGGCCGCCTTGGAGGCACTGTAGGCGCCCACGTTGGCTCCCGGCTCGACCGCTGCCCGGCTTCCAATCGCGATGATCCGCGCGTTGCCTGTCTTCCTCATTACAGGTAGCGCAGCGCGAAGCAGATAAAAAGTGGCGTTCACATTCAGATCAAACATTTGCCGGAAGGTTGCGTCGTCGGTTTCGGCAACGGATTGGCCGCCTGCGAATCCGCCGATCGTGTGCGCCAGGACATCGAGTTTGCCGAAACGCGCTACGGCTTGGTTTACTACTGCTCTTGCGCTGTCGTAACTCGAAATCTCACCCGGTATGGCAGTGAAATTTGGACTGTCAAACTCTGACGGTTGGATCTTTCGCGACGCACCGACAACGGTGGCGCCCGCATCGAGAAAAGCCTGTGTCACGTGCGTTCCCAGGCCTCCGTTGGCGCCGGTAACAAGCACAACTTTACCTTTCATGTGTGCTCCCATGTCTCAAGTGATCAGATTCAAATACACGCGTTAAGGTGCGCGGAAATAGGGGATGACTGAGAGACCGAGGAGTGCAAAATTGAGCATGGTTCTATGCTTGGGTCGATCTCGGGATATCGCCGACATGACCCGGGGCTGCTTCCCGGGGGCCGGTCTGCATTCAGGACTGAGGCTTACGGCTTCTTCTTCCTGTTGAGCAAGCCGCCCAGCCCACTAGCTGGATTGACACCTCCGGGCAGAGACGCCCCTGAAGCAACCTTTCCCACGCAACCGAACTGCGACTTGAGCATGCCCGCAGCAAGGCCGCCCACGTCCGGGACAAACTTCGGCTCGGCGGTGGTGCCCTGAATCATGAACGGTATGGTCGTGCCACTCTTGCAGCCGCTACCTCCGCCAGTCGCCTTGCCGATGAGCCCAGCGGCCCCGGAAACGGGGCTTGCGACCGCACCCAGAGCGTTGGTGAGCGTAGCAGCCATTTTGAAGTCGAGAGCGTTCTTCGAATCGATCGTCCCGCCGCCAGCCAGATTCCCCAGACTGGGAACTACCGCAATAAAATTGTCGGCCTTCAGGCCATCGGGCGCCATCCGAAGATTCGTGGTCAGCTTCTCGATGTCGAGATCCTTGCCGGTTTTCACACCCGCGAGCGAGGAAACAGCGGACATCTTCGAACCCAGGTCGAAGCCAGCCAGTTTTGCGCTGAAAAGGCCAACGTTCCCGGTCGTGACCAGTTTGTTGGTCGGACCCGTGAGATTAAGGTTCGCGTTGAGTGTGCCCGCCTGCAGCGAAGCTCCCTTCGGCAGGTTGATTCCGAGCGCGGGGAGAAAAGACTCGAGATCCTTCGCCGGCATGTCTTTGGCGTCGAGCTTGATGTTGACGGCGGTGGCATCTCCGGCGGTTTCATAGGTGCCGTCGAGATGCGCGGTTGCGTTGCCGATCTTTAGTGTGGATGGGTTTAGAACACCAGCATTTTTGCGCAGATCGTACTTGGTGCTGAAGTCGACGGTGACAGGAACTGCAGCCGGTGACCCGCCGGCGACCAGCAACGCCTTAGACAGCTTTGCCGTTCCCTTAGTCTCAGCGCTTCCATTCTGCGAAGCGAGGGTGGCGTTGAGATCGAGCAGGCCGCCCAAGCCTGCAGAAGGATCGAGAACCCCGGTGGAAGCAAGATTCAACGAGCCGACTTCAAGTTTGGCGTCGACGGGGGTGAGAGAAGCGTCGGTCTGATCGACTGGGCCGATATTCCCGTCGAGCTTGAACGTTCCTCCACCCGGAAGATCAGCGGTTACGGTCAGTGGAAACTTGGAGGTCAGCGAGACGTTAGAGGCTTCCACGTTAACGTGATCGTAGACGCTGCGCTTCTGCGAATTCGTCGAGCCAACGGTGATGCGGCCGTCCTTGAGAGTGAGCTTCTGAACCGTAAACGCTTCGGAAGGAGAGCCTGCGGACTTCTGCCCTGCTTGGGCCTCGGGCTTGGCAGATTCGGCTTTCGTGGCTTCGGGCTTAGACGATCCGCCTAGCGAAGAATAGTTCCACTGGTTTGCCGCATTGCGCAGCAGCGTCACCTCGGGATTTTCGATGGTCACGCCGGTGACGTTGAGAGACTTCGAGAAGATCAGGGGCAAAATCTCGACGCCGACCTTAAGGGACTTCGCGGTCAGAAACGGCGACTGGCTGAACTTGGGATCGTCGCCGATCGAAAGACTCTCAGCCGAGACTGAGCCGCCGATCAACGAGAAGCTTAAGTCGCCGACCGCTACTTTGCGTCCCAGAGCCTGCGACGCCTTCTCTTCGATGGTGGGCCGGAACTGATTGATGGGGATCAAGAAGGGAACGACGAACAGGAGGACGACCAAGACGCCGACGATGATAAGGGCGATGCGAAGTTTGCGGTTCATGGGAACCTCCAGATCAGCAGGGGCTGGATTGTAATGCTGGGACCGGGCGCAAATAATAGCATAGGCAAGAATCTGTACTGGCTCAATTTGAAACACTCCACGCCAGATCCCTCGCCCCGCTGGAGAAAACGCGGGTGCCTCGGGATGACTGTCCTGTAGAACAATGGAAAATTGAGCCACTGCCCAAGAATCAGGTTCCTGACTGTTGAAAGCCGCGCCTTAGTCGGGCTTCTGCGCGGGTTCGTGACTACTTCGGCTGGATGGCGGTCATCTCGTTGTGAGGTCTGGGCGCCTCTGAGGGGCCGCCTTTGTAGCAATTGAGCTGGGCGACACTCACCTTGACACGCCGGTTGAGCGCTTCCAGCGCCTTGAGGTACTTTTCCGAGTTGCGGTTGTACTGATCGATTTCCCTGGCGCTGACGTACTCCTCGGCCAGATCGTAAGTCGTGTCAACCAGCGAGCTGCCCCATTTCACGATGCTGTCAACGTACGGCGTGTAGCGCAGAGCAGCTTTTACACTCTTCTCCGACAGCGCCGCCTGGAGCAGTTGCTTCACGCCTTCCATCTGACCCGTGGTTTGCTCCAGTTCTTCGGGCTTCGCGGTCCACTCGCGAAAGTCGCGCAAACGGGCGCGTTCCTCCAGCTTGTCCTTGCCCTTCTCGAGGATTTCCTTTGCCAGCTTGAGGTTGTCATTGCGCGTTGAGGCCTGCGCGATCTGAGAGCGAAGCGCAGTAAGTTTTGCGGGATCTGCTTCAGAGGCTGCGAGCTTTTGCAGATCGTCGACCTCGCGTCCGGATTCCCATATCCCCGACCGAACACCGGCGATGGCTTTGTGCATGACGAAATCCACGGTCAGGTCAAAAGCCTGCTTCTTGGCGTCGTGAACGGCGTCATTGATCTGCTCAGTCGCATCCTCGCGCAAGTCTTCCTGGGTCTCGTGATCTTCTACGAGACGGTGAATGGCTTCCTGCGCATCCTGAAGTTGCTCGCGCAGTTGTTCGGGCGTGGGCAAAGCCGCACCAGCGGGAAGAGGATGTCCCGCCGCTGAGGCGAGACAGGCGCCAAGATCCTGAACCGGAACCGATGCCGGTTTCGGAGGAGGATTCTCCGCGCGAACGGGCGCGGCGACAATGGGAGTGCCACTCGGTGTGGCTGGCCTGAGGATGGCTGGCGTGGTCGAGCGCGTGTGGCTCAGGTCGACGGTCGCAGGACTGGCCGGGGAAAGGGATGTCGTTGCGGGCGAATTCGCCGCAACCTTCAGGTTCGATGGAACGCCACTCGCCGGAGCAAGCGCTCCGAGAGTTGTTGCCGCATTCGTCCGGCTGACGGCCAGTGTCGCGTTCGCGCCATCAAAGATCTTTTGCGCGGCGGCGGCTGCGTCTTCGTCGGAGTGAGCCGCGTCGAGCATTTTGTTGAACGCTTCCTGCTGGGCCGTCGTGGCGTTAGCCGTATCTAACTTCGTGCGCGCCATATCGACCAGGCTCTTATCACCTTCCGCCCGCGACTGGGCATCGGTCCAACCTTGTTGTGCAGTTTTCGCCGCGTCGGCGGCTTGGTCGTATTGCTGCGCCGCCTGTTGAAAGGCTTGCACCTTAGGGTCTTCGGAAGGCGCGGTCAGGGCGGTGTTACGCTGAGCCGCTTCAAGCGCAGTGTCCTGCGCGACAATCTTTTCCTGCCCCGACAAGTTGTCGGCTGCTTGCGCCAGTTGCGCCGCCTGATCGGGGCGAACTCCGTCCAGATAGATACCCGGCAAGCCCGGAATGCCTTCACCTGTTCTGCCAGTCCCCGGACCAGATACAAGGTTCGGATTGCCACTGGAACCAGCTGCTCCGTCGCCTGATGTTGCATCCGATCCCGCAGGTCCACCCAGGTAAATACCAGGCAGGCCCTTTAACCCGTAGCTGGTCGCAGTGCTAGGGCTGAGCTTGAGCTTCAAGTCTTCGGGCCGGGAGGAGTTCATGCCTTTCAGTTCGAGGTCGGTATTCGAGTCCATCGCCTTGAGCGTCAAGCCAAAGGGCAGGCCCTCCAGCTTCAGTTGCTGGTTGAGCCGGGCAAACATCGCGTCGATGCGCTGCTGTTCGGCGATGCGTCTCCGTTCTTCCGCGATGCGCCGCTGTTCCGCGAGCTGCTGATCCATGATCTGGCGTTGGCGTTCGGCTTCCGCCTGGTTGTCAAAGACGGTTTGCAGGAAGCTGTTGGTAAAGCTCGACATGAACTGGCCAACGTACGGGTTTTTGATATTCGAAACCATCATGTTGGCGCCCAGACTGACCATGTTCTGCTGCAGGTTGTGGCCGACGGCTACCTTTTGGTTCGTGCCAGAAGAGGATGCCCCATCCGCAGTGCAGGTGCAGGGCGACGAGCCGTAGGGAATGGCCGCTTTACGCGCGGCCTCGCATTGTGCAAAGGTGATACCGGACTGGCTGGGCGTCCCGCTGTAGCCTCCCATGACGGCAGCACATTGCGGCCCGCCGCAGTGGTAGGTGTAGGAGCAGGTGTCCGCCCAGAGAGAGACTGCGCTGGCCCAGATCACGATGCCCCAAAGCAGCGGTTGCAGGATCGTCCGGTTCAGTCGCGTTGAGCGAAGAGTCATGAGTTCTGTGGTTCTAACCGTTACTTAGTGCGTACACCAGGTGGCTTCAGATCGAGTTCGATGGACTATTGATCTGTGTCCGCCTGAAGCGCCGTACGAAGACGAGAGGAAAGTTGAGTATCGGTGGAGGTGAACGGCCTCATCAAGATTACCTTCGGAACCGTGCGCTGTTGGGCCCGTGGCGAAGCGAGTTGCCCGGATCGAGGTTACGAAGGGAACATCGATTTGTAGTTTCTCTTTGCATTCGAGGCGCCGAGAATCAAAGCTAGAACGGAAACCTCAGACTCGGAGAGACTCTTCATGTATCGGCAAAATCTTTTTGTCCGAAGCGCCGGAACGATGTTGGTGGCGCTGTTCTTGCTGTTGCCCGTGAGCTCCTTTGCGAAAAAGGACCAGGCTCCTGCGGATCAGGCCGAAGCCCAAAAGTGGATCACCAACGCCACGAAGCGCATGTACAAGATCGACCAGTTGAACGCCCAATATCTGCTGTACTCGACCGCACGCGGGGACGTTCATTTCGGTATCGCGCTGGCCCGAATCTCTTCCATTCGCGCGGGAGGGATTCGCGATGGCTACCCCACGGTAGCGTGGCGCGACTACACCCGCGATAAGGATGAAGACATACTGCTCTTCACGAGGGGCCGAGCCGAGTCTTTCGCGGCAGCGCTGGAATATCTGGCCACGGAGGCGCGCGCCAAGGTTGTCGTTCAGCAGGAAGCCGAGATGCAACAGTTCCGAGCGCAGGCAGCAGCCTGGCGCAGTGCTTCTCCCAAGCCGACGATGCCCGAATCCGCAAGAGAACATCAGGTGCTTGCGGAATATGCATTCAAAGAGCGTGAAACCGCCAAAGCCATCCATGAGTACGAGGCGGCTGTGGCTTTGTTCCCCACCTGGCCCGAGGGTCAATTCAATCTGGCGACTCTCGCGGGAGAGCAGAAGGATTACGACACGGCCATCCTCCACATGAAGGAGTACCTGGAGCTGGTTCCCGATTCAACCGATGCGCAGGCGGCAAAGGACAGCATCATCATCTGGAAGGACAGGTTGAATTCTTTGTTTGCCGCCTCGGCGAACCCTTCCTCCGACGAGGGCAAGAAGGGTGCGTTTATGAGCGTGTCCCGCAAATCGAAGTAAGAAACGTTGGGTGGCGGCGGTCGGACTCGAACTTGAGCCGCTCAGCGGGCGTGAGCGCAGCGGAAGCCCACTGGCGAAATCCTGAGCGCAGGACCAGTCTGAGAGATTGGTGGTGGCGGTTGGACCCGAACCAACGACCTAAGGATTACGAGTCCTAAACCGAGTGTTGAAAATACACTAGTTGCAGGTTTTAACTCGGCAGATTGCGGCAAAATACGGCAATACGCGCAACCTAGGCGCAACTACAAAGTCATCGCGACGGACTTTTGCCGGGAGGAACCGAATCTCTCTGCGGTCCTCGATCTTTCACTTTCGTCACAAATGTCCGCGGTGCATGACTCAATGTCCTACCGTACTGATCTACAGAATTGATAGTCCGAGGAATCTTACCGTGCATTTGAAAAAACGAAGATTGAGACGATCAGGACGGCCACGCCTGAGAGCTGTAGTCGCAGAGGCTTCCCCCCGGTCTTTTTCCATTCCCCGGTAAGGATACCGAGCAAACTGGCAGTCGTTACGATGATGGCTTCGAACAAAGGCCAGCCGAATACAGGACCCAGGTCCCCGAGATCAGCTGCGGCGACTCCGTACAGGAGCAGGCTTGCGAGCCAGGTGAAGGCCATGGTGGCGGCCAGCAGCCAGTGAGACGCAGTCCGGTCTGCAAAGAAGCGGCTCTGAGTGTTGTTCCGGCGGAGCAGATGCCAGCAGTAAAGTGCGTTCGGTATGGACGCGGCCATGAACATGGGCATCCAGATCACGTTGGCAGCCCACAACGGCTTAGCGCCCAGGGATTCCGCCACCATGATCGCCCGTTGACCGAACGCCAGACCAAAATTCGCCAGACCTGCTGTTAGTCCACTGAGGATGGCACAGGTCAGACCACGACCAGAAGTGGGCTTGTCGAGCGAACGGTCGCCGGTCGCACGTTCCCGAAGCCGCCCAGCCGACGCACAGAGAAATACCCCTCCACTTACGATTAGCATGCCTGCAAACAGCGTAGCCCCGGTACGGGTGAACACCTTCTCGCGATGAAGTGCGACAAAGGGCACGAGGCTTCCACAGGCAGCGGCCAGACCCGGTGCGATGGAAAAGGTAAGGGCAATCCCGATCAGGTCGACCGCCAATCCTGCGAAAATCATGGACAGACCAATCAACAAGCCGAGGAGTATCAGGCCCAGAAGGAACGAGCCACCAATCGTGCGATAAGCCGTGGCGAGATGAGGCACGGTACCAAGAGTGAGTAGAGTCGGGAAAACTGCCAATCCGAGGATTGCCCAGACCAGCCAGGTGTTCTCCCAGGACCAGCGTGGCGTGAACTTCAGAGGCAGGGCGAAGCTGCCGTTCAGAATACCGGCCGCGAGTACGAACAGGAACCCAATTCTCATGATCGGCGTACTCCGGGATACGGCGGCGAAATGCAAGCACCTACGAATGAACTGCGCCCAGTTGACCCAAGAGCCAGATCAGCCCGCTACTTGTGCTCCCCATTTGTCCCAGTGAATATGCTCGCGCGCCGGCAGCCTTTTTGCAGCCTTGAAGTCTGTACCTTTGAAGTAGGCGACGGGCAAGAGCGCAACTTGTGTGACCTGATCGGGGATACCGAGGAGTTGCGCAGCTTCTTTTTCGTACATCAAGTGGTCGGTGGTCCAGGCCGCCCCAATTCCTCTGGAACGGAGGGCCAGCATGAAGGACCAGACCGCAGGCAAGATGGAGCCATACATGGTGGCCTGCATCATTACGCCAGCGTCTTCCACGCGAGCGTCAACGCAGGGGACCACGAGTACAGGCACTTTGTGCAGGTGGTCTTTCAAGTGAATTCCGGACTCCATGAGGCGCGGCAATTGCTCGATGCGCAAATCGACTTTGGAGTAAGGATTGCCGGAGTAACGTTGAATGATCTGATCGGCGGCTTTGACATACAAAGCGGCCAACTCGCTGCGCAGAGCCGCGTCAGTAATGACTACGAAATGCCAATTCTGAAGATTCCCTGCAGTAGGAGCCTGAAACGCGATCTCAATGCATCGGTGAATCGTCTCGAGCTCGACTGGCCGCTCAAGGTCGAGACGCTTGCGGACGGTGCGGGTCGTGGTCAGGAGGTGATCTACGGTTTCGAGGTCCATTTGAGTTAGCTAGACCTCAGTCGACCGGCCCGATCAAATGGTGATCGAAGCATTGCAAAGAGTCTCCCACCTGGCGCCACGCCGAGGCGTAAGCGATGGTCTTGCCCGACAAAAAGCGGCTCACGTCCGCGGCGGTTGGCATGCCTTGTCCGAGGTCAGCTGTGAAGTCTTCCTTCACCTCAGCAACGGCTTGTGACGTGATGATGTTACCCACGGAATGTGCGCGGATTTCCAGGAACTTGATCTGGGTGTTCTGCACCTTCATATCCACTTCGATGAATTCCTGCTTCTTCAGTGACAGGCCGAAGAACGGGTGAGTCGTCAAAGTAAAATCTTCCGCGATGTTTCGCTCGAACCACTTTGCTTCGTGATGAGTGAGAGCGTTTACCCATTCGTGGTAGAGGGTGGAAACCTTCCGGGTTGCTTCCTCGTCCGTCATCATGGCTGAATGTCTCCGGGCCTTGGATTTTAGCTGTCAATCTCGATTTCAAGCGACGGCTTCACGATTCTCTACGGGAATGTCTTGACTCTCGCCGAGAGCAGAAAGCAGCGCAATTGAACTCAATGTGAAACCGAAGCAGAAACGTACGTTGTAGAGAGTCGCTTCCATGCAAAACGAAGGAGAAGTTGTGGCGACACAGTCCTCGAGCATGAGGGTATCGTAGCCGTGAAAGTTGGCATCCATCAGGGTAGCGAGTACGCATTCGTCGGCATTCACTCCGGCGAAAAGAAGAGTCTTCACGCCCAGATTTCGCAGAATCGAGTCGAGGGGAGTATCCCAGAACCCGCTGATGCGGTGCTTGTCGACGAAGATGTCAGTGGGGGACGGGGATAGCTCATCGACAACTGCCGCGCCGAGACTGTCCTTTTGCAGAACCGGGGTCTGGCTGCTAGGGCTGCACGGATTTCGCATCAGGTCGCCCAAGCCAGTACCACTTCCAGCTTGGTGGAATGTCAGGCGTGTTCCGGGTGAGAGATTCAGACGATCCGGCCGGATACCCCAGTTCAACCAGATCACGGGCACATCTTGCGAGCGAAGGGCCGCAGTGACTCGCTTCAGCGGATCAATCGGTTTTCGCGTGGGAGTAATGTCGACACCCAACGAATTCAACCAACCACCAGACATGCAGAAGTCGTTTTGCATGTCGATGACGATGATTGCCGTCTTGTTGAGATCGATGAGAACCTTTTGAGGCGTAGCCTCAATGGTGATCGGCCGGATCGATCTGTCGCGGCGGGTCATGTCCACCAAGCCGCGCTTGAGTTTGTAGAATTCCCGACCTGCGGTTCCGAGTACTGTCGAATCTAGTTCGCCACGATCAGAGTTCATACTTACCTCCCAAAACCCACCGTTTCAAAACCCATAGATTCGGTTATCCGCCCAGTTCGGAGAGGCGAAGATCAAGCGGCCACGGATGCCCGCTCGACTTCGCTCACAATCAGATCCAACCAAGCAAGGAGATATTTCTTCCCACGGCTCGCATCGCCCTGGCGCCCGTCGCCCAAGATTCCATTTGCGGTCACTCTTGCCAGCCCATGCTTCAGAAGATCGGGAATGAGGGGGCCGATGTCCTTGGTGAAGCCCTCCTCCGCATGATCCATTTCGACAAGGTCGGGACGCAGGAACAGGAGGATTGAGGTTTCAAATTCGCCAGCGTGGGCTCCTGAAGCGCCAGGTGTAATGCCGAACTCACTGGAGAGCTTGTGCGAGGCATCGATGAGCTGTTTAAGATCGGCGAAAGTCACAGTCTGTTTGTCGGGCAGCTGTTTGTTCAATTCGGCGACAGCCTCTGTCACCACCTGGAAGTTGCCACCATGACTGGGAATGATGACGGCGCGGCGGAAGCCGTGACTCAAAAGAGTCCTGGTATAGCTGACGATCAGCTCACGTAGAGTGGCCGGTTCGATGCTTATAGTGCCCGGGAATGCGAGATGATGCTGCGAGCAACCGATGCGCAGAGCGGGGGCGACAAGAGCCTTGCCCAGCCGACGAGCCGTAGCGTCAGCCAGCCACGCTCCCATCAGGGTATCGCTGGCAAGCGGCAGGTGGGGGCCGTGTTGCTCGGTCGAGCCGACGCCAAAAACGACGGTGTCGAAGCCACCATCAAGGGCGGCTTTAACCTTCGGCCACGTCAATTCCTCCAGTTGAATCGACTGCATGAGATCTCCTTATTAAAAGAACTGAGATTGCGACATCAGGACGCATTTGCTCGTACGTCGGCGGAATGCGGAGAAAGCGGACCAGCCGCCTTCACCTTGATTCGAACCGCGTGCTCGGGCAGATAGGCCATGGCGATTTCCTCCAATTCGACAATCTCAGTGTGATTGGGATCGGCGCCGGCCGACATCGCCTTGTCGATGGCCAACTTCTGTGCCTCCTGCAATGCCTCCTGGCGTGAATACTGGGTGTAAGAGAAAAGGCGGTCGATCTCAGCGCTCACGGGGGCGATCGCCACGCCAATTGCATTCGCGACGTCGTAGTTGGTGGGACGATGTATTTCAGATGCACCTTCAATTTCATCGGGCAACAGGATGCTCCCGCCGCCTACGAGCACGACTGGAACTCCGGCGGGGCTGAGTTTGAGCCGATCGATGCACGCTTCGACCATCTGGCGTATCAAGCGATCCACCGGTTTGGCCACGGCCTTGGTGATTTTTCCCAATCGCTTGGAATCGCCGATGCTGGCATGTCCCATGGCAACGGCGATGTCAGTTGCGGTCAGAGTCTTTCCTCCGAATACCAGGGCTTCTTCTTCCAGGCGGTAGCCAACACTGTCGGGCCCGACGCTGGCCGTTCCGTTTTTTCGGCGAACCAGGCTGCCACCGCCCAGACCAATCGAAATCAAGTCGGGCATTCTGAAGTTGGTACGGACTCCGCCGATATCGACCGCGACGGCTGACTCTCTGGGGAACCCACCGACCAACACACCGACGTCGGTGGTTGTTCCGCCGACGTCGACCACGATGGCATCTTTCAGATTGGAGAGGAATGCACCGCCGCGCAGGCTGTTGGAAGGCCCGGAGGCGATGGTCAAGATGGGATAGCGAAGGGCATACTCGAGACCCATGAGGGTGCCATCATTCTGGCCAAGGAAAAGTTGCGCATGGAGGCCTTCTTTGGCGATCGCTTCCGCGAAGCCTGCAAACGCCATCTGGGCGGTTTTCATCAGCGCGGAATTGAGGATGGCGGCGTTTTCACGCTCCAACAAACCGAGGCTGCCGATCTCGTGAGAAAGCGTGATTGGTATATCCGGGCCGAGCGCGGATCGCAATTTTTCTGCCAGCCATTTTTCGTGGGCAGGGTTTACTGGGGCAAAGACGCCGGTTACTGAGACGGCATCGACCTGGCCTGCAATTTGTCGGATGACGCCGTCGATTTCGCTCTCGTCGGGTTTGCTGATCTCGCGTCCGTCGAATTCGTGACCTCCGTGGATGATGAACATCTTGCGGGTCACGACGTCTCGCAAATCTGGAGGCCAGGAGAACAGGGGAGGAATTGAGAGTGTGGCGGGCGCGCCCATGCGAATTACACCGACCTTGCTGAGATGTTTTCTTTCTGCAATGGCGTTGGTGCAATGCGTAGTGCCAAGCATGGCAAACGCGATAGCGCGGCGATCGACGCCCGGCTGCTCAAGAATCTGTTTGAGGGCCTGAACAATTCCGCTCATGACGTCAGGCGTGGTCCGAGCCTTAGTCTTGGCGATCAGCCCCTTGTTTTCGTCGAGGATGACCGCGTCCGTGTGGGTTCCGCCAACGTCAATTCCCAGCCGATGAGACATGTCGTTTTCTCACTCCTCCATTGGCCTTGAGCGGCAGATACGGGATGTCGTAGCCGAAATGGTGTGGTCCAGCCAAAGCGATACCCGCTTTGGTACGCCATTGGCGGTGGCAAGGCATGGCAATAACCGTGACCCGCAATCCGTATTTAAGCCCTTCTGTGGTGATTGGGTACGCAGTGTCCTGATCGAGGATGGTGATGAGATCGGGCACTGTGGCCAGAACTGTATCTCCGATTCGAGCGATCAGATTTTCGTTCTGGAAGTCGATTCTCATGGACTCGCCGCGAAAGTCATCGGAACCCTGGATGGTAAGTTCTCCGAGGTTCCAGCCCTTTTCAACTCGCCGGTCGAGATTGACGATCTTTCCACGGAAGAGTTGTGTGCCTTTCGTGACTTTGAGCAACTCGGCGAGAATGTCTTTTTTCTCGCGCCGTGCGGAACGCAGCGTTTTCCCGATGCGGCGACAGAAGGTCACCATTCCTCCGAGCGTTGCCTTTTTCGCAATCTTGCCTTCCATGGGGAAGAGGGCCATAAGGGCAAAGCCGCCCATCTTCACGGCTAAGGTGCGCGACAGCAACTCGGTCCACTCGTTGTTGATGGTGGAGAGAACGATTTCATTGCCCTTCTCATCCGCCATAATCAAGGGAGTCGCGGAAACTCCGTAGAGATTGGGGATGACCAGTTGTATTTCGGGAAAAGCGCGACCCATGCAGTCAGCATCGATTACCGGAATCTTCAGGCAGGCAGCCACGGAGATGGGAATGGTTCCATTCAAACCGCCTACCTCCGCCGACATGACGGCGAAGCACTTCTTGCCCAAATGCTTCTGGAGCGCCCTCATCACACCAAAAGCTTCGTCGCCGCGAGGAATTTTTTCGATGATGACGCTTGGCGCTCCAATTCCGGCCGGCAGCATGACCAGCGCCTTATCGGGCACCTCCTTGAGTGGAATCAGTTCCGGCGGACCGTACTGCTCAATAGCTCTCTGGGCCATCAGCTTTCCGAGATAAGGATCACCGCCGCCACCGGAGCCGAGAACTGCTCCCCCGACGGCGATGTCTTCCACATCTTGATGCGAAATCCGCGTTCTCATCGTGCTCCTTAAAAAACGAATTTCAACCCGAACTGAATCTGCCGGGATGAGCCGACGGTACTGAAGATCTGGCCGCCGTTTTGGGCGAACAGCGGCGCTCCGGCAGTGTCTCTTCCCAGAATCACCGCATCGCCATTCCCTCCGTTGCCATTGGGCCCGGTGGTATTGGTGGGTACGGCAAAGTTGGGGTGATTGGCGAGATTAAAAAATTCCGCGCGGAATTCGATGGATTTGCCCTCGCCAATGGGCGTGATCTTCGCCAGAGAGAGATCGATTTCTTTATACGGCGGCCCCGGGATGCTGTTTCTACCAGCGTTTCCGAATTGACCGGAAGGCGGCAAACCGTAGGCCTGCGGATTGAACCAGCAAGTTGGTGTTCTTACGCTCGCGCCGTTTGCGCAAGTGCCGCTGAACGGGTTGCCGACCAGGTTTGGACGGTCGGAACTCACGATCGACGCAGTACCGGCATTGTCGAAGCCAAGAACGGGCGTGAACGGCACGTTGCTGTGGATAGAAGTGATGTTCGTGAGTTGCCATCCGGACACTAACTTCGCTTTTGCACCGGAGGTATTCGAAGCGAAGGTTTTGCCGGGTCCGAAGGGAAGCTCGTAAACGGTATTGAACACAAGGTTCTGACGAATGTCGAAGCCGGAGCGGCCCCGGCTTCCTTTGCGGTTGTTGATGTCCTGCGACTTTCCCGAATCATTCACCGCGTCGCTCGGGTTATATCCGGACGAGTCGTCGATCGAATGGGAATAGTCATAATTGACCTGGAAGTTTAGCCCTTTCTTGGTGCGTTGCTCCCAAGTGGCAAGCATGCCGTTGTAGAAGGACTGTGCATCCGTCAGATAGCGAACGATCGATCCGAAATTCGGGTTCGGCCGAGTCCCTGAGGGTTGCAAGGGATTGGCCTCCGCCAGACGCCCGAGGTGGTTGCCTCGGGATCCGACGTAGGCCAATGTGACGACTGAGCTGGAAGTAAGCTCACGCTGCAGGTTGAGGTTGTACTGGAACACCATCGGCCACTTGGGATAGTAAGTGACAGTGGCATTCGCAGTAGTGCCGATTGGCAGGGGGGATTTCAAGGGATTCAGGAACTGGGGGAATATTGATTCGACTGCCTGGTAGAAGGGGGGGAGGGACCGGGCGTTGCCATAAATGTTGGCCCAAAGCTGATCGTTGAATTCTCCAACTCCACCGCGGAGAACTGTCTTGCCATCTGACCCCAAGTCCCAGGCGAAGCCGAAACGTGGAGTCAGGAGGTCTTTGGGAGTGCTGTTCATGAACTTACCAACAGTCGGCGCTGTATCGGTGGCGAGGTTTCTAATGTTAACAGCCTTGCCTTCGGCCTCTGTCGGGTTGGTATAGAACTCATAGCGCAACCCCAGGTTGAGCGTTAGTTTGCGACTCACTCGCCAGTCGTCCTGCAGATAACCCGCGATCCCACTCTGGCGGAAACCGCGAACCGAATTCGACTTCGCAGGATTGATGCCTACATATACAAACGGAATTCCCTTCAAAAAGTTTTCTAGTGCCGGATTGTTGCTCGAAGAAGGAACACCAAACGCGCTGAGATCCTGATAGACATATTCGCCATTGACGAACAGATCGAAGGGGCCATTGATCTGCATGCGGCGGAATTCTCCGCCGAACTTAATGGCGTGCTTTCCGCGAGTCCAGGAAATATTTTCCTGGAATTGGTATGTGTTGGAAAAGCTGCCTAAAGGATAGATCAGGTTGTTGCCGATGTTTCCCAATCCAGAGATAGAGAACACACCAAGCGGACGGTTGGGCAACAAAGAAATGGAGAGGCCGGGATGAGTGTCAATCGGCTCCGCCAGCAAGCCTAGACGGTTGAAGCCGAACGCCGCCAGGTTCAGCACGTTCGGAGTCAGGAACTTCTCATCCTGCAGAGTCAAATATTGAGCGCGTACGTTGTTCCGGCCCGGAAAACCTGGGACCAGCGTGCTGAGGTAGGGAACGTCGGAGGAACTGCCATCATAGATGTAACGTGCTAATGCGCTGTGAGTGCTCGAGAAGTTGTAGTCGAAGCGCCCCATCAAATAATCTTCGTTGGTGATCCGGCGCTCGGTGGAAGTGATTTGGGCGCTGCCGTTCCCGAAGTCCTGCCCGTTGGGCAAATCCACGGTGGCAAGGTACGGAGCGGTTAACGGATTCACGCCGACATTGATGCAACCTCCGGGATTGGATTGCGTGCAAGCAGTCGGGTTCGCGGGATTCGGAAGCAAGCCCTGGTGAGCCAAAGCGTTTGGCACGGTCGATACCGCGGTGGTGCCTTGGCCTTCGCGAAAGCCCTCATAGCTTGCGAAGAAGAAAGCTTTGTCTTTCTTGATGGGACCGCCAAAGCTTCCGCCGAATTGGTTTCGAATGAACGGGGGAATGGAAAGTTGGGGCAAGTCGAAATAGTTCTTGGCGTCCAGTCTGGCATTTCGGATGAACTCGAAAGCCGAGCCGTGAAAAGCGTTGGTGCCCGACTTGGTAATCATCTCGATAACCGAGCCTGAATTGCGCCCGTATTCTGCGTTGTAGGTGTCGGTGAAGACGCGGAATTCGCGGATAGCGTCGACTCCCAGCAAGACTCCGGCGGCCCCGCCGGGAGTGATGTTGAAGTTGGGATCATTCGCGTCCATGCCGTCGACGGTGAGGTTGTTGTTGGTGGGACGCTGACCGTTAACCGCCGCCTTGCCGAAACCGCCCTTCTGCCACGGGCTGGGGCCAGCGTTGGGATTCGGATTCACTCCCGGCTGCAGGAGGACCAGTTGCCACAAGTCACGACCGTTGAGCGGTAGTTCTTCCATTTGTTTCTGATCGATCACTCCACTCAACGCTGACGTCACGCTGTCGACCAGTGGTGGCAAGTCCGTGACTGCGACTTCCTGTTTCACCGAACCCACTTTGAGGGAAAGGTTGACCTCGAGTTGTTGCGCAACGGTGAGAGTGATTCCCTTGCGGATTTCGGGCGAGAAGTTGTCCTTATCGGCGCGGACCTGATAGTTGCCAGGGCTTAGACCGGGAATACGGTAGTCTCCCGAAGCCGTGGTAGTCGCTGTCACCGTAAACCCCGTATCCAAGTTGGTGGCCGTGACTTTTACGTCTTGAAGTGAGGCGCCGGTCGCGTCACTCACAGTGCCGACGAGGATGGCGGTTCCGGTTTGCGCTTGCGCGCCGACACACAGCAGTAGGGAAAGACAAATCGCCAGGTTAACTTTTGCGCCGAGCCACGTGTGCATAACTACCCCCTCAATCAGATCACCCCAATAGCGGTCCATGCAGATTTCACGGATTGCGGCGTCACTTGCAGTCGCGGCCGGCTTAGCATCGGATGGCCACGCATTTCCGCATCCAGCTTGTCCCAGATTCGATTGCTCACGAACACTCGGGCGTAGTTGCTTCCTAGCAATTCGGGAATTCGAACCTTGTCGGAGGAAGCAAAATTGAACTGAATACCCTTGCCCGAAAACTTCTTTTCAAAAAAGGAACCCACGGAATTTCGGAGGTGAGCGAAGTCCTCCTTGTGAATGACGAACACGATCCGCGACGAGCTGGGAAGGCTCCCAATCTGCCGCATCATCTCAGGAGAAAATTCAACGTCGACCGGAACGACCTTGGCGCGGTTCTTCCGCATGATTTCGCGGACTTCGTCGACGTGGTAGTAGTCGGTGAGCACGCGGCGAAGTTCGGCCCTTCGTACTGCGTTCATGTTGCGGAGCTCAACCAGAGTGATGCCGCTGATGGGTATCTGCCAGTCCTGGCTGAGTTGCGCGGCGTAGTCCCGGGCGAGTGCCTTACTGTCCTCGACAAAGGTGACCGAGGGAGCTTGCCGTTCTGACTCTCCGATCCTGGCGTAAAGGAAGCGAGCGAAGGATGAGGGAACGAGGTTGGAGCGGTCGAGTTCTCGGTACACGACGTCGTAAAGGGCATCGTACTGGCGCGCATTCTCGGCTGCCTGTCGATGGATCCCGTTCTTGATGAAGACGCCGCGGCCATGTTGTAGATCCAACACGCCCGCTGTTGCTAATTCGCCGTAGGCACGGCGGATGATCGCAGCGCCAACGTGGAGTTTGTCGTCGAGTTGCCGTATCGACGGAAGATGATCTCCAGGCCGGAGCCCGCCCAGGAGCAGCCCCAGCTTTATCCGGTCCTTGATCTGCTCGTGCAAAGGCAGAGGATTGTTCACGTCGGTGGTGATTTCAAACGCCATACCATTTACCTACGCGGGAACTTTCAGGGCTTTGGTTGTTACCTGATGGGCTTTCGGTCGGTGATAAGTGAGGCGACTCTGATGGATACCCAGTGCGACCATCGTCTCAGCATGTTTGACCGCTGCGCCAACGGGGTCGATGACCGGCACGTCCAGACCGTGAGAGAGCAGCCGGCTTTGTAACCGACTGGCCACACCCATCATTCCCGTGCAACCCAAAATGAGAACGTGGGCGCGATCCTCGTCAATCGCCTGAACCATCTGCTCGAAAAGAGTTGCGCTCATTCTTTCCTTGTCGTGGAGTTCGAGGACAGGAATGTCCACCGAACGGATTGAGGCCAGCTTTCCGCCCACACCGGCGCGGCGCGCAAGATTCTCAATCATCGTGAAAACGCTCGGCAGCACGGTAACTACGGCAAAACGCTGTCCCAATGCAGCCGCCAGAAGCACAGAGCTTTCCCCCGCACCAATCACGGGGAGATTAACCAGTTCGCGTGCGGCATGGACACCCGGGTCTCCGAAACAATCGCAAATGATGGCGTCATAGCCGTCTTTTTCGGCTTCCTTACACTTCCGAAGGAAATCTGGAACCACCAGGGCTTCTTCGCACTCGCTCTCGATGGACTGGGGACCCTCGTCGAGACTGACGGCACTTATTTCCGTGCCGGAACTGGCGTAAGCACTGAACTCGGTGACCACCTCGTCATTGAAATGGTCGCTGGCGATCGGAACGACGACTCGTATCTTCATAAGGGAACAACCTTGAACTGTGTGAGTAAGAACACAGCTGTGTTAATGGACGCACACTTTAGGACTTTTTACGGCGGCTGTCAAGCCGTGATTTCCGCCATCTCTGGGCAGATGGCCACCTAACAACAAACAGATCACACTTTGATTACCTTCTGAACGTATCGTCGGCAAACCTTACCTAGTCGCGTTACTTCAGGGTTGCCCGTCAACCGGCCAGAATCGACGGCAGGAACTCATGGAGCTTCCCCCTTGCGCCAATGATCGTGAACAGTGAGCGATGTGGGAAGACTGTTTCGTGCCACTTGAGCTCCTGCAGCTTGACATCCCCGTCATTGTGTACTGTCGCTGGAGCCCAGCTATCGGCTAGTGCCGACACGACCTTCCCCGTGCCTTCATAGGGTGACCCAGTATTTTCGCTTTCTAATTTTTTCTAGATGGGGAGGGCGAAAATGCGTCGCCCCTTTCCGTACTGCCTTCACTTATTTTGGACAACCAGGATGCGTTTTGGGAGGATGGAAAATCCTGGTAGTGGCAAGACGGAGATCGGGAGATTAGGACCAGGCGCCTGTTCTCACAGCTGCCCTGCCACAATTTCGCCCAGATTCCTCACCCGAGCTTGCTGCTTGTCGGTGCCTATATTGAGATAGAAGCGCACGTTGCCTTTTCTCGCGTGCAGCGCGCCTTCTTTGTCGAAATACGCCTCGTCACGAATACCGGAGGCAGGAGTGTTAGGGCTGTAAAACACCTTCAGCTTCGCGAACAGCGTCGTCGCGTCGTTGGCCGACCCGTCGTAATAGATGCGAAACCACAGTGGGTTTCTTCCTTTGTACCGGCAATCCGTACCGGACACTGAGTTGGCAAAAGGACGCGGCGCCACGCTCTTCGTTGGAGCGGTGTAAGTCGCTTGCATTACGCTGCCCACTTGCGCCGGCGTCAGCAGGGAGCACGGATCGGGCGGCTCAGTCGCTGCATACGCCGAAGCAGCAAAGAGATAAACCGCAAACAGCGCGGCAATGGGCAACATTGCTTTCACAGACTTTGTCATGAATTTGCCTCCGATCATTTGAATTTCCCAGGAGCGCTGGCCATTTATGTCACCATTACGCCCTCAAGAGCACCCGTTCCAGCTATGCACCGGAATCTCCTTTTTCGGCAGGGTTCGAGGGGATTTTATCGCTCCGGAGGCAGTTTGCAAGGCGAAAAAGTGTTGGCACCGAAATGTCCGGTGCTTGCTCCAGGGAAGCCTGGCCGATTCGCAGCCGCCTGGCTTCGACTCACAGTGTTGACCCGTCGCGTTCATTCGTTCCGAGCGTGTGGTCGGCAAACCTTCTGTTACCGGATTAGGTAAGGGCTGCCCGTCAACCGGCCGGAACGGGCGGACGAGTCACATGGTTGCCGTGAGGTAACTCCACAGCTTGGTGCCGGTGCGAGCGTTTAGAGCATACACGTTGCCGTCATCCGAAGCGCTGTAAACCACTCCATTTGCCACTGCGGGTGAGGAATACAGAATGCTGTTCGCCGTGGCATAGCTCCACAGCTTAGCGCCAGTGCGGGCGTTCAGGGCGTATATGTTGCCGTCATCCGAGCCGAAGTAAACCACGCCGTTCACAACGGCGGGCGACGACCACACATGATTCCCGGTGAGGTAACTCCAAAGCTTAGTGCCAGTGCTCGCGTTTACGGAATACACTCTGTGGTTTGTGGAACCGAAGTAAACCACTCCATTTACCACCGCAGGCGAGGACATCACTGGCTTGCCGGTGGCGTAGTTCCACTTCAGCCGGAGGTTCCGAACCGTCTTGACGCCAAGCACTTTCTCATACGGGTTCCAGCGCTGCATGTTCGGTCGGTGAAACTCGCTCCAATTTGTGCTGACCGCTGGCTGCTGACCCCATGCCGCGGATACGAAGCAGGCAGAGAGAATCAAGGCCAAATTACAAATGCGTTTCATGATGAACCTCCACCAGATCAGCTGATCTGACATAAATACATTTCCGGTGGTTCGGGCTTCACCTCAGACCGAAGGCGTACATTTTGCCATCGTACGAGCCGACATAAACCATCCCATTCACGACTGCAAGCGACGAATCCACAGAACTCCTCCGGTTCACGTCTCAGCGGGCCGAGTAAGCAAGAAAAGAATGCGTTTACACATCCTCTTCAAGGGATGATTTTGAACACACTGCCGCCAGCATGGTTATTCGGTGTCGTGCCGTACAGATTGCCCTGCGCATCGCGAATTAGTCCCGCTACAGGGTTTGCTCCGTTGGCGAAGTCGAAGAAATGCAACGTCGTTTCCTGTCCGGTCGCCGTGATTTTAAATACGACTCCGCAGCCAATATTGCAGGTTTTCTTTTCTATCCCGCCTTCGCTAGTTGTGCCATAGAGATTACCCTGTGCGTCCCTGACCAGGCGGCCGCCGGGGATCGCCCCATCCGAGAGCGCGAAGCTGTGCAGTATGGTTTCCACGCCGTTTGTATCCAGCTTGAACACCGTTCCCCAGCCTGACGCGCCGCCACCGTTGGTGGTGCCATACAGGTTTCCCGCTGTGTCTCGAATCAACTCGTTGGGACCGTCTCCGTCTTCCGGGTATCCGGCGAAGCTGTACAACAAGATCACATCACCCGCCTTAGTCATCCGAAACACGGTTCCATACCCATAGACGCCACCGCCGCTGGTCGTGCCATAGAAATTCCTAGCCGCGTCTTCGATTAAACCGGCATATGGATTGGCCCCATCCGGCGACCCCGTGAAGCTGTGCAGCACCGTCAGTTTGCCGCCTTTGAACTGAAAGACCGCCCCCAAGTCGGACGTGCCGCCAAAGCCCGTAGTCCCGTAGAGGTCACCGTTCGGGTCCCGGATCAAACCGGCATACGGATATGCACCGTCCGGCGTTCCTGTGAAGCGGTGCAGCATAATCTTCTCGCCCGTCTTGTCCAGCTTGAAGATGGTTCCGTAGCCGGAAGAACTGCTGTAGAAAGTTGTCCCGTACAAAGTGCCCTGCGAATCACGGATGACGCGTGCCGTGGGATGCGATCCTGTACTCCTGCCAGTAAAACTGTAGAGGACGGTCTCTTTGCCGGCCTTGGTCAGCTTGAATACCACCCCGCAGCCAGGGTAATTGAAGTGGATGGCTTTGCATGGTCCAGTGCCACCTTCGTAGGTGGTGCCGTAGAGGTTGCCGGCCGCATCCTGTATCAAGCCGTTGGGTAATAGTCCGCCTGTTGTGCTGCTGAAAGTGTAGATCGTCTTAAAAGTTTGGCTTTGCGCTGATGGGATCGATGCGACAAGGATTGCTGTAACCATCGCGACTGCCAAAGCTAGAGCCGCACTCGCCTTACCCAAGCGAATTGGTTGTGCGTTGTTTGTCATAAATTTCCTCTGCCTCCCTGTGGGGAGGAGGCTGTCTGTTCCCGAGTTCCTTGGAATCTTTTCGATGGGGCCGATAGAACTGCGAACGAAATTTCCGGATAGTCGATTAGGAAGATCCTGGGAATGTCACGCTAAGACTCTGCGGGTTTGGCTAGGGGCACAGCGACAGCCATCACACGTCAGTGTGATGGGATGGCGGAACAGGTTCCACGCCAGCGGATAGCGAAAGGAGGTGGGTTGCCAGTGACTCTCCGGGATACCCTTTTCATAAATGCTCACCTTTCCTTTCTCTGACGTAACCAACCTGAAAGAATGAGAACGGCTGAATCCCGTGGCAGTAGCGGTAAACCAGATCTCGGTATTCGATTTGGGTTTTCACGCCGAATGGACAACCGCGAGTGCGTTGCCATCCGGCGCCCAGTCGGCAGCCTCAACATTGTCGAGCAGATCCCGGGGAGCGTCGGCGCCGATGGAGAGCTGCGCCAGGGTTCCGACATAGGTAAAGGCATTGTCGGCGGTTCGAAAGTGACGCAACACTGCCATTTGCCCGCCCGAAGAGACCGCCATGACCTCCGTCTGGGGAAGCCCGAGCTCGCGAGACTCAGTAGAGTTGGGGGAACTTATGAAAACTGCCTGCGGAGTGCCTTCCCATGAGGCACTGTAGATGGCCGAACGCGGGTCGGGAGCGAATCGAGCTGCGGTCAATGCGCCCCGGCGGAAGGTCAGCTCGTGAAATGTGGGGACGGGTCGCACCACAGATCGCTCACCATAAAAGACCCCGGCAATGGCACCGGCGCACAATGCCAATAGAGCTGCGCCCGCCAGGACGGACAGGCCGAAGCCTTTCGCCGGTCCTTTGGCGAGTTCGGGCGCAGGCGCAAGCTCGGGTTGGGCAGAGTCAGTAACGGCGGCCCGCTGCCGCGACGACGGATGCCAGTCGCGGTGCAGGCGCTTGAGGTCAGCGCGCATCTCAGCGGCGCCCTGATAGCGCAAATCACGATCCTTTTCCATTGCCTTGTTGATGATGCGCTCCAGCTCAGGCGGGAGTTCGGGATTCAAGCGCACCGGTGCGGGTGGGACCTTGTTGAGAATTGCATTGAAGATTGCTGCTGAAGTGCTTCCTTCAAAGGGCAGACGTCCAGTGCACATTTCATAGAGCACTACGCCAAAAGAGAACACATCCGTGCGGGCGTCCAGTTCTTCGCCGAGAGCCTGTTCGGGGCTCATGTACGCCACCGTACCCAGTGCGGATCCCGGCGAAGTCAAGTGCTCTATTCGGACTCCGACAGTTGGTCCGGCAGTAGCCTCCGACTCGTCGGTGACCTTGCTGCGTTCCGATGTCACTTTGGCCAGCCCAAAATCGAGGATCTTGGCATGGCCGCGCTCGGTCACGAATATGTTTGCCGGTTTGATATCTCGATGAACGATGCCTTTAGCGTGAGCGGCCTCCAGCGCCTCGGCGATCTCAATGGCAAGGCTGAGAAGCAGTCCTACCTCGAGCGGACGCTGGGTGATGCGGTGCTTCAGCGTTGCCCCTTCCAGGAACTCCATCGCAATGAAGGACTGGGCTTCGTGTTTGCCGATCTCGTAAATTGTGCAGATATTAGGATGATTCAGGGCAGAGGCGGCACGCGCCTCGCGCCGAAACCGCTCGAGGGCCTGCGAGTCTTCAGCCAGTTCGTCGGGGAGGAATTTCAGCGCGACAAAGCGGCCGAGCTGGGTGTCTTCGGCCTTGTAAACGACACCCATACCGCCGCCACCCAGCTTCGCCGCAATCCGGTAGTGAGAAATGGTCTGGTCGATCACGGAGCAACTTTCCGGTCGCCGTATGTTAGGGTCTCGCCCAAGGGAAGTCAAAGACTAACCCGGCATTCAGAGACCGTTGAATGATTCGGACCTTGTCGCAGGAATGGCCTGCGAAGCGCCCACTTAGGGGTGTCCAGCAATTCCGCTTGTGTCGCACCAGGTCACAAGATCGGGGAACACGCCCGGCCTCTCCGGGAGTGTAATGGAGCGCGGGCCGGCAACCTGTCCTTCTTCGGAGCGGTGGGAAACAGACAAGCCCTGCGGTTGCAACTTCCCCGAAGGTGACTTCGGGACCGGGATAACTTCTGAATGCGCGCCATCCGACAAGAAGGGGTGCCGACAGCCGCGGAGCGGGCGTCACATGCAATAAGGCGATTTGTTGCTAACTGATCCCTTCGGGACGAGGATCAGATCACTCCCTCGTTGCCGACCGTCCTTATGTGCGGTTTAAGTCGGCAGCACGGCGATGGACTAAGCGGAAGGAACAGGACCCCTGGAAGCTTGTTTCTGATCTTCAGGAATATCAAGTCCAGCTTTGCGCAGGCCTTCGATCAGATGGTCAATTGTCTTTGAGTCCCACCACTTCTCGTAATCGCGGCGGACCGAGTTGGCGAAGTCGGGACGCAGAGTGAGCAATTCCCGAAGAGCCTTCTGCGCCGCCTCATGGCGGCCCAGTTGGCCGAGAGCTGCCGCTCGAAGAGCGACAGCATGGAAAAATCCCGGCATATCCATCCGCGCCGCCACGTCCAGCGCCTCGGCGTATTTGGCCTCGGAGTAGGCATCGATAAAGGCTGGGGAGTGCAGCACTGGCGGATGGTGCGGATTGAGCTGCATAGCAGCCGCGGCCATCTGCGCACCTCGCTCCCGCTCGCCGGCATGGTGCACACATATTCCGAGTATGCCCGTGACCGATCCATCCATGGGATTGAGTGCAAGCGCTCGCTCGGCCGCAGCGCGAAAGGACGCCATGTCCTTCCGGAAAAAATAAGTGAATGCCAGCGCGTAGTACCCGAGGGCATGCGTGGGAGCGAGATCCACGGCGCGTTGCGCGGCCGCCATGGCGCGCTCCAGAGGATCAGGCCGGGGATTGAACTCGTCGGCGAACTCGGTGTCGTAGAGAATGGCCAGCATCGCCCAGGCGTCGGCCTGGTTCGGGTCCCGCTCGACTGCGCGCTCTAAAATCCTTCGTGCTGTTGCGTGTTCCGTGGGACTGATGCGCTCGAGAAAACTAAAGGAGCGAAGGAGCGCCTCATGTGGGGTTAAGCTCTCTTCACTCTTGCTGCGCAGTGTCTCGCTCATGCTCCGGGGCAGGACGCCGTATTGATCGGCGACCGTGGAAACGATTCGGGGAACGAGATCATCCTGCACGTCGAAAACCGATTCGGGCGTAAATGTACGCTCGTACGTCTCTGCCCAGAGATGCGCGCCTGAGACCGTATCAGCAAGTTGCACAGCAAGACGCAGCTTGCTTCCTGCTTGGCGCAAGCTGCCTTCCATGACGTAGCGCGCGGCGAGTTCCTTGCCGATCGCGCGGACATCTCCAGACTCGCTGGAATATTTCGCGGTTGATCCGCGAGCGATGACACGCAAGTACGAGAAACGCGAAAGTCCGGTGATCGCTTCTTCTGACAGACCTTCCGCGAGAACCTTCAGGTCTGTATTGCTGCCTGTGTATTTGAATGGCAGCACGGCGACCCAGAAGCCTTCATCGGCGCGGGTAGCGCCGGAAATTGTTTTGGTTGCAGTTGCGCTCGCCGGTGGCTGGGGAATTCTGTTCGGTGGCTCTGCAGCGGAGCTTTCCAATCCCGCTTTGTGCAAGTCGGCGAGCAATTGCTCAATCATTTCCGGCTGGAACCATTTATCGAGCTCGACCCGCGCCGACGTAGCGAAGTCCGGGCGCACGGCCAGAATGCTGCATACCGCAGCGCGCGCTTTGTCCATCTGCCCAAGCTGGCTGTAGATGACTGCCAAGGTAAGTTGCGCGGTCCACAGGCCGGGCATGTTGATTCTGAGGGCGAACTCCAGCGCACGCTGGCCATCCCCCTGGCGGTAAGCGTTGAGTGCCTGCGGAAGCCAGTACCATCCGGGATGATTGGGATTGAGCTGCGTGGCCCGCTCCGCCAGGGTGCAACCCTGCTCCCAGTCGCCGGAATAGGCAAGCTGCAAGCCGATGTATGCGGTGGCGTAGCCCTCCATGCGGTTGAGCGAGAGAGCACGTTGCGCCGCCGTGCGGAAGGCGACAAAATCATGCAGGCAGAACAACGCCGAGGCCAGCGCCGCGTGCGCAATCTGGTTCGAGGGGTCGGCGGCAATGGCGCGCCGCGCAGCAGCCAGGGCGCGGTCCAGCGGGTCGGGGCGCGCGTTGAATCCGTGCGTGAACTCCCCACGGTAGAGCCACGAAAGCATGGCCCAGCAGTCGGCGCGAACCGGGCCCTGCTTGACGGCGTGCTCGAGCGCGATGCGTCCCGCGAGATGTTCGGCCGCGTTGACATGCTGATGGTAGCCGAAGCTGCGCAGCACCGCTTCGTATGCCGTCAGCGATTCGGGATCGCGGTCACGCAGGGCCTCAGTCATACTGTGCGCGAGAACTCCCTGGCTGTCGGCAACGGTGGCGACGATGCGTGGCACAACGTCGTCGAGCACATCGAGGGTGGCTTCCGGGCTGAACGGGCGGTCGTAGGTTTCAGTCCACAGGCCTGCACCCGAACTGGTGTCCACCAGACTGGCGGCGATGCGCACCTTGGCTCCTGCCTGACGGACGCTGCCCTCCATAAGGTAGCGCGCGCCTAGTTCCTTTCCCACCAAGCGCAGATCAGCAGCCTGGTTGGCGTAGCGTAAGGTGGAGCTGCGGGCGATAACACGCAGGTAAGAAAAGCGCGACATCCCGGTGACAACGTCTTCGGACAATCCTTCCGCGAGCGCCGCGAGATCAGGATTAGAGCCGCTGTATTTGAACGGCAGCACGGCGACCCAGAAGCCTTCGTCGGCGCGAGAGGCGCCGGAGGCGCGGGTTTTTTCCGGACTGGAGGGAGAGGCCGAGGTCTTCAGAACTGCGGCGCTTCCGATTTCCGGAATTTCCAATCCGGCGTTGCTCAACCCCTCGATAAAGCGTTCGCCGTACTCCGGATTCCAGACCTTCGCGACCTGAGTACGCATCAGTGCGGGGAGTTCGGGGCGGAATTTGACCAAATCAGCGACTGCTTTGGCGCCACCCTCAACGTCCCCAATCTGACCGCAAGCAGCCGCCAGAAACATGGGCGCCAGCGGATTGCCTCGCAGCTTAGCTTTGAGCGCGAAAGCAAGCGCGTCACGGTAGTCGCCCTTAGAGAACGCGTGGTAAAAATCCGCGAACCAGTACCATCCGGGGTGGTTGGGATTGAGCTGTTTCGCCTGCTGCACCAGTTGCAGGCCGCGCTCCGTCCCGCCGGCGTAGATCAGCAATTCACCCAAGTAGGCAACCGAGTTCCCGTCCATCGGGTTGAGCACGACTGCGCGCTCGACAGCATCGCGGAACGAGTCGTAGTCTTTCTGGCACCAGAGGGCCTGGCCCAGACTGAAATAGGCCAGATGATTGGAGGGGCCGCGCTCGACCGCCCGCCGTGCGGCGGAGACTGCGATGTCCAGCGCATTGGCCTGCAGTTCATAGCCATGCACATAGTCCTGGCCGCAAAGGAACGAGAGCATCGCCCAGGCATCCGCATAGGCGGGAGCCTTGCGCACCGCTTCTTCCAATCCTGACCGTGCGGCAGTTAGTTCTACGGGCGTGGCACTGTAGGTGTACGCGAAACTGCGCAGCACAGCCTCGTAGGGGCTTAACTGTTCAGGTGGGCGGTTCCGCAAGCCCTCGCTCATGCTGTGGGGCAGAACGCCGTTCATGTCGGCAACGGTGGAAACGATTCGCGGGACAAGGTCGTCTTGCAATTCGAACACTGCGTCAGAACTGAAGGCCCGCTCATAGTTCTCCGCCCAAAGATGTGCCCCGGAAGACGTGTCTACCAACTGGACGGCGAGACGCAACTTGCTGCCCGCCTGCCGAAGCGTCCCCTCCATCACGTAGCGAGCATTCAACTCCTTGCCGGCGCTGCGGACATCCACCGAGTGCCCGACGTAGCGCGCGGTAGAACTGCGGGCAATGACGCGCAGGTAGGAAAAGCGCGAAAGCCCGGTGATGACTTCTTCCGACAATCCATCGGCTAACGCCGTTAGATCGGCATTGCTGCCACTGTATTTGAAGGGCAGCACTGCCACCCAGAACCCTTCCTCAGCCCGAACCGGGGTGCGGGCTGAGCCTGAATCGGCAGCGAGGGCGGCGTGTGCCGGCGATCTAGAAAGCGGCGTTGCGTGCGTCGTAGTTCGCGCGAGGTCGCGGAACTCGTTGCTCACATCGCGCGCTGTCTGCACGCGGTGCCGTGGATCCTTTTCCAGGCAACGGCGGATAATCCGGGCCAGATCGCTTGGTAGATCCGGACGTATATCGGTGACGGACGGCGGCGCATCCCGCAGAATCGCCGAGACCAGTTCTGCCGAAGAATTTCCTTCGAACGGCCGCCGCCCTGTTGCCATCTCGTGCAGCATTGCGCCCAGAGAAAAAATATCGGTGCGATGGTCGAGTGGACGGCCTGAAGTCTGTTCAGGCGACATGTAGGCCGGCGTCCCCATCACCACACCCAGTTGCGTCCGGCTGTCGGAGGTCAACGTGGCATCGCCAAGGTTGGCCGCGCGCACATCTTTTGCTAATCCGAAGTCCAGCACCTTGATGCGGCCTTCGTTCGAGACCATGACATTGGCGGGTTTCAGGTCACGGTGCACGATACCTTTTTCGTGAGCAGCTGCGAGCGCGTCGGCTAGCGCTTCAGCGATTTCGAATATCTGCTCGACTGGAAGTCCGCCTTGGGGAATCATCCGATCCAGAGGAAGGCCTTCGACGAGTTGCATGGTCAGGAAGTGGACGCCGTCAGATTCCTCCACCGAGTGGATGGTGACGATGTTCGGATGGTCGAGTTGGGCGAGGGTCTTAGCCTCGCGACGAAAGCGCCCAAGCCGCTCGGGATCTTGGGCCATTTCGGCAGGCAACACCTTGAGCGCTATGTCGCGGCCGAGCTTCGTGTCTGTGGCGCGATACACCTCGCCCATGCCGCCTGCACCCAGCGGGGACTGAATTTCATAAGGGCCGAGTTTTGTCCCAGGAGTGAGCACCATCAGTGCGCGCAATTATAGACGGCGCAGCACGTTGCACGCCTGAGGTGACGATCCCGGGTCGATCGCCCTGGGGGGAACTGTCCAGAAACGCTTCTGGGAAGTTGCTCTGAGCAAGATGCTGGCAAAGTCAGGGCACCCAAGCGCCGAGAACTCAAGATCAAGAAACGCAACCGGACGCAACCAGCCGGCACCAGCCTGGAAGGCAAGGCTTGTAAACGATAGAAAACATGGTGGCGGCGGTTGGACTCGAACCAACGACCTACGGATTATGAGTCCTAAACCGAGTGTTGAAAACACACTAGTTGCAGGCCTTAACTCGGCAGATTGCGGCAAAATACGGCAAGACGCGCAACCTAGGCGCAACTACGAAGTCACCGCGAGGACTTTTGCCCGGAGGGGACCCACTCTCTCTGCGGCCCCGAACTTTCACTCTCGTCACGAATGTCCGCGGTCGCGCAACCAAGTGTCCTATCGGATTGATTTACGAGAATTGATAGGCTGCGGAATCTGCGAACGCTTTCAGTCTAGGTCTGGTGAAAATAGGCGTCAATTCCCCGACCGGGATAGGAGGTAGAGCGTTTTGAAACTGCCGTCATTACTTACCAGTAAACACAATTGGGGGGCTCGGCGGGCGCGAGGAGCGGGGCGGGCAATTTCCCGATTGGGTTTACGAGCAGAGCGACTTGGCGGCCAGAGACAGACTCATTCTGTTCACCGATGGGCTGGTGGAAGCCAGCAGTGCAGGCTTCGAACCATTTGGCGAAGATGGCTTAGAGAGAGTCGTGCGCGCGAATCCTGAGATGGGCGCAGCAACCAATGGGCAGCCTGATACAGGCGGTATCTCAGCATTGTGGCAAGAGGTTTCAGGATGACGCTAGCATGATTGTGTTGATGACAAACTGAGATCCGCCCCGGGCTTCGCTCTCACCCTTTTGCGCAAGCGTCCTATCCGACAAGGTTTCAACATGTCCCGCGTTCAGAGCAACGAAGTTCGCATTAGCGGCACCTCTTGATTCCGGTTAGGCCCACCGTCTGTGGGCTTCCGCCGCCGTTTGTGTCGCTGACAAGTACGTCACCGCCTCCGGCTGTCCGGTTCCATCCGACCGTGATGGTGCACGACTGACCTGCTCCTACGGTTGACCCGCAGGTATTGGTTTCGGTAAAGGGCCCGTTGATCGAGATGCCGCTGATGTCGAGAGCACTACTTCCGGTGTTAGTGAGTGTGGTTGCCTTCGATGTTGTGCAAAAGCATTGATATCCGCGATACCATACCGGGCCACAGGTAAACAACAAGCTTGGTGGGGCAAACTTAACCACCGTGCCCGCGCCGCTTAGGGAGATGGTTTGCGGGCTATCGGGTGCGTTGTCGTTGATCGAGAGTGTACCGGTAAGAGAGTCGATTTGAGTCGGCGTAAAAGTGGCAAAGACGATGCAATTGGCCAGGGGTGCAAGACTCGCGCCGCAGGCGCTGGGGTTGTTGGGGCTGTTGGTGACCACGCCAAAACCGGTGGTCGCAGTCAGCTTCGAAATGTTCAAGGTCGCCGTACCGTAGTTAGTAAGCGTAGCCGTTGCTGAGCCGGTGGTGTTCAAAAGCTGGTCGCGGAAGGTCAGGCTGGTCGCTAACAATGTGGCATTGGGTCCGGAAAGCACGCCGATGCCGCTCAAGGTAAACGATTCTGGGCTGTCGGCGCTGTCATCGGTGATGGTAACGGTGGCAGTGCGTGGTCCCACCTGGCCCACCGGTGCGTAAGTGACGGTAATGGTGCAGTTGGCGCCGGCAGCCAGGCTCGAACCACAAGTCGTCCCCTGGGTGAACTCTGCAGCGTTGGTTCCAGTGATGGCGAACGGAAGTGTGATGCTCACGGGAGCATTGCTGATGTTGGTCAGCGTCACGCTTTGCGCGGCATTCTGGGTCAGGACTTGCCCGCCAAAATCCAAGCTGGGAGCGGAGAGATTGATGGCATTGGATTGCAACAGGAGCGAAACTGAATTGCCACTGTTGTCGGGCTGGTTGGCCACCGCCAAGCTCAGTCTGCCCTGTTTCATGAAGTCCGCCGCAGCCACTCCGAGGGGCTGGGGACCGGTGGGAAACGAGACTTTAGGTTGAAAGGTCCCGTCGCCATTTCCCAGCAGGACAGAAACGGTGGCGTCTGCATTGTTGGTAACGGCCAGATCTAATTTGTTGTCTCCGTTGAAATCGCCCAGGGCCAGGCCTCCACTGGGCTGGCTGCCGGTGGCGTAGTCAAGGTGAGTCTGGAAGGTTCCATCACCGTTCCCCTCCAGGATGGAGATGGAATTGGAAGCGCTGTTGACGACTGCCAGGTCCAGTTTGCCGTCGTTATTGAAGTCAGCCGTGGCGATCGCCACGGGATTCGTGCCAACGGTATAGGATGTTGGCGTCTGAAAAGTTCCGTCGCCATTGCCCAGTAAGACGGAGACCTCGCTACCGCCACCGCCCGCTGCAATTGCGAGATCCAGATTTCCGTCGCCATTGAAGTCGCCTACGGCGACACTGTTGGGACCGGCCGCCGTGGGATAGTCCACATGGGGCTGAAACGTGCCATCGCCATTGCCGATCAAAATCGAGACCGTTCCTGCTCCGCAAGGGAGAGCGGTGCAATTCCGATTCACAACGGCGAGATCGAGAATGCCGTCACCGCTAAAATCCCCTAAGGCCACCGATACTGGGTCGGTGCCGGCGGGGTAGCTGTTGGCGGCCACCAGGTATCCGCCGCCGGTGCCTATCAAAACGCTTACGCTGCCGTCGTGGTTGGACACTACCACGTCCAATACTCCGTCATCATTGAGGTCTCCAACGGCCACCGAATCGGGTCCGGTTCCCACGGGGTAGTTATTGGCCGCACCAAAAGCGCCGGCGCCATTGCTTGGGAGAACGCTCACCGAGTTGCTACCGGGGTTCAGGACGATCAGGTCGGGATTGCCGTCGTGAGTCAGGTCGATGGCTACAGGCGCAACCGCGCCAGAACCAACGGAAATGCCACTTGCTTTGAGTGAGACAGCAGGGATGGAAGTGGCAACGGGAAAGAACACGGCGTTTGAGGTGCCTCCGCCCAGGGCGGGATTGAAAACCGTCACCGCAGTGGTAGTCGCGTTGGCGATATCCGAAGCAGGGATAGCCGCCGTCAACTTAGACTTGTTGACAAAGGTGGTGGGCCGCGCGCCGCCGTTCCAGTCGACTACCGAGTTGGAGACAAAGCCGGCGCCCGTCACCGTCAGGGTAAAAGCCGCGCCCGCGGCGGTTGCAGTGGTGGGCGCCAACGACTGGTCAAGCAGGGGCACGGGGTTTGGTATGCCAATTACAACGGTTGATGTAAGCGATTGAGTCGGGTCTGAAATCGAGGTGGCGACGAGCGAAACGGTGGGATTTGCCGGCACGGTCGGAGGTGCGGTGTACGTAATGGGCTTTCCGCTCGGCGTCGAGGCCGGCGCGATTGTGCCACAGGCGGGAGAACACGACGTTCCGCTCTGATTCAGGGTCCAGTTGACACCCTTGCCGTTAGGATCCATGGACACGATTGCGGTGAAAATCTGAGTTTTGTTTGGCGCTACGCCGTTGCGGATCGAGGGGGAGACGGCGAGGCTGATCTGGGAAATGATCGAAATGCTGTAACCCTGCGTGGAAGTTTGGTGGGAGGAATCGGTGACCTGGATAGTGAATACGACAGATTGAGCCAGAGTGTCGGGCGTGCCAGAAATCGTGGCCGTGTTGGTCGAACTCGGGACGAGCGAGACCCCGTGAGGCAGGGCCCCGGCGGTGACGGTCCAGGTGTAAGGCGCGACTCCGCCGTTCGCCTGCACTTGCTGGTTGTAGGGGGTTTGCCAGAGGCCGTTGGGCAGCGCCGAGGTAGAGATCGACAGAGTGGGTGGAGGTGGCTGCTGGACGGTGGAGGAGGATCCGCCGCCACAACTGGGAAGAATGGCTGCGCAGATGCAGCACAAAACCACGCGCGCTGCAAGCAACAGAGATTTCATGGAGCCTCCCCTGTCAACAGAGCCCAGATTTTTTCGGCGAGTCAAATCGCGCATTCTTTCAGGCGGCGGTGACGACCCCGCCGATCATGCGCAACCATGTAGTATTGCCGTTGGATAACCCGACTACGAGAGCGCGGGAGGAAGTTGGTTCAGCACCGAATCGAGAGAAGGCGCCCTCAAAATCGTGCTGAAGATACCTCTGTGGAAAGCTTGAGTCAAGTGGTAATTGGAAGCGCCGCCGTGTCCTGCTCTTACGCTTTTTCTTTGCCAGATATCTGGCAAGTGGGAAGCCACGTTCGGAGGGCGATCCAGTTTCCGAGTCGCCGGCCTCAACTTCTTCCAGGCCGTTTCGATTACCTTCCCAATGCACTTTGATCTGCTCGATGCGAACCTGGCGGCCGCGCTACTGCTCGTTCTCCTGTCGGCGATGTTGCATCATCTGAAGATTGCTGAACGTGGTCACGTCGAGTCCGGCAAGCTTGGCAGGTATCCGCGGGTTATGTAGTGGTCCCAATCGGACAGCAGCCCGGCTGCGGGACGCAGTGTGCTCGAAATCTTGAGCCACGGACCTGCAAGAGCCATTCGCATTGCACCTTCTCACAACACACACTTCTACCATCGTCACCTCGGCGGTTTGGATGTTTGGATTCTACCGTGCGGCGCATCGAGATTGCTCTCCGGAGCGAAAGGCGGGCGCGGCGATCCAGCAGCTCGTAACCGCATGGAAGATTTTGCGGCACTGGAAGTGGCGATGGAGACCGACGATCTTCTCGCTCCATAATCACAGCGCGGCCGCCGCTTCTATTTCGACCAGCAACGGCTCCAGCGCGAGAGCGGTCACTTCTACAACGGTTGCGGCCGGAAGGTTGTTCTGAAAGAATTCACTCATTATTCTGGTATATGTTTCAAGTGCACCCATGTCCCGCAAATATCCGGTTATTCGGATCACGTTCTCCATGCTGCCGCCGGCGCTAGTAACCACTCGGCGGATATTCTCAAAGGACTGCCTGACCTGTGCTTCTAAGCCTTGTACTATTTGCCCGCGCTCATCCATTCCTGCCTGCCCGGCGATAAAGAGGAGATCCTGACTCTGTCGGACACGGATGGCCTGCGAAAACTTGTAGGGCGTGGAGTCCCAAACGTTATTGGGTTTCAGTCGTTCAATCTGCATTTGGATCCTCTTTCTTGATCTGCAGAGCACAAAAGTTGCTTGGAATATGCGACGTGCGAAGCTGACGTCGCGTGACGAACGACTTCTAGAAGCGCTTGTACATCTTCAGCCGTGTTGTCGTAGTGAAGAGATACCCTGATACCGCCAATACCCGAGGTATAGCGCAAGGATACCTGTATCTTTGCTTTCAGCAATTCGGACCATAGCTTAACTTCTGCATCCATCCCCTCTTTTAGACCAAAGCAGACGATTCCGGATCCATGGCCTTCCGGCAACGGCATATCCTCGAACGCACGCACGTCGGCGCCGGATTGAAAAAGCTCCCGGACGAGCAAGGTTCTCAACCTAGAAATTCGAATACTCGTTTCCCGGGTTCCCAACTCGCAGGTCTCCCGGATTGCTTGTTCAAGCGCTACAGCGCCGAGGCCGTTGGGCATCCCGCCTGATGAGAGCCTCCTCGCGTCCTGGAGTTCCGGCAGGGGATCAAACGGAGTGCGCTCTGGCGATTGCAGATAGGCCTGCCAACCCACCTCGGGTTCCGTTAGCGCTAGGTACCCGAATGTCGGCGGCGAGAGTCGACTCAAGAGCTCGGAACTAACGTAAAGGAAACCCAGACCGAAAGGACTTCGCAACCATTTACTTCCGCCGGCACAGTACGCGTCGACAGGAGTCTCCCTCAGATCAACGTGCATCGCACCGGCCTCCTGGATGCCGTCCACAACCAGCACCGCATCCAAGTCCTTCGCTAAATGACCGAAAGCCTTGAGGTCGCAACGAAACCCCGTGACTTCTTGAACTGAACTAATGATGAGTACCCGTGTGCGACTGTCCGCCACACGGGCAAAATCTTGGGGTAGAACTCGCCCGCCCTCTGTTTTAACTGGTCTTATTTCGACCCGCAGTCGTCTGCTCACGGAACGCCAGGAAACAGTGGCTGATAAGAATTCCAGATCGTCAACCAAGATGTTGTCCCCATCAGCCAGCGGCAGCGAACTGGCAACTAAACCGAGACCTCGGCTCGTGTTCTCGACGAGCAGCACACACGAAGGATCCACGTTGACTAAAGCTGCAGCCTGACGCCTCGCCCGTTCGACAGCCTCGAACAACTCGAGGCTGCGTTGCGTGCCCGTAAGATCGGGGCTCGCTAGGCTTTCCATTAGTCGCGATACCGCTGCGATGGTGGCAGAGGACGGCAGCCCCATAGCTGCATGGTCAAGATAGACGGGATCGATGCTTTGGCGCATCGTGGATTAAGGCCCTTTCACCGCCGAACCATGAAGTTTCGCATTTGTTTCATGTTTTCGATCAGTACCTCAACGTCCTCCGGAGTGTTGTAGTAGTGAAATGCAATTCGGATATTTCCGTCGCGACTGGTCACGCAGATGTTGCGACGAGCTAGTTCTGCAACGACGGCATCCATGTCGTAGCTACGGATTGCCACCTGTGGTCCACGTTTCCGCGGATCTATGGGTGTCGCGGGCACGAATCCTTCTTCCTGCAGCCTGTCCATCAATAGTGCAGTGAGTTGATCAATCCAGGACGCGATTGTATTGAGCCCTACTGACTTTATCTGCTCAATTCCGGCAAGGCTATCGTATATCGCTGGAATCGCTGGCGTGCCACTTTGAAATCGCGTGGCGTCGGGCGCCTCGATATGCCGGTCGATCTGGAAGTCTTCAGGATTCTTCTGCCCAAACCAGCCAGTGAGCGTGGGATGGAGCTCGGGCAGCAGCTCTTCACGAACATAAAGCAGGGCGACACCCGGAGAACCTAGCATGAACTTGACCGTGCCAGTGGCGAGAATGTCGATTCCAGTCTGTCTAACATCCACAGGGCGACTACCGGAGCTCTGGTAGTCGTCTACCACCAGCCATGCGCCGGCGCTGTGCACCTTGCGAGCAATGGCAGGCAGATCGAGGCGGTGGCCATTCTTGTAACATACGTGAGCAACCGACACCAGGCGGACACGTTCGTCCAAAACGGCGTCGAATCCCTCCGGAAGGATTTCGCTATTCCCGTCAGGATGCACACGCCTAATCTCGGCGCCCCGGTTTGCCTGCGCGTGCCACATATATGTGACCGATGGAAAACTGAAATCGTCAAAAACCACCGCCGGTCGTTCCTGCCAGTCCAGGCAGGACGCGATCGAATATAGTGCCACTGACACCGACGGACACACCGCAACTTCATGTACTTTGGCACCGATCATTTCGGCAAATGAAGCCCGCAGTCTTTCCTGCTTTCCAACCCACGTGTGCCAGGGTGCGCCCTCCGTTTTCCAGCTCTCGAGGTACTCCTCGTGGGCACGGATCACAGCTTGACTAAGCGCTCCCTTCGAATTGTTTGCGAGGTGAATCTTGTTCTCAAAAATGGGGAACTGCTTGCGGAAGGCGAATACCTCCGCCGGTGTATTCAAAGAAGTATTCGAAGAACTTGTAGTGGCTTTCATGCCTGCTCCTTAGCTATCTCGACCACCAGACTTCCACTTTCGAGCACCTTAACCCGATCCTCAGCTTCTATCAGGATCGTCGCGTCAATATCTTCGATAATCATCGGGCCCACGCCGGTCCAGTTGGGCCGCAGCGTGTCACGATGGTGGACTGGAACTGTGAGTTCTCCATGAGAACGCAGCCGCAGTTTACGGACACCAGCGGCCCGACTTTCCGCGCAGCTTTTAAAGCTCGGGAGAGACCTCTGCATCGAGTCCACACCTCTGACACCGATATTCACGATCTCAATGACTTCCCCTGCCAATCGATATCCGTAGAATTTCTGGTGAAGCGCTTCGAATCGACCGAAAGCATCACGCAAGATGGAATCGGTGACTGCGAGCGTGGGCAGGTCAACTTCGTGTTCGTAGTTTTGACCGGCGTACCGCATAGCTAACCTCGCCGTGACCTGAGGCTTTCCTTCGACTCCTTCCTCCTTGAGCTCCTTGCACGCCATCGCGGCAAGTCGATCGATATGAGCGCGAAGGTCTTCAGCACGAACCGTGGCAGAACGGAGGGATACCGTGGCCACCTGATCACTTCGCAGATCGGCGATGAGAGCACCATAAGCAGAACAAAGGCCGGGATGAGGTGGTATCAGTAGGCGGCGAATCTTGAGTCGTCGAGCAATCGCACAAGCATGCAGTGCTCCGGCACCACCAAACGCCACTAACCAGTAGCTGCGAGGATCAATCCCTACTTCGACTGTACGAATCCGGATCGCATTGACCATGTTTTCATTGGCCATATCGATCACCCCAAGTGCCGCATCTTCGTTCGATATACCCATCTTCCCTGCCAGACCTGAAACAGCAGTGGCGGCAGCCGCGGGATCGAGGCGTACGTTGCCTCCAAGAAAGTAGTCCGGATCCAATCGACCCAAAAGGAGGTTAGCGTCGGTCACCGTTGGCTCCACTCCTCCTTGTCCATAGCATGCCGGACCGGGATTGGCACCGGCACTCTGAGGTCCCACACGCAGGAAGCCTCCCCGGTCGAGCCACGCAATGGAACCGCCACCCGCGCCGATCGTAGTGAGCTCAATGGTAGGGAAGACGAGGGGAAGGCCAAACTCAACGTCGAACTGTGCCGCGTACCGCTCATGGCCGCCCGTGATCACGGCTAAATCGCAGCTCGTCCCTCCCATGTCAAGCGTGATGAGGTCACATCCGCCTTCGAGCCCGAAATACTTGCCTGCCATCACGCCACCAGCGAGACCCGACAGCAGCAGCTGAATGGGCTCGTTCGCCGCATCTTTAGCCAGTCGGGTACCACCATTCGACTTCATCAGGCTCCAGCCTCCACGAAAACCAAGGCGGTACAGCCCTTCAGCGATATCAGAAATAAACTTATGCAGCAGTGGTTTGAGGTAGGCATCTGCAATAGTGGTGATCCCGCGTTCATATTCTCGCCAGACGGACGCCACCCGGTGCGAAAGAGAAATCGATAATCGCGGAAATCTCTGTTCCAGCCATTTCCCCACCGCGACCTCATGCGAAGGATTCAAATAGGAGAAAAGAAGATTGACGGCGATGGCCTGCAGATTTCCGGTTGCGCACAATTTCTCGAGTTCCGCACCAAGGGCCTCGAGTTTGCCCGTCTCGATTGGAGTCACGACCGCGCCGCGATAATCAACTCGCTCGGTGATGCCAAGGCAATTTCTTCGATCGAGGAATGGCTTTGGCTTAATCCAATGGAGGTCATAGTGAAACTTACGGTTACCCCGCTGAATAAATGGGATGTCCTCGAATCCTTTGCTCGTGACGTAGGCGACGTTTGCACCCTTCCGCTGGATAAGAGCGTTGGTACCCACGGTTGTACCCAGAATCAACCGATCAATCTGCGCAGGATCGATCCCTGCCGAGTCGAGAGCGTTTACTATTGCGCGCAGCGGCTCACCCGGGATCGAAGAGACTTTAGACCGATACCACTTCGATGAAGCCATATCGATGGCAACCAAGTCAGTAAACGTTCCGCCAGTATCGATGCCGACTCTTATCGCCATCGGATCGTCGCTCCGTAACGGGGTACGCAGTAATCGTCGTAAATCCGTTCACAGTCAGGCTCGCAGAAAAGTAACTCCTCCCCGTCCTTACTTACAACCCACGCGCGCCGGGGGATCATTTTTCCACAAGCGAAACAATGCACATTTCGCTGATGAAAATAATCGCTCGCTCTTCCTCTGTCGGCCCAGTTACCCATTACAGCTTCCACGTGTTGAGATTTCACGCACAGTACTATGTTGACCTACGGTTGTCTCGCTTGCGCCTCGTCGGAGCAACAAGTTCCTTGCCTCTCGTTCACCACAACTCCGTATAGGCTCTTCGCCTTTTGCGGGGATACGTAGCGATCCAGGATATCGGCGAGCACTTTGTGTGCTGGGCGACGGGAAAGATCGCCGTACCCGCCACCGCCGCTACTCACGATCCGAATCAGGCCCCCCTGACGCACGATGATGTTCGAAAACTTGGATGGAGTTATGGTGTGAAAAACATCTGTGAACAAGCGGAACTCGGCATCCTCGGTGCGACGAATGGATATACTCGTGGTTCCACCGGCCCCCCCACCCTGCAAGCCCCAGGGCGGGATCCTCATACGATCAAAGAGAGCACTGACGGTTATCTCGGGGGCACGAATCTCAAGGATCCGTTCCGTTCCCAAGCCCCCGCGGAACAAGCCGGCACCGCCACTATCAATCATCAGGCACAACGAGCGTACGAGAATTGGATATCTGGTCTCGAATACTTCTACGGGCACATTGCGACTGATCGCTAGGGGCGCGCACTGGGCGTCATTACCGTCGTGGTTGGCCGCGGCGCCCCATCCGACGTTTTCGAAGTGATAGTTGGCGTAGAACTCGCCCGTGTCGGGGTGGATCCCTCCAAACAAGAAATTGCAGCCTGTTGCACCATCGGCGGCGGCTGCCCGCTCGGGCACCGCTTGGGCAAGGGCACCCATGACAACCCCAATGATCCGGCAGTGCGTCTCGGAATTACCACCGATCTCCGGCGCTGGGTGCTGGACATTCACCATCGTCCCCGGGGGAGCGATGATCTTGATAGGCCGGTAGCAGCCGGCATTGCGGGGGACTTGGGGATCGGTGAGATGGAACACAGCATTGTAGGTAGCAGCCGCCGTTACCGCATAGGTGGCATTGATGGGACCACGTGTTTGTGGATCAGTGCCGGTGAAGTCGGCGATGATTTCTCCGCCACGAACGGAAACAGCGACCTGTATTCGGCGTGGCTCGTCCGTTATACCGTCGTTCTCCATCCAGTCCTCGAAGCGGTATTCGCCGTCGGGTATGGCTTCTATCTCTCGGCGCATCCACGCTTCCGCACGCTCCATGAGTTGTTTGGTTTCATCGAGGGTCCGGGACAGGCCACGTGTTTCTAGCAGTTCAATGAGTCGGGTCTCACCGATGTGGAGGGACCCTAGCATTGCGTGGAGGTCGCCCCACGTCAACTTCGGAGTGCGGTGGTTTGTCATCAGAATCTTCCAGATATCCATGACGTGCTCACCACGTTCCATTAGTTTGACGGGGGGCAGACGCAGCCCCTCCTGGTAGATTTCGGTAGCGTCTCCGGCAAGGGCCCCCACTGCTTTTCCACCAATCTCAGCAATGTGGCCAATGGTGGCCGCGAAGCCAAACAGTTCATCCTTCTGGAAAACGGCCTTTAGCAGCATGTGTTCGGGCAGGTGACAACCACCTCGGTAGGGATCGTTGTGGACCCACACATCTCCGGGTCGGAAATGTTCTACTCCGATCTCGTTGAGCATCCATTCGACCGTGTAGATTGCCGCTCCCAGCATCGACGGGTTGTATTCGGCCTGAGCGATCATGCGCCCTTCGCGGTCGAATAAGGAGCAAACAAAATCGAAGCCCTCATTGAAAACCGGGGAGTAGGCCGTCTTCATCATGGCGACGCCCATCTCACGACAGATACTGGTCAGTCGATTGTGAAGGAGCGTTAATTCAGTGTTGTCGGTGGCCATGATGTCTGAGCTCAACGTCCAACTTCGTGTGAACGCACAATCAGATTACCCACCGGATCAACGGTCACTTGCCAACCCGGTTGGACGAAAGTGGTGGAGGTGAGTTCCTCGATGATGCAAGGTCCATCGATCGCGTCGCCCGCCTCAAGGCGAACCCGGTCATAAATTGATATTTCCACAAATCCCATCCGTTCATCGACGTAGACAGCCCGTGTGCCCTTCTGTGCGCCAGCGGGGTCTCCGTCGCCTTGCAATGGAGGATCGCGCCGGAGGGGTGGAGTGGGGAGAGAAGAGTCCACGTATAGAGTCACAAACTCGACTAGCTTGTCTTCGCGCGAAAAGCCGTATCGTGCTCTATGAAACGCGTGAAATGCCGCTTTGATCTGTTCTAAGCCCTCGTGATCTATGCACTTGACATCTATGCCGACCTGAAGCTCCCACTCCTGCAGTGCATAACGCATCGCCGCGGACCGCGAGAATCGTATATCTCCGCGGTTTGCTGAACTCGCTTTGAGCATTGCAGCGCCCGCGGCTTCCATGTCGCGAAAGCAACTTTCCATCTTATGAGGATCCACACTGGCGAGAGGCTGCAAGTACGCTGCCTGGCCGTGATAACCAAGCTCGGCGACAACCATGCCAACAGTGGAGAAAACGCCAGGCTGGAGAGGAATGATGACCTCAGGAATGGAGGAAGCCTCCGCAAGAAGACTCGCATGCAGCGGACCACCTCCACCAAAACCCACCAGCGAAAACTCCCTCGGATCGTGGCCCCGATCGGTGGTCTGCAAGCGGATTGACTCTGCCATATTGGCGACCGCAACTCGGACAACTCCTAAGGCGGCAGTTGTGACGTCACACGCGAGCTTGCGCGACAAAGACTCCAGGCTAGAACGCGCAGCGTCTATGTCCAGCTTGATCTGCCCACCGCAGAACTCCTCGGAACTCAAACGACCCAGCACCAGATTGGCGTCGGTCAACGTAGGCTGTGTGCCCGATCCGTAACATGCCGGACCAGGCGAAGCCCCCGCACTCTCGGGGCCGACGCGAAGCGCCCCGCCCGCATCCACGTACGCAATACTCCCGCCACCAGCACCGATACAGCGAATATCGACGGTCGGGATCTTTACTGGGTAATAGTCCACTTCGGTTTCGTCGGTGATAGGAATAACGTGATCTAAAATGATGGCAGTGTCACAGCTTGTGCCGCCGATATCGCAGGAGATCAACCTTTTCTTCCCCAGAGTCTTCCCCAAACTATTCGTGGCAACCACGCCGGCAACCGGACCTCCTCGCAATGTGAGGATCGGCCTTTCTTGCAGGACGTCGGGGTCTGCCACTCCGCCGTGCGACTGCATGAGCAAGAGGCTTCCACCAAAACCCAGGGCACCCAACTCTTCCTTGATAGTTGCCAGGTAGCCAGTCATCACCGGCATCAGCGAGGCATTCACGGCGGTTGTTACCATTCGTTCATATTCCCGGACGACGGGCGCCACCTCACTGGAGATACTGACATAAACACCCGTGAATTCCCGATCTAGCAACTCCTTCACTCGCTGCTCGTGGGTAGAGTTGGCGGTTGACCACAACAGGCAAACGGCCAGCGAAGTTGCTCCCGCCTGGAGCAATTCCTTCGCCTTGGAGCGCACTTCGTCCAGATCGAGTGTTTTGACAACGACGCCAGGATACGCGACGCGCTCATCGAGTTCACGCCTCAAGTGTCGAGGTACAAACGGTGCGGGTTTCTTCTGATGAAGATCATAAATAGCGGACCAGGAGTTCTTGCTCCACCGGCGGATCATCCGTTGGATGTCAAACTCGTCACTGAAGCCCTTGGTCCCAATGAAACCCGTCTTTGCATGTTTGCGCTCAATCAGAGCATTGGTACAGGTTGTACTACCGTGAATGATTTGGTCTACTTCCTGAAGCGAGATTCCGAGCGCCTTGATGCTGTTTGCAACCCCGGCGACAAACCTGCCGGGCGTGGTAGGTGTTTTCGCGCTGAAGGTATGGCCGGTTTCGACGTTTAGAGCGATCACGTCCGTGAACGTCCCGCCTATGTCGATTCCGACGACGTACCGCGGACTGGAGGCCATCAATGCCCTGGCTCCTCGTCCAATCCATACGGCTTCCGATTAATGCCATCTAACGCTGCTGCTCGCGCTCCGTATGCTCGAAACATTTTGGCGCGTAGTTCCGTCGTCGCACTGAGATCGACGACACTAACTCCATCGGAGAACACTACTCCATAGTCATGCCGCGCCGATTCAATTGAGACAAGCCCATCGAGTACATCGTCTCGAACGGATTCGACATTGCGCTCAAGAGGGTTCCCATAACCTCCGCCACTCGGTGCCTCGATCACGACAATGTCGCCCTGACGGACGATGAGGCGATCTGCCTTAAGCATCGTGGGAGCGACCGGGTCGACGCTGCCATCCTTGCGGTAGATCGTGCACGTGCCGTTCGCGCCCGGCTTTCCCCCGAAAAGTCCGTACGGCAACGTGACTGCGCGGTCGCCATTTATTGCAAAGTTGACGTCGTGTCCGATTGGAGTGAGCGCCAGGTGATTCCCTTTGCCCCCACGATACTTCCCCGCCCCGGAATCGTCCTTCCGAAGGCCGTAGGCCAATACACGCCACGGATAGCGATACTCGATAGTCTCGACCGGAATATCCCATCCATTCGCCTCGATAAAGCAAACGTTATGCCAGCCATCTCCGTCGCTGCGTCCTCCCCACCCCCCTTGCGAGTTGATGTTGTACCAGACGTAGGGTAGCCCGGAGATGGGGTTGGTTCCTCCAAAGAAACAGTTCGTCGTTGTACCGCTTGTAGCCGCGATTACCCGATCAGGGATCACGGGTGTGAGCGCCTCCATGATCACTTCCACAATTCGGTTACAAACGTCCGGGAATCCGACGGCCGGAGCCGGAAAGGTGGGATTTACAAGCGTTCCCGAGGGTGCCTTTACGTGGATAGGCCGGTAGAACCCGTGGTTCGGCATGATGGTTGGGTCGGTCAAGGCGAGTAGGGCAGCAACCACCATCGACGCAGTCGTCGGAAAGATGCTGTTGATAGGCCCATTCGCTTGCGCTTCGGTGCCGGTAAAGTCAACGAATACGTCCGACCCTTTCACGATGACGTTTGCGCGGATCTTACGAGCCCCTTCCGTTTTGCCATCACCGTCCATCCAGTCTTCTGCCGTGTAACTACCTTCGGGAATGTTCAAGCTGGCACGAAATGCTCGCTCCGAGTGATCCATGTACTCGAGGATCGTGCACAGCACGACATCGCGATCGTACTTATCCATGAGTCGGACCAGACCGCGCTCGCCCGCCCTATTCGCAGCAAGTTGGGCTTCGATATCGCCTTCGACCTCCTCAGGCGTGCGAACGTTGGCCAACAGCATCCTCATGACAGACGGGACCTTGGACCCGCGGTCATAACACTTAACCGGCGGAATCCGAATGCCTTCTTCGAAGATCGATTCAGAAAGCGGAAAGCTGCCAGGACAACTTCCCCCTACGTCGCTGTGATGCGCACGATTGCCGGCGAACATTACCAGTTCGTTTTTGTAAAAAATGGGCGAAATGAGAGTGATGTCGGGAAGGTGTGTGCCACCCTGATAGGGATCGTTGAGCATGTACACATCGCCTTCTCTCAGGTTCTCAAATCCGAATGAGGAGATGCAGGAGAGCACGGCATAATGCATTGACCCTACATGGCCAGGACAGTTACATGCTTGCGCCACAAGTTGGGCGTCGGAAGTGAAAATTGCGCATGAAAAGTCTTTACCAATGTTAATGATGGGAGAGAGCGAGCTATTGCGCAGAGCGATATCCATCTCCTGGCAGATAGAGAAGAGTGCTCCACCCAGAACCGCGAACGTCACAGGATCTATAGCATGCCGTCTGACCTGCATTCGTGGTACGTCTGGAGGGATTGCGCCCAGAGAGAGGAAATCTTCCGATGCTTGAGCAAACCACCGTGATACAGGAGCCGTGACCATTCCGTTGCCTATCTCCTGGAGCTGCGCACAATCGCAAGGCGTTTCTTAGAAGCTGAAGCGCACTCCAAACTGAACCTGTCGCGGCGGAGTATAAAGCGCAATCGGTTGGCCGAAGCCGGAATTCGGAATAATCGAGCCATCCGGAGCTGTAATACGATTCAAGTTGCTGCCATAGTTAGCACGGTTGGTGAGATTGAAGACCTCAGCCAATAACTGCAGATTCATTTTCTCGCCGAAGGTGAATGTCTTGGCTCCGCGCAAATCAAGTTGAAAGGTGGCATCGCCCCGTAAGCTACCGCGGGGCCCGGTACGATCCCCAATACCGAAAAACCCGTTGAACCCGTCGCCATTGGCATCACAACCGTTGCACATCGGGGTGTAGGCACGCCCGGAGGAAGCGCTGGCTATGCTGGAGAGCAGAAAACCCTTGGGTAGGTTCCAAACGGAACTGGCGATGAAGCGGTGTCGCTCATCGAAGTTACTGTATCCATACTCGGTGGGGTCATGTTGCCAAAACGCTGAATTGAGAACGCCGTCAGCCGGAGATCCCTGCGTGCTGTCCTGGTTTGTCTTCGACTGCGAGAGACGGTAAGAAGCCTGAAACTCCAGGCGTCGCCGGCGATAACGGAGCTGAGTCGCCCAGGCGAGGTATCGATTGTGCCCTCCGTTCATGAACATCTGCACGCTACCCAGTGTCGGGAACTCCGCCTGCCTCAGACGTTGACCCGTCGCGGGATTAATGATGGGATTAAAGTCAGCGAAAACCGGGAAATCGCGGCCCAGGCTGGCAACAAAGTTACTCTCTAGCACGACACCTTCCCTAAGTTCGTGAGAAATGCCAGCCGACATTTCATGGACGTAGGGGTTCCTGAGATCCGGGCTATTGGCATAACCAATGTCAAAGCCTGGTTGCCCCGTGAAATCGGGTATGTTGTTCGGTCCAAAGGGGACCGGGGCAGGTACGACAATCGCATCGAAGGGATTGGGAAGCTGGTTAAGGGCTTCATATAACGTCGCGGCGGTTACCGCTTGGTATTCGTAGTACAAGCCGTAGCCGGCATTCAGCACTGTGCGTCGATTGCCAAACAAATCCACCGCAACACCAACCCGGGGCGCGAAGTTGTGATAACGATCGTGCGGGGTTCCAATGACAGGATAGAGAACCTGGTTCGTGGTCGTGTTGCGCGGTACAAATAGGTTCTTCTCGAAATCGTAACGCAATCCCAGATTTAATGTGATCCGCGAGGCGGGCTTCCACTCATCCTGCGCGAAGAAACCAACATAATGCAAAGGCGGATTAAGCGCGTTGCCCAGTTTCTGGCTAAACGTACTAAATGAAACAATGGAGTTAGTGGGCCCTACGACTCCCGTCGTGGGATTGTAGTCATCATTGGCATAGAAGAACTCGTTCCGTCCAAAACCAAACTGACCACCGAATTCGGGTTGGTAAATATATTCTGCGCCAACCTTGAAACTATGTTGGTTTCGCGTGACCGAGACAGTCTCCCGCCACTGATACTTTCTCTCAATATTGAACTGGGGTGCCTGCGGATTGTGCCCGAACACCCCGTCTGGGAATACAAGTGTGGGAGCATCTTCATTCCCGTGCGGGTCAACCGTCGCCCCATGATAATCACTGTACTGAAAGCGAACATCATTCACCCACCTAGTCCCGACCTTAGTCAAACCGCTTGTCACTGTGTGAAAATCGTTCTTGATGTTCACAACAGCGCCTGGAGTGACATTCGGAACCCCGGCAGTGTCGTTGTGCAGATTATTATTTTCCTGCGTGTATCTTCCGAAGAAGTTCAAGGACGGCGTCAGCTGAACGTCTGCCTTCGCTAAATACATATTCTGCCAAAAGGGCTGCTTGAACACCCCATCGACTGTGGGAAATGCGCCATTGCTGGTGTAAGTCGCAAACTGGGATTCTTGCTGACGCTCGTAAGAGCTGAAAAAGAATACGCGATCGGGTTTGACTGGTCCGCCAAGAGTCGCGCCGTACTGCTGTTTCCGAAAATCGGGTTTCGGGAGTCCTAAACTCTTGTCGAGTTGGCTCTCGTTGCTGATCGCCGCATCACGAAAGTACCAGAATCCGCTCCCGTGCAGATTGTTCGTACCCGATTTGGTGATGACATTTATCACCCCTTGGCTCGCACGACCATCTTCCGCGTTATAGCGCTGCGTAACGATATTGAACTCCTGCACAGCATCCTGACTAATTTGCAGATTCTGGCCGCCGACAAAATCGTCGTTCGCGTCGCCACCGTCAATGGATATGTTGATGAAACGTCCGGGGCCTCCTCCTACCGAGATGGCACCGACACGAGTCTTGGTGCTGTCGAAGCTCGATCCGACACTCTGGCTGCCGTTGTCCGCCATGGGGGAGAGTATCGCTAGCTGCTGGAAGTTCCTCCCATTAGTGGGCAGAGAATTAAGCTGTTCCTGGGTGATTACCGACTGAACAGTCGAGTTTTGAACATCGATCTCAGGAGCCTCGGAACTCACGTTAACGATGGATTTAACTTCACCGAGCGACATGGAGATATCCAAGGTCGCGGTGGCGCCGACATTAACGGTCACGGCCTCTCGCTTTTGATCTGCGAAGCCCTGGTGTTGCGCAAGAATCTCGTACCGACTCGGTGGCAAGTTAAGGAACAGGTATTCTCCGCGTTCGTTCGTTGTCGACGAGCGCCGTGCCCCAGTAGCAGTGTTGGTCGCGAGCACCTGAACCCCCTGCAAAACCGCTCCCGAGGCATCCTTAACGACGCCTTGTAAGCTGCCGGTACTGGTCTGGGCGAAGCTGATCGACGCAACTAGCAAAGTGGCGGACACGACCCACGCAATCTGCATGCGCGAAGACATGGCGATCTCCTCTGGGTTTCGACCCTAACTCGTGTCGCTGACAACACCTGTGGTGATAGCGCTTCGAGTCGGTGGGGACTACGTCGGCAAAGGGGACGGGAGCCGACTTGACTTTTCCCCACTGTGGATCGGCCACGGATATTAGTTGTATTCGCGTTACCTTGTCAAGCCGGAAAATCGATCCGTGGATTCCCTGACGAGAGACGCTCAGTAGAGATCTGCGAGCAGGAAAGTTCGGACAACCTCACTTGTGCGACTCACAGACCTATGTAATTATACGGCGCAAATATTCAACGAGGTGATTGATGAGCGCTTCACTGGCGCAGATTAGAGAAGAGTTTCCCGCTTTGCAGGACAAGACTTTTTTTGACAGCGCCGGAGTGGGCATTGCGCCTCGCGTCTCGGTTGACGCCATACGTGCATTCCTCGACCAGACGATGTTTGCACCGGTGCGCTCTATGGTTGAGCATCATCTTGCGATCGATGCCGCTCGAGAAAAATCGCGCCCGGAAGCAGCTAGGTTGATCGGCGCCTCAGAAGACGAGATTGCGCTTATCGAAAGCACAACCCATGGTCTGACAATCGCTGCCCGCGCGCTTCCGCTCGACCCCGGCGATAATATTGTCACCGCTGACCTTGAATTCATAGCAGTACCCCTCGCATGGCGTCAGCCTAAGAGCGGGATCTCTCCGGAGATCCGTGTTGCGAAAAGCCGGGATGGAGAACTCCCGCCCTCTGCTTTCGAAGAACTCATTGACGATCGCACAAAAGCCGTGGTCATCAGTTCAGTCCAATGGAGCAATGGATACCTCTGCGACCTCCAAGGCATCTCGAAGCTGTGCAGGCAAGCCGGTATTCTTCTGGTTGTCGATGCTATCCAGCAACTCGGTGCTCTCCCGTTGGATGTGTCGAAAGTTCCTGTAGACATGGTCGTCTGCGGCGGTCACAAATGGCTCAACGCGCCGTTCGGCGCGGGCTTCATGTACATCCGCAGAAACATCGCCGAGAAACTCAGACCACCTGTGGCCGGGTACCTTTCCTTGGAACCTCCCCTTGGCGGTTGGGGCACGTATTTCGAAACTCCGTCGATCATACCGTTGCAGCCTGTCGAGTTCTCTCATGGAGCAAGAGTGTATGAGAACGGTGGTACGGCGAACTACCCCGGCGGAATCGGCCTGGCCGCTTCGCTCCACATGATCAATGAACTCGGGAAGGACGCTATCGAAGAACAGATCCGAACCATGACAACCTACCTCATAAAGGGACTGGAGACGCTGCGCATGAATGTGGTGACGCCGCGATCGCCTGCGAATCGATCAGGCATCATTGTTATGGGATTTCGCGGCATGCCGGACAAGGACATCGAATTAAAGGAGTATCTGCTCGATCGAAGGATTCTGGTCGCGGTACGATACACCTCCAATGTGGGTGGTGTTCGAGTTTCCTGTCACTTCTACAACACGAAGGCCGATGTCGATCGGCTATTGAACGCTGTTGAGGACTACTTGGCACGCAATTCGGAATTGGCCATGGCATCACCGCAGTAACATCACCCAGCGCTCAGCTCAACCTGCGATAGGCTCTCGTACCCAACAGCTCTTTGGCCACCATTAGGCCAGACGCGCCGTGCAGACCGGGACCAGGATGCGTGGAAGCCCCAATGTGATAGAGCTTCTTAATGCTGGTACTGTGTCGTGGCATGCCCGGCAAAGGACGCCAGATGAAGAATTGGTCGGGTGAGCAGGAACCTGCGTATGGGTCGCCCCCCACCAGGTTGATGTTTGTACGCGCGAGGTCAGCCGGCGAGATTACTATGCGCTTACGCATGGCACTATCGAGATTCGGAATGATCTCACATAGTCTAGAGATGACGCGATCGGCAAAACTCTCGCGTAGCGTTTCGCTCCAGGTACCATCCACGTGGATTTTGCCGGTAGCATCGCCCCGTGGCGCAGTGGGCAGTTCCTGCAGCTGAATCCATAGGATCCACGTACCTGCCGGAGAACGCGAGGGATCCACTGCCGTGGGCTGCCCCACGACGATTGTGGGCTCTGCGGGTAATAAACCCCGCTCGGCCTCATTCACAGCCCGTGAAACTCCATCCAAGCCTGTTGTCACATGAACCATCGCGGTACGACACAATCTCTCCTCATCTCCAGGCCACTTAGGCGGTTCCGACATAGCAACGTGGATCTGCATATCGCCACGTCCAAAACGGAAGCGGCGCGCCTTTTGTGCGGCACGCTCAGGGACAGCCGTCTTTTCTAAGAGCTGCAGGTAGAGTTGCTGTGGCGTCACGCTGCAGATAACAGCCTTACGGGCTGAGAACAGCTGTCGGAGGGCACGGACCCCAACAGCATGCTTACCACTTACCTCTACTGAATCAACATGACAGTCGGTATGAAGTTCGCCTCCATGATCGCGAATTATTGCGACCAATCCCTCCACTAGTTTTGCGCCACCACCACGCGGTACTGGCATGCCTCCGAGTTGGAGAGCTACGGCGATCAGCAGATTCATGAAACCTGAACCGGCACTGTCGGGCCCCAGCCCAGTATGTAGGACCCAAGGAGTAAGCAAGCCGTGGATACGCGGCGACTGAAAAGTTTCGGTCAGCCATGATCGGCTCGAGCCCAACAGCTGAGAGCCGAATTCCATAGATCCCTCAAGACCCAATCGCCGAAGGCCTCTGACCAAGAACCTCAGCCCCGTCCAGGACCAGAGGTCGGTTCCGAGTAATCCAAATCCCAAGTCGGAGCGTGCCATGAAGGCTGTGACAGCGCGATTCCAACTCTCGCCATCGCCCGCCGCTAAAGTCTCGAAATGCCGCACGTTTTCCTGGGGCGAGGTAGACAGAAAAGCTGCTTGACCGTCGGGGAACAGCGCAGCCGTCGGGTACTCGGTATTTAGATACGTCAATCCGCGAGCGTCTAAGTCCGACTTGAGCAGAGCGTACGCCTCGGATCCCGTAAAAAGCGGGTGCCATCCCGAATACAAGTCATGGAGAAAGCCCGGCTCCGTGACTTCAGCGGTTCGAATGTTGCCTCCGGCCCAGGAATTTCGTTCGAGGACGCAAACCTTCCAGCCCGCTTTGGCGAGGACTGCAGCACCCACCAGAGAATTGATTCCACTCCCCACAAATACCGCGTCGTAGGAATCCATAGCGCTTGTCCTATCCACAGCAAGTTCGATCCCGATTGCTTTTCATGTTACTCACACTGGGGGTCCGGTATGGGGGCCGCTGTCGCGAGAAGCTGCGGCTGACCATCAACTATCCCAGATGAAACTGCATTTTCACCGGCCTGATAAACCATCGACACGGCTCGCTCCAGCGCGTCTCGCATTCGTCCCCGAAGAAAAATGGCAAGACCTGCTCCCACCAACAGCCACACAGCGACAAAAGCTTCGGCAACTGAAAGAGGCCTTGGCGGAATAGGCCACACCGTGTAATAGAACGCCAGTGCAAGAAGCCCGACCGCTAACACGGGCACCACGAGATGCGGTAGAAGTCTCCATTCCTCTCGGTACCGTTTCCAGAACAATGGGATTACTGAGACGTTCGCCAATATATAGATCACAATGATGCCTATAGCGATCAGCACTCCGATAAAATTAAGCGCGCCAATTGGTCCGAGCCAAAGACCCAGCGTAATCGAAACCACGATATTCAAGACGCTCTGGAAAGTGATCGCAACATATGGTGTCTTGTGTTTAGGGTGAGTGCGTGCAAGAGCGGATGGCAACACACCTGCCCGACCAAGTGCGTAGATTACCCGCGAGCCCGCATTCTGACCTGCAATTGAGGCTGCGAGCGAGGAGTTGATGAGTGCAAACGCGACTAGAATCCAGCCGTGATGCCATATGCGGTTTGCCAGGGTGAAAAAAGGATTTTCGCTTGCCTGCAACATCTGATGGGCGTTCTCAATCCCAAATCCAAGCACCATTGCGTATCCACTCAGGATCCACAGTGCACCAACTAACAGTAGCGATGAGATCATCGTACGTGGTATTGCTGTCTTTGCATTCTTCGTCTCTTCGGCCAGTGGTGCAGCTGATTCAAAGCCGCAGAATAGCAATAAGGCAAATGCAAATCCCAGGAAGAGTGCGTGAGGCCCGCTCCTCGGAAATTGAAATGGAACAAGGGAATGGGCCCCGGCGCCGACACGAACGATCACCCAGATGCTCAGCAGCAAGAGCATCACACATTCAGCAGCGCCTAGCAGCATGTTCAGCTTGGCGGACTGTCTAACCCCGGCATAGGTGACGATGTGTACGACCGCGAGTGAAGCCAAGGTAGTAACCCACCAGGGCACAGCAACACCTGATTGTTCCTTTAAGACCTGTTCCAAAAAACCAGCTGCGACAAGAATTGAAACTGTGGGGATGAGCGGATCGTAGAGAAAATAGGCCCACGCCGTAAAGAACCCAAAGCGCTTTCCTAAGCCTTGACCAACATAGGTAACGAATCCCCCAGCCGAAGGAAGATGGCGGGCGAGCGCGGAAACACAGAATGCGGTGAGCAGCACCGCGACCAGACACACGGCAAGCAGGAATGGGATGGCTGCTCCAACGTACTGCGTCAGAAACGGGAAAATTACGATGGCAGCGCCTGCAGGCCCTAGATGAGCCACAGCCTGAAACAAAACCTCGGCCTGTCCCAAGGCGCCACGGGCCAGTCGTTCGCTTTCAGGTTTCTGACTCATAGCTCAGTATCGAAGTAGTGCAACCGCAGGGAGTGCAACAGCACGAGTCCCAGCTCAAATCAGCCTTGACCCGTTGTGCACCATCTGAATGACTTCTTCTTTTGCACTCATGATGTGTTCGTGCATGAGTTTCTTCGCCAGTTTTGCGTTCCCCTCTTTGATCGCTCGCAATATTCCTTGATGTCCATGAACTGGCAAGTCGCCATAGTAGTAAGAAGTGTCCAGGGCATCTATGCCCGCAAAAAGGATACGCTCCATCTGGCATCGCATTTCGGAGATTGCTCTCACGAGCAGAGGATTCCGTGTCAAGCGGGCGATATGGACGTGGAAAGCAGTATCGGCCGCGATGAACTCCTCAAAACTGGAGCGACTATCAGGCCGGCTGCGCCGACTTGCGAGTTTGTTCAGTCCGGGGAGGTTGCTACTTGGGATGCCCTTGCTGGCCGCCAGTTCTGCACAGGTGCACTCGACTGACAACCGGTACTCGTAGATGTCGTTTAAATCCTTCACGGTCAGATGCGTCACAAAGTACCCTCTGTTGGGCACGTTCCTCAGCAGGTTTTGCTCCTCCAAGCGCAGGGCTGCTTCACGAACTGGGGTGCGACTTGATTTGTATCGTCCCGCGAGATCCTTTTCGGTCACTGCCTCACCGGGCCGCAAAATTCCGGTGACGATGTCCCGCTTGAGAGCCTGATATACGCGCTCGCTGAGTTTATCGGCGGTTTGGTACGTAGGGCCATACGAGAGCTGTAGGGACCCATCGGCCCCTCTTGTCTTGCCTGCAGTTGTCGTTGCGGTAGGCATCACATTCACTCCAATTCCCGAGGACAATCAACACAACTCATTCGCGTCGGCATCCGACACGTTTGGGCGTTCGAGTATACCAGCGATATGCTTTGTGATTCTCGTTGACATACTCGAAGCGCCATTGTACTGTTTCGATCCTCGGGCGCAAGTCGGTTTGAGTTCCAAATCAAGCCTTGCGTTCAATATTGCGGATTGGTTCAGCACTTGCACGCCGGCAGTCTAAAGGGGACGGCAGCGTGAAAGGATGCTGGTAGCCTGTGGGCTTCGTGAAGAGAGTTCCGGGGCCCACGTCTCTATGCTGTTGGATCATTCACCAAGAGTCGTTGGCCTTTGCGAACTCTCGAGGGTCAGTTCAATCCTGTCGAACCTCCTGCCACCGTATGAGGTGGACTGGCGCGAGTTCTTTGAGCAAACGCAACTCTTCTTTGGAAAGAATGTACTGAAAATGCCATGAACCTGAAATCAGGAACGGCGACACAGACACGACGCGAATATCTCATGAACTTCTGGAACTCGGCCGCACTCGCGCTGTTGCGCTAGCAGGTAAGCTTGTCCGCGCAGATAAGCGGGATACATCGTCCCTTCAAAACAAATATGCACCTGTCATTGACGACCCCATAGTCGCCTTTAGGAGCAGGATCGCGTGTCTTCCCTGTGTCGGGAGCGTAGCGGGAGCCAATGTGGAGATCCCGCGGGGGACAGTTGTGAATCGGACAAAAAGCCAAGCACTTTCAAGAACGACCATTGGGTCGGGCACCCAGAGATCAAGCGGTATCCGGTGAAACGGCGCAGGAGAGTGCCGCACCTCCTGGCTTCCTGGCACCAACAAGCCATTGCGGAAACCGGCCAACGTAATACACACTGATCCCAACTCAGAAAGCAGCTTTGGATGGAGGTAGTTTCTCGAACTCCTTCGTCGATGAGTGGTCGGCGGCAGGAGGCCGAATCTCATAGCTCGCCATTCGATGACCTCTCAAAGCTGCGTTCAAGTACCAACTCGATCAGTGAGCCTTGTGTCCGTAGAGTCGGACCGCATTGTCGTGCAGATATCCGTGAGCTAGTTCCAAAGCTTGCGACTCGTTCACTTCGCCCATGGAAACCATCTCCGCTAAAGCGGCCGCCAGAGCCTGGCGGGTCGAAACATTTCCCAGCCAGTAGCTTTCTTCGGCGCCAAGAATCTCGTTGTAGGGAAAACAATCAGTGCCGAAAGTGATTTTGTCGGGAAAAGTCTCCAGCCATTGCCGCAGCGAATTCTTGAACTCGGCGGGATACATATCGATTTCCTGCAGCGAAGAATCCATGTAGACATTCTTCATCGCCGCCAGCCAGATCGCTTCACGCTCGAGCGGGTAGCCGCCATGAATCATGACGAACGTCGTGTTCACATAACGCGGATCTCGCAGCACATTTTCCAGCTGCATGATGTTGCTTTCGGAGATGTTGAAGTAATCGCCGATCCCGACGGCGGTGTGAATGTGGACAGGAAGTTTGAGGCGTCCACCTTCGGTGATCAGGTAACGGAAAATGTAATCCTGGAAGGTGCGATATTCCGACTCGGCAGGGACCCCGCCTTTAACGTACTTTTTGTAGATTGCTTCCGCCTGCTCGCGTGTTGGATCGCCGAAGTGCAAAGGGCGGAAGTAGGCGACTTCGAATTTCATCGCAATGCCGCCCTTGTTCTTCTGATTATCTTCCAGCACCTGGCTGATGAATTTCAGATAATCGCTGAAACTCGCCGGCAGCGTCGCCAGTTTTTCCTGTTGCATCCAGCGCTTCAGCATTTTTCCCTGAAGTGGAATATAAACTTGCTGGTCGCTATTTCGCGCGGCCTGCTGGCTGTTGTCAAACGGCCACATGAACGAGTCCACGAAGAAGACCCAGGGAAATCGTTTGGGGTCGAGATAGTCGGCCATCATGGCGCGGTTGGCAACGCCGCGCTCGAAGTTCATCTTGTCGAGCAGCATGTCGAAGTATGCCGTGCCCGGATATTGCTTTCTCATCTCGGCTTTTTTCTGAATCAGCCATTTCGAGTGCTCGGGCGAGAAATCATCGTAGGGATATCCCCAGAGCGCTTTGGCGGCCACGATGAGTTCGGGATTTGTGTCCCGTTCGCGGAAGGCGGCACTGCCGGGAGGCGCGGCCATCGCGTCGACATCCGGATCATCGGCAAATCCGGGATGGGCGTGATGATCGAAGGCAGGGATTTTGTTGATCTCCGCCAAGAATCGTTCGTAGGTCTGTGCGAGATCAGGGCCAGGATACGGACGTGCCTGAGCCATTGCGACCGCGTGGAAGACACCGAAAAGAAGCACAAGCAGAAGTGCTTTTCTGAGCATCCGAGAGCCCCTTTACTGAAGTAAATCTCAAAAGTCGAGACCAGCTACACACGAACGCCTTGCCATGAAGCCGACACTTTCTGTATCCGCGCAACCGCTTCTTTCAGCGTCGCCGCCGATGATGCGAATGAGAGGCGGACAAAATTCTTTCCCATGTCGCCGAACGCCGCGCCTGCAATTCCCGCGACACCGCCTTCTTCCAGCATGATGCGGCAGACTTCCTCGGCAGGAAGACCGGTCTCCTCAATGTTCACCCAGGCATAGAAAGCGCCCTGCGGCGGCAGACAACGGAACCCTGGCACTCGATTGAGGTCGGCAACAAACTGGTCGCGGCGCTTGTGGAATTCAGCAACCATGCGCGGAGTAGCGCCGGTGGAGTCGCGCAGTGCCTCGATCGCGGCATACTGCGTAAACTCCGCCGTACAGGTATAGCTGTTCACCGCCAGCATCACCAGGTGCGGAACAATCTCGGGCGGCGCAATCGTGTAGCCAAGGCGCCAGCCGGTCATGGCAAAGCTTTTGGAAAATCCGTCGATGATCAACGTGCGCTCGGGCATTCCGGGATAGCTGAGCATCGAGACATATTGCTGTCCGTAAATGATGCGTGCATAAATTTCGTCGGAGAGCACGTACAGATCGTGGTGCACGGCGAGTTCGGCGATCCGGCGCTGGATTTCATTTGTGTAGACAGTTCCCGTCGGATTGCATGGCGAATTCAAGACGATGGCCTTGGTTCGAGGCGTGATCTTGGCGGCGATTTCGTCGGGATCGGGCTGCAGAGCGTTCCTTTCAACCAAGCCGAATGAGATAGGAATGCCGCCCATGCCACACGTGATGGAGGCATAACCAGGAAAACCGGGATCAGGCCAAAGCACTTCGTCTCCTCGTTCGACGATCGTCATCAGCGCGAAGAACAAAGCCAGCTTGCAACCAGGGCTGACGACGACGCTCTCCGGGGAGACGCTCAAACTGCGCGTGCGGTGCAGGTAAGCCGCGATTTCTTCTTTGAGCGCGGGGACTCCAGCCATCGGACAGTAGCGGTCTTTGCCGTCGCGCACTGCTTTCTCAAGTGCGGCAACGACGGGCTCGGCAGGATGAAAATCGGGCTCTCCCAGTTCAAGATGAATAATGGAGCGGCCTTGGCGTTCGAGTTCCTTAGCACGCTGGTAAACGGAAAGCGCGCCTTCACCGGTCAGCACAGACATTCTGGAAGCAAGCGATCGCATATGAAGTATGTAGTCTAAATGCCGAGCGACTGTTACGTCACTGGTTCGGCGGCGGAGTGATCGGGATGCGCAGCGCGTCCACGAAGCGTGGAAACAACTCGAATGCCGCGGCCGTCGCAAACAGCTCGACGATCTGCGGGTCGGTGAATTGACCTTTCAGCTCTCGAAAGAACTCGTCGGTGATCTCTGTTGCAGAACGATGCAGGCGTTCAGCAACACGAAAGCCAAATTTTTCAGCTGCCGTAAATGGTCCGTTGTCGTAATCGCCCTTTGCCGCTGTGATCTGGGCGTCAGCCGCGCCCTTCTGTCTGGCGGAAAGTGAGTGCGCCTTAATGGCATATTCGCTGGCAAGCAGTACCGAGAGCCGAGTAGCGATGAGCTCCTTGTACCAGCCGGCAAGCGCGCCGTCGCTCAACAGAGCTTTCAAATATCCCGCAGTTGCCAGCGCGAGCGCCGGGGTGTGCGCCAGCGCCTTGAACATGTTGGGCACGACGCCGCGCGCTTTTAGCAAGGCGTCGTAGAGGTTCGCAACTTCCGGCGTGACCTGGTCCCGCTCCAGCAGCGGGATGCGCGTTGCTGAGGAAACTTCAGGCACTAGAACGCATACCTCAGCTGGAACTGGATGAGGCGCGGAGTGCCAACAGTGGCTTGAATCCTACCAAACGGACTGTTGGACGCCGGAATTGTCTCAACATCATTCACAGACGGGTTGGCAAAGTTGGCATGGTTCCAGATGTTGAAGAAGTCCGCCGAAAAGCGCAAAGACTGGCGCTCTGTCAAAGCGAAGTCCTTGATCAGTGAAAAATCCCAGTTCTGCTGGAACGGACCACGATAAATGTTTCGGCCGAGATTACCGAACGCTGTGGTACAGGCAACCGGGTCGGATGCGCAACCAGCAGGATCAGCCAACGGCGCAGGTGTGAAGTTCGCGGGATTGAGATAGCCGTTGTTAACTCGGTTGAGGATACTTCCCGAGGTCAAGCCGGCGCTGATCGAAGCGCCGGGTGCCAATTGTCCACCCAAGGTGGCCGGAGTGACTCCGGGCCCAAGATAAGCGGTTCCAGCTCCCGAATCTGTGACGGAGAAGGGAGTACCGGATTGAAGGATGGTGATACCACTGACGGCCCAATCCGCAAGCGCAGTGCGCTTCAATCCGCTGGCGGTGTGGAAAAAGGGAAGGTCGTATCTGTAGCTGACGGTGAGGCGGTGCCTGCGATCGTAATCGGAAAGCCCGCGAGAATATTTCAAGTCGCTTTCGTTGTTGAAAGCGGTGTTCAGAGCGGTGTTGCCGCTGGATGTAGCATCCGTTGACCTCGCGAATGTATATGCTCCCTGGAAGTATCCCCTCCCCCAGCGGCGCGAGAGCGTTGTCTGGAACGAGTTGTAATGTGCATAGGCGTCGTTCGCGAAGAGCTGCATACCGCTGTATCCGTTCACGCCTTGTAAGGTGGACCGAGCAATACCATTACTGGTGGTGCTCTCGGTAATTGGGATTTGGGAACCATCGGAAAGCGTCACGATTACCGGGTGCGTCGCTGTAGCCAACTGAGCTTGAACGTTAGTTCGAGTTTCGCGAAGGTGAATGGCGTGACTTCCTACATATCCGAGTTCGAGCACCCATTCCTTCCCAAGCTCACGCTGAATCGTGAAGTTCCACTGCTGAGTGTTGGGAGCTTCAAAAGCGCGCGGCACCGCGAGTGCAAACAGGAATTGCGACGGCACCACGCCGGGACTGCCGTTCGCACAGCCAATGTTCGGAAACTGACGAGTGTCGTTTCCGGGGAAGCTTTGGATAACGCCAAGACAAGGCAGAAAATTAGGATCCAGGGTGCCAGCTTTTGGCAAAGCATTCGTGTTGGGCGTTGGGCAGGGGGACGTCTGATCGGCAGAGAAAAACGTACTCAAGCATCCCGGCGCGCCACCCCCGAATGCAATCGGCAACATCGGGGCTTGGAACGAGAGTTGATCAACCGTTCCCACGTCTTCGCGTACGAAGTAGATGCCGTATCCTCCGCGAACCGTCATGTTATGGTGACCGAGAACGTCCCAGGCGAAACCGATTCGTGGTCCAAGCCCGGTGGTGTAACCGTTCTTCAGGGTGGTGTTACTCCCCGCTGCTGGCATTCCGGATATGCCTAATTTGCTGGCGCAGCTTCCGTACACGAACGGATACTGCCCGGCATTGCCTTGGGTCAGATCGAAATTGCCGATGTGGCAAAGGTTGTCATAAAAAGCACCGAGAATGTCGGTACGAAGACCCAGATTCAAAGTTAAATCCGGACGAGCCTTCCAGTCATCCTGGGCAAAGAAGCCGTAATTATTGTTGCGGTATTGGTGGTTGTAAACACCGCCGCCGCCAAAGCTGAAGTCCGGCGCTCCCATCAGCCATTTCTGAAAATCCGTATAGGACGGGCCGGACGGGTCGACTGCGAGTGGTCCATTGACGAAGAACAGCTGTCCATTGAAGGTCTGCGGAAATAGTTTATCCAGATTAACGCGTGTGTACTCGCCACCGAAACGCAGGGTGTGCTTGCCTCGCACCCAACTGAACGTCTCGACAAAGTTGTAGTTATCTTGCGTCTGGTACTGATTTGCCGGCGGAGTGGGGCCGATCTGAAATCCGGAAGTGCCAAGCGTGAACTTGTAAATCGACTGAGTGATATTGTTCGTTGGGCGATCAATACCTACGTCTCCCACGGTGACCGGGGGAATATTGATCAAGCTATTGTTGATTCGGACAAATCCAAAGCGGAAGTCATTTACCAGAGACGGCGAGAAAAGATGGGTTTCGGCAATGCTGAGAAACCGGTCATTCACCGGTAGGTCATAAGGAAAATTCAAGTCGGTTGCACTGATGCTGCTGGCGAGAGTTCCCCCGAGTGACGCTTGCAGTCCCCCCGCGCCGAAGGGCAATAGCGACTCGGCATTCGAGAAGAAGAACCGCGCTGCCAATTTGTCGTTACCGTGATTGAATTCCTTGTCCCAATTCGTGGTGAACTGGTCGTCGGTGTACTTACCGGGCTTGCTGATAACGAACTGAGCGCTGCCTCCCACCGTTCCGGGAAGCGAGGGAATTAAATAACCGCCAGGAGTGTTGCCGAACTGGTTGCTCTTGAAAAGCAATAGTTTGTGAATCACAGGGTCGATATTCGTCACCGGGGCCCCGGGCGTGCTGAATGCCGCTTCCAGAACAGAATCAAGCGTGGCATCATCTCGCGAGGCGGGCAAGATCGGGAATCCAGGGTTGCTGATCGATGTCCCCGGCGACAATCCGCTGCGTTGCCTCGTCCCTTGATAGTTCACGAAAAAGAAACCAAGTTTCGCCCCCGAACCGATCGGTCCTCCCAGGCTGCCGCCGAAAATATTCTGTTTCACCGACGGGCGCTTCTGACCGGCACGATTCAAGAAGAACTCATTGGCGTTCAGAACATCGTTCCGGAAGAATTCATACAAGTCCCCGTGGAAATGCATGGTTCCCGATTTCAGGATGGCATTCACATTGCCGCCGCTATTTCGGCCCTGGCTGGCATCGTAGAGCGAGGTCTGGACTTTGAATTCTTTGATCACATCAGGATTGGGCAGCGGAACATTGGTAGATTGCGAGACGTTATAGTCGGTCGCGCTGATGCCCTCGATCAGATAGTTATTGTTGTCCTCGCGCTGGCCATTCACGATCACGCGGGCGTTACCACGTCCGAGTTGAGCTGAAGCATTCAGTTCGCTCTGCGCGCCAGTCGAGAGCGTCAGCAGTTGCTGGAAGTTCTGCGTGGACAGAGGCAGTTCGCGAATGGTTCGCTCTTCGATGGCCTGCCCAGTCGTGGCAGTCGTGGTTTCGACCGCCTGGACCTCGGCCTGGACTTCCACTGTCTCCATGACTTTTGTCGGGGCGAGTTTGGCCGTCATGCGCGTGGTTTCGGTGATGCGTACCGCAATGTCGGGGAATTTGGCGTCCTGAAAGCCACCGCCGCTTACCGACACCGTGTACGTGCCTACCGGCAGGAGGTTGGCGGTAAATGAGCCGTTGGCGTCTGTCTCTACGGTGCGACCTAGCGCGCCGGTGTCCTGATTCGTGATGCTAACCTCGGCGCCTGGAACGACCGCGCCGCTTGCATCCTGCACGGTGCCAGTAATGGCGCCGGTGGCTCCTCCTTGCGCGAAAACCTGGGCAGCCAGGAACAATCCCAACAGCATTAACGACACGACCCGCCCAAACTTGGACATACACTAACCCCCTTACGAACTCGTTGTTGGTCACTACCCTCTCGGATAAGAAAGCCGGGGATAGGAAAAGAGGCAACAGCGCAATTCAGGCAGGCTGTTCACCCTCATTGATATGAGCGCGAACTTGAAGCTGACATTGGCCCACATAAAACCTGTCCCGTACCAAAAAAACGTTCCCCGAACGTAACTATGTTTTGGGATTGCGCGATAGATTACTGGAAATCAGCAAGGTTAGCAATCGATTCCGCAGGTTCTCCTGATCCTAGCCCCGTCAACATACTTTGTGTATACCCCATCGACCAGGATGGTTCGGAGGGTTACATTGAACGCCTTGCGACGCCAGCCAGGCGGTGTCGCGGGATCGGATGACGGGCAAACCGTAAATTATGGCCGCGGCCTAGCAAGTCCCTCCTTGTCTGTCCCGACAATGTCTATAACGCCAGTTAGAATCATTCAGCGTACAGTCCTCGCACATCCGTCACCTGCCACTTTTGGCGAGACGGCGGCCCTCTGAAACGCCAGATCTCGATCTTCAGCGAGTCGTCCAGCGGGATGACTCCGAGGATGGGGTCTTCGAAAACCAGCTCTTGACGGTCCCAACACGCGCCTGGTGTCAGTCATTTCTTCTTTCATGCCGGTATCGAGGAGCACGTAGACAAGGACTTTCGGGTCAGTTGGCGAAGAGTTGCCGATTCCCCTCCCGGCGTAGATTGGCAGGAGATAACGGCGAACCGTTTTGGGGCTGAATTGTTGATGCCCACAAGATTTCTGAAATCAGATCTGGACACGATCCGTAACGTAGACAAACGCACTGTCACTCTCTTCGCGTTGAGATACAAGGTCAGCCCAGAGGCAATGAAGATTCGCCTCTCGAATCTTGGAATCGTCGGTCCGTTTTGAGTTCAGGCCATTGGAGTTGGGTTGGTCCTTCTCCATTTTGGGATTGAGTTGATCTCTGAAAGCACTGTTTTCAGGCGCGGTTCAACAACGGCATCTCCCACAAGTTACGATTGCCGAGATGCCCCACAAGTCGGCCCGGGAGAAGTTTCACAAATTTAGGTAACGAGCTGACCTGCCTCGTTTTTCTCATCCATGTAGAACTGAGGATCTCAGCGTTTCGGCGAACTCGTTGGGCGTGCGATAGCCCAGACTACTGTGGGGTCGCTCGCTGTTGTACTCCTTATGCCAGTTAGAAATCTTCGTTCTAGCATCGGCTAGGTTCCGAAACCAGCTGGCGTTTAAACACTCATCTCGCAGTCGTCCATTGAAGCTTTCGACGTGGCCGTTCTGCATGGGCCGCCCCGGCTGAATGTGGATCAACTGGATTTTACGATCCTCGCACCAGCCCAAGAAATGCCGCGAGGTCAGTTCCGGCCCGTTGTCACAACGAATCGACTCCGGCATGCCTCGCTGCTCGATCGCTTGTTCTAGAGCGCGAGTTACACGCTGACTCGACAAACTCGTATCCACTTCCAAGGTCAGGCACTCGCGGGTGAATGCATCGACGATGGCCAGGATGCGGATCGCGCGGCCTGTGGCCAAGGCGTCGCAGGCAAAATCTAACGCCCATTCCTGATTGGAGCGCAACAGTAGCCGTCCTTCGTTCGCCGGACGCACCAATCGTTTCCTCCTCAGCCGCCGAACCATCAGTCGCTCCTCCCGATACAGTCGATAAATCCGCTGGGCACTGGCCGACTGTCCACGTTTGCTCAACAGCACATGCAGTCGCCGGTACCCGTAGCGCGGCTTCTGTCGCGCCAGCTTCACCAACTCTTCTCGCAGTTGCGCGTTGTGGTCCGCTCGCCGCTCATAACGATAACTGCTGCGGTCTAGCTCCACGAGCCTGCAAGCCCGGCGCTCACTCATGGCGAACTCCTTCATGGCAAACGCCGCGTCCGCCCTTAAGCCGGCAAGCTCCACCCGTTTTTTCGCACGATCGCCTTCAGCGCTTCTTTGTCCAGGCTGAGGTCAGCCACCAGGTGTTTCAACCGGCGGTTCTCATCTTCCAGACTTCTCAGCCGCTGCGCTTCACCCACTTCCATCCCGCCATACTTACTCTTCCAGCCATACAGCGTGGCTTCGCTCACTCCGTGCTCGCGGGCCAACTCTGCCACCTTCCGTCCCGCCTCGTGCTCTTTCAGAATCCCCACGATCTGCTCTTCGCTGAATCGCGCTCTCTTCATGGCTCCAGCCCCTCCTTCGTCGCTACTGCCGCGACGTGAGGTCCCCAATTCTAGCTGGTTGAGTTTTTCGAGGGCAGGTCAGAGAGAAACGCACTTCTGGGAAGTTGCCAGAGCACGGCGCTGGCAAAAGCCAAGGCGCTCTCACCCCCGAGAACACAAAATCAAGAAACGCAACCGGACGCAACTAGGACGCAACTGGCCGGAACCGGCCTGGAAGGCAAGGCTTGTAAACGATAGAAAACATGGTGGCGGCGGTTGGACTCGAACCAACGACCTACGGATTATGAGACCGTCGCTCTAACCACCTGAGCTACACCGCCACGTTCTTAAAACAGGGGGATGCCCCCTAAGAGAGCATACTCAAAGTCGGTTCATCGAGTTACGGGGGAGCGGTTGTGGGCTCGACGATGACTTGCTTGATATTAGCATTTCTAGGGTTTCTGCATGGTCAGAAAGACTCACCCAAGAAACGCAATCCGCGAATCCGTCCAAGGCACCATCAGGGTTTGCAAACGAGGGTGGAATCTGACGAGATTCTCAGAACATTGCTCCCCGTACCCTGCTCCTCGCACAAGTCACTTTTCAATATCGAAGTAAATCTTTGTTGTCGCTCGGTATTGGGCGATCTTCTTGCCGTCCAGCTCCATTTCTAGTTCCGCCACTCGCGCCCACTTCAAGCCGCGAACGGTTTTTGCGGCTTCTGCCACTGCATTTTCTGCGGCCTTTGCAAAGCTCTCTTTAGAAGTTCCAACCACGTCAATAACCTTTTGCGTCATTCGGATTCTCCTTTGCTTCCCCCCACTGTGGATTGTACCGCTGGCCGCCTGGTCAGGATGGTTTGCCGGAGGCTAAAGCTGTGAAGCGACAAAGTTGATATATTGCGCTCATGTTGAACGCCTTCCTCCAAAAGGCCGGACCGAGCCGGGGGCGCAGCGTTACCGCGATGTTCCGCCATTTGGGAGCACTGGGACTTTTCTTCCTCGCCATTCTCGATAGCTCTCCACTGCCAACCTTCGGAGGCCCTGACATTTTGACGGCAATTCTAGCCGCTACCCACCGCAATCCCTGGTACGAGTTAGCGGCGGTTGCAACCGCAGGATCGGTGATAGGAGCGTATCTCACGTTCCGGGTCGCACGCAGGGCCGGATCGGCCTACCTGAAAAACAAGTTCGGAAAACGGAAATTGGATTCCATCCTCGATTTTTTTCACAAGTGGGGCACTGGCGCTCTTGCCGTCTCAACCGCGGTGCCATTTCCATTTCCTACCAGCCTGTTTTTCGCGGCCGCAGGTGCGTCGAACTACAGCGTCGCGAGATTTCTGACAGTGGTGGCTCTTTGCCGGGCTTCGCGTTACGCATTCATCGCTCTCGTCGCCGATCACTATGGACGTCATTTCATCAGGGTTCTCCGCCATCCGGCCCAGTATTGGGGCTGGTTGCTGCTGTTCGCGGCAGTCATTTTCAGCATGACGATGGCGGGGGTTGCCGTCAATCGACGGCTGGCGGCTACCACAAGCGGTTGAAGGTCACCGAGGAGCCAATCAAGGGTCATTTCAGGTGGCCGGTTAGTTCCCGAGATCGAGAACCACCCGGGTTGCAACCGAGCGCCAGACATCCGAAACTAGAGGCACATGAAAGCCATTGCCATCATCCCTGCGCGTCTCCAATCCACCCGCATGCCCCAGAAGATGCTTCGCGACATTGGCGGGCTGCCGCTTCTCGGGTACACCTATCGCGGCGTCAGCGCTTCCAAGTTACTGGACCAGGTCGTGATCGCGACTGATTCAGAGGAGATCATGGCTGTCTGTGTGAAGAATGGATGGCTGGCGCGCATGACCTCCGCGGCGCATCGCAGCGGCACGGAGCGGGTGCGCGAGGTCGCAAACTCGGTCCCGGCTGACGTCTACGTAAACGTACAGGGAGACGAGCCGCTGACTCGGCCAGAACATATCTCGGCGCTCCTGGAAGTAATGAAAGACAGCAACGTGCAAGTCGGTACATTAAAGACGCTGGTGGCGCCGGCTGACTTGGACAATCCTCATGCGGTGAAAGTGGTCACGGACCTCAGCGGGCGCGCACTGTATTTTTCCCGTGCCACCATACCCTTCGACCGGGACGGCGTCCGCCCGCCGTGCTACAAACATCTGGGCTTTTACGCGTACCGGAAGTCGGCGCTGGATCATTTCGGCGAGTTGCCTGAGTCGCCTCTCGAAGGAAGCGAGAGGCTGGAACAGCTGCGGTTTCTCGAAAACGGAATCCCGATTCAGGTTGGCGAAACTCCCTTCGATACGATTGGAGTAGACACCGAAGACGACCTGCAGCGCGCGACGAAAATCCTGCTGGGAAGTTGAGTTATTGGCCCCCTGCAACCGGAATCTCTCCATTACGGCTGCGATGGGGTGAGACTTCGAACCGCGGGGGCTGAAGCCCTGCGTTTTGGTAGTTCCGTGGCACGACTGAAGTCGTGCCCTCCCGCCAAGACCATCTATGAGATCGGCCACAACAGACTGAAAGTCTTAGGCTCGTGCTCGCGCGGCGGTCTGTCTCGACCACGCTTCCGCCGCGGCAACACGCCGCGAGATGGCGGGATGGGAGTGGAACAACAACTCGATCCACTTCGAGGGCGTACGTTCCGCCAGATTCTGTTCCGCGAGCTTGTTCATCGCAGAGATGAAAGGGCTGACGTTGCGGACCGAGCGGAATGCATAGCGATCCGCCTGGCGCTCGTTGAAGCGCGAATAGGCGTTCAGAGCGGGCATCAGCACAAATGACAGGACCGTAGACACGAGCACCAGCAACGGCAAGTTGGCAAAGTCCGACATGGTCTCGAACATGTGCCAGCGGTCGATCGCGAGGTGTAGCACGATGTTCGCCGCCCAGAATCCGAATAGAGTGATTCCCGCCTGTACCGCGATGCTCTTCAAAATGTGGCGATGCACCTGGTGCCCAAGTTCATGGGCGAGCACGGCTTCGATTTCGTCGGGTGAATAATTCGCGAGAAGCGTGTCTGCCAGAATGATCCGCCGGGTGGCGCCCAAGCCGGTAAGAGCAGCATTCGCCTTCTTACTCTTTTCCGACAGATGCCATTTGTATACGCCGCGCACGCGCGTGCCGGCACGTTCGCTCAGCCGCACCAGGCGCGCTTTCAGGTCTTCGTCGTCCAGCGGTTCGAACTTGTAGAAGATGGGAAACAGAACTACCGGAGCGATCTGCGCCAGCAATACAAACAAGCCCATGAACGCAGCCCAGGTGATGATCCACCAGCGCTCAGGAGCCAGGCGGATGATGAAGTAGAGCAGTTCAGCGACGACGGCCGCCATCACCAGCCCAAGCAGGAATCCCTTGGCCTCATCCCAGATCCATAAACGCAGCCTTTGATTGGAAAGATTGAAGCGGCGTTCCAGGCGGAAACTGTAGTAGTCGAGCCCGAAGCCGAGGACTTTCCCGATGGTAAGAAGCAGCGCTACGTAGAGAAAAACGGCAAGGCTGTAAATCTGGAAGGCGCCGGCGTAGGCAAGGTCACGCAGAAGCCCGGTCCAGCCGGTCGTGAGGAGAATCACGAGCAGGGCGAGACCCAACACAAAATCGGCGGCGCTTAACCAGCGGCGAATGCGGTTGTAGCGTCGTGATTCAGGAGTGTCGGGGGGAACCGCGATTTCCTGCTGGACCGTATCCTCGGCAATATCCATGGAACTGCCGCTATTATCGCCCAAAATAGTCGCTCCGTGCGGCTTCTCTGGGCATCCGAAAGTGTTATGTCGGTGGGAACTTATGGCCGCGCGGGCTATTCACCGCCGTCATGAACAAATGTTTCGGCGCTGTCCAGGATGTCGGTAACCAGCTGGGGAGAGGCCGCCTCGGCATAAACGCGCAGCAGGGGCTCGGTGCCCGATGCTCGGAAAAGGACCCAGGCCTCGGCGCCGTGGTTCGGCGATGGCGCGTCGAGAAAGAATTTGACCCCGTCCAGGCCTTCTTTCTTGAGAACCGAATAACGGGCCAGCTTCGTGGTGGAATCGGCCTGAGCGCGCCGGATGGCGCCGTGTTTGACGGAGTCGGGAATGTGCATGTCACGGCGGCCGTAGTAGTGCGGTCCAAACTCGCGTTGCAGGTCCGCCACCAGCTGCCCCAGAGGCTTGCCTTCCTCCGCCATGACGTTGGCCAGCAGGAGGCAGTTCAGGACACCGTCGCGCTCCGGGATGTAGCGGCCGTAGCCGATTCCACCCGACTCCTCGCCACCCATCACGATCTCGCGCTCCATCATCAGATCCGCAATGTGCTTGTAGCCGATGGAGCACTCGAGAAGCTTGCGCCCATGCTTGGCTGCGATGCGGTCGAGCATCTTGGTGGTGTTGAAGGCACGTACTACGGCGCCGGGCCATTTCTTGCGTTCCAGAACCCAGTTGAGAAGGATGGAATAGATCTTGTGCGAGTCGACGAAGCTTCCATCCTCCGCGACCGCCCCGATGCGATCAGCATCACCGTCGGTGGCAAGTCCGCCGTGGCAACCGTTTTCGACGACCGTCTTCTGGAGCAGAGCGACGTGCGGTTCGATGGGCTCAGGATTGATGCCGGGAAAGAGCGGATTCAGTTCCTGCCGGATGGCAATGTGCTGGATGCCACAGGCGTCGAAAATCTTGGTGAGCACGCCGCGGCCAGAGCCATACATGGAGTCGACCACAAACTTGAACTTGGCTTTGGTGATGCTCTCCATGTCGGCAAAGGCGCAGATGGTTTCGATGTAAGCCTTCTTGAGGTCAACTTCTACTACGCTCTCGGGTTTAGTGGCTGTAGGCATCGCGCCGGCGTGCATCTCATCTTCGACCTTCTTCATGATGGCCGGAGTTGCCGAGCCGCCAAACTTCGCTTTGAATTTCACTCCGTTCCAGTTCCACGGGTTGTGGCTCGAGGTAATGACGATGCCGCCTGCTGCACCCTGTTGCTTGATCGCTAGAGAGATGGCCGGTGTCGGCGTGTAGTCGTTGGCCAGCCTCACGGGAATGCCGGCGGCAGCGACTACCTCGCTGGCGATCCGTGCGGCGCGCTGGGAGGCAAAGCGGGTGTCATAGCCAACGATGACGCCGTTCTTGCTGTCCTCATTTTTCAGAACGTAGGACGCGATGGCGCCGGCAACGCGGCGCACGTTGTCGAAGGTAAAGTCGTCCGCGATAATACCGCGCCAGCCGTCGGTGCCGAACTTGATGTCCATGTCGTTTGTCGTTGGTCGTTAGTCTCTGGTCGATGGTCCCGGATCGTTAGCCTGGTCGCGGCTCGCAGTTTACTCGCGAAGACAAACGGTCAATTAGTTCGGCCGTCTCACACCAGCTTGTGCAGCTTCTTTTCGTCCAGATACTTCACAACCTTGCCCACGTCCTGCGCCTGCTGGCGCGTGGTAATGAGCAAGGCATCGTCAGTTTCTACCACAACCAGGTCCGTGACTCCCACAACCGCGACAAACTTCCCGGGGGCATGAATGTAGTTACCCTGCGCGTTCAGGACGAAGACGCCAGCACTGGAAAACAGATTGGCGCCCGCGGGATTGCTCTTCGCGGTGTGATGTTCGTGCAGGGCGGTCCAGGAGCCGAGGTCGTTCCACCCGAAGTCGGCGGGGAGACAAAAAATGTTGGAGGCCCGCTCGCCTTTGGCCGAGCGCGGTTCGAGTACCGCGTAGTCGATGCTGATGTTTTCGCACTTGGGATAAAGCTTGCGAAAAGTAGCGTCGAACTTGCGCGTTCCGAAGCTGGCGGCAATCTTTTCGAGCAGCGGAGCGGTGTTGGGCAGGTGCTCCCGCAACGCGTTGGCCAGAGTGCGCGCACTCCACAGGAACATTCCGCTGTTCCAGTAGTAATTACCAGCGCTCAGAAATTCGGCAGCACGTTGTGAGTCGGGTTTTTCCGTGAAGCGGCGCACGGGCAAGGCGTTCTGAGCGGACGCGGCTCCGGCTTCGATGTAACCGTAGCCTGTTTCCGGGCGCGTTGGCTGAATTCCAAGGACAACGATGTTCTCGCCTTCCGCAGCAATGTCAATTCCTCGCCGGAGCGCTTCGCGATAGCGGGTTTCGTCGCCGATGACGTGGTCGGAGGGAAACATGCCGATTACTGCGTCGGGATCATCGCGCAACAGAAGAAACGCGGCTAGACCAATAGCGGGCGCGGTGTTTCGTCCAACCGGCTCGGCGATAATTTGGCTTTTTTTCAGTTTCGGCAACTGGCGCGAGACTTCGGTTTTTAGATCTTGATTCGTGATCACCCAGAAGCGGGATGGGGGCGCAAGCGGCAGGAGACGCGCCACGGTCTGCTGGATCATGGTCTGTTTGCCGTCGAGGGCGAGCAGTTGCTTGGCCCGACGCTTGCGGCTCAACGGCCAGAACCGCGTGCCGCGGCCACCTGCAAGAATTACGGGATAGAAATTTGGTTTCGAATTAGCCAATGGTTTTCACGGTAAAAGCGCGCGCACCAGAGATCGTCTCATACCCGCCTTCGCGCGTTTTAAGATCAAACGCCTCAGGGGCTGAAGCCCTACGTTTTGGTAGTTCCGTGGCACGACTGAAGTCGTGCCCTCCCAAGATCTATTTATGGGACCCGTTCTACTGAGCGCAGTGAGACTACATCCTCGTCGCAGGCTCGGGCAACACCTTCCCCGGCACATAGGACTTCAAGAGTTCGACGGTCCACTGCGGGCGGACGGTAAAACTCCCAATACAAGCTGGCACAGCGATTGCATCTCCTTTGGCGAGCGTGACAGGCTCTGTACCTCGCGCCTCGATAACGGCGCATCCGTCCACTGCGACGAGAATCTGCACGGATGTTTTTCCGGAGTCATCAGTGGTCTCGAAGGTGTGCGGCTCCTTCAGTTCATAGCCGTCGACAACGAAGTAAGGCGCCGCGATCAGAGGAGAGTGGCGATTCTTGCCGCCATTCATGGCCGCGGGCGCCGGACGCAGTACCTTCCCCGAAGCCACCTTCTCTTTGATTGCGGCGAGACCCTGCTTGAGGTGCAGTTCGCGCGGACGCCCATAGTCGTAAAGCCGGTAGGTCGTATCCGACTGTTGCTGCGTCTCGACGATGACCGACCCGGGCCCCAGCGTGTGCACCGTGCCGCCGGCAACGTAGATCATCTCGCCGGGAAAGACGTTGATCCAGTTCAGCAGATCTTCGGCGCGCTTCTCATGAATCGACTGCTCAAACTGAGCGCGCGTCACCCCTTGTTTCAGTCCTAGCGCAATTTGCGCGCCAGGCTTGGCGTGCGCAACGTACCAGCATTCGGTCTTGCCCCACGGCTCGCCGGTACGGACTGCTTCCTCGTCGTCGGGATGAACCTGGACAGAAAGCTTTTCGTGAGGAAACAGGAACTTGAGTAGCAGCGGGAACCGACTGGCATCGCGAGCAGCGTCACCCACAAGTTCTCGGCCGTAGTGTGTGCTCAAATCGGACAGCAAGCGCCCAGCCAGCGGACCATTTGCCACTTTGCAGCTATCACCTGTTAGCCACGCTTCGCCGATCTTTTCAGAGAACTGTTGATTGGGATAGATCGGCGACAGATCAGTCGTCCCCCACGGACGCGGGTCAAAGGCAGGCGACATCAGGAGTGGGTAGAGATCACTCATTCATTCGAGGAAGGCAGGTCGATATTCGGCCGTGTGGCTGGAGCCGTACCGGTCAGAGCATAATCATGAAAACAGTGTGGGCCTCACAGCCCGGCAAAATATTTCCGTATCCGCTCCAGCGCCTTGTCGATGTTCGCCATCGACGTCGCGTAAGAGATGCGAACGTGCTCGCTCGTACCGAATCCCTCTCCTGCAACGACGGCGACGTGGGCCTGATGCAGTAAGCCGTGCGCTACGTCAGCCGCGCACTTGATGCCGTTCTTGCCGAAAAACGCCGACACGTTGGGATAGACGTAGAACGCGCCCTCCGGCATCGTGCACTTCAGGCCAGGAATCGAGCGCAAGCCGCCGACAATGTGATCGCGCAGCTTGATGTACTCCGCGCGCATATCGGCGACGCACTGCTGCGAGCTGGTAAGCGCCGCGACCGCCGCCTTCTGCACGAACGAAGTGGGATTCGACGTCGACTGGCTCTGCAGCTTTTGCACCGCGCTGATGATTGCCGCCGGCCCCAGCGTGAACCCCAGCCGCCATCCGGTCATCGCATACGTCTTCGATAGCGAGCCGACCACGAGAAAACGATCGCGATATTCGTTCAGCGAGCCGACCGAGAAATTCCGGCCTGAGTAATTGAGGTACACATAGCACTCGTCGGAGATGACCCAGATGCCGCGTTCATGGGCGAGGCGGATGACTGCCGTCATATCCTCTGGACTCATCACAGCTCCCGAAGGATTCGAGGGCGAGTTCAGAATGATGAGCTTCGTCCTTGGGGTGACGAGCCGCTCGACCATTTGCGCTGTAACACGGAAGCCCTGCGACTCGTCAGCCTTGAGCAGCACGCAGTTGCCGCCGACATAGCGCACCATGTCTTTGAACGAAACCCAGTAGGGAACAGGCAGAATGACTTCGTCGCCGTGATCGACCAGTACCGAGATCACATTGAACAGCGCGTGCTTGCCGCCGACCGAAGCGCACACTTCCTCGCGCTTGTAGGTCGATCCGAAGTCGGTAGCGTGGCGGCTGGTGATCGCATCCTTCAGTTCCGGGATCCCACCCACCGCGGTGTACTTCGAGAAGTTCGCGTTGATGGCGGCGATGGCAGCGTCTTTGACGTGCTGCGGAGTAGCAAAGTGTGGCTCTCCCGCAGTCATGTCGACCACGTCAATGCCCTTCTGTCGCAGCTTGTCGGCTTCGGCAACCGCAGCCAGGGTAGCGGAGGGCTCGATGCGATTGATGCGTTCCGTCAGGCGGACGGCGTGGCTGACTTCCGTGGTCACTGCACTCATGACTTCTTCCTCGACTTGGGTTTCGGCACTTCCTGAAATTTTAGCGACGGATCCAGCTTCCGCCGCAGCCTCTGCTCGACCAAGTCCGGCACCAGACCCTGAATCGAGCCGCCTAACTGAGCGATCTCCCGCACCAGACGCGAACTCAGGTACGAGTACGCTTCTGCCGGCATCATGAAAACCGTTTCCAGCTCCGGCGACAGCTTTCGGTTCATCAGCGCCATCTGCAGTTCATACTCGTAGTCACTGATGGCGCGAATGCCGCGCAGCACAGCCGAAGCCTTCACCTTCACCGCGTAGTCGACCATCAGGCCTTCGAAGGCGTCCACCCGCACGTTCTTCCAGGGCCCGGTCATCGCCTCCAGCATTTCCCGCCGCTCGCCCAGAGTGAACAGAGGGTCCTTCTCCGGGTTGCGAAGAATGGCGACAATCAGTTCGTCAAAGATCTTGCTGCCCCGCGCGATAAGATCCAGGTGGCCGTTGGTCAAAGGGTCGAACGAGCCGGGATAGATCGCAATGACCTTCTTCAATTGTCCTCGCAAGTACCGGGCAAGGCTGGAGTATCCACGATTCTATTCGGCGGGAAAAGGAGTTGGCAAATTGGGGGTAGTCAATTCGAAACACTACGCGCCGGATCCCTCGCCCCGCTGGAGAAAACGCGGGGCTTCGGGATGACTGTCCTGTAGAACACCAGCAATCACCACTGCAAATTGGGAGGATGGCAACAAAATGCCGGTTCTCGTTGGGCGAGAACCGGCACTTGGAAAATACTCAGCACGACTACCGACCGATGACCATCGACCTATGCTACCTCTTCCCCGATGCTACCTTCGCCGACTCGGGTGCTGCACTTGGCATAGTGGTCACGCGACCGCCGGTTGTAGCAGCCGGTGCCGCCGTGGCTGCCGGCTGTGGTGTAGTTGGCGTCAGGCCCAACTGCTTGCGCAGCTCGCCTTCCAGCTTGGTATACGTATCCCGATTGTCTTTCAAGAACTGGCGGGCGTTCTCGCGGCCCTGTCCGATACGCTCACCCTTGTAGCTGAACCAGGAGCCGGACTTCTCGACCAAATTGGCATTCACCGCAAGATCGAGCAGGTCGCCTTCGCGCGAGATGCCCTCGCCATAAAGAATGTCGAATTCGGCCTCGCGGAAAGGCGCGGCAACCTTGTTCTTCACGACCTTCACCTTGGTGCGCGAACCGATGACCACGTCGCCTTCTTTAATTGCGGCAATGCGCCGGATATCCACGCGCACCGAAGAATAGAACTTGAGCGCGCGGCCACCGGTGGTGGTTTCCGGATTGCCGAACATCACGCCGATCTTCTCGCGGATCTGGTTGATGAAGATCAGACAAGTACGCGACTTCGACACCGTTCCCGTCAACTTACGCAGCGCCTGTGACATCAGGCGTGCCTGCAGTCCCATGTGGCTGTCGCCCATTTCACCGTCGAGTTCGGCCTTGGGGACGAGCGCAGCGACCGAGTCCACTACCAGCACATCGATGGCATTCGAGCGCACCAGGGCCTCCGTGATTTCGAGCGCCTGCTCGCCGTAATCGGGTTGGGAGACCAGCAGGTTGTCGACATCGACACCCAGTTTCTTGGCATAGCCGGGATCGAGCGCGTGCTCCGCATCCACGAATGCCGCCATGCCGCCGGCCTTCTGCGCCTCGGCGATGACCTGTAGCGCGATGGTGGTCTTGCCGGATGATTCCGGACCGAAGATTTCGATTACGCGCCCGCGCGGAACGCCGCCCACGCCCAGCGCGGCGTCAAACGAAATCGCGCCGGTGGAGATGACGGCAATGGGGACGATGGCTTCCTTCGACCCCAGCCGCATGATGGAACCTTTACCAAACTGCTTTTCGATCTGCTGGAGTGCCAGATCAATTGCTTTCAAACGTTCGTCTGCCATGATGGCTGTTCCTCGTTGTATATGGGTATGAGAACCCACGTAGCGTACACCCACGGGCTGGCAGGTCGTAAGTGTCGGTCATCACAAAGCTGTGGAAAGAATAGCACGCGAGCGAACAAAAGGCGAATTAACTGCCTTGGTGCAGATGGGCCAAGAAATCTGCAGAAACGCATGGGGCTTTCACTTGAGCTTTGGGATCGCCTCGTCGATCCGCTTGAGCGTCGTCTCTTTGCCTAGAACCTCCAGCGTCTCAAATAGTGGGGGCGCGTTCTTGCGGCCGCAGACGGCCACGCGGATGGGCTGGAACATCTGCCCCGCCTTGACTCCCAATTCCTGGGCGGAGGCGCGAAGCGACTGATCCAGGGGATCGTGTTTGAATTCGATTCTTCCCAGCAGTTCGCGGGCGCACTGCAAAACTTTCAACGCCATCGCGGCGTCACCCTTCTGGGGGATGAGTTCGGCCGTGTCGTAGGGCGGTAGCTGGTCGACGAAGAAGAAGTCCGCCGTGGTCAGAACGTCGCGCAGCAGTTTGATGCGTTCGCGAATGAGCGGCGTGATCTGCAGCATTTTCGCGGGTTCAATCTGGAAGCCCGCCTCGCGCACGATGGGCAGAAGCCGGTGGCTCAGCTCTTCTACGCTTAAGGCACGAATGTGTTCGGCGTTCAGCCAGATTGCCTTGGGATCGAACGTCTCTTCCGGCGTAGTGGCAGGCTCTTTGAAGTTGACCACCGCGTTCGCTCGATTGATGCCCTCGAGCGAAAAGGCATCGATCAATTCCTGGCGGGACATCTGTTCGCGATCGTTCTTCGGCGACCATCCCAGCAGGCATAAAAAATTGATGAAGGCTTCGGGCAGAAAACCGGCATCGCGATAGGTGGTAACGCTCACCACTGGCCCGTGGCGGCGTTTCGAGAGCTTGGTTCCATCCGGCGCGACCAGCAAGGGGAGGTGCGCAAACTGCGGCGGCGTGGCGCCTGCCCCCTCGAAGATCAGCACATGCTTGAACGTGTTGGTCAGATGGTCCTGGCCGCGAATGATGTGGCTGATGCGAAGATCAGCATCGTCGGCGCAAGACGCAAGATGATAAGTCGGCATGCCGTCGCTACGCAGAAGAGCGAAGTCTTCGATATCATCGGCCGATTTCTCCTGCTCTCCGTACACGGCATCTACAAACCGTACCTGGCGGCCGGTCCCACGCGGCACACGATAGCGCAGGGCAAACGGTTCGCCAGCCGCGGCTCGGCGATCGCTCTCGGCCGGTGATAGCTCGCGCATTCCCGGGTTGAACAGCCATGCTCCGTGGGCGCTGGACTTTTCGCTGTCACCGACGTGAGCGGGTGTGAAATCGCGGTAAGCCAGGCCTTTCTGGAAAATGGTTTCTGCGATACCGGCGATGCAAATCCAATCGTTCCGACTGCTTGTACTCCTCGTCCCAGCCGAGATCGAGCCAGCGCAGGCCTTCGAAGATGGAATTGACCGAGGCCTCGGTATTGCGTTCGACGTCGGTATCGTCAAGGCGGAGAATCATCGTCCCGCCATTCCGCCGGGCATAAAGCCAATTGAAAATGAAGGTCCGGGCGCTGCCTACGTGCAAAAAGCCCGTAGGAGACGGTGCAAAGCGGACCCGAGGGGTCCCGTCGACTTTCGGCTGGGGAGCGGGGGAATCGGCCATTAAAGGTAACCAGTTCTCGATGTTACGGAGGTTGCGGGAACTATTTTACAGGGAAGCGGCCGCCAGCTTGCCGCAACTCACTGATTCCGACCATATACGAGACCTGGCAACCGCCGTTTACCTCTCCAAATCTTATTGTCACCACTCTTGCCGTGTGAAAACATTAAGGGCACGAACCCCTTGATTCGGCTCTTCTCGGACAGCCGGGTCTGGATTCTGCGCCATGAACAGCGTCGCCATCAGTTTGGTCGTCATCCCCGGACTTGTAGCGCTGCTGCTGTTCCTGATCTTCACTTACCTCTATGAGCAAAGCCGCCAGGCGTATTTCCGCGCATGGCAGTTGGCCTGGGGCGCTTACACCTTACATTTCGGGCTGGACGCTTGGGGATACTGGGGCGGGCCAGCCAGCCTGACGTTTCTGGTGGGCTCGCTGCTGCTGGCGGCGATGGCGTTGTGCATCCTGATATCGACGCGTTTGATGCGGGAAAAATTCAGGTTGCGTTGGTACGACTTCGCCATCGGCGGGGCACTCGTCTGGATGGCGGTCTGGAATCTGCTCATTCACCGCGCTGGCGGGGCGTTTCACTCCGAAGTTCTGCCGCAGGCTCCTTACCGGCTTGAAGTCGGCCTTGCCGCGGTTCTGCTTTACTCGTCCTTCCAGTTTTATCGCCACGCCTACCAGAAGGGATCTGTTGCCTTCCGGCTACTGGCTATTTCGCTCGCGCTGTGGGCGGTGCTCATGGCGGCGGGGCAGTTCCAGAATCCGTTCGTGGAGAAGTTCGGCAGCCTGGGACACTTCCTTGGGCCCGATTCCGCAAATGCTGCTCGGCATTGCGATGGTGATGGTGCTGTTCGAGAACGAGCGCAATGCGGTGCAGGAGAATGCGCTGGCCTTTTCTACTCTCGGAGTCGATCCGAGGAGATTGCTGTACGCCGCCGACCTGGTTCCGAGCATGCAGAACCTCCTGGACCGGCTGGTAGCTCCGCTGCCGACGCCGCGTGCGCTGCTGTGCATTCCGGAGCGATGGCGCTCCATATTGCCGTCAGCACAGAGAGGCTTCTCGCCTGAGCTCCTGACCAAACTAGAGAAAACGGGCGCTGCCGACTACATTTGTGAACTCGCCTACAGGCGCGGCGGCTTCGTCACGTTCCGCAACCTGCCGCAGATGGAAGAGCCGCTGCCCGCGCTCCCCGGCAACGGCTTCCAGCAATTCAAAGACATACTGGCGTCGGAGAACATCCGCCATGTCACCGCGGTGAGCCTGCAAACCCGGGAAAACAATTTTGGAGTGATTCTGTTCCCCCATGCGGAGCGCAAGCTGTTCGGATCGTCGAATCTGCGCCTGCTCATCGGACTGGCGCTGCAGATTGGGCTGACACTGGAAAACTACGTGGTCATGCATGACGCGCAGCGGCGTACCAAGGAATACGTGTTGCTGACCGAGATCGGGCAGGCTATCAGCTCACGTCTGGATCAGGATGAAGTGTTGCGAACCATCCAGAAGGAACTTGGGCAGATCTTCGACACCACGAATTTCTACATTGCCTTCCAGGAAGGCGATGAAATCCGTTTCGAGCTGGAAGTCGATCGTGGGCAGGTGCTGCCCAAGCGGTCACGCAAGGTCGCGCATGGCTTGACCGAGTACATCCTTCGCACCGGCGACCCATTACTCATCCGTTCGGACCTGGAGAGCATGCGCCGCGAGATCGGCATCACGTACACTCCGCTCAGGCCAGCCAAGTGTTTCTGTGCCGCTCCCATCCTGCTCGCCGGAAAGCCCGCCGGCGTGATGGCTGCGATGAACATGGAGCGGGAGTATGTTTTCGAGCCTCGCGATCTCCAGGTCATGCAGACGGCTGCAGGCCAGGTTTCCGTCGCGGTCGAAAATGCCCGGCTGTTCGCGGAAGAGCAGCGCCGCTCCAAACAGCTGGCGTTCCTGAACAACATTTCCAAGACGGCGATCTCCAGCGAAGACGCCGCGCAGATGCTGGCGGAGATTGTCTCGGAGATACAGAAGAACTTCCTCTTCGATCATATCGGGATCGGCATTTTTGACTATGTCACGAAAGATATCGAGATCCGCGCCGAAGCCGGAACCACCAACAAAGCAATTGGCAAGCGCATTCCGCTAGGGCGCCGACATTGTCGGCCGCGTGGCACGGTCGGGGGAAACGGCGCTGGTGCAGGAAGCTCAGGAAGGTGCGCTGCAGGGAATTCTCCCTGATTCGAGAGCTGTGCTGTGCATCCCCATCACCTACGGTGAGACTCTGCTCGGCGTGCTGAATGTTGAGAGCCAGCATGAAAATGCGTTCTCGCCGGACGATGTTCTCATCATGAATACGCTGGCCGACTTGCTGGCCACGGCGCTGCACAACTCGTTCGTCTTCCAGAAACTGCAACAGCAATCCATCACCGATGGACTGACCGGCGTGAAGACGCGCCGCTTCTTTTTCGAGGCGCTCACTTCGGAGTGGAAGCGTGCGTCGCGGTCGGGCCGGCCCTTTTCGGTGATCCTGATGGATCTGGACAAGTTCAAGGAAGTGAATGACTCGCTGGGCCACCTTGAGGGCGACCTCGTGCTTGCCCGCGTGGGACGGTTGCTGGAGCAGAAGTCGCGACAATCGAACGTGGTCGCTCGCTATGGCGGAGATGAATTCGTCATCTTCATGCCGGAAACGGGCATCGACCAGGCTCAGACCCTGGCAGAAAGGCTGCGCCTGTGGGTCGCTACCGATCCCATGCTCAGCGAACACCACATTACCGGCAGCTTCGGCGTCGCGAGTTTCCCGGTGCACGGTTTTGGCGGTCGAAGACATCATTCGCGTGGCTGACGCAAGCATGTATGTGTCGAAGCACGCTGGCGGTAACCGGGTTTCGACGGCCGAGGAGTTCCTCGAAGGCGAGAACTCAGCGGTGCAGCGTCAGATGATTTCCGGCTACATCGAAGGCTTCCTGCAGCGTGAGCACACGGGCCCGGAGCACCTGGAAGAGTTGGTGAATACGCTGAAGAAGATGTCCAGGGGGGCCGCGAGGACGGATACAACAAGCACGTTCTGAAGGATTCGATTGAAGCCCTGAGCCGCGCTGCCGAATTGCGCGAGCAGACATGGAGCCGGCCATGGCGAGATGGTCGCGCCGCCACGCGGAGATCATTGGCCGCGCGCTGGGCCTTTCTCCGGAAGACCTAAGGAACTGGTTTACGCCGCGCGGGTTCACGATGTTGGGAAGATCTTCATTCCGGATCGAATTCTGAATAAGGCAGGACCGCTGACCGAAGACGAGTATTACCTGGTCAAAATGCATTCGCGGGTAGGCGCCGAAATTGTTGCCACCATCCCCAACGGGGAGAGCCTGCAGGCGGCGGTGGCGCATCACCATGAGGCCATGGACGGCAGCGGATACACGAGTGGCTTGCGGGGTGAGGAGATTCCATTGTGGGCGCGGATCATCTGCCTCGCCGACGCTTACGTCAACATGACCACCGACCGTTCCATTCGCTCCGGCCAAGAACCCGGATCAAGCTCTTGCGGAATTGGAAAAAATCAGCGGAACCCGGTATGACGGCGAGCTTGTGCGACATCCTGGTCGGCCAGCTCAAGGCCGAGAAAGCTCCCAGCTGGGGGACCTAAAAGTCCTCCTGTCCTTGCCACATCCTAACCATTAAGCTGCAAAACTATCCTTGCATGTCAGTCCCTCTTTCGTCTGTCTGGCAAAGTAGCGCTTGATCACCGGTGGTTCTCGTGGGATTGGCGCGGCAACGGTCCGCATGTTTGTGGAGGCGGGCGCGCAGGTGGTCTTCAGCTACCAGAAGGCCGGGCGGAAGCGGAAAAACTCGTCCAGAATGTGGCGGGAGAATTGCGCGGCGGTGGCCGTGCAATCTGCCGGCGCACCGAACGCCAAGAATCTGGTGGAAGCGACCGTCACGCGCTTTGGGCGGCTGGACATTCTGGTGGCAAATCACGGAGTGTGGGCTGGCGAAGATGTGCCCGTTGATGCCATGACCGACGAGCAGTGGCGACAAACCGTGGCTATCAACCTGGACGCCGTTTTCGGTCTGGTCAAGCATTCTGTGCGCAAATGAAGAAGCAGGCAAGTTCTGGCCCGAGGTCGCGGTGGTCACATTGTGCTGGTCAGTTCGACCGCCGGCCAGCGCGGCGAGGCTTTTCACTGCGATTACGCCGCGACGAAAGGCGCGCTGATCAGCATGGTGAAAGGGCTTTCCACCGAGCTCGCACGTGACCATATCTATGTGAACTGTGTGGCGCCGGGGTGGGTCGATACCGACATGTCCCGGCCGGCTCTCGACGATCCCCGCAGCGGCGAGGTGATCAGCGCACAATTCCCTTGGGCCGGGTCGGCAAGCCGGAGGAGATCGCCGCTCCCATTCTGTTTCTGTGCACGGAGCACGCCGGCTTTATTACCGGTGAAATCTTCAACGTAAACGGGGGAGCGGTGCTGGCGGGCTAGGGATTCAGCCACGCTCGGCCGCGATTATCAATGACGTTGCATGCAGCAAAAAGCGGAGGAGCACGCGTCTAATTGTCTGGAATGATCAAGTATCTTTTGCCCATCCTGCTGTGTTCCGCCCTGGTCGGGGCGCAGACCGCACCGACGCCGACGAAGATCTCCTCCGCACCTCCAACATCGACCGAAGACGAGAATGTCCGCAAAGCCAGAACGCTGCTCGACCAGGCGATCAAAGCGCTGGGCGGTCAGGCTTACCTCGAAATCCAGGATATGTCCCAGGAGGGCCGCAGTTACAGCTTCTATCATGGCCGGCCGAACAGCACGGGCCTGCTGTTTTGGCGCTTCACCAAGTTCCCTGACAAGGAGCGAGTTGAACTCACCAAGAAGCGTGACGTCGTGTACGTCTACAACGGCGACAAGGGATACGAGATCACGTTTAAGGGAACGGCCACAGAAGATCCCAAAACCATGGCAGAGTACATCCGGCGGCGGCGATACTCCCTGGACTGGGTTCTGCGCCGCTGGCTGAAGGAGCCGGGCATCGCCCTGTTCTACGATGGAGCGGCGGTCGCCGACCAGAAAGCAGGCGGACCAGGTGACCATCCTCAACGTCAACAATGAGGCAGTGACGCTTTACATCGACTCTGTCACGCACCTCCCCATCAAGAAAAGTTTTACCTGGCGCGATCCGGTCGACAAAGAGAAAAACGTGGAGGAAGAGGTTTACGACGGCTATCGTGACGTCCAGGGCATCATGACTCCTCACAGTGTCACGCGCTTTTATAACGGAGATATGGCCATGCAGCGATTCCTCAACTCCGTAAGTTACAACCAGGGCCTGAGCGATTCGAAGTTCAACGCGATTCCCGACCTACGACCCGGAAAAGCCGCCGGTTAAGCGGTAGCGAGCACGCAGTTCGGACCGACCCGACGATAAGCTCGCCGACACTGGGAGTTCAGTCTCGTACAGAGTCGATTTGGCGCGCAGCTTTGCCGGCAAAGCCTGTAACTTTCGAGGTAGCACCTCCGAAAACAAAGCACCGGCCTCATTGCCCGCATCTTGCTGCAGCAGCTAGGGAAATCGCAGGAAAAATTGCACGTGGACGGCCCACCCACCACAGACTGTGGCTTTTTTGCCACATACGAATCCTGCATCTCTAGCCGTAAGGTAGTCATCTTAGGCCACATAGCCTGATCACTTTGAAACAGGAACAGACAATTCGTTCCAGCGTAGACTTCGCGGGGGTCGGTCTCCACAGCGGGGCTCTGGTATACATGCGGATCTTGCCGGCATCAGCCGGCTCCGGAATTGTGTTTCGCCGTACCGATCTCGATGGTTTCGAGGTGGAGGCGATCAGCCGGAATGTTGCTCGCGTGAGTTACGCCACCAGCTTGATGAAAAAGGGCGTGCTCATCTCGACCACCGAGCACCTCCTCTCGGCCTTTATAGGCACCGGAATCGACAACGCCGTGGTCGAGCTGGATAACCTCGAACTGCCGATTCTCGATGGCAGCGCGCGCCCCTTCACCGACGCTATCCACAGGGTGGGAATCCGCAAGCAGCGCCGACCCAGAACTTACTTGAAAATTCGCCGGGAACTCGAGCTGCGCGAAGGCAACAAGTTCATCGCCGTGTATCCCTCGGACAATTACTCGGTTTCTTACTCGATCAATTTCCCGCATCCTCTGATCGGGCAGGAGACCTTTGAAGTGGACCTCTCCGACGGCACGTACCTGCGTGAAATCGCTCCGGCCCGCACCTTCGGTTTCCTGCATGAGGCGGATGCTATGCGGCAACAGGGACTGATCCGGGGAGCCTCGGCCGAAAACGTCATCGTTTTGAGTCGCGACGGGGTTATGAATCCGCCCTTGCGTTTTGCCGACGAGTTTGTTCGGCACAAGGTTCTTGATTTGATCGGCGATCTGGCGCTCCTGGGGAAACAGGTCTTAGGCACGGTGGTGGCCGACCGTGCCGGTCACGCCATGCACACCGCGTTGGTCTCCAGGATTTTGAAAGATAAGACGATGTGGGAAGAAGCCACCGTCGACGAAGTCAGTCGTCCGGCGCCCTCGCCACCTCGGAACTGGCTGGACAGACCGTTTAAGCCAGTTTTTCCCGTTCGCTCACTGAACACATCCCGATGGTCGTGCCCAGCTAACCTCCTTGCGCCTAATCGGCTGGGGCGGGAAAGGCCAGGTCGAACCGATTGGCCTGCGCGGCGCGAAGTTTTTCCAGTTCCGCGCGGGCCTGCGCGATCACCTGAGCAGCAAAGCGCTTTGACGACTCCTGATGTTCGGGCCCAAGCTCGGAAACTCGCCGCGCCAGCAAGGGCGCGTCGTCTTCGAGCCTTCTCAACAGGCGCTGGGTACGGTCAATTTTCTCATCCAAAGAAAGCAATGGCCCTCCACTCGCATTAGGGATATTCAATTAGCTTGGCAGGCCTTTAGATCGCGGCAAAGTTCAAAACTGAATACCCCGGAGATCTGTGGCGATGTGGACTAGTGTTGCGGGATGAGAGGCGCGCGGAGTCCTAGCGTCCGGGATTCGCAGGAGACGAGGGCTTTTGCTCGCCCTTTGAGATTACGGCTTTCTCGATGCGCTCGCCCAGCCAGGTTTCAAGCTTGTGCTTCGCACTGTCGGCCATATCCTGAAACCGCAGGCCGGCATGGCCCGTACTGTCAGCCCAGGCCACTTCCGCCTTCGGATCGAGCGTAACGTTCGTCCCTGGCAAGGTGAATTGGACTTTGGAGATTGGCTCTTTCGACATGGCGCCCCGGAAGGTGATTGCCATCCCGCCTTCACTGATGTCGGTGGTAGTCGCCTTCATCTCATTTCCCGCTGTGAAGGTGATCACGACCGCCATTTCCACGGGATGCCGGAAATAGCGCCGTCGCTCCCGGTCCATCAAGGTGAATGCGGCGTTGAAGCAACGTGACGCGTTGAGCGGTGAGATGGGCTTTTGTAGCACGAAATTCGCACCCATCTCAAAAGCCTGTTGTGTCGTGGTCTTTCCGTTGAGAATGGCGAACGCAATCGAATTCTTGTTGCTTGGCGTTTTGCGCAGGCCCTGGAGAATCTCGGTCCCGCCCTCCAGGTCGTCGCAGTCGACGATAATGGCGTCGAACTTCTCGCCCAGCAGCAGGTCGGAGCCGGAGCGTGGAGTGCTGCACACTTCTACGGTGATAGAGAGCTTCTCCAACGTTGGCCTTAACACGCGCTGGACAGTCGTATCGCCGCTGATCAGCAGGGATTCCATGCTCATGGCCACAATACTATCGGCCAGTCCAGCATGAGATGAAGGTAACCAAGGTGATGGTCCAAAACGGGTACCAACCGCTACGTTCGGAGGAGCGCGAACCGGTTCTGAAAACGGGACAGATTTCCGCTTTCTGGACTTCCCCCAAACACTTTTCTATGGAAACTGGAACGTTAAGAACGGAAACTACCTAATCGTATGCGCAAGCTCGTTTATCTCTCACTCGGCTCCAATGTGGGCGACCGAGAAGCCAACCTGAAAAACGCTCTCGTGCGTCTGGGAGACCTTGGGAAGATAATCTCGCTCTCATCGTTCTACGAAACCGAGCCGGTGGAGGTAACCGCGCAACCCTGGTTCCTGAATGCGGTAGTCGCACTTGAAACGGAAAAAATGCCGAAGCAGTTGCTTGCCTCTGTGCTTCGCGTCGAGCAGGAAATGGGACGGCGGCGGCTGCAGAAAAAAGGTCCCCGAACCATCGATATCGACATCCTTCTCTTTGGGAATTCAGTGGTCGCGACGAAGGGACTTACGATTCCGCATCCCGCCATGCACGAACGCCGTTTCGTGCTGGAGCCTCTCGCGGAAATCGCTCCCGAAGTGCGACATCCCGTCTTCAAGCGGACGATCCACGAGTTGTTGGAAGCCTTGCCAGCGGGGCAAACGGTGCGACACCTCGGTAAGCGAGGACAGAGTCCTGCCGGGCCAGCGAAACTCCAGTCCAAGTGAAGATCAGGGAGTGATAATGCGGCTGCCCGCATCATCCGCGGACGCGATCACAGACTGTTTCTCGGGAAACTGTGCGTAGAGAAAATCGATAAAGGCGCGCGACTTGAGGCGCCCCGAAGTTCTGCCGATCGCCATCCGCACCAGGAACACCAGCGCCTTGAGCACGTCGGCGTCGCGCAGGCGGGTATAGCCCATCTGCTTCTGTTCTGCTTCGCGATACTGCTTGAGCATCTCCTGCACTTCCACGGCAACGGCGGTCTGCGCGGTGCTGGTCATCGGGCTCTCATAGACCAGCCCGGACTTGACCAGCGTCTCATAGCTGCGGCACATGGCGGTGAGTGCGGCAATCAGATCGCGGTCGCTCAGGCTGCGGTCAGCGCGGGCGCTTTTCGCCAGCGCATAGCTCAACCCGAGCAGCAGGTGTTCACGTTCGTAGATGAACTGGTCGCCGATCTCGACTTCGAGGAATAAAGCGGCGGAATCAAGTTCGCCCGCCGGGCGCGGCTTTTCATGTTCGCGCGCCTGCTGCAGGTAGACACAGTCGCTGGGACAATCGAGCGTGACTTCGCGCTGCTCTCCGCAGCACTGGGGACAGATTCGCCCATGCACGGCGGGGCAGAACCGCTTCTCCTTACGAACCTCGCAAATCGAGCAACTCAACGGGGGATCTCCTGCTTGCATTATGGCATTCGATGCATCGGTCCGGTAATTCGAATCGTTGCCGGGAGTAGACGACGAGCGCGGAGGCACCGAAACCGCCCTCTTAGACCGTTCCCGCGCAAAAAAACCTGTCTTTATGCACCTTCCAAGGCACCTCTCTTGCAAGAAACCGCATGAAATGCGGGTGAAATGCTTCTTTTCCACAGGAAGAGTGGTATAAGATAGCATTCATCGCAACAAAACTACATGCAGTGCAAGAGGAGGATTCATGGCTTCAGGATTGACCAAGACTCAACTCGTCCGCCATCTGGCCGAGAAAATGGAAACCAACAATAAGACTGTCGCGGCGTTTCTTGAGCACCTCGCCGACACGGCCATTAAAGAGACGAAGAAGAATGGTGTATTCGTGGTGCCCGGACTGGGCCGCCTGGTGAAAGCGCACCGCAAAGCGCGCGTAGGACGCAATCCGCAGACCGGTGAGCCGATTCAGATCAAGGCGAAGACGGTAGTGAAGTTCCGCGTCGCCAAGGCCGCAAAGGACGCGATCGCCCCGAAGAAGTAGTCTGCATTCACAGTCGATTGGAAATAAACGAGGCCGGCCCGAGAGCCGGCCTTCGTGTTTGAATCTCCAAGTCCAGCCCTGCGGACTGGCCAGGAGATCTCTGCGATCCCTTACTTCGCGTACTCGTTCTTTACGACCTCTCCACCCTTCATCACGAATTTCACGTTTTGCAGAGTCGTGATGTCCTGTAACGGGTCGCCATCGACCGCGATGATGTCTGCCCACTTCCCCGGTTCGACCGCGCCGATCTTGTCCGACCAGCCGAGCAGGTCTGCACCGTTCAACGTTCCCGATTGGATCGCCTGCAGCGGCGTCATCCCCATCCGCACATAGACGGCGAACTCGTGAGCGTTCAACCCGTGCGGATAGACGGCCGCGTCGGTCCCCAGCGCGATCTTCACACCTGCCGCCATCGCCTTCTTGACGTTCGCCTGGCCGAGTTGCATCACCATATCCATTTTTCGCCGCGAAAACTCGGGCACGTTGGAATGCGCCATATTTTCCCGATGCCAGTCCATCAGGTAGAGGGTCGGCACCAGGTACGTGCCGTTCTTCTTCAAGGCGGCGACCGAGGCATCATCCATCAAGTGGCCGTGCTCGACGGAATCGACCCCCGCTTCCGATGCCCAGGTCACGCCCTGCGCGCCATGGGCGTGGGCAGCAACTTTTCTACCCAGCCGGTGGGCCTCCGCCACGATGGCCTTCATCTCCTCCAGTGTGAACTGGGAGGTGTTGGGATCGTCTCCCTTCGACATCACTCCGCCGGTGGCACAGATCTTGATCACGTCGGCGCCATACTTGATCACTTCGCGAACCTTGTGCTGGACAGCTTCGATCCCGTCCGCTACGCCGTCGCCGCTAGCGTGATATTCGAAGGGAAGCAGATTGTTGTCGCAGTGGCCGCCGGTGATGCCGAGAGCGGGCCCACTGACGATCATCCTCGGGCCGGGGACGTCACCGGCATTGATCGCGTCGCGCAAGGCAACGTCGCTGTATCCTCGTGCGCCCACGTTACGCACGGTGGTGAAGCCAGCCATCAGAGTAATCCGCGCGTTCTTCGCGCCGAACAGAGCCTCCCGTGGCGTCGAAATGCCGAGAGACGGGTAACCGGTGGAACCTTGATCGAATGTGAGGTGAGTGTGGGCATCGATCAGGCCCGGCAGTACCGTGGCATTGGGCAGGTCGATGACAGTCGCCCCTGCTGGCGCGCCCGAGGCACTGCCCACACTGACGATCTTGTCGCCCTCGATCACGATCGTCTGGTTGGCGAGCGTCTTGCCGGTTTTTACGTCCAGAAAATGTCCGGCGTGAATCACCACATGTTTGACAGCCGGATCCTGCGATGCCTGCGCCCAGCTCAGGCTCGAAGCAAAGAGCATCACAATACCGATTCCTGCCAGACGTATGTCCTGTTTGTTCATTTAGTCCTCACGTTATTCTCTGGAAAAACCATCAGGGTGTCCGCGCAACCCATCGACTCCACTTACGGTGTCTTGTGCCAAACGCCGTCGCAGTCCCCATTGCTGGCCGGCATCGGCAGCAAAGAAGATAACAAAAAGAAAGAGGAGCGGCAGATGGTCGAGTTCTGCCCCGAAATAGCGCCAAACCGGAATACCATGGCCCGGCTCCCACCAGGTGGCCAGGGCCAGGCTCAGCATGTGAAGCGCTCCCAGCACGGCAGCGGGACGCACCCACAAGCCCAGCAGCAAACAAACGCCGATAAACAACTCCACCAGTCCCACCAGGTATCCGAAGAAAACGGCGTGGGGCAGGATCAAATCAGCCAGAATCGGCTTGTAGATGGCCACGGACCCGCTTTGGATAAAACCTTCCAGATACTGCTGGAAGCCTCCATGAACGAAGCCTGAGCCGAAGACTTTGTATTGACCAAAGAGAAGAAAGAATACAGCAGTGGCCATGCGGACCACTGCGATGGTCTTGGGCAGAACCTCGTAAGACTTGGCCATTTCGATTCGTTCAGACTAACGCAGGATGCCGGGAAGCTCGAACTCTTTCACTAGCCTCCGGGAGAATCATTGGTGACGTACTGTTCCAGGGAATCCAGTTCGCGAGTGAGGTCTTCGATCCGGGCTTCGAGCAAATTGCGGATGGAAAGCATGCCCAGCAGTCTGCCGTCATTGTCCACGATAGGCAGATGGCGGAAGTGCCGTTCCACCATGGTGACCAGGGCTTCGCCGGGTCCCGTGGCCAGCGTCGCCATCTCGACGGGCGTCGTCATGAGTTCCCGCACCGGCGTGGTCTCGGGATTGTCCTGGCGGAGGGCCAGCTTGCGCAGGACATCGCGCTCAGTGAAAATGCCCGCCACGCGCCCGGCACTGTCGATCACGCCGACCGCGCCCACGCGCCGGTCCAGCATGGTGCGGATCGCCTCCGCCGCGGTCGCCTCCACGGAGACCTTTGCCGCCTCTTGATCGCAGAATTCCAGCAGACTCATGGGATTCCTCCTTGCCCGGGCTAGCCAGTCCACCCGCTCTCAAACCAACTTGCTAAACAGGATTCCGCATTATGCTCCGTGCACAGCGTCTGTCAAGAGCCTGCACCATCTTTATTGTGGATTCTATCTATCGGTACCGTTTCTGCACTTTCGGCCTTCATCCAGCCGAGTCTTTGTCTTACCCGAGTCTTATCCGAACGGCAACTATTTAGCGTCATTCTTGAAAACCTTGCCGTCTTTCATGACGAACTCCACCCGCTCCAGTTCCTTAATATTTGCCAACGGATCGCCTGCGACCGCGACCACATCGGCGTACGCTCCGGGCGCGACCACGCCGATCTGCCCTGTCATGTCGAGCATCTCGGCAGCCCGTGATGTGGCGCTCCTGATCGCCTCCATAGGCGTCATGCCGAACTCAACCATGCGCGGGAACTCCTGGGCGATGGGGTCCGTCCAGGGAATCCCTCCCATGTCGGTACCGAAAGCGATCTTCACTCCTGCCTTCAGCGCTTTCCTGAACGATTCTCCATGCGCGGAGACTCGCTTGCGGTCTCTCTGGCCATCCGGCGTATCGGCTGGAGCTAATTCGTAGTAGTAGACGCTAAACGTCGGGCAATACCATGTGCCTTGCTTCACCATTTGCGCGATGGCTGCGTCGTCCAGTTCGAGACCATGCTCGATCGAGTCGCACCCTCCGTCGAGCGCACGGTGCAGCCCGATCCCGCTGTAGGCGTGACACGCCACCTTCTTGCCCCAGCCGTGAGTTTCGTCGACGATTGCCTTCAATTCCTCCACCGTGAGCGTGGGCTGGGACACCAGTTCGCCGTTCTTGCCGACCCACGAGCGATGCGTCATGTAGACCTTGATCCAGTCGGCGCCGTGGTCGAGTTGCTCACGCGCCGCTTTGCGCGCGGCCACTGGACCATCGATGATCTGCGCACCCTTGGGAACATCGACCTCGGGCGCGTAGCCTTCGAGGGGATAGCCGCCGGTGGTGGAAATGGCTCGCGTGACCACGAAGAGCCGCGGACCGGGGATGTACCCACCTTCGATAGCCTGCTTGATGCCCACATCTCCGTAACCCGCGCCTTCGGTCTCGAGGTCGCGCAAGGTGGTGAAGCCCTGCTCCAGCGCCCGCCGCACTGAGACGGTAGCCCGCGCCGCCCGAAACGCCAGCGGATATTTGAGCAACTGGATGTCGTATCCGCCTTCCGCGGGATCCTCACCCTGCAGGAAGATATGAGTGTGCGAGTCGATCAGTCCCGGCAGAACCGTGGCATGAGTGAGATCGATCACGTTCGCGCCCGTTGGAATCTTTGCGCTGCCTGCGTCTGACACACTCTCGATGCGATTGCCGCGAATGATGATCACCTGCGAATGCAGTGGCGCGTCCGACCTGCCGTCGATCAGAGTACCGGCGCGGATCGCTGTGAGAGCGGGCGGCATGGGCGCGCCAGGCTGTTGTGCTTGTGTGAGGCTTACCGTCAGTATCAACATCGCTACAGCTGCGAAGCATCCGAACTGTCGTTTCATGAAGAGTTCCTCTGTAATATTCCGAACTTTGATCGGGCTGGGACCTGACTTCCTCTATGAAAAATTTCGATCCCTGCTATTCGCCAACGTAAGCGTCCACTTCAATTTCCAGAAGCATCTCTGGTTCGATAAGCGCGCACACTGCCACCATCGTGGCTGCCGGACGTATGTCGCGAAAAACCTCGCCGTGGGCCTTCCCCACCGCCTGCCAATGGGTGATGTCCGTGAGCAGCGTCCGCGTTCGCACGACGTCTTTCATGCTGGCTCCAGCCTGGCGCAGTGCTACGTCGATGTTTTTGAGAATTTGTACCGCTTGCGCGTACGGGTCTTTGCCGCCAACCATCTTCCCATCCGCGCCAAATGCGGTTGTTCCGGATACATGGATGTATGGTCCGACCCTCACCGCGCGTGAGTATCCGACGATCGGTTCCCAGGGCGCGCCGCTTGAAATGTTCTTTCGTGGCATGTATCTGCTCCCGTCTCCTCGCGTGCCCGCCATTGTATGCGTACACGTTCAGCGCTGCGGGAGACGATCATGTGGGGTGCAAATGTTTGCCTTTAGCAGCGATGCCCGTCGACTGCCAACAGCCGCACGCATGAAACCTTACACCCGTTCCCACCTTCTAAGTACGTGAAGTCACTCACAGTTCCTAGTATGACAAAAGTTACTTGCTTTCGGTGTGCAGCTGGGATAAGAAAACGCTCCAAGGTGCCGATGGAAGCTCTAAGAGAGGGTTTCCAGGGGAGCCCGAATTCATGATTCCGGAAGATCATCCGCTGCAAAAGCTCTTCGTCGAGTTGGTGGGCCGTCATTACGCCCAGGAAATCGGATTGCGCGATCCGTCGGTGGTTGCCTACGTTGCGCATCTGCTGGCTGAATTCTGTGAGGCGGATCAGCTTTTCAAGATCAAGAACGTGGCAGGCCGGCCCTTGAACGATGTTGGCGAAATGCTCCTGGAATCCGATCCAATCTATGGACCCGCTCCTTCATTCGACCGCGAGCGCCAGGTGCGCAAGCACATCGGCGATTACACGCTCTTCTTCACGGGCATGTTCCCGGAGAGCATCAATCAATTCCGCCTCCGCCGCAACCGTCTGGAAAATTTTGTGGACTGGATCAAAGCGGGCAAAGAGAGCTATTACATCGTCTCCAAGTTCGAACACTTCGAATACACTCGGGTAGCACCGCTGTTCGCAAAACTCTCGGAGAACTTCGAGCAATGCGTGTTCGGCCTGAACCAGGTGAAGAACGAACTGCAGGAAATGCAGCACCCGCTGGTGCGGCGTTCCGACGAATTGCTGATGTAGTTCGTTCCGACTTACAGAGCACCGCATAATATAGTGACGCAGCTTCGCTCGATCCCCTCATGCAGTTCGATATGTTTTGTCATTCCGAGCACCCGAATTTGGGATGACAAACCTGGAGAGAGCGTCACTATATTGCGCAATCCTCATTAGTCGTTTCCAGCCGGACGATAAAAACTCAACGCTGCGTCCCCTTGCTCCAGCTTGCGATATCGCCGGAGAGCACCGAAGACGTCTCCCGGATCAAATCTCTTTTCGTGCTCGGCGATCGCGAGCGCTGACGGCGCGAGCAAAGTTGAGCTTGCCAGGAACTCGAGGGTTTCGCGGTATGCCGCCTGCATCCTGTAAGGGGGGTCGAGAAAAACGAAGTCTGCCACAACACTCAGGGTCGACAACCGACGTAGGGCTCGCAAGACGTCAAGCTGCATGACCGCGAACCCGGCTTCAGCCTTCAGCGACTTCAGATTCTGCAGGATGACTTCCGTCGCCTTCGCCGACGAGTCTGCGAAATAAACCATCTTGGCCCCCCGGCTGAGGGCCTCGATCCCAACCGCTCCCGTCCCCGCAAAAAGGTCCAGCCAGACGGTGCCTTGTAGTGCCGCAGGGTTTCCGGCACACAGGATGTCGAAAAGAGTTTCGCGCAATCGGTCGGTTGTCGGACGAATATCCATGCCGCGCAAGGACCGCAACGGACGGCTTCGATATTCTCCGGCGATGACTCTCATCGGCTGTCCTGGCTGAAGAAAATGGCCTAAAACCTTTGGTAATGTTCGGCCGCAAACTGCCGCAGGCGCAACGGTGTCTAACTATATAGAATATAGGGAGGGGCAGATCATCCATGAGAAGTTGGTCGATATCCATCGGGCGGATCTTCGGTATTGATATTCGTCTGCACTGGACCTTCCTGGCGCTTTTGGTGTTCGTGATATCGACGGAGTATTCCACCCAAAACGCGAGTACTGCCTTCCGCAGTTTGGCGCTTGTGGGTATCATCTTCGGCGGTGTGGTTTTGCACGAACTGGGACACGCCGTGGTATCCATGCAAGCGGGAATTCCTGCGAAGTCGGTGGTCCTGCTGCCCATCGGCGGGATCACCATGCTCGATGACTCGCGGCTCCCCGAGTTGCAGACCGAAGAGGCATGGATGCGAGAAGTCCGCATCGCACTGACGGGCCCGCTCGTCAATCTGGTCATCGCGTTTGTGTCGGGCAGCATTCTTCTGGCGGTCGCGCCCGAGATTCAGCTTTGGACGAAACCCTTCGTCCACGCCAACCACCTGCTGCGCAGCCTGGTCTGGACAAATGTTTTGCTGGCTGCGCTGAATCTTCTTCCGGCGTATCCGCTGGATGGTGGCAGAGTCCTGCGCGCTCTCTTCGCGCGGCGCATGGATCCGGTACAGGCCACACGCCGGGCCGTCACCATCGGTCAGTCGATCTCGATGGTGCTGATGCTGACCGGTATGTTGTCGAATCCGTGGCTTACGTTGATCGGCTTCTTCCTGTTCATTGGGGCGCAGCTGGAAGAGCGGTCGGCCGTGTTTCAGTCGGTGCTTCAGAAGGTGCGGCTGGAGGACATCATGCTGACCGATTTTGCCACGCTCTCTCCGGCTGACACGCTGGAAGACGCTCTCGACAAAGCGGTGCACTCCTTGCAGGATGATTTCCCGGTGATTCGCGGCAGCGACATGGTGGGTGTGATCTCGAAACAGAAAATTCTGGATGCACTGCGCGTCGAAGGCAACGGCTACGTGCAATCGGTGATGAATCGCATCTTTGAAGTCGCTACAAAGCAGGAGTCTCTGGCCTCAGCCTTCCGCAAGCTGACGGCCCGCAATCTCAGCATCATTCCCGTGGTCGACGATCAGCGGCTGGTGGGGATCGTTACGCTGCAGAACCTGATGCACTCCATGGCTCTTCTCGCTGAAAGCCGCAAACTACGCCGCGAAGCCCTGAACTCGTAACCACAACACAGAGGACACGGGGACGCAGAACACTTTCGGATTTATTGTTCCCGGACACAATTGTGGGCGGGAGAGCGCGCCGTTCGACTCAAACCCCAATCTCCAAGGGGTTCACCGCGGTTAAGGTTTGCTGAAAGGGCGCCCTGTTCCATACACGAACACGGGGTTTTAGTTCCCAGGGCGGCCTCCACGTCCTCTGCGGTCCTGGGTACTAGAACAGCCGGATCGCCTTCGCCAGTTGGATCGCAGGCACTTTTCGCAATGCCTGCAAAACCGCGTCGGGGACGACCTCGTCCACGTGCACCACGGCAATGGCTTCAGGGGGGCCTTCGCCTGGGCCGTTTGCGGCTCGCCGCCCCAGAGAGAAGTTGGCGATGTTGATCTTGTGCTCCCCCAGAATCGTTCCGACGCGCCCGATCACACCCGGCACGTCGCGATTTCGCATGAAGATCAGGTTCCGCTCGAGCGGAGCCTCGATATCGATATCGTCCACTCCGATCAGCCTGGGCGCGTGGCCGTGCAATACTGCGCCCTTCACCAGGCGTTCTTCCTTCGCCGTTTTCAGCAAAATGGAAATCACACTGCCGGCTCCGCCGCCCGAGGCCTTCGCCTTGTGAGCCTCGTGGACATTTAGCCCGCGCGACGAAGCAATCGTGGCCGCATTTACCAGATTGGCCTTCTCCTCCAAAGCCTGGTTGAGAATTCCTTTGATCGCAGCATTGCGCACCAATTCAGTTTTCCATTCGGAAATGTGCCCGCTGTAGCGAATGGAGATTTCCTCAATCGTTCCCTCCGAAGCCTGCGCCAGAAAAGCTCCCAGCCTTTCGGCCAACACGATGTAGGGCTGCATCTGGAGATATTCATCGTGGGAGACGGATGGCACATTGACGGCGTTCTGGATCACGCCATCTTTCAGGTACTCCTTCACCTGAAGCGCGATCTGGTATCCGACTGCTTCCTGTGCCTCGTGGGTGGCGCCGCCGATGTGCGGCGTAAGGATGACGTTGTCCATCGCTGTGAGCGGCGAGTTCTTCAGGGGCTCTTCGACGAATACGTCCAGAGCTGCTCCTGCTACGTGTCCCGTTTTGAGCGCTTCCGCGAGAGCCCCCTCGTCGATCAATTCTCCGCGGGCGCAATTCACCAGGCGGACACCGCCCTTCATCGCTTTCAGCGATTCTTCATTGATCATGCCGGTGGTCTGGGGAGTGAGGCCCACGTGCAGCGTCAAATAGTCAGCAGCGGCATAGACCTCATCGAGAGACGCCATGCGGATGTTTTGCTCTTTCGCAACGCTCGACGAAACGAACGGATCGTGAGCCACAATCTTCATCCCGAACGAAATCGCGCGGCGCGCTACTTCCATGCCAATGCGGCCGAGACCCACAACTCCCAGGGTCTTCCCGCGCAACTCAGTCCCTTGCAGTGACTTTTTCTCCCATTTGCCGGCGTGCATCAGCGCATCCGCCCGCGTGAGGTGCCGCGCCATGGCCAGCATCAGGCCCAAGGTGTGCTCTGCCACCGCAATGGCGTTGGCACCGGGAGTATTCATGACCGCGATGCCTTTCCGTGTGGCGGCATCCAGATCGATGTTGTCGACGCCGACGCCGGCGCGTCCAATGACTCGCAGTTTGAGGGCGTGATCGAGCAACGCGCCATCCACTTGCACGGCTGAGCGCACGATGAGCGCGTCCGCAGACTCCAGTTGCGCGGCCAGCTTGCCATCCAACTGATCCGCGGTCACAACCGTCCAGTTTGGCTCTCGTAGCACGTTGACCGCTGAAGCGGAGATTTTTTCTGCAATGACAACTTTCATGTATTCCCAGTCCTAATCAGGTCCATACCAACACATTTGCCGACAATCTTTTTACAGGGCGATGACCCGCCTGTGACACGTCATTTTCTTGCTCCCGCTAACCTTTCCTTAGTTTGGAAAGCTTTCGCTTCGGAGAAGTGACTATGAAAACTGCTCTCATTTTGCTTGCCACCATGTTCACGCTAGCCTGCGGCTACGGGTCCAACTACAACTCAAGCTCCATGAACACGCCTCCCGGCGCCAGCGTTACGGTAACTACCCTATCCCCTGACACCGCCAGACCTGGCAGTACTTCCTTCGTGATGACCGTCAACGGCAGCGGTTTCAGTACCAGTTCCACGGTGTACTTCAACATGGTTGCGCACTCCACAACCTACATTACCGGGAACCAGCTAATGACGACGATCGCTGCATCCGACGTCGCTACAGCGGGTACGTTTCCAGTGTACGTTCGCAGCAACAACTCAAACTCCAACACGATGAACTTTATGGTGCAGTAGAAAAGCTACGGAGCCTGCGGCGGCGGGTAAGTTTGCGGCCCTTTCCTTGGACCTTTCACCGGCCGCCGAATCCGAAGTCGCAGGTTAGTGCGCTTTGCCGAATTCCGCGTCCGGATTGCCTTGTACTTGCGTGTAGCCGGCTGGAACATCAAACAAGCTCTTGTCCAACGAATCGCTGGAGAAGTTCGTGATCTCGGTTGTCATCTGCATGAGCGCGTTGCTGTTCGAGGCAGGCTGACTCGATGTCGACCCGGTCGAGGTTTGGTCCGTCGGCTGATCCTGCTTCTTCTTTTTCCCGAATCCGCCGAACATTCCACCCAACTGCTTGGCGATCGCTCCCTTGGCATCGGTAGGCGTTGAGTTGTCCTGGGGCTGCGGTTGCGTGGAAGGCGGCGGCGTCTGATTCGCGGGCTGCCCCGTCTGCGCCTGCTGAGCATTCGTCGCCGACATGCCGATATCCACGGTTTGCACCAGTGGCATCCCTTTTACTTTGGCAGAGTTCTTCTTGAACTCCTCCATGGCAGGGCCCATTTGCGGGTTCCCCATGTTCATGGTGCTCGCCATCGTGCTGGGGAACCAATCGAGTTCTTTGGCCATCTTCATGCGGAACGATTGCAGTTCGCTGTAGCCCGGCACCTCCGCCATCCATGCGTCCGAGTTGACTGTGAGCGCGCCTGCCTGGGCTTGCTGTTGGGCTTTAGGGTCGTCCGACTGCACCTCCATCGCCATGGTCATCTTCATCTCGTTAGCAGTAAGGCCCAGAATGTTGCGGCTGGCTCCGGTCACTTGCGCGTCGAACTTTGGCGTCATCTTCACGTTCTGCGCTTCCGGGTGCTTGGCCGTTTCTTTTGCGCGCTCTTCCTTGGCACGCTCCTGAGCGCGTTGCATCGCGGCTTTGAACTCGTCGAAGGTGACAATCGAGTATGTTTTATTCGTCGTGTCGACGTGGATGAAACGCCGGCCGTCGAGATCGATAATCTGCACCTCACCCGTCGCGCTTTCCTCTCTCATCCTGTTGCCCTTGACCATGGTCGAGCTTATCTGCGCCTGGTTCGCCTGCCGGGCATTCTTGCTGAATACACCCAGAGCCTTGGTCACGCCCATGAGCGCGCCACCCGTCATCTTGCTTTGCTGTGTGTACTTGAAATCGGCGTGGCTTAAACAGGAAAATGCAATCACTGTAACCACCAAAGCCGAACTTCTATGTAGTCTCATTTACGTCTCCCCAAGCGGATTTAACTTCCAACCAACTTCAAGCGCCCACAGTTTGGCGCACCTCGGCGTTATGCCCTGCGTACATTTGTTGCGCGGCGCGAACCGCAGCGCCGTACTCCACTGGCTTCCCGGTAACCGTGGCCAGCACGTGCTCTAGCGCGGCCAGGATCCCAACCGTGTCGAGATAATCGTAGTAGCCGATGTGAGCGATGCGGAAGAGCTGGCCTTTCATTTCGCCCTGTCCATTCGCCACCACCGCGTTGAACGACTCGCGAAACTCCTTGACGATAGCACCGGAATCCATTCCCGTCGGTGACGTGATCGCGGTCAGCGCCGCCGCCGGCGCAGAGGCCGCGAACAGTTTAAGGCCCAGCGCCTGCGCGCCGGCACGAGTCATTTCGGCGGCGAGTTCGGCATTGTTGACGAGCGCTTCACGCCCCGCGACCAAGTCGCCGTTGCCCATCTGGCGAACATAGTCGAGCGCGGCTCCGAGCGCTGCGAACAGGGACGTTGCCGGCGTATATGCCGACTCCCCCTTTGCCGCCGATTTTCGCTCCTTGCGCAGGTCAAAGTAGTAGCGAGGTGACTTCGTCGTCTCCATGCGCTTCCAGGCGCGCTCGCTCACTGCGCAATAGGCCAGCCCGGGAGGGATCATCAGCGCCTTTTGCGAGCCTCCGATGATGATGTCGAAACCCCAGCCGTCCACGTCGAGGTGCGTCGTACCGAGGCCGGTAATGGCATCAATGACGAGCAAGGTGTCGTCACCAGCAGCGCGGACCAGCTTCGCCAGACCCTTTACATCGTGGCGAGCACCGGTAGAACTTTCGGTGGCCTGCACATAGACGACGCGGACATCGGGCGTCAATTTCCCGCGAACCGCATCGAGGGAAATGGTCTCGCCATATGGGGCGCTAACCACTTCGACATTGCAGCCGAAAGCCTTGGCCAGCCCCTGCCACCGCTCGCCAAACTTGCCCGCGGTAAGGACCAGCACCTTGTCTCCAGGGGAAGTCAGATTCGAGACCGACGCTTCCATCACACCAGTACCAGAACAGGCAAGCACCAGCACGTCATTTTTCGTGCCGATGAAATCCTTCATGTCTGCCAGAACTCGCGTGAACAGCGCACGAAAGTCGGCGGTGCGATGGTGGGCAGTAAAGGCAGCCATGGCGGTTTGCGCAGCCGGAAGCAGCGGGGTTGGACCGGGGGTAAAAAGGCGGTTCTTGCGCAGCATGGGACAAGTCCTTGGATTTGGAGTATGGACTAGTTTAAGGCACGGGCGGGATTTTTGGGGTCACAGCGAATAGTGACGGATCAAGGGATTCATGGACTCGTCCCTGAGCCCCTTCATCGACAACACGGTTCGGATCGCGGGTTACGGCTTCTCGTTCCACCACCAGAGAGGCGCGAGCGGCTTCTCGACCGGGTAAATCTCGTTCAGGGTGTCACCCTGAAATAGCTCTCCGTTCTTCATCACGTACTGAATCGTATTGGTGTTGTGTATGTCGTCCAGCGGATTCTGATTGAGAACAACTAGGTCCGCAAGCTTGCCCGCTTCCACCGATCCCAGATCCTGGGCAAAGCCAAGAGCTTCCGCGCCGTGAATGGTGGCCGACTTCAAGACTTCGAGGTTAGAGACGCCCCCTGCTGCAAGCGACCACATCTCCCAGTGATATCCCAAGCCCTGGAACTGGCCGTGGCTTCCGATCGTGACCTTGCCCCCAGCCTTAATGAGCTTGTTGTCCTCGGCGGCGAGGCGGGGGAATACCAGCTCGTCCTTGCGGGTCCAGATGGTGCGTCGTCGGGTGTGATCATCGACGATGTTGTGGGGAAGGAAGTGGCGCACCTTGGGATCATCGTGCACTTCGGTATTTTCGTAGTAGTAGTTCTCCGCCCAAGGCCCGCCGTAAGCCACAATGAACGTGGGCGTATAGAAAATGCCGGAGCGCGACCAGAACTGCACCACATCCTGAAACAGCGGAGTAATGGGCATGCTGTGCTCGTTGCCACTGAAGCCGTCGATGGCGTGGCTCAGATCGAGCTTCATGTCGAGGGCGCCTTCGGTGGTCGGCATCACCCCAAGTTCCTTACATGCCATGACCATCCACTGGCGCTGCTTGCGGTTGCCCACCAGATACGACTTCAAATAAGTGGTGCGGTAAAACTTGCGATAGCGCTCGACCACCGCCTTGGCATCGTCGAGAGACTGGAAATCGGTGTCGGGAAAAACGCCGGGGCCGGTGGAGTATGGCCGCGGACCGAGAATTTCGCCGGTGTCGACCATGTCCTGATACGCGAACATGTCGTTGGTGGCGGTCTGCGGATCGCGCCCGGCGGTGACACCGTAGGCAAGGTTGGCAAGAAAACTCCAGTTCTGCACGTCCAATACGACGCGCCGGATCTCGGTCCAGTGCGGATGAAGGTCGATGAAGCCGGGCACGATCGTTTTGCCGGCGACATCGATGACCTTCGCGCCGGCGGGAATTGTGATGGCGCCGCGTTTGCCGACTGCCGTGATGCGATTGTCCTGAACGACGACCTCACCATCTTCGATGACCTCATCGCCGTGCATGGTGACGATGCGAGCACCGCGCAGCACAGCAGTCCCCGAAGGTTTGTGGCGCGGAAATTCCAGATGGACTGCGATCTCCTGCGGATGCAGCTTGGGCAGCTTCTTCTTGTCGTCTTTCTTGGAGTCGTCCTGCGAGGCCGCCTGATCAGCCGCGGATGCGGATTTCGGTGGAGGTGATGGAGACTTCTCCGCTTCTTTCTGATCTTCCGGTTTCTTGGGCGCTTCGAACTCCACCTGATCGAGCGGAAGGCGGAAGAACGTTGAGCCTTCGGCCCAGACAATGGTTTTGCCATTGTCGGCCCATCCCATATAGTCGCCGCCGACTTCGGTGACCTTGCGAATGGGGACGGGAGATTTGGACACATCGACCGTCGGGCCATCTCCACCGATGCGCGGAACCGACAGCACGTAAACCTGGTTGCTCACCTGCGCCAGCGCCCAGTGCCCATCGGGGCTCATGCGCACATCGTCGGCGGGATTGCCATCTGGCTTCTCGGGTTGCGGGAACCACGCTTTGCCGACGACTTTCACGATCGTCCTGCGGTCCGTGCCGTCGTAGCGGAGCGAGATCAGGCCGGAATCTGAATACACATAAATGCGATCCGCCTCAGGACCGAAATGCGGGCTGGCCGTGCCACGTGCCGGGAGAATGAGATTGATATCGCCGCCTTCCGACGGTAGCCAGATCAAGTCGAGGTTGGGAGTGGAGTGGTCCCATTCATCGAACTGCTCGACGTGTCCCTGCCTGGGTGCGCGCAGGGCAACAATACGTTTGCCGTCGGGGGACCATGCCACATCACGGTAATACGCAGGCACGCGCGTCAACTGCTGCGGAGATCCCTGCCCATCCGCTCGCGTCTTCCAGATTTGCCCGCCGCCTTGCTCCCAGGTGACGTAGGCGATCCACTGCGCGTCAGGCGACCAGACCGGTTGAAACTCGCGGGCCTGCGCGCTGGTAAGACGTTTGGGAGTACCGGTTGGAAGATCCATCACGTAGAGGTAAGTGAGGGCTGAAAACGCCAGGTGTTTGCCATCCGGCGATTGCATGGGCTGCTGGATCAGGCGCAATTGCACCGGCCCTTCTTCCACGCGCATCGCGAGATTGAGATCAGGCCCCAGGTCGCGTGAGATTTTCGCCGAAAAGGGGATCTCTTTTTCTTCCCCGGTCGCGACAGAAATGCGACGGATCTTCCCTCCCCAAGCGGCGACGATGTCTTTGCCATCGGGTGTGAAGGCGTAGCTGGGAAGAAAGTCGCGCGTAAACAGCGACTCCTGATCGTCCCTCTGGACGGGGTATTTCAGCCAGTGCTCTTCGCCGTTCTTCAGGTCGCGGATTCGCAGGCCGGTCTCCGTTTCGTAGCGAGTTGCATAGACGAGCAGGGCTCCGTCGGGTGAAATCACCGGTCGCATGCCGCTGCCCGGCGCGTCCGTAACCGGGTCCTCATCGCCCGTTATCAGGTCACGGCGAGTAATCTGCGAGAGCGGGAACGTGACGTTGTAAAAGCCCAGCGGCGACTTGCGGGAAGCAAAGTAGAGATAGCGCCCATCCCGGGAAGGAGAAGCGCCCAGCGTATTGGTCCACTGGCGGGGACGCGTGTCGGGCTTGGTGTGGGACTTCGTGATCTGGACACCGCCACCGCCGCGGATGTGATACATCCAGAGCTCGGAGGCACCGATCGGAAATTGAGTTGTACGCCCTGCGATGACGTATTGTCCATCCGGCGTCCAGACCGGCGACGTAAACTCGCTCTGCTCATCCTGGCTCAGCTGCTTCGCATTGGCGCCGTCGGCGTCAGAGATCCACACATTCTCCGCCCCGCCCTTATCGCTGATGAAGGTAATCTTCTTGCCGTCGGGGGAATAATTCGGCTGGGTGTTAAAGGCCAGCCCGCTGGTTAGCTTCTTTGCCTCGCCACCTGTGATGGGAACGGTGTACAGGTCGCCGACCAGCTCAAAGATGATGGTGTTTCCGTCCGGCGAAACATCGAGCGACAGCCAAGTGCCTTCATTCGTGGTGAACTCAATCTTGCGTGCGGGCTTCAAAGGCAGCGGCGGTTCTTCCTCTTTCTTCTTCTCGTCTTTTTTGTCTGCGGTTTTCTTGTCTTTGGATGGCGCCTGCGCCGGATTGTCCTTCCCTGACGCGGACGCGGCAGGCGATGCGGAAGAGGAGAAGACAAGAATGCAAAGGAGAACGGCCAGCAACAAGACAGCTGCTAAATGTTTCATTCGACGATCCTTACTTGATGTGGCAAACGGCGCGAAGTATATACCGGGTTTGTCTTAGGATGCCAGTGTGAAACGCCGCTGGCTCAAATCCATTGGTGATCTTTTGCGCAGGTCGTTTGTCTTCGCGATCCTTCGTGCCCTTTGTGGTTGAGAAACAGGGGTCATCGCGCGTTCTATAATCTCCTTCATGCCCCTTATCGATCAGATTCAGCAGGACATTACTGCCGCCATGAAGGCGCGCGACGAGCAGCGGCTCTCCACACTGCGCATGGTCAAGACCGCGCTCAAGAATCGTGAGATCGAAAAGATGGCGCCGCTCGACGACAAAGAGTCGCAGCAGGTGCTCAACACCCTGATCAAGCAGCGCAAAGACTCGGTCGAACAATTCACCAAGGGCGGCCGCCAGGAGATGGCTGACAAGGAAGCCGCCGAGATCAAGCTCATTGAAACCTACATGCCCAAGGCGGCCGGCGAGGAAGAGGTCGTGGCGGGAGTGCGTGCAGTCATGGCCGAGATGGGCTCACCGACCATGAAAGATATGGGGGCGGTGATGAAGACTGCCATGGCGCGATTTGGTGCCGCTGGGATGCGGGTGGACGGCAAAGTCGTCAGTGATGCAGTGAAGAAAGAGCTGGCAGGGAAGTAAGGATCAATACAACTTGTGTAGCGGCGAACGCCCTCGTCCGCCGAGTCGAGGTCTGATTGACAACCCTACCCCACCGGAGTAGGGTTGGGTGCCTTTCGAACCGATTCCACAATTACAAGGAGGACAATATGCGAGTGCCTATGGCGCTTTATGGTGCGATGTTCTGCGTCTGTTTCGTCTCAGTCCTTCAGGCCCAGGACGCGGTCAAGGTTGACCCCAAGCACTACTCCGTGGTCAGCGAAAACGACCAAGTTCGAATCTTGAAGGTGCATTACGGCCCGCATGAAAAGTCGGTGATGCACAGCCATCCCGACGCAGTTGCGGTGTTTCTTACCGACACCACCGCGCAGTTCAACTTTCCCGACGGGAAAACGCAACCCGTTTCCATCAAGGCCGGCGAGGCACAATTCACGCCAGCCCAGGTCCATTTGCCGGAAAACACCAGCGATAAAGGATTCGATGTGATCGTGGTCGAGCTGAAAGGCCATGCGGCCAAAATGTCGAAGACGGGTGCGAAGTAATCTCTGGCAAGAGTGCGGCGCTAGTTGTCGTCTGCCGACAGAATCCAGAACAGGAATCCGCTTTCTGCAGGGTGGCCGGGTTGGGCGATGTCGCCAGGGATCTGAAACTCACATCATCGCGGAACGCTCGACCAAGGCACACTACTTGCTCCTTTGCAGCTCCCGGTAGGCTTCGCTCTTCGAAACTCCCATCTCTTTCGCGACTTTCTTAAGCGCGGACTTCTCGTCGAGTTTTTCCTGCTCCATCATTCGCTCCAGCCGCTGGCGAACGGAAGCCACCGCCTCCGCCGGCTGCGCCGCAGAGTCGTCTGCCTTGCCGATGATCAACGTAATCTCTCCCTTGATCTCGCCCCGGCTTTGCAGCGTTTCCAGAACCTCGCTCGCTCTCCCGCGGAGGAACTCTTCGTGCATTTTGGTCACCTCGCGCGCGATCACCACCGGCCTTTGCGGGCCCAGCGTGTCGACAACATCCTTGAGTGCCTCCGCGATCCGGTGAGGAGCCTCGTAGAAAACCTGCGTGCGCGGCGAATCTTTGACGCTCTCGAGCAACGCCCGGCGCTGGCCCAACTTGGCCGGAAGAAATCCGCTGAAGCGGAAGGAATCTGTCGGCAGACCGCTGGCGACAAGCGCCGCGAGAAAAGCGGTCGCCCCGGGGATCGGAATCACGGGCACGTGATGGCGGATGGCAAGTGTGATCAGCCGAAATCCGGGATCTGAAATACCCGGCATACCCGCGTCAGTGACCAGCGCCATGCGCAGGCCCTGCTCCAGGTCGACAATGAGTTCGGCCGCGCGCGTCATCTCGTTGTGCTCGTGGTAGCTGATGGTTCGCGTGGCGATGCTGTAGTGGTTGAGCAACTTCTGGGTCTGGCGCGTGTCTTCGCAGGCGATCAGGCTGACTTCCTTCAGGACGCGCAGAGCACGCAGGGTGATGTCCTCGAGATTGCCGATGGGTGTGGCGACCAGATACAGTGCCGGGCCGGGCGGCAACCCGTGATTGGTTTGCGTTGGAGCTTCGGACTTCATCGCGAAAAGTCTAACACCGTCGCGCTCAACAATCTGTGACCGCCCGAAATCACCACGGGGACACCGAGTCACGGAGAAAAATACGGAGAAAAATCAGGAGATCGCAAGATCGGGATTTGCAGGTTACGGCGTAATCTCGTGGGTCCGGCCGCAAGCCTTCAGTTGTCCGAAGTGCACGATTCCCTGGTTGCGTTCTCCGTGTCTCAGTGCCTCAGTGGTAGAAAGATGCGTTCCGTGGTGAGCACATGCGGTACCTCTGCTCAAAATTGACGGAAGCGCATTCCAACCCTAGAATCGACGTAAGTTCCTGCCCGGTCTGTTTCAGGAGTGAAATGCCACTTTACGAGTACAAGTGCAAGAAGTGCGGCCACGTTTTCGAACGGATACAGAAGTTCTCCGACCCCCATGTCAAAAAGTGTCCCGACTGCGGCGGAGCGGTCGAGCAGGTAGTGTCCGCCCCTGCCGTGCAGTTCAAGGGTTCGGGCTGGTACGTCACCGATTATGCCAAGGGAGGCTCTTCAGCCGGTTCCTCGTCCAACGGCGAATCGGGCAAGGATTCCGGCAAAAAGGAAGAGAAGAAAGAGTCCAAGGCCAAGTCCGAGACCAAGTCTGAAGGTTCTTCCAAGAAAACCGAAAAGAAGTAGGAGCCGCCAAGGCCTTCCTCGACGATCTACTGGCAGCTCCCGAAGGTCAACGGACTCGTCGTGACATTTTGTGTTGTCGAGGGAAGCACGTTTGTGAGGTTTAAGGTCTGGAAGTTCGGGTTGCAGTCGGGGGCTCCGGCCGAGAGCGGCACAAAGGCAGTGCCCTCGATCGTGTAGTTAACGATGTTGGAGCTTTGCGCGTAAGAGGTACCGGAAGCGCTGAAGGTCCCGAGATTGAGATTAGCGGGCGGAAGCTGCAGACCGAAGGTCGCACAATCGGTGTTCGTGGGGCAGGTCCCTCCCGCCTGGGTCGGTACGGTCAGCGTGGACGCGGGGAACTCGGGCAGGGGGATCGTCACGCTCAGCGTGCCGATACCGCTCACGGTGGCCAGTTGCAGCGCCGAGATGGTTACGTCGGCAGGCGTGGGCTGAAAAGAAGCGTTCGCGCTGCTGGCAAGGCCCACAACCGGGGCAGTTTGGTTCGGTGCGCCCGGAACAGCGATCATGGGTACTGCGCTAAGCGTGGCGCCTGCTTGTACGCTAAGAGTCGCGGTCGCAGCGTAGGCTGCGCCGGTGTCCGTGCGCAGGCCGCTTGCCACGACGTCGTAGGTTCCGGCCATCACCGGGCAGAGAGTGAAATTTCCTTTGGAGTCTGCAATGGTCTCTATGACCACCCGGTCGACGTTACGGCTGTCAGGGTGCTCGAGGGCGACCGTGAACCGCCCGTTAGGTACCGCAGCCAGTGTGACGCTGTCCACCAGCTGGCCGCTCACCGATCCTGGAGTTCCAGTGGCGTCGCCTGCGAAGAGAACCGGCTTAAAGCGATAGGCGTTTCCGCCGAGGGACACGACCGAGGCGCAGGCATCGAAGGTCAGGTTCAGCGTCTGTGCCTGACCGGACACGGTGAAATTCCCGCCCGCGATCTGGCTGGCCGGAATCTGGATTCCCGTGGTGGTCTCGGTTCCCAGCTGGATGTCATGTGGTGTGTTCAGGGCGTCGCTGGCCAGCGTGACACAATTAGCGAAAGTTCCGCACTGGTTGCCGCTGATCGTGGCGCCGTCCTTGGCAAGAGTCACCGCCACCTGCTGATAGGTGCCAGACGCGAGCGCCGCTGCCGCGGCCAAGGTCGCGACGAAGCACTGGTTCGGAGGCGCCAAAAGGTCGACTTGCTTGGGGCTGGTCGCGAGTCCCGGCGTCACGTCTATAAAGCTGGAGTCACCCGGCGTGGCGTTGGCATTCGGGCTGACCTTGACATCGCTGATGCTGACGTAGATGTGGCTGTATGGTCCGTTCCCTGTCGCGCCGCAGGTTGAGGGGTCGCTGACCACGACGCTCAGATTGCCCTGGCTGCCCTTGGTGGTGCCGCTGCTCTTGCCGCCACAAGCCGCCAGCAAGCCAATGCCAAGGATTGCAGGGATCAGAAGCGAAAGAGCTCGCGTTTTGTGGCGCACAGGTCCTCCTCGAGTCGAGCATGCGCGTCGCCGGTTTTGCCGCTTCACCAGGTGAGCGCAGTCCCAGATACCTGATTTTACTTCGCCGGCGCGGAATGAAATGAAAATACGGGAGTTACGGAAGGGATGGACCTTGCAGGAGCATGTGCCTGCGGGGCGAGTCAGGCGACTGAATCCAATTGGCTCAAGAGACATCTAATTTCTTAGTTATTCGTTATAACGACTACTTTATATGGAGGTTCCCCGTGATCACCATCAGAAGAAGTGACGAGCGCGGCGGAGGCGACTACGGCTGGCTCAATACCAAACACACCTTCAGCTTCAGCGACTACATGGATCCCCGCTGGATGGGCTTTCGCTCCCTGCGAGTCATCAACGAGGACTTCGTTGCGCCCGGCAGCGGCTTCCCTACTCATCCGCACCGTGATATGGAGATCATTACCTACATCCTGGACGGCAAGCTGGAACATAAAGACAGCCTGGGGACCGGCTCAGTAATTCTGCCCGGGGATGGCCAGAGAATGACCGCGGGCTCAGGCATTCGCCACAGCGAGTTCAATCCTTCGGACAAAGAAACGGCGCACCTGCTCCAGATCTGGATTCTGCCGGAAAAGAACGGCCTGCGGCCCAGCTACGAACAGAAGAGCTTCCCCGAGGCTGAGAAGCGCGGAAAGCTGCGGATCATTGCCTCGCGTGACGGCGCGGAAGGGTCGGTCAAAATTAACCAGGATGCCCAGCTTTACGTTTCGTTGCTGGCGCCGGGGGAGGAAGTCACGCATGACTTCGGCAAAGGCCGCTACGGTTGGTTGCAGGTGGCGAAGGGCGGCGTCGAGCTCAACGGCAAGGCGCTGGCACAAGGTGATGGCGCGGCCATCGGCAACGAGGACAAGATCACCATCAAAGGGACCAAAGAGAGCGAAGTGCTGCTCTTCGACCTGGCGTAAGAAACCAGTTTCAAAGTTTCAGAGTTTCAAGGTTGCAAGGTTTCAAAGTTTCAGAGGTTTCGAGGTGTCAGGTTCAGCGGGGCCTCAAAGTTTACGAGGCCCTATTTTGTTGTCATTCCGAGCGTAGCGAGGAATCTGCAGTTTGCCATTTCGATGGCAAGAGCTAATACCTCCTACGACAAGTACTTCGCGAAGCGTCTCACGAACGTGTGGACTACCGTGGAAGAGCGGCCCTTCAGGGCCGCGTCAGGCTCCAAATCAGGAGTGGGCTTCAGCCCCGGTGGTCGTTCTTCCTCGCCAGACGAGTTTCCGTAGCCCGCACTCCTCTGTTAGAACATCTCATCACCATGCGACCTCCAGCAGGCGTTACCGCGATCGCCGGTGCCTTCTTTCTGGCGGCGGCTTACCTCATCTTGGCCGGCCTGACCATGCTCGTGAGGCCGGGACTGGTTTCGATGGCCACCGGTGCACCGCTGCTTGGCGGATTGGAACTGGCGGGACCGTATGCGTTCCTGTTGGCAGGGGCTTTGGGGGGACTGATCGGCTTCGGCTTGTTGCGTCTGAACAACTGGGCGCGACGCGTGGCGGCACTGGCTGCGATTGGGGGAGTGGTCATGCTCGTTCCGAGCGTGTCTGGAGCAGTGATCATTGCGAACCTGAGCGGAATTATCTGGGGCGGTCTTGGCGTGATCGTCCGAGTGATGATCGCCTGGTACCTCTATCAGGAGCCGGTGGCGGAAATCTTTCACTAGGTAGGGCGGAAGGCAGGTTGTACGATTGAAGTGTCTTTTTGTCACCCCAAAAGGAATTGCCGGCCAGCTAGGTGCTAAGAATGGAAGGCCTCGCCTTGGAACAAGTACCCAAGCTATTTGTCTTTACTATGTTTCTCGCACTCTTCGCACAATCAGTTCAAGCTGCTCCCGAACGCGCGAAAGGCATCTCTCTGCACATGCTTCCGAAGCGTGTAGCTGACATCGGCGGACGAAGATGGGGTTTTAGTGTGGACTACGCCGAGTACCTGAAGGCAGAATCCCAACCGCCGGTCCTGCAGACGCCGAAAGACTTTTTGGCGTTTGTTCGGAAGCAAGATACACATGTTCAGGAGAACGGCGTGTGGATTGTCGTAAGTCACCCTGACGCTTATTCAGACTCCGAAAAAGCGCTACTCGAAGACATCAAAGCCCTTTGCCAAAAACAAAAAATACCCCTGTTCGTTTGCCGCGCTTCAGAACTGCCCAACGGGTGGAAGCGTTATGATCAGCATTGAGACTAGCGCTGCCAGCCTGAACTTAGAATGGACGTTGCCTAATGTGGCTAGTCCTAACTGTCAAAGGTCCACCATGTCGGCCTAGAACAAATCTACCGGGACATCTCGACCGACGGGACCAAGACCCCAACATCAAGCTCGGCAAGCTTACTTCTTCGCCTCCGCTGCTTCCTTCTCTCCCACCCGCTTGCTGACCTTGAACTTCATCTTGCCCGCCTTTTTATCGGCGTCGACGATGAGGTGGTCGCCATGCAGCACCTCGCCATCAAGAATCTTCATCGCCAGCGGGTCCTGCACCAGCTTCTGAATAGCGCGCTTCAGCGGACGCGCACCGAAGTTCGGATCGAAGCCCTCGGTAAACAGCAGCTCTTTCGCGCCGTCGGTCAGTTCGAGCGAAATCTTGCGCTCCGCCAGCAGCCGCCGCAGGTCTTCGAGGCGCAGCTCGATGATCTTCACCAGCTGTTCCTTGCCCAGCGGGCTGAAGATGATGACGTCATCCACGCGGTTCAGGAACTCGGGCTTGAAGTGTCCGTGCAGCGCGTTCATCACCAGCTTGGCCGCCTGTTCAAACTCTTCGGCTGAGCGCATGTTCTCGGCCTGCAGATAAGTCGATCCGATATTCGACGTCATGATGATAATCGTGTTTTTGAAATCCACCACGCGGCCCTTGCCGTCGGTCAGCCGGCCGTCATCCATGATCTGCAGCAGCACGTTGAACACGTCCGGGTGCGCCTTTTCGATTTCGTCAAAGAGCACAACCGCATAGGGACGGCGGCGGATCTGCTCGGTAAGCTGGCCACCCTCTTCGTAGCCCACATACCCCGGAGGCGCACCAATCAGCCGCGATACCGCGTGCTTCTCCATGTACTCCGACATATCGATGCGGACCAAAGCATGTTCGTCATCGAATAGGAACTCAGCGAGGGCACGTGCCAGCTCGGTTTTGCCGACGCCCGTAGGTCCGAGAAAGATGAATGATCCAATCGGACGCTTGGGATCGCTCAGCCCCGCACGTGAACGCCGGATGGCATTGGCCACGCGCTCGAGCGCCGGGTCTTGCCCGACCACGCGCTGGCGCAGCCGCTCTTCCATGGTGACGAGCTTTTTGACTTCGCCTTCGAGCATCTTGGAGACTGGAATTCCCGTCCACTTGGAAACGATGCGGGCCACGTCCTCTTCGTCGACTTCCTCCTTCAACATGCGGTGGCTGGTGCCTTTGCCGTCGATCTGGGTCGTGACCTTCTTCAGCTCTTCTTCCGTCTGCCGGATCAACCCATAGCGGATTTCTGCCACGCGCTGCAGGTTACCTTTGCGCTCCTCTGCCTGCTCTTCGATCTTCAGCTGCTCCAGCTTCTCCTTCAGAGTGCGGGCGCGGGCGATCAAATCCTTTTCCTGCTTCCAGGCCGCTTTCAGCGCATTCGACTTCTCACGGATTTCCGCAAGTTCCTTTTCGATCACCGAGAGCCGCTCGCGCGAGTTGGGATCGTCTTCTTTCTTCAGCGCCTGCTTCTCGATTTCCAGCTGCGTGGCGCGGCGCTCAAGCTGGTCGATGTCGGTGGGCAGGGAATCGATCTGAATGCGTAGCGACGCCGCGGCTTCGTCGATCAGGTCGATGGCCTTGTCGGGCAGGAAACGATCGGAGATGTAGCGATGCGACAGCGTGGCCGCCGCGACAATCGCTGAATCTTTGATCCGCACGCCGTGGTGTACTTCATAGCGCTCTTTGAGGCCACGCAGGATGGCGATCGTGTCTTCCACATTAGGTTCGCCTACGAAGACGATCTGGAAGCGCCGCTCCAGCGCAGCGTCCTTCTCGATGTATTTGCGGTATTCATTCAGTGTGGTCGCGCCGATGGCGCGCAGTTCGCCTCTCGCCAATGCGGGCTTCAGCATGTTGGAGGCGTCGATCGCACCTTCGGCGGCGCCCGCACCGACGAGGGTATGTAGTTCGTCGATGAAGAGGACGATCTGTCCCTGCGAGTCTTCGATTTCTTTCAGGACGGCCTTCAGCCGGTCCTCAAACTCACCGCGATATTTGGCGCCCGCCAGCATCGAACCGAGGTCGAGGGCGACTACGCGCTTGTTCTTTAGCACCTCCGGCACGTCGCCCGAGATGATGCGCTGCGCCAGTCCTTCCACGATCGCGGTCTTGCCCACGCCGGGCTCGCCGATCAGTACAGGATTGTTTTTCGTGCGGCGGGAAAGCACCTGCACGACGCGGCGAATTTCTTCGTCGCGCCCGATCACGGGATCGAGTTTGCCCCGGCGAGCCTGTTCGGTCAGATCGCGGGCATAACGCTCGAGCGCCTGGTACTTGGCTTCGGGATTCTGGTCGGTAATGCGCTGCGAGCCGCGCACCGCGGTGAGCGCCTGGAGAATCTTGTCGTAGGTCGCGCCCTGGCGAGATAACAATTCGGACGCCGCATCTCGCTTCAGCTGAGTGATGGCCAGGAGCAGGTGCTCGGTAGAGACGTACTCGTCTTTGAAATTGTCGGCTTCCTTGAAGGCGCGCTCCAGCAGCTGGTTCATCGCCTGCGAGAGATTGGCCTGCGCGGCGCCGCCGGAAACTTTGGGCAGGCGCTCGAGGTCGCGATACACGTCGCTCAGCAGGGCCTGCGTTCCGATCCCGATCTTCTCCAGGATCGGCGGCACGATGCCTTCTTTGTCTTCAAGCAAAGCAGCCAGCAAATGCAGGGGCACAAGCTCGGGATTGCCGTGCTCAGACGCGACTTCATTCGCACGCTGCACCGCCTCCTGCGCCTTCAGCGTGAATTTGTCCCAACGGATTGCCATTCCTAACTCCTAGGTCTGAATCTTAATTCGACATTGGGTAATTGGGGAATTTTGTAATTAAGAAATTGAAAGGCACATCTCGGCCCGGTAAGCCGTTGTTCAATTGCCCGATTACCAAATTGTCCGATTGCTCAATCAAAAGGAACGGGAGAAAGCATTATCGCCGTCTCCCGTCCCTGAATCGTCGCGCTTCACTCGACTACCCGGACGAGGGCGTCCGGGTCTACGCAATTGTTTTCTTTTCTTTCTTACGCGGCTTTGCCGGCGCTCTTCACTTCCTTGCCTTCGAGCGCCTTCTCGCCGCCCACGTTGACCTTGATCTGCTTGGGCTTGGCTTCGGCCTTCTTGGCCAGCTTGACCTTCAGCACGCCCTTGTCGTAGTTCGCGGTCACGTGCTCCGGATCGATCGAGTTCGGCAGGGTGAAGGTGCGGGTGAAGCTGCCGTACTGCCGCTCCACGCGACGGTAGTTCTCTTCCTTCTCTTCCTTTTCGAACTTGCGCTCGCCGTGAACGGTGAGGGTGTGGTTCTCGATGCGGACGTCGATATCCTTCTCATCGATGCCCGGTACTTCGATCTTCAGGGTGACGTTGTGCTCGTCTTCATAGACGTCGACGGGCGGCGCGAAGCTGGTGGTGGTCAGCGCCTCCTCCCGGCCTTCGCCGAACGAGTCGCGGACCAAGCGGTTCATGCGGTCCTGCAGGGTGCTGAACTCACGGAAGGGATCCCAACGGGTTAAAACTGTCATGGCTCTAAATCCTCCTCAAATTCTCTCAAGAATGGGTTTGAACGGCATCTGTCAGCTGTTTGGATGCCTATTAAGTGTAAAGAAAGCATAAAACTTGAGTGCATTGCTGTCAATATGTAGATTTGTTTTATATTCAATTACTTACATTGACAACGATACACTTCAAGTACGCAGTTTCTGGGATGTTCAAGAGCATCGGATGGTCAAGAGACTGTCCACGGTTTTCCAGGAGACGAATTGTTCTGTGGACATCGCGGGCGGCATCGGTAAGAACTTCCAGCAGATTGGTGACGCTCATGTGGTACGAACAGGAGCAGGTCACCAGAACTCCTCCAGGCCGCAGCATTTTCAGGGCTCGCAGGTTCAGCTCCTTGTAGCCTCTGAGCGCAGTGTCGAGGTTCTGCTTCGATTTGGCGAAGGCGGGTGGGTCGAGGACAATGGTGTCGTACTGCTGGCGCGTCGCCGCGTAGTCCTTCAGCAGGTCAAAAGCGTTCGCTTCGATCCACTCCACCTCCCTGCCGTTAAGGGCCGCGTTCTGGTCGGCGACCTCCAAGGCTGGCCGCGAACTGTCGACGCCGGTCACACTCGAGCAACGGGGAGCCAGATGCAGGGCAAAGCCGCCCTGATAGCAGAAGACGTCGAGCGCCTGACCGTGAGCAAAGCGTGCGGCTGCGGCATAGTTCTCCCGCTGATCGAGAAAGGCTCCGGTTTTCTGTCCTTCCAGTCCATCGAAGTGGAACTTCACGCCGTTCATAGTGAAGGTGGTCTTTGTCTTATCCCCACGCAACAGGCCGGATTCTTTGGCCGGAAGCTTTTCAAGCTCTCGAACCCGAGGATCGACCCGCTCAACGATTCCGGCCGGATGAAGCAACCCTTCGAGGGTCTCGAGGGTCGTGTGCCGCAGCGGCTCCGCGTCCATGGCCTGCGTGAGTACCTGGAGGGAAAGAACATCGTTGTAGCGGTCGACTATGAGGCCGGGGAGAAAGTCGGCTTCGCTGAAGACCACGCGGTAAGCGTCGGAGTCGGCGACGATCTTTTCGCGATAGGCGATTGCCTCCTGAATTCGTTGGCGAAGCAGGGCAGGAAGATCGGGGACCGGGCCCGACGAAAGCATGCGGATCGCGATCTGCGAAGAACTGCTGTACAGGGCTGTGCCGAGAAACTTCCTCCTCTCGTCTCGCACGTTGACCAGAGCGCCTGGCGCAACGTCCTCCCCAGTCCTGATATCGGACCGGTAGACCCAGACATGCCCATTCTTCAGGCGCGAAGCGCCGCGCGCGGAAACAACGACGGACGACAGGGTTGTCGGGGGAGCTATCTTGCTCGGCATGGAGCAATCTTAAACCGGTTCGCGACACGACTGGTCGCCAAGTCCTGGGTACGCACGCGTAATGAAGCAGACAGGTCTTGGGAAAGGCTGAAGTCCGCCTAACTGGCGGCTGGGTGCTGGGCAGCGACGTGAGTATTCGCCCCTGCTTTGGGTGTGGACCGCGCCTCGGCTTGAGCGGCGCGAAGGTCCGCAGACAAGGCGTCCAGCGCGTTGCTCGGCATTTCCGCGCCCCATTCCTCGATTTCCGCCTCCTCCCAATGCCCGTTGAGGCGAATGGATGAATCAGTGAGGTCTTCGGGAAACGCCAGCCGGTAGCCGCCTTCCCGTATGAGCGTGTCGCCCAGCTGGCGGCCGGTATGAGCGTCGAACACGCGGCGGCTAGCCATTTGCTGAGCATTGATGAACAGCAGGAATACCTCGCCGTCCTCGCCATAGTCGGGGCGAAAGAACCAGGCCTGGGGCGCATCGGATTTCGGGCGGGTACGGCGCTTGGTGACGCCTACGGTGTTCTCGGTGATGGGCTCGTTGTTGGCGGGATCGTAGTAAAGGACACGTTGGCAGGAGTCGCAATAGACAATCTGCTCCCCGCTCCGCACTTCGTTGTAGGTTTGGGGTCGCAGCATGACCTGACAGCCCATACACTTGTGGTCGCGCACCTCAGAAAGCCCGCTGCCGCGGAACTTGGAAACGCGCTCGAAATGCCGCAGCATGTCGGCGGGGATTGCGCCCCGCAGCTTGTCGCGTTTGGCAGCCCATTCCGCCAGCTGCTTCTCGTCTTCCGCAGTGCGCTGGCGGGCATCGGCCTTTTCCTTCTCGATTTCCGCCACCTCGGCTTTTAACTCGGCTTCGGCCGCCTTTACTTGCTTCTCCCGCGCTTCCGCGTTGACCATCAGGTCGAGGATCTTGTCCTCGTTGGCACGGATGTCCTGCTCGGCGAACTGGATTTCGTGCAACAGCGCCTTGTACTGGTCGTTGGTTTTTACTTCGAGAGACTGATCGCGGTACTTGGAGATTTTGCCTTGCAGGTCCTGAATGGCGGTCTCGTACTTGCGGCGGGCGGCTTCGTCGGCCTTGACGGCGGCTTTGGCCTTCTCGAGGACCGCCCTGGTGCCAGCTAGTTTTTCTTCGATTGCCGCCACTCGTTTGGGAAGCGCGGCTACTTCCTCGTTCAGCCGGCGAATCTCCCGGTCGGCTTCTTGCAGGTGCAGCAGGTTTTCTATGTCAGGAAGCATCGTGAGGGCTGCTGTCCTTGATTTTAGCATGCGGCCCGAGATGCCCTCCCCGCAGGATCACTCGCCGCCTCAGCACCGCACCCTCCTGCCGGTGTACACTTTTCAGCCCGCGCATTCGCGGCGATTTCTCTTATCCGGAGCCACTGGTGAAACGATCCTTCTGTTTACTCCTGATCGCCGGTCTTATTCTGTGCTCGGTTGCCTATTGCCAGACCTCGCAAGAGACCAAGAAGCCCCTGACACTCGAGGCCATCTTCGCCGAGGGCGGCCTCACCGGCCGGGGACCCGAGAATGTGGCGTGGAGTCCCGACGGTGCCCGGGTTTCTTTCGTGCAGAGAGACGACGCCGGCGAGCATGGCGAGCTGTGGTACGTCGATGCGGCGACTGGAGAGAGAAAAGTGCTGGTCAGCGAAGCCAAGCTGGCTACGTTGTCGCCGCCCGTCAGCAAGATCAAGAACGAGCGCGAGAAAGAGCGGCTGACGCGCTACCACGTGGCGGCATACGTGTGGGCGCCAGATTCGCAGCATCTGCTCTTCGACTCGCAGGGACAGCTCTGGCTCTATTCCCTGGAGAACGGCGTCGCGGTTCAATTCACCTCTGCACCCGAGCCCAGCCAGGACCCCAAGTTTTCGCCTGACGAAAATCACGTCGCCTACTTGCGCCAGCACAATCTCTACGTGCGGCCAGTCCACGGAAATGGCGGGGAAAAGCAGCTCACCAAAGACAAAGACGAAAACCTGCTGAACGGCGAGGTTGACTGGGTCTACGCCGAAGAGCTAAGCGTGCGCAGCAACTATTTCTGGTCGCCGAACAGCAAGGAAATCGTCTTCCTGCAGATGGACGAGACTCACGTCCCGAACTACCCGCTTACCGACTGGATGCCGACCCACCCGACATTGGATCAGGAAAAATATCCCAAGGTGGGCGATCCCAATCCCGTAGTGCGCCTCGGTGTGGTCGAAGCGCGCGGCGGAAAACCAAAATGGATCACTCTTACCAATGACGCGGATACCTACGTCCCGCGCTTTGGCTGGGTGCGGGATGGCGTGCTCTGGGCCGAGGTTTTGAACCGGGCCCAGGACAAAATGGATTTGTATTTTGTGGATGAGCACTCGGGAAAATCGCGCAAAGTTCTAACCGAAGAAAGTCCCGACGCCTGGGTCAACGTAAATGACGACTTCCGCGTGCTGAAGTCGGGCAGCCAGTTTCTATGGTCAAGCTGGCGCGACGGACACACCCATCTTTATCTCTACAGTTTTGACCCACAGAATCCTCTGGCCGGTGACGCCAAGCTGGAGCGCCAACTCGAGCAAGGGGACTACGAAGTGGAGGAGGTAGAAGGCGTCGATAGCAGCTCCGGCACCATTTTTTTCGCCGCAAACAAGGACGACCCGCGGCAGACGCAGATGTTTTCGGTCAAGCTCGATGGAACCGGCCTGGCCCGGCTCTCTCCAAAAGACGGGACCTACACCGCAACTTTCGCGGACGACGGGAAGCACTACGTCTTGAATCACTCGACCACTAGCACGCCGCCGCAAACGTCGGTGTGCGCGGTAGGCGGGCCGTGCAACGTGGTGTGGCAGTCGCGCAGCGTTTCCGATTACAACCTGACGCCATGGAAGTATCTGGAGTTCAAAGCGGACGACGGCACAACTCTCTACGGCCAGCTGCTATTCCCGCCCGAGAGCACGGCCAGCGGCAAGATTCCGCTCATCGTCGACGTCTACGGCGGACCGGCGGCACAACTGGTACGGAACGGGTGGGGCGGAGGCACTGAGCTCTTCGACGAAATTCTGGCCCGCAAGGGCTTTGCTGTTTTCTCGGTCGACAACCGCGGCACACCCAATCGTGGCCGGAAATTCAGCGCCGCCATCCGCAGGCAATTCGGAACGATCGAACTCAAAGATCAGCTCACAGCGCTGAATCAGTTTGTTGTCGCAATATCCGCAACTCGATCGAGGCCGCGTCGGCGTCTGGGGATGGAGCAATGGCGGCTCCATGACCCTTTACACGCTCACGCACTCCGATGTGTTCAAAGCGGGCATATCAGTTGCTCCGGTCACCGACTGGCACAACTACGACTCCATCTACACGGAGCGATATATGGGGCTCCTCAAAGACAACGCCAAGGGTTACGACGATTCTTCCATGCCCAAGGCGGCCGCCAGGCTGCACGGCTCCCTGCTCCTGGTGCACGGCACAAGCGACGACAACGTGCACTTTCAGAACAGTATCCAGATGATTGACGCGCTTATCAAAGCGCAGAAGCAGTTCCGGCTGATGCTGTATCCCAACAAAACCCACGGGATCTCAGGTCCGGCCGCACGCACGCATCTGTTCCAGATGATGCTCGATCACTGGGAGAAGGAGTTGAAGTAGCCGCATGCACCGTACCACGCTCGGTGACTTCGAATTGACGGCCTTCTCGGACGGAACCTACTTCCTCGATGGCGGCGCGTTCTTCGGAGTGGTGCCGAAGTCCATGTGGTCGAGGAAGGTCACACCCAACGAACAGAACATGGTCGTCACCGGACTGAATTCTCTGCTGGTGCGGACCGGCGACCACACGGTGCTGGTCGAAACCGGTATCGGCAACAAGCTTCCGGACCGCCTGGTGAAAATCTTTGGCCAGCCGGCAAAGCTGCTCGATGACCTCAACGCAGGCGGTGTGGCGCCGGAAGACATCGATATCGTCATCAATACCCACCTTCACTTCGATCATTGCGGCTGGAACACGATTCGCAAAGACGGCGTGATGGTGCCCACATTTCCCAGGGCGAAATATTACGTGCAGGAAGGCGAATGGCAGCATGGGCGGCGCCAGCTCGAACGTGACGCGATCAGCTACATGACCGACAACTACGATCCGCTAATCAAAACCGGTCAGATGCAGTTGTTGCAGGGCGACCAGGAGATCGTGCCCGGTGTTTCTGTAAAGGTCTTTCCCGGCCACACGGCGCACATGCAAGCGGTAATCGTAAAGAGTAGGGGCAAGACCGCGTGTTATATCTCTGACCTCATCCCCACGAGTGCACACCTTGAAGTCGCCTGGGTCATGGCGTTTGACCTGTTTCCTCTGGAGACGATCGAGAGCCGCAAAGCCTATTACGCGCAGGCTATCCCGGAAAAATGGCTGACTGTGTTTACCCACGACCCCAATCTGCCCTGGGGATATGTAGAGAAGGAGGAAACCGGGAAGATGGTGGCGAAGCCGGTAACTCAACAACGAGACGCGCAGTGAATCGGGAACAGGTTAAGTAGTCGCGCGGACGAGGGCGTCCGCGCCACGCAACTGCAATCTAGCCTCGAAGAAGTCTTCCACCTTGGAAAGAATTTCTGGTGTGCTCTTTGATTCGTAGATCGCTTTGCGCAGCGCTGCTCCGCCGGGCACACCGTGCGTGAACCACGACGCGAATTGCTTCATCTTGCCTTCGGCGTCGGGCAATTCCTCTTCGATCAGCATCTGGAAATAGGTCCGGATCATGTTGTAGCGATCGGACTCGGCGGGCCCGTCGTACCTGCCGGTCGATACGTACTGTTCAATCTGACGAAAGATCCAGGGATTCGAGGGTGCAGAACGGCCGATCATGACGGCGTCGCAGCCAGTTTGCGCGACCATGGCACAGGCATCTTCGGGCGTGCGGATATCGCCATTACCGATCACGGGAATCTTCACTGCCTGCTTCACCGCGCCGATCCAGTCCCAGCGTGCATTGCCGCTGTAGCCCTGCTCCCGGGTGCGGGCGTGCAGCGCGACGGCGCACAGGCCGCAGTCTTCGGCCATGCGGGCCAGCTCTACGCAGACGATCTCCTGGTCATTCCAGCCGGCGCGAAATTTCACAGTGAACGGAATCTTGATGGCGGCGCGCACTGACTCGAAGATCTGTCCAATCGCGGGAAGGTCTCGCAACAGGCCCGAGCCGCCATTGCACTTGACGACTTTTTTCGCGGGACAGCCCAGGTTCAGGTCGACCAGGTCGAAGCCCAGGTCCTCAACCATACGAGCGGCGTCCGCCATCACCTGCGGATTGCTGCCGAAGAGCTGCGCTGAGATGGGGTGTTCATCCTCGTAGAAATGCAGATACCGCTTGGCCTTCCTGTCCTTGGCGCGCAGGACTCCATCGGCCGAAGTGAACTCGGTCATGATCAGGCCGCATCCGCCCAGATTGCGGATGAATCGCCGGAAAACGGTGTCTGTCACGCCGGCCATAGGTGCGAGCACGGTGGCGGGAGCAATCTCTACCGAACCGATTCTCAAGATCGCAGGGACGGGGACAGACGCGCCGGCACCGGCTGCCGCGGGTGAATCCGCCGAACTGTCCCAAAACTTGCGCACAGCCGCTATTTTAATGCCTTTCTTCAGCCTGAGATATGGCACAATCCGCATCTATACAGGGTGAGGGGCCTTGGAGGATTCGATTTGTCTTTACCTTCGCCACAGTCCGATTTTCCGAATGCCAAGCGATGGATTGGGCTGATCATCGTCGGCCTGCTTCTCGGCCAAGGCATCTGGGTGGTGGTCGTTTCCCTGACCAAGAATGTCCTTGTACCGCTGATGGCGATGGCCATGGGAGGCGACGCGACGTCGCCGTTGTCGCTGGGGAAGCCGGACTTTAACTTCCCTGACATCTTCATCGCCGTGTTACAGCTTTGCGTGGCGGGAATCGTCGCAATTTGCCTGAACTTCTTTCTTCTGAGAAGGCCCAAAAATGTAGCGGTGAGCTCTCTGAGCCTGACGCCAACCAGTTTGCCGCTGCCCGCACAGGTCGCGGCTCCCGTGGCTCCGAAGGCGCCTGCAAGGGTGGCCCCAGCGGTGCCGGTTGCCGCTCCTCCCGCAACTGCTCAAGCTCAGCAGACCCCTTCCTGGGCGACAGCTACCGCCGAGGTATCGATCAAACCCACGCCCTTGGCCGCGCAGCAGCCCATCGTCGTTCCGCCACAGACGCCGCCGGTGAAGCCGGCTCCCGTCGCGGCGCCTCCGAGCGCCGTCGCGCAGCCACACGTGCCAGTGAGCCGACCAGCAGCGCCTCCACCCGCAGCGCCTCCGCCGGCCGCGCCTCGTCCCCAGCCCCCGGCGCCTGTAGCGGCCCCGGCACCGCCACCTCAAAAGCAGCCTCCAGCCGCGAAGCCTAAGAAGCCCAAGGAGGTCTACTACAACATCGTGGGCGAGCGAATCACTCCTGAGGATGACGAGTAAACGAGCTCTATCTTGCTGAGGCGGCACGAGGATATGGGACACGACGCGAGTTGCCGAATCCTGCATAGCTCCTATAGAATCTAATAGCTCGAAACGAGGTTTAGACATTCATGAAAGCAGCCATACATCCCCATTACAGTGAAGTGCGCGTGCTCTGCGCGTGCGGCAATAACTTCACCACCCGGTCGACTCACAGGGGCGATATTCACGTGGAAATCTGCGCCGCGTGCCATCCGTTCTTCACTGGCAAACAGAAGCTCATGGACACTGCCGGCCGAGTGGAGCGTTTCCGCCGCAAGTACGCGAAATCGGACGCCGGCAAAGCCGCCGCAGAAAAGAAGTAAGGCAGTTTTCACGCTTCGTGCGTGATAAGAATTGTTGGAAGGCCTCCGGGATCGGGGGCCTTTTCTCTTGTCGTCGATTCTCAGACCTTGGGTCTCGGTGTAGATTGACCATGGGGGACGGGAGCCCTCACCCGTCCATGCCGAGCACGGCTCGGCGATGCCCCTAGCTCTCGGATTTTCGATAGGCTGCTCCGCGTGGTTTCCGATGACTCGAAGCAAGCTGTGAAGATTAGAACTTCATGAGAGATATGCCGGCTTCGCTCACTCCCTGGAATGCCACGCATTGCGCATGGATGGTGTTTGCCTGCTATTGGATCCTTAGCGCGCGGAATTTGAAGCGGGTCGCACAGAAAGAGAGCCTGGCGGCACGAGTTCCGCACATTTTGATCGTGATCGCAGCCTATGTGCTCTTGCTTGACCGGCGTCTTCCGCTGGGCCTACTCAACCAGCGTGCTACACCACGCATCGAATGGCTTGCCTGGGCCGGCGTCGCGATCACTTGCCTGGGGGTTGCAATTGCCATCTGGGCGCGCGTCCATATCGGGCAATACTGGAGCGGCCGCATCACGCTGAAGGAAGACCACCAGCTCATTCGCAGCGGACCCTACGCCCACGTGCGCCATCCCATCTACACAGGACTGTTGCTGGCGGCAACGGGGACCGCCATCGCCAACGGCCATCTCCGGGCGTGGCTGGGATTGCTCATCATCCTGCTGCTTCATTTCCGCAAGGCCCGCAGAGAAGAGGCTCTGCTCTCGAGCAAATTCGGCGATGCTTACCGGGAATACCGCCAGCAGAGCGGCTTTCTGCTGCCGCGCTTCTATTAGGGATAACTCTCTCGGGAAAATCAGAACAAAGAAAAACGGCAGGGCCGACCCCCTGCCGTGGTCTCATGGAACTGAATTTACTTACTGCGGTTGACTGCTTTCTTGAGTTCGGCCCCAGGTGTGAACTTCGCGACTCTTCGGGCAGCGATCTTGATGGTGGCGCCGGTCTGCGGGTTGCGCCCGTTCCGGGCTTTTCTCTGTGAAACCGAGAACGTCCCGAAACCAATCAGAGCTACCCGATCTCCCTTTTTCAGTGCAGTGGTGATGCTGTCCACTGCTGTATCGATCGCTGTGGCAGCTTGGGTTTTGCTTATTTTGCTGGCACCTGCGATGCGGTCAATGAGATCGGCTTTGTTCATCGTCTCTCCTAGCAGGTTCCGTTATCTTCCCAGCGCGCACCGGGGGAGGTACGCACAGAAGATACCCGCTGAGATAGGAAACCTGGTGGGAGCTATTTTCCGCCGTCTTGAGAGAATGTCAACTGTGAAAATCCGCGTGGGACGCGTTATTTCGGCCCGCGTATCTCAAGAAGCAGCGTTGGGTGCGCTTCTGCGGCGCTGGCAGGAGAAAGGAGCCACTCTCCCCGCCCTGCCTGAAGCAGAGAGAGTGGCATTCGCGCGAAACCATCAATCGCCTGAAGGCAAGAGCTCTGGGCCGGATTCAGCCGAACCTATGCCGACTAATATCTGTTCCGAGGGGCACTCTCCAAGAATCGGCTGGCATCCTGCGTCGGGACCGCGTCCGGCATACTTGGGTGCCGAAGTGGCCGTGAATTGCTCCTGCTCTGTGGACCCCGTCAGCGCGGTCGTTGACGAATTTCCACTGGCAATCACCTGGGTAAGCAGGTCGAAATACCCTGTCCCGACAAAGCGCTGGTGCTTCACCGCCTCGTAGCCGTAATCGCGCTCGCGGGCGAATTCCTTCTCCTGCAGGCGAGAGTACGCCGTCATGCCGCTCGCACGATAGCCGCGCGCCAGCTCGAACATGCTCAGATTGAGGGCATGGAAGCCGGCCAAGGTGATGAACTGGTACTTGTAGCCCATCGCAGCCAGTTCGGTCTGGAAGCGGGCAATCACCGAGTCATCCAGCTTCTTCTTCCAGTTGAATGACGGCGAGCAGTTATATGCCAACATCTTGTTCGGATACTTCGCGTGCACGGCATCGGCGAACTGGCGCGCCTCTTCGAGATCGGGATGTGAGGTTTCGCACCAGATCAGATCGCAATACGGCGCATAGGCCAACGCACGAGCGATAGCCGATTCTATGCCTCCCTTAATACAGAAAAATCCTTCCGCTGTCCGGTTGCCTGTGAGGAACTGGTGATCGCGCGGGTCAATATCGCTGGTCAGCAGGTGCGCGCTGTCAGCGTCGGTGCGCGCCATGATGAGCGTTGGTACGCCCATCACATCTGCCGCGAGACGGGCCGCAATCAGCTTTTGAATCGCTTCGCTGGTCGGCACCAGAACCTTGCCGCCCAAGTGTCCGCACTTCTTGGCCGATGAGAGCTGATCTTCGAAGTGCACGCAAGCGGCGCCAGCTTCGATCATCGCTTTCATCAGCTCGAAGGCGTTCAGATTACCGCCGAAGCCAGCCTCCGCATCAGCCACGAGGGGTACGAACCAATCCACTCCATTCTTTCCTTCCGAATGGTGAACCTGGTCAGCGCGCTGGAGCGCCTGATTGATGCGGCGCACGAGGTTGGGCACGCTGTCAGCCGGGTAGAGGCTCTGGTCAGGGTACATTTGACCGGCGTTATTCGCGTCGGCCGCAACCTGCCAGCCGCTGACGTAGATCGACTGCAGGCCGGCCTTTACCTGCTGTACGGCCTGGTTGCCGGTCACTGCGCCGAGCGCCGGAACGTACTTCTCCGACTGCAGCATCTGCCACAACCGCTCCGCACCATGCCGCGCCAGTGTGTGCTCAATGTGCATGGAGCCGCGCAGCTTCTCCACATCGGCCATGGTGTAAGGACGAGTCACGCCTTCCCACCGCGGGTCTGATTTCCACTGCTCTTCCAGGTTCACTTTCTTGCCATTCGTGGTCATGTATTGTTCCTCTTTAAATTCGAAATCGACGTTCTGGTTCCGGGCCTGACGATCTTTCTCACGTTCCTAAGTCGGGTTGAACTCGCGATTCACAACCATCGCTTCGCTGATCCGCCGCGCCTGACGGAAGGTTTCGGGGGATCCTAAATCGCGGGCGGGATTCGCGATCAGCTTTTCAAGTTCCTCATCGAAGAGCTTCGTGATCAGCTCGGGTGTGTGAACAACGGTGTTCCCTGACTCATCGACAACCGGCGTTTGCTCGCTGTGCTGCATGCGCTGCGCGATCATCAGGCGGTAAATGCGGTCCGTAGCCAGATCTTCCATGTAGCCGTCGAGCAAGCTGGCGCCCTTTCCGTTCAGCACGCCATTGCGGTAGCGGATCACGGTGCGTATCGCCGCCCGAGTCCCATTCAGCGTCCTCTGCCCGACTCCATACGGCGTCGGCCGGAGATCCGGATAACGCTCGGCATGCGGACGACGTGCCTGCAACTGGTTGGGATAGGGAAACTGGTCAATTGCAATCTGGTTCTGATCGGGATGGCCGGTCCAGGCGCCATCCATAAGGGAGTTAGCTTCGTTCTTCTTGTCCTGTGCCAGGATCGCCAGAGCCCGTCCGTTTAGTTCCGCGTCCTCGCGGCTGGGATAGAGAGCCGTCATTCCGCCGATCGCCAGCGCGCCCCGCTTGTGGCAAATCTCCGGTAACAGCTCGCGCAGGTTTTGAAAGAACGGAACGTTATGCGGAATGGTGTTGCGGTCGGGCAACACCCATTCAGGATCGTCCAGGTTGAAGTGGATCAGGCTCGCCATGTAATCCCAGCGGCCGAGGTTCAGCCCCACAATGTGCTCGCGCAGGTTGTATAGGAACTCTTCCATCTGAAACGCCAACGGATGCGATTCCACCAGTGCCATGCACTTGATGTAGTCCTTCGGCCATCCCTTCACTTCGGCAAGGGCCTGGAACAGATCGCGCCACCAGAGCGCTTCCTCGGCCGACTCCGGCTTTGGGATGTAGATTGCCAATGGATGCTTGAGTTCTGAAGCCTCGATGCGGAATACGATCCGGGCCACGTCGAACAGCGACGCGGAAGTGAGCTCATCCCCAAACAAGCCACCCTGGCTGATGTGCAGACCGCGCGGGCGAATCCAGATGACGGTGGTGCTCGGCTGAATGCCCACCACTTTGCTTCGCTTCTGGTCGTAGTAGGTCAGCGTTCCTCGTAAGGCTTGGAGAATGTTCTCGACTCCGAGGAGCTGGTGGTCCCATTCGTTTACCGTGGAATCTTCCAGGTCGAGCATCACGCCGGGGGCGCCTGAATTCAGCATCTTCACGACAAGCTCCGCTTCGTCGGCCGGCCCGGTCATCTGGTTGCGCTGATCCTGGCACCACTCTGGAAGCTGAATGCGCCAGCCATTCCGGACGGCTTCAGCGGGGTAGCGATGCGCGGGCTTGTGGCCCTGGAGTGAGTCGTCCAGGAGGTGTTGGCGGTCCTCGACGAGCGCTCGCTGCCTGGGTGTGAATCGTTGGTGCAGAGGCGTAAGGAATTCCAGGAATCCCGCGGGCAAATCACGATCCGGCTGAAAGTCGACCGGGGGACGATTTATGTGGAACCCCGATAGTGACAAGTTATTCGCAAACACTGTAGACATTTTCACCTCACCCGCAGGGCGCTTCCCTTTTTGGGCACACTTCTCCCCGAACCTATGGGGCCCTTTTTCAACGGGTTACACTTCTCGGAGGGAGTACAGGCGGTCGCTGCTGAAGCTGGGCGACTTTCCGCTTGTTAAAACCCGGCACCCCAACACCATGATCGGGATCATGGTGCAATTCGCAAATCCGGTCAAACTGATTGTTTCTATCAAGGTGATAAACTATTGTTATCAGCTATTGAAACGTGATAACTGTAGATGATCGTGGTAGAAAGTGGTTGCCCCGGAATCGGCCAATATTTGGCCACAGGGCAGAACGGCGAATATGGAGATCGATCAGATCCAGACATTCCTTGCAGTAGCGACCTTTGGTGGATTCCACCGTGCCGCCGAAGGCTTGCGTGTCAGCCAGCCGGCGGTGAGCGCACGGATCAAGGCGCTGGAAGAATCGCTCGGCGTACTGCTCTTCGTACGCTCCAAGAGCGGCCTGACGCTCTCGAACGCGGGCAGAACTTTACAGCCATACGCGGAGCAGCTGTTGAAGACCGCCTCCCTGGCGCGCCAGGCGGTACACGAGTTGCAGCCGGCCAGCGGAGGTCCGCTGCAGATCGCTGCCGCACTGTCGATCTGTGTTTACTTTCTTCCCGATGTGCTCAAACACTTTCAGCACGTGCATCCCAACGTAACCATCAACATCCGCTCGGGACACTCGAAGGAAGTGTTGGAGATGGTATTGGGCGAGGAGGCCGAGATCGGACTGGCCCGCTCCCTCCAGCATCCCGAAGTCGAGACTCTCAGTCTGGGCGACGATCCCTTGCTTCTGGTTGCGCATCCTTCGCAGGGGCCGAAGCACGCACGGCGGGCGACTCTGTCAGAAATCGCGAGTTGGCCTCTGATCTTTTTTGATAAAGGATCCAGCGACTGGACCCTCACTCATAGCTTGTTCCGCACTGCCGGCTTGGTACCGAATGTCGCACTTGAAGTCGACACGATCGAGACCGCCAAGCGAATGGTGGAACGCGGCCTCGGAGTTGCATTCCTTCCCCAGATGGCGGTGGGGCATGAACTCCAGCGCGCGCGGCTCGTTCCCGTGAAGATTCTGGATGCTGAGCCTCTGCGTCGCAGCCTTGACCTGATTCATCCCCGGAACCGTCCGCTGCGCACCGAGGCCAAGGCGTTTCTCCGCATCGTGCGCGAGGCGATCGAAGAAGCACCGACCGCAGCGGGACGATCTTCTCGGGGTGGGCGGCAGAGGTCGAAGTAACGCTCGCACCCATTGAGTCGTGTTCCAGTATTGCTGATTTCGCAGACGGAGTTGGCAGGTTGCGGAGTTTTCCTCCGCTCTCCACAGCGTGCACCTTCACTCCACAGGATGTACACAGATGCGCCGCCTTTTCTACTTGCGCAAAACCTGCTCGAGGGTGCAGATTCAAAACAAAGGGAAGGCGTTACGTTAATGAAGGTGTCGACGGAAGTTTGCCCTCTGTGTGAGGGCACGGGCTGGAAAACAATTTCCAAGGGTACGGACCGGCGTGTGACGCGGTGCGACTGCCAGCTGAGGGCGCGTGCGCAGTCGCTGCTCGCAGCGGCGCGTATTCCCAAGCGCTATGAACATTGTGAGCTGGCGGAGTTCGATACGCACTTTGAGGGCGCGAACTCGACCTTGCAATGGGGACTGCTTGAAGCCAAGAGTTTTGTCGCGAGCTATCCCGTAGAGAAAAGTGGCTTGCTGATGATGGGCCCGGTGGGAGTGGGAAAGACGCACCTGGCTGTGGGCATACTGAAAGAACTGATTCTCAAGAAGGGGATTGCCTGCCTTTTTTACGACTACCGCGAACTGCTCAAGGAAATCCAGAATTCCTATAACGACTCGGTGAAAGTAACCGAGTTCGATGTCCTGCGACCCGTCTTCGAAACCGAAGTGCTCGTTCTCGATGAACTCGGCGCCGTGAGGCCGACCGAGTGGGTATGGGATACCGTCAGCCTGATCCTCAATACGCGCTACAACGACAACCGTACGACGATTATCACCACGAACTATCCCGACGACGTAGGGCAGGATCCTTACGCCAATCCGGCGTCGGAGTTCGCCCGCGCCCAGCGTGCCATGCGACGCGAAACCCTGGGCGATCGCATCGGCGAACGCATGCGCTCCCGCCTGCACGAGATGTGCCGCATCATCAAACTCGAAGGGGCAGACTTCCGTCAAAAATTCCGCAGTGCGAGCTTCCGGTAAGGCCGGTTTCTAGTCGCAGCAGCATGGGGGCTTCCATTCGGTCCCTGGTGCCGGGTTTCTATGCCTCCCTGCCGAATTCAAACTAAAATGACGCTGTGTTGACGGAACGGCTGGAATTCCTGCCCGAACGTGATAGCGAAATCTTCGCCGCCATTCCTGCTGCGCCTGCTGTCTTTTTGCTGCGCGGCAGCGATCCGCAATCTGAGCCGTACGTCACCAAGACCGCCAACCTGCGCCGGCGGTTGATCCGCCTGCTCGGAACTCCCGAGGAGCGCACGAAGAAGCTGAACCTGCGCGGCCGGGTTCAGTGGATCGGATATACATCGACAGGGTCGGATTTCGAGTCTGGATTTCTTCTCTACAAGATTTTGCGCTCGACGTTCCCCAAAGCTTATTCGGAACGCCTGCGGCTGCGGTTTGCGCCCCTGATCGAGCTTCACCTGGAAAACGAGTACCCCCGGGCTTCGATCACGACTCGCCTGGGGCGCCTGAATGGTCGTGCGGTCTACTACGGGCCGTTTCTATCTCGCACTGCGGCGGAGAAATTCGCCAACGACTCTCTCGACTTCTTCAAGATGCGCCGCTGCGTCGACGACTTGCACCCCGACCCTGCATTTCCCGGCTGTATCTATTCGGAGATGAAGATGTGCCTGGCGCCCTGCTTCAAAGGCTGTACCGACGGCGAATACGCGCAGGAAGTCAGTCGCGTGCGGGCTTACTTCGATTCCGGCGGGGACTCGCTTTTGCGGGAACTGTCTGAAGAGCGGGAACGCGCATCCAATGATCTCGAGTTTGAGAATGCTGCCGGCGTGCATGCCCGCTTGGAGAAACTATCGCCAGTGCTCAGCCAGTTGCCGGAAATTGTGCACCGTATTGACCGCCTGGAAGGCGTCTTGGTGCAGAAATCTGCCGAGAAGGAATGCGTCACCTTGTTCCGCATCAATTCCGGTCGCATTTCGGACCCGGTCATGTTTCCGATTCAATCCGCTGAGCACACAAAGTCGCAGTCCATGGAGGCGCGAGTGCAAGAGGCTATGGCGGCGGTGCCTGAAGCTGGCGCGGCAACGTCGCTCGAAACCATGGAGCACCTGGCCATCCTCAAGCGCTGGTATTACCGGGGCAGCCGCATGGGAGAAATCTTCTTTGGCAACGAAAAAGGCGTACTTCCCATGCGCCGGATCGTGCGCGGCATCTCACGGGTATATCGCGGAGAGCAAGCCGAGGAAGAGCATGGCGCGGGTGCCACGCCGCCTCCGGCCGCATCCTGACATCAGGAGTTGCCACGAATTTCACCAGTGAGGGCATTATGAAAACCGACCACGACAAATCGCTGCGCGAACACCTGCTCTATCTGTTGGAGGGTGGCGGAGCCCACGCCAAATTCGAAGAAGTGGTCACCGACCTCCCGGCTGACCTGCAAGGAAAGAAAGTCGCAAGTCTTCCGTACACTGCCTGGACGCTGCTGGAACATATTCGCATCGCCCAGTGGGACATCCTCGACTTCAGCCGCAGTCCGAAATACAAAGCTATGGAGTGGCCGAAGGAATACTGGCCCGCCACCGAGGCGCCGCCGAAGGCGGATGCCTGGAACAAGAGCATCAAGGCGTTCAAGAAAGATCTGAAGGAAATGCAAAGCCTGGTCGCGGATCCCAAGACCGATCTATACGAGAAGATTCCCTGGGGGGAGGGGCAGACGATTCTGCGCGAGGCGTTGCTCATCGCCGATCACAACGCCTATCACCTCGGGCAGATGGTGACGCTGCGCCGCCTGCTGGGAGCGTGGGAGAGCTAGCACCGTCTCATGTGTAGTTTTGGAGCGCACGACTCTTACAGTCTGCCGAAAAAGTCGCATTTTGTATCAGGGCATGCCTTCAGGCATGCCGTAACGGATCTTCATCGACGCGCCTTCAGGCGCTGGGGACCGCGAATTCGAAAGGTATTTGTGAGATGATCCCCAACGTTCACGAAGCCATTGTGCCCGTCAGCTGCGGCATAGAATTTCTTCGTTTGCGAAAAATCACCCGCACTCCGTCACGCCAGTGCTCGTCGACACCGATTAATGTCCAGTCAATTTCAGGCGAAATGTGTCGCAATAGGGTGTCAGTTGCCGGATGGACATGCAGAGCCGGAGCCACAAGGAACAAAAGTGGCTTTTCCGGTGACAATTCACGCCCTGCGAAATAAGCGAATCGCTGGAACTCCCCGCGCGCGTGATGCCACTCGACTCTCGACCAGTAATCAAGCCCTTGGAGCGGCAAGTGGATGTCCTCATCCGCCTTGAGTTCCACTACTGCCAAGCGGCCTTCGCGAGTTGCCGTGAGTACGTCAATCATCGCTCGGTCTGACGCCGAGAACGCCGGCACCTGCGAATACAGGCAAGCGGGATCGAGCCGCTCGTCGAGCGCGTTCACGTTGCGAACTACCAGCGACTCCAGCCAACGCTCCGGATGCATGCGCCACAAGGGATGATTCTTCGGCCCCTGCGGCCGGCGTATCTCGACCGCGCGCCGCATCAGATCGGCAAATTGCTCCGAATTTCTTTCTTCCAGAACGCGCTCCTCCGCGCCGGTTCCGAAAACGATCTCCTGATCCGTACGAAAAGAATCCGGCGCGTGGGCCAGCCTCGCTCGCGCAAACTCCAGCCCGTAGCAACGGAAAGCGACTTCGGCTCCAGAGAGCACGGCCACCTCACACTCCGGCACCAGGTCGCAAATCTGGCGGATAGACTCGGCGAAGCGCTCACGGGCCGCCACTTCATCGGGACAACGCACCAGCCGTGTAGCCACGTTGCCGCGACCCGCGCAGTCTATCTCGCACACGGAATCTTCCCTCTCTTCAAATTCGTAGAGCTGCCACTTGGCGGCATCACGGTTCAGGTGCGCCATCCGCTCTCGCGTTAGGGCCGATGTCCCACTCGGCACAAACAGCTTTAGGCCTTGCACAACGACTCGTCCGCCCTGAACCTCGCGGCACGAGTTCAGCCAGAGAATCCCAAACGTCAGGGCGGCATCGATGGAAGATTGCGTCTCGTCGCGGCCGACCCCCAGCACCGCAAACGCCGATTGTCCCTGCCGCAAAATGCCGCGTGCATAAATGGGCCCGAAGGAACGCTCCAGGTCCATGGCCATGCTGAGCTGGGTCACCTTGAAGCCGGAAAAATGCCGCTCCAGCATACGCCGCAGTTTTTGCTGGTACGCCGAGCGCGCCGCTTTCTTTGCCGATGGTGTGCGCCTGTCGCGGTTGCGGCAGAATTCCAGTTTTGACGGACGGCTTTGCCCCAGCCGCTGCACTGCCAGCTTGAGCGCGCCATTCTTGACTTGTGCTTCGAGTACGCGCCGCACTATGTTCCGGTCTGCCGACCACAGGTGCAGCAGGCACTTCCCGTGCTCGCCGGAGATCGAGTACTTCGCCATCGCGAGATCGAACACCAGCGCGCCTTCCTCAAGCACGACCGCGCCTCTTGATCCGGCGAGAAAGTCTTCGAGCAGGCCGGACAGGGATTCTGGCGTCACAACCCGATTGTTCGCAGGCGCCACTCTTGTGTCTGTGACGGCTTACCATGTCTCTTGTTTAGCTTTCCGAACTCGGCGACCACCCACTGCACGCGCGCCTCTTGCCGAACCAAACTGGGCTCCCTTTCCGCCTGATTTCCTGTGGGATAATGACTGATCGCCACCATTTGGAGCGGTTTGCGCCGCAGAGGCATCTAATCACTGTGAATAAAGAGCGATTTTTCTTCGAGCACTACGGCCTTACTTCCACAGATCTGGAACGCTACTTGGCAGCCGCCCTCTCCGCAGGTGGCGACTACGCCGATCTCTATTTTGAATACCTTTCCTCCACCTCTCTTATGGTGGATGAGTCCATGGTGAAATCGGCGTCGCAAGGCATTTCTGCCGGCTGTGGAGTGCGCGTGGTGTCGGGTGAGCGCACCGGCTACGCCTACACCGACGATCTTTCCTCTGCTCGCATTCTCCATGCCGCGCGAACAGCGGCACTTATTGCAAGCGGTCCTGCCAAGACCCCAGCAGCAGGATTTCAGCAGAAAGCGGCCCGCAGTCTTTACCCTGTGACTTTGCCGTCGGTGGATGCGGAAATTACGGCGAAAGTCGAACTAGTCATGCGGGCCGATCAGGCCGCCCGCGCCTATGACGCGCGTATCAAGGAAGTGCGCGCAAGCTACGCCGACGAACTGCGCAACATTCTGGTGGTTGCATCGGACGGCACATACGCGGAAGATTCCCAGCCCTTGGCGCGCATGAACGTCTCCTGCATCGCGAAGACCGAGACAGTTTCCGGCCGCGGCAGTTCTGGTGGAGGCGGACGAGTGGCTCTCGATTTCTTCTTCGGTGAGAAAAATCCGGAACATTTCGCGAAAGAAGCCGCACGACAGGCGATTCTCCAGCTCGATGCCCGCGAAGCACCAGCGGGGGAAATGGAAGTGGTTCTCGGCCCCGGCTGGCCCGGTGTCCTGCTGCATGAAGCTGTCGGTCACGGCCTCGAAGCCGACTTCAATCGCAAGAAGACGTCGGCGTTCGCGGGACTGGTGGGGAAGCGGGTCGCCAGCGAGAAGTGCACCGTAGTCGACAACGGAACTATGCCGTGGCGCCGTGGATCGCTGAATGTGGACGACGAAGGCGAACCGACACAGGAGACCGTTCTCATCGAAAACGGAATTCTGAAGGGCTATCTCAGTGACAAGCTGTCCTCACGCCTGATGGGAATCGCCGACACCGGCAACGGCCGTCGCGAAAGCTACGAGCACATCCCCATGCCGCGCATGACCAACACCTATATGTTGGCTGGCAATGACGATCCGCAGGACATTATTAAATCAGTGAAGAATGGCGTCTATGCCGTCAATTTCGGCGGCGGGCAGGTTGACATTACTAACGGGAAATTTGTCTTCTCGGCATCAGAAGCGTACTTGATTGAAAACGGCGAGATCACCGCGCCCATCAAGGGCGCCACGCTGATCGGCAACGGCCCCGATGTTCTGACGCGTGTCTCCATGGTGGGGAATGACCTGAAGCTGGATGAAGGAATCGGCACCTGCGGCAAAGACGGCCAGGCAGTGCCGGTGGGGGTGGGAATTCCAACCATTAAGATTGATCGCCTGACCGTCGGCGGTACCGCAAGAAAGGACCCGGGCGGGTTCATGCAGTAAGCGGGCGGTTTTACCACGGAGACACTGAGTCACGGAGAATCCTTACCGCGTGTCTTCTCTTGTGTTTCCTCCGGGCCCGAAATGAGATCTGACTTCTATGTCCTCTACAACCATCGATACACAAAATCCGAAAATCGAAAACGATCTTAGAGAAATCGCAGTGGACGTGGTTCGCCGCGCCATGGCGGGCGGTGCGACCGCCGCGGAAGCCGTCGTGCGAGAGGGCGACGAGTTCTCAACTCTGGTCCGCCTCGGGCAAGTCGAAACTCTGAAAGAGGCCGGTTCGAAGGCAATCGGCGTGCGTGTATTTTTTGGCAAGCGCGCGGCCAGCACGTACTCCAGCGACTTCTCCCGCGAGAGCATCGACCGCATGGTGAAGTCAGCCATCGAGCTTTCAAAGATTACTTCCGAAGATCCTTTCGGTGGCATCCCTGAGCCTTCACAACTGGGCTCGATACCGGGCGATCTTGATCTTTACTATCAGGACGTCTACTCACTTCCCGGGACCGAACGCATCGACTACGCACGCCGGGCGGAGAAAGCTGCTCTCGATACGGATCCGCGCATCAAGAACTCGGACGGCGGCTCGTTCGACGCAGCCACTGGTCATAAAGTTCTGGCGAACTCGCACGGATTTGTCGGCGAGTACCGCCGCTCGTACTGCTCGGTTGCCGCCGTGCCGATTGCGCAATCCGAGGATGGCGCGATGCAGCGCGACTACTGGTTCTCGGTCGCGCGCAGCCTGGGGCGTCTCGATGCGCCGGAGAAGGTCGGCAAGATCGCGGCGGAGCGCACATTGCGCCGCCTGGGCGCTCGTAAGGTAAAAACGGCGCACGTGCCGATCATCTTCGACCCCATGGTGGCGAATTCCATTCTCGACCATATCTTTGAAGGCGTGAATGGCGATTCCGTCTATCGCGGTGCGTCGTTCCTCGCGGGAAAGTTGGGGGAGAAGATCGCCGGCGACAACGTAACCGTGATCGACGATGGCACTATCAAAGGCGGTTTCGGCACCAGCCCGTTCGACAGTGAAGGGGTGCCGACCCGGCGAACAGTTGTCATCGAAAAGGGTGTGCTGAAATCCTACCTGCTCAATACCTACACTGCAAAAAAGCTGGGGTTGACTACCACCGGCAACGCTTCGCGCGGGTTGGCGGGCACGCCGGGCATTGGACCAGGCAATTACTTTCTTGAGCCCGGCACGAAGACGCCCAAAGAATTGATCGCCGACGTGAAGGAAGGACTTTACGTGACAGAATTTCTCGGCCACGGCGCGAACCTCGTGACCGGCGATTATTCGCGGGGCGCGTCAGGGATGTGGATTTCCGGCGGCGAATTCGCGTTTCCCGTAGAAGAGATCACGGTAGCCGGAAACCTGAAGCAGATGTTCTTCAACATCTCTGAGATCGCCAACGATCTCGAATTTCGCGGCGCGATTGCGTGCCCGACGATTCGGATCGACGGCCTGACTGTCGGCGGCGAATAACAACCGTGTCGAATTAAGAGCCTCGAATTTTGTTTTTTGGTCTCTACCCGGGTACCGGCTCAATCTGAAAAGCTCCGCGCCAGATCCCCGTTCGACTCGCCTAGCTGGCGCTTGGCTTCGCTCAGGGCAGGCTCTCTCCCCGCTGGAGAAAACGCGGGGCTTCGGGATGACTGTCCCATAGAACAATCGAGAGTTGAGCACTGCTGCTTACGTCGTAAATCGACAATCAGAAACCCGCCATCTACAATCCTCTCATGGGCGGATTCATTCAACCGTCACCCACACAGGAAAACGAAACCAACTGGGTCCCGATCCTGGTTGGCCTGGTTGCCGTCGTAGTCGCGGTGGGGATCATTCTGCTCGTGTGGCACAACCAACCTAAGGGCTCTGCCAACCCGCATCCGTACACCGCAAACGTCAAGCTCAGCGAGATAAAGATGAGCGCTGCACAGAACTTTGTCGGCGCGAGCGTCACTTACGTTGACGGTACGGTCACCAACGCCGGGGACAAAACCGTCCTTCACGCAGTAATTCACGTGATCTTCAGGAACTCCATCAGTGAGGTTGCCCAGGCGGAAGACATCCCTCTGCGCGTTCTTCAGCTCGGTGGCCCATATCCCGACACAGTCGATCTGCTTTCGGCGCCCTTGCAACCAGGCCAGAGCAAGCCTTTCCGCCTCACCTTCGAGCACGTGAGTTCCGACTGGAACCAGAACTATCCCGAACTCGAAGTCACAGATGTGACGGTGAGGTAGTTCTCGACTCTAAGGCGACTTGCAAACATTGCCGCAGCTCTCGGGCAATGGTGCCGTTTGGTTTCTGACCGCAGGGGAAATACACGCAAGATCTTTCGCTCCGCTGAAGAGCGGCTACGCTCAGGATGACACCGCTGAAGAAAGTACATGTCAAAATCCATCTGCACCAGTGCCGGTTCTCGTAACTCGGTACTAGGTACCAGGAACTCGTTCCTCGCGCTCCATTACAATGAACTCGTGCCAGAGACCAAGCCATTCCGGCTGACGGAGTCCGTTAAAGCTGCGGGTTGAGCGTCCAAGCTGAGTCCGGCGGCGCTGGACGCGGTGCTTGGGAAATTAGCCCGGCAACAGGACCCGAATGTGCTAGTCGGCTTCGATCACGCCGACGACGCCGGAGTGTATCAACTTTCAGCCGACACGGCGCTGGTGCAAACCGTCGACTTCTTCACGCCCATCGTAGACGATCCCTACACCTTCGGCCAGATCGCCGCCACCAACGCACTGAGCGACGTGTACGCCATGGGCGGGCGTCCGTTGACCTCGCTCGCGCTGGTTTGTTTCCCTGACAAAACGGACCTGTCGATACTCGAACGTATTCTTGCCGGCGGGCTTTCGAAAATGATCGAAGCCGGATGCACCGTGATCGGAGGCCACAGCATTCGCGATGAAGAAACGAAATTCGGCTACTCGGTAACGGGACTGATTCATCCCGGGCGCGTGCTGGCCAATTCCGGCGCGAAGCCAGGAGACAGACTTCTGTTCACCAAGGCGCTAGGCACAGGAGTGATTTCGACGGCGATCAAGAAGGGCAAGGCTCAGCAAAGCTGGATTGACGCTGCCGTCATTTCGATGACCACGCTCAACAAGAAGGCAGCCGATGTCATCGCGGGTAACAGTTTTCGCGTGCATGGCATGACCGACGTCACAGGATTCGGGCTGATTGGTCACGCACGCGAACTGGCGCTGGCCAGTAACGTCGCGTTGCGAATCCATGCGAACGCAGTGCCCATCCTCGAAGGAGCGATCGAATGCGTGCGCGCTGGTGATATACCGGGGGACTCAAAGCGAATCGCGACTTTGCCGAATGTGTGGTCGACTACGAGCCGGGTATTTCGGAAGAAACGAAGACGCTGTTGTTTGACCCGCAAACCGCAGGAGGGCTGCTGATTTCGGTTGCGGCGGAAGACTCAGACCACCTTGTCCGTGCCCTGAATGCGGCAGGGGTGGCGGCTGTTGAGATCGGCGACGTACTGCCAGCCTCGAAGCCTCTGATCGCGGTTACGGCCTAAACTAACGGATTCCTCTGGGACATGAAAAACAAAGGGCGGCCAAGTCGGCCGCCCAAAAATTTTATTAAGTAAAAGTTATGCTCTTGCCGGACTCTCGCCGCCCGGAGCCACATTCGGCTTCCGGCCGGTCTCGGGTCGGAGCACGTGCTGCACACCCCCGTCATCAGACTTCGGCGGCAGAACCTTCGCAGGTAGCTCCTTGCCCTCGATCAGGAGCTGTATCTCCGCGCCATCGATGACCTCCCGCTCGATCAGAGCGTGCGCGATCCGGGTGAGCGCTTCCCGGTCCTCCGAGAGAATCTGCTTGGCGGTGTTGTAGCCGTTGTTCACGAGCTTCTTGACTTCTGCATCGATCGAAATCGCGGTGGCTTCGCTGTAGTCGCGATGCTGCGCGATTTCGCGGCCAAGGAAAATCTGCTCTTCCTTTTTGCCGAAGGTCAGCGGGCCCAGGTCGCTCATGCCCCATTCGCACACCATCTTGCGCGCCAGATCTGTGGCACGCTCAATGTCGTTGCCCGCGCCGGTGCTCATCTGGCTCAAGAAAAGTTCTTCCGCCAGACGACCGCCCATCAGGATGGCGATCCGCGTCTCCAGATAGTTCTTATAGTAGTTGTGCCGGTCGTCCACCGGGAGCTGCTGCGTCAAACCCAGAGCCATGCCACGTGGAATGATCGTGACCTTATGCACGGGATCGGAATGCGGCAGTTTCGCCGCGACCAGTGCATGGCCGGCTTCGTGGAAGGCGGTGTTCTTCTTCTCTTCGTCGGTGAGCAGGAGCGATTTGCGTTCCACTCCCATCATCACTTTGTCTTTCGCTACCTCGAAGTCGTGCTGCAGGACAGCCTTGCGATTCTGCCGTGCCGCCGCCAGCGCCGCTTCGTTCACCATGTTGGCCAGGTCAGCACCCGAGAAGCCTGGTGTGCCGCGGGCCAGCACGGAAAGATCGACATCTTCCGCAAGAGGGATTTTGCGGGTGTGGACGCGAAGGATTTCCTCGCGGCCCCGCACGTCCGGACTGCTAACGACTACGCGCCGATCGAAGCGTCCCGGACGCAACAGCGCCGGATCAAGAACGTCAGGTCGGTTGGTCGCGGCCATCAGGATGACGCCTTCGTTCGATTCAAAGCCGTCCATTTCGACCAGCAACTGATTCAGCGTCTGCTCGCGCTCGTCGTGCCCGCCACCCAAACCTGCGCCACGGTGGCGGCCAACGGCGTCAATTTCGTCGATGAAGATGATGCAAGGAGCGTTCTTCTTGCCCTGCTCAAACAGATCGCGAACGCGGCTTGCGCCGACGCCGACGAACATCTCCACAAAGTCCGAACCGGAGATGGAAAAGAACGGAACATTCGCCTCGCCGGCGACTGCGCGAGCAAGCAACGTCTTGCCTGTTCCCGGAGGCCCGACCAGCAGCACACCCTTAGGGATGCGTCCGCCCAGTTTCTGGAATTTCTGCGCTTCCCGCAGGAATTCGATGATCTCCCGCAGCTCTTCCTTGGCTTCGTCCACGCCCGCGACGTCTTTGAACGTCACCTTCTTCTGCTGCATGGAGAGCAGGCGCGCCCGGCTCTTGCCGAACGATAAAGCCTTGTTCCCGCCGGTCTGCATCTGGCGGATCATGAAGAACCACAATGCGGCCAGCAAGATGAGTGGGGCCAGGTTCAGCAGCCAGGTGGGCCAGCTGCCATTGGTAATGTCTTTGATCGTGATGTTTACGCCCTTCGAGCGGAGCGTGTCGATCATCTGCGGGTAATTGGAAGGCGCGGTCGTGTGGAAGCCGGAGTTGTCATTCGCGTACTTACCGCGAATCTCCATGCCAATAATCGTGACTTCCTTGACGTTCCCTTTGTCCACCGCGGACATGAACTGGGAGAAATTAACTTCCGCATCTTTCGGACTGTTCTGCCCCTGCTTCACCACCTGCCAAAGCAGGAAGGCCGAAAGCACGATGACCAGCCAGAAGACCACCGTTTTGACTGTCGAATTCACTCAGGACTCCTGTAAAACCGGCGCCGGCCTAAAGGCGATGCTGGCGCTGGGCTCCTCTTTCACAATATAGATGCTGGCCACGGAATTTTGATGAGTTAAATTGCCGTAGGCCATCATTTTACTCGCTCTTTCGCAAAAACAGAGCGCGTTATTTCAGTAACTTAGGTCATCGGCACAACTGCAGGACCAGCCGACAGATAGGGCAAATTCCGTCCCGTTTGTTCCGGATTTCCCAGGCCATAGCCGACCAGGAAAGCATCATCCACCAGAAAACCGAAATAGTCGGGCTGTAAAGCCACCCGCCGCGCCGACTGACGATCCAGTAAGGTCGCGAGCTTTACCGACGCGGCACCCCGTCCTCGCAGGTTGCCCATCAGAAACTCACCTGTGACTCCGGAGTGGACCAAGCCCTCGACCACCAGCACGTGCTGGCCCCGAATATCGGAGTCGTGGCTGAAGAAGATCTCCAGCACGTCTGAGGCGCCGTTGCCCGGCTGAACGCGGTACCGTGGCTTGATGAATTGGCAAACCACCGGCCCTTCGAGGGAGCGCACCAGGTCTGCCATGAACATGAAGCCGTTCTCCAGCACCGCGAGGATGTGGATGGTCCGGCCACGGTAATCGTCGGAGATCTGTCGCGCCATCTCCCGGACCCGCTTGTCGATCTGGTCGGCAGAGATGACCGGCTGTATCGGTATGACTCTCGCGGTCTGGCTCATTGCTGTGGCGCCTGCCTTCCTGAAAGTCTGAAACTCATGCTTGGGATGACGGCCTCAACTGTTGCGTGCGAAAACCCTCAGGTCAATCCTCACTCGCCAGTTCCCTGATGATGACCGCCTCGCGGCCTTCCTGCGCGCGAAACTTGCCCGTGGGGGGGAATCCGCGTACCCAAACGATTTCATCCTCGGCGATGACCACGGGCCAGAGCTTGCGTTCCTGTCCCGTGACAGAACGTTCCTGCAGCAGTTCCTTGATCTTCTTGTGGGACTTGGTGTGCGCTGGCCAGAAGCGGTCTCCAGGACGCCAGTTTCTGACCGTTAATTCTCCCGGCAGAAGTGCAGCGTCTAAGGCTTGGTCCTGATTATAACCTGCGGGGGAATCGCCCGGCACCGCTCGAAGGGCCTGAATCACAGACCCAAGTTCAGGAATTTGAACTTGGCCGGGGACCGGAAGAGGGTACGAATAATCCTGCGTTGCTTCGAGCCGGAGGTCACCCCCGGGGCTGAGAAAAACCAGGCTGTCTTCTTCTCTGGCGACCCTCCAGCCCAGGGGCAGAGCAAGGTGCTTGCCGGTGTTCGCCTCCGTCGCAGCAAACCGGAGGATTTCCTCGATGTGCTTGAACTGAAGCGCGAACTCGGCTTCTTCCCCGATGCTCTTGATCACCCGGCGTTGTACCGCAAGCGGTTCGGCGAGCAGCCACCTCAAATCGATAGACACGTTCATCGCATGGGCGCCGCAGCCGGTCGAGTCCTCTGCATCGCTCCGGGCAGAGTCTGCTCCGGAAGGAGTGAGCTGTACCAGATCGCTGGCTGGCTTTTGTGACCTTTTGTCCGCGCTGAACCATTGCACTGTCGTGCCCATCCAGCCTGACGCTTCATTCTCCCAGTAATCTTCCTCGGCGCGCGCGATCTCAGCCAGATCGCTCAGGCTGCTCACGATCCCCGGGTTGAACTCGCGCTCCAGCAGCGGCAGCAGCGTGTGGCGGACGCGGTTGCGAGTGAACTTCAGGTCTTTGTTGCTTGCATCTTCACGCCAGCCCTGGCCGAGCGCGTTAAGGTATTGCTCCAGTTCCCATCGGCGGATGCCAAGAAGCGGCCTGATGATCTCCCCCGCTTCGCCTTGCGTCTCCTCCCTCTCTGAGCCTTCCACCACCAGTCGTGGGTAGATGCCTCCAAGTCCGCCTGTTCCTGTACCGCGAAGACACGCGCATCAGGACCGTTTCCGCCTGATCATCCATCGTATGCCCGGTGGCGACCTTGTCGAGATGCGCCGCATGCCGCGCGTCTGCCTTCTCTTTTTCGTGAGGGCTCTCGGAGTCTGGCGAATCTGCCCCAAGCAACTCGGTGAAGAATTGATATCGGAGTTCGCGGGCTGCAGTCTCGACGCTCAGGCGTTCGTCCGCGGCGTGTGCCGCAACGTTGGCGCTCTTCAGATGGAATTCGAGTTCGTGCTGTCGCGCCAAGCCGGCAACAAAGTGCTCATCGGCATCCGATTCCGCCCCGCGCAGTTTGTGATTGAAGTGAACAACGGATAGGACGATACCGAGCTCGCCGCGCAACTCAAGCAACAGCCTCAACAGGCCAACCGAGTCTGCCCCGCCGGAGACGGCCACACCCAAGCGATTGCCGGGCGTCAGCAGCTCATCGTGACGAACGTGTTCGAGCACTTTGCGGGCGAGGTCGTGCACGGCAACATGGTAAACCGTACTACAACCCAGGCGTCTTCTCGGCGATCAGCTTCTTGATTTTCTCCACGAAATCGCCCGTCGCCATGTCTTCGGTCTTTTCTTTGCCGCGGGTACGGACGTTGACTTTGCCGGCTTCGGCTTCCTTGTCGCCGACCACCAGCATGAACGGCACCTTCTGCATGGCGTGCTCGCGGATCTTGGCGTTCATCTTCTCGTTGCGTGCGTCCACATGGACGCGCACCCCGGCGGCCTTCAACTGGTCCGCAACTCTGTTGGCATAACCCGAATGCCGCTCGGCAATCGGGATCATCACTGCCTGAACAGGAGACAACCAAACCGGAAAGGCTCCCGCATAATGCTCGATAAGCACCCCGAAGAAGCGTTCGATCGATCCGTAGAGGGCCCGGTGCACCATCACCGGCTGCTTGCGCGATCCGTCTTCGGCGACGTATTCGAGTCCAAAACGCGCCGGCAGGTTGAAATCGAACTGCACAGTCGAAAGCTGCCACAGGCGTCCAATGGCGTCGACCAGTTTGATGTCGATCTTGGGCCCGTAGAACGCGGCTTCGCCGGGGATGGTTTTGTAATCAATCTTTCGACGTTTGAGCACGTTCTCCAGGGTCGCGGAAGCCATGTTCCACTGATCTTCGCTGCCCACAAAATTCTTGTGGTCGTTGGGATCCCAGGTGGAGAGCTCGGTCTGGAACTGGTCAAAGCCGAAGTCTTTCAGCACCTCCAGCGCGAAATCGAGGCAGCCCTCGATCTCCGACTCGATTTGCTCCGGAGTGCAGAAGATGTGGGCATCATCCTGGGTAAATCCTCGCACACGCAACAAGCCGTGCATCACTCCCGAACGCTCGTAGCGATACACCGTCCCCAACTCGCCGAGCCGTACCGGAAGGTCACGATAGGACTTCAGCGAATCGCGATAGATCAGGATGTGCCCCGGACAATTCATGGGCTTCAGGCGGTACTCAGCGTCGTCGAGCTCCATCGTGTCGAACATGTTCTGCGAGTAGTAGCCTTCATGCCCCGAAGTTTGCCAGAGCTGCTTGCGCATGACGTGTGGCGTGTAGACGAGCGCGTAACCGCGGGCGATGTACTCGTTGCGCATCCAGTCTTCCATCTCTTTGCGGATGATGCCGCCCTTGGGATGCCAGAAGATCAGCCCCGGCCCAGCGAGCTCTTGAATCGAGAATAGATCGAGCTGCTGCCCGAGCACGCGATGGTCGCGCTTCTTGGCCTCCTCCTGCTTGTGAAGGAAGTCGTCGAGATCTTTCTTCGAGTAGAACGAAGTGCCGTAGATGCGCTGCAGTTGCGGATTCTTCTCGTCACCCAGCCAGTACGCTCCTGCAATATTAAGCAGCTTGAACGCTTTGATCTTCCCGGTCGAAGGAATGTGCGGCCCACGGCAGAAGTCGGTGAACTTGCCGGTGCGGTAGATGGAAATTTTTTCATCGGGCTTGGTGAACTGCTCGATGAAATGACACTTCATGAAGTCGCCTTCCTTGTTGAACTCTTCGAGGCCCTGATCGCGAGGCAGGAACTCACGCGCATAGGGAAGGTTCTGCTGCGCCAGCTCCTGCATCTTTTTCTCGATCTTCACCAGATCTTCCGTCGTGAAAGGAGTGGGGCGATAGAAGTCGTAGAAGAATCCGCTCTCGGTGGCGGGGCCGTGGCCGAGCTTGGTCTCGGGAAAGAGCTCGAGGACCGCAGCAGCCAGCAAATGGGCCGACGAATGCCGGAAGACCTCAAGCGATTCTGGATCCTTCTCGGTCAGAATGCGGAGGTCAGTGTCTTTTTCGAGCGGCCGGGTCAGGTCAATCAGATTGCCATTGGTCTTCGCGGCGAGCGCGGCATCGGCAAGGCGCGGGCTGATCGACTTAGCGATATCGAGGGCAGTCGTGCCCCTGGGAACTTCTTTGACGCTGCCATCGGGCAGCTTGACCTTGATGGTGGCCACATCGGGCGAGGTTTGAACGGTATCCGGCATATGGAAAGCTTCGCAGGTTACTTAGAATTTTCAGTTTATCATTGCAGGCATAGCGGGGGATGCCCCGTTCACCGCGTTCCCGGCGCGTTGCGCACAGCCAGAACACATAGTTGGGCCGCACCTAACGCAGGTGGCCGAATCTCAGTTCATGCGATCTCCGGATTTCTTGTAACAGGGGCTGCAGCGCTTCTTGACTGCATACGATCGCTCTGCTGTAGTTCGGGTTCCGGCCAGGTCGGAGCAAGGTAGAGTGCAAATGATCTTCTGGTTTGCCGTAAAAGCTGACTCCAATCCCGCCCGGATAACTCTTTTGCAAATACTCTATGAAAACGAAATTGGGTTCGATACCAATACCTCTACCCGAGTAGGCCTTGAACGCTTTACTGCCAGATATCCTTAACGCCTCACTAACAAATTTCTCCGCAAGCTCGACCGAGAGCGCTGGGTAATTGGGGAAGTGTCTCCTCACGTCAAACTTGTCTGTTGGCACTGAAGATTCCCGCGATGCAGGAGATTGCAACGATGCTGGCATGGGATTGGGGCGTTGAGCAGTAGAAGTAGTGAGAATTTTCGAGATACCGAGAAAATGTTCGGCTACGATACCGGAGCAAAGAGTGGCAGGGTCAACACCATGTCGTCTTGCCTCGCTGAGCATAAGACTATTGACATGTTCCGGAATGAGAATCATCAGTGACACCATGTGACACATGATGACACACAGTGACTCAATGTGTCAATAGTGTCAAAATGCAAAGGCGAAGCTATCGACTTTAGGCCGAGACTCTCCCACTCGTCTCCTTCAACATCAGCGTCACCACAAACAAGAACGCCATCCCCCCAGCCGAAAGCCACAGCGCTGTTCCCAGGCCGAAACGCTCCGCCAAGGCGCCTCCTGCCGCCGGCGCAACGGTCGCGCCGATGATCTCTCCCACCAGCGTAACCAGCCCAATGGCCGTTCCTGCAAATCCTACGGGAGCACTCTCGGCGGGCACCAACACGATGATGAGCGAAGCGATCGCCTGGCCGCCGTTCGCCACGAACAGAATCGCGGCCAGCAGCCACAGATGTCCATAGAGAAATGGCACAGCGAGGGCGAGCGGCACAATGCTCGAGAGCACCGCGAGAAAAAGCAACAACTTCTTGCGGCCAATGCGGTCAGAAACAGAAGGCAAGAGGAACCCGATAAAAAAGCTCCCCAGCCCGCTGGCGCCCAGAAGAAACCCGGCGGTAGTCGCCTGCTGGTGTGCCACTTCGGTGATATAGAGCGGCGCAAATACGTTCAGAAGAAAGAGCCATGTCATGAATCCCGAAGCGCCCAGACATGCCAGCCATACATTGCGGAAGCGCAGGATTGAAACGTAGTCGCTGAGTGACGCAGTACCATGCGCGGCAGTCACGGTAATCTCTTGCGGCTCTCTCACGAATTTCCAGATCAGCAGCCCGAGCACAATTCCCGGCGCGCCCGCCACGAAAAACGCCCAGCGCCAGCCCACTCGCGACGCGACCTGCGTGGTAAGCACGGGAGCAACCGCCAAGCCGACCAGAGCGGCTGCACTGACTACAGCTCCGACATTGCGCCCGCGACGGCTGGCCGGGGACGATTCCTCGATCAGCGCCGTGATGACCGACCAGCACGGGCCCTCCGCCACCCCCATCAGCGCGCGGATGAGCAAGAGCTGATGGAAACTTTGAGCCGCGCCCGACACCCATGACAGTGCCGAGAACATGAACACTGCAGGGATCAGGATCCTTCTTCGCCCCACACGATCTGACAGCGCGCCAAACAGAAACGTCGAACCGGCCCAGCAGATCGCCAGAACCGAAGCCAGGAGCCCGATCTGTTCGCTGGTGAGATGGAATTCAGGCGCGAAGAAAGGCGCGAGATACAACTGGGACATGCGGTCCAGAAAAACCGTGCCCCAGGTAAAGAACAGAAGTATGACTAGAGTGTTTTCGTAGCGCCGGGCTTGGTCCACTCGGTTTCCTTGGACAGGCTCGAGTCGTAAAGCTCCTCTACCGCTCGCTGCACCTTCGCCGACAGCACGTCTATATCGTGGCCCTTCAACCCTTCCGTCGAGATCGGCTGCCCTACACGCATCTCGAGCGGGCGGCACTTGATGTGATAGGTGTTCATCGGAAGCAGTTCGTAGGTCCCCACCAGCGCCACCGGAACGATGTCCACCTTTGCTTTGATCGCGAGAAAGAATGCACCCGGCATGAATGGCTTGATCTTGCCATCCGGCGTGCGGCCTCCCTCGGGGAATATCACCAGCGGCAGGCCAGCCTTCAAACTCTTCAGCGACGAGCGCACGCTGCCCACCGATGTCGCCGGATTTTGCTGATTGATACACACCTGTCCCGAGCGCCTCAGGTGCCATCCGATAATCGGATACGAGAGCAATTCGCTCTTGAACAGAATGCGGAACTGGAAAGGCAGGTATACGTAAAGCACAGGGATATCGAGGGCCGAAGCGTGATTCACCGCGTAAACATGTGGCTTCGAAGTATCGATCTTGTCGAGACCCGTAACCTTCACGGCGGAGAAAATCGTCTTCATGATCAGCCACGACCAGGCACGCGCAAAATCGTGCAGGATGCGTCCCTTATCTCCGAACAGCGAACAGGGAAGCGAAACCAGGCCCATCACCACCGTATACAGCCAGATCAGAGGATCGAAGATGAAGTACGACCGCAGGCTGCTGAATAGTCCGTACCTGCGCGTCTCCGGCTGCCGGGCGATTTGCGGGATAGCTTCCTGCGCTGGCCGCGCGGGGATTGAGACTTCCTCGACTTCTGTGGTTTTGAACGGCACTTTTTGCTTAGATGCGAGCGCCCAACTGGCGCATGGCCTCTCCAACAATGTAAATCGAACCGGTAATGACGACCAAATCTCCGGGACCTGCAAGGTTACGCGCCCGAGCCAGGGCCGCCGTTACATCCGGGGCCTCTTCCATTTCCACGGATACGCGCGTCGCCGCATGGCGAATCTCTTCCGGCGTCGCTGAGCGCGGATTGTCGGCCCGGGTTGCGATCACGCGATCGGCTATGGGGAACAAAATTTCCGCCATTTCCGCGATCGCCTTATCCCCCATGGCTCCGAATATAAAGATGATTCTCTTGTCTTCATAGAGTGCCGAGAGAGTCGACCGCAAGGCCCATGCCCCCGCGGGATTATGTGCCACATCGAACACAAACTCCGGAGAACCGGGCTTTGCGGGGACGACGTGAAATCGCCCCGGCCAGCTCGTTTCCCGGATTCCACGTTCAATCGTTCTGGCCGTGATTCCAGCGAAGCCCTGATGGCTCAGCTCCTCCGCAGCGGCAATCGCAAGCGCCGTATTGCGCAATTGATGCCGCCCGACGAGCGGCGTTTCCACCAAAATCTGTTCGCCCATCACTTGCAGCGGATATCGCGACAGGGGAACCGATTGAGTCTCAGGATTCTGTGCTCGGTACTCCGTCCTTGAAGCGGCCGGCGACACGGGAGGCACGTACATCACCGCGCTCACGGCGCGCGCATCCCGATCGAGAATCGTATTCCCGATCACGTCGTTAGCGTCGGGTGTCTGTGGCAGAGTAACGACCACACCCTTGGACCGGATGATGCCCGCCTTTTCTCGAGCGATCTCCGTCAACGTATTTCCCAGAAACTTCTGATGATCGAGTGCAATGTCTGTGATGACGCTGACCCGCGGCTCAACTACGTTCGTGGCATCGAGGCGCCCGCCCATGCCGACTTCCAACACCGCGATATCTACCTTTTCCTGCGCGAAATGCTCGAAGGCAATCGCCGTCAGCATCTCGAAGAAGCTGGGATGCCAGGGCAACTCGCCTTCCGACGTCAGGCGTTCCGCGGTGCGGTCCACCAGGTCGTGCAGCGACGCAAAATCATCGTCGCTCATGGGCTTGCCGTCGATGCGCACCCGTTCGTTGATCCGCACCAGATGCGGCGACGTGTACAACCCGGTCTTCAAACCGGACCCCTTCAAAATCGACGCCAGCGTCGCCGCCGTCGAACCCTTGCCATTGGTGCCCGCGATCAACACGCTCGGGAATCGCGCCTCCGGATTCTCCAGCGCCGCCAGCGACACGCGCATGTGCGCCAAGTCGAATTTGTGCGAAGGTGTATTCGCCAGCTCGTGACCCAGCGCGTAAATGCGTTCGACAGCGGTTGCGTATGACATGGGTGCGGAGAAAGCCGTTGGTTCGCGATTATCCAGTCTAGGTTACCAGCACGCTGATGGCTCTTTCGACCTTCGGCCAGCGGAAGGCAGAGCAGAAGGGTCAAACCGTGAAGGAAGAGACTGAATGGCTCGCGCCGAAGATCGCCGCTATGCGGATTGGGCACCGACAACCGATGTCCGGTCCATGAACTCCAGCGCCCGTGAGATATAGGACTTGAGATCCCGGCGATGCACCACCGCGTCGAGCATGCCGTGTTCGAGCAGGAACTCGGCCTTCTGGAACCCTGGTGGCAGCTTCTGCCGGATGGTCTGTTCGATTACTCTTGGTCCGGCAAACCCAATCAGCGCACCCGGTTCGGCAATGTTCAGGTCGCCCAGCATGGCGAACGACGCTGTAACTCCACCAGTGGTTGGGTCAGTCAACACCGAAACGTAAGGCACTTTGGCATCATCCAGTCGCGCCAGGGCAGCGGAAATTTTGGCCAGCGTCATCAGGCTGATCACGCCTTCCATCATGCGCGCGCCGCCTGAAGCGGAAACAATGATCAGGGGAGTCTTCGTCTCAGTGGCTCGCTCGACCGCTCGCGTGATCGCTTCTCCGACCACTGCGCCCATGCTGCCGCCGATGAACGAATATTCGAGCGCGCTCACGATCACCGGACGAGCGTTCAACTTCCCCTTCGCGTTGATGATGGCGTCTTTCAGCCCAGTCTCTTCCTTCGCCTGCTTGAGGCGCGAGGAGTAGGCCTTCAGATCGACGAAATGCAGGGGATCGGTTGAGGCAAGATCGGCGTCAAAGACTTCGTACTGATCGTCATCCAGAAGCTGTGCCAGCCGGGTACGCGCGTCGATACGGAAGTGCCGGTCACACTTCGGACACACGTTCAGGTTGTCTTCGAGGTCCTTTTTCCAGATGATCTGCCGGCACTGGTCACACTTCACCCACAAACCCTCGGTGCGGACCTTCTTCTCTCCCGAGGTATCCAGTTCGCCGGATTGTCGCTTGAACCAAGCCATAAAATCAGTTGTCAGTACCGAGTCCCTGGTCCCAGATCAAGTTCCACAACTCGGTTCTAGGTACACGGTACTGGCTACCAGGTACTGAAGTATTTCAGTACTCAATCCCCCTCTGCGCCATCACGCCTTTTTCGTAGGCATGTTTCACCTGGCGCATCTCGGTCACGGTGTCGGCAATCTCAACAATTGTCGGATGGGCGTTCCGCCCGGTCAAGATGACATGCACCATCTCGGGTTTATGCTTCAGGCTCTCGGCCACTTTGGCGGCATCGAGCATTCCGTAACTGATGGCGTAGTTTATCTCATCCAGAATGACGAGATCCCATTGTCCCGACTGGATCGCCGTCTCGCCTTCCGCCCATGCTTCTTCCACCATCCGCACGTCTTCGCGATCGGGCTTCTCGGTGCCTACCTTCACAAAACCCCGGCCCATCTGCTTCATGACAAACCTATCACCGAAGGCCTTAACCGCATCCAGTTCGCCGTAGTGCCACGAGCCTTTCAAGAATTGCAGCATCAGGACGCGCAAACCCTGGCCCACGGCTCGCAACGCCGTACCCATCGCGGCTGTTGTCTTCCCCTTCCCAGGGCCTGTGTTGACGATGATGAGACCCCGCCGTACGTCTTCCATAGGACAAGAACTTCGATTGTACCTGTTCCAGCGCAGGAAGGACCAAGCCGCAACGGTTGTGGCCTTTATCAACTACTTAAGAGTGACAGAGATGATCCGGATATTTGCGGAACTCTTGTCTAACGGATTGCGTAAGCATCTAATGCACAGGTCTCTTTTCCCGCCGGCAAACTGCGGAGGTCTCGATGCTACGAAACAGGCTCCCGTTGTTGTGGTTGCTACTCGCCTTATTCATGATTCCCGCCGCATACGCTGCTCGGCAACAGCCTGCTGCACCACTCCAGGCCTCTGCGGGCGCCCATGATCAGGATGTGATCCGGCAGATTCTTGACCTGGAGCGACAGTCCAAGGACGCCGCCGTTCATCGCGATCCCGATTTTTCCGCGCGCACGCTGGCGGACGACTATCTCGGCATCACTCCGCTCGGCCAGATCGTTACCAAGGGAGACACCGTCGCCGCCCGCAAGAGCGGCCAGCTTCGCTACGATTCCATCGAGATCAGCGATATGGTGGTACGTGTCTATGGCAGCACCGCTGTGGTGACTGCCCGGGCCGACGTCAAGGGAAGAGACCTGGGCGAGGAATTCAACGGCCCTTATCGCTTCACCCGGATATGGGTCCGCCGAAACGGACACTGGCAGGCGGTGAGCTACCAGGCCACTGTCACTCGTTGATGTTGCGGATTTTGTGGATGTCAAGGACCTACTAAGGCAGGTCTACTACTTTGCGAAGAGGTCCAGTGTCCTCGCCCCCGACAGCGATCGGAGTCACTTCGTCGCCACCCAGCAATCGCGCCGCGACCCGCAGCGCTTCGACTTCCTTCCTTACCCTGGTCATCTCTTGCTCTTTTGACTTCAGGACCTCGTACGGGTTTTTCATAAAAGGCTCCACCAGGTAATCGTGATGTACTCTGTTGGCCGACTGGTTCGTGAACTGTACATGGTGGCGCTGTTTCCGAACATATCACGAAGGTGCCTGCTGGATGCGCGAGAAATCTTTCTAATCCGCGCCTAATGCCCGGAGTGGTAAGGATGATTCTTAAGAATGGTAAAAGCGCGATAGAGTTGCTCGAGCAGAACCACCCGGGCCAGTTCGTGCGGCAATGTCATTTTTCCCAGCGAAATGACGGTTACGGCGGATTTTCTCGCCTGATCGCTGAAACCGTCTGCGGGACCGATGGCGAACAAGGGCTGAGAACTTCGCTGCTCGCACTCTCCCACGAACCTCGCGAATTCCTCTGACGAGAACTGCTTCCCCCGGCTGTCCAGCAGCACCAGGGCCGGTGCCGGGCGCGCCTTCTCGCACATCTTCATCAAGGCTTCTTCATCGCGCAGGACCGTACGCTCGATGTCGGCATAGCGCGAAATCCGCTTCAGATACTCATCGGTGAGGGTCTGCATGGCAGGCTCTTTGGTCTTGCCGATCCATGCAACTTTGATCTTCACTAAGCGGATTTAAACACAAAAAATGCCTTGACTACAGACAGTGCAGAGGCCACAGAGGAATTTCACTCGAATCGTATTGGGCCGCTTAAGCGGGAAGTGTCCCAGGTTTTGCAGCGTGCGGGCGTTAACGCTTCCTCCCTGCCGCCAGCACAACAACAGCCCCGAACTTAACGCTGTCTCCATCCACATACTTGCCGATTGCAGCTCGCACTTCGGCGTTGATCGCGTCCCACTTGTCTTTCGGAACTCGCTCCAGCAGTGGGCGGAACGGAGTCGATACCGACCGCACATACTCCCATACTTCCTCCACACCGCCGGGCCACGTCCAGGGCAAAGTCTTGATCTCTTCTTGCGCTTCGAATCCCGCCAGCCCCAATTTCGCAGACAAACTCCCTGGCTTCGAGAAACGGAACATGTCCGGGCCGCCCGGCGATATCAGCGGCCCACCCACGTGAGCGTGCACGATCGCCATCGTGCTGGACCAATACGGCTGGTCGAATGGCCCCCACGCCACGAAGCAACATCGTCCGCCGGGTTTCAGCACGCGACGAATCTCGCCGAGCGCCTTCTCCACATCTGCAAAGAACATCACACCAAAGCGGCACGTGACGAGATCAAAGCTGTTTTCGGGAAATGGGAGAACGTGTGCATCCGCCTGGAGTGTTGAGAAATTAGTCAGTCCGCGCTGGCGGGCCCGCTCGTTGGCGATTTCGAGAAGGTCTGCGCTCAGGTCAAGCGCCGTGACGTGCCCTTCCGGGCCAACTCGCTTCGCCAGGCTGATGCCGGGTTCGCCGGTGCCGCTCGCCAGATCCAATACGTTCCATCCGGGCTGGGGTCGTGCATACTCGACCAGCGCTTCGGTGACGTCCCGCCCCATAGCCGCAGATTTGGCTTTCCATTTCTCAGCAGCGATCAGCCTGTAGGAAGCACCCCACTGGGATTTGGATTCTGTCATGGATGGTATTAAAGCTGATCTCAAACCCATTTGGAACCTGTCCCACAGCTAGTTTTCCGGGCGTTTTGTTTTGCGTTCGCGGGGCCACCAATGGTGGGCGTCGATCAAAATTGGCGACAGAAGGCCACCCGCGCAGAGGAGAAGCACCAGAATTAGCATCGCAAAATTGGACATCAAGTCTCGACCCCGGCTTCAGATGTAGATGCGGACCCGATCCCGCCGCCTTACGCCCGCTTCTTTTTCGTTCCCGCAGCGGCCGCTCGCTTCCGCTTTGCGGATTCCAGCTCCGCAGGCTCAAGCTTCTTCGCGGACTTCCATAGACGCTCCAGGTCGTAATACTTGCGCGCTTTTTCCGAGAAAATATGCACCACAAAATCGACGTAATCCAGCAGCACCCACTCCGCCTGCTTGTAGCCCTCGGTGTGCGCCGGCCGCATCCCTGCCTTCTCCAGCCGTTCTTCCACTTCGTCGGCGATGGCCTGAATCTGCCGGGGATTGGTTCCACTGCACACGACGAAATAGTCGGTGAATGCTCCCGACCCTTTCTCCAGTTCCAGTATTGAGATTTCTTCTGCCTTCTTTTCCTGGCAGGCGTGGATGGCTTCCGAGACTTGCTTCTTCAGATCGTTCTTCTTCATTCGTGGGATTGACTCACTGATATGCGTTGGTCGGAGTAAGGCCGCGCACACCGAACTTCGGAAGCCGCGGCCCGCTGTGCCATTGTAGCTTGTCGTAGCGGAACATGCTCCTGTGCCGCCGATTAACGACTAGCGACCCAACGACTAGAGACTGTTTTTGTACAGTCCCATCTTCTTGATGTAGTCGGCGACGAGGGGATCGACAAACCTGCCAAGCGCTTTTCCCTTCGAGGCGGCATCGCGAATCGCGGTTGCCGAAATATCCTGATTCACACCCTCCAGCAAGTGCACGGTGGCCCCGGGCAAGACCAGGTCGCCCTTGGCCGCCTGCTTTTGAAAGGGCTTGGTCACCGCAGCCGCCGGACGCAGTCCCTCCGGCAGCGCGTTGGCCACGTCGGCCAACGAGTACCTTGGGCGGCTGGCCACAATGAACTCGCACTCCTGGAACAGAGCTTTCGCTTCATGCCAGGTGGCAATGTGGCGAAATGCATCAATTCCGATCAGGAAGAACAACCGGTCGCTCTTCTTCAGCTCGCGCTTGAATCTGCGCACCGTGTCGATGGTGTAGTTCGCTTCTGCGCCGGCCCCGCGATCCTTCTTAGCCGCGGCTTTGCCCGCTGATGGCGCGATCACGGTCTCCGGCGCTTCCAGCAACGAAGGCAGCAGATCCTTCTGCGTCGCGGTCGCCAGCACCACCATGGCGTACCTATGGAAAAAGGGTGTTGTCGGCTGGTCCTGCTTGTGGGGTGGAACATTTGCCGGAACCAGGTGAATGCGTCCCAATTGGTACGTCTCGGCCGCAGCCTGTGCCAGTGCCAAGTGGCCACGGTGAATGGGGTCAAACGTTCCGCCAAAAAGGCCGATGTTCATTCAGGATCGTCCGATGATTCCGGTAGTTTCCCGGTTTCGACCGCTTGTTGCAAGTTCTTGTTCGGCAAACTGAGAAATTCTCTTGTCCACAGGCGAAACCCGTCCATAATAGTGCGCCACTCGTCAGCGCCCCAAAACCGTTGTCCATGGCCTTGTCTCGGGGTATCCCGGTGCAATTGGGCAGCACTTCGATGGACTAGCGTAACTCGCTCAATTCGCTAAGCAGCACTAGGATGGCCTGGTATGCGACTGAACCTCCCCCTTCTTCGCACACGGTACGTTCCTCCCGCCCGCGCGCCGATCCTGCGCTTCGGAGTCGCCATCCTCAGCACGACTCTGGCCCTCATTCCGGCGCTGCTTCTGGCCGACGTTTTCGAAAGCCGTCTAGTCGTTTTTGCGGTTGCGGTGATGGTCAGCGCCTGGTACGGCGGATGGAAGCCCGGACTGGTGGCCACCTCGTTCGCGCTGACGGTGAGCGCATACTACTCGCTCGCCGGCGAGCACACCCCAAGCGAATATCGTACCTCACTCATTCAGCTGTCGCTGTTTTTCTCCGTCGCCATGCTCATATGCTGGTTCAATGCGGCGCTGCGCACGGCTCAGGAGGGGCTGCGCCAGTCTGAAGTCAACTTCCGGTCACTCGTCACGAATGCCCCTTACGGCATCTGTCGAACGGACGCGTCGGGCCTGCTGCTCGACGTGAATCCCGCGCTGATCTCAACGCTGGGCTACAAGAACGCGTCTGAGTTGGTGGGCCGGCACCTTGGCACGCTCTATGCCGACGCGCAGCACTGGTTCCAGCTCGCCGACTACTTCCGCTCGCTAAAAGAATTCGACGGTGTGGTCGCCGAGTGGCAGCGCAAAGACGGCAATCCTATCGCGCTCCGCATCTCAGGCCGCGCTATGAAGGACGAGAGGAAGGCAACTTTCTACGAGCTCTTCACCGAAGACGTCACCGAGCGCCGCGCGCTCGAACTACAGCTGCAGCAATCGCAAAAAATGGAGGCCATCGGCCGACTGGCAGGCGGAGTCGCGCACGACTTCAACAATCTGCTCATGGTGATCTCAGGATATTCCGAGTTCCTGCTCGACAGGCTAGGTCCCGACGCCACACTGCGCGGCCCCGCCCAGGAGATTGCCAGTGCGGCCGATCGCGCCACTTCCCTGACTCGTCAACTGCTCGCGTTCAGTCGAAAGCAGATGCTGGCACCCAAGGTTCTCGATCTCAACGAGGTCGTCACCGAGAACCTGAAGATGCTTACCCGCCTGATTGGCGAAGACATCGACCTGGTCATGATCCCCAGTGCTGACATCGGGGCAGTGAAGGCCGATCCCGGGCAGGTCGAGCAGGTGATCCTGAATCTCGCAGTCAATGCCCGTGACGCCATGCCCAACGGCGGCCGGCTCACCATCGAGACCGCCAATGTCACACTGGATGACAACTACGCGCGCTTGCACGCCCCCGTCGAGCCCGGGGAATACGTACTACTTGCCATCAGCGATACCGGAACCGGCATCGACCCTGAAACTCAGCTGCACATCTTCGAGCCGTTCTTCACCACCAAAGGCACGAAGGGCACGGGTCTGGGACTCTCCACCGTATATGGCATCGTGAAACAGAGTGGCGGCAACATCTGGGTTTCCAGCGAAGTGGGAAAGGGAACCACCTTCAAAATCTTTTTACCCCGGGTCACACAGATCGAAGAGACCGCAACGGTTCAACCCACAGTCGCTGCCGGCGCGCAGCGCAAGGACGGGATGGAAACCATCCTTCTCGTCGAAGACGAAGACAACCTTCGCCGGCTGGCGCGCCAATTCCTGGAAAACCAGGGCTACACGGTTCTGGAAGGCGCCGACGGCGCCGCCGCAGTGCAGATTTGTACCGCTCACCAAGGCCCCATTCACCTGCTGCTGACCGACGTCATCATGCCGGGGATGAACGGGCGCGAACTGGCCCAACGCATCACTTCGCTGCGTCCCGACACCAAGGTCTTGTACATGTCGGGATACACGGAGAATGCCATCAGCCATAACGGCTTGCTGGACGCAGGCATCACCCTGCTGCAGAAGCCCTTTACCCTCCCCGCGCTCAAAACCAAAGTGCGCGAGGTGCTTGATTTCGAAATGCTCTCCCCGGAGGTTGCTATGTCAACTCGAACCATGCAGGAAGTGCAAGCCAAAGGAACGACGGAAAAGTACCCGCCTTTCCGCGCCCAGCGCTTCAATCTTCACCTTCCCCTGCGTTATCGCCTGCTCGGCGAACAAAGCTGGCGGAAAGGGACAACCCACAACATCAGCCGCTCCGGCCTTCTTTTCGAGGCCGAGGAAACGCTCCAACCCAACGCTCAACTCGAGATCAACCTTGTGCTGCCGGTGGAAATTGCCGGACTCGCCGCAACCGAAGTCATCTGCCGCGGCGAAGTGGTGCGCACCGTCGAAGAGAATGGTGCGGAGGTCAGCCCCGCACTCGCGGCCAAAATCCTGCAGTATCGCTTCCAGCATGGATCGCAGATATCGCAGGCGTAGCACACATAGTTGTAAAACGTGAATCAGCCTTCATCCTAGGAGTCGCGGTAGAGCAGTGAAGCCCCCCCGAAGTGAAAGAAAGGCGGCCATCCCAGGCCGCCTCTTCTTTTTTTGTCTTTTGGTCGATGGTCCTTCGTCTTTAAGGTCAGTTTGCCTCTGGACTAGCTGCCACCGATTCTTCCGCTTCTCTTACTTGCTCCAGCTTCTTCGCTATAGCCCATTTCAGATCCTCAATGCCTTTGCCTGTAACCGCCGAGATCGCGTGCAGCTCGAGACCCTGCTTTTTACAATACCGCTTGAGCTTGGCCAGCTTGTCTTTGTTTGCCACGTCGATTTTCGAAGCCGCCATGATCATGGGCTTCCCTTCCAAACCTGCTCCGAAGCTTCTTAGCTCCTCCGTGATGACTTCTACGTCATTCACCACGTCCGGCCGGCCGCTGCCATCCGAAACGTCCACCAGGTGCACCAGCAAACGTGTCCGCTCGATATGCCTGAGGAACTGCGTTCCCAGGCCTGCGCCGGTATGCGCGCCTTCAATCAGACCGGGAATGTCGGCAACCACAAAGCTTGTTTCCTCCGGCGGCTCGCCCACAACGACCACCCCGAGATTGGGCTCAAGCGTCGTAAACGGGTAGTCCGCGATCTTTGGGCGCGCCGCGGAAATGCGCGAAATCAAAGTCGACTTCCCTACGTTCGGATAGCCGACTAACCCAACATCCGCCAGAAGCTTGAGTTCCAGCCGGAATAGGCGCTCCTCGCCCGGGCGGCCGGGTTCGTGCTCGCGTGGCGCCTGGTGAGTCGAAGTCGCGAAGCGCGCATTGCCGCGTCCCCCGCGGCCCCCTCGAGCGACGATGACACGTTCATCGGTCCGCGAGAAATCGTGCACCTTGTCGCCAGTCTCAGCGTCGTAGACGATGGTTCCAACCGGCACCTTGAGCACCACATCCGCCCCTTCCCGTCCCTTCTTGTTCGACCCTTCGCCGTGCCGGCCACGCTCAGCCTTGTATTCAGGATTGAAACGGAAATGCACCAGCGTGTTGTGGCGCTCGCTCGATTCCATGACGATGTCGCCGCCGTCGCCACCGTCGCCGCCCGAAGGCCCACCGCGCGGGACGAACTTCTCCCGCCGGAACGCCATGCAGCCGTTGCCGCCGTCGCCCGCCTTCACTCGAATTTTGGCCTCGTCGATGAACATGGAAAATCGTCAATAGTCTTTAGTCGCTCGTCGCCAGGAACGGCTGAGAACAACCCCGACTAAAGACGAACGACCAAAGACCCCCGACCAAAGAAAAAGCCTCGTCCGAAGGCGAGGCTAACAGGTCGCATCGGTTGTGGCCGGGCGACCTCTGAGAGATCTTTACAGAAAGTCTCGGAAACGACTACGCCTTGGCGGCTTCGAGCGGCTCGATCATCACGAACTTGCCCATCGAGCCTTTGTCCTGGAACTTGATGCGGCCGCTGATCTTGGCGAACAAGGTGTCGTCCTTGCCGCGGCCGACGTTCAGCCCAGGCTTTACGCGCGTGCCGCGCTGCCGCACGATGATCGTCCCGCCTGGCACGATCTGCCCGCCGAACGCCTTGAATCCTAAGCGCTGCGCGTTGGAATCGCGCCCGTTTCGTGAACTTCCTAATCCTTTTTTATGTGCCATAAGACAGTTCTCAGTTCCTGGTTCTCAGTTCTTAATCTCTCGGTACCGGCTACTACTACTTCTTTTTCTTCGGCGCGGCTTTCTTTGCAGCCGACTTCTTCGCGGCTTTTTTCTTGGCCGGAGACTTTGCTTCCGCCGCTGCACCTGCCTGTGCGGCTGGCTTCGCTTTCTTCGCCTTCACTTCTTTTTTCGGCACTTCGGGCGCGGTGAATTTCTGCCCGTCAAACGCGATTTCCGTAATCCGCACCGCAGTGAACGGCTGCCGGTGTCCGCGCAACTTCTTGTACTGCTTCTTGCGCTTGTAGTGGAAGACGAGGATCTTGTCGGCGCGGCCTTCCTCGACCACCTCACCAACGACTCGCGCCTCCGACTGCGGACGAGAGATTTCGCCCTCCGCTCCCGATACCGCCAGCACGTCGCTGAACTCTACGTTGGCGCCGTCCGTGCCAGTCTTTTCGACGCGAATCACATCCCCGGGCGCCACTCGGTACTGCTTGCCTCCGGCGCGGATGACCGCATACATACTCGTGCCTCCATCAATCGACTGCCCGGGGCGCACACTGGCGCTCTACGGGAACTCTGAATTCGCTATGCTTGCTGTGTCTTTGCGCGCCGACGCTTCTTCCACAGGCGCGAGCGCCCCAGAACGGGTCCGCAGTTACAGACAAACTCAGCCATTTTAACGTGCGGTAGACAAATCGGTCAAACCAAAGTAGATACATGTTTCCGCGAATTGACGCATTTCCCCCCGAGTGTTAATAATGCCATGCCACTCCTTACCCCCAGGGGAGTCGGCCAATCCTTTTCAGGAGCGAAAACGAAATGTGGAAACCCACTCAAGCTGGGGCTCAGACCACAGCTTTCCCTCAGCCTGCGCAGCCGGGATCTCAGTCGGGACCGACGGCCCCGCAGCCGGCCAACGTCACGGCCCAGCCGACGCAGGCCACGATGGCCGCGTACGTAGCGGCAGTCGACAAGTTCAGCAAAGCTGCCACCGCCTTCATGCAGCACGTGGAACTACTCAACCAGGCCCGGGCCGCTTATCAGCAAGCAATTGCCGCGAGCGCCGAACTGCGAGGTATTCTCAACACCGGTGACGAAACCCTGCGCGGCTTCATGAATCAGTTGGAGCAGGCCGTCAACGAGCAGGCAAACCGCCAGGTATCGGAAAAAAAGAAGCCTGAACCGGCAAAAGTCGAGCCCATCAAGGCAAGTGGCGATAGTACGTTCCTGTAACCGAGCTGCGATGCCATCGCTTCCAGTTCGCACCGCTTAACCACAAAGGGCACGAAGGCACACAAAGGGAAACCCCTCGGAGCCGAACCTTCGTGCGACTTCGTGTCCTTCGTGGTTCAGTGTTTCCTTCGGCCGCCTGGAACTGAGTGGGCTGTTTTCGCCGCTGTGACTCCGCGTGGGTTTTGTGCGACAATCGCACCCCGAAACGGAGGATACACATGCAGAAGCGCTTTCTGACCATGCTGGTTCTGGTCGCCGCACTCAGCATTTCCAGTTTTGCCCAACACAAGAAGGCCGCCAAAGCCGCTCCCACCGGCCCTCTTCCTGACAGGGCGTACCTTCAGAAGATCTGGGACGGCTGGGCCGGACTTGATGCCAGCAAACAAGCACAGTATTACGCTCAGGGCGACCATACGTTCTTCGACCTCGCCCCGCTCAAGTACAACAACTGGGACGAGTACCAGAAGGGCGTCGTGCCACTGCTCTCGAATCTCAAGACCGCCAAGTTGACGCTCAACGACGATCTGCAGATCCACCCTGCCGGCGAGTACGCCTGGTGCACGTCGACGGTAAAAGAAGACGCGGTCACCAAGGCCGGCAAGCACGAGATGGCACAAATACGCTGGACGGCTGTCCTCGAGAAGCAGGACGGCAAGTGGCTCATCGTGCATGAGCACGTTTCAGAACCGTTGCAGTAATCGCGGACGTTATCGCGAGATAGATGCCAGGAATCCCTACACCGCCAGCGAAGCCGATTGTGTAGGGATCTCCGCTGTTGCGAACAACTTAGCAGGCCTCAAGTCCTCGTTATTTCCGTAAGTTAACCGTCCGGAATCATGCGTGACCTAGGTCACAGCCTGCCTGTGATAAGCCGTCTACTCTTTCTCTTTAGGAGGGGTGATGGCGACTCAACTTCATACCGCAATCCATCCAGAGCTTCCTCCATCTCTTCTTCCAGCGAATGCGCCGAAAGGCAGAGCGCCACAACCCACGCCGCGAAAAAAGCTCATTCGCCGCACCGACCGGGACTACTCGCAGATTTTGCGTCGAAGCTTCCAGTTCGCGTTCCTGGTGTGGAACCTCTATCTCGGCACCCTCTTTTATTTTTGGGTGCGCCACTTCGAAACGGGCGTGGACACCCGGGCAATTTCCCGCCCCGCCGGAGTCGAAGGCTGGCTTCCGATCGCGGGCATGATGAACCTGAAGTACTGGCTGGTGACTCGCCACGTTCCCGCAGTACATCCCGCGGCGATGTTCCTTCTGATCACGTTCCTTTCGATCGCGTTCCTGTTTCGCAAAGCTTTCTGCGGCTGGCTGTGCCCGGTGGGAACCGTCTCCGAATATCTGTGGCGCGCCGGACACAAACTTTTGCGCCGCAACTTTCAGCTGCCGCGCTGGGCCGACATTCCGCTGCGCGGTCTCAAGTACCTGCTGCTCGGATTCTTTGTGTGGGCAGTGAGCAGTATGTCCGCGGGCGCGATCGCCGCTTTCATGCGTAGTCCTTACGGCGTGATCGCCGACGTGAAGATGCTCAACTTCTTCCGCTTCCTCGGCGAGACCGGCCTGATCGTACTCGGCGTGTTGGTCGTCGCGTCACTTTTCGTGCAAAATTTCTGGTGCCGCTATCTGTGCCCCTACGGTGCGCTGCTCGGACTGACGTCCTTGTTCAGCCCGCTGCGCATCCGGCGCGACGCTTCAACCTGCATCGATTGCGCCAAGTGCGCGAAGGCCTGCCCCTCAGCCCTGCCCGTCGACAAGCTGGTCAGCATCAAGTCGGCCGAGTGCACCGGGTGCCTGGAGTGTGTCGCGGTGTGTCCCGCGCAGGGCGCTCTGCATATGGCGCTGCCCGAGGTCGTGACTGCGAAGCTTCCCAGTAAGCGCATGCCCGCGTGGGCGATGGCCGCCGGAGTCGCCGCGCTGCTGTTCGGCGTTGTGGGCTACGCCAAGACCGAAGGTTACTGGCGCACCGACGTCCCGCACTACGTCTACCAGCAGCTGGTACCGCACGCAAACGAGGCAAGTCATCCGATGCCGGGCGATCCCGCGCTGAACCAGTAAGGTTGCGAGCCAAACGCGCGTAATCGCCTCTACTTCACAGCCGTCTGCTGGCTCGCGACACACTGCCACTTGCCGCCGGACATCTTGATCCAGGTATCGGTCCAGCGTTCGCGGCGATCGGTCTTCGTGCCGCTGCTATCGACACCTTTCCCCTTCCATGTTCCGGTCGCGACGGCTGTGTTGCCGTAAACCGTAACCTTCACGTCGCTGATCGCGTTCTCTTCCCATGCGCCGCTTTTGATGTTCGAGAGCGTGCGCTCCTTGCCGTAAGTCTGGCCATCAACGTCGGTGTTGACGAAGCTCTCGGCGAGCATGGGCGCAACGATTTCGGGCTTAGCGATCTTCTGCGCGTTCGCCCACTGCAGCTCGAGATTGGCGATGGTCAGCGCGATGGCGACATCGTGCTTGCCCGCGATGGCAAGCGGGGCAGAGAGCGTCGCGAGCAGGGCAAGAAGAGCGAAAAAAAGAGCCGCAACGCGCCGAAAAGATGGTGTGGTGCTCACCGGGGTTGTTATCACACTTGCCGACTCCCCACTCCCCTCACACTTTTGTCATTCCGAGCGGTGCTAGCTGAGCTTGCGGAGGCGAGCCTGGCGAGGAATCCGCATTTCATCGTATTGGAATGCCCCCGCCCAAGCAGCGCTTGAGCGGGGCGTCTCGAGAGCCGATCTGGCCAATGCCAGAGAACCTACCCTACTTTTTCATGCCTTCTTTGGCCATTCCTTCTTTGCCCATGCCTTCCTTGCCCATGGAATATGTGCCGGTGCAGGTCCAGTCGGACGTGCCGTCGTCGTGGCGCGCTCCAGTGCAGCCGCCCGTACCGTTGATGCCCTTAACCTTCCCCGTGCCGCTGTGGATCTTCCACTTGTTGGTGGCAGGCTTCGTGATGTCGGTTGGGCCTGAACCTTCATACGTGTAGTAAGCCATGTCTCCGCTGCCGGTGGTCACATTGAAGCGGCCATGATTAGTGAACTTTGCTTTCCAGAGTTCCTGGAATTCGGTATAGGCGCCGGACTTGTCCGACAGGCTGTCGCCCGCGGTCGCGGCGCAGCTACCCTGCGCGATGACGTAGCTGTGATCGGGAACATCACCCACATCGAGTTTCTGCATGGCCGACGGCTTGTCGCAGTGCCATTTCGTTTCGAGCTTGCTCTGAGCCATCGCTGCCGAACCGAACAGCCCGCAGCATAAGGCGACGAATAGTAGTTGGCGCATTCATATCTCCTTTGAAGTTGTGATCGAAATGCGAGCCGAACTGTACGCCTGTGAGGAGTTTTTGTCACGAGGTTGCGAGCCGAGATTTCCAAGTGGGCTGAATGCTTCCCGATGGTTGGGAGGGGTACCCCCTCCCCCCTGCGGTCTGCAAAATCTAGAAAACAAAAGACCGGCCCAGAGGATCGCCCCAAAATCTTTGAGGAATAAGGGGTTATAGGCAAAATCCTCCGGAATATGGAGTTGGCGGGTACGGCTGCAGGGCTATTACTCGTAGTCATACATTTCAGTCGATGATTATCTTGGAGCGTATGTGCCGTCAAGGACGTGGGTCACGTGGGAGAGTGTGGGAGGGTCCCGTCTTCCTGAGCGACGGACCTCGTTGTTACAAGGGAATGCGGATTCCTCGCCCTTCCCCACGTTGTCATCCTGAGCGGAGTAGCCCGAATCACTTGTGATTCGGGTTACGCAGTCGAAGGATCTCATGTGTGAGGGTAGGTAGCATCGGCCAAGGCGGGAGTTCCCTCGATGTTCTTGTGGAAGCTTATGTTGAGAGAATTCCTCGAGGCCGTTGGAGGGTGTCAACAGACAGCAGGTCCTTCGACTTCGTGATGCGAGTTGCCAGCAACTCGCTCCACTCCGCTCAGGATGACACTACTTAGGGAAATGTCGGGCACGGTGGAGATCGAATCGCAGTAGACGGCGCGTAAGCGGGAGAGGGCGGGATTGTTCCCGCAGTTAGGGTGCGGTCGTCAGAAAATCCCCGCCCAAGCGAAGCTTGAGGCGGGGCACCCGGCTACCCGCCACTCGTATAGACTATCGGTAAAAGCTAGTAAGCCAAGCTTTAGAAAAGCATCGAAGGCATGGTAGTCTTGAACTAGAAAAAAGTCTCGAAGTGGCCGACTCGTGGGAAAAGAAGACAGCTCGATACCTGAAATGAAAGATCTCACGTCAACTTCATTTGGTTATCTAATAGCCTTCTTGTTACCCGGAATGTTTGGGCTTTATGCACTGGGATATTGGTACCCGGCGGTTGCCGACCTTCTAGGCCTAATTCTAAAGGCGGAGGCTTCCGCGGGTTCATCATTAGTCCTCCTCCTGATCGCAGTAGGTGTTGGCGTCTGCATTAGCGGGGCGCGGTACTTCATTTTTCAGAAGATTCTTTATAGAAAGCACTCTTTGTCTGATGACCTTTACAGAAGGCTAGACTCTGACAAATTGGCCGTGCACAAGGCTATAGCAGAGGAACACTACCGGTATCACCAATTCTATGGTGGTTGCTTTATAGCAGCGTTTATACTGTTTGCCGGTTGGCTGTTGCACGGGCAGCTTGTCTGTAACTGGGCAGTTGGCTTTGCGACTATCGAGTTCCTCGTGTTCGAGCTTCTGATGGAGAGATCAGCTTCCGATAGTTTTCGTAAGTACGTTAACAAGTGCAATGCAATCGGTCAGGAGATTCCGAGTACGCAACCGTGACGATCCAGAACGGAATGACCCATGACTAATGGATTCAGAAAGAGAATCGGGGACTCCAAACCTCCGAGTCGACCTCTCCCGGAGCGTCGGGAACAGCCAAGTCCTTCAAAGCCACCCTCTCCTCGTCCACGTCCGGCACCTCCGCCTCCACCTCCCAAGAAGGGGAAGTAGTGGGCCTCCTGCTGAGTATTTGTTTTTAGCACCCGTTCCGATGACCATGAATGAGCCGGAAATGCAATATCAGGAATAGGTAATGGTTCTATCTTTCGCTCAGAAAGTGGCTCGAATGAACTCAAGGAACCGAGTAGTCAAGAGCTGCTTTAAAGTTGCTTCGAGCTGGCTTAGACGGAGCAGATTTCTAAGGGAGCTCTTCAAGACGTCATCGTGCCACCATAACTGGCTGACGGGAAACGACTGAGTCATTGCCGTGGTGTCGACTAGGAGCTCAACTAGTGCTCGTGGCCCGCGCCTGAGGATGCCTCGCCAAACAAAACGAGGGTGCCCCTCAACTAGTACTTTCTCAAGTCGGTCGGGTGGCACAGCGGCATGACCAGCCCGTGCCTGAGCCTTAAAGACGTTCGATGTCGTTAAGAACAAGTCCCATTCGAAGTCGCTGGGAGCGGACACGACTGCAACGAGTTCTCCTAGACGAGCGAGCCAGGGCAGCACTTCCAAGTATGCCAACCGAATCTTTGTGTATAGGGGTATCACTACAACCTCTGGTACAAGTTCGCTTGGCCAGCCTCCTGTGAATCTGACTGTCTCGCTGGGCGAGGTGGGCGGAATAACCTTCAGCCTTGAGAACGGCCCAACTTGATCGTCGTGAGCGTAAAATTCGTCGATGCGAAGACCGATCAACGAATATGGAGTGGAGTGGCCTGCTCCTTCAGAAGAAATCACGCGGCCCGGATTGAGAGAAAAGCCAGTCAGCGTAAGTGCGTGTCGAGCGTTTCCAGCGATCCTCACAACAAGGAGCACCGGGGCACCGAGTTTCAGGTAGCCATAAAGAAGCGAAACGAGAGGTATGCCTGGCTTGATTTCGATAACCTCTGGTTCGAGCCCGACCGCAGCGATCGCATTGCATACCTGTTCCACCTTCAAACCTTGGGAAGGGAACGGTCGAGCGTCTTCAAGTACACGATTGGCTGATCGTGTGATTGTCGCGGGCGTCGGCGCTAGGGACTGAAAGAGATCGCGATCTCTCTGAAAACACGCCCAAAGGGCAACTGTAGCGCATGCCGCTAACGCTCGATCTTGTTCCTGATACGCGAGACTTTTGACATGCAGTTCGAAACCGAATAGGTTCACGTCGTAGGTCTTCGTACAAGTGTAGTTTCTGCGGCCCGAGGCAGGTGGGTATGTTTTCAGTACAGTGCGCCCGATGATTGCCCGGGGGAGCGGACGAGCGACAACAAAACCCAGGTATGAGTCCGCGAAGGCTTGTGCCGCGTCTGCCTCGATCCTGTTGGTGATAATGTCGCGGAATTGTCCCTCGTTCGCGTCGGTTGCAAAAAAATGCAGCCTCTTGCAAGTCTTCGGGTATTCCTCAAAGCACTTCGCGTAGAAGCTCGCATAGTCATCGAGGTAGTCTCCATCGACGTATCTCTTCTCGACGACGATAGTCCGAGCACCGATTTCGCGAAGGTAATCTAAGAGATAGGCTGCTCGACGATTGGTAGACACTTCCGCGACTGCGCAGTCACAATTCAGCGCGTCAAAAAGGTTCTCCTGCGAAAACGGCGACACGGAGAAAAGAGTTGACATTCAGAACTTACACGCTCACTACCAACTCGAAGACTTCCTCTCGCGTCTTTTGGGCCTCTTCTAATATCGTGAGAGCGTTGTTCACTCGCTCAATGCCCTGTTCCAAAGCGAGCCGAACCTGCTCGGGATCGAGCGCGGTTTCGCCGGTGTGATTCTCATTCGGCTCTGGCACTGGAATTCTCCTTACTGAAGGCCACACGGCCTCTTGCGAAGGTTACTGGTACTTGGATGCGAACCGTAATCCTATGATTATCCACTGTCAAGTATCACGCAAGTTACGGTCGGGTTTTCGATGCCCCTTTACTGTATCAGGCTCCCGTTTCCTGTGTCTTCTTCTGCCGGGATCACTACAGCTGCCGCAACGCGGTCGCCCGATTCGATCTGCAACAGGCGGACCCCTTGGGCGGAGCGTCCCGACTCGCGGATCGTGCTCGACTCCATGCGGATGATTTTGCCGTACTGGCTGATCAGCATGACTTCGGATTCTTCCGTGACCTGCGCGATGCCCACCACTTTGCCGTTGCGTTCGGTGGTCTTGACGTTGATGACGCCCGAACCGCCGCGTCCTTGCAGTCGATATTCGTCGGCGGGAGTGCGCTTGCCGTAGCCGTTTTCAGTCACGGACAGAATCAGCGAACCGCTGATCGGAACTGGTCTCTCGGTGGCAGTCGCTTCAGGCACGCCGGCCTTGGCTTTGTGCCTCTGCGACGGCGGCTTCGGCCTGCTTGAGGTCTTTCGGCGTCGTGGCCATGCCGACGATGTAGTCGCCCTTGTCGAGCTTCATGCCGCGAACGCCGGCGGCGTTTCGGCCCATGGAGCGGACGTCGTCTTTCGTCGAAGCGGATGGCTTGGCCGTCGTGCGAAGCCAGGAAGACGATCTGGTGTCCGTCGGTGATGCGAACCGCAACCAGCTCATCGCCCTGCTCGATGCTGATGGCGATGATGCCGATCGAGCGCACGTGAGAGAAATCTTTCAGCTCAGTTTTCTTTACCGTGCCATTGCGGGTGGCGAAAAAGATGTACTGGTCCTCTTCTTCCAGATTGCGTACGGCGACCATGGTGCGAACCGTCTCGCCGGGCTGCAGTCCAACGAGATTGCCGACGTGCTTGCCTTTGCCGGCGGCGCCGATGTCGGGAATTTCGTACACCTTCAGCCAGTAAACGCGGCCGGTATTGGTGAAGATCAGAATGTAGGCGTGGGTCGAGGCGATGAACAGATGCTCGACGAAATCCTCGTCGCGCGTCTTCATGCCGGTGCGGCCCGTGCCGCCGCGCCGCTGCTTGCGGTAAGTGGAGATCGCCGTGCGCTTCATGTAACCGCCATGGCTTACGGTGACGGCCACCTGCTCGTCGGCGATCAGGTCTTCGAGCTTGATCTCGGCGGCTTCGTCTTCAATGACGGTGCGGCGTTCGTCGCCGTAGAGCTTTTTCACTTCTTCCAGTTCTTTGACGATGACGCTGCGAAGCTTTTTTCTCCGACGCCGAGAATGGATTCGAATTCGGCGATGCTTTCGCGCACGTGGTCCGAGTTCCTTGCGTGATTTCGTCGATGGAGAGCCGGGTCAGACGATGCAATTGCAGTTCGAGGATGGCGTCGGCCTGAATCGCGGTGAATGGCTTTTCGGGATCGAGCTTGGGCGCGCGGCCGGTGACGTTGATGTCGATTTTCTTGCCGCGCAAAATACGCGACCAAATTTTCGCGGGCTTCGGCGCGATTGGCGCTGCCGCGAATGATTGTGATCACGTTATCGAGGTGATCGAGCGCGGTCTTGTAGCCTTCGAGGATGTGCTCGCGCTCTTTGGCTTTGGCGAGCAGATAGGCGGTGCGGCGGCGCACAACGTCGACACGGTGATCAATGAAGTGCTGCATGGCCTGCGATCAGCCCCATTTCCTTGGGCTGATTGTTCACCACGGCCAGGAAGATCATGCTGAAACCTTCCTGCATCGAGGTGTGCTTGAAGAGCTGGTTGAGGACGATCTGCGGCTCGGCGCCACGCTTAAGTTCGATGACGATGCGCATGCCGTCGCGGTCGCTTTCGTCGCGGATGTCGGAGATGTCTTCGATGTCTTTGTCGTTGACCAGATTGCGCGATGCGCTCGATCAGCCGCGCCTTGTTCACCTGATAAGGAATTTCGGTGACGACGATGGCCTGGCGGTCTTTGTTGAAAGTTTCGATGGCAGCTTTGGCGCGCATCATGAAACGGCCGCGGCCGGTGCGTGTAGGCCTCGCAGATTCCGGCTCTTGCCGTGAATGATGCCGGCGGTGGGGAAGTCGGGGCCCTGCACGAACTTCAAAATCTCCGAGCTGCGCGTTGGGATTGTTCACCAGCGTGATGGTGGCATCGACGATCTCGGTCAGGTTGTGCGGAGGAATCTTGGTCGCCATGCCGACGGCGATTCCGTCCGAACCGTTCACCAGCAGGTTCGGGATGCGCGTGGGCAGAACGTCGGGCTCGACTTCGTTGCCGTCGTAGTTCGGACGAAAGTCGACGGTCTCTTTGTCGAGATCCTCCAACAACGCCGACGAAACGCGCGTGAGCTTCGCTTCCGTGTACCGATCCGCCGCTGGCGGATCGCCATCGACCGAACCGAAGTTGCCTTGTCCATCCACCAGCGGATAACGCATGGCGAAGGGCTGCGCCAAACGCACCAGGGCGTCATAGACCGCCAGATTTCCATGCGGATGATACTTGCCCATGACTTCGCCGACGATCCGGGCGCACTTGCGCGTGGCCTCGATTCGGCAGCAGGCCCATCTGCTGCATGGTGTAGAGAATGCGGCGATGCACCGGCTTCAGTCCGTCGCGCACATCGGGCAGCGCGCGGCCGATGATCACCGACATTGAGTAGTCGAGATACGACCGGCGCATCTCCTCTTCAATGTTGACGGGTTGAATGTTCAGCGCGCCGGGGCTCGCCGTCGCCGCCGGGTGGGGGAGTCAAGGGTAGTTCGGGATTCTGGTCGTCAGCCATGGGCAGTTCTCAGTTGCTAGTTGCTAGTTGCTAGTTCCTAGTTCTCAGTTGGCAGTTTTCAATTTCTCGTGGGTTCGCTTCGCGGCAGCTCTGTCCGCACCTTGCTAAAACCAAATCTAACGGGCTCCGCTGCGGCAGAATTCCCAACCATTGAATCAACGTAAATAGTTGCATTTACAGGAAGTTAATCGGCTCTCAGAGATGAATAATTATACCATGCCGGGGCCGATTTTCTGAGGCGGAAAAGGTGGTGGAGTGGTGCAGTTTGGTTCCTGATGGCGTTACGGATACACGCCAGATCCCTCGCTCCGCTGGAGAAAACGCGGAGCTTCGGGATGACCGTCCGATAGAGCATGGCGAATCAAGCCACTACCGACTCAGGGAGGGAAGTGGTTTGGTGCAGACGGCAGCACTACGGGTATGGAAGGAGACATGAGGTGCGTCGGATATTCGAGGACGAACTCAGGGGCGGGTGACGACTTCATTCGGTGCCGAGGGAAGCGCGAATTTCACGCCGCGTTCCTGGTTGGCCTTGAGAGTGGCGGGAATGTCGAGTTCGGCGAGTTGAATTCGTTTGGCCCACGCGCCGCTGGTCCAATAGTCGGAGTGTAGATACATCACACCGCTGACGATTGCGTAGTTGGTCGCTTCCTCATGGCGGCCGTCGAGAAAGATCAGCGTGGCAGGTGGAAGGTCTGGCGCTGGAGTGGTGGCGTGAGCGGGGCGCGGGGCGGAAGGTTCCGTGCCGATGCTTCCGGAGTAGTCAGGCGAGATATTTGCGGCGTGCAGATCTGAGGAGTGCTCTGAGCCGTCGTAGCGTACGTAGCGATTCCCCTGCAACTCGATGAGGAGAGGATCGCGCGCTGGCGACGGAGCGACGGCTTCTTTCGGGGAAGAGTCGGGTTGGATCACGATGACCGGAGGCGCGGGCTGAGCGACGGAGTAAGAATCGTCCGGCAGCCAGGTGTCGCCAAGAAAGTATGCGCCGGGGAAGAACGGATTGCGTCCGTGGGAGTGGGAGAACTGCGTTCCCGCGGTGACAATCGATCCGCGAAAATGAGCGCCGGTTGGGTGCGCGGCAAAACTGGACGCGCTGCCTCGCATCTGGGCAGTAGCCGTCGAACTCGCAAGAGTCAAGACAGAGGCTAGGAGTACGGTTTTCAACTTGGTAAAGATGCGAGCCAGACGCTCGTTATCGGCGTCGCAGAAAGCGCGACGCTTCTCGCGGCTCGCCCAGGTCCCTCGCTGCGCAAAGAACGCTGGCTCGGGATGACAACCAAGTTGCAAACGTCTACCTCTGCTCTTAAAGATTACGATCCGCTGGCGCTGGCGGGAACCTGGAAATCGATTCCGCGATCGTCGTTCTGCTTCTGAGTGGCCGGGATGTCGAGATCGCCGAGCGCAACCTTGCGCGCATGTCCCGGGGTCAGATCAAACAACATGTTGCCCTGGATGGCGTAGTTCTTGATTTCGAGCTGGCGGCCATCCTTGAAGACGAGCACGGTGTCAGGCTGATCGGAGGCTTCTTCCGACGCGGGCTGCGCCGAGGGAGCGGCTTGTTCTGAGCTCTGGTTGTCGGCGGGCGCGTTGTAGCGCTGATAGTCTCCGTTTCCGCGGCGATCGAAAATGGTCGGGCCGCCGCGGTACTGATCTTCCTCAGCGGAGTCATCCGGTTGAGCTTGAGGCTGGGAATAGTCGCCGTAGTAGTAAGGCGTCGCGTAGATCGGGTAGGCGCCGTAGCCATATCCGTAACCACCCCTGCCAAAACCGGGATGATGATGGGGACGACCGACGGGGCGCGTGCTCCCCGGGACCAGGGGATTAATGCAGCAACCGGGCACGTTGAAAAACTGATTTCTGTTGTTCCCCGCAAACGGCCCCGTGCCAAAGGACGTGACGCTCGGAGAGGGCCCGGTCGATGTGCGCCCGGACCGATCGAAGTGACCGAAGGCAGCGGGCCATGCATTTGCGCCTGCACCGCGAGCGCGAACACGGTCATGAGGCTGACCGTCAAAAGAGCAGAGATGGCGAGCTGTCGCATCGGAAAATGATAGTCCAGTTTGTTCATGACGCGCCTCAATAAATTAGATGGCTCGGCGAGGCTAGCTGGTCGGGAAGAATTTTCGGGCGTCCGGCCAGGCAGTAACCGATGAGCAGGTTACTGCCAGAGCCCGCCATAAGTAATAAACCCTTTCGGCGAGAGAAAGTCGTGGCCGAGATGCCGCACGGGGCGGGGCTTTCAACCGGTTGGGACGCAACGAGTTAGCGTTCCTAGATCGTATCGTGACGCAGCGAAACATTGCCGTTCACGGTCTCTACCACCAGTTCCCGGCCCCCGCTTCCCACGCGGCCATCCATCTTGCGGCCGCCAAAGGTGCCACTGACCGTCAGGGGGAAGTCCGAATTCAGTCGTCCATTTACCGAGCGGAACTTGACGTCGGCGCTCAGGCTGCTGGGCATCTCCAATTCAATGGAGCCGTTTACGGTGGAAATTTTAAGCGTGCCCGACCAGTCGGCGCGTCCCATGCGGCCTTCGATTGAACCGTTGACCGATGACAGCTGCGCCCAGCTCTTGGTGGAGACGCGCACGCTGCCATTGACAGAGCTGGCGCGCACGAAGCGGCCGAGGCCCTCAGCCTTCACGCTGCCGTTCACGTTTTGTGCCGAGAAGCGCAGGTTCTCCGGCAGGCGGACGGTGAAGTCCACTTTGGTCTTGTCTCCGTGCACATTGCTGGAGTGCCAGTGCTCGCCGGGTTCGCACGATCCTGAAGAAGACCCGAAGAAACCGCTGGGATAGATGGCGCAGATGGTGACGCCGTCGGCGGACGGGACAACTTCGATCTTCACCCGGTCAGCGTCGGGGCCACTCTTCTCGGCAGTGACTTCCACCTGGTCGCCGCTGGCGGGAGTTGCCGCGATCATGCCATTGATGTTCTTGATCTCGACGACCTGCTCGGCAGCGAGTTTGCCGCTCCAGTGGAATTCGCGACCTTGATCCTGAGCTACGAGATAACTGCTCAGCAGGAACGCCGTTGCGAGCGCGAGCCACAAGTTGCGACGAGTCTGGTGGAACATGCGAGTAACCTCCGTGGTGTAAGACGGGCTTGGTGATGGGGGGTAAGCAACCGATTAGGTATCAGGCCTGCGGGCAAGCAGAACTGACGCCGGCTGCGAAGCCCCGTCCTATCCTCTAGGTACGCGGGCAAGCTCCATAAGGTTCCACAGGGCGCTTGCAGTTAGAAGCCCCCAGACGCAAGCCATCACGAAAGGCCGGTAAGGGGTTTCCAGCAGATCGGCGAAGATGCCAGCGACAAAAACGAAGAGGAAGGGCGCGGCCATCAGGAGGAAACCGAGACCGGGGTAGTGCGGGTTGGCGATGGCGAGGAGCAAAAAAACGGTGGCGACCAGGAGTGGGGCCGTGTTTCCGAAGTAGCGTGCTCGCGGCCATGCGAAGTAAACGGCCAGGGTGGCGGGCATCGCAAGCAGAAGAGCGGGGGTGATTTGTCCCAATTGCGCGAACGCCTGGCGGTAGGCGCCCAACATGCCGAAGGCCCTCCATGTGATCGGAAAAAAATCGGCGTGTCGAAGGCCCTGCCAGAGCACCGACGCCTGAAATCCGTAGGAGGTGAAGAGCAGGAGCAAACCGATAGCGCTGGCGGCGGCGAGAATGGCGACAGCTGCACCACGCCGGGTTGGGGCGACATACAGCATGAATGCGAGCGCCAGAGGAATGGCGAGGACCAAGGAAAATTGCGATCCAATGCCGAGCGCCAGAGACAATGAAAGCAGCAAGATTCGTTTCCAGTTCCAGAGGATGACCTCGCGCGGCGCGTACAGAGTGTGCGCCACGGCGATCGCGGTGAAAATGGCGCCGAATGCTGCCCAGGCAGCCCCCATCTCAGGCTCGGCAAACCAGCCGGCGGCATTGCGGAGGATGCCGGGAGAAAAGCAGTAGAGCGTGAGCGCGATGTAGCCCCCGGCGTTCCCATAGAGGCGGCGCGACACGTACCAGAGCGAAGCGCCGAGCAACACCCCGAAAGCGAGGTAGGGAAGACGCATGAGCCAGCCGGCGTAATGCAATGCCTCGGGCTGCCACGAGGCAGGCCAGATTGCGATCGGCGCCGAGGCAATGAGGTACCAGAGCTGAGAATGATTGGCATCATGATCGGCATCCGCCAAGGGCGAGGGGGACGCGAATGGCCCGGCAAAGTTCGGCATCGCGAGCGGAGAATACGCCGTCCAGCCGGAATCGCCGCGCCACAAGCCGAGCCCGGCCAGGAGGCGGGAGAGATCGGCGGGGCTTAAGGCATTCGACCCCGGCCCTCTGTGGACCAGCCACATGCATTGCCCAAGGAACAACACCAGCAGTAATCCCGCGATGATCTGCGGCTCGCCAAACCGCTCGCGGCTGAAAAATGGGCTCATGGGGCGGAGCCGAGTGTTTTACCATGTTTGGGCAGCGTTCTGAAAACTACTGTCATGGAAGACTCGAGCCACCCTCCGGTTCCGGAGATCGAGAGCCCGCGTTCTGAGCCTGATTTCATCGCGAAATCGGATGTCTCCCTTGGCGGTTCCGTTTTCCTCGGCCCGGAGGGATTGCGTCCTGGCTGGCGCCTGGTGGTTTACCTCGGCATGGCGTATTTTCTGGCGCAAATTCTTGGGTACGTCGCGGGGTTTATACCACTGCACGGCAATCGGCCGCTGTGGGAAATCGCGATTACACAATCCGTTCTGGTCCTGGCAGTGGTTTTGCCTGCGCTGGTGATGGGGAGGATCGAGCGCCGCAGCTTTGGAGAGTTCGGGCTGCCATTGCGAAATGCCTTTGGCAGGCTTTTTTGGACAGGTGTGGTGTGGGGACTTGCAGCGGTGACCGCGCTGCTGGGCGTGATGTGGGGCGCGCACGTTTTCTACTTCGGGCATCTGGCGCTGCACGGCGCATGGGTGGTTAAGTTTGCTTTGTACTGGGGAGCGTTCTTTCTGCTGGTGGGATTTTTCGAGGAGTTCCTGTTTCGTGGATACTCGCTGTTTACGGTCGCGAACGGCATGGGATTCTGGCCGGCAGCAGTTTTGGCGTCGCTGATTTTTGGCAGCGTCCATTTGCGGAACCCGGGCGAGAACCTGATCGGCGCGCTGGCCGCCGGGTCGATCGGGTTTTTCTTCTGCTTCACGCTGCGCCGGACGGGAAGTCTCTGGTTCGCGGTGGGCTTCCACGCTGCGTGGGATTGGGGAGAGAGTTTTCTTTACTCAGTGCCCGACAGCGGCGGCATGGTGCCGGGGCACTTGCTGAGCTCATCGTTACAGGGGCCTCGGTGGCTGAGCGGGGGATCGGTGGGACCGGAGGGGAGCGTGTTCGTGTTTGTGGTGGTGGCGGTGACGTGGGTGGTGTTCGGGAGGGTGTATAGGGACAGCCATTAGGTGCGGGCCCTAGTGGCAAGTTGGGTTTTCAGCCGTACCTCCGGTACTCTTTGGGATCTTCGCTCTTCCCCGCCAGTAAACTGGCGGGCTATTGGCGGCGGTGCCTCCGGCACCCTTCTATCAGCATGACAGAACTATCACCTGACAAAACGCGGCATGCCTCCGGCACCTTTCTATCCGAGTAACTCTTTCAGCCAGCCACGGATTGTGTAGAAGCGCTTTGCTACTTCCATCGGACTAACGGGCCAGACAGGCCATTGCCGCCCTTTTTACCACGAGTAATGCACCGTGTAGGTAACCACCTGCTTCGCCGTCGGGCTCGACGCGTGACCGGGAACTCGACGGTCTGCGCATCCGTCTTATGTGAAGGCGTCGACTGGTCGGTCAGCTTCCAGTTGTTCCAGCGATAGAGGTGCTCGACCACGCGCACGTTGACCGCTTCCTTCTTGTGATTGCGCACGTGGATTTCGAATGACTCGTCCATCCAGTGCTGGCTGGATTCGACGTGATAGTTGGTGCGCTTGCGTTCGCCCGACCACGTCGAAAGCAGTTGCCGGTATAGACGCGAATCGTTTCATCTTTGGGCGTGTGGTCGATGACGTTCTCGCCGATGAATTCCAGGTGGCCGTCGGTGTCGCGGCGATAGAAGCGCAGTTTGCCCTTGGGCAGCGCGATGCCGAGATGATTGGCTTCGGAGTTCTTGAATTCCTCCATCACCCAGACTTTGGTGTTGGACGCGGTGCCGTAGTTGGCGTCCTGACGAATCTGGCTCGGGCCTGTAGTAGCTGTATTGTGCGTCTGCGCGCCGTCGTAGACGTAGATGCGCTGCGCGTGGATGGCGCTGGCGCTGACGAATTCGACCTGCTTGGTTTCCTGGTCGCGCAGCGTGGCCGGGCGCTCGAGCGTGTAGAGATGGAATTCGTCGAAGGATTTTTCGCGGACGACCGGGGCGGCGGCGTCCATGACCATGGCTTTGGCTTCGGCGGCGTAGATGCGTCCCCCGATAGCTCCGTTCTCGATCTTGTTCACGTCGCCGGCCAGCAGCTTGATTCGCGCGTTTTCGAAGGTCTTGCCGCTCTGGTTGTGCATGGTGATCCAGCCGACCATGTCGAGCAGATCGGTTTTGCCATTCGATTTGTCGGAGACCACGAGGTTGTAGTCGGCCTGCCAGTTCATGCCGCTGCTGACGTAGGAAATCTCAGCGTCGAACTTGCCGGGAGCGTCGGTCTGCAGCAGCCAGCCGAGCGTGGGCTTGAGAATCGAATCGCCGCTGAGCGCGGGAAACAGCGGCTGGCCGGGCAATCCGAAGCGCAGCACGCCGTCGACTTCGATGATGGGCTGGCTGTAGGCCGGCTGCTGGTATCCCTGCGCGGCGTAGGAGTAGCTGGGCATGTAGCCGCTGCGGATGATCTTGCCGGGGATGGTGACGGTTTGTCGCCATTCTGGCCGACGATGAAAGTCGATGGTCTTGCCTTCGTAGAACGAGAGCAGCAACTCCTGCGAAACGGGATCGTTGCGGTAGTTCTGCTCGAGGATCTGCAGGGCGCGGCCCGAGGGATCGCGCAGGATGACCGAGTCAGGCTCGAGATGCGCGGCGACGCCAGCGTAGTCGACGTGATTGACGCCCGCTCTCAAGTCGAGCGGAACGTGCTCGCGCGCGACAAAGAAATTCTGGTTGTAGATGGTGAGCGCGACACTGGTGCTTGCGTCGGCTGAGTTGTTAGTTGCCGAGTCGGTTGTCTTTGAGCTGGAGGCAGCGGGAGTTAATTTGACGGTTGACGGCTTCGCTTGCGCGATGGCCGACGTGCGTGTGCTGAGAGTGCATGACAGCAAGAGCAGAATACCGAGAAGTTTGTTCACTTGAGTTTCCCTCGTAATCGCATTGGACCGGAGGGGGCTGAATTTCCTGTCCTGTCATGAGAACGGGGAGGCAGGGAAAACTTGCACGGGAGCTGTTAAACCACAGAGGGTACAGGGGTAATCGACTTTGCAGAGTTGTGGGAGGGTGGGATCGACTATTCTGTCGTTAAGGCCCACCTTGGCCGAAATGCTATTAGCCGATCCATGGTGCGGGCCAGACTTTCGGACCTATCCCTCGCAGCATTCGGATTCCACCGCTGCTGAACGAATGTCGATAGTCGGGCATTATAGTTGGGGCCGACCTTTCGGGTGCTGTCTGGTGGTGGGCAGAGATCATCGCGAAGTTCTCTCCTTCTCGCTTTTCGTGCTAACCGGATTAGCGCTTCCTTCGGATCCGGTATGGCCTCAACTTGATCAGGGAGATTTGCCATGCTGATTCCGAGAAACGTTGCGAAGTTTTCCCTATCGGCAAGCACCCAGGCTTCCGCTTCACGGACGGCCACGCGAATGAGTAAGTTGTCGTGCTTCGGACGCGTTAGCCACTCTTGGATGAGGGCAGCAGGGCATTCATACTCGTCCAAATCGGTGCCGATGAGAAACGGTACGCCTTTCGCAGCGTTGTTAAATCCGTTAATATTCTGCCTCAGATAGCCATACCCTCCACGGTTGTAAATGGTACGGGTTGCGTACTCGGTGGGTATTGTGCTGAGAATCTTTGCGAACAGAGACTCCGTTAGCGGGTCTTCCACAGCCAAATTCAGAGGGATCGGGGAAGTCATTCAAAAAGGTCCAGCTGCGAGAGAGAAGGCGGCGCCGTTCTTGGAAGTGCTGCATCTGCAATGGTCAGGCCACCCTCTAAAAGGTCTCTCACTTCTTGGATTGATGAAGCGACCTCAACCCTCGTTCCCTCGTCACTCGGCGTGAGAAGGAGGACTTCTTCACCGCCAATGCCAGGATCGGAGAGGAGATCTGGACTGTGGGTACTGACGATTAGCTGGCGTCTCTTTTGCTTTTGAATTCGGTACATAAGTCCTGGCAGCTTTCTTACAATACCTGCGTTGAGGGAGATCTCAGGCTCCTCCAAGAGCAAGAGGGAATCTCCCTCCAATAGTGACCATAAGAGACCTAGTAACCGAAGGGTGCCATCGGAAAACTGATCCTCCCTCTGTTTTGCTCCCCGAGGCCGCCAGTGCTGATAAACAGCCTCGAGATGGGGAACGCCAGTCTCGTCCTTTACGTCCTTTAGCTCCTTCAACTGCGGTACTGCGATTCGGAGGGCAGCTTCGATCCTCTTTAGGCGAGACCTCCTTGTGCCCTCCGTTGTTCTGGCCACTCTTTCCAAAAAGCTCTTGCCGAAGGGATCTTCGGGAACACCAGGGCCAGAGAAAGCCTCGGGATGGCGAAGCAATTGAGGTACTAGATGCAAGTAACTCGTGGACTCGAAGAAACGGCCAAGGTCACGAAAATTCGCGTTCGCATTTATCTGCTCAAGGTGAGTTTGCGTAAGGCGGAGTGGATCATGTCTGTCCTCGCTGTCTGGGCGTTCAAGGATCGTCCGATCCCCTTTCATGACCCTCTCGTACGCGAGAAACGGTTGGCGATGTCCTCGCGCTTCTTGCTTTATTCCCATCGCGTATGACCACAGAGTTCCGTTGTCGGCAACACTCACCTCAACTTCGACGTCCGGATATCGCCTTGCGGCAAGGCAACGTAGCTTTGAGATTCCGCCACGCTCATTAACTGCCTTCTGAAGGCCACCTCCCGCCTTGGCGATATCTCGAAGGAATGCGAATACATCCAGCAGGTTTGATTTGCCTGAAGCGTTTGGCCCGGCTACGAACGTTCTCGGAGTCAACTGGATGTCAACTGTGTGGAAGTTGCGCCAGTTTTGAAGTTTGAGTCTCTTGACTAGCATCAATTGCGCACCCCGGCCCTATATCATACAGCGTAATTTTTGGCTGATCTTCTCCATCTTCCTTTCCATCTGTTCCGTTCCGGAATGGTTGGCAATCCAACGATAAAGGCGGCCTAAATTGGCCGCCTTATCAATTCAATCTGCTCTTCGTCTTCACAACTTCGCGCCGGGCTCAAATATCCAAGTTCTTCACGTCCAGCGCGTTGTCTTCGATGAATTTGCGGCGGGCCTCCACGTCTTCGCCCATCAGCGTAGTGAAGATGGTTTCGCACTCGGCGATATCTTCGAGCTTCACGGAAAGCAGCGTGCGGCGCTCGGGATCCATGGTGGTCTCCCAGAGCTGGGTGGAGGTCATCTCGCCCAGGCCTTTGTAGCGCTGCACGATGAAGTCTTTCTTGCCTTCGGCGAGCACGTAGTCGAAAAGATCGCGCGGAGTATTTTTCTCGACCGGCTCGGCGACGGCTTTCTTCTTCTGACTCGCTGGCGTTTTCTTCGCGGCTTTTTCCACGTCTTCGCCTTCCGCGCCGCTCAGTTCTTCTTCGTTCTCTTCGGAGCCGTCGGCAGCCGCGCTTTTTTTCGCCGAAGCCCCAGCCTCGCGGGGCTTCTCTTCGATCACGAACGGCGGCTCCATGTTGGCCTCGATCTGCTTGAACTTCGAAAGCAGCTGGCGGCATTCAGGAGTCGAAGCCAGCTCCCAGTTGATAAGGTGCTCGGCGCCCTGCGAGTTGACGTAGCGCACTTCCCACAGGTTGTGCTCTTCGTCGAAGCGCGACTCGACTTCCTTGAACTGGCGCTCTTTCTGAATTTTCTTCAGTTCCTTTTCGAGCTTCTCGATTTTCTTTGGCGCGGTCTTCTTGTCGCCTTCGAAGTCGACTTTTTTTGCAAGATCAAGCTTCGGGAGCAATTCCGTGATGTGCTCGTCGCGCAGGCGCTTGTCGACCTTGTCGAAGAAGCCGAGATACTCGTTGAGCACGGTCATGAAGCGCGCCAGGTTCGCGCCTTCAAGTTTGGCGGCGCCCTCGCCGTAGCGCACGATCAGGCCTTCGGAGGCGCGCTTGACCATCACCTTGACGAAGTCGCGATCGTCTTTGATGTACTGCTGCGACTTGCCCTTCTTGATGGAGTAGAGCGGCGGCTGCGCGATGAACACGTTACCGCGCTTGATCAGGTCCTGCATGTGACGGAAGAAGAACGTGAGCAGCAGCGTGCGGATGTGGCTGCCGTCGACGTCGGCGTCGGTCATGAGGATGATCTTGCCGTAGCGCAGCTTCAAGGGATCAAAGTCTTCCTTGGAGATGCCGGTGCCGAGCGCGGTGATCATGGCGCGAATTTCTTCGTGCGCCAGCATCTTGTCGTAGCGCGCTTTTTCGACGTTAAGAATTTTGCCTTTGAGCGGCAGGATGGCCTGGAAGCGGCGATCGCGTCCCTGCTTGGCGGTGCCGCCTGCGGACTCGCCTTCGACGAGGAAAAGCTCGCAGCGCTCGGGCTGGCGCTCGGAGCAGTCGGCGAGTTTGCCGGGCAGGCCGCCGCCATCGAGCGCTCCTTTGCGGCGCGTCAGATCGCGGGCCTTGCGGGCGGCTTCGCGGGCGCGCGCAGCTTCAATCGCCTTATTGATGATCTTGCGGGCGACGGGTGGAGTTCTGCTCGAAATAGGCGCCCAGGCGCTCATTCACGAAGGCCTGCACGATGCCGGCGATATCGGAATTGAGCTTGCCCTTGGTCTGTCCTTCGAACTGCGGCTGCGGCAGCTTCACGCTCACTACGGCCACCAGACCTTCGCGGACATCATCGCCGGTCAGGTTTTCCTTTACGTCCTTGAAGAGGCCCAGCTGCTGGCCGGCGTAGTTGATGGTGCGGGTCAACGCCTGGCGGAAGCCCGTAAGGTGCGAGCCGCCGTCGACCGTGTTGATGTTGTTGGCGAAGCTGAAGAGGGTTTCAGAATATCCGTCGTTGTACTGCAGGCCGATCTCCATGACCACGCCGTCGCGCTCGGCTTCCATGTAGATGGGCTTGTCGTGCAGCACCTGCTTGCCGCGGTTGAGGTGCTTGATGAACTCGGCGATGCCGCCGTTGTACTTGAACTCGGCATGCTTGGGCTCGCCGGTCTTCGAGTCGGTGGTGCGCTCGTCGGTGAGCGTGATGAGCAGGCCCTTGTTTAGGAAGGCGAGCTCGCGCAGGCGCTGGGCCAAGGTGTCGTAGTTGTATTCGGTGGCGGTGAAGATTTCCTTGTCCGGAACGAAGTGAACTTTGGTGCCGCGCTTTTTGGTGGCGCCGGCTTTCTTCAGTTTGCTGGTGGGTTCGCCCTTGGAGTAAGTCTGTTCCCAGGTGAAACCGTCGCGCCAGATTTCGAGATCGAGTTCGTGGCTGAGCGCGTTCACGCAGGAGACGCCCACGCCGTGCAATCCGCCGGAAACTTTGTAGGACGAGGTGTCAAACTTGCCGCCGGCGTGCAGCTTGGTCATCACCACCTGGGCGGCTGGAACCTTTTCGCCATCGATGTCCATAGAGTCGACGGGGATGCCGCGGCCGTTGTCGACGACGGTGATGGAGTTGTCGATGTGAATGGTGACTTCGATCTTGTCGGCGTGGCCGGCGAGCGCCTCGTCGACGGAGTTGTCGACCACTTCGTAGACCAGGTGGTGCAGACCCATCTCACCGGTGGAGCCGATGTACATGGCGGGGCGCTTGCGGACGGCTTCCATGCCGCCGAGGACCTTGATGGAGTCGGCGGTGTAATCGCCATTGCCGTTGGTGGCGGGCTTGGTGCTCTTATTTTTTGTTTCGACGGCGGCTGCCGGATCGATTTCTTTAGTGGCCATTCCACTCCATTGGAGAGCGTCGTTTTGAACTCAGGCTGGCGATAACTTTCGGGTGCCCGCGATGTTTTCTGGCGCCAGAATTTCGGGGCCGAGAGAAAATGTTCAAATCGACTTCAAATTATTGAAATTATTCCTACTTAGGGCATCCCGGAAATGTCTAAATTATAGCATGAACCGGGAGGTTTTTCGAGCCCGGAACCGGGCAGGTAAACCGTGAATTTGGCTGCACTTAGGGGCGTACCGGAGGAGGGATTTTGAGGCTGGCGCGGAGGGGATCCTCCGCAGGTAAAGGAGCTTCATTTCTTGGCAGGAATTTTCGCAGCCTCGGGGCTGCGGGCAGCGCCGAAGGAGAGGTTTTCGATTAGGGCATTAATCTCGTCATCTTTGTCGGCGATGAAAGTGAACGACACGACGTAGCTCTTCTCGACGAGCACCAGCGACGACTGCTGCATGGTAAGCGTGCCGAGTTGTTTGCCGAAATCGCCCCGGATTAGTTGCTTGGCTCCGACCGGAAATGTGTAAGGCTCGTTCACGACCTTGAAGCCTTTGCTGGTGGTCAGTTCGGTGAGCGGGCCGAAATAGTCGGTGGCGGTTTTCAGGCCGGGATAAGACGAAACAGTCTCAGCCGTAACGATGACGGCCGAATTCACCGTGTCGCCGGTGGCATCAGGAGGACGCTCAAAGGTGGCAAGAAGCAGTAGCGCTTTGCCGGGCTGTTCGTCTTCGCGCATGTCGGCGCTCCTGTCGACCCACCCGTAGGGGACCTTGTAGCTGAAGGCAAAGAAGGCGTTGTGGTATACGCCGTCGGCGAGGACGCCATCGTTGGGGCCAGCAAGTCTCAGGCGGACGGCGGGCTTGTGCGCGCGGGAAGATGAGGTTGGCGCGGAGTCGGGAGATTGCTGGGCGGCGAGGCTGGTCGCAAGCAAGAGAGCGATCACGATAAGCCGATGGGCCCGCGTGGAGGAGAATCTCATCTCGTCCATGGTACAGGACGGGAGAGGGCCGCGAGCCCACCAGCGCCGTTTACACCAGGGAAATCTTTGCTACGAAGCCTTGGCCATCGCACCCAGCGGCTGCGCGCAATGAGCACAGCGGCGGGCATCGATGGGAATCTCGCTCAGGCACTCGGGACACTTCTTGGTGGTCGGATCCGCCGGCGCCGGCGACTTGCGGGTGCGCGCGATCAGGGCGTTGATCGGCGTCACGACGAAGAAGTAGACCGCGGCAGCGACGAGCAAGAAGCTGACCACGGCGGTGATGAAGTCACCAATCGGGAACAGCGTGCTGCCGATGGTGAAAGAGATGCCAGTGAAGTCTGGCTTGCCTGCGACGAGGGCAATAATGGGATTGATGATGTCCTTGACCAGGGCAGTAACGACTGTGCCGAAAGCAGCGCCAATCACCACGCCGACGGCCAGGTCGACCACGTTTCCGCGAAGGATGAATTGCTTGAACCCGCTGAGCATAAAGAGGCTCCTTTCAGGCAGGGTGCGGGCCAATGTACGCGGGAAAGCGGGGCGGGTCAAGGGCAGGGGTCACTGGCTGGAGGCCTTGCGTTTCTTTTCCTTTCTCAGGCAACGGGCCACGCAGAGTAGGGTGGCTTGTTGATCCTGCGTAAGCTTGGTCCCAGACCGCATTGATGGGAGGCAGTGTTTGGGTGCCCATCGCGAGGCTTCCCAATCTTCGTTCGCCACCTGTCCGCGTTAACCTGTTTCTCAAACTCTACTCTGTCTATTTCCAACAGGTCCGCAAGCGCCTCTCGCAGTGGTCGAGAAGGAAAGGCCTCGCTGCTGCAAAGCTTCCGGATGTGTTCGAAGCTCCATCCAAGCTTGTCCGCAACATCCTTCAAGCCGAGTTTCTTGGCCTCCATCCTCTGCCGCATCGTTTCTGCGAAGGTATAGGTCATACACACACTTTTTGTGTGAGTCTCACACATTATGTGTTAGCATGCCTCTACAAAATGTGCCCCCATTCCAAACTGACTACAAGATTAGTAGTTGGTCTGGAGCTATCGACATTTTGGCATTCTGAATCTAAATTCTAGCGGTGGCAGAAATGGCGCACAAACGCAAGGCGTCTTTGGAAGAGAGTCTCTTGGTACGAATCCAACAAAGCACAGTGGCTGAATTCGCACTCGGGCGAGTTCGTTTTAGTTGGTAAGAAGACGGCAGTGGGCTTCTTCCCCACATACGAAGCGGCCCTCAAGGCTGGGCTAAGACCTTCGGCATCGGAACGGATTTCCTCATCAAACAGGTCGTCGAACACGAACCGGTGTTCGTCATTTACTAATCTGTGGACGGTGCGAAGTACTCTCGTTCGTATTCCCGAACCGAGCTGCGAAGGACTGGCCCGAAGATCATCGTCGTATGGTCACCCGCAGGCCACCCTCACGCTTGCCAAGCAGGCGCGTACCGAACTTAAGAAGCCGTTCAAAGTGACGGCGCTCATCGACACTGGGTCGCCGAACGGTAATTAGCCCACAATGGCGAACACCTGCGGACTTCGACAAACCGGTCAAGCTCGCATTTCTAGCGCGGGCCACATTACGGACAGACCGGAGTTCGCCGGCGCAATCCAATCCCAGATCAACAGCTCAAGGGGTTCGATCCAATAATCGGGACGTTGCGTGGTAATTAAGACATTTGTGTCGTTAGGATTCTTCCAAGACTTCGAAGGAGCCTACCGAGCAGGGGCAGCCACGTATGGGTTGAACGAAGATTTCCTTGTAAAGCAAATTCTCCGGCATGAGCAGGTCTTTTTCGGATTATAACCGTGAGATTCACCGGTATGATCCAGACCCATTACAGTTAGCGGCTTCCGGACGTCGATGTTGGCAAGCTTTGCGAGACGGATCTCCGCCTCGCAAGGACCAATCTCAACCGCGATCTTTAGGCCCCGCGTCCTCAGGTCACGTCGCGCCAAGACAGATGCTTCGACGTCAGTTGAATTCCCTAATTTGCTGGAGTGTTGACGTCCAAGAATGGCAATCCGTCCTTACGAACTGGTAGTGTTGAGAGGAACCTTGTGCTTGACCTCCACCGAAGGTATCGTCTAAATGCCGAGACATACTCCTTACGCGATTTAAGGGTTTCGAAAACGCACGTTCCGACGAGTATCTGGCTGCCATCGGCTTGGCCCATAATCCTTGAGCAGTCGTTCACTCCAACTCCCGAGACGTTTCGATTCCCGTTGATGTCGACGATTACGTTGTCCTTGTTGGCATTCACACCGATCCGAACTTTGAACCTTAGGTCTTCGTCGGCTGTCCGGGAATTGTGCTCGTGTAAGCGTTCGAGTATCGTGAGGGCAATCTGCATCTGGATGTCATACGGATCACCCACATTTAGAAGCACAACACACATGCCGTCCCCGGTAGGAACAAAGATCACGTGGTCGGAGCCGAGGTGGTGTGCTTCGACCGCTTCCCGAACAATCCTGTTGAGGGTTTCTACTACGTAGTTCTGGGCCTCTGGTGTGCGCTTGGAGTAGCCCACGACGTCGAGGAAGACGTACTCAGCCCAAGCGGCTCCAAGCTTTGGCTTCTTCAACGCTTGTTTCCTCAGATCCGCATCGGCATGACGATGTAGCGGTACTTGTAGTCTTCGCTGTCGCCGGGGCGGAGCTGGCCGGCGGATTGCGGGTCTTTCAGTTCCAGGCGCACATCGCCCGATCCCACCGCCTTCAGGAAATCGAGCAGATAAACCGCGTTGAAGCCGATGGACAGGCCGTCGCCGTTATAGTCGGTTTCGATCGAGTCTTCGGATTCGCCGGTTTCCGTGGACGAGGCGGAAAGTTTCAGCTCGCCCTTTTCCAAGCGCAGGCGGACGGCGCGGGAGCGCTCGTCGGCGAACTGCGAGACGCGCTGGATGGCGGCGCTGAGTTCGTCGCCATGGAGCGTGATGTGCTTGTTGTTGTCCTTGGGCAGCACGGCTTCAAAGTTGGGGAACTGGCCGGTCAGCTGACGCGAGGTGAGCAGGCGCGGTCCGATGCGGAAGAAAAGCGTCGACTCGTCTTTGGCGAACTCGATGGTCTCCACGTCGGTGGAGTCAACCAGCGACTTGAGTTCGTCCATGGCTTTCTTCGGAATCAAGGTTTTCATCTCGCCGGAGATGCCTTCGAACTTTTCGCCAGGACGTTCGATGTGCGCCAGTCGGTGGCCGTCGGTCGCGACCATGGTGATGGATTCAGGCTTGAGCACCATCAGCGCGCCATTCAGCGTATAGCGCGATTCTTCGTTCGCGATGGCGAATCCGGTCTTGGCGATCATTGACCGCAGAACCTGGGCCGGAATATTCACCACGCCTGCTGTCGGGAAACACTGGCAAGCTGGGAAAATTCGAACGCGCCATGCCGACCATCTTGGTGTTCGACCGTCCGCAGCGAATGCTGACCCAATGATTCTCAAGCAGCTTGATGGTGATGTCGGCGTCAGGAAGAAGTTTTACGTAGTCATGCAGCTTGCGGGCGGGAATGGTGCAGGAGCCTTCTTTCTTGACCTTGGCGCTACAAGACGTACGCAGGCTCAGATCCAGATCCGTCGCGGTGATCGACAGCTTGTCGCCCGCCGCTTCCAATAAATAGTTGGAGAGGATCGGGATGGTCGTCTTGCGTTCAACCACGCCCTGGGTGGCGGTTAGCTCACGCAGCAATTCAAATTTGCTGACTGTGATCTCCATCGTCGTCGTTCCTGTCGCAGTGGCCACTTCGACCGGCATAACTGACTCTCCCTGCACTCGCCCGAAATTCAAAGAACAAGTTTACTGCCTGCTGCTAATTCGATGCTACTTGTACTACTTCCTATAATCAAAAATAAAATCTATAAAACCAGTAGTAGCAGTAGGCGGGCCTGAAAAGTGGAAATCACCTGCAACCAGCTTTTTGTCATCAGGTTCCGCGCTGCACCTCGTGTAGAAAATAGGGCCTCCATTTGGCGGTAGGAGGGGTACAACAGGTCGAGTAAAACAGATTCCGGATGGCTCTTACACAGCTTCCACAATCACTCCACAGAGATCGCGAAGGAAGAAGCCGACGATGAGTGGAAATCTTCACCGGGTGCCCGTTTAACCGCCCAATTGCTCCGTGAGTTTATTGACCAGCCTGTTTAAATCTTTGTCGGTCTTGCGAACCTCGTCGATCTTCTCCACCGAGTGCAGCACCGTGGTGTGATGCTTGCCGCCAAATTGCCGGCCGATCTCAGGCAGCGAAGCCTCGGTCAGATGCTTGGCCAAATACATCGCGATCTGCCGCGGGTAGACGATGGCGCGCGAGTTGTTCTTGGCCTTGATTTCGGCAAGCCGAAGACCGAACTGTTCGGCCACCGCTTTCTGGATCGACTCGATCGTCACCTTACGCGCCTGCGAGTCGATGAAATTCTTCAGAACCTGCTGGGCGTAAGGCAGAGTGATCTCAGCACCGATCAGTGAGGAGTGCGCCACCAGGCGAATGAGCGCGCCTTCGAGCTCGCGGACGTTCGACCGGATGTTGGAAGCGATGTAGAGCGCGACGTCGGTCGGCAGCGTGACCTTTTCCTGCTCGGCCTTCTTCTGCAGGATGGCGACCTTGGTCTCGAGATCGGGCGGCTGGATGTCGGCAATCAATCCCCACTCAAAGCGGCTGCGCAGAGCGGTCTTCGACCTCAGCGAGTTCCTTGGGAGGACGGTCGCTGGCGATGACGATCTGCTTCATGGACTCGTGCAGGGCGTTGAAGGTGTGGAAGAACTCTTCCTGCGTGCGCTCCTTCTGGGCGAGGAACTGGATGTCGTCGACCAGCAGGACGTCCACGTTGCGGAACTTGTCGCGGAAGCTGGTCATCTTGTCGTAGCGCAGCGAGTTGATCATCTCATTGGTGAACTTTTCGCTGGAGACGTAGCAGATGGCAGCTTGTGGCAGGCGCTTCTTGATCTCGTGCCCGATGGCCTGCATCAGATGGGTCTTGCCCATGCCGACGCCGCCGTAGAGGAAGAGCGGGTTGTAGGCCTTGGAGGGACGCTCTGCGACCGCCTGGCAGGCGGCGTGAGCGAACTGGTTGCCGCTGCCGATCACGAAGGCATCGAAGGTGTAGCGCGGATTGAGTTGCGCCGCGCCATCCCAATCGAAGCGAGCCTGCGAGGCATGCCCGGGGGAAGGTGAGATGGGAATGGGCGAAAGTCCGCCGTCGTGACGCACGGGCGTGGCTGCCGGGTCGTCTTCCGGAGTCACGAACTTTACGTCCTGATACTCCATACCCAGGTTGTCGATGGCCTCCTGAATGAGGTCGGCATACTTGTCGCCCACGTGACGGAACTCCACGGTAGGCACACGCACGAAGAGGATGCCTCCGCTGGCATGACTGTAGCGTGTGGGCTTGAGCCAGGTGTCGTAGGAATGGCGGTTGATTTTCTTTTCGAGCGCATCCAGGATGCGCACCCACGGATTAGGAATAATGCTTGGACTTGGAACAGACATAAATGCTCATTAACTGGCTCGTCCGCAGACGGCGCCGGAATAAACTTGGTGGCTTCTTAGCTGGAGAACGATCGCCTATGCAGCACTACAGGCCCTGCATCAAGAAATTTTCATCTAGCTGGACAGAGCGGCATACTAGCACAAAATTTTTTGGTTTGTGGAAATCTTCCGAACAGAATTTTTTCTCTCTTGAAATTCAGGACCCGCCGAGCGACTTCTGTCAAGCGCTCAGGTGATATTTGCCACTCAAGTGGTGCAAAGTGCGAGAATTTCTGCTGCCGTGTCAGAAATTCAGGACAGCGTAAGCTTCTCTCTACGTGGCCGGTAGCGTGCAGTGAGTTCCGTCACACGCGAAAGTAAAGTTGCGAAATGCAGATGCCTCAGATGCCGTCGTCTGTGCTGCGGACGACTCGGAATGACAAAGTGACGTGGTGACCAGCGGCTAGCGTCGTCGTGAAGGCGAAGACACCGGAGCCTTGAAGTCCTTTGGGTACACCACCACAGAGCGCCGAGCTGCTTCTCCCTGGCTCTCGGTTCGCAGATCCTCATGCTCGCGCAGGGCGAGGTGCACGATGCGCCGTTCGCGAGACGACATGGGCGCGAAGGTGTATGGCGCACCGGTCTGGCGCACCTTTTGAGCGGCGACGTCAGCCGCCAGGCGCAATTCCTCCAGGCGCATGGCGCGATGGTTCATGCAATCGAAATTGATCTTTTCGTGCTCATTGCCGGGAAGGCGAAGCATCTCGAGCGCCAGAAGTTCAATCGAGCGCAGGAGTTCGGCGCCGCGTTCGAGCAACAGTGGAGCATCGGGTCCGGCAAACTGCACCAGGATCTCGGGGCGCTCCCAGTCGCGTTCCTCAGTCATGGGAGGATCGACGGTGATGCGGTACTTCAGGCGCAGGCCTCCGTTCGCCACGATGCCCTTCAGCAGCTCGTTGATCTTGTTTGCAGCAGCGATTTTGTCGGGTATGGACATAGGAAAGCAGCTTTTAGCTATTAGCCTTTAGCACCTAGCTTTGTCGAGACGATTCCGAGTTTCTTGCAAACAATCTCATTCGCCAAGATCGAACCGCACCAGTGCGAACCAACAGCTGAAGGCTCATGCGCAAAGGCCAAGAGCTGAGAGCCAGTAGCTAAAAGCTCACTTGTCTTTCTTCCGCGCGCGCTTCTCCATCATCTCGCGCATTTCGCGGCCCAGCGGAGTGCGGTTCATGATGGCCTGCTGCGCAATGGCGATCAGGTTGCCCTCGGACCAGTACAGGCACAATCCAGCAGCGAGGTTCCAACTGATGACGCCCAGCATGACCGGCATCATCAGGTTCATCATCTTCTGCTGCGCCGGGTCCATGCCCGCTTGTGGCGTCATGCGCTGCATGAACAGCATGGTGATGATAATGCCGATGGGCAGCAGATGCCACGGGTCAGGCGACGAAAGATCGTGCACCCACAGCCAGTTCGCGTGGCGCAGATCGATGGCGACGCCGAGCATGCGGTAATAGGCGAACAGGAACGGCATTTGAATGATGAGCGGCAAGCAGCCGCCGGCCGGGTTCACGCCCTCTTTCTTATAGAGAGCGGCGACCTCTTCATTCATGGCTGCCTTGCGCGGATCTTTCATGCTGTACTTCTTGTACTTTTCCTGGATCGACTTGATCTGCGGGGCCACGCGCTGCATCTTCAGCATCGACTTCATTTGCGAGATACGCAGCGGCAGCAGAGCAAGGTTGATGATCAGCGTCTGGATGGCGATGGCCCAGCCCCAGTTTCCGACCATGTGGGCGTAGGTCCACTTGAGCCAGAGGAAAAGTGGGCGGGCAATGACGCCGAGCCAACCGAAGTCGACGAGCGCGCGCAGATCAGGTTCGGCGCCGCTCAGCCCCGGAATCTGGACGGCTTCGAGGACAGGGAGAGATTTCGGTCCCACATAGAGGCGCTCTGCGGTTGGCCCGTGAAGATTGCCCACGCCCGCTCCGAGAACATCCTGCTTAAAGGTCTGCTTGTTGTTGGGATCTTTAGGATCACGTAGCGCGTCGATCGGATTGCGCAGCGTGACCATGACGGCGCCTTGCGGATCGGCAGGAAGGAATACGGCGCCGAAATACTGGTCGACGACGCCGGCCCAATGGAACGGGCCCTGGATCGTGGCGCCTCCACTGATCTTCTTGATCGCGATGCGCTCGGTATTGTTGTTGAACTGGTATTCGATTCGCGCGGCCGCATAAGCCGCGTTACTGGTTTCGTCTCCAAACCCGGACGGCCACATGGGGAAGGCTGAAACCAGGCTGCCGCGGGAGGTCACTGAGGTCTCAACGTTAACCACGTAAGTGTGGTCGAAGCGGAAGGTCTTGTGAGCCGAGACGTCAGCATCCACGTAATCGAAAGTGACTTCGGCCGGGGCGGAGAGGTTTCCCGAGCTTGATGAAACGTACAGCGCAGAGTTCAGCTTGTTGCGCAGCGACTCGTCGTAGGTCCAGAGACAAAGCGGGTAACCGTACTTTTCCGCTGCGGTCGCGTGGATCAGCTCGAGGGGAGCCCCCTTGTCGTCGGTGTACTTCTTCAGGATCCAGGACTTCACCAGTCCACCACGATTGGTGAAGGTGATCTTATAAAGGTCGTTCTCAACGACGGTTTCGGCTTCGGCGCTGGCTTGCTTGCTCGATTCGGATGGAGTTGCCTTCTTCGTTCGCGAGGGAGCCGCCGAAACTGTCGGCGGCGCACCTTGTGTCGACGTGGTCTGCGGGGCGCTCGCCTGGCTTTGAGTCGCCGGCTTCGGCTGTGGAGGCTGCGGACCGTATTTCTTCAGAAGAGGCTGGGTAATCAGGATCACCAGGAACGTGAGGGCGAAGACCAGCAACAGCCGCCGCTCCATTCCGGGTTCCTGCTGAGGATTTTGAAAGTCCGCCAATTATTTCTTACCGTCGATCTTTCCGGGCTTTGCAGGACGCGCGCTTGTCATGCAATGGCCGATAGTAGAAATCAGCAATGCGGTTTCACGACCGGATCGAGGCCACCCTTCACAAAGGGATGGCACCGAAGCACCCGGCGAAGCGACATCCACCCACCGCGCAAAACACCGTAACGCTCAACCGCTTCGGCCGCGTATTCCGAGCAGGTGGGCACGTAGCGGCATGCGGGAGGGAACAGAGGCGAAATCGCCCACTTGTACACACGCAGCAAAGACAACACCAGTAATCTGGGGACTCGTTGGAATGCGGTAGCGGGGTGCGAATCGCTTGTCATGTTAAGAGTCGTCTCACAATGCTCTCGTTGAAGAGCAAATCCCTTAGGGGCTAAAGCCCTCCGTTTCCGCGAAGGTAGCGGCACAGCTAAAGCTGTGCCCTCCCGAAATCATCAACGGTCACGTGACTTCGGGACCAATTTCTGCGTGATCGCGTCGAAGCCGCGGCCTACTTCTTCCACCAGTTCGTCGAACGCGGCCTGCAAAACTGATCGTTTCGGGTTGATCACTACATCCACAGGCGCGAACTCTGCCGGACGTCGCAACCGCACTGCCTCCCGCATTCGCCGCCGGATACGGTTGCGATCCACCGCGCCGCCTAAAGCTCGTCCCACGGTGAAGCCGATTCTGAGCCCCTGCCCCTCGTCGCGCCGCAGATAAAAGATAGTCATGCGGGGAGAAAAGTGGCGCTTGCCCTGCTGATACACGCGCTCGAAATCAGAGTGCCGCAGCAAGCGGGCGCTTCGCGGAAACTTTCCGGCGATTCCCTGGCCGGAGCCGGACGCGCCAGCCTCTCCTTTCGGAGCGTTCGCGCTCACAATAGCTCACGCTTCCACTTCAACTTGCAAGCACCCGTTTTTCCGGGAGATGGGAATTTATTCGCGAAAACCAGGTTTCACCGAGACGCGTTTCCGACCCTTGGCACGCCGACGTGAGATCACCGCACGGCCGCTCTTGGTCTTCATGCGCGTACGAAATCCGTGCGTCTTTGAGCGGTGACGACGGTTGGGTTGGAATGTGCGCTTGGGCATGAAAAATGGCTGCTCCTAGTTGGTTCAATCGCCTAAAGGCAAACTAAGAGTATAAATGACCGGGAGCAAAGGCGGCAAACCGCCACCGCGAGGGAGCAGTGGCTCAGTTTGCTGTTGTTGCAAGAAACAATCATCCCGAAGCCCCGCTCGAGCGCCGGCGCGGCGAAGGCTATGTAATTCGCAATGAGTGTAATCGCCTTCCATGAGAAGGCCGGTCGGAGTCAAGTTAGTTCTTTATTCGTTTTGCTGGACAAGTTTTACTCCCCGCCGAGTGGCCACTGTCGCCATGCTTCCATCCGCACTCTCGAGGAGCGATTCGTTTCGCTCGGTGCACGTTGGGCGTTCTCGTTTCAGCCGGTGCTGCCATCTGTTTATCGCCCTGCGGTTCTATTGTTGCAGAGTGGAACCCGGGCCAGGCGATTAACGCAGTCACCGGAACTCGGCTTTTGTTTGTCTCTTCCGGGAACGGTTTTTCTTTTTTACGCGGCCGCTGCTACTGCCGTTCCGCGGCTGTTGTGCAGCGGCTCGTACACTTCTCCGCTCACCCACAGGTGATGCAGCAAGACCGCTAGCTTTCGGGCCACCGCAATGATGGCCCGTTTCTTCCCGCTCTTTCCGCCTCGCTCGGCCAGTTTCAGGCCCCAGCGGCGCAGATCGCAGTCGACACCGAACGGTCCCAGAATGTGCTGCGCTCCCTGCACCAATAGCGTTCGCAGGTAGGGATCGCCTTCCTTGCTGATGTGCATCTGCGGCTCGCTCTGGCCGGAGTTTCTTCGTCCCGGCTGCAGTCCCAGGTAGCAGCCCACGTCGCGACTCTTGCGGAAGCGATGCGGATCCTCCAGCGTGAGCAGGAACGTCAGCGCGATCAGCGTGCCCACTCCCTTCACCTGCTTCAGCACCGCGACTTGTGGATAGCTCTGCTGCGCCAGCTTCTCGATTCGCTGGTTGTACTCCGCGATGCGCTCGCTCACCGCCGCGATGGCGTTCAGCACTGGCTCCAGAGCACTTTGCAGTTCCGGACTTAAGCTCTCGGCTTTCTCCGGATTCATATTCCGCACGTTGCATCCCCGTAGCCGCTCGCCATAAGACTTCGCCAGTCCACGAGCCGTGTTGACCAGCCCCGTTCGGGCGCGCACCAGGCTTGCCCGTGCCCGAATCATCGTCAGATCGGCTTGCGCCTGCGCGCTGCGGTGCTTCACCGGACACAACAGCTGCGCGTCGATCCGCGCCAGTCGCGCCAGAGTCTGCGCATCCAGCCGATCATCCTTCTTGCGGCTCTCTCCGATCAACCGCACCTTGCGCGCATGCGCTACGATCACTTCGTGCCCCAACTCGCTTAACAGGCGACTGATCCAGGGAGAATGCGTCCCGGTTTCCAGTGCGATCCGGCTGTGCGCCATCTCGCCGAAGACTTCGCGCAACGCTTTCGCATTCGTGCGGACGCGTTGCTCCCGTTGTATCTGGCCGGCTTCATCCACCACGCAGTACCAGCTGGATCGGTCGCCCAGGTCCAGTCCCACGGTTAACTTCTGTTGCGAGATTTTCTTGCTCGGCGTTGCCGCTACGGTGCTAACCTTCTTCATTGCCGGTCTCCTTTTTATCTGTGCCTTGAGCACGTCGATAACTTGGGAGCGTACACCGCATCCCGTCCGGAGACCGGCCTTCTCATCCCATCTGTTCTCAACATTTACGTCTGTACCGGTAACAAACGGGTCCTCTCAGTATCTGCCCATAAGGTCCACTCGCTGCAAAGGTCGGTTGCGTCACAAAGACCTTGGCACAACCACAGCACGCGACAGGAAGCGCGAACACAGTGCCTCAGCCAGAAACAAAAAGCCGCACTCGAAGCGAAGCGCGGCTGCAACAGCAACAAGTGTCGCTTGCATCTCAGCGGTGACGCCACAGCGCGGTTCGGTTCTGAATGCGAGTCAGGAACGAATTCTGGGAAATGCTCAGTCCGTACATGTCACTAGTGAATCCATCATAGACCGTGTTGTTCGTCAATCTGGTCTGGCCCGACCCATCCGCATTCATGCTGTAGATTTCCATGTTACCGTCGCGCAATGAGACGAACACAATTTTGCTGCTGCTGATGAAAAGGGGATCCCAGTCAAATCCGGAACTGGTCAGCGGCTTCATGCCGGTCCCACCCACGTTCATGCTGTAGACGTTTGCGCCGGTCGTCATGTTTCCGCGTGTAAAGATGATCTGCGTCCCGTCCGGAGAGAAACTTGGATACCCATTCAGCTGGGTATTGTCCGTACTTTTAGTGAGGTTGATCGGATTGCTGCCATCGGCATTCATGATCCAGATGTCGACCATGTCCGTCCCCTGATCGTAAGCAGCAAAGGCGATCTTCTTGTCGTCGGGTGAGAATACAGGCTGAGCACGATCCAGTATTCCGCCGTTCGTGAGGTTGGTCAGTTGTTTACTCACGAAGTCGGTGACCACCATTATGTCGCCACCACTCCCCGCAGTGCGATAGGAGGCGAAGACTAAATGTTTGCCATCAGCGGAAAGGGAGGGAGAGAAATCGACGGCCGAGTCGTTGGTCACTTGATCCGTGAAACAAAACGCTTTTTCATTGATGACCGCAGTCCTATAGATATCCCGTTGTGTTGCGGACTTGTCTGCAGTGAGACCCCACATATCGAAGACGACGCCAACGTTGGAGAAGATGGAGCCGAAGTCGTAAACTGCGGGCCCACCAGTCTCGCAATCGCCGAGTGGAGTAGCGCTGAAGCCGCTGCCTGTAATTTTGCCGAGTACCGCTTGGAACCGCCCGCCAGATGCCTCGGTCAAGAAAGCGAAGCTCAATGATTGCGGCTGAGTTGACGTTGACGTAACAGGTGTTGGTTTGCTGTTGTTGTCGCTGCCGCAGCTAATCAGCAGGGCCGCCAGCAGCAACGATAAAGCGAATACTGCAAAGCGAACGACCGATGTTTTCATGGGAGAACTCCCGGGAGGTGAAGGGAGTCATGCTAGGCAACCCAAGTGGAGAAGGAACTTGGCAGCAAGCCGAGTTAAAGCTTGCAGTCAGTTACTTGGTGCAAGCAAGTGTCTGTTAACGGACTGTTAACGGGCAATTCATCTCCACCCCGACTAATGCGCCTCCATGGGCAGAAAATCAGTGATTAGACACGGAATACCGGGAAAAATCCCCGGGGACGAATTCCCATTTTGGCAGCGCCTTCCATTTACGAACAGGGTGCCCCCGGGTGCAGACTGCGGCCTTCTTCTTCCCCTCGGAGGACTAACCGAGTAGGTAACTGTTGCAAAATCCCGTGGGTGTTGAAAAAGTCCGTGATCGGAATGTACTGGTGGCTGCGATTATCGCTGCCATCGAGTTTTTCCCCTCAGCTCAGCTAATTGGCAGCTTCCATAGTAGGTGTCGTCGGTTGGCTGAGGAAGCGGACTAGTCGCTTGAGGTTCTGGGCAGCCGCCGCCAGGAAGAACTGCTCCCGCACAAACCGTAATCTCCGCAGACGGAGGCGACGCAATCCGATTTGATTCTTGAGTTCCGCGAACAAGGCTTCCACCTTCTTTCTTTCCCGCTGTGCCTTCGCAAACTCTGGCGTGTTCGCCAACTCTCGTGCGCGTTGCCGGGCGGGTTCCTCCATGTGGATGGCAAGAAAGCGAAACGCGCCGCTGGTGCATTGGGCTTTTAGCGCACATGCACCGCAACGTTTGCGGGTCCCGATGTAGGCATAGGTGCGGTTCCGCATGCTGCGGCCACCATAGTTCAGTTGCTGCCCTGCAGGACAGCGATAGCTGTTGCTTTCGGGTTGATAGGTGAACCGCTCGGGTCCGTAGAACGGGCTGTTCTTTCTGTGGATACTGTCGCGAGTTCGCATATAAAGGAGTGATGCTCCGATCCGCCAACCAGTGCAAGAACTCCCCGTTCCCGTAGGTCGTGTCGGCCGCTACCGATTCTGGCTCTCGTCCTTGCCATTGCGTGAAGCGAGTGAGCATGTCCTGCGCGGCTACCGTTTCCTGACTCATCCGTGCTGCCGTCGCTTGTACTCCCACGATTACGCAACTGTGGTTGTCGATCAGATAGTTGTCGTAGTACCCCAGTCGGGCCGGAGTCCCACCCTTGGTGGCGTAGGTCGCATCTGGATCGGTGGTCGACACCAGCTTCTGCTCATGCACCGGCTCTTCGGTGGGATTCTGCTGCTCCAGTTCCACCAAGTACTGGCGCACGGTGTGGTTCACTTGCGCCGCTTCCGCTAACTGCTCGCGCGGAATGCGGCTTTCCTTCGCCGCATTAGCCTCCACGAAGCTGCCATCCACCGACAGATGTTTCCCCTGCACCAGTCCCACTTCCACACACTGCAGCACGATCTGCTCAAACAACTCCTCGAACAGCTTCGATTCCTGAAACCGGCCGTGCCGGTTTTTCGAGAACGTGGAGTGATGCGGAATCTCCTGATCGAAGCTCAGACCGGTGAACCAGCGCCACGCCAGGTGCATGCGCAGTTCCTCCACCAGCTTCCGCTCGCTGGTGATGCCATACAAGTAGCCGATCAACAGGATGCGCAGCAAAAGTTCGGGATCAATGGAAGGACGGCCCGTCTCGCTGTAACTCTGCTTCAACCTCTCGCGCACGAAGGCAAAGCTGATGTGCCTTTCGATGAGTCGCAGCAGGTGGGTTTCCGGAACCTGATCTTCCAGCCGGAAGTAGTAGAACAACGCTTCAGAGCGGTCGTGTTGTCCCATCATGATCAGCAGGCCTCCAACGATCAGAATCAAACAGAGCATAAGCAGATGCTTTCTTCTAGCATGCTTCTGCTGAATTTCATCCCGCTAATCGACGTGACTTTTTCAACACCCACTCCCCATTACACTCATTGACCCGGCGTAAATGCGAGCTTTTCTGAATGGCCGCATCCTTCCCTAAGTGCTCTCGCTATACTCAACGCATGAAGATGACCGGTTTTCCGTTATCTACAACGGACTGGCAGAGGGTGTCGCCGACCGAGCATCCCGGCGAGACCGGTGTTGCCCTCTGGCGGACACAAAACTTCGGCGACATCCGTGTCCGCATAGTGGAATACTCCCCCGGCTACACCGCTGACCACTGGTGTAGCAAAGGGCACGTGCTCCTTTGCCTCGAAGGCGAACTTCAGACCACCCTGGCTAACGGCGAAGTCTTCACTTTGACTCCGGGCAAGAGTTACCAGGTGGCGGACGGCGAAAGCTCGCATCGATCGTCCACGAAGACAGGGGCCAAGCTGTTTATCGTCGACTGAAAAGATCAAACTCGGCGGCTAAAGCCGTTCGCAGTCGCGGGACGGTACGGCATCGCTAAAGCGATGCCCTGATACGAAGCACGATTTCATATTAAGCACGCTTTCACCGTGCGAGCTGGCGGAACGGCTAGGCTCATGAACCTTGATGACACTATCGTCGCGATTGCGACTCCGCCTGGCCGCGGCGGTATCGGCGTGGTGCGACTGGCCGGGCCGGAGGCGCGAGACATTGCCGCTCCCATGCTGCGACTGAAGCATGAACTCGAGCCGGGACGGGCAGTCTTTGGGGAGTTGATTGAGCCTGGGGCGGAGCCATCAGAAACAACAATCGGCAGCGAGCAAGCCGGGAGCGAGCAGGCTGGGCAGGAGTCGGCGCAACACTCGCCGTACAACTCGCACACTCGCATCGACGAGGTCGTCGTCACATACTTCCAGAAGCCCCACTCTTACACCACCGACGACATCGTCGAGATTTCAGCGCACGGGTCGCCGGTCGTGCTGCGACATATTGTCGAGCTGGCGATTGCGCGCGGCGCGCGCCTGGCCGAGCCGGGCGAATTCACCATGCGAGCTTTCCTGAATGGCCGCATTGACCTGACCCAAGCCGAGGCGGTACGGGACCTGATCGAGTCGCAGACACTCTTTCAGGCGAAAGTCGCGGCGCAGCAGCTGGAGGGAGCACTTTCGAAACGCCTGCAGCCCATCAAGCAGAAGCTGGTCGAACTGATTGCGCTGCTCGAAGCCGGCATCGACTTTGCTGAAGATGACGTGTCGGTGCTGCCAGCGGCGCAGATTCTGGAACGTATTGCCGGCGTGCGCGCCCCTCTTGACGATCTGGCGGGCAGCTTCGAATACGGCAAGATCGTTCACGATGGACTGACGCTGGCGATTGTCGGTCGGCCGAACGTAGGCAAATCGAGTCTGTTTAACCGACTGGTCGAGCGGGAGCGCGCCATCGTGACCGCGACCCCAGGCACGACGCGCGACCTGGTCAGCGAAACGGTGGCCATCGGCGGAATCCCGGTCAAGCTGGTCGACACGGCCGGCATCCGCAAAGCTCTCGATGAGGCCGAGAGCATCGGCATCCGAAAATCGATGGAGGCTTTGGCGGATGCGGACCTTGTTCTGGTAGTGGTCGATGCTTCCGCAGCCGTTGGGCTGCTGAAGACGGTGAGCTGATCGAGCAGGTAGCGCAACGTCCGGCGATCGTGGTCGAGAACAAGGCGGACATTGCAAGTTCCCGGTTCTTCGTTCCCACCTCGCAGCTGCCGCGAGTACGAACCTCTGCGATCACGGGCGAAGGCATTTCCGATCTACGGGCCGAAGTCTTGCGGCATGTGGGAGGGGAGACCGGGGCGCAGATGGAGTCGGGTTTCCTGACCAGCGTAAGGCATCGCGGGCTGGTGCGCGACGCGCTGGCAGCGCTCGACGCCGCACGGGGCGCCGTCGAGAATCGGGTTCCGCACGAGATGCTGCTGCTCGATCTCTACAATGCGCTGCGGCCGCTGGACGAGATCACCGGCGCAACAACGACTGACGACATTTTGAATCTGATCTTCAGCACGTTCTGCATAGGGAAGTGAGCGTGCCGCACTGAGCATCGCATGGACAAATTTGCCCAGCGCAGAAATATCTGGCACGCAGACCACGCCTACGGCTAGACGCGTCCGCCTGCTACTTCACCTCTATCGTCGAAACGCTCAGCGCAGGAAGGGTAATAGTCAGCGAGGAGCCATTCACCAGCATCTGTTGCGCGAGAACCGGATGTATCGGGTTCTGGCCTTGCGCGGAAGCCGCCGTCATCTGATAAACAGAGGCCGTGCCGGAGAGCGTCACGCCATTAATTGCGGTGACCTGCGGCGCGGTGGATCGGTTGATGGCGACGAATACAACTCGTCCGGGCGAATTGCTGTCGGAACTCGCATAGGCGGCTACGTTCTGCACGTTGCTGGATGTCACTTCGAGCGAGGTGTCGCCGAAACTGGCAGTTGCGCCGTCGAAGCCGCGAAAGGCGCGGAAGCCGGCGAGGATGTAGGGACAGTTGCCTAACGGCCACAGGGTGGCGGCGAACAATCCCTGGCTGCCAAAGATACCGAGGTTATCCGCTTCGGCAATGGTTCCGGCGATGTGATTATCGCCGCCATTCTCGTACTCGGTGATGGAAAGCTTCGTGCCGGGAAACTCCGAGTCAATCTTGGCCTGCAGCCGTGGAAGCAGCTTGATGGGCTCGTTCAGCACGTCGTTGGTGATCCAGGAATTCTCCGTGAAGGTGGGATCCCACAAGCTACGTGGACTCTGCACGATGGCCTGCACCTGCGCATCAGTCAGCGTCGAGCTGGTCAGGTTGGTCACGCGGGTGGAGCCGTCGGTCGCCTCCGAGTACCAGTGGAAGTCGTAGACGTCCACGAGCGGCTTGCCATAGGCATCGGAGGCAGTTTTGATCGCCGGCAGATATTTGTCGGGGAACCAATTTGTCCCGTCGGGGGTCGCGCTCAGCTCGCCCTGCCAGTTGTAGATGCCTTCGAACCCGTAATGCACCGGTCCGAAAATCATGACGTTGGGGAACTGGTCCTTAAGCGCCTTGGTGAGGGTGATCGTCTTGGTGACGTAGTTGTCGGACGACACGGGAGTGCTGCCCTGCACTTCCAGGTGAGTTGAGTTCCAGAGTTCAGGCTCGTTGTCGAGACTCACGAAAGTAGGCAGCGGCGCATTGGCGCCGAAGATGCCGGAAATCTTCTGGTCCATCGCCCAGAGGAATTCGTCCATGTAAACGTAGGCGTCGGTGGTGTCGGGGTTGACCGTGAAGGGCGCGGGCGTGATCGTGCTTTTCTTGTCGATAACCTGCTTGAAGCGGGTCAAGTCAGGCGGGTTGTTGATGCTGACCGGGCCGCTTTCGTCGGCTGAGACCAGGCCCTGCAATTGGACGGTCATCACACTGGCCATGCCGAGCCCCTGGTCAGCAGCGACGAAGCTGCGCACGGCTTCGACCGGGGTCAGGCTTGAGCTTAGGTAATTGTCGTTCTCATAAAGGTAGTCGCTGCCCGCGTTCGAGGCGTTGGTCTCCCAGTTGTATGCGGTCCAGCGGTTGCCACCCGCGCGGTCGAGCGTGAGCAGCGGCGGAGCGCCGGTGATGCCGGTATAGAAGTTGAGCCCGTAAATCCACGGCGAAATGGGCTTGGTCTGTGTGGGATTCACGGTGATGGTCACGTTGGCAGCCGCAGAAGGCGTAGCACCGGCCTGGCTCGAATTGGCGCTTTCGCCGGTCGCGTTCAACGCGGAGACAACGTAGTAATAAGTGGTGCCGTTGGCCAGACCCGCATCGCTATAGCTTGCGGTGGTGGGTGCTCCCACTTGCGTGTAAGGTCCGCCGTTGGTCGTAGCGCGTTTCACGTGATAGCTGCTCGCGCCTGCGCTGGCGGTCCAAGTGAGGGTCACCTGCTGATTTCCTGCCGTCGCGTTCAGAGCCGTGGGCGGGTTGGGAGCGGAAGCGCCGCCGCCATTGGAATTCGAACCGCCCGTGCTGGAGTTAGATCCGCTGCCCGTGGAGGTGGGCCCTCCACCGCAGGCGAAGGTCACTCCTGCCAACAGCCATAGCGCCAGAACGCTAATACTTTTTCGGCTCATGGGGAATCGAAGCTCCTGGCAAAAATCGTATCGTCGGGGAAACAGCGTGGGTAGAGTCTTAGGGAAAACCGAAGTCGAGGCGAGGTCTCCAGAAGTCCATGAACTTTAGTGTTCAGCCCTAGTGGCGCCGAGGGCCCAAGGAAAAAAACGAGTTCAGCTGAAAGGGTTGGAGAAACACCCCGCTAGTTGTTACATTCTCCCAAGCTGCTAGGTGAGTCTGCGAACGAGCAGGCCAGGGGAGCTGAGACATGTCCTGGGTGGTGAAGCTGGAAGACGATCTGGGAGAGCATGGCGAATGGGTGATGCTGCACGGCGTCATTCCTTCGCACGATGAGCGTGACTTCCCTTACCTGCGCAGCATCGACCCTTTCGGCAAAACTGTCTTCAACCATCTGCAAGCCGAAACCTTTCTCGAGGAATGGGAGCGTGTGCGCGATCGCGCCAAGGACGATTCGCAGAAGGAAGCGTGGCAGAAGGTGAAGGAGATGGGCGAAAAGTGCCGGGATGACCGCGATCTCTATCTGCGGTTTGTGGGGCACTAGATTCGCTGTCAGCTCTCAGCTGTCAGCCATCAGCTTTGCCGTAGCGAACAACCTTCCACCCACATGCGGGAGGTTCCACCTGACAGCTATTTCGCCAGCGCAGCCAGCGATTCCCGAAACAGCGCATCGAACGAGCAGGCGGACTTGCCGTTCTTCATGGCCGCTGCGAGCGCGCGCTCCGCAGCCGCGCGTTGATATCCCAGATTTACCAGCGCTGATAGGACGTCTTCTTCGACCGGGCTGAGGGCCGGCACGGTTGAGGCGGGGGCGGTTTCGGCTCCCGCGGGGGGCAGCTTGTCGCGGAGCTCGAGCACCATGCGCTCGGCAGTCTTCTTTCCTATGCCGGGAATGCGGGTGAGGCGGGCGATGTCGTTGCCGCGAATCGCGCCCGTCATTTCATCGGCGGGCATGCCGCTTAGGATTGTGATGGCGAGCTTCGGTCCGATGCCGCTCACCGTGATCAGCTTCTCGAAGAGTTGCTTCTCTGCCGGTCGCAGAAAGCCGTAAAGCGCAATCTGGTCCTCGCGGACGTGCGTGTGGATGTGCAGCGAGACCTCGCTGCCCGCCGCGGGCAAATCGGAAAACGTGGGTACGCTGATGGTCACGTCGTAGCCGACGCCGCCGGCTTCGACGATGGCCTGGTTAGGATGCTTGGTCAACAGGCGTCCGCGGAGGTGAGCAATCATGCTGGGGACATTCTAGCCCGGAGAATCGGTATTGGGAGCTTACGGCTTGGCTGAATTCTGTTTGGGAACGTTTGATGTCAACTTCTTGATGACGAATTCCTGAAGAACGTTGACCACGGCGGTGGTGCCTATACCGATCAGCCCGGTTTCGAAGGTCAATGCCCCTCCATCTCGATCGGAAGCAGGGTAATAGAGATTCGAGATCCCGCCTGCGGCGAGGTTTCCCAGGACGTTCGAGTAGTTTGGCTGCCAGCGTCCATTGTCGCCCTTGCAGATGACGGCATTGGCGAGCGCATACAGAAGGCGAGAGCTCTTGCTGCCGGTTCCTTTATAGAAATAGCGCGGATCCTGTTTCAGCAACGACGGCAGTATGGCACTGCCAATGAACGTGCCGGCAAACAGGTCGCCAGTGGAGGCGCCGAAGCGCTTGGCATATCCCTGCGCGCCCTGCCCGTATCCCTTGAAGGCGTTTTGTGACTGCTGAATTCCAGCGGTGACGCCAACCACGCCGAAAGTGACCGGATCGATGGTGGTCTTCCAGGCGAGCGCGAACTTCTGCCTGGAATTAAGCGGAGCGGCGTCGCGGACGTAGGTGACGTAGAAATTGGGAACCACGCCCAGCATGCGCTGCTTCTCCTGCTCCTTGATCTCTTCTTCTGCTACTTCGACGGGTGAGACGCCAACCTGCACCTCAGTGACATTGTCCGCAACCGCCAGCGTGACCTTAGGAACGATGTAGGTCTCGCCGGAATGCACCGTTGCGGAGAAGGTTTGCGGCGCGAAACCCGCCAGGGCGAAGGTGAGGTGGAAGGGCCCGGGAGCGACATTCGCGAAAGAGAATTGACCATCGTCGCCGGAGAGAACTTCTTGCACCGGGGATTGATCCTCGCGTGTGAGTTTCACGCGGGCGGCTTCGACCACGGCTCCGCTTCCATCCACCACGGTTCCGCTGATCGTCCCGGGCAATACTTGGTCAGCAGATTTCAAGCCGGTCGCGCCCTCAGTCTCATGTTCTCCGGCGGCAGGTGCGGGCAGATGCTCGGAGGCTTGTCCGAGGGCGGGCAGCAAAAATCCTCCGAGGAGAAACAAAAGGACCGCAAGGCCGCAATGGAATCGGAAAGCCATCAGGGAAGAGACCGGCTACAGGATACAAGAATGGATGCTGCAAGAAAGGCACGCAGGTGCAAGAACTGTTGTGGAAGACCGTAATTTTACATTTATTTACAATGAGATAGACAAAACAAGATTAATCTTGATATATCAAGACTCGCGAATACAATTAGGGGGGAAGGGGAGGGAAGCATGTCAGGCGCGACCAAGAAGTTCACTCCTGAGATCGACGCGCAGCTCTACGACGAATTTGTTGCGGTGGCCGAGCGGAACGGGCAAACCAAGCGGCACGTGCTGGAGCAGGCACTCAAGTTCTATCTGCGCAATGTCGTTCCATCCCAGCACCTGGTCCGCCCCGAAGTGATGGAATCCTTCGAGGAGTCGGTGGCTCGCAACCGTGATCTGTTGCAGCGTCTCGCGAAATAAATGGCGGATTACCTGACGGTAGCAGAGGTCTACCGAATGCAGCATCGATTGATCGAGCTGTTCGGAGGCCTCAATGGGGTCCGTGATAAGGGCGCGGTTGTGGCTGCCGTTTTTCGTCCGCAAATCGGCTACTACAATTCCATCGAAGAGGAAACGGCCGCGCTGATGGAGTCGCTCGCCAAGAACCACGGCTTTGTGGACGGCAACAAGCGCATCGCTTTCACTGCCGCTGATGTCTTCCTGAGGCGCAACGGTTCTTATCTAGAGGTCGAGGCTACGGAAGGATTCGATTTCATTTACGGTTCCATGGATCGGGGAGAATTCCGCTTCGCGCAGATCGTTGAGTGGATCCGGAAACACATCAGGCCGCTAGTTTGAGCCGACCTCTCGTTCCCACGATCTTCTAATCGAAGAGTGAGCAGCCCACTACTCGCTGTGGCCCGCACACTGCAGCACACCCAGAAACCGGCTCCAGGGGCCGACCGCCTCACGGTACTGGTGCGCCATCACACGCGACAATTGATGCAGGTGCGTGAGGTCGTGAACCGCCCAGGTTGCCAGAAGCTCCGATAGCGTTACCACTCCCAACGCCGGATGCTTCCCCCGCCGCTCCAGATCCTTCGGCTGCAGATTGAGCGCCAGCAGTGCGACGACATTTTCACTTCGCAGCCGGGCGAACTCATCCAGGAGCTGCTCCAGCGACTTGCCCTGACTCTCTTTTTCTTGCGCGAAGCGATCGAAGGGATCGAATGGCCGCGCTTCGCCGCTTTCGAGGATGATGCGCGCCCGCGGAATCCAGTCAGTCCGCTCACCCTCGATAAGGTGGCCCACGATGTCGAAGGCACTCCACGTAGCTTTTCCTGCGTGTAGTCCTTCGTCACGATGCACCCAGATGTCAGGCAGCCCGCGCACCAGAGCATTCAAAGCTGCGGGCGTGCGGCTAAGAACGGCGATGGTGTCGGCGAGGCTGAACTGCGTCGAGGTCGGCATGGGTAGGAAGATGCGCCGCGCGCCGAGACGGACTCAAAGACTGCGAGCCAACCGCCCTTGTACCGCCCGGAAGAATTTTTGTAACCCTGTGAGGGAATCCGGCCGCAAAGATCGCTATTAGGAGTGAGGCCGAACTCAAAGCTCAGTCGCTCAGATTCGAGGCCCACAGTCACCAAGGAGATTGCCATGTCACTCTGTCGAAATATGCGTGAAGTAACCACGAACTCCCACTCGGCCTCGCCGAGCCTCGCATCGAGAAGCCTGAGGGTGGCTACCCTAGTCGCTCTGCTGGCTTCGGCTAGCGGGTTTGCCGCCCCCGTACCGCCGGCGGGCCAGGCCGATCCCACGGTCTCCCCGTCACAGCACCAGTCGCTCACGGACTCCCGTAGTCTGATCGGCAGGATGCTGGACGCAGCGGCCCACGCCGGACGTATGTCCTCCGCGAGCGGGATCGGTTCATCATCGAGCCAATTCGGAGCCACGGACAGCCCGAACAACAAGGTTTATCAGTTCGACTCCGTCGATTTTCCCGGATCCGCCTTTTCCGAAACTATCGACAGGAATGACACCACCGTTGTCGGCGCTAGCCACCTTGACATCAACAACTCGCTGGTCGTCTACGGATTCACTTACAAGAACGGAACCTACAAGAGGGTTCTGCTGAAGGGTTCGAGCTTCACCGCGTTCACCGGCATCAATGCGAACGGCGATATGGTAGGAGTTTGGGGCGACAGCGCCGGCGTCGAGCACGGCTTTGTCGACGTAGGAGGCAAGATTGCCAGCGTGGACTACCCAGACGCCACCGGCACACAAGCCTACGGAATCAACAACTCGCGCCAGATCGTCGGTTTGTATGATGATGCCAACTTCAACCTTCATAGCTTCCTCGACAACGCGGGAACTTTCACTTCCATCGATTACCCGGGTGCCGCCAACACCCAGGCATACGGCATCGACACGGCGGGAGACATCGTGGGTACCTGGCTCGACACCGCGGGCAGCCAGCACGGCTTCCTGCTGATCCAGGGTACCTTCACCGGCATTGACTATCCCCAGGCTACCGGGACCAATGTGTATGGAATCAATGACGTGGGCCAGATCTCAGGCTCCTTCGTCGACATCAATGGTGTGATCCACGGCTTTATCAATGGATACAAGAGCGGGGTCTGGAACCAGGTGGATGTCAAGGGCGCGGCCTCAAGCTCAATCGTTCGCATCAAGAACAATCACAATATCGTCGGTTTCTATCAGGATATTATGTCGGAATACCACGGTCTCATCGGGCGCTAGCCAGCTCGGATAACAGTAAAGATAGTCCGCACGCATGCCCCAGGTTCGCGCCTTTGTCCGTTCGCGATCCTGGGGCGATTCGTACGATTACACGTTGCCCCATAGGTCTTTTCGCTACGGCTGGATCTGTCGCCTAAGGATCGGTGTATCAAGACTCCCAGCAAATCGTGCCGGACCCAAAACACTCGAAATCCACGCTTCCCTCATCTTTTCACCGGGCGGGAATATCTGATAACGTGCCGCAACAAACAATAGGTGTTACCGACAGGAGGAGCGATGCACTATCACGATTCGGATGATTTGAAAAAGCTAGGCGATTTCAAGCAACTGGCGCCCACCGAGTTCTCTGCCTTCGTAGAATTCGACAAGACTGTGGGACGCGATGGCGGCGCCATCCCGAGAAAGTATCGCGAGCTGATCGCGATCGCGGTGGCATGCACCACCCAATGCCCGTATTGCCTGGATGTCCACACTCGAGCGGCCAAACGTGCCGGCGCCACGCGCGAGGAAGTCACCGAAACTGCGATGCTGGCAGCCGCGCTTCGGGCCGGAGCCGCGGTTACGCACGGCGCACTGGCGCTGAAGTTGTTCGACCAGGCCCCGGCGTCCAAGTAGCCGCCGCCGGCAATCGCAACTATGAATCGCCCCAATACGAATCCGCTAGTGTTTGCGGAACACTTGTATCGTTACGGTTACTGGCGACCCGGGGGGGCCTGCTTCAAATAGACCTAGAGCCTGGACCTGACACGACCCCTGTCCTCCAGAGACAAAGCACCCGAGATCGACCTCGACACGATGTTGCTGAGAGTTCCTGGTGTTCTTTACCTGCGCTACGAATGTATGTGACGCGGAAAAAGAATTGGCCGCGAGTAGCGACCACATGTAAAAGCCGGGTTTTCCAGGTCCCCCGGCATACGAAATGGTCGTCTGGGCATCGCCGACGTATCGAAAGACGCCTTCCGCCAGGCCGCTTGCCCGGCCCGCGGCATCCACGCTGACCGCGAACGTGCAGGTTTCTCCTGCCGCGGCAGGACAAGTAACTTCGAGCGGAGCGACGAGAGGCGTGAAGGCTCCGTTGGCGCAGTTGTCACAGATGACCGCAACTCCTTCCGTGTATTGTCCCACCTGCAACGTCGTTTCCTGCAATGTGAGATTTCGTACTGTAAAGGTCGGTACCTTGGTCTGTGCTAAAGCCCAAGACGATAACAGCAGGATGATAGCGGCTGCTATCTTGCCCGTGATTTTCATTTCCGTGCCTCCTTCTCGATCGCTCTCTGCTCCCGGTAGAGCGTCGTTATCTTACCCTGTGTCCTTGGGCCGTTCAGAAGATCTCGAATAATCGTGAAGAACGCTGCGACAACAGAGACCCATTCCACAATAGTCGAGTGCTCAGAGGTGGCCACGATGCAGACAATGACAAGCGTTGCGAATGTCGCGCCCCTGGCCAAACTCCTCACATCTCGAAGACTGTTCTGCATTCGATTATTCCGGTTGTGGCTAAACCATGGGGCGATAAAGTCTGCGACCTCTTCCGACTTCAGAATTCTCTTACGAGATCCGGTCCTCACAGCCCCTCATCTCGTAAAGCGAAATTGGCGCCGGAAATGGATCACGGAGCAGAATTGTTTTTGTTTCTGTCTGAAGACTTAGTAGGTAACTGTTCCTAACAGGCGTGTACACTCATTGACCCGTTTTGAGTGCAAAGCGCTGCCGCATCGATGTGGTTCGGGCTATAGACAGCTAGTGGCGGGCGGCTCGGCTCTGACGTCTGTGGTGCCTGAGGGTGAACATGATGGCCATGAGAAATCCCAGCAAAGCCCCCAGGAACGCGGTCGTAATTGTCATTCCCGGCGGAGTCAAATTCTTGCTGCCGGTCATTAAGAATCCGGCATAGGCCATCAACACGGTCCAGACGATGATCCGAACGCTTAGAACGACCTTGTCCGGGAGGGGTACCTGCTCGGGATTGGCGTGTGCGAGGACGGCTCGCAAATGATCGATTTCGTAGTCTGACATGGCTTTTAATAGAAGGGCGCTGTGAGGAATTGTACACATTCAAGAATGCAAGGCAAGAGACCCAAAAATGCAGCTTCATCGCGCAAACGTGAATATTGGTGATGTCACGCAAAAAACCGGAAAGGAAGCCAAGGCCAGGGTCATTCGACGCGAAAAGATCAGTCCCAATCGACCCCAGCAGGCGCAAAACCAAACTCCGTGTACGTGCCCGGTAGCAAGGGCTTACTCTATATCGTCATGCGATGTCTTGTGCTGCTGCTTGCGCTGCTGCTTGCGCTGCTCGCTACCGTGGTTTGCCCGTCGCAAGAACCCGTTCGGGTCAAGGTCAACCTTGTCAATGTGTCCTTCTCGGTACGGGATTCCCGTGGGGCACTGGTCGAAAACCTGACCAAGGACGATTTCGAGGTTCTTGAGGACGCAGTTCCTCAAAAGATTGCTTTCTTCTCCCGAAGTTCCGACGTGCCGCTCACGTTGGGGTTAATTGTGGATGCCAGCGGCAGCCAGGATCATTTCTCCAAGCGGCACAAGCACGACCTGGAGGTTTTCCTTCAAGATATGCTCGGCCCAAAGGACCGTACCTTCATGCTGTGCTTCGGCAACCATCTGCGCCTGGTGAGCGACTTCACCCAATCGAGCGGTCAGATTCTAGTCGGACTAAATCACTTCGAACACGGTGACAGGCATTTTCCGGAACTCGGCCCGAAAGAGTCGCGTGACCTGGGAACAGCGTTTTACGATTCCATCTTCTACTCCGTAATCGAAAAACTGGCGAATGAGAACGGACGGCGGGCCCTTCTGATCTTTAGCGACGGCGAAGATAACTCCAGCTCTCACGACATGATGACGGCGATCGAAACCGCACAGAGCGCGAATGTAACGTTGTTTCCTATCCGCTATACGGAGAAGGAACACGGCAAGCTCACCGCCCGCAATAAATATGGGATTAGCGTGATGGATCGCCTCGCAAAAGAAACGGGTGGCACCGCGTTTGACGCTGAAGTTGTCGACCCGCAAACGTACTTTCATCAAATCGGCGAGGAACTGCGCAGCTCCTACGACCTGGCTTACTATCCGAGCAATCCGATCAAAGACGACTCGTTCCGCAAGATCGTCATCCGACCGAGGCGGGATGGACTCACGGTGCGTACCAAGACGGGGTACTTTTCGCGGTAGATGCGCACGGTGGGTTGGAATCACGAGCCAGGCCATGGCAGCGGAAGCAGTCTCCTGCGGAAGCGTATCCACACCAGCTCCGACTCAGAACAGCGAGCTCTGCCTTCGGTTCGGCGTGATGCCGAAGTGCTCGTACGCGAGCTGGGTGGCGACGCGTCCCCTGGGAGTGCGGTTGAGGAAGCCGATCTGAATGAGAAACGGCTCGTAGATTTCCTCGATGGCGTCGGATTCCTCGGCGAGAGCGGCGGCGAGGGTGTTCACGCCGACCGGACCGCCCTGATATTTCTCGATGATCGTGAGCAGCAGCTTGCGGTCGATCTCGTCGAAGCCGTGGCGATCGACTTCGAGCATCTGCAGCGCGGCCTGAGCAGTCGGCAGGTCGATCTTCCCGGCACCGCGCACCTGGGCGAAGTCGCGCACGCGGCGTAACAGCCGGTTGGCGATGCGCGGAGTTCCTCGGGAACGGCTGGCGATTTCGAGAGCGCCGGCGCGGTCGATCTCGACGCCGAGAATTTCCGCCGAGCGCTCGACGATGATCCGCAGATCTTCATGGCTGTAGAACTCCAGGCGCAGCATGATGCCGAAGCGCGAGCGCAGCGGCGCCGAGAGCAGTCCGGCGCGCGTAGTGGCGCCGATGAAGGTGAAGGGCTTCACGTCCATGGTGTGGGTGCGCGCGGACGGCCCCTGGCCGATGATGATGTCGAGCTTGTAGTCTTCGAGGGCGGAATAGAGGATCTCTTCGAGCGCCGGTTGCAGGCGGTGGACTTCGTCGATGAAGAGGACCTGCTTGTCGCGCAGGTTGGTGAGAATCGCGGTGAGGTCGCCCTTGATCTGCAGCGTAGGCCCGGAGGTCTGCTGGAAGGCGACGCCGAGTTCGTTGGCGATGATGTTGGCGAGGGTCGTCTTGCCGAGGCCGGGCGGTCCGTAGAGCAGCACGTGGTCGAGGGCCTCGCCGCGGGAGCGCGTGGCTTCGATGGCGACGGCCAGGTTTTCTTTGACCTTGGCTTGTCCGATGAACTCGACGAGGCGCTGCGGGCGGAGCTTGAGCTCAAACGAGGAATCGTCTTCGACCGGCGCGGCGGAGACCAGCCGTTCGTTCACCCGCGCGTTGTGCGCGGCCAGGTTGGGATTCTGTTTTGCGGTGGCCACTGGCCGGATGTTACCAGTTCTTTCTTGTACGTTGGAAGGCCTGGTCGACAGAGTCTTGTTTAATTATGTGCGGGGAAGCGTTTCCGGATTGACTTTCGCCGGTCTGCTTTGTAACGTGCCAGTCCAACGGGGCGATGGCATTCTGCGTCAATTGCGGCGGGGCGCTCGCAGCAGGAGCGAAGTTCTGCGCCAAGTGCGGAGCGAATGCGCAGTCCGTCGGAGCTGGTTGCCACCGCCACCGGTCGTTTCTCCAGCAACACCTCCTGCGCCGCCCGTGGTTCCTCCCGCGACACCACCAGTGCCTCCACAAGTCACGTCCTCCGCGGTTACGCCGCCAGCCGCGGCGATTCCGCCGCAACCGAATGTTGTGGCACCTGCGCCGCCAGTCTTGGCCACGCCAAGACCTGCTGCCCCGGCCACATCTCCCGCAACAACCGGTTCCCCTGCGCCAAAAAGTTCCCTGATGACGCTCCTGTGGGTTTTCCTGGGATTGATCGCCCTTGGCCTGATCATGGGCATGGCGACCTGCTTCTACGTAGCGTATCGCGTGAAACGGAAGGCCGAGGAAGTTGTGTCGACCGCCAGGCAGGAGATGAAGCAGGGCGGCGGTCCGATGGGAGCGCTAGGGAACCTCGGCCAGTCTGCTCCTGTGGGGCAGCCGTCGCCGACGGCTTGTCCGCCGCTTGATCCGACGCAGGTAGAGGCCAACAAGCAGTCCGACCCAGCAGCCACCATCCCGCTGAAGCAAGGACTCACCCTCGCGCGTGTGTGGACGACCAAGCAGGGTGATGTGGAGAGCCTGCTGCAGCTGTCGAAGATGGACGCGGATTCGGTCACGATGAATGGCTCTGCGCCTCGTCCCAATGCGTCAAACGCGACCGGCACGCGCACGGTGTGCCGCACTGCGATGCTGAACGCGTCCAAGTATATGACGGTCTATGGCTCGACGGCGGCGCAGCTGGTGACCGACGTTTCGATGTTCACTATGCCCATGAACGTCTATAACGCGTTGAAGTCCAACCAGCCCGCCGAACTTGCCTACGTTGACGTCGAGAATAGAGCTGGGCGGCAGGTAGAGACGGTTAGACAGGGCGGGACTTTAACACGGGTCGAGCCCGGGCAGGTGCCGTTTACCGCCATCGTGAACGGTCAGCAAGTGAGTTTGCCGGCGATCCATGCCCGGGGCAAGTTCGGCGACCAGACGACGGATGTTTATTTTCTCGACGATCCCAACGTTCCCGTGACGCTCGACTTCCACATGAATGAAGAGAAGTTCGAGCTCAAGGTGGTGAAGATTTCCTTCCCGGTCGAGAGCAAGATGGAGCAGCAGCTGAAGGACACCGGGAAAGTGGAGGTGTACGGGATTTACTTTGACACGGCGTCGGCCACGATCCGGCCGGAATCAGAGCCGGTCCTGAAGGAAATTGCGGACGTGATGAAGAAGAACCCGGAATGGAAATTAAAGGTGGATGGGCACACGGATAATATCGGCGGCGATGCCTACAATTTGGATCTTTCGCAGAAGCGGGCGGCCGCGGTGAAACAGGCCCTGGTGGAGCAGTATCAGATCGACGGGGACCGGCTGACGACAGCGGGCTACGGTGCTTCGCGCCCGAAGGCGACGAATGACACTATCGAAGGGCGAGCTTTGAATCGGCGCGTGGAGCTTGAAAAAGAATAGAGTTCTATTCTCCCCTGGGTGCGAAGGCGCTGTTATGCCCAGCGACGTTCCTGGTTCTGGGCTTCGATCCGGCGCCTCTATTTTGGGTGCTTGGGGATAACTCGAATCTCGAAAATGGAAGGCCACAATTTGCCTGTGACAAATAGCCGTTTTCTGTCCCGATCGTAAGCGATGCCGTTCAAGACAGCACCCGGTTCCAGATGGTAGATCGGACTAAGAAGGCCCGTTAGATCAATCCATCCCAAGACCTCACCGGTTTGCGGAGAGAAGCGCACGATTCGATCAGTCTGCCAGACATTGGCAAAAATCTGTCCCTCCACGAACTCCAGTTCGTTCAATTGAGAGACCAGTGTTGAGCCGTCGTGTACGCTAAAGCGCCGCTTTTCGAGAAGCGTGCCGGAATCCAGAACGCGAATCTCAGGAGTCCCGTCGCTCATGAAGAGGTCATGGCCGTTCGTGGTTATGCCCCAGCCTTCTCCTGGATAGGAGAAGGTCCGCAACCGGCGGAAGTCGCTCCGGTCATATACAAATCCGATATGTGACTGCCAAGTGAGCTGGATAAGTTCCTTGCCGGCGAGAGTAATTCCTTCGCCAAAGAACTCGGGCGCCAGGTTCACTTGTCGGACGATCTCGCCAGTCTCGACACGAAGTTGTCGAAGAGACGACCGGCCATTCAAGCCAGTCCCCTCGTAGAAATAGCCGGCATCATAGGCGAAACCTTGTGTGAAAGCTGTCTGGTCATGAGGAAACTGTCGAACAATTTCAAACGTGTACTCAGGCGGATGTTTCGACCGGTCGCGTTGCGGAGACTGGCCCAGGGCAATCCCGATTGCAACTAACAGGACTGCGACGGTGAACCGTGAAGCGGGTTTTCTTATCATCGTGTCGCTTCGATGACTCCGATTCTCATGCCAAGAAGTTTTTCCTGGTCAAACCAGGCGAGTTGGCGACCGAACCACTGGGCTGAGTTTGCGAGGTGGAATTCTTCGAGGTGGCCGCGGTGAAATCCGCCGTGCCGAGCAAGTAGGCGACCGGACTCTGGCCGAATTTGTCAAGTCTCTCGGCGAGCCAGGAAGTTTTGTCGAGAGGCGCCGCCAGCATCACGGGTGTGCCGGGGAAGTAGGCGATCTTTATCTCTAGAGAGGCGGCGAAGTCTTTTTGGTCCGCGATCTGGGGAGCGGGCCAGCCGTAGGCCTTCTGGAAAAGCGCGATTGCGGAGTTGAGATCTTTCACCCCGAGGATGACGACGGCGATTCCTGTCAGACCGCTTCCCTTCAGGCTTGCGGAAGTCTGCACGCGCAGGTTGCGTGGAGTCTTGTCCTCGATCATGAACGGGAGGGTTGCTCCCGGCGCGCCCGCGCCAACCGAAGCGGTTTCCCAGCTGATCTGAGTGCTATCGGGCTTCTTGCGCCCGCCGGGTTCAGGGCCGGTGACCTTGATGCCTGCCGATTTCAGGCGCTCGACTTCGGCGTGTATATCACTCGTGCCGATGGCCCACGCACAGGGGCCGGCGTTGCCTGCCATGAGCTTGTCCCAGCCGGACATCATGCCTGAGGCGTGATCCATCGATTTCATGGGCGCGATCAGTTCGAGGTAGGAGCCGTCTTCGAAACCGAGCAACGCCATCTGGGTGACGCCGTTGGCGTGGGGACCGCCGTAGTCGGTGGGAAGGCCGACGCTGGCGAAGGCCTGCCGCATGGGATCAAGATCTGAACTGCAGACGGAGGCGTGATCGACCTTGAGCGTCATGACAGGTTTGGATGACGGTTGCTGAGCAGAAGGCGCAAGGATAGCAAGGGCAAGCAGCGTGAGCGGGAACAGACGGAGCGAGAGTCGGTGCGGACGCATCCTGGAAGGATAGCTCGGGAGGCGGATTGGTGCTAGCACAGCGTGGCGGCCCCGGAACAAAGGAAGCGAGCCAAACGCGCGATTATTGCGTCGCAGAGAACGCGACGCTTCGCGCGCCTCGCCTAGGTCCCTCGCTCGGCAAGAGAAAAAGCGCCGCGCTCGGGATGACAAGCAATTTGTGGCCGCGGAAGCTGCATCATTACCGACCGCAATTGGTGACACCGTCTGTGTCAAAGCTGCTTTACAATTCTGCTGTGCGAAAGATTTCATCTCTGCAAATTACGTTCCTCGTGTTGTTGGCCAGTTCGTTCGCCATGGCCCAGGCCAATCCGACGCCAACTACACCCGCAGCGCCCGACACGACACACGCGACCTGCGGAGACAAGCCGCCATTGGCTTCACGCACGGTGCGTACGGAAATCTTCGTCTCGCCCGATGGGAAGCATCGCGCCTACGCCGAAAACGAAGCGCACGTGCTATATCCGCAGCGGCCGGCGGGTTATTCCGGGCCGTTGTGCGTGAACAGTTCACGCCTGTTCGTGGCGAACGAGAGCCCGGACTACAAGATTGTGTTCCTGCAGGAGCCCAGCGACATCGAAGCCGGGAATTCACTGCGTCCGGTGGACTGGTCTGCCGACAGCCGCCGCCTGTTGCTTGAACTGGCGGAGTGGCAATACGAAGCGCCGGGCATCACGCGCAGTATCGTGATCTACGATGCGCGTAACGGGACTTTTCAGCAGCCCGATTTCCCGCGCATCTTCCACAAGCTGTTCGAGCGGGAATGCTCGCTGGATATTCGTGTGAGCGGATTTACCGCGGAAGGCAAAATCGTTTTCGATTCCGAGCCATTGACGCCCGAGGAAGAGGAAGTTTTCGCGGTGCCGTCGTGCTCGCGCAAGAAGGAAACGTACGAGATGGACCGCACGACGGAGACGATTGTTTCCGTGCCGACGGCGCCCAAGCTACAGCGCAACGCGAAGACGGAACCGCCGGTCAAGTAATTCGCAGAGCGCTCTTCGCGGGCGAGATTCCGCGCTACACCGGACACTGCCAGCCGCCGAGCGGGACTTACTCCTCTTCTTCCGGCTGCTCGCCGCGCGCCGCCTTCGCCTTCTCGACGATCTTCTCCTGCAACTGGGCGGGCACTACATCGTAGTGATTCATTTCCATGTTGAAGCTGCCGCGGCCCTGCGTCATCGAAGTCAAATCCACGCCATAGGTGAGCATTTCCGCCATCGGCACTTCGGCCTTTACCACAGTGTTGCCACCCTTGTTGTCCATGCCCTGAATGCGGCCGCGGCGGCTGTTCAGGTCGCCCATGATGCTGCCGGCAAATTCGTCCGGCACCGTGATCTCAACCGACATGACCGGTTCGAGCAGTGTAGGCCGGGCCTGCTCCATGGCTTTTTTAAAGGCGATGCGCCCTGCCATCTGGAAGGAGAGGTCGTTCGAGTCGACATCGTGGTAGGAGCCGTCGTAGAGCACGACGCGGAAGTCGACCACAGGAAATCCAGCCAGGTATCCGCGGGCGGCGGCATCTTTAATTCCCTTTTCGACGGCGGGAATGAAGTTCCTGGGGATGGCGCCGCCAAAAATGTCGTTTACAAATTCAAACTCACCACCGCGCGGTAGCGGTTCCATCTTGATCTTGCAATCTCCGTATTGCCCGTGACCGCCGGTTTGCTTCTTGTGGCGCCCCTGGACGTCGGCCTTGCCGCGGATGGTCTCGCGGTATGGCACCTTCGGCGCCTTGAGCACGACCTCGGTGTGATAGCGCTTCCTCATCTTGGAGACGATGACTTCGATGTGCTGCTGTCCCGTGCCTGCGATGAGGAATTCCTTGGTTTGCGGATCGCGGAAGAAGCGCAGCATGGCGTCCTCTTCCAGCATCTTGTGAACACCGACGCCGAGTTTGTCTTCGTCGGCGCGGGTCTTCGGTTCGATGGCAAAGGTGATGGCCGGTTCGGGCAGCTTCACCTTGGGATACTGGATCGGCGCGACCTTGTCGCCAAGCGTGTCGCCGGTGAGCGTGTCTTTAAGTTTGGCGACGGCGCCGATGTCACCGGCACGCAGTTCGGTCACAGGCACGGCGGTCTTGCCCTGCATGATCGAGATATGAGCCAGCTTTTCCTGCGAATTTCGAGTGAAGTTCTGCACGGTGGCGTCGTTCTTCAAGACGCCCGAGCAGACTTTGAAATAAGAGATTCGGCCGGCGAAGGCATCGGAGACAGTCTTGAAGACATATAAGGAGAGGGGCGCGGAGTCGTCCACCTTGCGCGCCGGCGGCTCGCCGTTTCCGGTGGTCACTTCGCCCTGTACCGAGCCCCGCTCGACAGGTGCGGGCGTGTAGTCGACGATGAAGTCCATAAGCTCGTCGACTCCGACGTTGCCCAAGCCGGAAGTGAACAGGACGGGGAAGATGCGATCTTCGCGAATAGCTTCGTGGAGAGCCGGAACCAGATCCTCCTCCGGAATAGTTCCCTTTTCGAAGAATTCTTCCATCAAGGCATCTTTGCCCTCGGCCACGAGTTCGACCAGCTTTTCGTGCTGCTCCTGGGCGGCGTCTTTGAGGTTGGCGGGGATCTCGCCCTCTTTGCCTTTTCCGCTGCCCCCCAGTTCGTAGGTGTAGGCCTTCATGCGGACCAGGTCGATGATTCCGGTCAGATTCTTTTCACTGCCGATCGGCATCTGCAGCGGCATGACCAGGCGGCCAAAGGCCTTGGTGAGGGATTCCATCACGCGGGTGGCGTCGGCACGCTCACGATCCATGCGGCTGACGACGATCATCCGGGGCAGGCTGATTTCATCGCAATAGCCCCAAACACGCTCGGTCACGACTTCGACGCCGGCGACGCCATCCACCACGACCAGCGCAGACTCTATCGCCGGCATGGCCAGACGGGCCTCGTGCACAAACATGTTGAAGCCGGGAGTATCGAGGAAGTTGATTTTGGTCTTGCCCCACTCGGCATAGGCGAGGCCGGTGCTGATGGACATCTTGCGGGCGACTTCTTCTTCGTCGTAGTCGGTGGGGGCGCTGCCATCGTCGACGCGGCCCAGACGCTGGCTGGCTCCGGCGGTGTAAAGCATGGCGGAGACGAGGGAGGTTTTGCCGGCATGACCGTGGCCGACCAACACTACATTACGGGTATTCGCGCCTTCGTAAACTTTCACGGATCAGCTCCTTGCGTGGGGCCTGGCCGGACATATTTCAGACCATACACTTCCCGAACCGAGTCTCCAGTCTTTGGAAATCCTGGCTTTCGCGTGGAAGGGCGGGCCCTCGCGCTTCGTTGGACCCGCTGCATACCGCGTAGGACAAGAGAATCTAAGCCCCGGTCTTCAGTGACTTCGTGCCCGGCCGCTGCCTCCTGCTATCGATCTGCTTGCGATGAAAACCTGCTTCGCCAGGGCTCCTTCGTCTCCAGAAGGTTCAGCTATGGAAAATGACCGAGTGCCAGAGTACAGGCCTGCTGGAGAGCGCCTACGAAAACTTCAGATGCTAACACATGGCAAATTGAGGTCTCAACTCGGAAAGGGGCGCACGCAAAACCAAAACCACAGAGGACACAGGGGACACGGAGGAAGAGTGAAGGATTCGAGCCTTTTCTGGTTACTTCTGTGGGATCGAGCGAAAACAGGTTGTCGAACCGGGCCGCGTAAACACGTCAACCAGATCCCTCGACTACGCTCGGGATTTCGGCACGCGGGCTCCCGCTTCGCTCACGCCCGCAAAACGCCTCAACTTGCATTATGGCTTTCTCTAACCTATTCTGTTGGCACAGTTCGCCACGAAAGTGTGGGGCACAAGCAGCTGAAATGCATCGACTGACCGCCAGACTATTGTTGTTAGCTGCGCTTGTGGGCACGTTCGCCCCGCTGGCGATGGCGTTCTCGTCCCAACCTCCTCATGCTTGCTGTCTTCGCAAGGCTCACCGCTGCCATGAATCGGCGGGCGCCTCGTCGGAAACGACGTTCCAGTCGAACGATTGCGGACAGCACTCCTGCTGCCGAGCGCTGGCCGTAGCCCAGTGGGCACAGCCTCAGCCTGCGGCCGGTGGGCAGCTTGCCCCGCAAAGTCATTCGCTGGCGGCGCTGAGCTATCTTTCCTTATCCGGTGCCGACCTGATTGCCTCGCGTTACGTTCGCGGTCCTCCACCTTCTCTTCTCTGAGTTCTCCTGGGTAGTTTCCCAACCGGGTTCGCACCGATCGGCGTTTAGCTCCGCACGTCAGAGAACAGATTTGGACTCTGGGTGAGGTGACCGCGCCGTCCCCGTTTTCCACGACACGAAGCCCGCGCTTTGCGGCAAAACAAGAATGGCCCGTGGATTGAAATTCGCTGTCGCTTTGCTGGTTTTGGCGGCTGGTCTTGCTGCCTATGCGGCAATGCATATTTCTTCCAGTGCGCGGGAGACGCCCTCGGCGGCGGAGGCTTGGCTAGCCTACCGCCTGCGCAGCCTTTCCATACCGAAGAAGGCGCGGAACGCTCAGAATCCCTTTACGAGTTCTCCGGAGTTGCTGCAGGAAGCCACGCACCATTTTGCCGACCATTGCGCAAGCTGCCACGGCAACGACGGGGGCGGTGATACGGAGATGGGGCGTCATCTTTACCCGCGCGCGCCCGACATGCGGCTGGCGGCGACGCAGAACCTGACCGATGGAGAGTTGTACTACATCATCCACAACGGGGTGCGCTGGACCGGAATGCCGGCGTGGGGCGAGGCAGACCGCGACGAGGATAGCTGGAAGCTGGTGGTGTTCATTCGCCATCTGCCGAAAATCATGCCCGAAGAAATGAAGATGATGGAGCATTTCAATCCGCGAAGCGCGGCGGACATTCAAGAGGAAAAAGCGGAACAGGATTTTCTGAACGGCGGGTCGAATAGTAATGACGATCACAAACACTAAGGGTTGTCTCAGAGTTGGTTTTACAGGGCCGAAGGCCAGACCTCAGGGGCTAAAGCCCTCGAGTTCAAGCAAGCTAGCGGCACGACTAAAGTCGTGCCCTCCTACCGAAATCATGTTTGGGACGAGTTCAATTCCAAGTTTGAAGGAGATTACGTGCTGAAGAAAACAATATTGGTGTTGGCTATTCTCGCGCTGGCAGCGACGGCATTCGCGCACGGCGACATGGAGCACATTCTGGGAACGGTCACCGCCATCTCCGACCATTCCCTGACGGTGAAAACACCTAAGGGTGAGGTGAAGGAAGTGGAGGTCGACAAGACGACCAAGGTGATTCGCGCCGAACAGGGAATCTCGCTGTCGGAGGTTCACGTCGGCGACCGGGTCGTGATTCATGCCCGCAAACATGACGACAAACTGCTGGCTGCGGAAGTGCGTTTGGCATCAACGAGCTCAGGCAAGGATCATCACTAGAGAGGGAAAGGGCTTATATGCGCAGAATTACGTGGTTAGTTTTTTTTCTTAGCCTGTTGCTCCCGAATGCGGGCGCGACCATCTTCGGATCCGTGCGAGGAGTAGTGCATGATCCGCAGCACCGTCCGGTTCAAGGCGCCATGGTGATGTTGCAGGCCAAGTCGTCTGACTGGGCAAAGAATGCGGACACGGATGCCAACGGTGAATTTCTGTTTATCGGCGTCCCGATTGGCGATTACTCCGTCAGCGTCGCGAGTCCCGGTTTTGCCCAGGCAGTGCAGAGCCTGGTCGTCATTTCCGGTACTGAACCGGTAGTCCACTTTCAGTTGAATGTGGCGGGCGGGAAAGAGACGGTCAATGTATCGGGGGCGCCGCCCGTCGTGCCCACCGATTCTGCGACACCGATTACTCTGGTTAGTCGCAGCGACATCGAGCGGACGCCGGGAGCATCGCGCACCAACAGCCTGGCGATGATTACGGATTACGTTCCGGGCTCCTATTTCACTCACGATCAGCTGCACATTCGTGGCGGGCACCAGACAAGCTGGCTGGTGGACGGTGTTCCCGTGCCTAACACCAACATCGCGTCCAACCTGGGCCCGCAATTCGATCCGAAAGACATCGACTATCTGGAGGTCAACCGCGGAAGCTACAGCGCCGAGTTCGGCGATCGGACTTACGGGGTATTCAACATCGTCCCTCGCACCGGCTTCGAACGCAACAACGAAGCAGAGTTGATCGTTAGCGCCGGCAATTTCTATCAGACCAATGATCAGTTAAGCTTCGGCAGCCATAGCGAACGTTTCGCTTACTACGCGAGCGTAAACGGCAACCGTAGCGATCTCGGAATTCAGACGCCCGTTCCCCAGACCGTGCACGATGCCGCGAATGGCTATGGAGGTTTCGGATCGCTAATTTTCAACGTCGATCCTTCGAACCAATTGCGGCTCGTGACCTCGCTGCGTAAAGACTACTATCAAATCCCCTACGATCCGTTCCCGAACGATATCGAGAACGCACCCATCGCAGAAAATGGTTTTGCGGCGCAGTATCCGAGCATCGGTCTTCGCGACGGCGACCATGAATCGGATGCCATCGTGAATTTCTCCTGGGTGCACACTTTCAACTCGCAACTTCTATTGACGGTCTCGCCCTTTTTTCACTACAACCGCGCCAACTACGACGGCTCCCCAAACGACTTTCCGGTGGCCACGACACAAGATCGAGGCTCGACCTACGGCGGAGGCCAAGTAAGCTTCAGTGCGAATGTGGCCAAGAACAATCTGCAGGTCGGGCTGTACAGTTTCTACCAGCACGACAATGAGCTCTTTGGCGCGATCTTCAATGACGGCAGCGGGAACCTGCCATTCACCGACACGGAGCATCCCTCGGGCAGCCTGGTGGCCTTCTTCGTCGATGACAAGTTCAAGGTCACTCCCTGGCTTACGCTGACGGCCGGCATGCGGCCGACGCGTTTCTCAGGAGATGTCACGGAAACCGCGATTAGCCCGCGCTTCGGAGCAGCGTTAGCGGTTCCCCGCCTGAACTGGGTTTTCCGCGCATTCTACGGCCACTACTACCAGGCGCCTCCGCTGATTACAGCTTCTGGCCCATTGGTGCAGTTTGCCCAGGCCAGCAGCCTGGGATTTATTGCATTGCAGGGCGAACGCGATGAGGAGCACCAGTTCGGCGTGACCATCCCTTTTCGGGGATGGACCGTAGATGCGGACAACTTCCGGACTAACGTTGTGAACTTCTTCGACCACAACAATATCGGCGAGTCGAACCTGTTCTTTCCGATCACCGTTGGCAAGGCATTGATTCGGGGATGGGAACTCACCCTGCGCTCGCCGCGCATCGCGCATCGCGGACAGATTCATCTCGCGTATTCCAATCAGATTGCCGAAGGGGGCGGCGCCATTACGGGCGGCCTGACCGATTTCTCTCTGCCAGCCGGCCTTTCACCGCTCGATCACGACCAGCGCAATACGCTTAACGTTGGAGGCGATGTCACTCTCCCGTGGCGCGCCTATGCCTCGACCAACGTCTACTACGGCTCCGGTTTCAGCAACGCGTTTCCCGGTCAACCATATCCGGGGAACTATCTGCCGCAACACACTACCTTTGACCTCTCGTTGGGCAAAGACTTCGGCGAACGGTTCACTGCATCGCTGACTGCACTCAATGTGGCTAATCGCCGTGTGGAGTATGACAACAGCGTGACCTTCGGCGGTTTCCACTGGAACGCTCCGCGGGAGATTTATGTCCAGCTCCGCTATCGGTTCCATTACTGAGCCAAACGCCATGCGGTGGAGGAAAACGATCGGTCGAATTGCGAGTCTGAACCGCGCACCCGGAATATTGTTTGCGGCGGTGCTACTGCTGGCGTTTCTCACCGCATGCAAGCCGCAGCCCGCTAAGCAATTCGGACCCCCCGATGGCCGCTACAAGCTGAAGGGGGAGGTCATCTCGGTCGACAAAACGAATCGCGAGCTGGTGATCAAACACGGGGACATTCCGGGACTAATGGCTGCGATGACGATGCCTTATCCGGTGAAAAACGACAAAGAACTGAGTGCGGCTGCAAAGGGCGACCTCATAACCGCTGATGTTGTGGTTCAGAACGGCGAAATGTGGCTGGAGAATGTGCAGGTGACGCAACGATCCACCGCGACATCCGGTAAGCCAGCCGCGGAGATTCACATTCCGGCACCCGGCGAGCAAGCGCCGGACTTCGACATGGTTAACCAGAGCGGCAAGCACGTTACGCTGAGCCGGTATCGTGGGAAGGCCTTGATCCTGACTTTCATCTATACGAGGTGTCCTTTCGCGGACTATTGCCCGCGCGTGAACGCCGGGTTCGCGGAGATCGACAAAGAAATGCGCGCGGACGCGGGCCTGTATGCCAAAACTCACCTGCTCAGCATAAGCTTTGATCCCGCACACGACACGCCCAGGGTTCTACGCGAATTTGGCTTGAAATCTGTGCCCGGCGGGAAGGCAACATGGTTCGAGCATTGGGAATTTGTTGTACCCCTAGCTGCACAATTGCCGCGGGTCGCCAACTTCTTCGGACTCGATTATCGCGAGGATGGCGGCCTGATTACGCACTCACTAAGCACGGCTGTGATCGGACCGGACGGGCGAATTTTTAAGTGGTATCACGGCAGCGAGTGGAAGCCCTCGGATCTGCTTAAGGATGCTACCGACGCGTTGCGTTCGCAGGTGCAAACGGCAGGGGTGTCAGCAAAACCAGCAGGCGGTTAGCGCGTCAGGTATTTTTCGAGTTTGCGCCCGCGCAATCTCTTCCGCCGTTCTCGACTCGTCACCCGACTCTTCTTCGGTTACCATATTGCAAGCGTGATTCCTGCTTGTACCCGCATCTAAACGACCTATGAAAAAGAACTGCCTGTTTTTTGTCTGCGCCTTTGCCCTGCTTCTTACGCGGCTGGCGCTTGCCCAGGATGTGAAGTCTTCCGTGCTCAAGCCTCCCAAGGGAGCGCAGGTGGCCATTGTGGTTTTCGAGGATCTGGAATGCCCCGACTGTGCCCGGGCGGCGCCGCTGCTCGAGGAAGCGGCCAAGACTTACAACATCCCGGTGGTGCGGCATGACTTCCCGCTGCCGATGCACCCGTGGGCGTTCGACGCGGCCATCCTGGCGCGGTACTTCGACACGCATTCCAAGAAGATTGGCAACGAATTCCGGATGCAGGCGTTCGCGCATCAGCTGGAGATCAACAAAGAAAACCTGCGTGCGTTCGCCGAGAAGTTCGCGACCGAGCACAAGATCGATCTGCCCTTCGTGATCGACGCGCAAGGCAAGCTGGCGGACGAAGTGCGAGCCGACCGGGATCTCGGCCAGAAGATCGGCCTGGAGCACACACCGACCATTTATGTAGTGAGCAACAAGAGCCAGGGGAAACCGTTTCGTGGAAGTGGTCGATCGCAGCCAGTTGTTCGCGATGATCGACAGCATAAAGAAGGAGTAGGAGTCACGCTCAGAAATGAACGGCGGTTCTCTACCGGCGACCGCTGTTCTTGGCGATCCCTAGTTTGTGAAGTATGTCGAAGGAGAATTCGCTGACAAAGTTGTAGGCGCTGCCCAGGCCCGCCTGCCACAGCAGACTGACTCCACCATCCCGCCAGGGACTGTGATTTCCTGGCAGCCATGTCCTTGACATCGCGCCAGCCGCGAACGAACCCGCATAAAGAGGAATCTGAAATTTGCGATTCCTCTCCGTTTCGTCATAGGTGATGAAGTTGCGCAGCAGGGCGTGTCCCGTGCGCGATTTGAAGCCGGAGCACCGGCACAAGTCGTAGCGTGGCTCATAGCCAAGGGCGGCATCGCCGAACGACTGAATCGTGTTTGAAATCAGATACTGCCCGTAGCGGTTGGCGAAGCGCTGGCCGTATCCACCCATTCCGCCGCCCCAGCGGGAGGGCGTGCCTCGCGCCTGATCAATCCCAGCTGCGAAAGCTCTTGAGGCATAGGTGCCGGCGGTCAGAAATGTTTGCCGGAAATAGACCTCCGTGCGCTGTTCTCCGGTGAGCGGTTGAAGGGGGCCAGTCGCCGGTATGTAAGGTCCGATCAGCCACACGATCGGCAGATCACGCATTCGTTTGACGGTTGGCTCCTGCTTAACGCTCGCCTCAACCTTTTCCTGCGCCTGCTGCTTTTGCTCGGTGACCGGCGGGCTGGCTTCCTGCGCTCCGCACAACGAGCAATACATCACCAGGACGATCACTCAGCGGAGATAGCGCACGACTCAGCGACAAGGACATCCCCTTACGATGATTGTTATAGGTAATCCGTTGCGCGAGGGCCATTGCCACCTTGGATGCCGTTTGCGCATGATGGCGCGGCTGTGGAATCACTCGCCCGCTGAGGTTGCGTACCGTTGGAAGAAGCTGTCGGACTTCCAGCGAGGACGCTGATCGCGGTCGGCGACGGAAATCAGCAAGCCTCGGATGATTTCCTCATATTGCGCGGCAGAGGAAAGATCGACGGGCTGATTCAAGTCGTCGGAGGGAGCGTGATAACGCTGGGTCAGCCAGTCTTTGAAGATCTTCTTTTCTTCCGGGGAATTCGGATCGCCGCGCACACCCATAGCCAGCGCAGGTATCCCGTGCAGGATGAAGTTGTATTGATCGCTGCGGATGAACGCGTTGCGCAGCGGTTCCGGATCGGGTTGCACCGCGATGCCGCGCGCCTTCGCAACTTCGCTGGCAAGGTCGCCCAGGTCGGACTCCGCGAGTCCGTACACGGTTAGAACTTTCAGGGGTACGATGGGCAGGAACATGTCGATATTGATGTCGGCCACCATGGATTTCGGATCGACAGTGGGGTTCGCGGCAAAATATTTCGAGCCCAGCAGTCCTTTTTCTTCGCCGGTCACAAACACAAAGAGGATGGAGCGCTTGAGCTTCTCCGGAGATTTTTTCAGGGAAGCGGCAACGTCGAGCAGGACAGCGCTGCCGGAAGCGTTGTCCATGGCGCCGTTGTAAATGCGGTCTCCATTGATGGGGGCGCCGATACCGATGTGGTCGATGTGCGCGGAGAGCACGACATACTCGTTCTTAAGTTTGGAATCCTCGCCGGGCAATTTGGCAATGACGTTCGCCGATTCGAGGTTCTTCCTCTTCAGCTTTGCCGTGGTTTTGATCGAAACCGCCAGCGGAAAGCGTGGCAGGGGCTTGCGGTCTTTGCCGAGATCGGCGATTTCCTGAAAGCTGTGGCCGGAGCCGGCAAAAAGTGCTTCCGCCTTCGCCGGATTGAATGTGAGGGACAACTGCTCGCCCTCCGTCTCATTGAACTTCGGATCGGCTAGCGCCATGCTGGGATGAGTGCGATTCACCGCGATACGCGACCAGGGGATATCCATGGACGCGGGATTGGGGATGCCGATGACACCGATCGCGCCCGCATTGCGCAAGGCCTTCCAGCGGACGGCGGCCGATTGAGAATGTGCCGACAGCGCGCTCGGAATATCGGCCGGCGAGCCGCTCAGGAGAACGGCGACTTTGCCCTTGAGGTCGAGACCTGCGAGGTCGTCATAGTTCTTCTCGGCAATGCTGAGCCCGTAGCCGACGAAAACCAAGCCGGCTTCGACGTGCGGCGCCAAGTCCACGCGGGTGCCGAAGATGGCGTCGTCACCGAGCGTCAACGGCTGCGCCTTGCCGTCGTGGATAAGCGCAGCGCTGGATTTGCTCTCGTCGATTTCGCGCGAGACGAACTTCACCGTCTGATAGAAGCCCTTGGTCCCCGCGGGCTGAAGGCCGGCGCTCTTGAGCTGGCCGACCACATAGGCTTCCGCCTTGCGCAAGCCGGGGCTTCCCGTCTCACGTCCTTCCATGTTGTCGTCGGCGAGAACTTTGACGTGATCCCACCAGGTTTTTCCGTCGAAGTGCTTGTCGGGAGAAGATTGCGAGAACGATGCGATGAAAGCGATGGACAGGAACGCGCACAGCAGAGACTTATTAGACATCGGGCTGACCTCGTGAATGTGTAGATCTGAACTGCCAGGCACTCCCTGCTGACTATCCTCTTTCGAAGGCGTGCTTCTTCTCTAGTTCCCTAAGTGTCTCGGCAGCAGCGGACTCGAACTTCTCATGCTGCGCCATTAACGTCTGGTTGGCGTTCGCAAAGTGATTTTGCATGGTTACCAGGCCCGATCTGGCCATGGTGCTCGCGATTTCTGCCAGACGATCGGTGGTGGTTTCGAGATAAAGCGCTTCTGTGGGATCTGCGATCCAGACGTTTCCACCGACGAGTTTGGTCTGCCAGTAAATCTTGCGCTCGAGGAACGTCGTGATGACCTCGTCTGTGGCATGGCCGAAGACCCAGCGATTGCGTTTGAAATCGTAGTGGCGGCTGGAAAAGTTCACGGGCACAAGCTTGCCCGATTTCACGAACTCCACCTGGCGCTGATCGACTTCCTTCCGCAATGCGGCGATTACCGGGGCCTCGGCATCCTTGGGCTCGAGCGAGGGCATGATTTCGCGAACCGTGGCCGAAAGGTTCACGGACACTGGAGCGTGAAGCCCTTCCGAGTTGGCGAGGCTTATGTCACAGTGCAAAACCCAGAAGTCAGCTCCTGAAGTGGATTTATGGAACGGCCATTCGATGTTGAAGGCGAGTGGCAGACCCTTCAGGGTCACGTAGATGGTTTTGGGGGATGTCTTGTCCCCGTTGCCGTGGGTGCTCATTCGATTGCTTTCCGTCGCGCGAAATTAGAGTGCGTATTTTACCGCGTTGTCAGGCAGACGGGAGGCAATAGCAGAGACAGACGCAAAGAAATCCCACTGCCCCGGCAGTACGACTCAAGTTCTTGACTTTGGACGTCTGATTTGGAGCTGAAATTACAAGTCCTGTTCCACGTTTACGCTCTTGATTCGTGCCTTCGTCGATCCGCGGATCAGTGACGAGTGGAAGATCGGATCGCTACTTGACGGTTTCGTATTCCGCCTTGGCCTCTTTCAGCACCGGTAAGCCAGGGTCGGCACCTTGCCATAGCGCCAGAAAATCCTGATAGGAGGAGAGCGCTCCCTTCTTGTCGCCATTCAGCACCCGTGCCCGCGCCAGGCCAAGACGCGCCAGGGAACCGAGAGGAAAATTCAGAACGACGCCGCGGTGGTCCAGAATCTTCTGAAATTCGGTCGCGGCAGCTTTGCCATCGTGCGCGTCCAGGGCAACGAGACCTTGCTCGTAAACCGGGTACAGAGTTCCCAGCTGAAACGGCTGCGGGCTTCCCAGTTCGTAAGGGGCAGTGGCACGGAGCAACTCAGCTGCTTTGGCCGTGTCTCCCTGGCGGCGCGCAATTTCAGCCCGGATAACCGGCACCCAGTAGCCGTTCACCAGCGTATCCGTGGGAAATCGTTGGCTCAGGTCGTCAGCCATGGTTTGAGCGCGGGCCCCATCGCCAGACCGGGCACAGGCCAGAGCGGCCAGCGTCTGCACGTCTTTACTGGACGCGAGCGCGAGCGCGGCAGTAATTTCCGATCGCGCCTCCTCGACCTCGCCCGCCTCGGCTTCGCGCAGAGCGGATTCCACCCGGTAGAACGCGGCGGTTTCCTTGTCGCCTCCGCGGCTGGCCGCGCTGGCTGCGCGCTCCGTGTAGACTCGCGCCAAGGCAAACCTGCCGTGATACGCCTCGGTATTTGCCTGCGAGTCGAGCAGCACGTCTTCAGCGCCAGCCTTTCCGGCGGCCGCGTCTACCAGCTTTCGCAGTTCCGCGTCCTCGCCGCGATAAAAGCTGAGGAAATAACGGTTCGACAACAGGAACTGGCTTTGCAACTTGTGGGCCTGGGCTTGGTCGAGCACTCGCTGGGCGTCGTCGGGATGGTTGAGTGCGAGCGCTACGCCGGCCAGATTCAGGTAGTTCGTCCCGCTGTTCGGCTCGAGCACAACCGCCTGCCGCAATTCCTGCTCGGCTTGCTCGTAGTGGCCCAGGTAGTAGTTGAGGGCGCCGAGATTCGCGGCGGGGATCACGTCGCGGGGATAGGTTTGCCTCCACACCCCGAACACTTCGACGGACTTGTCCATCTGACCGCTGACGTAGGTGTAGTAGTGCGATTCGATATAAAACTTTTCGCGCTCAGAGACGCGATCGCGCAGTTCGTAAGCCTTCTTCGTGTAGTCGCTGGCGAGCCCGGCCTGGGAAAGATTGAAATACGCGGTCCCCAGCCGGGCGTAGGCCATCGCGAAGTTAGGATCCAGCTCGATGGCTCGCTTCAGGAAGGGGACGGCGGCCTCTTCCCCTTGCGTGTACCAGGTCTTGACGGCAAGGCTGTAAGCCTGCAACGCTTCGAGCGAGGAAGTAGTTGCCTGCTCGATAGGCGTGTCGTACTTCTGGATCGAGGCCAGCGACTCACCCAGCTTTTTGCGCATGCTGCGGGCGGCGTCGCCCAGCGATCTCAGTACCTGCTCCCGGCTATTGGCCTCCACCTGTTCGCTGCCAAGCGCTTCTCCGGAACGGCAATTCAGCGCGTTCAGCCCGATCACGTAGTGACTGCCTATACCTGAGATGGATCCGGTGAGCATGGCCTTGCTCCCGGTTCGTTGGCAAACTTCGCGAGCGAGATCGGGCGTGAGCCGCTCATCTTTCGACCGTCCCATGTAGCCGAGTTCCTGGCTGACGGTCTGGCCGGAGATCACGTTCAGAAATGGCGACTGCTCGAGATCTACGGTGAGGGCTTGTTTCAGGGTGCCATCGAAGACGGGCTCACCGGTCGAGTTGCTGAAGTCAGCCAGCACGAGCGAATCGCGCTCCGTCAGAGGTCGAGTGTGGGTCAGATAATAAAGAGTCCCGCCGGCCAGCAGGACCAGCGCAACAATTGCCGCCAGCCAAAGTTTTCGGTGAGAACGAGATGGTGAAGGCAGCGCCGTTTTTTTTGCGACCGTGGGCAACAGAACCGACGCTGTGGGAGCGGCATCCGGCGCCACGATTGCGATGCGGCCTGAGGTCGAGTCGCGCCGCAGGCGCTGCAGGTCGGCCCGAATTTCGGAAGCATGCTGGTAGCGAAGGTTGCGGTCTTTTTCGAGCGCCTTGGTGATGATCGGCTCGAGACCCGATGGCAGTTCGGGATTAAATCGGGCCGGAAGCTCGGGTAAGCGGTGCAGGATGGAATCGAAGAGCGCCGCCGAAGTATCACCGCGAAAGGGAAGCGCGCCGGTGGCCATCTCGTAGAGCACGGCGCCGAAGGAAAAAAGGTCGGTGCGTGCGTCCAGTTCCTTGCCCAGAGCCTGCTCCGGCGACATGTACGCCACCGTCCCCATGGCCGTGCCGGGCCCGGTCAGGTTATCCGGCCCTTCCGTCGCGGGCCCCGCGGTCTCTAAACCCTGTGTCTTTTCGTGCTCGGCCCTCTGCGTCAGCTTGGCCAGTCCAAAGTCAAGAATCTTGGCGTGGCCACGCTTGGTGAGGAAGATGTTTCCGGGCTTTATGTCGCGATGAACAATGCCTTGGGAATGGGCTGCGTCAAGTGCATCCGCGATCTCGATCCCGAGGTCGAGAAGCATTTCCGTGTCCAGCGGTTTGCCGGCAATCACGGTCTTAAGAGGCCTGCCATCCAGATACTCCATGGCGATGAAGCGCCGGCCTTTGTGATCCCCGATTTCATATATGGTGCAGATGTTCGGATGGTTCAGGGAAGAGGCGGCGCGCGCCTCGCGGCGAAAACGCTCCAGCAGTTGCTGGTCGTGGGCCACTAGTTCGGGCAGAAATTTCAGAGCGACAAAGCGGCCGAGTTCAGTGTCCTCGGCTTTATAGACCACGCCCATCCCACCACTCGCGATCTTCTCGGTCACGCGGTAGTGCGAGATGGTTTTGCCGATCATTTCGCAGGCCAGATTAAGGTAGCCAATGGTAGGTCCGGCGTGCGAGCAAGTCAACGCGAGAGGTTAGTAGGAGGAAGCTAGGAGGCGGCGTTCGCGATCGCTAAGTCAGGTTGACGTGGGGCCAGAGCTAGAGGAGGGCGCTGAGTTCAATATCAAGGCTCTTCGCATCTTCTTCGGGAAGATCGAGAAAGCGGAAGGGCTGTAGCCAGCCGTTGGTCGCCCACATGGGGAACAGCATTTCCGCCTTGGCCCGGACGGTAGTGGCGCCAATGTGGAAAGCGAGGTTCACGGAGATGCTTTCATCGAGGGCCTTATCCAGTTTCAACATGCCGCCATTGACGGAGAGCTGATGCAGATTGGCGCGGACCTGGCGCTTGTTCTCGAGGATGACCAGGGCGAGCACCGACCCCCCGAGTTTCACCCGGGGAGCCCGCTCCACATAAGGCCTTGAGGACACCTGTGGCATCGGACTGACTATGGCATAGGCGAACGGCGCGCAGGAGATTACGAAAGAATGGCTCGAAATGGCGGTGGGACCAGACCGGGTCGGGCAGGGCCGATTGACCTGGGGTAACTATGTGGTCTCGTTGGGGGACCGGCAGGGGGAGTTAGCGGCGGTAGGGGTGCGGCTACAGCGACTCTGCAGGCGGGCCGTGTGGGCGGAGTGGCGAGTTCCCTGCCGCCGTTTCCGGTCATGGTTTAAGCTGGCGCTTTCGAACTCCATGGAAACCTCGCGCCTTGCCGAGCTGTTGCAGCCGTTTCTGGAGGGGCCGGGCTCGGCGGAGCCCCGCTCGCTCAGTGACATTCAACTAAGGCATATATCGATGCACATCGATATATTACTGCGCTGGAACGCGCGTATGAACCTGACGGCGGTGCGGCGGCCGGAAGATATCGTGACACGACATTTCGGCGAATCGCTCTTCGCAGCGACGCACCTGTTCCCTGGAGGGGAGGAGAGGGCTGGCGAGCCTGAAGGCACGGGCAGCCTGATCCGGGTGTTTGACGTCGGGTCGGGGGCCGGCTTTCCCGGGCTGCCGATCAGGATCTGGGCGCCAGACATCGCGCTGACGCTGATCGAATCGAATCACAAGAAGGTAACGTTTCTGCGGGAGGTCGTTCGGGCGCTCGCGCTGGCGAAGGTGAGCGTTTTCGGTGGGCGTGCAGAGGAGCTGGCGAAGAGCGGTGCAGATGCTGATGTGGTCACGCTCAGGGCGGTCGAGCGGTTCGAGTCCGCACTGCAGGTTGCGGCTTCTCTGGTCCGGTCCGGCGGGCGCCTGGCTTTGCTCATTGGTCGCGGTCAGGTTGATGAAGCTGGCAAGCTGGATCCGAGTCTTGAGTGGAATTCGCCCACGAATGTGCCTCTTTCGGACGCGCGGGTGCTACTCATTGGACGAAAGGTCGCTACGGTTGGATGAACCAGAGCAGTAACAAGTGGTAAGAGGGCGGTTAGTGCGAGGCTATTCAATGGGTTTCTGGCGATGGAATGCGCTTACCAATGGGGTGAAAGTGGAAAGAGTATAGAAATGTGCACCGCTTATGAGTTCCCGCGTTATCCAAACCCTATAGACCAGTGCTGTAATCAAGAAGGTTAAGTATCGAGTAAGTAATAGTGGGAAGGAGTCGCTGTTATTGAAGGCTGTGTATTCGATGGAGTGCCTGCGCTCGTGGAAAAGTGGGAAATACAATATGTGGTCGGCGTGCTCAACTCAGCGAGTCGTTGTCCAGTTGGCGCATTGGGAAATGCGGATATCCATTGTTCGCTCTTATTGAGGTGACCATAATCATGGATTTGCTATCTGCAACTCAGGAACTCGGATGAAATCCTGCAAGCACGCTTTGGGTCCACCCAGGGTGGGCGTCGCTGAGGTGTACCGTCTCCCTTCTCTAGATCCAGCATTCAGTGTTCCACGTGGAACACCAGGACCGGTATCGAGTCATGCGTTCATCTTGAGCGCTGAATGAGCTGACACAATTGATGTAAGAGTCGCGGGTACACCGCGAGTGCCGATGACGCGTGGCTGAGGCGAACTGGCGGCTGAGCAATCGAACGGCAGTTTTCGGTAGCCTCCCGCATCTTTGCTCGGGAATAGTCCCTGTGTTCCAAGTGGAACAGTTAATCAACTCCGGTTGTCAACGGCATGGCGGGAAAAAGCTGAAGGTGAAGCGTAATGTGTTCCACGTGGAACATTCGCTTGGCACGAACCCTAGCCCAGTCGTGTAGACGAAAATCATGCCGACCGCAGTCTGCCGATCTTCATCTACATGACGTGGCAGATCCCCAACGTTCCACGTGGAACTTCGGGACCTCTCTGGTCACAAATCTCGATTCTCCCACGATTTCCTCACGCCTGACTTGATTCCATCAGGTTTTGAACAACTTTGTTAGCCCAGACGCGAATCGATCATTGCAATCGCCGGTTGATCGAACTATTCTGCGCTTACTCTCGGTTCTCCAAAGATTTCCATGGGACGTGTCATTGCGGTAGCCAACCAGAAGGGCGGCGTGGGGAAAACTACGACTGCCATCAACTTGGCCTCGTCACTGGCGGCGGCGGAAGTGAATACGCTGCTGATCGATTGCGATCCGCAATCGAATGCCACCAGCGGATTGGGCCTGACCAAAGACCCGGAGCGAATCAGCACATATCACTTGCTGATGGGAGAAGCGCTTGCTGAACAGGCGCTCCAGCCTACAGATCTTGAACAACTCTGGATCATCCCGGGCCACAAGAATCTCATCGGGGCGAATATCGAACTGGTCGAGGCCAGTGATCGCGAGTATCGCCTGCGAAATGCATTGGCGCCCCTCTATGAACGCTTTCAGTTCATTGTGCTCGATTGTCCGCCCGCGCTCGACCTTCTTACCTTGAATGCGCTGGTGGCCGCGGACACGGTCCTGATCCCCATGCAGGCAGAGTATTTTGCGCTCGAGGGAATTAGCGAGTTGCTCGATACGGTCGAGCGAATCCGCGCCAGCTTCAATCCCAATCTCAGCCTTGAGGGCGTTGTGCTCACCATGTTCGACGAACGAACGAACCTGGCGCAGCAAGTGACGGCCGAGCTGAGGAGATTCTTTGGCGAGCGGTTGTGCCAGACCACGATCCCGCGGAACATCCGACTGGCGGAAGCTCCGAGCCACGGAAAGCCAGCCCTTGTGTATGACGTGCGGTCGAAGGGCGCAGAGAGCTATATCCGCCTGGCGAAGGAGATCATCTCGCACTACATGGCCGCAACCGGGATTGCGGAGGAGCTGGGCGAGACCTCATCGGTAGAGGCGATCGGTGAGCCGGAAGCTCCGGCGGCTGTCGTCGACCTCACCGCGACCGGGGATATGGCGCCGGAAGAGCTTACCGCGCCGGCCGCAGAGCAGGGTGCGGAAGAGGAACATCCGGTGCCGATCGAGGAGATGGACAAGTCCGCGTAGCATATCGATAACCGTCTATGTAATAGATTGATGACCATCGATGTATTGATTGCACGGAAGATTCTCGGGAGCGCCACCAATGACGACGACAGCAGAAAAAGTAGCCACGACCGAAACCGCGGCGGTTGGGGAAAAGCCGGCAACCGACAATCGGGCGCCGCTTCCGGACAAGCGCAAAGCTTTGGGGCGAGGGTTGGAATCGCTGCTGCCGGGCGGACCGCGAGTTGTGCCAGGCGCCGGGGTTCAAGGTGCGGCGGTACGTCCGCAGCCCCTCCGACCGCCCATCCGAGCACGACTCACGCACCCAGTAGCGCCGCGATTGCTGACATACAGACGGCGGCACGACGTGTGGAAGGCCATACCGTCCTCGAGATTCCCGTGGAGCAGGTCCACCCAAATCCTTACCAGACGCGCAGCCAGATCACGCGTGAGAGTCTAGAGGAACTCGCGGAGTCCATTCGCGCGAACGGCGTGATCCAGCCGATTACGGTGCGTCCCGCGAAGGATGGCAAGTACGTCCTGATCACCGGGGAACGCCGTACGCAGGCGTCGAAGCTTGCGGGGAAGCAGACCATTCCGGCGATCGTACGGCATGTTTCCGATCAGCAGGCCGCGGAGATGACGATCATCGAGAACGTGCAGCGGCGCGATCTGAACTGCCTCGATCAGGCCGAGGGCTTTGCGCGCCTGAGCCGGGATTTTGGCTTGACCCAGGAAGAGATCGGCAAGCGCACCGGCTGCGACCGTTCCTCAGTTTCGAACTACATGCGGCTGCTCAAGCTGCCGGGGGAAGTGCAGAGCATGCTTCGCGCAGGGGAGCTCGATTTCAGCCAGGCACGCGTCCTTCTAACGGTGCAAGATGGGGCACAACTGATCAAATTTGCCGAACAAGCCAGGTCGAAACATTTGTCGGTCGACCAGCTTGAGACGCTGATCATGAACGCGAACTATCCTGCGAGTCCGGCGGACGGCTCTGCAGGAGGTGCCCGCTGGGTGGATCCCAACGTGAAGGCGGCGCAGCGAGAGCTTGAAACCATCCTCGGAGTTCGGGTTAAGATTCGCGACCGCAAGGGCAAAGGCAAGATCGTGATCGAGTATGCCACGCTGGAGGATTTTGATCGGGTGCTGGAAATGCTCAAGGGCAAGAGCCGCTGATCGCAGGTGAAGTGTGGTTAAGGGGGCGGCTCGGCCGCCCTTTTTCGTTGCGACCGGCGTCCCCAGGCGATCGGAAACGAGGTGTGAGAAGCCCTGGTGTGAACCTCGTTAGGTAGGAATCAAGTTAGTAAACGGGTGGGAAGAACTGACGAGGGGCTTGGTTGTTTCGCGCGAAAATCCGGGGATCACAGCGCTAAGTGGTACCAGGCGCTTCATCGCGTCCCGCCATTCATCCTGGAAAGCAGGAATCACAGCAGTAAACCGGTGGGAAGAAGGGCTGACTCTCTGACCATGCCGAGCGGTTCTTGGCGGCTAGAGGCGGAACAAGTGGGAGAGATAAGCGCTAGCGCTCGATCTTCATGCACCGGACTTATGTCCGACCACCTGAAGGAATCTAACGAATAACTCCTTTCCTCCAGGCGGTCGGATTGAACCCCTAGACTTACTCGTTAACCGCCTTGTCGTAGCGCCGATCGGTCCCAGAGTCTGTTTCTTCCTTTTCGTTAGCCGGTGGATGCTTGGCGGCGTCTTTCACTTTGCCCCAGGCATTCTGAACCTTTCCCTCCACCTGCTTGGCCGCGCCCTTGACTTGAGCGTCTGTATCGCCAGTCCACTCGCCGACCTGGCGTTCGATGCGTCCGGCAATGTCCTTTGCCTTTCCCTTCACTTCGTCTTTATCCATGATGAGTGCCTCCGATGCACGTCCTTCACGGTAGCGGTTGGGGAGAGGGTTTGCCCATACGGCCAAGCCGGTACAGGCGTAGCAAATGTCGGGTAGGGAGAGGGCAAAGTGTTGCCGAGCTATGCTTGGCCTGGACGGGCGAGGGCGCCCGTCCCCCACGAGCAGATCGAGTCGCGATTTCCTCGAAACGGATTTCTTAGAAAAGGTGGGACACGAGCAGAAATCCTCCGCCGACGGCGACGATGTCCTCGACGATTGCGACGATCAGATCGGGCAGGCCGCGGTCTTTGACCAGATAATGGCGGATGTGAAAGCCGCCGTAGGTTCCGATGAACGCCCCCACGAGGCCAAGTACAAGCCCAAGAGCAATCGACTGATGGGCCGACATGAAGATCATCATGGCGGAAAGCATGCCGGTAACAAGGCGCGCGCCGAAGGGCACTGCGTCGGTGCGGTTAGGAGTATTCGGCAGTTTGTCGTTGATGATCTCGCCGAGGGCGATCAGCGAAACCACAATGCAGGCGGGCGTGGAACCGAGGAATGCGAGGCGGAACCCCGTCAGGTCGAGCCAGCCCAGACGGATAGCCCAGCAAGTCACGGCCAGAGCGGTGAGCGACCGCATCCCCGCGACGATGCCAATGCAAAGACCGCCAACGTAGAGCAAGGTTCGGTCGGGATTCATTGGGACAATCTAGTCTCCTTCTCCGGCTTGTCAATACCCTTCACGTGGACGACAAACGAATCACTTAGCCAGAATCTTGTCGATGGCAGCTCGCAACTCGGTATAGGGCATAGCTCCCGGATGGTACATGGCGATCCGGCCGGCCCGGTCGACCAGAACCAGGGTGGGAGTCGTGCTGGCACCGTAGGTGTTGAAATTCTGTTTGCTGACGGGCACCGGTACTCCCTGCAGTCCGGAATAGTATTGCTGCCAGACCCTGTCGATATAGGAGAACTCAGCCTGAGGAGAGGCGGTCTCGCCACGGGCTGCGTATCCGTAGCGCTGCGTGGGAGCAACGAACTTTAAGCCCTTCGGTTCGAGTTCTGAGCGAAGCTGGGTCAGGATTGGCGCTTCCCCTTTACAGTCCACGCACCAGTGCGCCCAGAAGAAGAGCAATGTAGGGGAACCTTTCAATTGTGCCAACCCAACCGGCGCCTTCCCAAGATGCTCGGGGGCAGTCAATGCGGGAGCGGGTTTGCCGACGAAGGTGAGCAGGTTGAGGTTCTTCTGCAGACGGGAGGCGATCGAAGTGTTGCCATAGGTTTGAAGCGCCGACTTCAGCAGGCAGGATCGCCTGGGGCTTCTCGCTTCTCGCTGCCAAGACCTCCGACTCGACCTCGTAAGCCGCACCCAGAGCCACGGGCAAGTGCGGTTCGGCGTCCAGCTTGCGTTTCTTAAGTTGCTGCGCCGACAACAACTGGGTTTGCCGCGCAAGACTGTAGGCCTGATTGTAGTCACGAGCGGCCAGCGCGCCGCGTGCAGTCCAGGAAAGAGCCTCAAGGTAGGCAGGGTCAGCCCCGTGCTGGTCGCGATAGTTCTTGAGAGTAGTCTGGGCATAGCTCAAACTGTTCTGGGCGAAGGCTTCGCGGACATCGTCCACGATATCTGCGGCGGCAAAGGATGAGAGCAGAAGAAGGGCACAACCAAGGCGCAGGCGCATAGTGATCTTTTGCATGATGAGTGCAAAGAGATGAAAGATGCAAAGAGCAGTTTGCCGGGTCGTTTTGCGGCTACTTCGCTGGTTGCCCGGCAGTGCTCAATTTGGAGCGCTCCGCGCCATCCCCATTCGACTTCCCTCGCATACGCTCGGCTCGGTCAGGGCAGGCTCTCCTCCGCTGGAGAAAAGGGATTCAGGATGACTGTCAGAGAACGATGGCAAATTAAGCGTACCGGTTACCCAGGGCGGCGTGGCAGGCGTCTACATCTGCGCCACATTCGTTTCGCCCGCTTTCGCGTCCTGTAAGCACCTATCTTAGTAATGGGTTACGTTCGTACCTCTGGAAATTTCAGCGAATGGAATGTAAAATAAAGTTGCGTTTGATCTTTGCGGTTGTAGTCAGTTTCTCCGCTTTAAAGCGTGACCTGCCTGCAGCATTCCTGCGAGTTTCAGCGCATATTTCAACACAAAAGGAACAAAGCAACACCATGGAAACAGGAACAGTAAAGTGGTTTAACGACGCCAAAGGTTATGGTTTTATCAGCCGCCAGAACGGCGAGGACGTGTTCGTGCACTTCTCCGCCATCCAGGCGAGCGGATTCCGCAGCCTGCAAGAAGGTCAGCAAGTGCAGTTCGATGTCGTAAAAGGCCCGAAGGGCTGGCAAGCGGAGAACGTGAAGTCCGTCTAAACCACTCAAACATTACGGAACGCACAAAGGGCGGCCGGCAGGCCGCCTTTAATTTTTGGGGAGGGGCTGCTAGAAAGCGAGAGGCATCAGGCGACGACAGATTCGGCGTCGTCCCCTTTGTCAAAGAAGCGAAAGAACTGGTGAACGTGCGTAATTTTGAGCGTGTTCTGCACGCGATCGTTTACGCCTACCAGGGCGAGGCTACGCCCTCCTTGTTGTGCGTGACATAAGCACCTACGAGTGCGCCAATCCCCGCAGAATCAACGTAGGGGACATTAGTGAAGTCAATAATCAGGCGTTGGGAACCGTCGGCTCGCACCAGCGACTGGAACTGAAACATGTTGGTCAAAACCAGGGGTCCCGGTAAGACGAAGCACGCGCTGGCCATCCTGAATTCCGGGCAAATCCTCGATCTGAAGCGGGTCCTGTGGCATCGCTAGATATTAGCGCCGGAAATATGACGCTAATGTTAAAGCAGTGTTAATTGTGGCCGACAAGCGCGTGTTTGACTGCGCCCAAAAGCGCATCGATATCGTCCTTGGAATTGTAGTAGTGGCACGAAACGCGCACCCCTCCCACATTCGACGTGTAGCGCACCGAGACGAGGATCTTCTTCGCGAGCAGGCGGTTCATCAGCTTGACGTTTTCTTCAGCGGAGCCCACCGAGAAGGTGACGATGCCGGAGCGATTTTCGCGTGCTCGTGGCGTGACCACCTTCACGCCAAGATGGTCGAGCCCCTGCATCAGCTGATCGGTCAGCTGGTAGATGTGCTCGGCCACGTCAGCGGGGCCAAGGTCCTCGACCAGCTTAAGACATGCAGCCAGCCCGATCGCTCCCGGGTAGTTAGCTGTTCCCCCGGCTTCGAAGCGGCGGGCGTTGCCCACGAGGTGAAAATCCCCAACCGGCGTAATGTTCGGCGTCTGAAAATACTGACCCCACCCGCCGGCAGGATCTTCGAGAGACAAGTATCCGCCGAGCGGCGGGTGCAGGTCGGATAGCACATCGCGGTTGATGTAAAGGAAGCCGCAACCAAACGGGGCATTGAGCCACTTGTGCCCGCCGCTGACGAGGATGTCGACGGGAGTCTGGCGCACATCGAGAGGGATGGCTCCGAGCTGTTGGATGGCGTCGACGACGAGCCATACACCACGTTCGTGGCAGAGACGGCTGAGTGCGGCGAGATCGAGGCGATAACCATTCGACCACTGCACGCTGCTCACGCAGGTCACGCGAGTGCGGGGCGTGAGGCGGTCGGCAAAGTCGTCGATGGAGACTTCGCCATTGCGGTTGGGAACGACGTCGATCTCGATGCCGTCTTTCTTCTTCTGCACCCAAGGCAAGGCAACTTCGAGAAATTCAAGGTCGGAGATCATCACCCGGTCGCCGGGTTCGAGCGGCATCGCACTGGCGGCGAGGGAAAGGCCGTGAGAAGTGCTCTCGACCAGGGCGATCTCGTCTTCGTGCGCATTGATGAGGCGGGCTACGGCCGGCCGCGCGGCCGAGCGCATCTCATCCATCGCGATATGGTGGTGGGTGGAGGAGTCGGCGTGGCACATCATCGCGATGTCGAGGAACTTCTCGATGGCCTCGACGGCTGGCCGGGGCGCAAGGGAGAGGCAAGCCGAGTCGAGAAAAACTTTGTCGCGAAGGCCGGGGAAATGATGGCGGGCGTGGACGGGCATAGTGGCTGATCATTTAAACACAGAGGGCGCAGAGGACGCAGAGTTTGGAAGCATCGGGACTTTTCGTGACTGAGCGGCCTAGACCGCGGCGGCTTGCTCGCGGCGGCGGGCCTGGATTTCGATGTAGACGTTGACCAGTCCCACCGCGGCAGGCGTCACGCCGGGAATGCGGGAGGCCTGTGCGATAGTGCGGGGTTGGACCTTCGTCAGCTTCTCCTGCATTTCGCGAGAGAGACCGCTGACCGAGCGGTAGTCGAACCAGTCGGGGATTGAGCGCTGCTCGGACTTCTTGAGGCGGTCAATGGAGCGCTGCTGTTGCTGCAGGTAGCCGGCGTACTTTACTTCCGTTTCAACAGACTTCAGTTCGTTGTGCGCCTGCGCGGGGAGCGGGATGCGCTCCGCCACGTCGTGAGTTGCGTATGGGAAGAATTCTGGCGCGAGGTCCCTTAGGACCGGGATTAGCGATTCGATCGTGATTTCGGGGCGCTTGAGAAGTTGCGCGAGAGACTGACCGAGAGCGGCGGTGAGGTCCAGTTCAGTCCCCGCTTCGATGTCTGACTCGGCAACCGCGCGTGCGACCGCCTCCGCCAAGGCCGCCGTTAGCTTTGTGTTCTCCAGCAACGCCTGCATCGAGCGGTGCCGCTCCTGTTTGGCAAGGAAATCGTTCCAGGCTGCGTCGGAGATCAACCCGACGCGGCGCCCGTGTGGCATGAGCCGGCGGTCGGCGTTGTCAATCCGCAGGTGCAGGCGGAACTCGGCGCGCGAAGTGAACATGCGATACGGTTCGTTGGTGCCCTTGGAGATCAGGTCGTCGATCAGGATCGCGGTGTAGGCTTCAGTGCGATCGAGAATGAGCGGCGGCTCATTCTTTACTTTGAGCGCCGCGTTGATGCCCGCCATCAGGCCCTGGCAGGCCGCTTCCTCGTAGCCGGAGGTGCCGTTGATCTGGCCGCCAAGGAAAAGCCCGGCAACCTTCTTGGTTTCAAGGGTGCGCTCGAGTTCGGTGGGATCGATCGAGTCGTATTCGATGGCGTAACCGGGGCGCAGCATCTCGGCATTTTCAAGGCCGGGGATCGACTTGATGATCGCCAGCTGAACCTCGACCGGAAGCGAAGTGCTCATGCCGTTGACGTAAATCTCGTGTGTGTTCAGGCCCTCGGGTTCGAGAAAAAGCTGGTGAGTGAGCTTGTCGGGAAACTTGACTATCTTATCTTCAATGGACGGGCAGTAGCGCGGCCCGATCGACTGAATCTGCCCGCTATACATCGGAGAGCGGTGAACATTCTCGCGAATGATGCGCTGAGTTTCTTCGGTAGTAAAGGCGATGTAGCAGGGCACCTGCGAGTCGTGGTGGGCCACACGCTTGGTGCGAAAACTGAACGGTGTGGGATCGGCGTCGCCGGGCTGCACCTGGAAGCGGGACCAGTCGATGGTGCGGCCGTCAAGGCGCGGCGGAGTGCCCGTCTTGAGGCGACAGCCGCGAAGGCCGAGCCTCTTCAAGGCCTCGCCGAGGAGAACAGCCGGCGGTTCTCCCGAGCGTCCGGCGGGATACTGCTGCTCGCCACAGTGAATCAGGCCGTTAAGAAAAGTGCCGGTGGTGATGATGACGGCCTGCGCGCCCACGGTACGGCCATCACGAAGACGAATGCCGCGCGCGATGCGATGACAGTTCTCAGTTCCCAGTTCCCGGTTCTCAGAAGAACAGTTCTCAGTTCTCGGTTCGCACTTCTCAGCCTGGACAGACGAATTCGCGACATCCTCAATGATTAAGTCCGCGACCTCCGCCTGCTTGATCTTCAGATTCGGCTGCGACTCGAGGACCTCGCGCATCTTCAGGCGATAAGCTTGCTTGTCGCACTGCGCACGCGGCGACCACACGGCAGGTCCGCGTGAGGTATTCAGCAGACGAAACTGGATGCCGACGGCGTCGGTGATCTCGCCCATGATGCCACCGAGCGCGTCGACTTCGCGGACGAGGTGCCCCTTGGCAATTCCACCGACTGCGGGATTGCAGGACATTTGCGCGATCAGATCAACGTTCAAGGTGAAGAGGGCGGTCTTCAGGCCCATGCGAGCGGCGGCCATCGCGGCCTCGCATCCGGCGTGACCCGCGCCCACGACAACGACGTCGAAATGTTCGGTGAACTGCATTCTCTGGCTGATCCTGCGCCCCACAGCGCTGGGTCTCTATTCTAGCAACTCGTTCCGCGGGCGATGCGGCTAAACGGGTTCCAAACGGGTTCCAATATGGTCAGCGGAGTGACTTGTCACATGATCGGCGCGCACTTAGACTGGTGTCCCCGGAGGACACAGCACTCATGACTACCCAGGAATTTTTCCAGGAACTTGATTCTCGAATCGCAAAATATGATCTTCTTTGCCATCCTTTTTATAAAGCGTGGAGCGCGGGCACGCTGACGCGCGACGATCTGCGTAATTATGCGTTGGACTACTACCAGCACGTGCAAGCTTTCCCAACTTATCTGGCGGCGCTGGGAATTCGCCTGGACGAGGGCGAACTGCGGCGAGCCGTGCTCGCGAACATGCGCGACGAAAAGGGCGGAGAGAATGACTTTGGCGAGCCCGGTCGCGCGCACTCGGAGCTATGGCTCGATTTTGCCGAAGGCATGGGCGCCCGCCGTACTACGTTTGGACGCAGGCCGGTGCGCGCTGTGAATGAACTGGTGGAACATTTCACTCGCGTAGCGAGCGAAGGAACGGCGGCGGAGGCATTGGCTGCTTTTTACGCCTACGAGTCGCAGGTGCCGCGCCTGTCTAGTGAGAAAGCGCGCGGGCTGCGCGAGATGTATGGGGCAGACGAGCGCACGACCGAGTACTTCACCCTGCACACCACGGCTGACGTATATCACACCAATGTTTGGAAGCAACAGCTTGCAAAACAGGTAAAGGGAAATGTAGAGGCGGCGGAAAAGGCGTTGACTGCTGCAGAAGCCGCCGCGAAAGCGCTGTGGCACGCTCTGGACGGCATTGAAGAGCAGCGAACTGCACAGGTTGCGGCCTAAAACCATCGATTCGATCCGTGCGATCGACGCAAGCAGCCGGAAGATAACAAGCAACGACAGGCTCGAGCCAGTGATTGGATAAAATCATTGGCTCTTTTCTTTTGGAATGTCTCTCTAATCTTTCAGGAGAATAAAGATGGCCAAGCCAATGCCCATTGGCGCGCGGGGCGAAGCAGAGGAGACGGTGGAGTTCAAGCACACCTTGACCTCCCATCATCCCGAGCTGCCGCCGGTGTACTCGACGCCGGACATGATCCGGCTGATGGAGACTGCCTGTTTTCTTGCGTTGCACCCGTATTGCGAGGGAGACGAGATCACGGTGGGAACCTCGATCAACGTGGAACACCGAGCGGCCAGCGGCGTCGGATCACGCGTCAAGGCGGAGGCGGTTTTGGAGTCATTCGACGGGAAGTTCTACACCATGCGCGTCACCGCCAGCGACGAGGCAAAGGAAATTGGGCGCGGGACCGTGGGACGGGCGGTCGTAAGCGTGGGGAAATTTCTGACGCGGATGCGGAAGGCGGAAGGCTAAGACGGTACCCGGTACCTAGTACCCAGCACCTAGTACCCAGTCCCACACCAAGCCCGTGATTTATAGAGAGACACTGAGTTGGAGTGAGCGATGAGTGACTTGCAAAATCAGATCGACAAGGCCAATGCGTTTCGGGCGATGCATCACGGGCCACAGCCGCTGCTCTTACCGAATGTGTGGGATGTGGCGAGCGCGCGGATCGTGGAAGAAGCGGGCTTCGGCGCGATTGCGACCACGAGCGCGGGTGTCGCGTTCTCGCTCGGCTATCCGGACGGGCAACGCATCTCTCCGGAGGAGATGCTGGCGCGCATTGCACGCATTGCGAAGGCGGTCAAGGTTCCGGTTACAGCCGATGTCGAGGCTGGATATGGTGATCGGCCTGAAGACGCAGCCCGCACAGCGCGCGCGGTCATAGAGGCCGGTGCCGTGGGGATGAACCTGGAGGACGGAACCGAAGATCCTGCACAGCCGCTGGTCGATCTTTCGCGCCAGCTGGAGAAAATAGGCGCTATCCGCGAGGCTGCGCTCAAGACCGGAGTCTTGCTGGTGCTGAATGCGCGCACCGATGTTTACCTTCTGAATGTGGGCGAACCGGGGAAAAGATACGACGAGGCATTGCGGCGGCTGATCGCGTTTCGCGATGCGGGAGCCGATTGCGTGTTTGTTCCCGGCCTGAGAGATGTCGAGACGATTCGGAAGATCGTGCTGGACGTGAAGTGCCCGGTAAACATACTGGCGGGCCCAGGTTCTCCTTCGGTCCCAGAGCTGCAGAGACTCGGTGTTGCACGCGTGAGTCTGGGGTCGAGTCCGATGCGGGCGACGCTCGGATGCATGAAGAGGATAGCGGAGGAACTGAAATCTTCCGGTACTTATCAGTCCTTGGAAGGCGCGCCCAGCCATGCGGAGATGAACCGGATGATGGAGGGGTAGTCCAGGGACCTGCAGCATGTTGTGATGCAGAATTGGCGAATTTCGTAGCGAGTCGCGCATCAATTGGCGAAATCAAACAAGATCATCCGCATTGGAGTCATTTCCGATACGCACGGTTTGCTGAGGGAAGAGGCGATCAAGGCGCTTGCTGGTTCCGACTTCATCATTCACGCGGGTGATGTCGACACGCCCGAAATTCTGGAGACGCTAGCGAAGATGGCCCCGCTTACTGTTGTCCACGGAAACGTGGATCGTGGCGCCTGGGCTAAGAAGATTCCGCACACAGATGTGCTCGAAGCGGGTGGCGTGTCGATTTACGTTCTGCACAATCTGCAGGAACTCGACCTGAACCCGAAGGCAGCAGGATTTGCGGCGGTCGTCTACGGGCATAGTCACAAGCCGAAGCAGGACGCAAAAGACGGCGTCCTGTATTTCAATCCGGGGAGCGCCGGGCCGAGGCGGTTCAATCTGCCGATCAGCGTGGGAAGGGTAACGGTCCAGGATGGAATAGTGCGGGCCGAGATCATCGAGATCGCAGATTGAAATTTGTGAGCTTGTGCAGTGAGGTCAGCGCCTAAAGGCGCGCCCATCAAATCGGCTCCAGTACGGCATCGCTGAAGCGATGCCCTGATACAAACCGGTCCTCCTGGGTTTCGATGCTAGTGACCACAACGTTCCTCTGCTGCTTTAGAATCCAGAACGATGTCCATTGGGTTTCAGATCGAGGCCGCTGGCGATCGCGGTCGCGTCGGCACGCTGATCACGCCGCATGGCGAAATCGAAACGCCAGTTTTCATGCCGGTGGGAACTGTGGCGACAGTCAAAGGCGTACCCCAGGACCTGCTCGAAGACCTGGGCGTCCAGATTCTGCTGGGAAATACCTACCATCTTTACTTGCGTCCGGGAGTGGAAACGGTGCGCGGGCTGGGCGGACTGCATTGGTTCATGGCGTGGCCACGCGCGATTCTGACCGACTCGGGCGGATTCCAGGTTTTCAGTCTGAGCGATCTGCGGAAGGTCACCGAGGAGGGTGTGACCTTTCGATCGCACCTTGATGGCTCTTCGCATTTCTTCAGTCCGGAGAGCGCGATGCAAGCTCAGATTGGGCTGGGTGCGGACATCATCATGGCTTTCGATGAGTGCACGGAGTTTCCCGCTGAACCCGAGCGGGTGCGGCAGTCGATGGAACTGACGCTGCGATGGGCAGAGCGATCGAAGAGATATTTCGAGGATCACAAGCACGAAGTGCCATGGGGAAGTCATCAGGCGTCAGCTATCAGCCGTCAACAACTGCAGATCCCTCGCTGTTCCACCCCGGCAAGCGACTTGCCAGAGGCCCAGATCGCGCGGGATGACAACTCGGAAGGCGGTGGGCAGTCGCAGTCTCTCTTCGGCATCGTGCAGGGGGGCATGGACCCCGCGCTGCGCAAGGAATCTGCCGAGCGAACTGTCGAAATAGGCTTTCCCGGATATGCGATTGGCGGGTTGAGCGTCGGGGAGCCACGTTCCGCCACGCGCGAAATTGTCGAGGCCACTCTGGAGCATCTTCCCAAGGACAAGCCTCGCTACCTGATGGGGGTGGGCACGCCCGAAGAAATCGCGGAATACTCAAACCTGGGCGTCGACATGATGGACTGTGTGCTACCCACGCGGGCGGCGCGGCATGGGCTGTTGTTCACGTCAGAGGGGAAGGTCTCCATCAAACAGGCGCGTTATGCCAATGACGACGGGCCTTTGGACCCGAATTGCGCTTGCCGGGTGTGCCGGAGATACTCCAGGGCATACCTGAGGCACCTGTACGCATCGAACGAAGTGCTGGCCCAAGTCCTGAATACCATCCACAACCTGAGCTTCTACCTTGACACTATGCGGGCGGTACGGCATTCTATTCCACTTGGGGCCAGGGCCCGGTTGCTTTCTGTAGCCAGGTCTCAACCGAAACCATAGCCAGGCACCCCTGGTTCATGCCTGAAGCTGAAGGATATCCGGCCTTACAGATTTGAGAATTCCCGCAGTGAAAAGCAGAACGCTCAGGGTGCCTGTGCGCTCCGGGTTGAATTTGTAGCGTGGAATGAGCCCGCAGGTCTTCATGGTCAACTTATCGGCAATTCTGGTATGGTTCCAATCCTCAGGCGGGTTGGGCTGGGTGGGTTTCGCTCCGCTCATCTTTATTTTTGCCATCTTTTACTTCCTGCTCATCATGCCGCAGCAGAAGCGCCAGAAGAAATGGCAGCAGATGCTGAACGAGCTGAAAACAGGGGACAAAGTGACCACGAGCGGCGGCCTGCGGGGCACGATCATTGCGCTCAAGGACGATTATTTGCACTTGCGCGTGCCGCCCGACAATCTGCGGATGGAAGTGAGCCGGGCCTCGATCGTTTCGGTGTCGACACCGGAAGACCAGGGAGCGACGAAAGAGAAGTAGCGAGCGCCGAGCACCTGGTAGCTAGAGACGGTTACCGACGTGAAATCTCATATGCTCCGCACTTTGGCGCGGAGATGAAAGCTAGGAGCTAGCAGCTAAGAGCCGTTCTTATGAATAAGGATTTGGGCTGGAAGTTAGGACTCATCATCGCAACGCTGTTGATTTTTCTTTTTGGAATCTTCCGGATTCCGAGCAGTTGGACGGGCGCCGGGCTTCTGGCCTCGATGCAGCAACAAATTCATCTCGGGCTCGACCTCAAGGGCGGCACTCACCTGATTCTTCAGGTGCAGGTGAACGACGCGGTGAACGCCGAGTCCGACCGCGCCATTGAGCGTCTCAAGGACGCGATGCGCGGCCGCAAGATCAACTTCGCAGAGATCACCAAGCCGGATCCGGTTAACAATCCTGACCACATCGTGATAAAGGGCGTACCGCCGGAGTCGAGCGGCGACCTGCGTTCGCTGGTGACCGACCGCCTTCCCGAGTATGACCTGCGCTCCGGAGCGGAAAACAGCTGGACGGTTTCCATGAAGGCCCAATCGCTGGTCGCGCTGAAGAATCAGGCAGTGGCGCAGGCGATTGAAACCATTCGCAACCGCATCGATCAACTGGGGGTTAGCGAGCCCGTGATTCAGGAGCACGGGCTCGGCGAGCATCAGATCCTGGTGCAGTTGCCGGGTGTGGACGATCCTGCCCGGGTAAAAGAAATCATGCAGTCCACGGCTATGCTCGAGGTGCGGCAGGCGATGGATAACGGCCAAGGGTATCCGGACGAGCAGAGTGCACTCCAGGCTCATGGGGGTGTTCTGCCTCCGGACTCTATGCTCATGCATGGCAAGAGCCAGAGCGGACAGGGAGCCGAGGATACGGTGTACATCGTCTCTCGCAGCACGGCGGTAGCGGGGCATGACCTAAGGCAGGCCAACGTAGGCCGCGATGAAAATGGCCGCCCCGAAGTAGGATTCCTGCTCACGGGTGAGGGCGGGCGCCGATTCTCGGTATTTACCCGCGAGCACATCAATGACTTCCTGGCCGTCGTGCTCGACAACAAGGTTCAGGAAGTGGCACGCATACAGTCGGAGATCAGCGATTCAGGCCGAATCACGGGACGCTTCACCGACCAGCAGGCCAAAGATCTGGCGATGATTCTCAACTCCGGCGCGTTGCCGGCCGGAATCAAGTACGAGCAGGAGAGTACCGTAGGACCTTCGCTTGGCACGGATTCGATTCGCGCGGGCGTGCGGGCCGCCATTATCGGCATGCTGGCCGTTCTGATCTTTATGCTGGTCTACTACAAGGGCGCAGGCATCAACGCGGACGTCGCGCTGATTCTGAATCTGATCATCCTGCTGGGATTCATGGGCTATTTCGGCGCGGTGCTGACTCTGCCCGGAATCGCGGGCGTGATCCTGACGGTTGGCATGGGTGTCGATTCGAACGTGCTGATTTTTGAGCGCATCCGGGAAGAGCTGCGCAACGGCAAGACGCCGCCTTCCGCCGTGGATCAGGGCTTCAGTCACGCCTGGATCACGATTGTAGACACGCACGTCACCACGATTGTCTCAGCGGCGATCTTGTTCTTGTTCGGAACGGGGCCGGTGAAGGGGTTTGCTGTAACGCTCACTTTTGGTCTGTTAGCGAACCTGTTTACTGCTGTGTTTGTATCGCGTGTCATTTTTGATTATGTGCTCTCTCGCAAGCAGCGGGGAGAGGCGCTCAGCATCTAGAAGCTGAAACTTCTGGGTTGGTATTGACTGATAAGTAACAGATAAGGGGCATTGGCCAGCGTGGAATTTTTTAGAAATGCAAACATAGATTTTCTCGGGAAAAAGTGGTATTTTCTCGCCTTTTCACTGGTGTTCAGCGTGGCGGGAGTGCTTTCCATGCTTTTCTGGCATGGCGTCCCGCTGGGCGTAGACTTCCGGGGCGGCACGCTGGTCAACGTGAAGTTCTCGCACCCGCCGGATAGCGACGCTATCCGCACAGCGATGGATCGAGCCGGTTTGCACAACGCTCGAATTCAGACCTATGGCCAGCCACAAGATAACGAGATCCTGATCGATCTGGATGTCCAGGAGACGAGCGAGCAAGCGCTCGATCTGGGCAAGACCAAGATCATCAACCTCCTCGAGAAAAATGCTCCTGCCGATAAGCAGGACCTGAACAACTCCAGTTCTTTGACAATCAGAGACTACCTGCTGCAAAAGGATCCGCAGCGGCTGGGCACCGACGCTAATCAGCGCTATTCGGCCGAGGCTCAGGCCATCGTCGATTATCGGGACAAGACAAAGGGCGGAGTGCTCAACTCGCTTGACGAACTGAAAGGGGTGGCGGACCCAACTGCGATTGCCTCACTTCAGGACGGATTCTATCTTTCCGATTTCGGCGTGCGGAACGTGGAGATCATCGGTCCGCAGGTGGGAAAGCAACTCCAGGGGCAGGCCTATCGCGCAATTTTGTATTCACTGATCGGGATGCTCGTGTATCTTTGGGTCCGCTTCGAGTGGATATACGGCGTGGCGGCCGTGGTGACGGTGTTCCACGACACGTTGATCACGGTGGGCGCGTTCTCGCTGACGAACAAGCCGATTTCGCTGACTGTCATCGCGGCGATTTTGACCCTGGTGGGATATTCGAACAACGACACCATCGTCGTTTTCGACCGCATCCGGGAAAACATCAAGCTGCTGCGACGGGAAAGTCTGGCCGACATCGTCAACAAGAGCATCAACCAGACGCTGAGCCGGACCATCCTGACCGCAGGCTTAACCTTTTTGACGGTTTTGGCGCTGTACCTGTTCGGCGGCGAAGTGCTGCACGGGTTTTCCTTCGCGCTGGTAATCGGCATCTTAATCGGCACGTATTCGTCGATCGCCATCGCGGCCCCGATCCTGGTTGCGTATCAGGAATGGCGCACGGCTCGCGGCAGACGGCCGATTGCGATGCCGGTGGATACAGGCAAACGCGAGAAGGTGAAGGCGAAAGTGAAAGCCTGAGGTACAGAAAGTGGTTTCGTTGAATCGGGCGGTTCGTAAGGTCAGTTTTTTGAATGAGTTGGCAATTAAGCGGGTGGTCTCTCAATTGCGGAAGCAGAGTCCGCAGTCGCCGGGAGCAAACGACCGGCGAGCGGTGTCTAAAGTTAAGTCGGGTCTGCTGTAGGGAGAAACCTTATGTTCGAAGACAGTCTTATCGAATCGGGCGGTAGGCTAAAGACGAAACGTGGCGCTACAACCCTGGTGTCCTTCATTTTCCAGGTGGTACTCATCGGCGTCCTCGTGATTCTTCCTCTCGTCTTCACGGAAGCCTTGCCCAAGCAACAGTTGATGACCTTCCTGGTGGCACCACCACCGCCACCACCGCCGCCTCCACCTCCGGCGGCAGTGCCGATCAAGGCAGTGAAGATAGTCCAGACCGACATCATCAACGGTCAATTGCGCACGCCCACCAAGATTCCAGAGAAAGTACAGATGATTAAGGAAGAAGAAGCGCCGCCGCCGGTGATGTCGGCAGGTGGTGTTGTGGGCGGCGTCCCCGGTGGCATTCCCGGCGGACAGATGGGCGGCGTGATCGGCGGAATCATCAGTTCGACGCCAGTTGCCGTTCCCAAGGTAGCGACTCCGCAGCGTGTACGTGTATCCCAAGGTGTGTCCCAGGGTCTGCTGATCCGCAAGGTACAGCCACCGTATCCGCCCCTTGCCCGCCAGGCGCGCATCCAAGGTCAGGTGATTCTGCAGGCGGAAATCAGCAAGGACGGAAGTATCGAGAACCTGCGTCTGATCAGCGGTCATCCCATGCTGGCTCCGGCGGCGATTGAGGCCGTGAAGCAGTGGCGCTACAAGCCCTACATGCTGAACGGAGAGCCGGTAGCCGTGGAAACGACAGTCATGGTGAACTTCACCCTGTCTGGCGGTTAGAAAGACTGCGGTCTTTGACAAGGACGTGCACGAAGTTTACCCTCCCCCCACCCACCTTATCTGCCCGGTGGCCACAGGGAGTTTCAAGATGCCGACCGGTCGCTCAGCGATTCTTAGAGTATGAAGCGTCTCATCCGGCGAGCGCCGGAATGAGGCTGCGGCAGCATTAAGAGTGTGTAGGTTTCGGAATAGAGCAATTCGTCGAGAACAACTGAAGAGTTCTGAGGAGGAAAAAGCAACTCATGTTCGCAACTTTAGCAACACTTACCCTGTGCCATGTGTCCACCATTGCCACCTGGTTGCTCCAGGAGCAGGCCACCAACTTTTCCGATCCGCTTTCGCTATGGAAGGCGATGGGCGTTGTAGCGAAGGGCGTGGTCATTATTCTGTTCATCATGTCTGGCTGGTCGATCGGCGTCATGATTGACCGCTGGATGGCGTTCAGCGCAGCCCGCAAACAGTCGCGTGCGTTTGCTCCGGCAGTGGCTGGCGCCCTGCGCGATGGCAAGATCGATGAAGCCATCAAGGTTGCCGAGCGCAACAAGAAGAGCCACCTGGCCAAGGTCGTTACCGCTGGCCTGATGGAGTTCAAGGCCCACCAGGATAGCCCGGGCGAAATCCCTGGCGAAACCATCGAAGCCTCGAAGCGCGCCCTGGAGCGCACGGAAGCCATCGTTCACGCCGAGCTGAAGCGCGGTTTGGGCGGACTGGCCACCATCGGCTCCACGGCCCCCTTCGTCGGACTGTTCGGCACCGTGTTCGGCATTCTGAACGCGTTCCGTGGCATTTCCGAGCAGAAGGCTACCGGTCTGGGCGCGGTCGCCGGCGGTATTTCGGAAGCGCTGGTCACCACGGCTATCGGACTCTTCGTGGCGATCCCGGCCGTCATGATGTTCAACTACCTGACCGGTCGCGTGGAAGCGTTCGACGTGGAGATGGATAACTCCTCGAGCGAACTGATCGACTACTTCCTGAAGCGGCGGGGGATGCGCCGCACCTAAGGGCGCGAAGCGGGATCAGGGTCGTCCTCTTGAGTTGCTAGCCCGGCGCCGGGAAGCCCCCGGCGCCACACGGCTCGAGTGGCGGCGCGAGTCTCCAATTCGCTCAGCCGTGTGTTCGCGCGCAGGAGAAACAAGTCTATGGCACTTGCAAAACGAAACGAAGGCGCCAAGGTCAACTCCAACATCAACGTCACCCCCATGGTGGACGTGATGCTGGTGCTGCTGATCATCTTTATGGTGATCACGCCCATGTTGCAGAAGGGCGTCAGCGTCGACTTGGCCAAGGTTAACAACCCGGAACAAATGCCGGATGCAGACAAGGAAGACGCACTGATCGTTGCCATCATGCGGGATGGCAAGGTCTTCTTCGGCAATGACCAGATTCAGCCCGACGCGCTGACCGGCAAGGTGAAGGATCGCCTGGCCAACCGCACGGACAAGCGCGTATTCGTCCGCGCCGACGCGCGCGCCAAGTTTGGCTCTGTCGTCGAAGTGGTGGACAACGTCCGTTCCGCGGGCGTGGACCAGTTGGGTCTGCTTACCGATCAGAAGAAACAGGGCGCACCGGGCGCTCCGCCTGCTGCCGCACCAGGCACCGGCGGTCAATAGAGGAGATCGACTATGAGTATGGCAGTTGGAGGACAAGGGGGCCAGAGCGCTGACATCAACGTCACGCCGCTTATCGACGTACTTCTGGTCCTGCTGATCATCTTCATGGTGATCACCCCGTTAACGCCCAAAGGCCTGGATGCGCTGGTTCCACAACCGCCGCCGCCGAACCAGCCGAAGAACAACACCCCCGATCGCACCATCGTAGTGCAGTTGATCGATCGTGGCGCCGGCACGGAGCCGGGCTTGAAGATCAATCAGGAAGACGCTACCTGGGACAACCTGCAGGGCCGTCTTACCGACATCTTCAAGACGCGCGCCGAAAAGGTGATGTTCGTGAAGGGAGACAGCAACGTGCCCTTCGCGGATGTGGCCAACGTCATTGACATTGCCCATGCCGCAGGCGTAGACAAGGTAGGCTTGATCACAGCCAAGATCGAAGCTGGCGGCTAGAAGCGGCTGCGACCTCGGCCTTGCTGATCTTTGGGTGGTGGACCGCCCGTGCGGGTCGGCATGACAAACTGGGGTGCGCCGGTGCGTAAGCGCGGCATTTTGATGATTTGGCTATGTGACCGCACAAGGTTGGTTCCAGCAGTGATTTGATACGGCCATTTGTCACAAAGTGCCGAGATGCGTTTGGCGCAGTCTGGCAAGGGAGACATCTAACGCAATGAAAAATAGCTTACGCGTAGTGATGCTGGCGGCAGTTGCTCTGGCAATGCTATCCGCAACTGGCTGTAGCAAACTGAGGGCACGCGACCAGCTGAACAAGGGAGTGCTGGCCTATAAGAACGCGAAGTACGAAGAGGCGATTGACCACTTCCAGCAAGCTGTGTCGCTCGATCCGTCGCTGTTGAATGCCCGGCTATATCTGGCTACGGCTTTTGCCCAGCAGTACATTCCGGGAGCGGACACTCCTGACAACAACAAGATGGCCGAGCAGGCGATCGATCAGTACAAAGAGGTGATGACGCGCGACCCGAAGAACGTCAACAGCGTCAAGGGTATCGCTTATCTGTACCTGCAGCAGAAGAAGTTCGATCAGGCGAAGGAATACTACCGCAAGGCCAGCGAGAACGACCCCAACGATCCCGAGCCTTATTATTCCGTGGCCGTGATCGACTGGACCCAGACTTATCAGCCCCGCATGGAGGAGCGCGCCAAGCTTGGTCTGAAGCCGGAAGAGCCGTTGAAGGACAAGAAAGTCTGCGCCAGTCTAAAGGATAAGAACTGGCCGGTGATTCAGGACGGGATCGACGCTCTAAACAAAGCTCTACAGCTACGTCCCGACTACGACGATGCTATGGCGTACTTGAATCTACTTTACCGCGAGAAGGCCGATGTCGAGTGCGAAGATCCGGCTGCCCGCGCGGCCGATTTGAAAACGGCAGATGAGTGGGTGGACAAGACCATGGCGACCAAGAAAGCTAAGGCGGAAAAGCAGCCCGGGGCTCAGGGCATCACCATGGATCAGAACAAGTAGATTTCTTCCTCAGAACAAAAAGCCTCTTCGACAGGGATGCCGACGAGGCTTTTGCTTTTGGAGCGAAGTTGTTATTGCGGATCGGTTGCTGCGCTGGATGTATTGTCTGGCGCGACTCTGCAAACTGAAATGTCACGGCCGAACTTGGCGGGCTGGCTACAGCCAACTGTGGCTAGCGCTGTCGGCCAATCGCGATCTGAAGCGATGCCCCATCCCGTCTGAAACAGCCACAGTTCTGATCCTCGGCCCAGGTGATGCTCCGTGGCCATCTTCTCCACCTCGAGAGGGAAGGCCTTGGGGCTGAAGGACCAATGACGGGCGTCGGTCGTTACAACGCTGTAGCGGCCGCATGCGAATTGAGGATAAGGATCCGGCGACGATTCCACCAGAACGACTCTCGCATCGCAGAGATAGTAGCCAAGGACGAGAGCGCCTTGGTAATCGCTCTGAATGATTGAGCCCGGGAGGGCTGATTGGCGCAGAAAGTCAATGGCTTGGTGCATCAGTTTCGATTGCTGGTCTCGCGGGCGAATATAAGGGCCACCCGGTGAAGGAGAGATGTTGCTGATCCCGAGGACTGCGATCACGACAGCGGGAAGGGCCCACCTTGAGCCGAATTGCAGTGAGCCCAGAGCGGAGCTCACCGCCGTCATCACGAACAGTGCAAGGAAGGAGTTGTGACGCGTGCCTCCGTAGGGATAAACGCCCGTTAAAGCGATGTTGATGAGTAATGGGGCGAGCAGCAGGACAGTAAGGTGTCTGGGGCTGGGAGCAAGCGGCGTCGGCTGCTTTGTACGGAGAAGTACGCAGATGCCCCACACGAAAAATATCAATCCCACCGGTCCTATCGCGGGCTGCCCGAAGAGGTAGCGGAACAGCCGCAGCGTCTGCCTGCCCAAGAAAAATGGCAGGCTGGTCTCGCCCCGATGGAATACCGAGGCCCGCAGCCAGGTGTCGGCGATATCCTGCACCACACCTTGCGCACGCAGCATTGCGATGTGAGAGGCAAACAAGTAAGCGCCGACGGCAAGGCAGGTAATCTGGGTCGCGATCCATACGCCCACCAGCGTGGTCTGTTTGCGCAGCGGGTAGAGGCGCAGCAGACTATAAACTCCCAGCGCCATGGCGAACAGCAGGGCGGAATAGTGCGTCAACAACGCGAGCAGAAGCGCTGCACCGGAGATCGCCATCTTCGTGCTTGAAGATTCACCGATCGCGCTATCGAATAAGTAGAGGCTGGCGGAGATGAAGAGCAAGAGGAAAGCGTACTGGCGCACTTCCGCCGTGAGCGCGATGAGTGAAGGCGAAAACAAAAGCAGAATGAGGCCAAAGGTGGCGATTCTGCGGTTGGCGACTCGCACGAGCCACTTAAAGCCGATCCAGGCAAATCCCATTCCCGCGGCGACAGACGGCAATCGAAGCATCAGTTCGGAATGACCGACCGATCGCCAGAAATAGAGAAAGAGGATGAGCAGTGGCGGATGCACTGTCGTAAGACTTGCCCGGTAGGCGAGTCTTAGCGAAGGTTGCACAGAGAGCCAGTAATGCAAAGCTTCGTCGGGATTGAGAAAGGTGCTGGCGGCAAGGGCCAGACGCGCGGCAAAACCGGCTGCGAGCAGCACAAAGAGAACCCATCCGTCAGGCCAATCGGACGCTTTTCCCGGAGGCGGATTCGGAGGCGGCATGGTCGCTCAGAAATGTAGCACGCGGATTACGTCAGTGTGGCGCTGGTACAGAATTTGAAGTCGGAGAAGGCGGCCGTGGAAGGCCATCATTGGTTGCGGCGCCGCGACTGTCGCTGTAGAGGTAAACCTCCACGCCCGCGAAACTCTGTGCCTGGGAGTGAGCGTAGGAAGCCGCGAACATCTGCATGATGCGCTTGCTCAGAGCATCCGCGCCGAGGCCCAATCCCACCTGATTGTGGCTGAAGACAACCCAAACGCGCGGATAACGTGACGGAATCATGCTCAGGAACTCCTCGTCCGGATGGCCGTAGAAATCACGGAAGGTAATTCTTTCGCCGTGATGCGGAAAAATCACGAGCGGGCCAGGCGAATCCCATCGATAGTATTCGTAGGGCATGCGGCCCATGCCTGTATGGAAGATGATGGCATCGCCAGGCTGGGCGTGGTCGAGCACATAGCGCGTGGCAGAGCGCCAGTCCTCATGTTCGAGATCGAAGTCGTGATCGTAGTAGGTGCCCAAGCCGGCGAACGAGAAAACGAGGAGCAGCACCAGGCCGAGCACAGTGAGCCATTTCGAGGGCAGCCGGACCAGTCCTGCGGCCGCGGTCAAGGCAAAGCCCGGGACAAGGAAAAGGAAATAGCGGTCCAAAAAAAGCGGCCGAAGCCGCGACACGAGGAGGATGAACGCGAGTGGAAAAACGAGCCAAAGGAACAGGAGGCCGTATTTCCAGCGATTCGAATCAGCGGCCTGGGCGGGGGATCGCTCGATTGCCGCCATCCACGCCGGAAGACAGCCGAGAGCGTAAATCAGCAGCAAAATCCATCCCCCGTCGCCGCTGAGCCACAGGAACAATCGGTAGAGATCATGAAGGCCGGGGCGAGGGATCCAGGCCAGTGGCCCCGCACCCGTGACGGCTACAAATATCAAGATGGGCGCTGATAGTCCTGCTATCCATCGCCAGCTGTTTCGCAGCTGATGCGACGCGTCCCGCCGTTCGTAAAGTTTCAGCGAGAGCCACTCCGTAACGACCAGCAGAATCGCGAAGAAATGCGCGTACACGGCCAGAGCACTGGTTGCGATATGCATGCGCCGGTTGTGCGGAGAGGGATCCTGTACGCTTCGCACGAAGTAAAGAACGGACAATGTACTGAGTAACACGAAGAGCGAATACGAACGTGCCTCCTGCGAATAGGCGATGTGAAAGGCGTTGACCGTCAGCAGCGTGGCGGCGATCAGCCCGACGCGGCGGTCGAAGAGCTGACGGCCGAGGCAATAGAGAACTGGAATGGTGGCTACAGCAGCTAGTACCGAAAGGGCACGAATGAAGGCTTCGCTGTGGCCAAAGTGCAGCCATCCCCGCAGCAGAAGATAGTACAGCGACATGTTGGCTTCGCGACGCCATAGCAGCCTTGCGAAGTTGTACCAGTCGAGCCGCGCGATCGCGACGCTGACACCTTCATCGAACCAGAAGGACTTTTTCGAGATTTGCTGAAATCGCAAGACACCCGCGATCACCATCAATATCGCTACAGCCAGGCCGTTCATTGCATTCCGGCGGCGAAGGATCTGTATTTCTTGAGGCGGATTTTCGATCACTGCGTCTCGATCGGCCATTCAGAGTGGTGGCAAAACTCGAAATACGCCCTAATCATATGTGCTACGAAGAGATTCCCCAACTTGGCGCGGCGCCACCTTGTGTGCCGTGCAACTTCAGTACAATGACAGGTTGGGTATACGTCCGCCGCCCTTCTGGGTATGTTCAAGAAAATCCTCATTGCCAACCGTGGCGAGATCGCAGTGCGTGTCATCCGAGCGTGCCGCGAGATGGGTATTGCTGCGGTGGCGGTGTATTCCGACGTCGACCGGGCGGCGCTGCACGTGCGCAAGGCGGACGAGGCGTACCACATCGGCCCACCGCCGGCGGCAGAATCGTATCTGAATATCGGGAAGATCCTTGACGCGGCGAAAAAGTCGGGAGCGGACGCCATCCACCCGGGCTACGGTTTTCTATCAGAGAACGCGAAATTCGCCAGGGCGTGCGCTGATGCGGGTGTGAAGTTTATCGGTCCGACGGCAGCGTCGATGGAAATGATGGGCTCGAAGACGCGGGCGCGTCAGGAGATGGAAAAGGCAGGCGTGCCTTTCGTGCCCGGAACGTCACGTGGCCTGGAGTCTCCTGAAGAAGCAGAACGGGTTGCAAAGAAGATCGGTTATCCAGTCATGCTGAAGGCTGCCGCAGGTGGTGGCGGCAAAGGGATGCGCCTGGTGCATGTGCCCGAGGATCTTCGCTCGGCCCTGGAAGGAGCGCAGAGCGAAGCACAAAGGTCCTTTGGCGACGGCGAGGTTTACATCGAGAAGGCGATCGTCAATCCCCGCCACATCGAAATGCAGGTGCTGGCCGATGAGCATGGGAACACCGTGTACCTTGGCGAACGCGAGTGCTCGATCCAGCGGCGCCATCAGAAGGTTCTCGAGGAGGCACCCTCGCCGCTGGTTGATCCTGATATGCGCCGCCGCATGGGGGAGGTTGCGGTGAAGGTCGCACAGGCTGCTGGTTACACGAACGCGGGGACGGTGGAGTTTCTGGTCGACCAGCAGAAGAATTTCTACTTTCTCGAGATGAATACGCGGTTGCAGGTGGAGCATCCGGTCACGGAGTTGATAACCGGGCTCGACCTAGTGCATCTGCAGATCAGGATCGCGGCAGGAGAAAAGCTGCCCTTCTCGCAGGAAGATGTCCGCATCCGCGGACACGCCATCGAGTGCCGCATTTACGCGGAGGATCCGGACAACCAGTTTTTCCCAAGTCCGGGCAAGATCACACTTCTGCTGGCGCCTTCCGGGCCGGGCATTCGCCGGGATAGCGGCATGTACGAAGGCTGGAACGTGCCCATCGACTATGATCCGCTGCTGGCTAAGCTGATCGGGTACGGAACGGATCGTCCCCAGGCGATTTCCCGATTGGTGCGCGCGCTCAATGAATATTTTGTCGGCGGCATCAAGACGAACATTTCCTTGTTTCGCCGTGTTCTTCGGGATCACGAGTTTCAGGAAGGCAAGGTCGACACCGGATACCTCGATCGTCTGCTGGAACGCGGCGCAAGGTTGGAACTGTCCGATAGCGAGGGGGCTGAGGTGGCGGCGATCGCCGCAGGACTCTTTGCAGTGCTAGATCCGGCAGCCGGCCTCACGAACGGCACCCGAGCCGACCGTGCGGGTAAGACTGCGTCCGACACAGCGCGTTCTACCTGGAAGCGCGTCGGTCGCAGCGAGGCGTTGCACTAGGTTTAGAAATTGTAATCAGAGAACTGAAGACGGTTTAAATGGTCTACGACGTATCCATTGACGGGAAGGGCTACCGGCTGGAGTTGAGCCAGGCGGACGGGAAGTGGCTGTGCCGCCTTGATGGCCGCGAAGTGCAGATGGACGCGGTACTCACTCGGCGGGATGTCCTGTCCTTGCTCATCGACGGAAAGGCGTACGAGATCAAGCGCGAGACAACCGCTCTCGACATGCACTTGTGGGTCGGAAGCGCACGATATGCGGCGGAAATACGCGATCCGCGCTCGCTGCGCGCACGGAAAGAAAGCGGAGAGGGGGCGAAGGGGCCAAAGAAGCTGATCGCACCCATGCCAGGAAAAGTCGTCCGTCTGCTGGTGAAGGAAGGGGCAGAGGCAGAAGCGGGTCAGGGCATCCTCGTGGTCGAAGCCATGAAGATGCAGAACGAAATCAAGTCGCCCAAAAGGGGCATCGTGAAAAAAATACTGACCGCGCAAGGTGCTGCCGTCAACGCAGGGGACGTGCTGGCAATTGTAGAGTAGCGACCGGGACGCTTGCAGGGCGCTCGGCGACACTGACTACTTCACGATCGTTCCGGCATTCTTCAGGATCTCAGCCGCAAAGTAATTCTCCACCCTCGCTTGGTCGCGAAGGTCCTCGTAGTACGCGGCCTTCAAGAGCTGCTCGCGCCGATCAATCAACTGCTGCCGGATGGCCAGATTGACTTGCGGGTTGGAAAGATCACGCTGGCCGGCCGGTTCCCTGGCGATCAGCTTCACGATCCTGAATCCGAATACCTGCTTGGTTTGCGGATTAGAGACGGTAACAATCGGGCTGTATTGACCCGGCTTGAGCTTCATCACAGCATCGCGGGTGAAGGGGTCCGTATTGCGAAGAGCCGATTCCGGTGTAAACCCGAGATCGCCGCCGTTTCCCGCGGTCTCGGAGTCTTCGGAGTAGTTCATGGCCAGCGTGGCGAAATCGTCGCCGCTGTCGAGGCGGTTTGCCAGCATTTGAATCTTCTTGCGGGCGTCCACCTCATTCTGGGCCTTGTCGTTTTTCAGATTGTGCACCTGCGGATTGGGCTGCGTGGTCACCCAAATCTGTGCGATGTGGTATTGCGGCTCGATCAGGTTGAACTCCGCCTTATGGGCGTTGTAGTAGTTGGTGATGTCCTGGTCGGTGACGTTGATTTTGGAGGTTATTTCTTTGTTCAGAACCTTTTCCACGGTGAGCGAACGCCGCAGATCGCGCTTGAAGTCCGCCGCAGTGATCTTTTTGTCCTTCAGCTTCTGCTCGAACTGCTCCGGAGAATAGGGCGACTTGATCTCGCTTAATTTGTGATCGACTTCTTCGTCGGTGGCCAGCAAGCCAAGTTTTTCGGCCCGCCGCATCAGGATCTCGTCGTCAATCAGTTCACGAAGAATGCTCAGGCGCAGGCTGGTTGCCTGTTCGGCCACTGGCTGTTGCTCGGAGCCGGAGGTCTGGTTCTGATAGTACTTCTCGACGTCAGCGCGATAGATTTTGTTGCCGTCGACGGACGCAACCACATCCCCGCCACCCTGCTTGGCTTGGCAACCGAAGAGGGAAAAAACTGCAGCGGCAAGGAACAGGCTCGACGAAGCAAGACGCAGATTCTTTTTCAATCATTCCTCCCCACGGAACGAATCAGTGGGATTTTTCTCATCCCCCAACGCTGGTGGAGTCCCAGCGGTTCCCAGCTTGCGACACTCCCCAGTGCTCCGCACGAGCCATGCCGGTTCGTGTCACGCGCCAGCGAGAAAGCTTATTTTGCCGGAGATGGGCTGCCAGGCCCAGCAGCCGAAGACGCAGAAGTTGCGTGATCCGGAACTGGCTGTCCGGCCTCCTTGAGAGCGCGGTCAAACACATCGCGCAAGTCCTGCACGGTCAGTGCGCCATCTACCCTCTCTCCATTGACGTACATGGTGGGGGTGGCACTGATGCCGAGCGAATCCGCTTCATCCTCAGAAACCTTTACGGATCGACCATCCTGAGCCTTGATGCAGGCTTGAAGCTTAACGACATCGAGATTAGCCTTCTGGCCCTGCGCCAAGGCGATTTTGTCGAGTGCCTGAAACTGTCCATCCAGCCCTCTAGTGGTATTCACTTCCCTTTGATTGGCATGGATGTAGTCGGCAAAACTCCAGTAGGCATCGTTGTTCTGCGCGGCCAGGCAGTTGGCATCGACAGCCGCGTGAGTTGCCCAAGGGTGAATCTGTGTCAAGGGGAAGTCCTTGTAGATAAAAAGTACCCGGTCGCCGTACTCCTTCAGCATCTGCGGGAACAGCGTTTCATGCATGCGGGAGCAGAAGGGGCACTCGAAATCGTCGTAGTTGACGACCAGAACCTTGGCATCCTTGTTCCCCCGGGTAGGCCGCCCTTTCACGTCGATCTTCTTCATGGTTTCGACGTACGGATCCTTGGTGAGGTCGAACTTGGTCATGCGGAGGAGGGTCTTGCCATCCTTGGACAGCAGGAAATCGTAATGCTCTTTCTTTTCACCCCCGTCAAAGGTGATCACCAGGGCATCATAGTTGGCAAAATCGCTGGGTTTGGTCTCTCCCACCAGGACTTTCACGGAAGGCGGAATATTGTAGAAGCGTCGCACCTGGCGCTCGACAAGTTTTGAAGTGTCCGAGGGAGCCGACTGGGCCGAGCAGCCAAGGCAGATCAGGATAAGGACGAACAGGGAACGTCGTACAAGCGCCACTATAAACCACCTTAACATTGATGAGTTACAAGGAATTATCTCATAGCGCACTGAATTGACGCTGGTGGCCGGGTGCTTCCCTTCGACAGCTTGATCACTCCGAACTTTGTCTCCGGGGGCTGACTGCGGCACCGACGACGGCTCGATTATCAGCCCGCGTGCTTGAGTTGGTCGACGGGTAATAGAGAATTCATGGAGCCGGAGCGAAAGCCCTCCAGATCCAGGGTGACAAACTTGAAGCCAAGCTCCTTGAAGATGCGGGTAAACTCCGCCGCGAGTTCGGGATTCAAAGCCCGGGAAAGCTCCTCGCGAGCGATTTCGATTCTGACAATCTCCCCGTGATGGCGAACCCGGAACTGGCGAAAGCCTAGAGCCCGGATGGCGTCTTCTCCGCGCTCCACCACGCTCAGGGCCTCGTGCGTTACGGGGCGGCCATATTCGATGCGCGACGAGAGGCAGGCCGAGGCTGGCTTGTCCCAGATGCGAAGTCCGGCTTCGCGCGCCAGATCGCGGATGTCCTGCTTCGTTAGGCCAGCGTGCAGGAGCGGTGCAGCCACGTAATGTTGTCGGGCGGCCTCCTGGCCGGGGCGGAAGTCCCCCTGATCATCTACGTTTACGCCGTATGCGATCCGGTCGAAGTTTCGCACGACGCGAAATTCTTCCATCACCCTGAAGAGCTCATCCTTGCAGAAAAAGCAGCGTGAACTGTCATTGCGTGCGTATTCGGGACGGTCCAACTCGGAGGTGACAATGATCTCAAGCGGAATGCCCTGTTCGCTGGCGAATGCCACGGCGTCCTGCAAATGCGTACGCGCAAGGCTGGGCGAGTCGGCGATAACGGCTAGCATGTCGTCACCCAACACCTGATGCGCAGCCCAAGCGAGGAAAGCGGAGTCCACTCCGCCGGAATAAGCGACCAGAGTGCGCCCCAGAGAACGCAGGTAAGAATCAAGGAGCGCTCGCTTGGACTCGAGATCAGAAACTGCGGATGCCATTGAGTTATGGTAATACAGCTTCGGCGAAATGGGCGATGCCATCCGAAGCGCTACCCAGCGTCTAAAACAGCCGCTCCTGGCGCCGCAGATTGCCGATGTTCGCAATATTTGCCAGGGTGAAATTGAAGCGGTACTGGTTCTCGTTCCTGACCGACCCAAGGGCAAACCTGCGAAATTCCAGGCTGACTCCGCAGCAATCCCAGTTGTAGGTGGCCTGCAGGGCGCCATACTGCAGGAAGCCGACGTGAGCGTCGAAGCCGAAGCTGCTGGCACCGCTGAAGCCGCGTTTGTTGGGGCGCCCGTAGCCGAACAAGAGCCGGAATTGATGAAATTGGTCGACCAGGGGGCTGGTGGTGGTGGCAGTAGGGGTAAGTTCGTCGAATACTCGCAGAAAGGCGTCGCCACCGCCCAAGGTGAAGGGTCCGAGGTAATAGTTCAAGAGCGCGGTGCTGCCCGTGATCTGCCCCTTCTTGAAGTCGTAGTCGAGGTCCCACTCCGCATCGGTGTGGGCGGTTGTCGCGACACGAAGACGCGAGACCAGTGGAGACAGATGCTGGGAGCCAGTCAGAAAAGCGATCCCTGTCAGATCGGCCGTGGTAGTAAACACGTTTCGTATCCCCGAAACCAGCGCGCCGCCAAACGTCGGGTCGAGGAAGTATTTCTGTTTCAGCTCCCAGGTCAGCACTTCGCGTACCTCGGGGCCGGGAGTACAGGGTTTGCCCTCGGGGCCGACATACCTTTCCCACGGGATGCCGCTCGGTGGCGGTGCTCCCCCCACATTCAGCGAGGACATTCCCAGTGGGATACAGTCTTCAGGCTTTTTTGAAGTGCGCTTGGCGTAGAGCCGATTGATCACGGAATAGCCGACCTCGTTGGTGTCGCTCAGAATGTCGCGTTCATCAAAACGCAGAATATTGGCGAAATTACTCACGCCCGTCACGTAGTTGTAGGTCACGCTGGGCTCTATGACGTGTTTGAGCTTGTGCCCGAGAATCTCCCGGTCAAAGATGCGTGCCAGCGATGGCGGACGCAACTCCACCGAGCCTTCCAAAGCCTTGCGGTTTACGGGAGTGCTTCGAGTGACTCCAATGCCGCCATTCGGCACCAGTTGCTGGGTGTAAGCGGTCTCACGCAACGACAATTCGGGGCGGAGCGACCATCCCTTGAAAAGCAGCGGAAGTGAAACGGTGGGGTTGATGTCGAAGCGGCCAAGGAGCGTGGCTGTACTGAAGCCCGGTTCGCTGCGGGACAAACCTTCACGCCGCGGCATCGAACGACCAGTATAGCGGCGAATTTCCGATCTGCCGGTCGACCCCGGAAACATCGAAGCTGGGAGCGTGGAGGATGGTGATGACGTCGCCCGGGTTCGTGCTCTCATAGTTCTGATACCGCTCCGACATCGCGTTATAAGAAAATCCGCGCGTGGTGTTGGAAAGAAAAGCCTGAGACTTCACTTCGGAATAGACGGCCTGACTGAACACCTCGTTGAACGCCAGCCGGTAGACGAACGAAGTCAGATAGTCGATTTGAGCGACGCCGCGAAAATTGTGGCCAAAGCTGCCTTCCGCATTCAGGCGAACGTTCTGGCCGCCCTGGTTCACGGGCGGGGACCCGAAGCCTCGGTCAAACATCGCTTGATAGTTCAGATCGATATAGGAGGTCTCGCTGGGACGGGCTCGAAACTCGCCGTGTGGAGCCCAGCCGCGAATCGAGTAATACTCGGTGCCGAGGATCAGATCTGTGCTGCGGTTCATCGCCCAGTACATGGACTCGCCGAAGATCAGGCCCTTGCGCGAGGAGTTCCCGAAGTTCGGAATCATAAACCCGGACTCCCGCGTTTCACGCTGAACGGGATGGGTCGCGTAGGGAAAGTAAAAAACCGGAACGCCTCCGAGGGAGAACGTGCTGCGGTAGATTTTCGCGTCACCGGTGACGTCCACGTCGACCTTGTGCGCGCGGAACTGCCATTTCGGACGCGGAAGTTCGCAGGTGGTCACGGTTCCATCGTGCACCAGGTAGTGATCGGGGCCAGTTTTTTCGACGAGCTTGCCGCTGAACGCAAATGGACTGGACGACGTTATGACCGAACGCGCGCCATGCAGCCGAAGCCCGATCGTTCCCGTCACATCGTAAAAGCTGCCGACCTCGGTGTGAATGTTGTAGGTGCCGTGGCTGGCTTCGATGTGCTCGTCGTTCGGGCCGCCATCCAATACGACGTGGCCCTCTCCGGTGGCTTCGCCCGTATCCGAGTTGTAAGTCATCTTGTCAGCGTAGAGATGATAGGTGCGGTACTGTACCTCGGCCTGCCCCTGCAATTTGAAGACGACCCCCTCCTTCTCCTGTTGAATGGCCTTGATCGTCACCTCCTCGCCGCTCTCGGCAGAAGGTGCGGCGGGAAAGGATGTGGAATCGGGGTGCGGAACCTGAGTATCCATCTGCGAAAGCAACTGGCTGGTAACCAAGCGAGGGGAGAGAAGCAGATGACACAGGAACGCTGCCGTGATAATCAATCGTGAGCGGGAGATCATCGGAAGCGCACGAGTTCCCCAGGGACCTTTGCTGAATTGGGCTTTCTCGTGACCTTAGCACGGCGCGGGCTTGTCGGGCAAAGCACCCACGCCAAAATTGTTCTGGCGATCCACACTCGCGTTTAGTTGATACTGCTCTAGCTCCGGCATTCACGCAAGACGACTTCATGGCCTGCCCTCGCTGCGGCGACATCTGTCGCTGCGATCCAGAAGTACCGTTCGCCAAAAGTCGATCCAAGTTTCAGCCCGACTTCGAGCCTGATGCGGCCGGTGAAGCCTCGCGTGCGTCCGCATATGGTGTTCTGGTCGACCCAGAGGAGTTTGATGCGAGCGAGCAGCAGTTTGCGGCCAGCCTGGAAGGTTTGCGGCCTTCCGGCCCTCGATTTGTAGTCGACAGACCGCAAAGTTCGACTGCAGACCATCAAGCTGAGAACGAAAGCATAAGTTATGAGGATAAGCGCGAGGAAGCCTCCTTGGGCTTGAAGCCGTCGACCCCGGCAACCAGCCCGACGATGGCGAGCGATCCTCAACCAGCGGTCGCAATACAGGCCTCGCCCAGAACTGAAAACGCCGAACCTCGCAATCCGGATTCGTGGCGCCAGGAAGTGGCCGCCCGGCTGCACCGCTACCACTCCAGACGCAAACCCCGTGCCCCGCGTTATCCATCTTTGAGACTTAGGTTTGAGGCGAGTGAACATGGTTGGGCTGAAGCCAGTCACGCGGCAGAATCCGCGTCCAGTCCGATGCCTGCCTCCACGCGGTCGGTCTCGCCATCGGTAGCGCCATCGTGGACTGCCGCCCAGATTCTGGCTGCACACGAAGAGCCTCTGACGAACCCATCGTTGACTGTCACCCAGGTCGAGCCCGAGGCACAACCTGCGCCGGCTCCGACTGACCTCATCGGAAATCTGATCGAGTTTCCGCGATGGAATCCAGGTCCTCCAGCGCCGTTGAATGAACTGGCGGACCCCGTCGTGGACAGGCCGCGAATTGTCGAGGCTCCGGAGGTGACCCCACTTCCTCCGGCTCTTGGCGGGATCCTGATTGAGTCGGCCCCGGAGCCTGAGATCGCTAAGCAGCCCGGAATCGACTTGCCGTTGCAGTCTGCTTCGCTCGAACGCCGGCTGCTCGGCGCGGGCATTGACGCCGTTATCGTCGGTGCGGCGTGCGTGCTGTTCGGATATGTCTTTTCTCGAGTCTCTGCTCCCCGACTTCCGTTCTTGCAGATGGCGGGAATTGGCGTTGCCCTAATGGGAGTCCTGTGGGCCGCCTATCAGTATCTTTTCCTTGTCTACACAGCGAGTACGCCGGGATTACGGCTAGCGAAGCTCGAACTTTGCCGATTTGACGGCACACCAGGCAGTCAGCGAGTCCGGCGCTGGCGGGTATTGGTGTCATTGCTGTCCGCGGCATCGCTAGGACTGGGCTACGCATGGTATTTTCTGGATGAAGATGCCCTGTGCTGGCACGACCGCATAACTCACACCTATCTGGGATCGGTTACACGATCAGCCAGCAAAAAGTCCTGAGACAGTCGGCACCGCTTGCTCCGCGAACCCGTCGCCCCCATCGGGTATCTGCGTAGTTAGCCTTTGTGCTATCTTTCATAGCTTGTCCCGTGCTCGCCTAGTGCGGTTCCGCTAATGTCCACGTTCGCCCAGACTCCAAAGCGTCCGGTCGTGAAGGTTTTTGTCGCCACCACGGTGATGCTGACCTTCATCTCCTTCTGGCGAGCCTCGGCCATCGTTCTCTCCGATCTGGCTTCCTCGGCCTATTACGCAGGCGGCGACGCGGAAAAAGTCATTGGCAAGAGCGCGCCCTGGTTCATTCTCGCGGTCATGCTGTTCAGCTACGCCGTGCGTGCGCTGTACATCGAGTCCAGCAGCATGTTCGTGCGGGGCGGCGTGTACCGCGTGGTGAAGGAGGCCATGGGCAGCACCCTGGCCAAGTTTTCTGTGTCAGCGCTTCTGTTCGATTATGTCCTCACTGGCCCCATCAGCGCCGTCTCCGCCGGCCAGTATCTGGCGGGCTTCGTTGAAGACATTGCCCGATACCTGCATCACCCGGTGGTCTTCTCGGAGAACCACTTCTCCGCCGGGTTTGGGGTTCTGGTGGTGGGGTATTTCTGGTGGAAGAACACGCAAGGGATTCATGAGTCCAGCCAGAAGGCATTGCAGATCATGGTCATCACCACGGTGATGGTAGTGATCCTGATTATCTGGTGCACGATCACGGTCCTGAGGGGACCGATCCAGCTTCCTCCGAACCCGCTACATCCCGGGGTGGTGTCCTTAACCAAGGAATCGCTGGGGTGGCTGCACGGTACGTGGATCAGCCATCTCACGTGGATCATTCTTTTCGTGGGGTTCGGCCATTCCGTGCTCGCCATGAGCGGCGAGGAGACGCTGGCGCAGGTCAATCGCGAGATCGAACATCCCAAGCTGAAGAATCTGGAAAAAACCGGCCTGGTGATCTTCATCTACAGCCTGGTGTTCACGTCGCTGGTGTCGTTCTTTGCGGTGATGATCATTCCGGACAACGTCCGGCCCGACTATTTCGCCAATCTGATCGGTGGTATCGCCATTTACCTGGCCGGCCCCACGACGCTGAAGCTGCTGTTCCATGGCTTCGTGGTTCTCGTGGGCGTCCTGATTCTGGCTGGCGCGCAGAACACTTCGATCGTGGGCGCAAACGGTGTGCTCAATCGCGTGGCGGAAGACGGCGTTCTTACCGACTGGTTCCAGAAGCCGCACACCCGTTTCGGCACGAGCTTCCGCATCATCAACCTGATCGTCGGCATGCAGCTGCTCACCATCATTCTGAGTGGCGGCGACGTGTACAAGCTGGCCGGACTCTATGCTTTCGGCGTGATCTGGAGCTTTGCCATGAAGTCCCTGGCGGTGCTGGTGCTGCGCTTCACTGAGCCGGAGAACCGCGAGTGGAAGGTGCCGGGAAACCTGCACATCGGGAACACGGAGATTCCGATCGGACTGGCGGTGATTTCCGCGGTCCTGTTCATAACGGCCCTGGTGAACCTTTTCACGAAGTCGGAAGCTACCATCGCGGGCATCACCTTCAGCCTCGTGTTCTTTGCGATATTCACCTTTTCCGAGAGGCACGTGATCAAACAGCGCCACGGAAAGCCCGAGCAGCTGGATCAATTCCGCATTTACGGGAACCAGGAGCTGGGCAGCGGGGCGATGGGGGTGCGGCCGGGGAATATTCTCGTTGCAGTACGCGATCCGCGGAATCTCTATTACCTCAAAGAGATTCTTCGCCGCACCAACACGGTGAATCAGGACGTTGTGGTGATGAGCGCGAGGCTTTATCACCGGGAACATACGTTCAGCGGCAGCACGGTGATGGAGACCAGCGAAGTGTTCGATAACTACGAGCAGGCCCTGTTTACGAGCGTAGTTGCGGTGGCCGAAAAAGAGGGCAAACCGGTTTCGCTCCTGGTGGTGCCAGCCACCGACGTGTTTGAGGCCATCGTGGTGACTGCGCAGCGGCTGAATTCCAGCCGCATCGTATGCGGACTTTCCAACAAATTGACCGCAGATGCGCAGGCCAAGCTCACGGGGGACGCCTGGGAGCGCTTGCCCGAGCCGCGGCCGCGTCTGGTTCTGGAGGTGCATGCACCGAACGGATCGGTCCATGAGTATCCGCTTGGTCCCCACACGCCGCGAATGCGTCCCCAGGACCTCGAACTCATGCACAAGGTCTGGCTGGACGTTACCTCCGATCCACGCCTGGCGGGCGCGCATCACTACCATGTGGTAGCGCTGGCGCTGGAAGAGTTGCAGGCCGAGCTCAACAACGAGCAGCGGCAAAAGGTGCTCAACAAGTTGCTCGACGAATTGCATCAGTCGCACGACGACTCGGCTCCGAGTTCTGACTGATTGCCTTTCCGCATCCCCATCCAGCCTTAGCGGCGATCGCCGATTTTCCCAAGAAGAAAAAGAGCCCTGGCGGACTTGCCAGGGCCCAGTTCGATTTCCCGCTAAGAATTTATTTGTTCATGTCGGAGTGATCGTGCGTGCCGTCGTGCATGGGGCAATGACCATGCTGCCCGCAGCAGGCCATTGCCATCGTGGCGTCCTTCTTGTCTGACATACAGGATCCCTTGCCGTTTTTATTCGCGCACTTAGCTCCGGAGCAGCAACCAGCGGATGTTTTGTCCGAGCTGGCGCGCATGCAAGCCTTGGCGTCTTTGCCCCCGCAACAGCCTTTGGCATCCTTACTGCCGCAGCAGGATGCCATTTCCTTGGAGTTGTCCGCCGATATGGCATGGTGATGGCAGCAGGAGGCACCGTCCTTTGCGTCAGTAGACCCTTTTTCGCAGCAGGGGCATCCGGCTTTTTGATCAGCTGGCGCCGTGGTTTCAGCCTTGGAGGTGCCGGTGGCAGGCGGATTCGATTGGGTGGCGGTCTGAGCCCAGGACAGGACACTCAGGGCGAGGATAAGAACGACGAATTTGAATTTCATGGTTGTCACCAATTGCGTAGCGAAGGTCTTCCTGATGCTCGCAGAAGCACGACCCGCGGTCTGTGACAGGGGTCACAGGCTGCCCGAGAGGATGCGAGTCAGACGGCTACTTCGTCAGAATCGCTTCCAGCGCTTTTCTCAGATCGGAATATTGAAAGGGATATCCGCTGGCGACCAGCTTCGTTGGCTCGACGCGCTGGCTGGAGAGCAGAAGCTCGTCTGCCATCTGACCGAAGACGAGGCGTGCAGCAAAGGCGGGCATCGGAAAGATCGCAGGCCGCTTCAGGACGGATGCCAAGATTTTGGTGAATTCGGCGTTGGTGACGGGTTTCGGTGCGACGGCGTTCACGGGGCCTTGAAGCAGGTCGTTCTTGAGGACATGGTTGACAGCACCGACCCAGTCGTTGACATCGATCCAACTCCACCACTGCCGGCCATTACCCATATTTCCGCCAAGTCCGAAGCGGAAGGGTGGCAGCATTTTCTGTAACGCCCCCCCGTCGGAACTCAACACCAAACCGGTTCGGAATTGCACAGTCCTGATCCCGGCTTGCGCCGCTGGCTGTGCAGCAGCCTCCCACTGGCGACACACTTCGGAAAGGAAATCGTTCCCCGAGGCGCTCTCCTCGGTGAGAGGGTTATCTCCCTGGCTCCCGTAATATCCGATGGCGGAAGATGTGATCAGCACCTGCGGCCGTGGGTCTGCTTTGGCGAGAGCCTCAGCAAGGTTCCGTGTGCCTTGTACCCTGCTCTCGAGAATGAGTTTCTTCTTCGCCGCAGTCCAGCGGCCGACAATGCTTTCTCCGGCGAGATGGATTACAGCCTCGAAACCTGAGACGGATTCCGGCGCCAACGGCCGGTAAGGATCCCAATTAATTTCTTCCTTGCTCTTCGCGGGACCTCGGACCAATCGCACGACTTGGGAGCCCCTTGCCCGAAGCGAGGGTACAAGCGCCCGTCCGACCGGACCCGAGGCGCCGCTCACAAGGATGCGGGAAGAGTTCAGAGGAGTCACGCATCGTAATCTAGCAGAAGATTGCCATGACGGCGCTCCGCAAGAGTAGGTGCAACTGGATGCTCTGCCACCGGGTTCGCGATCGACTCAACGAGATATCGATCTGATCATCCGTCCTGGAATGAGTCACTTGGGGACCACAAGCGTCTTCTTTGCCGGAATGCGATCAAACAAGTGTGAAGGCAGTTGCGCTGAGTCCCACAGGGCATGCACTCTTGCGCGTCCCAAAACCGGACGCTGAAAGATCACGAAGATCGATGGCCCACCACCCAGTGTCTGTCCTTTCTTGAGCAGGCTATAATCCGACATGGCGACTCTACGCCAGCAGATCGCGACCAATGTCCTCACGGTTACGCGCTTCCGTGACCTGATGAAGACGTTGCGGGCGAACCGGCCGAACGACGATCTGGAGATCATCAAGAAGGCCTACGAATTTTCCCAGAAGAACCATGCCGGGCAAAGCCGCGCCTCGGGTGAGCCCTACCTGGTGCATCCCCTCGAAGTCGCTTGCGTGTTGGCAGAAATGAAGATGGACCCCGTGGCCATCTGCGCCGGGTTGCTGCACGACTCGGTGGAAGACACCTCGGTGACGATCGTGGATATTCGCAAGGAGTTCGGCGAGCAGGTGGCACACATCGTCGAGGGTGTGACGAAGATCAGCAAGATAGATTTCTCTTCGCGCGAAGAACAGCAGGCCGAGAACCTCCGGAAGATGATGCTGGCCATGGTGGATGACATCCGGGTAGTTCTCATCAAGCTGGCCGACCGGCTGCACAACATGCGTACGCTCGAGCACCTGCAGCCTGACCGCCAGCAGAAAATCGCCCGCGAGACGCTCGACATTTATGCACCCATCGCGCATCGGCTCGGCATGGGCAAAATTCGCGGCGAGCTGGAGGACCTGGGCTTTCGCTACGTAGATCCTATCGCGCATCAGCAGGTGAAGGAGGCGGTGGAGGCACGGCGCAAGCAGGGTGAGCAGTTCCTGGGGCGTGTGGAGCATGTCCTGCGGGACAAGCTGAAGGAAGCGGGCATCACCGCGAAGGTGGAGAGCCGCATCAAGCGCATCTACAGCGTCCACAAGAAGCTGCAGCGGCAGCGGATCGGTGTCGACCAGGTCTATGACCTGTACGCCATGCGCGTGATCACACAGTCGGTGCAGGACTGCTATGCCGTGCTGGGTATCATTCACAATCTTTGGCGGCCGGTGCCGGGGCGTATCAAAGACTTCATCGCGATGCCGCGGCCCAACTTCTACCAGTCGCTGCACACGTCGGTGATCACCGAAGAAGGTGAAGCGTTCGAAATCCAGATCCGCACCGAAGAGATGCACAAGATGGCCGAGGAAGGCATCGCGGCCCACTGGAAATACAAAGACGGCCCGGTTTCCGCGCAGGACGAGCAGAGGCTGGCGTGGCTGCGCCAGGTGGTCGAGTGGCAGCGCGACGTCTCCGATCCCAACGAATTTCTTTCGACGCTGAAAATCGATCTTTACCCCGAAGAGGTCTACACCTTCACGCCGAAGGGCAAGGTAGTAGTTCTCCCGCGAGACTCTACGCCGATTGACTTTGCCTATTCCGTGCATACCGAAGTGGGGCACAGCTGCGTGGGCGCGAAGGTGAACGGACGCATGGTGCCGCTGCGCTACAAGCTGCACAGTGGCGACATTGTGGAGATCATGACCCAGCCCGGTCACAAGCCCAGCCGCGACTGGCTGGCGATCGTGAAATCGTCACGATCACGCAACAAGATCAAGCACTGGCTAAACGTGCACCAGCGCGAGCGGGCGATCGAGATTGGACGCAAGCTGATCGAGAAGGAAGCTCGGAAGTATCGCATCGCGCTGAAGGAAATTAAAGACGCGGAGCTGCAGAAGATCGCCTCTGACTACGGACTGGGCAAAGCCGACGACTTGATGGCCGGCATCGGATACGGAAAATATTCAGCTCGCCAAATTCTTGGGCGCCTGGTGCCGGCCGGTACGGAGCCGATCGCCGAGGGCGAAGAAGCGAAGTCCAGCACCATCGCCAGCGTTGTGCGGCGTGTGTTCGGCGGCGACAGCGACGCCATTTCGGTAAAGGGCCAGGGAGACCTGCTGGTCTACCGCGCACGATGTTGTAATCCGATTAAAGGGGAAGCCATCGTGGGGTACGTGACCCGTGGCAAGGGCGTGGCGGTCCACGCTGTCAATTGTCCGAACGTTACGAACTTGCTGTATGAAGCCGACCGGCGCATCGATGTCGAGTGGGGACGCGAGAAGGATGCCGCTCCCGCCGCTTACCCGGTGAAACTGACGCTATTCTGCGACGACCGGGCCGGAATGCTGAAGCAGATCACGGCTGTGATCAGCGATACCAACACCAATATCCGCAACATCGAAGCCCGCACCGGCAACGGCCAGGCCAACATCGACGTGGTTCTCGACATTGCCGACCTGAAGCATCTGCAGAACATCATCAACGGCGTGCGCAAGATTCCCGGCGTGCACGACGTGCAGAGGCTGCAGAAGATTTAGTTGCCAGTACCGAGTACCCAGTACCTAGTTCCCAGATCGAGCTCTCAGCTCCCTGCTCTCAGCTTTCAGTTCGCCTCTTCTTGCGGTGGCGTTCCTTTCGAAACTTCCGGCTTGCGGGTCTGCTAAGATTTCTGGTCTTTGTTTCCTCATACTCAGGGCTGAGTACCGAAAAACTGGGTACCAGGTACTGGCAACTGAGAACTAGTTCGGAGGCTTCATGCGCGAAGTAATCTCGACCCACGACGGGCCCAAGGCAATCGGGCCGTACTCACAGGCGATCAAAGCAAGTGGATTCGTGTTTGTATCCGGGCAGGTGGCGATCGATCCGGTGACCAACACGCTGGTTTCCGGCGACATTGCCTTTCAGACCGATCGCGTGCTGAAAAACGTGTCCGGAATTCTGCAGGCCGCGGGCAGCAGCCTGGAAAGAGTCGTGCGCTCGACCGTATTCCTGAAAAACATGAATGACTTTGCGGCGATGAACGAGGTTTACGGGAAGTATTTCAGCGCGGCGCCGCCGGCGCGCTCGACGGTGGAAGTGGCGCGCTTGCCGAAAGACGTGGCGGTCGAGATTGATGTGATTGCGCTGGCGTAGAATGAAGCGGTTTCAACGAGGGAGATATCATGACGAAATATGTATTGCTGGTTGTGGTGGTAGTGGTCATTGCGGTGGTAGCCGTATTCGCACAAACGAAATCCGCAGCACGGCCGAACACCGCTGCGCCGACCAAGGTGACGGGCGACCCGGTGAAGACCGCCGACGGCTTGCAGTACTGGGATATCACGGTGGGAACCGGCACGATGGCGGAAAAGGGAAAGAACGTGACCGTCCATTACACCGGCTGGCTCACCAGCGGCAAGAAGTTCGACAGCTCGGTGGATGCGGGCAAGCCCTTCAACTTCCGGCTGGGTAACGGTGACGTAATCAAGGGCTGGGATGAAGGCGTTGCGGGAATGAAAGTCGGCGGCAAGCGGCAGCTGAAGATTCCAGGTGACTTGGCGTACGGGCCGAAGGGGTATCCGGGGATCATTCCGCCGAATGCGACTTTGATCTTCGACGTGGAGCTGCTGGGTGTGAAGTAAGAGGGAAATTAAAACCGCGAGCTGGACCAAAACACAGAGGACGCTAAGGACGCGGAGGATTTTGAAAGACCAAAATCCTGATGAACATTGGGAATCCCGCTTTGCACAGTTGATCAGGAACCAACCCTGAAGAATGGCGGCATCTTAAGACATCAGTGGGACGCGAAAACAGAAAGTCCTCCGCGTACTCAGTGTCCTCTGTGTTTTGGTTCGAGCTCTAGGCTTTAACCACTTTGCCGCTGCGCAGGCAGGACGTGCAGACGCGGATGCGCTTGTTCGAGCCTCCCACCTTGGCGCGAACCGGGCGCAGGTTGACGTTCCAGCGCCGCTTGCTCACGTTGTGGGCGTGGCTGATGTGGTTGCCGAATTGCGGCCCCTTGCCGCAGATATCACAAACTTGTGCCATGACTTCTCCAGAAGTGATTAGAACTGAAGGCTAAAACATAGATTTTACCGGATTTTGGGGATTTTGGCCAACGGGAGCCTACCCAAGTGTCTTAATTGAGCTCTAAACGAGCGAAACTGGAGGCGTGGAACGCTGATTCCCTCGTGGAATCTTCCACATGAACTCTCCGAACTCCTCCACAATTGTCCAGAGCCGATTTCCGCCATCACACAATCGATGAGCGAGGCAAGGGGGACACGTTATTTCATGATCTCTAAATTGCTCGATGGCTTTACTGCGACACTGGCTCATAACTCGATAACCAGCAGGGCATGGCTGACGTTCGCTGCAATCCAAGCACGTTTCAACATGGGCCAAGTAGGGATCGACCCACTGACGAAATTCGTTTGGCTGTTTCATTACTGTATAAAACCCTAGCGGTCGGTCCACCGGCTGTGATTTGGCCAAGAAAGAAAAAGTTCAGACCGGCATCCTGGTTTTTCTATTTGTCCAATGCACCTCGAAGGAATGTAAACTGCGCCGCGATTGCATTCCAGCACTCGCCGCAGATTCCGGCGTATCGAGGTTCACTATATTGGCCGCTTTCGACTAACGTTTGCAGGCTAACCTTAAACTGAGATGGCTTTTCGCAGCGCCCACCCTGATAGGTTACAGGCTTCTGCTGTGCATACACAGGCGATAGGAGCCGCTTCGTATGCCTGTAGTATCTGCGCAACGCCAGCTTCCCGTTTTGCCCTATCACCATGTTGTGACTTCACCGACATCACCTCAGACAGAGAACGTTCTAAGGCGTCGGTACCTTCGGCTACTGTAGATTGATCATGCATCATTTACCCTAGTATCCCGCTGAAAAGGCTAACAACGCAAGCGGCAATTGATGGCTCCCGGCGTGTTACCTGGCCTCCGCCAGTTCGCTCTGGTCGCCCACAATGTACGCATCAACCCGCAAGCCCATGGGCAACTGCGCGCCGGAGTCCAGTTCGACCAGCGTTTCCAGAATCTTTACGTCCACGCGCTCGGTAGGTTCGTCCGTTCGCACGTTCTTCGGGCCAAGCAGTTCGCCCACACGCACGACGTGGCCCCAGAATTTCTGTTTGCCGAACGCGTCTGCCGTGACGTAAGCCTTCTGGCCGACGTGCACGCGGTTGACGTCAGTTTCGTCCACGTCGACGCGGACGCGCAGAACCTTCTTGTCGCCGACCGTGAGGATCGGATCGGGCACCGTGGACGAATTCGAAACACTCTCACCGCTGCGATGATGTTTGCGTAGAATCGTCCCGGCAATCGGCGATTTAATCAGAGTCTTCTCGTACTTGGCCTGAGCGTCGGCCAGCCGCGCCCGTGCCAGTTGCAGGTCGGCCTGGGCGAAGGCGATGTCCTCTTCGCGCGCGTGGTCGTCGACCAGCGAATGCCGCTCGACAGACTCCTGGTGCTGCGCCTGGGCCACGTCGTATTCGCGCGTGTAGCGATCGAGTTCTTCACGGGAAATTACGCCCGCGGCATACAGCTTCTGGCGGCGATCCATCTCCGAGCGTGCGTTGTCGAGTACCGCCTGCGCCGCCCGCACCGACGACCATGCCTCCGAACGCTCCTGCGAGCGTGCGCCGTTGACGACTTTGCGCAGTGTGGCCTCTTTAGTTCGAACCTCGGCTTCAGCGGACAGCACCTCGGCGCGATAGTCGTCGTTCTCGAGGACGGCCAGAAGTTGCCCCTTGCGGACCTGGTCGCCTTCCTCCACGTTCACCGACCGCAGCTTGCCGCTTAACTCGGAACCGAGCTTGATGTCCTCGGAGACTGGCTCGACCCGCCCAGGACCAGCGATCAATGGATCGGTTTGCACCGGGCGTGCCGCGACGCGCTGAGCGTCGGCGTTGTGAGTACGCGTCGAGTACACCGTCAGCGAAACAGACAAGATGAATGCGATTCCAGCAACGATGACAGCGGACTTTTTCTTCATGACAGACTCCACTGATACGCAGGTTTCCCTTAATTCTTGTATTCGGTCTTGCCGCAAATCGGTCCAATGGCCTGCTGCGCCTGGTAGCACAGCAGATCGGCGAGAAGCTCCGACTCTGGCGCCTGCTCCGACTGGGATGGTTGCGCTGCTTCGGGCGCGCTGCTTTTCGCGATCAATCCGTCCTCGATCCTCACCGTCCGGTCGGCGAATTCGAGCACCCGCGTGTCATGGGTGACGACGACTACGCCGCGGCCACGATCATGGGCCAGATCGCTCATCATCTGGATCACATTGCGGCCGGTCTGCGAATCGAGCGCTGCGGTGGGCTCGTCCGCGAGAAGAATCTGCGGATCACCAGCCAGGGCGCGGGCGATGGCTACACGCTGCTTCTGGCCTCCGCTGAGATCGGCGGGGAAGCTTTCGTACTTCTCTCCCAGACCTACCTGCTCCAGCAATTCGCCGGCACGCTTCTTTGCGCTGTCGCCGCGAATGCCCTTGAGGTCGAGCATGAGTTCGACGTTCTCGCCGGCGGAAAGCGTTGGGAACAGGTTGAATCCCTGAAAGACGAAGCCGATGTGCTCGAGGCGCACGCTGGGCAATTGTTTCTGGCTGAGGTTGCCCACTTCTTTGCCGGCGATACGCACGCTGCCGGCGCTGGGCGAAAGAATGCAACCCATGATGGAGAGCAGCGTGGTCTTGCCACTTCCGGATGGCCCGACCAGCATGACCAGCTCGCCGGGCTCGACGTCCATATCGACGCCGCGCAGAGCTGGTGCGCTGGTGGCGCCTTCGGTGTAGGTCTTGGTTACTTCGCGAACGGCAATGGCTGGTTGCACGTGTCACCTCACAGAGTTGGGTACCCCACAAAATCCCGTCAGGGCTTAATTTCTTTAGCCCTTGAAGACGATGGCCGGGTCAAGATGCGTCACCTTGCTGATCGAGACCATGGCCGCGCCCACGCACATCACCAGCGTCAGAAAAAACATTCCCACACCCATCTGCCAGGGCAGCAGGATGGCGGCGCCGCCTTCCTGGCTGGCGTGGACCACAAAGCCGCTCACGATCATGCCCAGCACGTAGCCGATGACCGCACTGATGGCAGCCTGCGTCATGATCACCTTGTAGACATAGCTGTTCGGCGCGCCCATGGCCTTGAGGGTGCCGAACTCCTTCATGTGATCCATGGTGGTGGCGTAGATGGTCTGGGCCACGACGACGAATCCCACGATCAGCCCGAGCACCGCCGCCAGTAGCACGGCGACGCCCGCGCCGGTGGTGAACATCCAGTAAATTTGGGTCATGCGGCTGAATTCGCCGTTGCGGAAGACTTCGACATCTTTAACGTTGTCGAGAATGCGCTGGCGCACGTCGGCGACGCTGGCGCTGGGCGCGACCTTCACCAGGATGAAAATCGTCTTGTCATCGGCGATGGTGGCGAAGTCCTGCGCATTCTTGAAGGTCGTGAACACGTAGGGCGAAGTCGTGAAGCTGCGGATGCCGCGCGTGAAGCCGACTACGCGTGCACGATGGCCGCGAATCTCGAAGAGTTCACCCACATAGCTGACGCCGAGCTTCTTCTTGTAAATCTCGTCGAGGATGACGGCGTCTGGCCGCTTGAGGTCCTCGACGCTGCCTGCGGTGAGGTTCCATGGGCGCGCCAGTTGGGAGTCGGGATTGATGCCGACGATCTGGACGGACTCCTGGCGGCCGTCGTGGCGCTTCCAGTCGGTCCAGCGAGTGATGACTTTTTGCGCGTCCGCAACTCCAGGGACGGCGCGCACCTGGTAGAGCTTGCGCTCGCTGAAGGGGACGCCCAGTTCGACATAGGGGACATGCTGCGACGTCACCCAAAGGTCGGCGCCAGAGTGATCGACCAGGCTGGAAGTAGTTTCGGTGAAGCCGACGAACAGGCCAAGCTCGACCACGATCAGGACGACAGCGAAGACGATGCCCGTCAAGGTGACGGTCAGCCGTACTTTGTCATGGAAAAGATTGCGCCGCGCGAGAGGTGGCATTACAAGGCCTCCTTCAACATGCCGCGCAGGACCGCATCGAGCATGAGGTTGACGCGTTCGTGCATCGGGTGCCACTCGACCCAGCCATCGCAGCCCTTGGCGATATGCAGGGAAATGACGCCATGAACTCCGGCCCATAGAGTTTGCGAAATCAAGTCAGCGCTCGTGAGTTCCTCACGGAAGACTCCGGCGGCGATCGCCTGCTCAACTGTAATTTTCAGGAAGGCGTAGGCGTCGACTTCGGGGTTGCCCTTGATCTCATGGTCCTCTTCGCTGAGTTCTCCGACCGGGTGAGCCGTCATGAACATGAGCTTGTAGTGATTGGGGTAGTGGATGCCGAAGTCGATGTAGGTCTTGCCAATGAACCGTAGACGCTCGACCGGGTCGGTCGGCATGGCAGAACTTTGAAAAACCTCGGCCAGCCTGCCGAAGTCCTCCTGGCAAAGCTCGTGGAAGAGCTCTTCTTTGTCGGCAAAATGCAGGTAGATGGCAGTCGGCGAGTATTCGATCTTCTCCGCCACCTTGCGCATGGAGACGCCGTCGTAGCCCTCCGTAGTGAAGAGCTCACGGGCAGCGTCCAGGATTTTGTCCCGGACTTCGGATTTCTCTCGTAGCCGCCGTTCCTTTACGCCCATAACAATAACACTGTACAATTGATTAACACTGTTTAGTTAACGATGTTAACTTATCTAACCTCGTTCTTCTTGTCAAGGGAAATTTGCGGAAGATTTTGCACAGCCTATCTTTAGTGAAGCCATGGCAGATGCAGGAGGTCGAGGCCAGCCCCCTAAAGGGGGCATTGATTCGCGGAACAAGCGGCATCGCTGAAGCGATGCCCTGATACGTGTCGCCACCCCTCCCGTAGTCTGCCTGTGCATCGGTGTGACTATGCGATACTGCGAAAAGTGACGTCCACAGATCCCAAGTCGGTAAAAGTGAACCTGACCACCGGCACGGGGGTAGAAATCGAGTGGAAAGACGGGCACCGGTCGGCCTACACCTTCGCCTTCTTGCGTGATGCCTGTCCCTGCGCCATGTGCAACGAGGAGCGGGACAAGACGAAGCGGAGGCCGGGTGATCCTCCCAAGCTGGCACCGGGGGCCCTGCCGATGTTCAAGCCTTCAGCCAAGCCGGTTTCGGCCGAGCCGATCGGGAAATACGCGATCCGGTTCGCGTGGAATGACAGCCACGACCTGGGGATTTACTCGTGGAAGTTCTTGCGGGAAGTGTGTCCGTGCGCGGAGTGCAAGGCGGGTAGGACCGCCGAGCGCAGCGCCTAGCCAGCCCAAAAGGCCCAACCGCAGAGGGCACAGAGGCCGTCGAGATTTCCAATTCGCAGCCACGTAAACTAAAGTTGTAAACACCTTGTCTTTCCTCTCTCAACTCAACCCGCAGCAGCGTGAGGCCGTCGAGACGACCAATGGCCCGGTGCTGATCCTTGCCGGCGCGGGCAGCGGCAAGACGCGCGTCATCACGTACCGCATCGCCTACCTGATCGAGACCATGGGCGTGATGCCCGAGTCCATCCTGGCCATGACCTTCACCAACAAGGCGGCGGCGGAGATGGGTGAGCGCGTCGAAAAGCTGGTGGGCGGGCTGTCGATTGCCAAGCCGGTGATCTCGACCTTCCATTCTTTTTGTGTGCGCGTACTGCGGCGGGATATTGAAAAGCTGCAAATTCCGTCGGCCACGCCGGGCGCGCCGCCGATCGGCCTGACCAAGAGCTTCGTGATCTACGACGAGAGCGACCAGCAGAGCCTGGTGAAGTCGGCGATGAAGCGGATGGGTGTCGACGACAAGCAGCTCACGCCGCGCACGGTGCTCTCGCGAATTTCGTGGGCGAAGAACCACATGCTCGATCCACAGGAAATCTACCTGCAATCTGCTGACCCGCAGACGGAGCGCGTGGCGCACATCTACGAAGAATATCGCAAGGAACTGCGCAAGGCGAATGCCCTCGACTTCGACGACCTGCTGCTCGAAACCGTGCGCCTGTTGAAGGCGGTGGGCGAGGTGCGCGATTACTACAACCGGCGCTTCCAGTACATCCTGATCGACGAGTACCAGGACACGAACCGGCCACAATACGAGCTGATGCGGCTGCTGGCGGGGGCGCGGCACAACGTGTGCGCCGTCGGCGATGAGGACCAGTCGATCTATTCGTGGCGCGGGGCGGATATCCGCAACATTCTGGAGTTCGAGAAGGATTTTCCCGAGGCGAAGATCGTCCGCCTCGAACAGAACTATCGTTCCACGCAGAACATTCTGCAGGCGGCGTCGGCGGTGGTGGCGAACAATGTCCGACGCAAGGGGAAGAACCTATGGACCTCGCGGCAGGGCGGGACGAAGGTGGGCTACTACGAGGCGCCGGACGGCGAGAATGAAGCGCTGTTTGCGGCGGACTACATTGGGCGCTACCTGCGCGAAGTCGTCGATCAGGGCGAGAATTCGCGCGCGGCGGTGCTCTACCGCACGAATTCGCAGTCCCGCCTGTTTGAAGAGGCCATGCGCCGCTACCAGTTGAAGTATCACGTGGTGGGCGGGTTCTCGTTCTACGAGCGCGCCGAGATCAAGGACATGATCTCGTACCTGAAGGTGATCCATAACCCTGACGACACGATTTCTCTGCTTGCGCGTGATCAACACGCCGACGCGGGGCATTGGCAAGACATCGGTCGAGACTATCGAGAATGTGGCGCTTGAGACCGGGATGTCGCTGTGGGGAGCGATCGGCGAAGTCTTGAGGCGCAAGCTTCTGCCGGTGCGGGCGCTGGGAGCGTTGAAGAGCTTCAAAGACATTATTGACGATGCGCGCGCCATGCTGGCCGGGACGTATGTCGAGCGGCTCGAAGAGACGGCGGGGGAAGATGACGAGACAGAAGTAGTTCAATCGGCGGAGGCGCTGAAATCTGCAGAGGCCACGTGGGGACAGACGCCCTCGTCTGTCCAGCCGAGCGAAGCTCGGCAAAATTCAGATAAAGACGACGATACCGAGTTCGATCCTATGTCGTTCGACTTTGGGCCGCCCGACGAAGAGGCACCCGTTGAGTTCGCGGAGACACCGGAGACGACGGCAGGCGAATTCGATATGAAGGATTCTGTAGCAGACCCTACTTTTCCCGCACCCACCGTCAGCACGGCCGAAATCCTGAAGTTCCTGATTGATCGCACCTGCTATATCAAGCTGCTCGAAGCGGAGGATACGCCCGAAGCTTATTCGCGGATCGAGAACCTGCGCGAACTGGTCAATGCCGCCATGGACTCGAAGGATCGCGGGGAGACGCTCGACCAGTTTCTGGACCACGCGGCGTTGGTCAGTGACGCCGATCAGTACGATGAGCGGGCGCAGATCACGCTGATGACCCTGCATGCCGCCAAAGGCCTGGAGTTTCCGCTGGTATTTCTATGCGGGCTGGAAGAGGGGCTGTTCCCGCATTCGCGAACGTTCCTCCAGCCGGACGACATTGAGGAAGAACGGCGCTTGTGCTACGTGGGCATGACGCGGGCAATGGATTCGCTGGTCCTGACCCGCGCCGTTTACCGCCGCCGCTACGGTACCGATTTGCCGGAGGCGAGCGTGCCGTCACGGTTCCTGGAGGAGGTACCGGCGGAGTTGCTGGAGGAGATCGGGGCGCCCCGGCGAAGGCAGGCCGCGGCGTGGACGGGCACGGCGGGCCGTGGTGTTGCTCCGCGTCAAGCGGCCCGAAGCGCTGCGGATGACACACACGTTGGCGATACCCACTACGCCTACGAGGACGAGGATCAGAGCGCGGCTGCGAGACCGCCGGCCGCGGGAAAGCCACGAGCGACAGGCCCTGTGGGCAGTAAATACAATTCGATCGACAACATAGCCGAGTTTTTCGCGTCGCGAGGGAAGAAATTCAAGCTGCCAAAGCTGCCCGTCGAGGAGCCTGCGGGCCGACGCGGCTTCCGTCCGGGGCAGAAGGTGCGACATCCCAAATATGGAGAGGGTTTGGTCTACCAGCGCGAAGGAGAGGGTGAAGATGCCAAGATTACGGTACAATTCCCTCGCTTCGGTCTGAAGAAGCTGGTAGAGAAGTATGCCCAGCTGGAGAAGGCTTAAGGCGACGGCTCGAGGCTAGTGGCGGGCGGCAAAGCCAGTTGCGATCGCGGCCGGATAGCAAAGACATTCTAGAAACGAGGACTACTTAATTACTCATGGCAGATACCAGTAAGCTGAGCAAGGAAGAGCGCAAGAAATCCAAGCGGGATGCGCGCAAGAAGCGCAAGGCCGCCAAACCGTTAGCCAAGCGCGATTACGCGCGCGGATCGAAGAAGCGCAAGATGAAGAAGATGGTCCGTGGCCAGGCGAAGCGGTAAATACAGCACTTGGCACTGAGCACTTGGCATCTAGTCGGTCGTACCTGTGTGGTTTTCTTTCGATCCACGACGAGTCTCAACGGCTAAATGCCTGGTGCCAGCTGCTAAATGCTTAATCCAGGAAGGCCCGATTGGCACTACCGTCCACCACTGAACCCGCCAAGCAAGCTGAGCCGCCACTGGCAAGCAACCAGCTCTTATGCTGCAAATCCATCGACAAGCTGATTTCGGACTCTGAGGACCCGGGGCACCGGCTCAAGAAGACGCTGGGTCCCTGGACGCTCACCGCACTGGGAATCGGCGCGATCATTGGTTCGGGAATTTTCGTACTCACGGGCACAGCGGCTGCGGGTGAGCACTTCGAAGCGCCGTCGCTGCTGCACGCGCAGGTGCTCGACCTGATCGCGAATTTTCTTCGTACAGGCAGCACGGCGGGTGCGCTGATGCATGGCCGTCCCGCGGCGGGCCCTTCGATTGCGATCTCGTTCCTCTTGGTCGCGGTAGCCTGCAGCTTTGCCGGTCTTTGCTATGCCGAGCTGGCCTCGATGATTCCGATCGCCGGCAGCGCATACACCTACTCCTACGCGACGCTCGGGGAAATTTTTGCCTGGATCATCGGCTGGGACCTGATTCTGGAATATGTGGTCAGCAACGTAGCGGTGGCGGTGGGCTTCAGCGGCTACTCCAAGGCACAGCTGGCGGCGTTTGGAATTATCTTGCCTGAGAAATGGGCGAGTCCGGTGTTTGCTTCGGGTCACTGGACCGGCGCGTACTTCAATCTTCCGGGATTCTTGATTGTCTTCATTCTGACGTTGCTGTTGGTGCGAGGCGTGCGTGAGTCGGCCGAAGCCAACAACATCATGGTGACGATCAAGATCGGCGCCATTCTTACATTTCTGGTCGTGGGCGGCATGCTGGTTAATCCAACCAACTGGAAGCCGTTTGCGCCTTCCGGTTTCGCGGGCATCGTGACCGGCGGAGCTATCGTATTCTTCACATACATTGGTTTCGATTCGGTTTCGACTGCGGCTGAGGAGTGCCAGAATCCGCAGCGCGATTTACCCTTTGGCATTATCACGTCGCTGGTGATCTGCACGATCTTATACATCGGCGTCGCCGTGGTGCTGCTGGGCATGATGAAGTACACAACGTTTGTCTCGGGTGCGGCAGCTGAGGCGCCGGTCGCTTACGCGCTACAGCAGCTCGGTGCACGGCCGCTCTTCCGGTCGATCATCGTGGTGGGCGCGCTCACGGGCATGATTTCGTCGCTCTTGGTATTCCAGTACGGGCAGGCACGCATCTGGTACGCGATGTCACGCGACGGGCTGCTGCCGAAGTTGTTCTCGGCGGTGCACCCCAAGTTCAAGACGCCGCACTGGTCGACGTGGATTGCGTGCTTCGCGGTCGGCATCCCCGCGGGAATGGTCGACATCGGAGACGCCGCTGACTTGTCGAATATCGGAACCCTGTTTGCCTTCGTGCTTGTTTCGTTGGGCGTGATCTTCCTTCGGCGCAAGCAGCCGGGCAGGCAGCGCGCGTTTCGCGTGCCCTTTGTGCCGTGGTTTCCGCTTATCTCTGTTGTGCTGTGCGGCGGTCTGATGACGGGCTTGACCGTGATCACCTGGATCCGATTCGTGGTGTGGCTGGCGATCGGTCTTCTCATCTACATCTTCTACAGCCGCCATCACAGCGAGTTCGCGCGGGGACAGCGAGGGTAGATGGATGTACCCGTGACCTTGGGAAAGATGCACGCCAGATCCTTCGCTCCGCCAGAAGAACGGCTGCGCTAAGGATGACGCCGATCGAGAAGCAGATAGCCGGGATGGGCCCTCGCGTGCTTCATTGTGAAAGCGGCTTTCTTTCTGACATCTGAAAAATGCGACACCATGACTTCCCCCGCCAATCTTTTTCCCAGCGCGTTCATCCAATCCCTTCCGAAAGCTGAACTGCACCTGCATCTGGAAGGTGCGATCGAACCCGGTACCCTGCTGGAACTGAAAAAGCGCCACGGGAATCCGAGTTCCACGCTTGCCGAAGTCGAACAGCTCTATCACTACGAAGATTTCACCGGCTTTCTGATGGCATTCAAGGACGTGACGGAGCTGCTGAAAACGGCGGAAGATTATGAGCTGATCACCTACCGCCTGATGGAACGGCTAAAGTCAGAAACGGTACTGCACGCCGAAGTTTACGTTTCGGTTGGCGTGTGCCTCTGGCGCAAGCAGGATTTCGACGCCATCTTCGAAGGGCTGGAACGCGGCCGGGCGCGCGGGGAACGCGATTTCGGCATCTCGCTGCTATGGATCTTCGACGCCGTCCGCCAGTTTGGCGCGGAGAAGGCTCAGGCCGTCGCCGATCTGGCCGTGCGCTACCGTGACCGCAACGTGGTCGGATTCGGGATCGGGGGAGACGAGCGCAAGGGTGCCCCGGAACTTTTTCGCGAGGTCTACGCCTACGCGGCGGATAAGGGACTGCGGCTGACGGCTCACGCGGGCGAGAGCGCCGGACCGGAGTCGATTTGGGGGGCCTTGAATTTGAAGGCGGAACGCATCGGGCACGGGCTCACGGCCTGGCAGGATCCCGAGCTGGTCGAGGAACTCTCGCAGCGGCAGGTGCCGGTCGAGATATGCGTTACCAGCAATCTGAAGACTGGATGCTGCTCGGGTATCGCCGATCATCCGGTGAAGAATTATTTCGATCACGGCATGATGATCACGCTCAACACTGACGATCCCGCCATGTTTCGTACATCTCTTTCGCGCGAGTACCAGCTGGTTCAGGACGCGATGGGCTTTACCGACGAGCACTTGCGCGAGCTGGCACGCAATTCTTTCGAGGCGGCATTCCTGCCCGCCGAGCGAAAACTGCACTTCCTGAATTCGTTTGACTCGCTCGCTTTTCGTTCGTAAGCTTCCTTCCTTCTTTGGCCTTGGGAGCCAGCATGAGGGCATCAGTAGCCGCTTTTCCCTTAGTTGTACTCGTTGCCCTCAATGGCTGGTGCCAGCACCAGCCCGAACGGCTCATCCTGACCAATGTGAACGTCGTCGACACCCGCACCGGGCATATGGAGCGAAAGCTCACCGTCGTGATCAAGGACGGGCATATTGCGGCGATCGCGAAGGTGGGCTTGATCCAGGAAGACCGCAAGGTGCATGTGATAAACGCCACGGGAAAGTACTTGATCCCTGGCCTGTGGGACATGCACGTGCACAGCGCGGGTGGTGCGGGCGCGCCTTGGGATGAAAACATTATTTACCCGCTTTATGTCGCCAATGGAGTCACCGGAGTGCGCGACATGGGCGGCGACCTGAAGCTGCTGGAAGAGCGTCGGAAGCGGATCGACGCCGGCCAGTTGCTCGGTCCTCGAATGGTCATCGTTGGCCCTTTCCTCGATGGTCGAAAAGAAGGTGAGAAGCCTGATCCGACGATCATCGCTGTGAATACGCCTCCAGAGGGGCGCAAGGCGGTCGACGATCTCAAGCCACGCGTCGACTTCATCAAAGTGCTTTCCAGTGTGCCGCACGACGCTTATATGGCGGTCGCAGACGAAGCTGTGCGCCAACGTATTCGGCTGGTCGGGCACGTGCCTGAGTCGGTGAGCGTGGCGGAAGCCTCAGCCGCCGGTCAGCGGAGCATCGAGCATCTGAGCGGCGTCATGCTGGCCTGTTCCAGCCGCGAAGGGGAGATTCGTCAGGGCAGGCTGGATGCGCTGGCGAAGAAAGACTTCACCACTTACTCGGCCCTGACCACACAGGCGTTTCAGACATACGATCCCGAGAAAGCGAGGCGCCTGTTTACCGAGCTGGCGAATAACAACACTTATCAGACACCAACGCTGGTGTGGTGGCAGGCCAGCGCGAAGATCGACGATCCCGCCCTAGTCAATGATTCCCGGCTGAAATACGTGCCGCAGTTTGCGCGAGAGCAGTGGGACCCGGCGTTGCTGCAGAAGGACACGACTCCGAATAGACTCGCCACAGTGAAGATGATTTCGAGCCGTTACATCGAGCTGGCACACGCCATGCACCGCGCGGGAGTGCCGTTCCTTGCGGGAACCGACGGTCCCGATCCGTATGTGTATCCAGGCTTCAGTTTGCATGACGAGCTGGAGCTGCTAGTGAGAGCGGGATTCACGAATGCCGAAGCATTGCAATCGGCGACCTTTTATCCGGCGCTCTTTATGGCCAAAACCGATCAGTACGGAGTGATCGACATAGGCAGAGCGGCCGACATGGTGCTGCTCGACGCTAACCCTCTGGAGGATATTCGCAACACGCGCAAGATCGCTGCGGTGATTCTGCGAGGAAAATATCATTCGCGCGAAGACTTGAATAATGTTCTGACCAAGGTGGCGGCAGCGGCGGAGAAAAAATCAGAGGCGCTGGCGGCGGTGCCGTAACAGGCAGAGGCGCGGGGGCGTGGTTCTCTCCGAAGAGTACTCCCATTTAAGATATTGCGATGCCTGTGATCCGCGACGAAGACGATTCGCCTGGCAGACGCCCCCAGCACAAACTGAAATTTCGCAGGCTGCCCGGACTATTTGCAGTCTGCCAATTTCCAGGGGACACGCTCGTGCCGGACTGGGTGACATCGGGATCGTTTGTTTCAATTACTCGCTCAGAAGATGAGTTGTCGATCGTATGCCCAAGTGACAATGTTCCATTCGCTCCGGCAGGGAATGTGAAAGCCGAACGCGGCTGGATGTGCTTCAAGCTGGAAGGGCCGTTTCCTTTTGAGCAGACGGGAGTGCTGGCATCGTTCATCGATCCGCTCGCGGCGCAGGGTGTTCCCATCTTTGCGATATCCACTTACGATACGGACTATGTTCTGGTGCAAGAAAGCTATGCCGGAGTGACTCTGGCAGCCTTGCGCGAGGCTGGACACGAGTTGTGGCCGCCGGACGATTCCTGGCAGAAGCTGATCGAATAAGAGTCAGACCGGCCCGCTTTCCTACGACCCCTACCTCTCCCCATTCGGCCCCCGAATCCCGCAAGAGACTGTGCAAAATGGTGCACTTGGCGTTCCGTTGTGCTCTAATAAACGAACTCGAATCATGCCATCCAGCCGTACAGTCTGGCGTCGCCGCCTGAAAGGGATTCACAGGAACATCCGCGGAGTCCGCGAGATGTTGCGGGCCGTTGTGTCAACGGAGCACCCGCTGCTGGCGCACATTATTCCCATCCGGCGCTGCAACCTGGCCTGCGAATACTGCAACGAGTACGACGACTTCTCGAAGCCGGTGCCGACCGAAGCGATGTTCCAGCGGATCGACAAGCTCGCGGAGCTGGGAACGTCGGTCATCACCATCAGCGGCGGCGAGCCTCTGCTGCATCCTGAGCTCGACGGCATCATCGCGCGCATTCGAAAACACCGGCATGGTGGCGGGCCTGATCACGAACGGATACCTGCTCACGGCGGACCGCATCCAGAAGCTAAACCGGGCTGGACTCGAGTGGCTGCAGATTTCGATTGATAACGTCACGCCGGACGAGGTTTCAAAGAAGAGCCTGAAGGTTCTCGACAAGAAGCTGGAGTTGCTGGCCGAGCACGCTGACTTTCACGTCAATATCAATTCGGTGGTGGGCGGGGGCGTGCGCAATCCGCAGGATGCTCTGACCATCGGCAAGCGCGCGCTGGGACTAGGCTTCAGTTCGACGATCGGCATCATTCACGACGGCGAAGGGCAGCTGCAGCCGCTAGGAGAGGAAGAGCGGCGCATTTACCACGAGATGAAGTCGATGGAGAAGCGCAGCTTCACGCGCATCAATTCTTTCCAGGACAATATCGCGCAGGGACGCCCGAACCAGTGGCGTTGCCGCGCGGGCGCCCGCTACCTGTATATCTGCGAAGACGGGCTGGTGCACTACTGTTCGCAGCAGCGAGGGTATCCCGGTGTTCCGCTGGAGAAGTACAGCGTGGCCGACATCCGCCGGGAGTATGTGACGGAGAAGGGCTGCGCGCCCCATTGCACCGTATCGTGCGTGCACCAGGTTTCTATCCTTGACGCCTGGCGCGCCCCGCAACAGCCGGTGGCCACGCCGGTCGGCGGTCTGGTGCAGATCGAGTAGGGGTTTCCGGCTCGCAATCCCCCAGTCCGAATTCTCATGTCTACGCAGCGGCTAAAGCCGCGGGATTAGAGCGATTCGATCGGCACGGCTTGAAGCCGTGCCCTCCCGTCTGTTGAGCGCGCCCTAGAGCTCCCAGTGCGAGCGGCTGCAGCCGCTGCGTGTGCCCGCATATGTAAAGAAAACGCCTTTCAGGGCCATTGCTGGATTTCGGCGGGCGCGGGGTCCTTCGACTCTGCAAACCGGTCCGTGAGCGAACCGGTTTGCTCCGCTCAGGATGACAGACTAGAAACAACAAGCTACTTCTTTGCCGTCGGCGGCAGCAGGCCATTCAACCGCAGATAAGTCGCGGCCGCACTGTAGTGATCAGCCCAGTCGTTGGTGAGCGCGATGTACGCCCAGGCGCGCGGCGCATCGTGCCCGCCGTAAGCCTGAATGGTGTCGCCGAGCGTCGAGTCGTCCACTTTACTGAGCGCCGAGTCACAGAACTCGAATGACGCCTTCAATCCCGCCACCAGCTTCTCCTTGGTGTCCGTCTCTTGTAGATCGGAGTTCTTGGGTGCGGCCGTATCGCTGATCTTGGCGCACAGGTAGTAGTTGGACTCGGCAATGTGCCCCACCAGGTGGGCAAAGGTCATTTGCGCGGGCGTGGGCTTGAAGGAGAATTTGTCGGCGGGCATTTCTTCCACCGCCGCCACAAGGTTCTTCTGCTGGCGTGGCAGGATTTCCTTCACCACCGTAGTGACCGGATTCTTGGTTTGCTGAGCCCACATCGACACGGTAAGAATGGAAACTGCGAACAGGAATCCGCAGATACGTTTCATAGAAGTGCCTCCCTGTGCGTCATCAGCATAGACCTGCAGCGGCCGATTCGCTAGTGCGGGACGCACGCAGCATTCCTAAACGGGGACCGTGGAGCTTTGGCTCGCAGATACCTCTTTCACGTTTGCACGTCTCAGGAAAACAGCGCGCCGGCACCGGCGCTTATCAGCACGAACACGACGTACCACCCGAAGACGATCATCATGGCGGTAGACCGTTTGACCTTGCTCACCGAGGAGAAGCCGATAGCAGTGAGAGCGAGGATCCAGATCATGATGATGTCCAAGGAAGAGGCAAGTCGATAAAGGAAGGGGTTATCCGCCACGCTCAGGAAATATCCTGGGTTGGTGGCGACCGGGTTCTGGAAGGTGAACGAATCGGCGCTTGCGCCCGCGGCGACAGAGATGATGCCCAGCAGCGATTTCAGAACCGACGGCAGGCTCGCGTACATGATAATCGCGAGGGAGGTCTTGAAACTCACGTCGGCGCTGGCGCCGAATTTGAAGGTCGCGAGCAGGATGGCGGCAATGATCACATTCCAGATCAGGATGAACAGGAAGAAACCGTAGGAGAGGTACCGGGTGACCTTCTCCTGCTGGTCCATCACCTTGGCGCGCTGGTCCGCGGGCATGCGTTCCATCCGCTCGGCAGCCTTCGGCGACATCTGAATGTTGTTCTCCGTCACTTTCTGGAAGCCGATATTCCGGTCTACGATCTAGACGAAGAGCACGGAGACAATCGCCATCAGGGCGAAAGGCGCCCACCAGCTTGCGTTGCGGCGGAGGTCAGTGAAGGTCTTGGTGGGAGCGATAAAGGTGTCAATCAGACGCGCGCCTTCCGAAAGCCCGGCAGGCTCGGGAGCCGGTGCCGGCGGGGGAGGCGGTGTTTGCAGGACAGCGTTCATGCGGACCTCCTTAAAATCCAGGGGCGAAATTGTAGCCTCCGGACGGGGAGCGGGCAAGGGCCGGTCTCGACGAGCCGCGTCCCCGTCTAGGTGAGGCCTACGCCACGATCTCCGGCGTTGCTTCCAGCAGGCCGCGGGTGTAAGGATGGGCCGGTCTCTCCGTGATCTTCTGGGTTGGCCCGATCTCGACGATCTTGCCTCGGTACATCACCGCGATGCGGGTGGACAGGTATCGCACTACTGGCATCGAGTGCGAGATGAAAAGGTAAGTCAGCCCAAACTCGCGCTGCAGCTCCGCCAGCAGATTCACAATCTGTGCGCCGACGCTGACATCGAGCGCCGAAACCGGTTCGTCGGCGACGAGAAACTTCGGGCGCAGAGCGAGGGCGCGGGCGATCCCAATGCGCTGTCTCTGGCCGCCGCTGAATTCGTGGGGGAAGCGCCGCAGGGCGGACTCATCCAGGCCGACGGCTCGCAGTAATTCCGCCGTCCGGGCGCGCCGCGCCTCGCGGCTCAAACGATCGTGAATGATCAGCGGTTCGGCGATTACGTCTTCGACACGAAAGCGAGGATCGAGCGATCCGAAGGGGTCCTGAAAAATGATCTGCATCTCGCGGCGCATGCGCCTCATTTCGCGGTTGGAAGCAGAAAGCAGATCCTTGCCGTCGAATCGAATGCTGCCCGAGGTGGGTTCGATCAAACGGAGGACAAGGCGACCCAGAGTGCTCTTGCCCGAGCCCGATTCGCCGACCAGCCCGAGCGTGTCGCCCTGCTCGATGTCAAACGAAACCCCGTCCACTGCGCGCACTTCGCCCTTCGAGGCGCCGCCGAAGATAGACTCGCCCAGCGGGAAAGTTTTTGTCAGATTGCGAATTTCGAGCAAGGGCACGAGCGCGATCTTAGCAGAGGTGAGTTTGAAACATCTTCAGTCTTTAGCAGGCCCCTGGAAGGACGAGTTCAGCCGGCGCCTGAAGGCGCATGGATAAATGACTAGATGATGCACGCCTGAAGGCGTGCCCTGATACAAATCAGCAAGAGTTCCCAGCCTTCAGATGACGAGAGTCCTATTAGAGCTACTGCGCTGCGATCATGGGCACAGCGAGAATGGCCGCCACCATGCCGATGGCTTTCCATCGGGTGAAGTGTTCGCGCAGGATGAAACGTGCCAGCAGAACGGTAATGGCCGGGTACAGGGAACTGATTACGACCGCGGAGTCGAGGCGGCCAGTCTGGTCAGCGCGGATGAATAGCATGGTGCCGGTGCTGTCGAGCCAGCCCGCCATCAGACCCAGCACAATCCCCCTATTACCAAGCTGTATCGGAGTCCGCCGCGCCAACACCATCAGGAGCACCAGCACCAGAGAGGCGAAGCGCGAGATGGCCGCAGACCATAACGCCGAACTGTTGCCGGTGCGGTTAATGCAAATGAAGAACCCGGCAAATCCTACGCCCGCCAACGCAGCCATGGCGATCCCTTTCGGCCGTCCGAATCCGCCCTCGGGTCGTGAAATTAACCAGATGCCGGCGCCCGCCAGGAGGAACCCACAGATCGGAGCAACGCCTGGCATGCCTTGGGTGCGCATGGAGAAAATGGTGGGAATCGCGGCACCCAAAACCGCCGCAACGGGGGCAGTAAGCCCCATGGTCCCCCCTGCCAAGGTGCGATAGAGAATTGCCAAGCCCACACCGCCCAGCGCTCCCGCCAACAGTGCCCATAGTTCGCTCTCCCCTGCCGGGAAAGGCGCATGTTCTGCGAGCGCCCAGATCGACATGAGGCTGAACCCGCTGGCGTGGGCCAAGGCGGTTACCAGGAAGGGATCGGAATCCTTGGAGGCATATCCGCCGATGAAATCGCTGGTTCCCCAGGTCAGTACAGCCGCCAGGCTGAATGCCACCGGAACGAGTTGCGGGTTGACGTACATGCGAGAGTTCACGAGAGTAGCATGGGGCGAGTCAGCCTCAGCACGCCGGTAAACGGTCATGTTGCAAATTGGAGTGCGAATGGCAGTGGAGATGCGCGCGAGATCCCCGTTCGACTCCGCTCGCTTACGCTCGGTTCGCTCAGGGCAGGCTTTCGCTGCGCCTGACGAACGGCTACGCTCAGGATGACACCGATAGGAGGATGGTAGGAATCCAAACTGAACTAATCTGGGGAAATCGAACGGGCCTGCCGGAAAATTTCAAGGAAGGGCGAAGGTTCAGAACGATAGGCCCTCCGCCTGCGTGGTAAAATCGCGGCAAGCGTTCCTCTCGTGAGAGCCCAGGTTTGATCGAACTTGCACCTTCGATTCTGTCGGCTGATTTCGCCCACCTGGCGGACCAGGTCCGCAGTGCCACCGAAGGCGGCGCCACCGTCATCCACGTCGACATCATGGACGGGCATTTTGTGCCGAATCTGACGATCGGGCCGCCGGTGGTAAAGTCCCTGCGTAAGGCGACCGAACTACCGCTCGACTGCCACCTCATGATCGAGAATCCGGATGATTTCATTCCCACTTTTATCGAGGCTGGGGCAGACTGGGTGTCCGTACACCAGGAGGCGTGCCGCCACCTCAACCGAACGCTGCATCACATTCGGGAGCATGGAGCGCAGGTGGGCGTGGTGCTGAACCCGGCCACGCCAGTGGACTCGCTTGAGGAAGTGCTCGACATCGTCGACTACGTTCTGGTTATGTCGGTGAATCCCGGTTTCGGCGGCCAGAAGTTCATTCCCGGCTCGCTCCACAAGATGCGTCAGCTGAGAGAGATACGGTCAGTGCGTAACCTGAATTTCCGCATCGAGGTGGATGGCGGAGTGGCGCTTGACACGGTGGGAGATGTTGTCCGTGCCGGGGCTGAAATTCTGGTGGCAGGCAACGCCGTGTTCGGCCACGGTGATCCAAAGGTAAATGCGCAAATGTTGCTGAAGGCTGCCACCGAGGCTAATCTCCTGAAAGTCTAGCCCGTGTACACGTTTCGCCGATCGAAGATACGGGCGAGACGGACGTTCGAGAAATTTCCGCGATTACGAGCTTTGTGGCTTGCTGCTCGTGCTGAGGTCCCTATGTCACGTCGTATTCCGTTGATTGCGCTGTTGGGGTTGCTGCTGGCCCTGACTTCCGCATGCACGAACAAGAAGGTTCAGAACCCGCTTGCCAACGTAGGCTCAAAGCAGCCGGACAAGGTACTGTTCGACCGTGCCATGGACGCGCTCAAGCACAACCGCTTCGACGTTGCCCGCATGACGCTGCAGACGCTGATCAACACCTATCCGGACTCCGAATTCATTGCGCGCGCCAAACTGGCGATTGCCGACTCCTGGTACGACGAAGGCGGAACTGCTGCTCTCTCCCAGGCGGAGGCGGAATATAAGGATTTCGAAACCTTCTTCCCCAACATGCCGGAGGCCGCCGAGGCCCAGTTCAAGATCGCAAACATCCATTATCAGCAGATGGAAAAGCCGGACCGCGATTACACCCATGCCATGCGTGCGGAAGATGAGTACCGGCAGATGATCATGCAGTATCCCGACAGCAAGCTGGTTCCGGAGGCCAAGCAACGTCTCCTGGAAGTTCAGGAAGTGCTGGGGCAACGCGAATTCAACATCGGGCGCTTTTACTTTATGCGCCAGTCCTATCCGGCCGCGATCGCGCGCTTGCGTTCCCTCATCGACAAGTATCCGCTGTACAGCCAGATTGACGAAGGACTGTATCTGCTCGGCCAGTCTTACGAGGGCGAGGTTACGATGTTGCGCAGCCGCAAGATGAACGAGACGGCGAAGGCGCGGCTGATCGCCGAGTTCACCAGCAAGGCGACCGAGGCCTATTCGCGCATCATCACTCGCTATCCGCTGATGGACCGGGCGGAGTCTGCCAAGCTGCGGCTGGAGGCTCTGCACCAGCCGGTGCCGAAGCCGACCAAGGCGGCGGTCGCCCTGAACAAGAAGGAAGAAGAGAGCCGGCATGAGACCGGGATGTTCGGCCGCCTGGTGGGCAACTTCAACAAGCATCCCGACGTGGCGCAGGCCACCAAGATCGGCGATCCCACGTTGGTCGACCCAACGCCCGTGAGCGCATCTGAGGTGGTGCAGCAGGCCACACAGGCCATGATCGGGACTCCGGCACCTGCAGGCACGGGCCAGGTTTCGGTCGAGACGGTAGGTACCGGTGCGCCTCCGGTGGGAGAAAGCGCTCCCCGATCGGATACGCCACCTGCGGGAAACGCGGTTCCAACCGGGGCCTCTCCTGGCAACGCGCCAGAAACGGCGAATCCTCCTGCTGCAGCATCAGGCCAGTCCGCTGGACCAGCACCTGCGGCAGGCGAACTCGTTCCCAATGTTTCCCAGGATGCAAACGAGCTCAAACCCAATGTAGCTCCGCAAGACAACAACGCCCTGCCGCCGCCCCAGCAGGTGAACGAACTCGAGAACAAAGCTCAGGGAAATCAGGCAGGAGCGGTTTCGAGCAGTCAGAGTACGAAGGATCAGGCCGACGACAGCGAGATCTCATCGAGCAAGAAGAAGAAAAAGAAGGGTCTGCGCAAGCTCGTTCCGTTCTAAGGGTGAGTGGCGGGTCTGTTTAGCTTTTTGGGGCGGTATTCTCGGCTTTTTCCGGGCACACTATGGGGTACTGTCCACTCGTAACCGACTATTCCCTTCCGGTCATTGACTGTAGGGAGGCAGACACGTTACCTTCGCCTCATCTCCCCCTCCAAAAAGGACTTCCTCTTGGCGCGGAAAATACTGCTGGCCGACGATAGCGTTACCGCCCAGAACATGGGGCGAAAGATCCTCATTGACGCCGGTTACGACGTCATCACGGTCAATAACGGGTCGGCCGCGCTGAAGAAAATCTCGGAGCAAAAGCCCGACCTGATCGTCCTCGATGTGTACATGCCGGGCTATAGCGGCCTGGAGGTTTGCCAGCGCGTCAAGGAAGACGAGGAAACCGCGCGTATTCCGGTATTGCTCACCGTAGGCAAGCTCGAACCCTTCAAGCCGGAAGAAGCCCGCAAAGCGAGAGCCGACGCGTATATCGTGAAGCCTTTCGAGGCGAGCGAACTTCTGGTTGCCCTTACCAAGCTTGAAGACAAAGTGGTACCTCCACCCGGACCGGGCAAAGCTGGGCGCGCTGCCAAACCCAATGCCGTTTCGGAGCAGAGTTTTGGCGACACCGAATCCGGCTGGAAGAAGCGACTTCGCTTCCCAACGCCCGCGTCCAAGGCTGTACAGCCGCCCGCGCAGGCGGCGGACAAACCGGCATCTGAAGAACTGCCGAAAGACATTACACCCGAAGAGATTGCCGCGATTGCCGCGGCCGCGGCGCAGGTGGGTGGCGCGGCGCAGGAAACGGCTACTTCCTCATCGAGTTCTTCGCCGGATAGCGCAACCCCGGGCTTTACGGCTGACCGCGCATGGCCCAAGCCGGAGTCAGCACCGCTCGGCGAGCCGACTGCAACCGAGGCCAGCGCTTCGGCCGCGGAAATACCTCCAGTCACCTTTGCCAGCGCCATGGAGGCGCAGGCGGAAACCAGCCCGGCTCCTGTCGTTGAGGTTAGTCAGCCAGCGGTAGTCGCTGAGGCGGTTGCCGCGGAGCCAAGCGCAGCAAGCTCAGCGATGCAGGAAGCGAAGGCGGAAGAAAGTCAGTCAGCCGCTCCAGTGGTCGAGCCGACGGTGCCTGCCACCGTTGCTTCCGACTCCGGCGCGCCGAGCGTCCCCGAGGTCGTTTCGGCTTCGGCCGACGCAGACGTTATTGCCGCACTGCAGTCGTTGTCACCAGCGAACGGTGACGGCGTCGCGAAAGCGGATACGGCGGCGCAGAGCGCCGAGCCTAATTTCGAAGACAATCCGATGGCTGCCGTTCTTGCCGCCGTGGCTTCGGCGGAAATGGCAGCGGTTCCCAGCGGTCCGCGATGGGTGGCCGAGTCGGTGGCCGTCGATGCGGAGGAAGGCACGCTGATTCTCGAGCGCGAGATGGAAAAGGCCTACGCCGCATTCGCCGCAGCGGACGGCGCGCGAGCCAGTTTTGCGGGCGCGTCGACGGAACCAACCGCGATGGCACCGGCAGAAGCTTCCGTTGTCGGAATGGCCGCGACCGACTCCGTTCGCGAAGCAGCGTTGAGCGCGGCTCCGATGGCGGTTGCCGATTCGGCTACTGTCACGCCATCCATTCCGCAACCTGAGTCGGCTGCGGGCGCTCCGCTGGCTGAATCAAGGTCCGAAGAACCTGCGGCGCAAGCGGAGGCCGCAACCGCCGCAGCCACGATCGCGCAAGATGCCGCGGCGCAAGACCAAGCTCAGATCGCCAGCCCTCCCCCAACCATTCAGACAGAAGAGCCAGCCGCCATTGCCGCGAGCGAGGCGCCTGCGGATGCTGTGGCCAGCACGGTCGTTCCTGCGCCGGTGGAAGTCGCCGAGTCCCACGCGCAGCCGGAAGTGGCTGCGAGCGCGGCTGCTGGTGCTCCTGGCAGCGGTGACTGGCATTCCGTGGCAGCGGCTGCATCCATGCCATACCCGGCGCCAGAGTTACCCGGCCAGCGGGATGGGGGAGCTTCCGACGGCACGGATCGCAAAGAAGATGCGGAACTCAATGCCGCCAACGCCGCGGCATGGGCCAACTGGAGGCAGATACGCGAGACCGTGGTCGCCGCTTCGTCGCAAGTGGCCGACGCCGCTGCGGCAACCTTCAAGGATATTCGTCACGAAGCACCCGCGAAGCCGCAGTCCGAAGGAGCTTCTACCTCGGAGAGTAGCTCGTCCTCTTCCGCTTCGGAGGCGACCGCCATTGCCAGCATCGTCGAGAGCGTGCTGAGCGAACTCAAGCCCAAACTCGTGGAAGAAATTGCAAGGAAGATGGCGTCGGACAAGAAGAAAGAGTAGTTTCCTCACCAACCCGAAATTTCACTGACTTATTCCACTGGTTTCCGACTCGTAACTGCATCAATTTCGGAGGTACCCCCCCTCCCCCCTCAAAGTGATGGAAGGTTGGCTACCCCCTAACGAACCCATTCGTTGTATAGTTTCGCGGACCCACTTCACGGGTTCGGGGGACTCCGTGGCGACCGCCTCACTTACTGCGCAGCGCACTTCGTGGTTGCGCCCTAAATATGTTCTGGCTGCGTTCATCCTGCTGATGTTTGGCTATGTTCTCGTTCACGACGAGAGCTTCCTGATCAATGCCCAGGATCCGGAGTGGCAGCACATTCATCCTTTTCGATGGTATCTGCTGCCGCACGGGCTGGCAGGAGCGTGTGCGCTGCTGCTGGCTCCCATGCAATTTTCCGATCGATTGCGGCGGAGTTACGCCAAGCTGCATCGCGTGGTGGGCAGGATTTACGTGGGGGGCGTTCTGATCGCCGCACCCATGGGTTTCTACGTCCAGTATTTTGAGGAACGGTCGGGCGCGGGAGCTCGATCTTTCAGCATCGCGGCCGCGGCACAGGCCGTAAGTTGGATGGTGACCACCCTGGTTGCCCTGGCTTTTATCCTGCAAGGCAAGGTCGAGCCGCATCGGCGCTGGATGACGCGCAGCTTTTCGGTGGCGCTTGTCTTTCTGGAAGTACGCCTGGTGCTGGGCGTGACCGGATGGGAGAAGCTGGGAGGCAACGTCTCCGAAACGGTGGTGTGGGCGTGCAACATCTTCGCGCTGCTAGCCGCGGATCTGGTGCTGCAGTGGCAGGAGAGTTTTCGTGCTTCGCGCAGGACGGCTGGTGAGATCGTTCCCCGCTGAGTGCCGATTCGCTCGGTGCCCAGGTTCGCGTCCGCTTTTTGGACGCTAACCTGGGTTGAGGAAGATTCGTGCCGGGGCTCGCAAATCTCAGGAGAGGTGAACCGAGCCTGCCGGCGGTAGCAACTGAAAGTGAGAAAATGGGATTGTCCTGACTGCTGATAGCGTCGTAAACTGCGCGGCATAGCCGAAAGGCTACAACATTAGTTAATGGGGATGCAGTGATCCCAGGTTAGCGCCCAAAACCGGGGCGCGAACCTGGGGCACCGGGCTGGTCTTAATGATCTGTACTGAAACCTATTCCAAGCGCGTTATGGGGGATGAAGTCCGGGACAAGGGATTAGGCGTGAAGTGGGAGGGTGGCTTGATTTATCAGCACATCTACAACGCTGGGTCTAAAAGGGGGGCGGGCAATCGGACCGAATTCAATCTGTGCGCATCGAGCCAGAGATTGCCGAGGGCCTCCGTTCGCTCAAGTGTTTGCGGATTGGCAGACCCAGAGCGCGAGTCGCAATTTGGAACGCGCAGTGAGAATTGCGTTCGGTGTTGAATCGTTGGGAGACAGCATACAAGCAAGGAGAACTTCTATCGAGGGATACGAATCCTCTTGGAATTGCAGATCGATGGTTCCTCCACTTTGTAATGTTGCATTTTGCCTTTATAACTTTTGTCGGACGCACAAGACGATCCGATACACCCCGGCCATGGAAAGCGGACTCACGAATCCCGTATGGACGCTAGAAGAGATGTTAACTTGAAGCTTGACTCACGGTTTGAGCACCCTGACCGTTAAACTGGTCTGGCCTGAATTTACAGTACAGCCGGGATTCCCCAGAGTGCACGCGAGGTTAACAACAATGGAATGCACCTGGTTGGCGCTGGTGTTTGTCACTTGTGAGTTAACACTGTAAGCGGCGGAGCCTGACATTGGCCCCGGCCCTGAGGGCCCGGATATCCCCCAAATCCAAAAACCTTTAAGGTCTGTTCCACCGCCGTTGGGCGGCGCGCCGTCGATCAAGAACTGGTAGAGTCCTTCGCCTGGGGTCTCCATATTAGATTGTGCCGCTATGTCGACTTCGTAAGTGCACTGCACACCCGCAGCGCCGGGGCATGGGATCTTTACGCTGGAGACATTGACTATTGCGGTGCAACCTTGCGTCGCACAGGATGTGGTTCCACCGGAAGTCGCGTGATAATACGTGCCAATCAAAACATGCTTGACGAGGGCTTTCGCGGGAGCCGCCTGCGCCCTAGCTGGAACTCCACCGATTACCACCACGGCAAGCGCCAGGGCAAACGCGTATCCCTTCGATGCAGCCTTCTTCGATACTTGTGTCTCTTTCATTTTCGGACTCCCTTTGTGTGGAAATCAAATTCAGGTCCAAGGCGGTGCCTGCGAGATCACAAGCCTCGGGCACCCGTCCTCAATTGTGGTTGTAATAAGGTGGGCGAGCCCACCTCGAAAGTTACCAATCTTTCTAAAGTTTTGAAACGGTGTTGCTAACAACATTTGTCACCCAGATGTTGGATCCATCGAAGGCCACGCCAAACGGGGCGGTTCCCACGGTAAAGGTTCCGAGGACTGAGCCGTCGCTCGCCCTCAGCTTGGTCACGGTGCCGCTAGTACTATTTGCCACCCAGATGTTGATCCCATCAAAGGCCACGCCTTCGGGGAAAGCTCCTACCGCAAAGGTTCCGACGGTCGACCCATCGCTCGCCTTGAGTTTGGTCACGGTGTTGCTAACTGCATTCGCAACCCAGATATTCGCGCCATCAAAGGCGAGTCCGACAGGCTGGGTTCCCACTGCAAAGGTGCCGAGTGTCGAGCCGTTGCTCGCCTTCAGTTTGGTCACGGTGTTGCCATTAGTATTTGTGACCCAGATGTTGGCGCCCTCAAAGGCCACGCCAATGGGGTTAGTACCCACGGCGAAGGTTCCGAGGACTGAGCCGTCGCTCGCCCTCAGCTTGGTTACGTTGTTGCTGAGGTTGTTCGCCACCCAGATGTTGGCCCCATCAAAGGCCGCGCCGTAGGGGCCGGTTCCCACCGCAAAGGTTCCGAGCACGGTCCCGTCGCTCGCGCGCAGCTCAGTCACGTTGTTGGTTCCATAGTTCGTCACCCAGATATTGGCGCCATCGAAGGCCAGTCCAAAGGGCTGGGTCCCCACCGTAAAAGTGCCGAGCGTCGAGCCGTCGTTTGCCCGCAGCTTCGTCACATTATTGCTATTGTCATTCGCCACCCAGATGTTGACCCCATCAAAGGCCACGCCATAGGGGTTGGTCCCCACCCCGAACCTCGTTGTCCGGTTCGCGGGGTACCAGCGAAGTATGGCGACTTGGAGCGGGTTGTTCGGCGGTATTGTTGTCGTGAGCGGCGGGAGGTTTTCCCTAGCTTTCTTCGGGTCCTGCGCCTTAGCCGAGTATCCAACGAGACCCAGAAGCACCATGGGAACCATGGCCACCATCACGAACCTGCGAAGAACTCTCGATATGTTTCGTTTCATCATGCCCTCCTCTATTTGAACGCGCGTTTCTTTTCTTTTAGGGTGCAGCCCCTGCCAATCTCTCTAAACTGGAATATCACTGGCACCCGGCGACACGGCAGTGTAGCCAGTGGTCTGAGCAAGTGGGAATGGCACTCGTGGCGTCAGGTAGGCACGATGGTGGGGGTGGGCTGTGATCTTTCAACCTAGGGATTGGATCGCCTGCGTCAGCTGATCTTCGTCCGCGCGCCGCAACGCCAGATGGCGTTGTTTCCCTCAAAATAGAGCTTGCACTGCCTGTCCGGGACAAGACCTTCTAGGGTAACTAGCGGGTTCACCTTGAGAAGATCCCAAGATGGGGGATTGCTAACGATCCCAAGATATGCAAGTGTTGTGGGGCTTCGATTCTAGCTCATAGTGAGCGAGAATGGCTTCGAATCTTTACGCGTGGATTGCCTCCCGCGAATTCGTCACGAGCATACTTGGAAAATGCCAGCTTCATCGGAAAGCCTTTGAAAAGGACTTGAGGTCCAGAATCATCCAGTTTGTCGAGCAATTTGGTCAATCACATCAATGGCGCCCCATCAGCACATGGAGAACTTGCGAAGACTACCGGGTTTTCTCGATGCCCAATGGATCCATGCAGACCCGTCGATCTTCTACAGCACCCAGGTGCAAGCGGAGGTGGTGACTTCAAATCCGTCGCCGACCTCTACATCGAAGCTGGCTTGAATCGCCTCTGCGATGGCCAGAATGCCGAACTCGCGGGTATCGAACCCCGCGCCCGACATACGCTCGGCCATATCGTTAATCCCAGCATTTGACGCGGGTGAAACGCATGCCACAGCGCTATCGACTGCATGAACACTAGCGATTTCTACTTGGCTGATGTGCGAGTGTGTACATCTACGCAGCACGCACACACTATCCCATCCCCTGTTTGACCCCATTTTCTCCGACCTTTAAACTCAAAAGTCGGTCGTTGGTCCTTGGTCGTACGTCTTTGACCCCCGGTCGTCCGTCGTTATCGAGCACCTCATGCCTCACGATCTTCCCAAAGCGTACGAGCCGGGCGCCATCGAGGCGCGCTGGGCCGAGTTCTGGATCAAGGAAAAGCTGTTCTCCGTTCCGACGCCTCCGCCGGGGGAGACGCGGCCCGTCTTCACGCTTCTGCTGCCGCCGCCCAACGTGACCGGCCGGCTGCACATGGGCCACATGCTCAACCAGACGCAGATGGACATCATTGTGCGCTGGCATCGCATGCGCGGCTTCCTCACGCTGTGGCTGCCGGGCACCGATCATGCCGGCATCGCCACGCAGATGATGGTGGAGCGCCAGCTTTCGAAAGAAGGCAAGAACCGCCGCCAGATGGGGCGCGAGGCGTTCATCGAGCGGGTGTGGGAGTGGAAGAAGCTTTACGGCGGCGCGATTCTCGACCAGATGAAGCGGCTGGGCGCGTCGGTCGACTGGGATCGCGAGTACTTCACCATGGACGAGAACCTGTCGCGCGCGGTGCGCGAAGTTTTCGTCCGGCTGTATGAGGAAGGGCTGATCTATCGCGGGAAGTACATCGTGAACTGGTGCCCGCGATGCGGGACGGCGATTTCCGATCTCGAGGTGAAGCACGAGGACGTGCCGGGCAAGCTGTATGAGATTCGCTATCCGGTGATTGGCGAAGGTTTCGCAGTGGTCACAAAGGGCACAAAGGACGTCCTCAAGATTCCGCGCACAACTGGCGAATTCATAACGGTGGCGACGACGCGTCCGGAGACGATGCTGGGCGATACGGCGGTGGCGGTCAACGAGAAAGATGAGCGCTACACGCATCTGCACGGCAAGAAAGTGCTGCTGCCGCTGATGAATCGCGAGATCCCGATCATCACCGACGATCTGGCGCAGCCGGAGTTTGGCACGGGAGCGGTGAAGGTGACGCCGGCGCACGATCCGAACGATTTTCAGGCGGGCCTGCGGCACAACCTGCCGCAGATCGACATCATGGACGAGCGCGCGCACATGAATGCGAACGCGGGGCCGTATGCGAATCTGGACCGCTTTGAGGCGCGCGAGCTGGTGTTGAAGGATCTGGAGGAGCAGGGCTTTCTGGTGGGGACGAAGGATTACACGATCCCGATCGGGAAGTGCGACCGCTGCGGGAGCATTGTGGAGCCGCGGCTGTCGGAGCAGTGGTTCATCAAGATTGCGCCGCTGGCGAAGAGGGCGGCCGAGGTGGTGGAGAACGGCGAGATCACGATTACGCCGGAGAACTACAAGACGATCTATCTGAACTGGATGGCGAACATTCACGACTGGTGCATATCGCGGCAGTTGTGGTGGGGACATCGCATACCGGCGTGGACGTGCAAGAACAAAGACTGTGGGGAATTTATTGTGGCGCGCGAGGCGCCGGCTTCGTGTGGGAAGTGCGGAGGCGCGGAACTGGAGCAGGTGAGCGACGTGCTGGATACGTGGTTCTCGTCGGGACTGCTGCCGTTTACGACGCTGGGCTGGCCGGAGAAGACGCGCGATCAGGAGGTCTTCTATCCGACGACGCTGCTGATCACGGCGTACGAGATTCTGTTTTTCTGGGTCGCGCGCATGATCATGTTCGGCTGCCACTTCATGGAGGGGCACCATCAGGATGCAGCGCTGAAGCAGGCGAGCGGGTGGGGCGATAAGAAAGACGACAGCGTGCCCTTCCGGCAGGTCTACATTCATGCGCTGGTGCGCGATGCCGAACGCCAGAAGATGTCGAAGACCAAGGGAAACGTGATCGATCCGCTGGAAATCATTGAGCGCTTCGGGACCGATGCGACGCGGTTTACGTTGGCGGCGATGGCGGCGCCGGGCACGGATATTGCGTTCAACGAGAGCCGCACGGACGGCTATCGCAAGTTCGCCAACAAGATCTGGAACGCGGCGCGGTTCATGTTCATGAACCTGGATGCGGCGGGGGGCGTGGTGTTGCCCGCGCTGGCAAAAGCCACAGATACGGGTGTTGGCGGCTTCGAAGCCCGAACTCTGGAGGACCGCTGGATACTCTCGCGCTTCAATCGCGTGACTAAGTCCGTGAACGAGGCGCTGGAGCCGTATCGGTTCCATGAGGCAGCCAATCTGATCTACGACTTCTTCTGGGGAGAGTTCTGCGACTGGTACATTGAACTGGTCAAACCGCGCCTGATGGCCGAGAACGGAGACAAGGCAGAGCTGGCGATTGCCTGCCGGAATCTGGTTGGCCTGTTTGAGTCGGCGCTGCGTTTGCTGCATCCGGTGATGCCATTCATCACGGAGGAAATCTGGCAGGCTATTTATGATGGCAAGCCACCTCAGAAATCCATCGCACTGGCGGCGTATCCGCAGGCCGATGAGAAGCAATTCGACCTGGCTGCGGAAACCGAAATGGCGATCCTGCAGGATCTGATCGTCAGCGTGAGGAACCTGCGGGCGGAGCTGAAGGTCGACCAGAAATTCAAGGTGCCGATTCAGGTATTTACCGCCGGAGGCGGCGATTCGGGCGCTGATCGAGCAGAACCTCGGAGCGGTGGAGAGGCTGGCGACAGTCGAGAGCGTCGATTTCGTCGAGGTTTCACTGGCCAAGCAGGCTGGCGCGAGACACACGGCGCGGTTTGATGTTCACGTGATCTTTGAGAAGAAGATCGACGTGGCTGCCGAGCGTGTCCGGCTGCAAAAAGAGCTGGAGCAGATCGAAAAGGAAATCGCGAATGGCCAGCGCCAGTTGAGCAACGAGCAGTTCCTGGCGAAGGCGCCGGCGAAAGTTGTGGAGGGAATTCGGAAACGCCAAGATGAGTTGACAATCTTGCGCGAAAAGGTGATCAGCAAGCTTAAGGAATTGGAGTAGATCGTATAGCAGGCGGGCGAGGGCGCCCGCCCCACACGGGATCTGGTTGGGTCGACTGGACGGATGAGGGCGTCCACTCCGCAGGGGATCTGGCGGGTGAGTTGTGGTGGCTCGCACAGGGATGTAGGACGGTGGCTCGCCGCTGCGTAGGGGGAAGAAATGGACTGGAACAGCCGCCGCATTACGGCGATTATCGAGAACGCGCTCAACGAAGATCGCGCCACGCGCGACGCGACCAGCTACGCCTGCATCGATCCTGCACAGCTTGGTGCGGGCACGATCCTGGCCAAGCAGGATTGCATTCTGGCGGGCATCGGTTGCGTTTCGCGGATTCTCGATGTGTACGCAGCGCTCGACGGCGCGGTTACGTCGCACTACGAAGTCACCACCCATCCGGAGATTTTCGATGGAGTCCGGCTGCACAAGGGGCAATCGGTTGCGGTCGTGCGGCACAATGCGCGGGTCATTCTTTCCTGCGAGCGCGTCATTCTTAATTTTCTGCAACGCATGAGCGGCATCGCCACGCTCACCCGGCAGTTTGTGGATGCGGTGGCGGGAACCAAAGCCAGGATTCTCGATACGCGCAAGACTTCGCCGGGGCTCCGCGTGATCGACAAGTACGCCGTGCGCTGTGGTGGCGGGCAGAACCACCGGCTCGACCTATCCGATGGCGTGTTGCTCAAGAGCAATCACATCGTTCTGGCTGGCGGCACGGCGCCCGCGCTCGAGAGGGCGCACCGCAACCGGCGCGGCGCACAGCCGATCGAAATCGAGGTGCGCAACCTGGACGAGCTTGAACAATCGCTGGCGCACGGCGCCGAGGTGGTCCTGCTCGATCACATGTCCGTCGAAGACGTGAAGCGCGCGGTAGATCGCTGTGCCTCACTGCAAAAACGTGTTCCGGTCGAGTGTTCGGGCGGCATTACGCTGGCAAACGTTCGTGCCTATGCTGAGACGGGAGTAGATTTCATTTCTGTTGGCGCCATCACACACTCGGCTGTTGCCGTCGATATGAGTCTGCGAGTTGTTTCCGCCTGAGATCATTCTAGGTCCAGCACTCGCAGAAACGGATGCGGTGGAACGCGTTAAAGCGATCGGGGGTGTGACCCCGGATGGCGGTGGAGATGCGCGCCGGGTCCTTCGCTCCGCCTGAAGAACGGCTGCGCTCAGGATGACACCGATAGAGAAATAGATGGTTAGAATCCAAGGCGCACCTCGCCGTTGACTGACATTTGTCGTTTTTCCGGCATTCCCGCATAATGCCCGCATCAAGAAACCGGCTACAACCCGGGCCGTGGCAAGGCCGAGGTCCGCTCCGCAGAGAACGGATATTCGTCTCGGCCGAATCGTTCGTTTATTGAGCGATCACGCCACCGTGGTGGTCAGCGGCACAAAGATCGCGGAGGAGATCGGCACCAGCCGGTCCGAGGTGTGGCGGCTCATCCAGCAGCTCCGGCGTTTGGGAGTGGAGGTTGCGGGGCATCCGGCCACTGGATACCAGCTCCGCGCTGTGCCTGATCTGCTCTTACCCGATGTTCTCGCACCCCTGATCAAGGGGACCATCTTCAGCAAGCAGATTCACCACTACTACAAGATCGGGTCGACTAACACGGCGGCCATGGAAGCCGCAGCAGCAGGCGCGCCGGAAGGCACCGTCCTTCTGGCGGAAGAGCAGACGGGAGGCCGCGGGCGCGGCGCAAACACCTGGCATTCCGCGCGATCCACCGGGATCTATTGTTCTGTGGTGTTGCGGCCTCCGCTGCCGCCGTCGGACGTTCTGGTGTTGTCGCTGGCGGCCGGACTGGCGGTCCACCGGGCGATTCGGGAGGTTGATCCCGGACTGAATCCCGATCTCAAGTGGCCCAACGATGTGCTACTCGACGGGCGAAAAGTCTGCGGCATCTTGACCGAGATGAATGCCGAGGCGACCGGAGTGCGCTACATCGTGACGGGGATTGGCGTGAATGTGAATCAGGTATCGTTTCCGGCCGAGATTCGCGACCTCGCGATCTCGCTCCGCCAGGCGACAGGAAGCGAGTGGTCGCGGGTCGAGCTGGCGGCGGCTTTGCTAAAATCACTCGACCGCGAATACCGCGATCTGCTAGAAAAGCCGAATGCTCGCGAGCTCATTTTGCGCCGGTTTGCGGATCATTCTTCGTATGTGCGTGGCCGCAAGATTCGGATCGAGGAGCACGCCGGATTTGAGGGAGTGACAGAAGGCCTGGACGCGCGCGGCTTTCTGCAGGTTCGCACCGAACACGGGCTGCGAACGGTGCTCTCGGGTACGGTGCGAGCGGTAGAGTGACCACCGACTGCGGCCCCTAAAGGGGCTGTGACAAGGCACGACTTACGGTACCGCTAAAGCGGTACCCTGGTACGAAGAGGATTTTCTTGCAGTTTGCGAAGGCGCTGCGGGGACAGGCTGGTTTGTGGCCCTCAGCGCCTGAAGGCGCGTGTTTTTCGGTGTGTTCGGCACGACTAAAGTCGTGCCCTCCCACGACGGATGCCAAGTGGGCCTGAAGGCACGCACTGAAACGAACCGGCGTATTCCGTAGCTGTTACCTATGCTTCTCGTCCTCGATGTCGGCAACACCAACACGGTTCTGGGCGTATTCGCACGCGTGGCCAAGGTCAAGCCTGCCGAGCACGCCGGCGGCGACTCGTCCGGCTACGAGCTGCTGGTCGCGCAGTGGCGCGTTGCCACTAACCACACGCAAACCGTCGACGAATATGGCGTTTTGTTCCGGAATCTCTTCGCGATGGACAATCTGGAAGTCTCGGGCATCCATGGCATTGTGATTTCTTCCGTTGTGCCTCCTGTCGATACCACGCTCCGGCAGGTGTGTGAGCGCTACTTCAACACCAAGCCGCTGTTCATTGAGCCGGGCGTGAAGACCGGCATGCCCGTGCAGTATGACAATCCGGCAGAAGTCGGAGCCGATCGCATCGTGAATTCCGTCGCGGCCTATGAAAAGTACGGCGGGCCTGTTATCTCGGTCGACTTTGGAACCGCCACGACCTTCGATTGCGTTTCTGCCAAGGGCGAGTACGTGGGCGGAGTCATTTGCCCGGGCATCGGCATTTCGGCGGAGGCCCTGTTCGGCCGCGCTGCACGGCTGCAACGTGTCGACATCAAGAAGCCCAGCAAGGTGATCGGCACTAACACGGTCGCGAGTATGCAATCCGGTCTTTATTATGGCTATCTCGGGCTGATCGATGGCGTTCTTGACCTGCTGCTCAAAGAAATGGGGAAGGAATCGAAGGTTGTGGCCACGGGTGGCCTGGCTTCGCTGTTCGGCACGGGGTCAAAATATATTCAAACGGTGGACGAAACGCTGACGCTGGAAGGATTGCGCATCATCTGGGAGCGCAACTACACCAAGCGTGAGGGGGCTTCCAAAACGAGTGGTCACGGTAGGTCTTCCGAAGTTTCCAATGGCTCGAAGCCCGCGCCCGGTGCCAAGTCTCGCTCGTCCCGCTGACCGTCGTGGAAAATTACTTCAATTACTTTACGGAAATTGAGGAGCACTTCCAGCAGCGCCGTGGCTCAGGCCTCATTCTTTCCACCCTGGACTGGTCCCTCATTGAGACCTGGAAAGATGCGGGAATACCGCTGGAGGCTGCGCTGCGCGGGATAGATGCGGCTTTCGATCGATACGAACAGCGTCCGTCGAAAACCCGCAGGGTAAATAGCCTCGCGTACTGTGCGCAGGAGGTTCTCGCCGCCGCGGAGGACATGAAAGAGGCGGCTGTCGGCGTTGCTACGGCAGAGAACGGGGTGAGTGGGGCGGTTGCAAGTTCTGGCCCTGCTACGGCCCGTGGCTTCGATCCGAAGGAAATCGCGGCGTTCTTCCGAAAAAATGCGGAAGGCCTCGAACGAGCGAAGTTGCCAGAGAGCAGCGTGTCGGCGCGGCAGGTCGCGATGGATGCGGTCAAAACCCTGCGAGATCTGGCAGATGATTTCGGGAAGAAAGCGGCGGAGCCTGCGGGCGCGAAACATGCGCTTCGCCTGGAGGATCTTGAGCGCCGCCTAACGGTAATGGAAGAAAAGCTGTTCGCAGCGCTATTGGCAGCGACTCCGGATGAAGAGATTGTGAACGTTCGCGCGGACGCCGACCGCGACCTGGCGCCCTATCGCAGAAAGATGCCCGCCGCCCAGATTGACCAGCTCCACAAGCAATACATTCACAAGCGCCTGCTCGACAGATATCGGCTGCCCCGTTTGAGCTTGTTTTACATGTAGGCCCCTGCCATCGCATAGAATCAAAGATTGGAACTGAAAATTGAAAAGATGATCTATGGCGGCGATGGCCTGGCACGTCTGCCGGCTGACGCGCAAGGCCGCGGCAAAGCCGTATTTCTTCCTTTTGTGTTGCCCGAGGAACTGGCCGAGGCGTCTATCCTCGAGCAGAAGCCGGGATTCAACCGTGCCCGCGCCGAGAGGATCATCGAGCCATCACAGCACCGGATCGAGCCGCAATGCCGGTATTTCCAAAGCTGCGGCGGGTGCCACTATCAGCACACGGACTACGAACACCAGCTCGCGATCAAAGCCGACATCCTCAAGGAGAACCTTCGGCGCATCGCAAAGGTCGAGGTGGAAGGGGAGCTTCACCTTCACCCGTCGCCAGCTTGGAACTACCGCAATCGCACGCGGTTGCGGGTGCAGAGTTTGCCCGAGTTCGCGGTTGGGTACTACAAGTTCAATTCGCACCAACTGCTTCCGGTCGAGGAATGCCCAATCAGTTCGCCGCTGATCAATCGTGCGATCGGCTGGTTTTGGAAGATCGGGCGCGCGGGCGGAATTCTGCCGGGGCTGGTCGAAGTCGAATTCTTCGCCAACTCTGACGATACCCAGCTTCTGGCGGAGCTTTTCTGTGGTCGCGGAACGGATGCCTCAACTGTCGAGCCTTGGGCCGAGCAGCTTCGAGGTGAACTCCCTGAACTTACGGGCCTTGTCGCGTTTGTCGAAGCACCGCGAGTCGGGCGCGAGGCGCAGGGTGCGGAGCCGAAACGCATCGCTATCAGCGGCTCAGCCAGAACTCACTTACGCGACAGATCACGGCTCTTACCGCGTCAGTGCTGGCTCGTTCTTTCAGGTGAATCGTCATCTTATCGACGAACTAGTTGAGATCGTGACTCATGGGCGTTCTGGCCAGGTTGCGCTCGATCTCTACGCCGGCGTCGGGCTATTTTCCTCAGCGATGGCCCGTAACTTTCATCACATTGTGGCGGTGGAATCGTCACAGAATTCCCACTCTGATCTGCAATACAATTCTCCCGCGAACGTGAAAGCAGTTCGCGCCACGGTGGATCAGTACCTGGCGAGGAAGCCAGACAAGTTTTGTCCAGAACTTGTGGTGGTCGATCCGCCGCGAAGCGGTCTAGGAGAAAAGGTCGCTGGCACTCTCTCGAAGATAGGCTCGCCGAGAATCACGTATGTATCGTGCGATCCGGCGACTCTAGCGCGCGACCTGAAACTGTTCCTGACCGCCGGATACCGGCTGGATGAAGTGCACCTGGTGGATCTGTTCCCCCAGACCTTCCACCTGGAGAGTGTGGTTCAGCTGGTTCGCTGATTCGGCGTGGCTTTCCGTACCCCTGTTTCCCGCAGGGAAATGCTTCCGGTTAAATCGAGTGCAAGATAGCAACCCTTTTCGCAAAGTACGCGAAATAGGGTGGGGCAGCTCTGCAGAAAAGGCTCGATCCATGGCGCCAGCGCCTGAAGGCGCACTGATAAGCACCGAGGTACGGCGTGCCTGAAGGCACGCCCTGATACGAACCAGGAGTCTTTCCGCAGGCGGTCATGCAATCGTGACGAGCAAATATTAACTCTCCGGAAACGCGAGTAACCAGTGAGCGCGCAGTCCAATCCGGCGATGCCGGGAAGCACGCAGCCCAAGTCGGGCAGCTGTGGAATCCCACCCTTTACGCAAAGTACGCGAAATAGGGTGGAGCATCCCAAGCCTCGGCAGCCGCTGTTGTGGGCGGCGTACGCATTTGCGGCGGGCATCGTGACGGGGGCCTATTGCTGGCGGCCGCCTGTGGCGTGGATGCTGGCGGCGTTGGTGTTCATCCCTGCCGCTCGGTACTTCGTGAGAAAAGCGATCGCGGAGCAGTCTGGTTGGCTCGCTTTCTTGCGCTCAGCGCAGTTTTTCTCTTGGGCGCGCTCAATCTGCAGCTACGCGGACATGAAGACTCGTCGTTTGCGAACATATTGCGCTTCACCGATGGCAACGAAGTCGTCGTCATAGGCCACGTGACCAGCGAGGGAGGATTCAAGAAGGCCGGCTTCGGCGGCATGCGGCAGCAAATTGACGTGGAAACGGATGAGATCTCTCGCGACTCTCAGCGAGTTTCCGTCTCTTCTGGACTTCGCCTTGGCATTTACGCCAAGCAACCCCGGCGAGAAAACGAAGCAGACGAGGGCCCCTCCGCCGTTATGAGAACTTACCGCTACGGCGAGCGGATACAGTTTGTCACCCGGCTTCGATTGCCGCGGAATTTTCGAAATCCTGGCGCTTTCGACTACGAGGGCTATCTTGCGGATAACGGGATCTCGGTCCTGGGGTCCACTCAAGCCGATGCCATAACGCTGCTTCCCGGATTTGCGGGCAGTCAAGTCGCATTGTGGCGCACGCGCATTCACCGCAGCATCATTGAAATGATTCACCACCTATGGCCTGAGCGCGAAGCTGCCCTCATCGACGCCATGGTGATTGGAGAAGCGGCCTTCATCGGGCGCGACACCAAAGTTGACTACCAGCGCTCGGGGACTTATCACATCCTGGTTGTGTCGGGGATGAACGTCAGCATTCTCGCGGCGGTGATCCTCTGGACGCTGCGGCGGCTCCGCCTCGGCGACGGCATCGCCAGCCTGGCGACGGTACTGCTCTCGGTTGGCTACGCTTTTCTCACCAGCGTGGGGCCGCCAGTGTGGCGCGCGGTGTTGATGATGACGATCTATCTGGGTGCGCGCTTCTGGTTTCGCGAACGGTCCATGCTCAACGCCCTGGGAGTGGCCGCGTTGGGGCTGATGGTGGTCGATCCGAAATCGCTCTTGGGAGCGAGTTTCCAGCTGACCTTTCTCTCTGTGTTGATCATCGCGGCGGTAGGGGCTCCGCTGCTTGAGCGGACATCTCAGCCTTACTCCAAGGGTCTTCGCTATCTCAACTCATGGCAGTATGACGCGCACCTCCCGCCGCGAGTGGCGCAGTTCCGGCTGGACCTGCGCATGATTGCAGGCCGGCTGGCACGTTTTCTGGGGGATCGTTTTCCTCTCCCTGCGCTGCGACGAACAGCAGGCGCGGGGCTGGCGACCTACGAAATCCTCACCATCTCAGCTCTGATGCAGTTGGGGCTGGCGCTGCCAATGGCTTATTACTTTCACCGCGCTACTGTAGTGGGAATTCCGACCAATGCGCTGGTGGTTCCCCTGACCGGCATTCTCATGCCGGCAGCGGTCGCGGCAGTGAGCCTGGGGTACTTGTCTGCGTGGCTGGCGAAGATACCTGCAATTATTACCGCCGCGGCTCTCCATGGGATTACCGGAACTGTGCAGACCCTCGGCCATCTTCGCGTCGCCGATCTTCGTGTGCCCACCCCGAACACTCTGGCAATCATGGCCGCTGCTTTGGCCTTAGGGCTTGCTATTGCAGCTGCGCGACGGCGTGCAATTATTACTTCATCTGCGCTGGCTCTGCTTCTGGTTGCCGCGCTATGGATTTCAGGTTGCTCCACAGAGGCCTGACGTACATCTCGGAGTTCTCGAGGTGACGGCGATCGACGTTGGGCAGGGAGATTCCACGTTAGTGATCTCGCCCGAAGGGAAGACTCTGCTGGTAGATGCGGGCGGTCCCACGGGCGGGCAACAGTCGGAGTTTGATTTCGGGGAAGACGTGGTCTCGACTTACCTGTGGGCGCGGGGCATCTCGCGTCTGGACGCTGTTGCCATCACGCATGGCCATTCCGATCACATCGGGGGAATGCACGCCGTGCTCAACAATTTCAAGCCGCGCGAGCTGTGGATCGGCGTGGTGCCTCCCAGCCCGCCACTCCTGAAGTTGCTGCAGCAGGCGAAGGAACAGGGGGTCATGATCGCGCAGCATTATCAGGGCGACACTTTCCCTTTCGGGGTGACGACCGTGCGCGTGCTTGCGCCGGCGCGGGATTGGCAAACCACGACGCAGCCTCGCAATAACGACTCCATGGTTCTGCACTTTACTTTCGGAAATACTGCGGTGTTGCTGGAGGCGGACGCTGAGAAGAAGGTCGAGCAGGCCATGGCAACGCTTCAACCCCCACCGCGTGCGGACCTGTTACGAGTCGCTCATAACGGGAGCGTCACCTCGAGCACGCCGGAGTTCCTGCAAGCCGTCCAGCCGCGCGTGGCAGTCATTTCTGTAGGGGTTCACAACACGTTCGGGCATCCGCGAATTGAAACTCTCCGCCGACTGGAGAACTTAAGCGTGGCCACCTACCGCACCGATATGGACGGTACGGTCACGTTTCAATTGGACGGCCATAACGTCAGCTTTGTGTCGCCGCCTACTCGCTAACGTCGAACTCGGCTGTCTCATCGGAGGGCGGCGCGTTGCGCGATTCTTCGATGATCCGGCGGGCTTCTTCAGCTTGTTCTTCGCGCACCAGGAGGATCGTGCCGCCGACTCCCGGGAACGTGTCCTGTGGCGCATCGAGCGAGGTCATATACGCTTCCACGCCCGCCGATTCCAGCAGCCCCTTGACCACCATAGCCTCCGACTCCTGCTCGGCATCAAAGACTTTCACCAGCTTCTCGTTGGGGTTGGGTCGCTCGGCGGGAGCTGGGGTCGCGGCATCCGGCATAGTGCCTCCTGGCGTTCACCCACATTGTAACCCCGGAACCAAGCCGCGCATCAGGGGAGGCAAGAGGCAGCCGAAAATCCCTGGGCGGCGAGCGCCCTCTGATGACGGAAGTCCAGCACCTCTGGGCGATTGCGTACAGGAATTTTTGCTCAGACAATGGAGGCAACCGGGGTGAGCGCAACGTGCAGGCGTTGGACGTCATCCAACGATGTGCAAGGCGTTCGGGCGTGTAGGCCTGAATGCCGAGGGGTTCAGAATGGAAAGCCGGGACCGGGCTGGACGTAACGATTTGAGCGCAAGCAAGCAGGCGCCGAATCGTCCTGAACATGACGAGGAGGCCAGAAAGATACGCCGCCTGCAGCTCATGATCAGCATGGTCATGTCGGTCATCAGCCAGGACCCCAACCTCACCGTAGAAGAAGCGTCCGAAATGGCCGCCAATGCCAAGCGGGCGGCGCTGGCCATGTTCCCGGACAAAGAGTTCACCTACGACATTCTCTACAAACCTCGCCTGCAACGGCTGATCAACGAGCGTTTTCGCCTGCAGTAGAACCAACCCACGTTGACCCTGTGCTTTCGGACGGTCTAGACTCGTTTTCCTATGGAGTCTGCCATGAAACGTTTTGCCTTCGCGTTTTCTCTCCTGTTTTTGGCTTGTTCGCCGTTTCTCATCGCGGATGAGGGGCATCACCACGAGGAAGTTACAGCCGAGCAGCTTGGGACCGTCCACTTTCCCGTATCCTGTGACGCGTCAGTGCAGAAGCCGTTCGAGAAGGGCGTAGCCCTGCTGCACTCGTTCTGGTACGAAGAGGCGGACAAGGCCTTTCAGGAGATCGCCAAAGACGATCCCAAATGCGCCATGGCGTATTGGGGTGTGGCCATGAGCAAGTGGCACCAGCTTTGGAACAAGCCGGATGCGCCGACCATCAAACTGGGCCTGGCCGCGGCGAAGAAGGCGAAGTCCCTGAAGCCCAAGACAGAGCGCGAGAAGGCTTACATTGCGGCCATCAGCGCCTTTTACCAGAATTCCAAGAAGCTCGACCACCAGGCGCGGGCCACGGCGTACTCGAATGCGATGGAGAAGGTCTATCGCGAATATCCCGATGACCATGAGGCCGCGACGTTTTATGCTCTTTCGCTTTTGGCCTCCGATCCCGGCGAGGACCCGACCTTTGCCAATCGCAAGAAAGCTGCGGCGGTACTCGAAAAATTGTTCGCGATCGAACCTGATCATCCCGGCGTGGCGCATTACCTGATTCACAGTTATGACTCGCCCCAGATGGCGCAGCTTGGGCTGCCTGCGGCCAAGGCTTACGCAAAGATCGCTCCGGCTGCGCCGCATGCGTTGCACATGCCGTCGCACATTTTCGCCCGTGTCGGCGACTGGCAGGACGACATTGATTCCAACCTGGCATCCATCGCGGCCACGCGCAAGACTGCTGCCATGCATATGGGCGGCGAAGGGCATCAGTTCCACGCCATGGATTACCTGGTTTATGCCTATTTGCAGAGTGGGCAGGAGGACAAAGCCAAGCAGGTGATCGAAGAAGTAAAGAAAATGCCGGAGATGAAAGACATGTACGGGATGGGCTTCGATCCGCGCACGTATGCGTTATCACAGTTTCCGGCAACGTATGAGATCGAGTTGCATCATTGGGCGGAAGCGGCCGCATTGGAGCCGGTAGCGAAAGCCTCGCGTGGAGATCAGGCGATCACCCACTGGGCGCGGGCGATTGGCGCTGCTCGCAGCGGTAATCCCACCCAGGCACGCAAGGAGGTCGAGCAGTTGGAAGCGATACACAAGGAACTGGTGCAACAAGGGAAAAAAGAGTTCGCGAATGCCGTAGACGAAGACCGGCAGGAAGCGTCCGCCTGGCTCGCTCACGCGGAGGGCAAGGATGACGAGGCTCTGAAGATTTTGCGCACGCTGGCTGACAAGACGGACAGCCTTGGCGACGAACCGGGGGCAATTCCCGCGCGGGAACAACTGGCTGACATGCTGCTCGACATGAAGCGTCCCGAGCAGGCGCTGGTCGAGTACAAAACCGATCTGCGCCTCAACCCGAACCGGTTCAATGGACTCTATGGAGCGGGGCAGGCTGCGGAAGCGTCGGGCAAGTCCGGCGAAGCGAGCGAATACTATTCGCTGCTGGTGAAGTCCTGCGCGATTGGAACCTCGGACCGGCCGGAACTGGCGCGAGCGAAATCACTGCTCGCGCAGAAATAGTAGCGGGAATTGGAAGTCGTCGTTGGATCGGGTTCGGGGCTAAGATCTCAGAGGCTAAAGCCCCTTCCTTAGATGAAACTCTGGCGGCACGACTGGAGTCGTGCCCTCCCGCGTGCAGGTGGTGAGTGAAAATCTCGCCCTCCTCCATAATTCCGTGACGGGACTGAAGTCATGCCCTCCCGCATACTTCGAAAAAGCGAATGCAGATTCCTCGCTCGCTCTCGCCGCGTCAAGCGCGGTTACAAGCGGCTCGGAATGACAAGTGTGAACGACCGGCGGCACGACTGAAGTTGTGCCCTCCCGCAACGTCTATCACTCGGAATGTTCTGTGAGGCTGGCGCTAGTGCGCGTCTTGCTCTAGCCTTTGCATCCGGAAGAGCAGTGTTCCCCAGCCGAGCTTGGCGCGCATTTGAACCGGCGTATGATTCGCGTCGTCAGTGAACCACGCCCAGACCTTCCCCTTTCCCATAAGCGGGCCGCTCAGGGCCTCCGCGGTCACGCGCACCGTCTGGAAGGTGCCCGCCGGAGTCTTCACCTGCTCGTGGGCTTCTACGTGAGCCGCAACTTCCGCCGTCTTGCCGCCGTCGTTGACGACGAAGCGGTAAGAGTTTCCCGTCTGCAAGGGCAATGACGCGAGATAGTAGAAGCCTGTAATCACGTCCGTGACGCAGGATGGAATGTCGTTCTCCGTGTGCTTGGTCTCACCGGTTTTCAGATTCTTTTCGTCCAGCACACTTTTTTTCCGTGGGTAGTCGAAGTGAATGTCGGTGTCACGCTTGTGAGGGCCCTCTTCCGTATGTTTCGTTATGCGCAGAGAGCAGAAGGTATGGGGATCGAAGCGGGACTCGAAGCGATCGTGCACCGCGTAGAGAACATTAACCGCGCCGGCGGAGTCAGCCGTAGCTGACACTTTTTGTTCGGCCCCCGCAGCTTCCATCTTCACGACCGCCGTACCCGCGTTGAACAGGTGCCATTCGACGCCGTACACGTACTTCCGGCCATTGGGGAATTGATAGTTTGGCGCCGGTGGCACAATTTGCGCACCGGGAGTCGCACCGATCAGATCGGGTGGAGCGCTTTTTTGTGTTTGTGCGAAGCTCGTGTGCTGGGCCAACAGAGCCAGCATCGCGGCCAAAAGTACGGTGATGAAGTTGCGCATGCCTGAAGTTAGATGATCAGATCGAGGGTAACGTCGGTGTTTCTCGTCGCGCGCGGGTCACGAAAGATCGTCTCATAAATGCTCCCTAAGGTCAGGCCCTCTGGGGCTAAAGCCCCCTGTCTACTATGAGAGTCTTTCGGCACGACTGAAGTCGTGCCCTCCCGCGCTGTGTCCAGGCAGCAGGACTGAAGTCGTGCCCTCCCGCGCTGTGTCCAGGCGGCAGGACTGAAGTCGTGCCCTCCCGCGCTGTGTCCAGGCAGCAGGACTGAAGTCGTGCCCTCCCGCGCTGTGTCCAGGCGGCAGGACTGAAGTCGTGCCCTCCCGCGCCGTGTCCAGGCGGCACGACTGAAATCGTGCCCTCCCACGCTACGTCTAGGCGGGATGACTGAAGTGGGCCTTCCCTCCTGTGCAGCGCCTAGGCCGGATGACCGAAGTCGTGCCCTCCCGCGCGATCATTTCGCCATCCAGAGCAATTTCGCCGCCAGCACCGCCAGCATTGCCGCCGCACCCAGTATCGCATTGTACTCACGGTGCTTGAGGTAGAGATCCCAGGAAAATGTGCCTCTCTCGTTACCGAAGGCTGTGAGCCGCGGGACAATGCGCGGAACATGACTGGCGTAGTTGTCAAAATTGGGGAATCTTCCGCGCAGGAATGCCTCTTCTGAGCGAATCACGGGCAGGTAGATCGCGGCGAAGATCACTAATGCGGCGGCAACAATCCACCAGCTGAGGGCGGCGATCGAAAAGCCAAGGGCCAGGATCAGCGACCCGACGTAAAGAGGATTTCGCGTGTAGGCGTAAGGGCCGGTCGTGGTGAGCTGCTCGTTCTTCTGCACGTGACCCGACGCCAGCCCGCGAATCAGAAGTCCGGGGACAGCGATCACGGTTCCCAGCGCGATCGACCTCCAGGTCGGCTGGGCCAGCCAGATGTACAGGATCGCGAATGCGAAGCCCAGAGGGACGCGAATACGGCGAGCGATTGTCGACCACGTCGAAGCAGACTGAGCCGGAGTGGGCGGATCGGGAGTCGCGCTAGCCACCGGTGCGCTCCAGCAATTGAAAAGCAGCGGCGGCTACGTCGCCTGCGGTGATTTCGAGCAATCCGGAATCAGGCTCTGGCCGGCGGGTGTGGCTTGTCGGGCTGGTTTTATTTCGCAGGACGATGCTTTGGGTCCCGAATGGCCCATTGCGCGCCGGATCGGTTGGCCCGAAGATGGCCACGACGGGAACGCCCAACGCAGCGGCAAGATGCATCGGGCCAGTGTCTCCGCCAACGAAGAGCCGTGCACGGCGAGTCAAGGCGATCAACTCGCTGAGGGAACATGAAATCATTTCCGCTTGGCCCCCACTCGCGGCTTTGGCAGTGCTTGCGAGATCCTGTTCTCCAGGCCCGAAGTTGATGACGGATCGCAAGCCTTGTTCGCCGAGTTTCTTCGCGACATAGCCATACCGCTCCGCTGGCCATTGCTTTGCGCCCCAGCCCGCTCCGGGATTCAGGATGACAAACGCGCGGACGCCGCTCTTGAGCAACCGCTGCTCTATTTTCTGTTCGACGGCCGGATCACAGGGGAAGTCAACTTTCGGAGCCGCCAGCGGACGTCGTGCCAAACTTGCCGCGAGCGAAAGATTTTGCTCGATGATGTGGGCACCATTTGGGACCACCTGGCGCGTGTACCACATGCTGGCCGCGTTCTCACGCGGTTGGGCGAATCCAAGGATAGTCGGAGCTCTCGAAAGACGCGCCAAGACTGCCGACCGCACGGCTCCCTGGAAATCGACTGCAATTTCGTATTTCACGCCGCGAAGATCACTCAGGCTGCTTGCAACCTCCACCCAGGTTCGACTCGATAACGGCGCCTTGCGCCAGGCGGCCGTGTTCACGACGTGAACTTTGTCCGCAAGTGGCCTTTGCACGCTGCGCGGCCCTGAGAGCGGATTCCGGATCGTGCAGAGCAGCTCTCTCCAGCGTTCTTCCACAACCCAACCGATGGTCGCATGCGGAAAACTCTGCCGCAGAGCGGTCGCTGCGGGCAGCGTGTGAATGATGTCGCCCATCGAGCTCAGGCGGACGATCAGAAGGCGCTGAATGCCGGGTGCAGGCAGATGAATCGCACTATCCATTGCTGCTTGCGTCTCCCGGCTGCTTATTCAATCGTGAGCGGATGATTTCAGTCGCCGAGTGATTCTTGGGATCGCCCACAATTTCCACACGCCCGCCCACTTCCAGGACTGCGTCTTGCTCGGGAACGCTCTCCGCAGTGTAGTCGGTGCCCTTGGCCTGAATGTCGGGGCGAATCTCGCGGATCAGCGCGCGGACGTCGCGCTCGGGAAAGATCACGACCGCGTCCACGTCGGCGAGCGCAGCCAGAATCTCAGCCCGCTCCTCCGCCGGCATCAGAGGACGGCCTTCGCCCTTGAGCGCGCGAACGGATTCGTCGGAGTTGATGGCCACCACCAGCCGTCCGCCCAGCTCTTTCGCGGCGTGCAGATACCGGATGTGCCCGACGTGGAGCAGGTCGAAGCAACCGTTCGCCAGCGTTACGCGATCACCGGTACCGCGCCACTCCGCGATGCGCTGGCGCAGTTGGTCACGCCGCAGAATCTTCTGACTGTTGGATGTGCTCAATGAGATCTTGTAACTGGCGGTGTCTTCTCGATCGCCTGGAGGAGCTCTCGCTGCGACACCGTCGCTGTGCCCCGCTTCATGACGACAATTCCGCCGGCGTAATTCGCGAGGTGCGCCGCCTCTTCCGTGGTTGCGCCCGCCGCGACCGCAGCCGTGAAGGTCGCAATCACGGTATCGCCTGCGCCGGTGACATCGGCTACTTCATCCGACCCGAAGATCGGGATGTCCACCGGCTTGTGCCGGCGCGGGAAGGCAACCATGCCATCGCGGCCACGCGTGATCACCAGGGATTGTAGCTTCATGCGTTCCATCAACCGCTCGCCGGCGGATACCAAGCCGCTCCAATCGTCGCCGATGCGTACTCCCATGATCTCTTCCACCTCGGGTTCATTCGGAGTGGCAGCGGTGATTCCGGCAAACTCGGTCATGCGATAGCGCGAATCAAGAAACACCGGAATGCCGTTCAGCCCGCCCTTGACCCGGATCGCATTCAGAAGCGGGGGCGTAGCCGACCCATAACCGTAGTCGGAAATCAGCAGGGCGTCGGAGGCTTTGGCGTACTCACGCACCGCCAGAACCAGTTCGCGGGACAGGTGCGCGTTGGGCAGGTTTTCCGGTTCGCGATCTACACGTACCACCTGCTGCCGCGCAGTGTGCGCCATCCCGGCCAAAATGCGAGTCTTGGTAACGGTGGTGAAGCTCTTGTCCTTCAGCACACCGCTGACCGGAATGTGCTTCTTGCGGAATGCCTTGATCAGCAGGCGGCCGGGCTCGTCGTCTCCCACCACGCCCACAGGCAGGACGTTGACTCCAAGTTCCGCCAGATTATAGATGGCGTTCGCGCCGCCTCCGGGGACGACGGTCCGGTCGCGGTGCTTCAGGATCAGGACCGGAGCCTCACGCGAGACCCGGGAGATCTCGCCGAAAATGAATTCGTCGGCAACCAGATCGCCGAGCACAGTGACCGTGACCGTGGGGAATGCCTCCACGATCTTGATCAGACGCTCGGTCTCTTTCGGAACCTTGGTCATGGGGTGAGGTGATTTTCTCATGCCGGACGCCTGCGCTCTTCAATCTGCCGCAACATGGTATCTACAGCATTAGCGGCGTCGACCAGGTCCATCTTTACCGGCACCACGGACAAGGGCTGAAGCGCAGGCAGGAAATCCCCCAGGTTGATGGCGTCTTTCTCAGTGGTGACGAACCCGCCAGCCTCGCTGGCTTGCTTCAGTTGCAAGAGCTCATCGACATCCTTCCGAGTGTATGCGTGATGGTCGCGGTAGACAGCTTGCCCTGCCAGCTCGATGCCCGCCGTCCGCAGTTGCAGAAAGAAGTTCTGCGGCCGCGCGATGCCGCAGAAAGCGATGGGCTGGGGCGGAACATCTTTGGGAAGAATGCCACGCCGAACCCGCCAGACCGGCTTGCCGTTCACGGGTAAGCCTTCGGGCGAAGCGCCACTCGCGAGGACGATGGCATCCGCTCTTGCGAGCGAGCTCAATGGCTCGCGCAGTCGTCCTGCCGGCAACAGATGATCGCGGGCATCGTCCGGCGTGACCAACACGATGTTGAAATCGCGGGCTAGGCCGCGATGCTGGAAACCGTCGTCGAGAATGTGCAATTGCGGGCCGAACTGACTCTCTGCGAAAACACCGGCCTGGTAGCGGTCTTCGCCGACGATTACAGGCATCTCCAGGCGTCGCGCGATCAGCAGAGGCTCGTCGCCGAAGTTGCGTGCGGCGCCGCTCGGATTGACCAACGCCACACCGCGTGTCTGCCGGCCATAGCCGCGGGACAGTACGTCAAACTTCAGGCCGCGCTCCTTAAGCAGCGATCCCAGAAGAATGACGAATGGCGTCTTGCCTGAGCCGCCGACGGACAAGTTGCCAACGCTGATCACTGGTCCCTGCAAGCGATGCTCGGGCAGAGTTCCCCGGTCATAAAGCGCGTTGCGTGTTCGTACACCCACGCCGTAGATGGAACTGAGCAGGCTCATCGGGATGGTGCGGGTAGACCTGATTTGCGGCTCGATCCTGCCACCGCAACCGCCGGCGGGTCGACGTTGAGCAACCGCTCCAGGGCAGCCAAGGTTCTCTGCGTTGCCCCTTTTTGCGAGAGCAGCGCTTCCTGGCCGCGCTTTCCAAGCGCAATGCGTTCCGCGTCATCGGAAATCAGCTCCATGAACGCGAGAGGGAGTTCCGCCGGCCCGACAACCCTGACCGCGTTGCGGCTCTGGAAAAGGCCCACGATGTCGCGAAAGTTTTCCGTATGGGTTCCGACGATCACTGGAACTCCATACTGCGCCGGCTCGATGATGTTGTGTCCGCCGCGAGGCACCAGGCTGCCCCCTACGAAAGCCAGCGTTCCCAGCGAGTAGAGCGCTGCCAGCTCGCCGATCGTGTCCACCATGAAAACGCCGCCGGCGATGGGCTCGCCATTCCACAGCGAGCGGCGCCAGAACTTCATGCCAAGCTGCTCCAGAAGCGCCGTGACCTCGGCGAAGCGCTCCGGGTGGCGCGGCGCAAGGATCATAACCGCACGCGGATGGCTGGCGCGAACGTTCTCGAAGGCACGAAGCAGAAGCGGTTCTTCGTCTTCCACAGTGCTGCCGCATACCAGAATCGGCCCGGCTCCGGCGCGATCGAACGCCGAGCGCAGGCTGGCGATGATCGGCGGCGGCGGCGGGGGAGACACGTCAAACTTCAGATTCCCGGTGACTTCCACACGCTCGGGTGCGGCGCCGATCTCAATCAGCCTGCTTCGGTCCGACTCGGTTTGCGCCAGGAAAAGGTCGACTTCGCTGAGAATCGTTCGCACCCAGCCCCGAATGCGGCGGTACCCGGGCAGCGACCGGTCAGAGATTCGCGCATTCACCACGGCAATTCCGCACACCGGTTTGCTTGGCCAGGCGCAGAAAGTTCGGCCAGAACTCGGTTTCTGCCAGGACGATCAGCTGAGGGCGCACGGCCTGGAGGTAAGGGCGGATGGCGAACGCGAAATCCAGCGGGAAGTAGAAGGTGTTTTCTTCCCCAAACCGCTGCCTGGCCAGCTTCTGACCGGTGTCGGTAGTGGTGGAGACCAGGATCCGGTACTGCGGAAACCGCCGGCGCAACTCATGCACCAGCCCGCTGACCGCCACCACTTCCCCGACCGAGACCGCGTGTACCCAGATGGTGGGCTGCGCCGAGGGCAATTGAAGCCGTGCCGGGACCTTCCCCAGGCGCTCTCGCGAGTCCCGGCCCGGTACTTGCCGTGGCGCCCCATCTGGATCAGCCAGTAGGGCAGCGTGATGACCAGCCACAACGCCAGCAGCGTGCTGTAGAGCAGGTACATGGGGGAAGACACATTCTAACCGCTGGGGGGATGCCGGGCACCGCGGCCTGATCGCTTTGCATCCTATAATCAAGCCATGCCATTCAGTTCAGCTTCAGGACTCCCGCGGCTTATCCGCATCGCGGCGTTTCTCGGCACAATTATCGCGCTTTTCTGTGATTTGCCTTGCGGGCAAGAGTTTTGTGAAGCCGGTTGCGCAGCCCGCCAAGACTTATCCCGCGCACGACGAGCATCCCACTGAACACGTTACCGTGGCGGCCGATCCTTACGACATGGCGGACAAGGCAGCGATATTTTCCGTGAAGTATCAGGACCATGGCTATCTGCCCATCTTCCTCATCGTCACCAACGACGGGAATCAGCCCATTTCCTTGACCGATATGAGCGGCACAACTGGTCACGGTGAATCGCACCAAGTTGTCGCCCGCCACGGTGGATGATCTTTACCGGCGCCTGTCGCGCCCGGCGAGGCAGCGATGTCCCCTCGCCGCTGCCGTTCCCGCGAAAGAAGGTGAAGGGCGCGGTGAGCCCCCAGGCTCTGGAGGAGATCAGTTCTGCGCAGTTCAGCGCCAAGGCAGTTGAGCCGCACGGCACGCAGTCGGGATTTCTGTTTTTCGACATCGAGGGAATATCCACGCCGCTCGCCGGCGCGCGCTTTTACCTGAACCGGGTGAAGGACGTCAACGGGAACGAACTGATCTATTTCGAAATTCCGATGGAGAAATATCTGACGGCGCCGTCGGGCAAGTCAGGAACCTCCAATCCCTAGCGGTTTGGCCAAGCCCGCCGCAGGCTATAATTTCCTGATATGGCGACCACGCCGGACACGTCTGTTGCGGCCCGGGCGAAGTATGAGCCGGTCATTGGGCTGGAAGTCCACGTCCAGCTGCTGACGGCGACGAAGATTTTCTGCTCCTGCTCGACGCGCTTCGGAGACGCTCCGAACACGAACGTCTGCCCGGTCTGCCTGGGGCTGCCCGGCGCGTTGCCGGTGCTGAACCGCAAGGCAGTGGATTTCGCGGTGCTGGCGGCGATGGCGCTGAACTGCGAGATTAGCGAGACCTCGATCTTTGCGCGCAAGAACTACTTCTATCCCGACCTGCCCAAGGGCTACCAGATTTCGCAGTACGACAAGCCGCTGGCCGAGCATGGCTGGATCGAGATCAAGACCGCCGAGGGCAGCGAAGAAGATCGGCATCACCCGCGTTCACCTCGAGGAAGACGCGGGCAAGAGCCTGCACGAGGGCTTCGCGGATGCGGCCGAGAAGACCGCCATCGATCTGAACCGCACCGGCGTGCCGCTGATCGAGATTGTCAGCGAGCCTGATATTGCTACTCCCGACGAAGCCTACGAATACCTGACGCGGCTGAAGGAGATCATCCTTTACACCGGCGTCAGCGACTGCAACATGGAAGAAGGCTCGCTGCGCTGCGACGCGAACATCAGCGTGCGCCCGCGCGGGCAGAAGGAATTCGGCACCAAGACCGAGGTCAAGAACGTCAACTCCTTCCGCTTTATTCGCGAGGCGCTGGAGTACGAGATCGAGCGCCAGATTGGCGTCATCGAATCGGGCGGCAAGATCAGCCAGGAGACGCGGCTCTACAACTCCAACGAAGGCAAGACCTACGGCATGCGCTCGAAAGAACAGGCGCATGACTATCGCTATTTCCCCGAGCCGGACCTGCTGCCGCTGGTCGTCGACGCAAAATGGCAGGCAGAGATTCGAGCAGTGTTGCCGGAGCTTCCGGAAGCGCGCCGGCAGAGGATGGTGGCCGACTACGGCATCACGGAGAAAGACGCCGCGGTGCTGACCGATAGCAAGTCTCTGGCCGACCAGTTCGAGTCGGCGGCGAAAGCGGCGAAGAATCCCAAGCGCGTGGCGAACCTGGTGCAGAGCGAACTGATCGGGACGGCTGAAGGCCAAGGGGCTGGAGATCGAGCAGTCGCCGGTTTCGATGAAAGGCGTCGCGATGTCGGCCGATTTGGTGGAGTCGGGAGCGATCTCGGGCAAGATGCTCAAAGATCTTTACGACTTGTGCTTTGAGCGCGGGAAGGATTTTCCGGTTGTGTATGAAGAGGAAGGGCGCCCGGAGCAGTCCCGCGATACGTCGTCGCTGGAGAAGATCATCGACGAGATCATTGCGGCCAATCCGAAGCAGGTCGAACAATATCGCGCCGGCAAGAAGACGATGATCGGATTCTTCGTGGGGCAGGTGATGAAGGCGTCGAAGGGGCAGGCGAATCCGCAGATGGTGAATGAGTTGTTGGGGAAGAAGCTGGAGGGATAGATGAACTCCTTGATGCCCTCGATGGTGGTGCCGGTGCGGGAGAACCGCAGGGGCTAAAGCCCCGCGTCCATCTACCTTCCCCGGCACGACTGAAGTCGTGCCCTCCTGCGTTGTTCCGGTTAGCGGCTTTAGGAAATGCAGGGGCTAAAGCCTCGCGTCCGATGGGAACTGTGGCGGCATGCCTGAAGGCATGCCCTGATACGAACCCAGGGTTCGGCAATCTGGGAAGTCGTCCCTGCCCGCGCGGGAACCTCCGTTGGAGACCAGTTTGGGTGCTCTTCCTCTCTGATCAGATCGTTGGTTTCCTTGCCACCACGACCCGTGGAATCCCCTGCAGATCTTTGTTGATCTGAACGTCTTTCCAGGCGACTAATAGGCGGCGTACGCCATCCACAATCGCGCCGCTGATTTCCATGATGAGCCAGCCGCCGGGTTTCAGCACAGACGCTGCTTGTAGCACCAACCGTTCGATCACCTCCAGCCCAGTTGGTCCCGCAAACACCGCGTTCCGGGGCTCGAACTTGCGAACCTCGAGCTGTACCTCGTCTTCTTCGGATTCACCTACATAGGGAGGATTCGAAACGACGACGTCAAACGAGGCCGGCGCTAGACCGGCCAACAGGTCCGCCCGGTGAAAATGAACTCGCGACTCAAGCCGATTCCGTGCGGCATTGGCACGAGCAATTTCCAGCGCCGGTTCCGAGATGTCGGTGGCGTGAATGTCCGCTGCCGGCAGTTCTTTCGCGAGGGCGAGGGCGATGCATCCCGATCCCGTGCCCACATCCACAATGCGAGGAACGCTCACCAGCTTCGCAAGCGGCAGGACGGCTTCAATCACGTGCTCAGTCTCAGGACGCGGGATCAGGACTGCCGGAGAAACGATGAAGTCCATGCCCCAGAACTCCTGATGCCCGGTGATGTATTGCGACGGAACGCCCTGTGCGCGTTGGGCAAGCGCCTCCTCGTACCGTTGAGATTCTCCTGGCGTCAGTTCGCGCTCAGGATGCGCGTAAAGGTAGGCACGATCGCATCCCAGGGTGAACATCAGCAGCACCTCGGCGTTCATGCGCGGAGAGCCGACTTGGGCGGCAGTCAGGCGATCGATCGCGGATGCGAGAGTGTGTTTGAGCAAAGAATTCAACCAATAATTTTGCCTGCGATCGGATAGCGGTGTTCCCCCACGGCTGTCACCCTGAGCGAAGTGACATTGTTCGCAGGAACGATGTCACGAAGTCGAAGGAGCCCACGCCTGGGTGCAGTGTCGATCGGCTCGTCAGGGAGTTCTCACCACCGTTCAGTCGAATGTCGTGGAGAGGACTCCTCGACGGGCCTGTGAAGAGAATCGGCAGACAAGGGGTCCCATTCGAGTCGCTAGCGCTCCCTCAGGGCAGGCTTTTCGACTGCAGGGCAGAATGCGCAAGCGCATCCTGCCATTCCGCTCAAGATGACAGGTCCCGGCAATTGTGTCATACCGGCGTAGCAGTTTCCTGCTTCAGCTTCTCCGCTTGATAGTGCGTGATGAGCGCGTCCACCAGTGGCTGAATCTTGCCGTCCATGACCTGCTCCAGCTGGTGAATGGTGAAGCCGATGCGATGGTCGGTGAGCCGGTTCTGCGGGAAATTGTAGGTGCGAATCTTTTCGCTGCGATCGCCGCTGCCCACCATCGACTTACGCTCTTTGGCCAGTGCGTCCTGCTGCTTCTGCATTTCCACTTCGTACAAGACGCGAACGCAGCACGCGCATGCCTTTTTCGCGGTTCTTGATCTGCGACTTCTCGTCCTGGCAACTGACCACGGTGTTGGTCGGGATATGCGTGATGCGCACAGCGGAATACGTCGTGTTCACCGACTGCCCGCCTGGTCCTGAAGAACAGAAGGTATCGATGCGCAGGTCTTTGGCCTCGATCTTGATGTCCACATCTTCCGCTTCCGGAAGCACGGCCACCGTCACCGCTGAGGTGTGAACGCGTCCCTGCTGCTCGGTGGCGGGCACGCGCTGCACACGATGCACGCCACTCTCGTATTTCATCTGCGAGTAGACGCGATCGCCTTCGATCATCGCGATCACTTCTTTCAGGCCGCCGACTGCGGAATCTGAGCTTGAGAGAACCTCGACCTTCCAGCGCTTCATCTCGGCGAATCGCGTGTACATGCGAAACAGTTCGGCGGCGAAGAGCGTGGCCTCGTCGCCACCGGTGCCGGCCCGGATTTCGAGGACAACGTTCTTTTCGTCGTTCGGATCCTTGGGCAGCAGCAGTACCTTCAACTCTTCTTCGATCTGCGCCACTCGGGGTTCCAGCTTGTCTAGTTCTTCCTGCGCGTAGGCGAGCATGTCGGGGTCTTTCTCGTCTGCGAGCACGGCTTTGCTCTCGGCAATCCCGCGGGTGAGATCTTTGTATTCGCGATATTTCTCGACGATCGGCGTGATCTCGCTGTGCGCCTTGGCGGTCTTCTGGTATTTCTGTGAATCATTCGTAATTTCCGGCGACGCGAGGGCCTGCGTCAGTTCCTCGTAGCGGGCTTCGATTTGATCCAGGCGTTCAAACATAGTTTAGTCGTTAGTCACTCGTCGTCGATCGCTGGGCTAAGTCTTAAGTCGCTGGTCATTCGTCCTTCGCCCCTCGGGTAATGCATTCTCAGTTCGGAAGGCTTTTATCAGGCCATTCAGAGCACGCCCAACACCATCCGCACGGCCGTTAAGCTGCTCCGCGCGCTCTTCTGAAAGATATTCTAATTCCTTGGCGATGAGAACTTGGGTCTGCAATTCTAGAAGAGATCCTCTCGCATGATAGAGGAAATGGTTGAATTCTCTGTTTGTCTGATGTCCCTTACCCTCCGCAATATTACTCGGAATGGAAACCGCTGCTCGCCGCATCTGGCTGACCAGGCCGTAAAGCTCGTGTTTAGGGAAGCCCGCCGTAACTCGATAGATATCTAAGGTCAATCTCATCGCTTCCTGCCAAACACGCAAATCTTTAAATGATGATGGCATTGTAACCCCCAAGAAGAGCGTAGGGTTTTGGAGGCCCAACGACCAATGACGAACGACCAGACACATTGTGATAGGCCTAACGGTCGCGAGCGAACGACCAAGGATGAATGACCAAAGACTATGTGATATTTTTCGCGGCGGGGCCGCTAGGCGATGACCAGTTCGCCGCCACGCTGCTTTTCCAGAGCCATGGCTTCATCGAGCGCGATGATGGCGCACTCGACCTGATCGTCGGTAGGAGGCTGGGTGGTAATCCGCTGCAGCCACAGGCCGGGAGCGGTCATCAAGGCGAAGAGCGATCCGCGATGCTTGGCCGCGAACCGGATGATCTCGTACGACAGGCCGGCGATCACGGGCAGCAACGCGATGCGCACTCCAAACCTCGCCCAGAAGGTCGTCACCGGCACCAGCGTATAGATCACGATCGATATGATCATCACGGTCATCAGGAAGCTGGTCCCGCAGCGGGGATGGAAAGTGGAATACTTCTGCACCGCCTCCGTCTGCATGGGGTCGCCGTTCTCGAAAGCGAAGACGGTCTTGTGCTCCGCGCCGTGATATTCGTAGACCCGATGGATGTCGCGCATGAGCGAAACGCCCCAGATGAACAGCAGGAAGAGCACTAGGCGGATGAGGCCATCCACCACATTGAAGATGATCTGCTCGCCAAACAGCGGATTCACACGCTTCAATTCGGTAGCAGCCAGCAAAGGCAAGAACTTGTAAGTGAAGATGAAAAATCCGACCGACAGAATGATGTTGGCCGCCGCCATCCAGCCGTTGACTTCGAACTTCTTTCCCTGCTCGTCGGGCGGAATTTCGTCGAGGGCCACGTTGGCGGAAAATTTCAACGCACGGAAGCCCAGCGTCATCGCCTGGCCCAGCGTCATCACCCCGCGCAGTAAGGGCCAGCCCATCCACTTGTGCTTTTCCGAGGGACGCTCCAGGGACTCGCGGTGCTTGGCGATCTCTCCCGAGGGTTTGCGCACCGCGATGGCCCACGCGTGCGGCGAGCGCATCATCACGCCCTCAAGCACGGCCTGGCCGCCAACCAGCGTTTCCTCGCCGCTCTCCAGTGCGGGCAGAAGCTGCAAGGTCAACAGGAAACGCGACATGGAACGCAAATAACGCATGCTTATTGGATGATCCTTTGGAAAGAGAAGTCGCGCCCAGTAAGATTATCACAGCGCCGGGCGCTCGCGAAGCGCAAAGACGGCGCAAGTCACTGTGCTTGAGCCAGTTAGATCGCTTCTGGTATTGAGTGTCTCGAATCTGTCTATGGAGCAGTTCGCTGCAGCCTGCGAAGCCGTTGCCGCGCACGACCAAGAAACTGGAAAAGGTCGGCATCGTCGCGGAGTATTTCAAGTCGCGGACTGTAGAGGAGGCTGCGACCTCGGCAGTTTTCTTTTCCGGCCGCCCGTTTCCCGTGTTCGAAGAGGCTACGTTACAGGTTGGTGGTTCGCTACTTTGGCAGGTGGTGCGCGATTTGTCGGGCAAGAGCCGACAAGGAGTTGAATGCGTCTTATCGCAAGCACGGCGATCTGGGGGCAGTGGTCGAGGAAGTGCTGCCCGTGCGAAATTTGTCTGTGGAGCGACTGAGCGTTACTGATGTCGAGAAAGAATTCCGGAAAATCGCGACCACACGCGGGGCGGCGGCCAAGACAGCGCTGGTGCGCGATCTGCTCCGACGAGCCAGTCCGATCGAAGCAAAGTATCTCGTCAAGATTATGACCGGCGACCTTCGCATCGGCCTGAAAGAGAGCTCTGGTCGAGGAGGCCGTGGCGAAGGCGTACGGCGCATCCACCGCCGAGGTGCAGCGCGCCAACATGATGCTGGGGGATATCGGAGAGACGCTGCGCTTTGCGGCCGAAGGCAAGCTTGCGGAAGTGAAGATGCGCCTGTTTCATCCCATTGGGATGATGCTGGCGAGTCCTGCTGAATCCGCGGAAGATGCGCTCAGCTATTTTGCGAACGCCGCCGTCGAAGATAAATATGACGGAATCCGAGCCCAAGCGCATTGTTCCGGCGACGAAGTCAGAATTTTCTCGCGGACGCGCGATGAAATCACTGAGTCATTTCCGGAACTTCCCGATGCGCTCGCCGGCTTGCCGAATGACGCAATCCTTGACGGCGAGATCGTCGCCTGGAGCTACCTGGAAGGCGATCCTGAAAGTCCCGGCCAGGCACTGCCGTTCACGGCCATTCAGCAACGGCTTGGAAGAAAGAAAGTCAGCGATGAGATGATTCGGCGCGTGCCGGTAGCTTACCTCGTCTTCGACGTCATTTATGCCGGAGGCGAGTTGCTGATCGACCGACCCCTACGGGAGCGGGCAAAGATTCTCGACGAACTGCTGCAAGGGACGCGCAAGGGCGCTAAGGCACGATCCAGAGAGTCGCAGGGACAGCTGGGATTTTCGGGTGAGGACGGGATGGGGCCAACCAAGATTCTGCGAGCGCCGGTTTTCGAGGCTTCCACACCCGAACGCCTCGAAGAATTATTTGAGGCAGCGCAGGAGCGCGGCAACGAAGGCCTGATGATCAAGGATCTCGATTCGAAATACACGCCCGGGCCGGCGCGGGAAATCATGGCTCAAACTGAAACGTGAACTGGCCACCCTCGACGTGGTGGTGACCGCGGCCGAATACGGACATGGCAAGCGGATCGGCGTACTTAGTGACTACACGTTCGCGGTGAGGGACGGAGACCGGCTGGTGAATGTCGGCAAGGCCTATTCCGGACTCACCGATGCGGAAATCGCAGAAATGACGAAGTGGTTTCTGGATCACACCGTCGAAGATCAGGGCTTCCGGCGGCAAGTGGAGCCGACGGTTGTGCTCGAAGTCGCATTCAACAACGTCATGCAGTCCGACCGGCACGATAGCGGATATGCGCTGCGTTTCCCGAGGATTGTCCGCCTACGGCCTGACAAGCCAGCCGAGGAAATCGACACGCTGGAGCGGGTGAAAGAAATCTACGAGAGCCAGGCGAAGGGGAAGGCTTCTTAAGTCCGGGCGCTCTGGCAGAAGTGTGATACCGCGGCGGCTGGTGGCTTAGTGCTCATGTTCGTGCTGATGCTCGTGGCCGGCTTCGCCTACCGGCATCACGCAGCCGTGCGCGACTTCGCATTCGACGTGCTCGAACTGAATCGTGGTGTGGTCGATGCGAAAGCTCTCGTGCAACCGTTCTTTCACGTCACGGAGAATGCGCTCGCTGACCGAGGGAGGTATGTCGGCAATCGCGATGTGGCAGGAAAGCGCATGGGTTTCCGAGCCAATGCTCCAGACGTGAAGATCGTGTACATCGTTTACGCCTTCGATGCGGCGTATGGCGTCTTCGACTTGGTCGAGTTTCATGCCGCGCGGCGTGCCTTCGAGCAAGATGTTGAGCGTCTCTTTCACGATTCCGAAGCCCGACCAGAGAATCAGAGCGCCGATCCCAAAAGAGAGAGCCGAGTCGATCCAGTACTGGTGGGTGACGAAAATAGCCCAGCCGCCAACAATCACGGCGGCGGTGGAAAGCGTGTCGCCAATCTCGTGAAGCAGAGCGCTGCGGATGTTCACGTCGCGGCTGGAGCTGAAGAGAAGAAGTGCGATCACGCCATTCATGACCACACCGGCCGCGGCCACGCCCATCATCGTGGCGGCATGCACCTGCTCGGGATGCTGCACGCGCCGGAAGGCCTCATAAAAGATGAAGAACGACACCGCCACCAGCGAGACGGAATTTACCAGCGCGGCCAGCACGCCGGCCCGATGGTAGCCGTAAGTCTTGGTGGAACTCGGCGGCCGGTTGTGCAGATAGACCGCGGTCAATGAGAGCAGCAGCGCCAGAAAATCGGAGAGATTGTGTCCGGCCTCGGAAAGCAGCGCCAGCGAATGCGAGCGTATTCCGGAAATCACCAGCAGCACGATGTAAGCAAAGGTCACGAACAGGGAGACTTTGAGCACCTTGCCGGTGCGTCCACTTGCGTCATGGCTCCCGTGAACGTGCATTTACTAAGTTTACGGGCGATGGGGGCGGGGTTCAAGGCGGGAGCGTTGGGAAGCGGGTAGCTGTGTGGTGGGATATTGGAGCAGTTTGGTTCGTGAGGGTGGTGGAACTGCACGCCAGGTCCTTCGCTTCGCCTGAAGAACGGCTACGCTCAGGATGACACCGATAGAGAAATAGAAAAATAGATGATCCGAATCCAAACCTCTCACCACCCGCCTCTAGCAAAGGCAGAGCTTATAAATGGCAGTCTTGATGAATAGCCCCGCTGCACTACAATGCTCGGTTCCGATGGGCATTGGTGCAATGGCAAAACCATGACTCCACTTCAACACAATTTCTGGCTGACAACGGTGGAGATGCCGAAGCCCGCCTCGCGGCCGCTGCCGGAGTCCGTGGATGTGGCGGTTATCGGTGCGGGTTTTACGGGACTATCGGCGGCCCGGGCGTTGGCTAAACGCGGTGCGACCGTAGCTGTTCTGGAAGCGGAGACGATTGGCTGGGGAGCAAGCTCGCGCAACGGTGGCATGGTGCTTACCGGGCTGAAGCTGGGCGTAAACAAGCTGATCTCGATGTATGGGCGCGAACGCACGCAGCGCATGTATGCGGCGTCGCTGGAGTCGATCGATTGCGTGGAGCAGATCGTTCGCGAAGAGAACATCGATTGCGATTTCGCGCGCTGCGGGCATCTGGAGGTCGCCTGCAAGCAGAAGCATTTTGATGACTACGCACGGCAGGTGGAAGTCATCGCGCGTGAGTTCAACCATCAGCTGCGAGTGGTGCAAAGGCACGAGCTGCAAACAGAAATCGGATCTGATATTTACTACGGCGGCATGGTCGATGAAGTGAGCGCGGGCGCTGAATCCGGCACGGTATGTTGCCGGGACTGGCGCGAGCGGCGGAGCGGGCGGGAGCGAGCATATTCGAAGGCACGCGAGTCGAAAAAATTGAGCGGGAATCGCGGCAGGGTACGGCTGGCTGGCGAGTGGCGACATCGTGCGGCGCGCTCTGGGCGCGGGATGTTTTTGTCGGGACCAGCGGCTACACGGGATCGGTAACGCCGTCGCTCAAGAAGAAAATCATTCCCATCGGCTCGTACATCATTGCGACGGAAGTTTTGCCGGAGGCGCTGGCCCACGAACTAAGCCCGCGTAACCGCATGATCTACGACTCGAAAAACTATCTCTACTACTATCGGCTCACACCCGACCGGCGAATGCTGTTTGGGGGACGTGCTGCGTTCTTCCCTGAGACCGAACGAACTATCCGTGAGAGCGCGGGACTTCTGCGGGAAGGAATGATCGGAGTCTATCCGCAGTTGCGCGACGCGAAAGTCGAATACGTGTGGGGTGGCACGCTCGACTTCGCATTCGACATCATGCCGCATGCGGGACAACTCGATGGCATCTACTTCGCGGTGGGATATGCCGGGCACGGCGTCGCCATGGCAACATATCAGGGGCAGAAGATGGCGGAGTGGATTGCGGGCGGCAAGCCGGAGAATCCATTTGTCGGAATTCCCTTCCCGGGCGCGCCGCTTGGGCTTTACAACGGCAAGCCGTGGTTCCTGCCGTTTGCGGGCATGTGGTACAAGTTTCTGGATTGGGTGAGCTGAGCGGACTTCGCCCTCGCGCGGGCGAGGGCGCCCGCGCGACAGAACCATAATTTTGGAACAAGGCACGCCCTAGTAGCGGTGTAATCGCCAGTCATTGTCAGAGACGCCTGATTTCATAGTTGTCTCTGGTTTCGGATCATTAATTCCGATGCATACATTCTCGGTAGGGCGAATAGCAATCTTCAGGACGCGTCGAGCGAGTGGCTCAAAGAGATCGTTTCAGCTGGCAAATGTCGTCCGATTTCGCTGTCCGAGTATTTGTATTCTTGTCAGTGCTGCTGTTATGTTGTCTACGCCGTTGACCCCGTTCTGGATTATCTGTTTTTGCACTCGTCACCACACAGTCATGTCTAGGAATTCTCGCGCTGTTTTACTGATTGTTTTTAGCAACGGCCGCAAGCCAGAACCTTTTCCATGCTCCTGGCAGCTGCATGTTTCTCTTTATGGCAGGTGCGATGACGCAAGACGCAGGAAGTGGTTCGCCCTTCGCTCGGAGGCGGCTCTGGTCGCGACGAATAAAGGCCCAAGTTCTCACGCAACCGACTCACTCCGAACGAAGACTTGAAGCACACCGAATGGGTCGGTTGGTGGCGGTAGCCCGCTTGGTGATTGGACGGCTTCGTTGTTTACGATCCAACTGATTCCCTCTCGTTTCAGCCTGAGGATTGCCGATGGGCATACCAACAAATTTGCTTAACGGGATACCTTGCGCAAGTTGACTCTGTGCGTCGTTTAGTGCTACCATTGGTACTCTGTCGTGTTGGGAATTGAACGAGTGGTGGGATCAGCTGTGGACCATCGATAGTTGGCGATAAATCGCTACACTCACGGATGGGACACAGATCTCCGAGTGCGTCTTTCCGCAACATCAGATACACCGCCGGCCCCACAGCGATCGACACTGCTCCCCAGATCAGGCCAAAGCGGTCGCTTCCCAGCAACGCCACCACGCTCATCACAACCGGCGCCAACACGGCGTAGATCAATCCCATGCGCTTTCCGGGAATCAAGAATGGCCGCTTCATGCCCGGCATTTTGCGCCGCAGCTGCCAGGCGGCGAGCACGGTCAGGATCGTGGTCGCAATGCGCAGCCAGCTATATACGCTGATGAGTTGCGTCAGCTTCAGCACGGAAAGCAGCGCGTAGATGGCTGACGAAATGATGATCGAAATCCACGGTGTGCCATAGCGCGGGTGTATGCCAGTCAGGCTATGTGGTAGATAGCCATCTTCGGCCATCGCAAAAGGCATTCGGGTCGAGGCCAGGACGGTTGCATTGAGAATGAAATGTTGGTCACCATGGCGGCCAGAGTCATCCAGGCGCCGAGCCAGGGGCCTCCGATCATCTGGGCAGCGTCGGAGAAAAATCGGGTGTGCCAATCCTGCCAGTTGCCCAGCGCAGCCAGCGAAGCAAACGTCGGCAGAAAATACACCGCCACCGACAGCGGCACGACAATGGCCAGCGCCAGCGGATATGTGCGCTGCGGGTTCTCCACTTCTTCGGCCACGGTGGAGCACTGCTCGTAGCCGGAATAAAGCCACAATCCCAGCGCAAGCCCAACTCCGAATACGTTGAACACCGGCTGATGCGGCGGGATCATCGGCACGAACGGATTGTGGTGCCACTTCGAAAGCCCGACCACGACAAGAACGATCACCGGCAAGAGAATGAACAGTTCAAGGGCCGTGGCGAATTTTCCCACGGCTTCGATTCCGCGCACGTTGATCCAGGTGATCAGCGCGATCACGACCAGCGAAACCAGATAGTGCTTCCATCCTGTCAGCAGCGGAAAGTAGAAGCCCAGATAATCGGAGAACTGCACAGCGTAGGCGGCGCCCAAAAGAAACGAAGCGCACCAGTTCCACCATCCGGCGAGAAATCCCCAGAGATCGCCAAAGCCGGCACGTGCCCAGCGATAGAAGCCGCCTTCGACGGGCATCGCTGTAGTGAGTTCCGCCGATACCAGCGATACTGGAATCGACCAGAAGAAACGGAATCACCAGCAGGTAGATCAGGGTCAGGCCGGGGCCTGAGGTCGTGACCATGTCCTCGAGCCCGAACGGCCCGCCGGTGCAGTACGAGAACATCACCCAGACGAAGTAGAAGAGCCCAGCCTTGCGCAGGGCAGACTTCGCGGGAGTGGTCTTTGACTCGGTGGCGCTCAAAGTCGGTTCCGCGGGTTACTTCTTCAGCTTCTGCTCCAGGAGCCACGGGAAGAGTGTAGGTTCTGCATAGGCCTTGTTCCAGGACTCGTGGCCAACGCCGGGATACTCGGTGTAGTGGAAGTTCGCCTTGGCGGCCTCGAGCGCCTTGGCCATCTTTCGAGACTCTTCGACCGGAACCAATGGGTCGTCGCTGCCATGAAAAATCCACACGGGCGTGCTGCCGATCCGGCGGGCGGTTTCGGCGTAAGGGTCGGTGACCTTCGGGTCGTCCACCAAGCCCACATGCAACGCGGCAAAGGTTCCGGGTGCGGAGATCCCGCCGCAGATCGGAACGAACGCCGCAAACCGGACCAGATTCTTGCCCGCCAGATCCCAGGTGCCATAGCCACCCATAGAGAGGCCGGTCAAGTAAACACGGTCCTTGTCGCCTTTGAATTCTTTCATGGCCTGATCGAGGCTCGCGAGTGCCTGGGCCTGCATGTCGGGTTGAGTCCAGACGTGGTTGTTGCGGCACTGCGGCATTACGACAACGAAGGGAAATTCGCCAGCATATTTGCGAATCGCGTGACCCAGGCCGACATCGGCCTGCACCAGGCCGTTGTCGCCGCGCTCTCCGGCGCCGTGCAGGAAGAGAATGACCGGCCACTTCTTGTGCGGGTCGAAGTTCGAGGGCACGAAGACCTGATAGCGGTAGGTGACGGCGTCTACGGTAACGGTGCGATCGAGGAAGCCGGTTTGCATATTGCGCGCCACGACGGGCGTCGCAACGAGAGAGCAGAGGGCCAGAAGCAGAGAGATGGAAATAAACCTGCCCATGGTGAGGCAGTCTACCGAAAAAGACCCTACGCGGCCAGCACACCAGTGAGGGTGCCTTCCAGTTCGAGCAGCTTGCGTTTGATGTCGAGACCGCCACCGTAGCCGCAGAGCGTGCCGTCGGACGCGATCACGCGATGGCAGGGCACGACGATCGCAATGGGATTACGGTTATTCGCCAGGCCCACGGCGCGAAATCCCTGCGGACAGCCAACGGCGCGTGCGATGTCGGCGTACGTGCGGGTCTCGCCGTAGGGAATCTTCAGGAGTGCTTGCCAGCATTTCACCTGGAAGGGTGTGCCCCGCAGGTCCAGAGGGAAGCTAAACTCGCGGCGATCGCCAGCGAAGTATTCCTCGAGCTCGGCAATATAGGGGCGCGTCTTTTCTTCAAACTTCTCCCACGTGATGTCTTTGCTGTTCTTCGGCGGAAATTTTCCGCGATCGAATTCCAGAGCAACGAGGCCCTTTTGCGAGACGCCGATGCCGAGCGGCCCGGCCAGCGACTTCATACGCGAGTAATAGAGAGTTTCCATGATGGCTTCCGATTTGGGGTGAAGGAATATTACATCGTCGGGTGCAGCGCTGACTCACAGTAACGTGTAAGACCTGCAGATTCCTCGCTCGTCCTCGCCGCGCAGAGCGCGGTTCCGGACGACTCGGAATTACAAGGGTGGGACCGGCTCTTCGGCAACGCTGAAGCGGTGCCCTCCCGAATCTCATGGAGCAATGTCGTTGTGCGGTACCAAATAAAAAAGCCTCTCGATTGCTCGAGAGGCTTCAGGGGAGGGGCAATGAGCCTGAAGGCTCCTGCCTTGCAGTGTGAGTTACTTGGGTTGCTCCTGAGTCGGAGCCGCCGTCTGATTGCCGGCGAGCTGTTCCAGGTTGTTCTTCAGGAGGCTGATCTCCACGCGTCCACCGGTGGTGTGCTTCGGCTTGTCGGTCGCCGCCGCCGCAGTCTGCGTGGGAGCGTTGCCCATACCCACGAGATAGATGCGATAGACCGGGATGTCGTGGTTCAGAACCAGGTAGCGCACCACCGACTCAGCCATCTTCTGCGAGTTGCTGATGGCAGCCTGGCCGCGGCCTGAAGAGAAGCCCTGCACCTCGACGATGTAGCCACGCTGCGTCTTCAGCGGGGTGGCCAGCTCATCGAGTGCGTCCTTGGCGTTCTTGCTCAGCACGGTCTGACCAGGACGGAAGCGGATTTCGGTCTGGGTCGAAGGTTGATACTGGTCGATATTGGTGACCACCTGCTCAACCGTAGTCAGGCGGGTGCTGGCCTGCTGCGCGGTCGCCTGCGCGGCGTTGGCGCGGTTGCCGGCGTCGATGGCGTGCTGATCGGCTTCGTTCGCCTTGGCGGAAGCCAGCTGAATGCCTTGCTGGGCGCGCGAATCGACGTCCTTGATCATCTTGCTGTTGGCGGCGGTGAGCTCGTCGAGTTCGTTGATGCGGTCACGAATCGGGGCGGTCTGGCGCTGTACATACTTTTTGCGGGCAAAGGGATTCACGCGGCCCCAGAAGCCTTCGCGAGCCGGGGGCTGAAGCGGTTTGCCGGTCGCGCTTTGGGTCGAAGTGCTTTGGTCAGTCGCGGTATTCTGGGTGGCGGCGGGCTGACTCTGGGAGTTGGAATTATCCTGCTGCGCGACGGCTGGCACGGCGAGAGACCCGGCCAGAAGCAACGCTACAAGTATACGGTTGGTCATTTTAAACTTCCTCCGAAATGGGGGAGCGTTGGGGCTCCACTCCGCACGCGTTACGCGCGTGTCGCGTTATTTTTGATTGCGTCCCCTTACGGGTAAACTAAAAGGCAAGCTATATCGGCTTTGCCGGCATACGCTGACGCAACGCATGCCAAAATCCAAAACCTGGGCGTCTCTACATCATGACGACCTGTTGCTACTACTAACAGTTCACTTGCCAAACCCCGGTGAGGCAGGGACAGATAAATCCTTCAGAACCAATGATATTCTACCGCTGTCGCCTGCATCTGGTATGCCAAAATCCACGCGCAGAGTAATTTTGGCTGAAACCGATATAAAAACTGCGCGGCCTGTTATCAAGGGAGTTAACGCCCTGAGGGCATTATGCCGAAGCTGAATGTGCACTCTTTTTGCATCAGTTGCACTACTTTACTGTCTCTCCTGGTCGGGGTTGCGATATCCGGTCGAGCCGTCGCGCAAGAGACCCCTGCAGCGCCCGCGAATCTACCTTCAGCGAGAATTTCCGCTGACCGCCTCAAGCAATATTCTGAGCTTTCGGTCAAGCGGATGCAGGAGTATCTCCGCATCGACACAACCAATCCTCCCGGCAATGAAGCCAAGGCCGCGGCATTCTTCAAGAGGATTCTTGACCAGGAGGGAATCGAGAATCGTGTTTTTGACTACGCGCCGGGGCGGGCTGATTTGTGGGCGCGCCTGCCGCACACATCCGTCGATGCGAAACGTCCCGTGATTCTTCTGAACCACATGGACGTCGTCACCAGCGACGCGTCTCACTGGACGCACCCGCCTTTCAGCGGAGCGATCTCAGGCAGCGTGATGTATGGCCGGGGCGCGCAGGACATGAAAAACGAAGGCCTGGCGCAGCTGGTCGTGATGGTCATGCTCAAGCGGGAGCATGTTCCCCTGGATCGCGACGTGATTTTTCTGGCGGTGAGCGACGAGGAAGCCGAGGGCACGGGCACGGATTGGTTCATCTCGCATCAGCGCGATCTTCTCGGAGATGCCGAATTCCTGATCAACGAAGGCGGAGAGAACCTCCTGCAGAACGGCAAGGTCAAGTACATCAGCGTGGATGTTGGAGAAAAAACGCCGCTGTGGCTGCATGTGGTGGCCCACGGACGTCCGGGGCACGCCTCGCGCCCCAATGCCGATTCCGCTCCCGACCGCCTGGTGCGAGCGCTGAATCGGGTCATCCAGTACCGCACGCCATTGAAGGTGCTGCCGGTGGTCGAAGAATATCTGCGTGACATGGCACCCTATGAGCCGCCCGAGCGGGCCGAGCAGTTCCGGAATATCCGGCAGGCCATTCAGGAAAAGAGTTTTCAGGAGGAGGTGGAGCGGGACGAGTCCGTCAATTACCTGCTGCGGGACACTATTTCACTGACCATGCTGGGCGGCTCCGAACAGACCAACGTCATTCCTCCGGAAGCTTGGGCGAACCTGGATGTACGCCTACTGCCGGGCGAGGATCCGAAGGCTTTTCTGGCATCTATCCGCGAGGTGGTGAACGACCCCAATGTGACGGTTGAGCCTCAGACCAGGGAATTCCGTACGGCCAACTCCTCACCCACAGATACGACCCTGGTGGACGCGATTCGCAAAGTTACGGAGGCATACTTCCCGGGCACGCCGGTTGTCCCGCGTTTGACCAGCGGATACACCGAGAACCAGCGCTATCGTCCTCTGGGGATCAACGCCTATGGATTCTCGCCCTACACCGCAACAGAAGAAGAAGGCAGCACGGAACACGGCAACGACGAACGCGTCCGCGTGGAGGAGCTGCAGCGTGCGCCGAGGATTCTCTACGACGTCGTAGCTTCGGTGGCGGGAGGAAAATAACGGTGGGGATGGGCTAGCCCTTTACCAGGTATTTTTCGAACTGCTCCAGAATGTAGTTGTCAGTCATGCCGGCGATGTAATCGCAGACCACGCGCGCGAGCGGATCCTGCTCGGCTTTTTCCTGGTAGTTGTGAGGAAGTGCTTCCGGATTTTTCATCCAGAACGCGAACATCTCCGTGACCACACGCTCCGCAATTTCTTTTTCCGGAGTCAGAGCTGAGCTGAAATACAGGTTCTGATACAGGAACTCTTTAATGGCCCGCCGTTCTGCTTCCACAGAAGCGCTGAACGCCACCAGCCGTTCCGGCTGCTTGCGAACGTCGCTCAGACTGCGGACGGCCGCCTTCTTGATCCGGCTCTGAGTGTTCGGAATCAGGTCGCTAACCAGCCGATCAAACAAGCGCCTCAGCGCCTCGTTGAATTTCAACTTGTCGGGAGCATCGGGATAAGCTCTCTCTGCGTCGCGATAAAACCCGTCAAATACGGGAATGCCCTCGCGAATCTGCTCCAGCGTGAGCAGGTGAGCTTCGTAGCCGTCGTCGAGGTCGGCGGTGTTGTAGGCGATTTCGTCGGTCAGATCGATCAACTGCGCTTCGAGCGGTGGCCGCTCTTCCAGCAGGTACTCTTTCAACTCAGGGAAATCGCAGGCAGTGTAATCGTGGGAGTGTTTGATGATGCCTTCCCGCACTTCGAAGGTGAGATTCAACCCCCGGAATGCCGCGTAGCGCAGTTCGAAATCTTCCACGATCCGCAGCGCATGCAGATTGTGATCAAAATACAAGCCGTGCTGACGCATGGCAGCGTCGAGAGCTTTTTCGCCGGCGTGGCCAAAGGGCGGGTGTCCGAGGTCGTGTACCAGGGCCAGGGCCTCTACCAAGTCGACATTGAGCCCGAGCTGGGCAGCGATGGTGCGAGAAATCTGCGCCACTTCGATGGTGTGTGTCAGCCGGTTGCGGAAATGATCGGAGTAACGGCGAGTGAAGACCTGGGTTTTCGAATCCAGCCGGCGGAAGGCGCGGGCGTGAATGACCCGGTCGCGATCGCGCTGGAAGTCATTGCGGTAACGGTGGGTGGGCTCGGGAAAGCGGCGTCCACGGGACTGTTCCACGTGTACCGCGTAGTCGGCGAGCATGAGGCAAGAATAGCACCGGGGATGACGTGAGGGATTGCTACTTCAGCGTCAGCTTCATCTCATTCGTCGGCTCGAACCCCAACTGCTCGTAGAGGTGCCTGCCATCTTTGCTCGCGTGCAGATATACCGCCGCAAATTGCTGCTTGCTGCACCAGTCAATCATGATCTGCATGAGCCGGCGCGCGATTCCTTTGCGGCGATGATCGGGGTATGTGTACACGTTGAGAATCGTTGCCCGCCGGCACTGGCCGTCGTAGGGATGGCTGGGCCAAGGGCTGAGCAGAATCGCGCCACCTGCCACGACGCGGCGTTCCATGAGAGCCAGCCAACCTCGAAACGAGCCATCGGCTACTGCATGGAATAAGTAAGTCTCGCTGGTCGAGAGCATCGCGGCCAGTGCCGCCGGATCCTTGTAATCCATGTCTTCATACATGCCGCGCCGTTGGCGAAGAATTTCCGGGATGTCTTCTACGGTTGCTTCCCGGATGACGATGTCGGAGTCCATTTGTCCCTCGATGCCGAAGTCCAAGTATGAGCTGCGGTGGTCATCCATCGCGCCGACGATTTACAACCAGCAGCAAGTTTTCGGAAGGCAAGGAAAGCTTGAGTTCTGGGTTGACTTGAAAGGTTGGCGTTGTCGGGGTGGATGGTATGACTCCGCCGCCTACAAGAAACTATCGGTGAAACTCAAGGTAATAATAGTGCTCGAGGTAATACAAGGCGCTAAAAGCAAGGACCAACGCGACAGCTGGAAATGCCATGGATCGCAAGCTTTGCAAAGGTCGCTTCCAATCCGCGGTGACCAGGAAAAGCAGAATCATCGGCGCCAGCGCTGCGATTGATAGCTGGAAAATGTGTGCGCCTGTGCCTTCGTCCGGTTGGGGCGGCTGAAGGTACCCGGTAAGTACCGTAAACAACGCTATAAGGGATAGGACAAGTACGACCTTGCCGCTAAGACGGTTGACTTGCTGCTCGCGCATGGCGTCTTCCTTTCCCCCGGTTGTTTATCTGCGAGCTGTCCAGCCGGAAGCGAATCCCTGACATATTAAGAGGCAACCGAAGGCGGGGCAAGGTCTCCAGGCGCACAACGAGCGGTTTACACTCGCAGCACAGAGCAGGGGATCAGGAACGAAACCTACGGTTTTTACGGCTGCTCTTTCGCCAGCTTGACCTTGGCGGACTCGAGCTTCTTCTGGACGCGAGCCAACGCATCCGCATCAACCTCGGCGGCCACGGTCCGGTTCCACTCTTGTACAGCGCGGTCCCAATGGGCGGCAGCAAGCTTCAACCGGCCGGTCTTCTGGTAAAGATCGCCAAGGTGATCCTGGACCGTCGGGTCTTTTCCTTCGCGCTGCGAAGCCTTGACCAGGTTTTCTTCAGCGGACTCATACTTGCCCAGCTTGAAATAAGCCCAGCCCAGCGAGTCCAGGTAAGCGTAGTTCGTGGGATCGAGATCCACGGCCTTCTTGATGAGCGTCAGGGCCTCTTCCAGCTTCACCCCACGGTCGGCCAGCATGTAGCCGAGATAATTCAGGGTCATGGCGTTTTGAGGGTCGGTGGTGAGAACCTTGCGGAATTGTTCCTCCGCCTGGTCGTACTTTTTCTGCCGCTCGAAGGTGGAACCGCGGAGGAAGTAGATGTACTGTTTGTCCTCTGGCTTGGTGGAAAGCTCCTCAGCCTTGTCGAGCGCCTGCTCGGCATCGCCGAAGCGCTTCAACCGCGTATTCATCTGGGCCAGAGTGATGTAGACCTCGCGATCCTCCGGCTTGCCTTCGAGAAGAGAGTGAACGTCCTTCAGCGCCTTATCAGGTTCACCGCTGTCGGCCAGCTGGCCATCCAGAACCATGCGAAGTCCCCGGTCTTTGGGCAACTTCTGGGTCGCTTCCTTGGCCACGGCGGTGGCCTGCTGCCACTGCTTGGCCTCACGATAGGTGTCGATCAGTTGCTGGTAACCACGCACGGCGTTGTCGTCGCCAAGAGCCGTCATCTTGCGGAAGGTGTCGACCGCGAGTTGGGTATTTCCCTGATCCTTGTAGATCGAGCCCAGCCGCTCCAGGAAAACCGAGCGATTATTTTTTTCGTTCTGGGTGTAGTTGCCGTCGGCCTTCTCGGTTTTCTTGAGCAAGTCCTGCAGAACCTGCACGGCGTCGTCGTAGCGGCCCTGCGCCTGGTAGACCGCGGCGATGTTGTAGGGCACTTCAATCGAGTCCTGCACCATGGACTCGGCTTTCTTCAGATTCTCCAAAGCCTGGTCGTATTTGGCCTGCTTGCGATAGATTTCGGCGATCCGCAGATAGGTTTGCGGGTCTTCCGGATTCGAGTCCGCGATGATTTTGTACTGCTCGAGGGCCGCGTCGACTTGCCCGTCATTCAACAGGTTCTGGGCCAACCCGCGAATCGCATCCAGGTTCTCGCGATCCAGCGCAATCGCCTTGCGATAGGCCGAGATTGCGTCCTTGTATTGCTTCTGTTGTTCGTAGGTATAACCAAGAACCGAATACAGCTTCGCGGAGCGGCTGGCGTCCGGGATGCCGGTCAGGACCTGGGTAGCGCGTGAGCTATCGCCTTCGTCGTCATACAACAAGGCCAGCGTAGTAATCGCTTCTTCGGAATCGGGCTGCAGTGCGATGGCTGCCTTGAATTCGGTTTCGGCCTTCTGGAAATCGTTGTTCAGCCGATACAGCCGTCCCAGCAGGAGATGGTCGTCTACATTGTCAGGCTCGATCTTTACAATCTGCTCGTACTGCTCGATGGCCAGCTTCAGAACGTTTTCAGAACCGTTGCCCGACTGCATGTCGCCCAAGGAGCGCAAGTAAATGCGGCCTAGCAGCTTGCGGGCCTCGAGATTGCTGGGATCCCGCTTGATGATGTCCTGCGCTTCCAGCACGGCATCGCGGATCCGTCCGGTTTTGGCGTAGAGTTCCGCCAGCGCGGCGGTCAGGTAGCCGGACGACGGATCAGCCTCGATCGCCAGCCGGTACTCCTCGATGGCCTTGTTAGCCAGATCGCTGCGCCCGTACACCGCCATCTGCTCTTCGTACATGTGAGCCAGCGTGTAGTGGTAATAGGCAGCAGACTTGTCGGGTTTGCGCGGAGCGGTGGCTGGTGGCTCTTTGGAATCCGAGGTGGAGGCCGGTTTCTGTTGCGCGAGGAGGCTCCCCACCGTGAGCAAAAGCACAGCAAGTGCGACAAACACTCTATTCATGAAAGACCTTCGGATTCCCAAAACCATAGCAATTTGGATGCTGGACCGCCGGTGACGGGTGCCTTTATTGTACCCTCTGGCGCTTGCAGTTCAGCAAAAACTGAGCGCAAGAACCGGCAAAAATACTGACCAGAAGTACAGGGACGATGGGAACGGCGCGTCAGCGGAGACTTAAGCGAGTGATTTACTGCTGCAACTTCTTCAACCGCGTAGAGTTCAACATTTCTTGACAATCCCTGTGGATGACCAGGTGACACCGAGGGCCGTCACTGGGGAGCTATCAGGGGCCGACAAGCAACCATAATTTCTAGTGCCGAAAATGCCGTACTCCTGTGAATATCATGGCCAGGCCAAGGCGGTCAGCCGCGTCAATGACCTCCCGGTCGCGCACGGAACCTCCTGGCTGGATGATCGCCGTCGCGCCTGCCTTCGCGATCTCCTCAACGCCGTCCGGAAATGGGAAGAATGCGTCCGACGCCGCGACTGTACCCTTGAGCGGCAGCTGCGCTTTCATGGCACCGATCTTGCATGAGTCCACGCGGCTCATTTGTCCGGCACCTACGCCAACCGTTTGCCCGTCGCGGGCATAGAGGATGGCATTGGACTTCGCGTGCTTGCACACTTTCCACGCGAACAGTAGCGCCCCTTTTTCTTCGGGGGTTGGGGCTCGCTTCGTGACTACCTTCAGATCGGCTTCTGTCAGCGGGCGAATGTCGGCGTCCTGCACCAGGATTCCGCCGGAAACATTCTTCAACACCCACTTCTGCTGGGAGGACACGACCTCAATCAGCCGCAGATTTTTCTTGCTGGCAAACTTTGCCTTCGCGGCTTCGTCGAACGAGGGCGCTGCGATGACCTCCAGAAAGAGCTTGGCCATCTCCTCAGCGGCATCGCCATCCACTGGGCGGTTCACTCCAATCACGCCTCCGAACGCCGATACCGGATCGCATTCCAGCGCCTTCCTGTAGGCCTCCGCGAGCGTGTTACCCGTGGCTGTGCCGCAGGGGTTGGTGTGCTTGATAATGGCGCATACGGGCTCTTCGAATTCCTGAGCCAGATCCCAGGCCGCTTGCAGGTCCACAATGTTGTTATAGGAAAGTTCTTTGCCCTGCAGCTGGCGCGCATTCGCAACCCCGGTTCCCGATCCGTCCGAGTACATCGCAGCTCTCTGGTGCGGGTTTTCGCCGTACCGCAAATCCATGACCTTGAGGAACGACAGCCGCATCGCCGGGGGGAAGCCCTCGTCCGTGGAATGCAGCGTGAACGTTCCATTGGCGCTGACGCGCTCAAGGGTCGAAGCAATGGCGGAATCATAGGCTGCCGTAGTGGCAAACGCCTTCTGCGCCAGCCGCCACTTTGTGCTCTGCGAAAGTTCCCCGCCATGCGACGACATTTCCTGTGCGATGGCTTCGTAGTCGGAAGGCGAAGTCACTACCGCCACGTCTTGAAAGTTCTTTGCCGCCGACCGGATCATCGACGGCCCGCCGATATCGATATTCTCGATCAGCTCTTCAAAGTGCACTCCGGCCTTGGAGGCGGTCTTCTCAAACGCGTACAGGTTCACCACCACCATATCGATCGGCTGAATTCCATGTTCGGCCACCGCGGTGCGGTGCCCGGCGTCTTCGCGCCGATGCAAAATGCCGCCATGCACCTTGGGATGCAGCGTCTTAACGCGGCCATCGAGCATCTCGGGAAAGCCGGTGAGCTCGGAAATGTCCCTGACCGAGATGCCCGTGTCCCGCAGCAGCTTGGCAGTGCCGCCTGTCGAGACCAGTTCGACACCCATGCCGGAGAGCTTGCGGGCGAAATCCGCCAGCCCGGTCTTGTCGGTCACACTCAGAATGGCACGCTGAATCTTGGCCACGGTCCGCCTCGTCAGTGGAAGGGATATCTTGTGCCTGGGAAGGCAGCCAAAATTTTAGCAGCAGAGAGGCCTGCAGGGAGCGTTGCGCTGCAAGAGATTTGCTGAGGTTGGAGACGAACAACAATCGGCGCCGGACTAGGTCTTGGCTTTGGCTTTCAGCTTGACGTGTCCGTCCGTCATTTCAACGGAATATTCGACGCTCTGACAGCCGTACTGTTTGCGGAGTTGCTCAGTCTTTTTCGCTACGAACACCGAGAAAGAGTCGAGGCTGGCGTTGTTGCCCAGGGCCTCACCATTTTTCTTTTTGGCTTCGACCAGGGCCTGGAACAGGGACTGCACCTTGTCCTTCTCCGCGGTCGTATCCGAACACTGCACCGTGAAAGGCTCTTTCGCGGGCGCAGCGGCGGCCCCGTCGCGGCTGACCCCATAGACCGGATGCGGGGTGGTTTCGTGTTCTTCGGGGCGCACTCCTTGCACCGACAGGATCGCGTCCTGCGGGCGGCGATATCCTTCTTCGCGGATACGGGTTTTCTTCCGCCACAGATCGCTGTAAATGGCATACCGCTGTGCTATTTCGTTGTAGCGGAAGCGCTGGGAAAAACTCAGCCGGACGCCATCGCTGAACTTGCGCAGCAAGGACAGCACCTTCCACTCAACGTCAGTGGGCGGCCGCTTGGTCGGATTGTTGAAGTAGATCTCGTACTCGATCTTCAAGCGGCGAAGTTGCGAGTCGAGGAGACTCAGTTCCTCGTCAATCGTCACGGGACGGTCTTCTCCTGCGACCAGTCTAGAGGTAACAGTGACGAAGCGCAGGTGACGGTGGGTCAGTTCAGGGATTGGACCAAAGTACCTTGGGAGCTATCGGCTGGCAGTCGCCGCCATCTTCTTGACCATGGCCAGCACGAGCTTGCGGTCGCTATCGTTCAGGCTGGTGGCGTAGCGGCGAATCTGGCTGAGGAAGCGGACTTCGTCGTCGGACAGCTGCGGCAGCCCCTTCGAGCCGTTGGTGTGGCCTGACTCCGAAAAGAATTGCGACAACGGGAGCTCCATCGCCCCGGCGATCTTGGCCAGCGTGTCCAGTGACGGGATGGTGTGCCCGTTCTCGACGCGCGACAGGTAGCAGCGCAACAGGCCAGTGCGCTTTTCAATGTCACCCTGTGACATGCCCTTCTGCAGCCGGTAATTTCGGATGGTCTCGCCGATGTTCATAGTGGAAAGAATCTATCTGAGGCACCCTAGGGATGCTGCATAGTAACCAGAGTAGTACCGTCTGGCAAGTGGAAATTGCCAAATCACGAAACCCTTCTACCGTAGCGCCTTGCCCGCGTCCTTCTGTGGTCCATGGCCATTTCCACAGCCGGGCTCAGTTTCCGAACGAGGTTGCTGGGAGTCGGCGGCGTCGTTCCGGGCGCCTGCAGACCCGATTCTCAAAGCTCCAATTCCATGTAGAGAGCGCCCTCGATCGGATTCGTGCAGTAGGGCGCAATCTCTTTGAAGCCTAAGCGGCGATAGAGCGTGACCGCATCTTTCATTACCGGTTCCACTGTGTCCAACCGCATGCGCTCGTAGCCGATCGTCCTTGCTTCGGAGATGACGCGCTCCGCCATCGCGCGGCCTAGCCCTTTACCGCGAAACCCCGGACGCAAGTAAAGCCGCTTCATCTCACAGATGCCGGGCGAAAGCTTGTGCAGCGCCACGCATCCGGCCGTCTCACCGTCGCACTTCGCGAGAAGCAATCGGCCGTCGGGAGGTGCATACTTACCCGGCAGACCTGCCAGCTCTTTGTCGAAGCTCTGGAAACACAGGCTGAAGCCCAGCGATTTCGCGTACTCCAGAAACAATTCCCGCAGGAGGGCGACATCCGCGGTCGAAGTCGCGTTCACTATTTCGGTGGACGTTCCCGCTACCCCATGTGCATGCCCCCGTTGACGTCGAGAACATGGCCGGTGATGTAGCCGGCTTGCTCGGATGCCAGGAAGCACACGGCGTCTGCGACGTCGTTTACCGTGCCCACGCGGCCCAGCGGAATGTGCTGCAGAGCGGTCTGCTTGAACTCTTCCGAAAGGCCTGTCGTCATAGCTGTTTCGATGAACCCGGGCGCAACCGCGTTACAGGTAATATTGCGCGACGCAACTTCCCGGGCGATCGCCTTTGTTAATCCGATCAGCCCTGCCTTCGACGCGGCGTAGTTCGCCTGGCCCGCCTGCCCGATCTCGCCGAAGATGCTGGTAATGTTGACGATCCTCCCCCAGCGCTGCCTGAGCATCGAACCGATTGCCTGCTGGGTGCAAAGATAAGCCGAGGTCAAGTTGGTATTCAGCACCGTATCCCAGTCGGCGCGCTTCATTCGCATGATGAGCTGGTCGCGCGTGATCCCCGCATTGTTCACCAGGATCTCGATCTTGCTGAACTGGGTGATCACGGCTTTAAACGCGGCCTTAACCTGTTCCTCGTCCGTCACGTCCAATGGGAACGCCGCAGCCTTTCCCCCTGCCTGAGTGATCTGCCCAACCAGTTCCTGCAGTTTTTCCTGGTTTCGCGCGGCAACCGCGACCGTCGCGCCGGCTTCCGCCAGCTTGAGCGCGCAAGCGTGCCCGATGCCCTGGGAAGCACCGGTCACCAGCGCCACGCGTCCGGAGAGTGTCATGGATAGGCTCCGTGAGATGAAGCGGAATTATAACTGTCAAGGGCGATCACTTCACCCGTCGAAGGGGCCAGATCAGCACCTCCAGCCGGCGTGCGAAGTGTAACAAGGGCGGGCGATCGGGCAGGGTGATGCCGGCAGCAGCTGCCATGGTGTTCCCGTCGATTTCGGCGCCGGCATCCTGCAACGGCCATTGCGCGTGGTGAATTTCACCGCGGTAGAGATTCGTCCCCGACGTCGTGTACAGGCAGTACCGCTCGGTGAGCCACCGTTCGATGCTTCCGACGTCGCGCAATTGCACGTCTGCGGTCGGACCATAGTTCGCCCGGAATTCGGCAGCTCTTCGGTAGCGCCGGGAACTGTATTCGGTGGCTGCACCGTTCGTTTGCGCCTCCATGCGCGCGTAAAAATACGGGAGCCTGTAGAGTGCGCGCGCAGCGCAGACGGCTGCCAGGTTGGCCGCATCCAGACTGAAAAAATACACTCCGGGCTTGCCGCCGATCGTTACATACGTCCTGACATTGAGTTCCGGAAATCGCGAAAGCCCAGGCAAGGCGGGGACAGCCCGTGGGCGCACGCCGCTCATCCAGAACGGCACCACGCCGATCCAGGCGTAACCGTCGAATGCGTCGAGGAGAAGGGACTCCGGCACCAGCGGCCGCATCACGCTCATGCTTACAGGCCAATGCGCGAACAGGAGATCGTGCCAGGTCTGCGCCATGACCCAAGGCCCCGCGGGCAATGGCCACGGCCGATGCGCGACGGACTCCAGGGCGCGGTGCACAGAGGATTAATTGTAGATGGAAGGGGACGCTGCGTGCGGGAGGCGTCGCGCACGCGTTACCGTCAGGGAGAACAGATCGCCTTGCGTTTCTTGGATGAACTGCGGTGACGGCTAGGGGGCTGCGGTTCGAGCCGCCTCCAGGTTCGTTGCAGTGGGTTGGTAGTCGCGGTGATCGATGTCCAGAATTGCGCGTCCAATCAAGCGCGTCCTCGCTTCAGAGTGGTTGTGCACGGGGAAGGTGAACGAACCGAAATCTGCGTAGTCCTGGCGGAACTCGATCTTGCTGACGAATAGCGACGGTGACTTCGCTACGCTGCCTTCCGCGCACACCAGCGCGCCGGTGTGGACATCCAGATAAATGCGTCCTTTGAACAGGCCAACCCTCTTGTGGCGCGGCTTCAGCTGGTAAGCGTGCACGGTGCGGTCGTCCAGTTGAGTCGTGCCCTTGTAGGAAAACTTGTAATTGGCGGGGGTGATGGCGGTCAGCGAAAAGTCGTCTTTCTGGACGTGGTCGACTTCCGACTGCAACACGCGCGTGATCACGTTGCTCTTCACGAATCCGTCGCCGTTGTACTCAACCGCTTTGAATTCCAGGGTGCGCGGCGCGGTGTAGTGCCGTTCAACAATGAGTTCTCCTCGTTGTTCGGTATCGGGCAACTCGGCTCTAATGACGGTCCGAGCCGAATAGGCCGCCAGTTCCGTGGCCTGCTGAACGGTGCGGTGCTGGTAGGTCTGAAGCGCCAGCTCCGGCGACATGCGTGGAACTGCGGCAGGAGACACGTCGGGCGCCGGCAGAAGCGAGGGCGAGGGCAATACAGCGGCTGCGGGATTAGCATTGTCACGCGAGCTTGCTTCAAGCAGGGGAGCCCTACCTGATCCCAGAGGGAGCGGGTAGGCAAGGCTTTGCGCCCATATCGACCCCGTCAGGAAAATCGAGCAAACAAGACTATTAGAAGTAAGTGAAAGTCGTCTCATCAATAAATAAAGCCGTGGCCCAGATCGCTCCGTGAAACTGAATAGGGTTTGTACCTTATACCTGATGAGGCTCGACCCTGAAAAGTAACAAAGGTAAGAAAAGAAAGGGTTGTCGAACTGAGTCCGCGCTGCGGCCGTTCTTTTTGAATCATGGCGTTCCGAGGATGACTCTCGCCTTCGACCAGGCAGAGTTCTCCCGTGGTCGTCTGGGGTTCTCACAGGAATCCAACCTCCAATCGTGTATTCTTTTCCTCGCGCTGAAACTTCCAGTCATGCCTGAAGCCACAAACTCGGACGAGGTGAGCAAGGCCTCGTCCTCCAGCAACGGATCGTCCTCGCAGACGCCTTCCGTCGAAGTCTTTGCCGTCTACGGCGCCGAGCCTGAGATCCAGGCCTACGCCATGGCGAAATATTCCCGCTCCGCGCTCTCCATGAAAGAGTCGCTGAAGGAGATCAGCCAGCAGAAGGCCGAGAAATTCCTCAACACTTTCTATTTTCAATACGGGCATCGCTCGATCGCGGATCTTGCCCACATCGCGCTGGCCATCGAGAGGCTCTCTATCCTGGCCGCGATTGCGGTCGCCGACGAACAGCGATGGGACGGCCAGGAGCGTTCCACCCGCTACCAGGATTTTCAGAAAAGCGGGTACTACACACCCGATTTCGGAGGTGACGCCCGGGCGACGAACCTCTACCGGCGGGCGATCGGCAGCCTTTTCGCGGAGTACCAGGCGCTTTCGGACACGATGTTCCAGTATCTGATGGACATCACGCCGAAGCCCGACGACATGAAGCCGGAGGCCTACCAGCGGACTTTGCGTGCCCGCGCCTTCGACATATCGCGCTACCTGCTTCCGCTGGCAACCAACACTTCGCTCGGCGAAATCGTGAATGCGCGCACGCTGGAAAACCAGGTGTCACATCTGCTGGCGCACACCCACGAAGAAGTCCGCGTTCTCGGGGAGTTGCTGAAGCGTGCGGCCACATCGCCCGCGTACAACGTCAATCACGAATCGTTGGGAAAGCTGGTCGAACAGATTCGCGCCGTGTCGCCGGAACTGGCTCAGCGCGCGGAGCAGGAACTGTTGCGGGAAGTGCGGGTTGCACCCACGCTGGTGAAGTACGCCGATCCTAATCGTTACGAGATCGAAACCCGGCGCGAGCTGCGGCAGGCTGCTGCCGAGCTGATGGGCCGCGCTAGCATCGAAAAGGCTGGTCTGGTCGACCTGCTCGACGAAGAGCCGCTCGAAATCGAGCTGGCCACCACGTTGCTCTACGAGCACTCCCACTACCCGTACCGGCAGATTAGAGCGGCGGTGGAATCGGCGGGTGGAAAGCTGCGGGGCGAAGTCATCGACTTGGGCATGCGCTACCGTGGCAAACATGACGAGCTGCCCCGGGCCTTCTGTGCCGGCCAGCAGTTGCGCTTCGACATCCTTATGGATATCGGCGGCTTCCGCGACATGCACCGTCACCGGCGCTGCATACAGATCGGCCAGGACTTCACCACAGCCCACGGCTACGACGTACCGGATGAGCTGGAAGCGGCTGGAGTGCGTCCCCGCTATGATGCCGCCATGAGGAGTGCAGCCGAGTCTGCAGGGCAACTGACTCAGCTCGCGACCAGTCAACCCGGCTCAGAATGGATCGCGCCGTCCGCGCAATATGCGATCCCGCTCGGCTTCCGTAAACGCACGCTTTTCAAGATGGACTTTGCCGAGGTGGTCTACATCTCCGAGCTTCGCACCGGGCCCGCGGGCCATATCTCTTACCGGCGTGTGGCTCATGCGATGTATGAAGCCGTTGCCAGGAAATATCCCGCCCTTGCCCGCTACTTCCGCGTGCACGACGTGCACGAGCCGGTCGACCTGCTGAAGCGCTAGGGATTCAACGGTCAGCGCAGGCCACGCCGGAAAACGAAACTACAGATTCCTCGCTCGTCCTCGCCGCGCAAGCGCGGTTACGGACAGCTCGGAATGACAATTAAAGGCCCGATTCGCGGCACGACTCAAGTCGTGCCCTGATACGAATCAGGAGTTTTTCAGCTGCCGGTACTAGCGCTCTCAATCCCTCTTTTTCCGCCGCTCGCTATAGAATGAAACCCAGTATGGCTACGACGAATTCCGCGACCGAAGCCGGCGTCCCCAAGCCCGCCGAGCCTCGCCCTTCCAACTTCATACGCGACATCATCCTCGAGGATCTCAAGACCAACAAGTACGCCGGCCACGTGCAAACCCGCTTCCCTCCCGAGCCCAACGGCTATCTGCACATCGGCCATGCCAAGGCGATCTGCCTCGACTTCGGCCTCGCCGACGAGTTTGGCGGCCACACCAATCTGCGTTTCGACGACACCAATCCCTCGAAGGAGGAGACCGAGTACGTCGACTCCATCATGGAGGACGTCAAGTGGCTCGGCTTTCACTGGGACGGCCTGTTCTACGCCTCCGACTATTTCGATCAGCTCTATGCCTGGGCGGTACAGCTCATCAAAGCCGGCAAGGCTTACGTCGACGATCTGACTGCAGATGAAATCCGCCAGCATCGCGGCACGTTGACCGAGCCCGGCAAGGACAGCCCGTACCGCAACCGTTCGGTGGAAGAAAACCTCGATCTGTTCGAGCGCATGAAGGCGGGCGAATTTCCCGATGGCTCGCGCGTTCTGCGGGCGAAAATCGACATGGCTTCGCCCAACCTGAACCTGCGCGATCCCGTGATGTATCGCATCCTGCACGCGTCGCACCATCGCACCGGCGACAAGTGGTGCATCTATCCGATGTACGACTACGCGCACGGGCAATCGGATTCGCTCGAGCGCGTCACCCACTCGATGTGCACGCTGGAGTTTGAGGATCACCGGCCCCTCTACGATTGGTTCATCGAGCAGCTGGGCATCTTTCCCTCGCAGCAGATCGAATTCGACCGTCTGAACCTGACCTACACGCTGCTGAGCAAACGCAAGCTGTTGCAGCTGGTACAGCAAGGCAAGGTGAGCGGCTGGGACGATCCCCGCATGCCGACCATCTGCGGCATTCGGCGCCGCGGCTACACGCCTGAGGCGATTCGCAATTTCTGCGCATCGATTGGAGTCTCCAAGACGAATGGTTCGATCGAGCTGGCCATGCTCGAACATTTCGTTCGTGAGGATTTGAACAAGCGCGCCTCGCGCGTGATGGCCGTGCTGCGCCCGCTGAAGGTGGTCATCGACAATTATCCTGAAGGTCAAAGCGAAGAGATGGACGCGGTGAACAACCCCGAAGATCCGAGTGCGGGATCGCGCAAGGTGCCTTTCTCGCGCGAGCTCTACATCGAGCAGGATGATTTTCGCGAAGTTCCACCGCCCAAATATTTCCGCCTGTCGCCGGGGAAAGAAGTCCGGCTGCGTTACGGCTACTTCATCACCTGCACCGGCGTGGTGAAAAATGACGAAGGGCGAGGTGGTCGAAGTGCAGTGCACCTACGATCCCGCCACTCGTGGCGGCAACAATCCACCCGACGGACGCAAGGTGAAGTCAACCATTCACTGGGTGTCGGCCAATCACGCGGTCGATGCTGAGGTGCGGATTTACGAGAACCTCTTCAGCAAAGAGAATCCGAACCAGACCGAAGAAGGCCAGGACTTCACCGCCAATCTCAATCCGAACTCGCTCGAAGTGATCGCGCACGCCAAGGTTGAGCCGTCGTTGGCCAGCGCCACGACGGGCGGTCGCTATCAATTCGAGCGGCTGGGATATTTCTGCGTGGATTCCGATTCACGGCCGGGCAAGCCGGTGTTCAATCGCACGGTCGCGCTGAAAGATGCGTGGGCGAAGATCGAAAAGAAGCAGCCGGAACGGCAGAAATAATTGGGGAATTCCCTATGGTGTCGCTGCAGGCGATCCCGAGAAGGCTTTTTGGGACGGCAGATTGCTTGAAACTCTCTGGGATCGCAGTGGCCCTTGACCTTCTGGCTTGGGTGATGTTGCTAGTGGGGCTCGCAAATGACCGACTAGGAGTTCTGGCGGGATTTGCGACGATTGGCATCCTTGGGCTGACGTTCGGTGTGGGGCTTCTCATTCTGCCACTTTCTGTCGTCGACCTCGCGAAGGGGGACGCGCGACATCGCGGCTTAATGGCACTGCTGTTGTGCCTAGCCGTTCTCGTCTTGAACATCTTCTCGCTCGCCAGATGGGACCTGTAATTTGGGGACTACCGGTGCGCGTACGGGCTTTGAGCAGGATGTGAGCCGGCACTAATTCGTCTGACACCGATCGCGTGGTGGGGACATACATGGTCAAACTTGTGTATTGCATCACCAGGAAGGCGGGCTTGACGGACGAGGAATTCTTTCGCTACTGGAAAGATGTCCACGGCCCGATCGGCGCTCGGATTCCTCGGCTTCGCCGACTCGTTCAGAGCCGCCGCATCTCGGTCCCAGGAGACAAATACCGGCCTGACTTCGACGGCATGGCAGAACTCTGGTTCGATGACGTCGAGGCTTTGCTCGCGGCTCGTCAATCGCCCGAATGGAAAGCCTCCAGCGACGACGAGGCAAACTTTATCGACCACAACAAAGTGGCCTACTTCGTGACAGAAGAGCAGGTGATTGTGGACAAGCTGCGGCAGAAATAGAGCATCGCCCTGATACGAAGCAGGCACATTGCCTTGCCTGTGATTTCCTCAGACAGGTCGCTTGGGAAAATTGTTGCCGCAGACGGGAAAGCAGATTCCTCGCTTCGGCTCGCTTCGACAAGCTCAGTTCGCCGGCTCGGAATGACAAGGGGTTCAGTCCGTGGCGGCATGGCTGAAGCCATGCCCTCCCGGTTGTGTGCCGAACATGTTCGACAGCTTGGGGGTGCAGGTCCCCTGTCCAGCCTGGTGGAGGTGAAGGGCTAGAGAAGCGCAAGGGCGTCGTCGCGAGGCGAGGTCTGAAAGAAGCGTGGATCAAACGCGTGAGCCGATGAACAAGAACCGGATGATGAGGCCTACGGTGCAGGGCGAGCTGGCAACTGACAGTGAAGCCCGTGTCCACCAAAGAGCACTGGTGGTAAATCCGGCGGTTGTGCGCGGAAGGCGGTCGAATTTACTTCGGGAGACCCGCCGCATGTCACGGAATCGTGACTGAGGATGGAGTGATCCATCCTGACCGTGCAGCGGGAGTCAGCAGAGGGCATAGTAGGCCGCAAGGCCGAAGGCCCAAACAGCAAGGAGCGGCGAGTAGGACGCAGGACTCGATGAACGACAAGCGGCAGAAGAACCAGCTACAGATGGTGCTGGCCTTTACTGGCGAGGGGAGGAGTGAAGCTCCGAAGGCTCGACGGGAAGGGACCGAATCGCTCACGGCGAACTGCGAAACCGAAAGCCCGGCTGGAACGGAGCAGTTGCTGGAAGAGGTCTGCGATAGGGAGAACCTGAAGCGGGCTTTACGACGAGTGAGGGCCAACCAGGGAAGTCCGGGAATCGACGGCATGAAGGTCGGCGAGTTAGCGGGCTACCTGAAGCAGCACTGGCCAGTCATCCGGGAACAGTTGCTGAGCGGAACTTACCAACCGCGACCGGTGAGGCGGGTAGAGATCGCCAAGCCGGACGGAGGAGTGCGCAAGCTGGGCATTCCGACGGTGCTGGATCGGTTCATCCAGCAGGCGTTGATGCAGGTTTTGCAAAGCAGGTGGGACCGGACGTTTTCCGAGCACAGTCACGGCTTTCGTCCGCAACGCTCCGCGCATCAGGCGGTGGCCAAGGCGCAGCAGTATATCGCCGAGGGCAACCGCTGGGTGGTGGATCTCGATCTGGAAAAGTTTTTCGATCGAGTCAACCACGACAAGCTGATGGCGGCGATCGCGCGGCGGGTGAGCGACAAGAGGATGCTCAAGCTGATACGAGCCATTCTGGAGTCGGGCGTGATGGAGAACGGGCTGGTGAGTCCGGTGGAGGAAGGAACTCCGCAAGGAGGGCCCTTGTCTCCGCTGCTGTCGAATCTCGTGCTCGACGAACTCGACCGCGAGTTGGAACGGCGTCAACACCGTTTCGTGCGCTACGCGGATGATTGCAATATCTACGTGGCGAGTGAACGGGCGGGGAAGCGAGTCATGCAAAGCGTGACTAGTTTCATCTGGCGGCGACTCCAGCTCAAGGTGAACGAGGCGAAGAGCGCAGTGGCGAGACCGCAGGAGCGGAAGTTTCTGGGCTTTAGTTTCACCTACGGGACAGAACCAAAACGGCGCATTGCGCCCAAGGCTCTGCTGCGGTGTAAGCAAAGAGTACGGGAACTGACGCGACGGACACGGGGCATCAGTCTGCAACAGATGACGAAGGAACTCGCCCGCTACTTGCGTGGCTGGAAGAGTTACTTCGGCTACAGCCAGACGCCCTCGGTGTTGAGTGGTCTGGATCAGTGGATCCGGCGCAGGCTGCGATCCGTGATCTGGAAGCAGTGGAAGCGGCGCGGAGTGCGGGTTGCTCAGCTACGCCAACGGAACGTCGGAACTGCACTCGCGGCACAGACCGCCGGTAGTCCCCATGGACCTTGGCGCCTGGCGAACAGTCCCGCCTTGTCCATCGCCTTTCCGGCTGCTTACTTCGACGCGCTCGGTCTTCCGCGATTGCTAGATGTAGCTCCAGCTTAACCGAACTGAACCGCCGTATGCGGACCCGCATGTACGGTGGTGTGGCAGGGGAGGAGAGGTGACTCTCCCCCCTATGCCGATTGGCTGGGAAATCCGTTTATGACGTGTCGGTGGGGCCGCAGCACGACGCGAAGAGGCACTTCCGGTGACAGGTTGTATAGCGACTGAAGCCGTTGTTGACTTGGGAAGATTCGAGGATTGAAGCAACGTACCTACGCCTGACGCTGACTACCTGTGCGCGTGCGGGCTCTGGGCAGGATTCTTGGTGGGTGCAGGCGGTGCCTTGACCACTTTCACATCAAAGTTTACGGCCAACAGTTTTGGCGGATAGCACGCAGCATTGTCGCAGGCCTGGTACTTCAGCTGGCCGCGCAGAGCGTACTTGCCGGCGACGACGGTATGCAGCGGACGCACGGTAACGTCAACGGCGAAATCTCCCGTGTAAACGTTCAGCTTTTCGTCCGGCGAAAAAGGGAAGCTCATGTCCGTGCCGGCAGGATACGTCAACTTCCCGATCACAATATCAGTAGGTGGCTCCACTTTCAGCGCGGTGGGAATCAGATATTCAGACTTCGGCGTGTTCGAATTGATGTGAAATCCCGGCGCGACGCGGAAATGCAACGTCACCGACCCAGGCTTGCCGCGAGTGATGCTGACGAGCTCGGGCGGCGCCATGGTCACGGAGGGCGCCTTCGAACCCATCATCTGCTGCGCCGATACGGCGTCAGCGAACAGCAGTGCAACCGCCAGTGTTTTTGCAAACCAGTTCAACGCAGTAGCTCGTGAGTGCGGCATCATTTCGCGAGAGAATACATGTAAGGATAATCTCCAGGGCACCGATGCGCGCGGCAAAAGCTGGTTACCTTTGTGCTTGTACCTGCTGGCCCTGGCTCAGTGCCGTCTTCACATCATCTTCAATATCGCTGCGGCTCTTCAGTCCGAAAACCCGGTCAACCACCTTGCCGTCGCGGTCGAGGAAAAAGGTTGTGGGAAGGAACTGCACGCCGCCATAGGCGTCGCCCACCGATTCTTTCCCGATCAACACCGGGTAGTTCACGCCCATGTCTCTTGCGAACTTCGCAATGTCCTGCTCGCTGGCGTCGTCCATGGCGATCCCCACGACCTGCAGGCCCTGGGCGCCGTACTTGTTCTGCAGCTCCACAAACCAGGGCATCTCGATCTTGCAGGGCTGGCACCAGGTCGCCCAGAAATTGAGCAGCACCGCCTTGCCGCGAAAATCGGCCAGGCGAACCGTTTTACCGTCCAGCGATTTCAATTCGAAGGCGGGCGCAGGCTGACCTTTGAAGTTCAGCTGGGCCGAGGTTCCATTGGCTCCTCTGCGGCGCGCCATGTGGAAACCGACAAACAGGAGGAAGGCCACGACAACCGCGACGAAAAGAATGATCAGGGGATTGCGTTTGACGCCTTGCGCCGCTACCGGCTGCGACGGCGCAGGTTGATCAACGGGTTGGCTGGCTATTTTTTTTGGGTCGGTATCCTGCACAAAATTCTCCTGCTAGAGCGCAAAACGATTCAGAAACGACAGGTAATTCGAGATCAGCGTGAACCGGCCAAAGACCAGCAATCCGCCGAGCGCGATCAGCAGCACTCCGCTGGCGATTTCGAGCGCGTGCATGTGTGAGCGGAACCGGCTATAGAACTTAAGGAAGCGCTCAATGCCCAACGAAGTCAGCAAGAACGGTACGGCGAGGCCTAGGGAGTAGACGGCCAGTAGGAGGATTCCTTTGAAAACTGAATCCTGAGCCGCGGCGAAGCCGAGGATCACGGCCAGGATCGGCCCCACGCACGGCGTCCAGCCAAAAGCGAACGCAAAGCCGATGACAAACGCTCCCCAGGCCGTGCTGCCGCCTTTCACGCTGTGCAGGCGCGCATCCGTGTACAAAGCTTTGATCTTGAAAATTCCGGTGAGGTGAAGTCCGAACAGAATAATGACCACGCCCGCCACCTGTGCCAGGGTGGACTTGTAACGCGCCAGTATCTGCCCCACCTCGGTCGAGATCGCGCCCAGCGTAATGAACACCACGCTGAAGCCCAGAATGAAGGCGACTGAGTTGAGCATCACTTTCTGAAACAGCCGGCTCTCTTGCGACTTGAGTTCTTCCACGCCCGCGCCGGAGATCAGCGACACATAGCCCGGCACCAGTGGCAACACGCACGGCGAGAGAAACGAGATCAGCCCCGCAACGAAAGCGGCGAGCGGCAGTGGAAGAGTCGACATCGTGATTATTCTACCCGTCTTGACCTGGGGAGCGAGCCGAACCGAAAAGCTCCAACTTGAATAGTTCCTGAACTAAGTACGTAGCCCCGCTACCTTACAGATGAATGGCTCGGCCCGATGTTACACATTTTCTTTCCGCGAGGTAAGCGCAGCGAGGTCATTTCCCACGGGTTTTGGGAGGCTTTGTCAGCTCCTCGGGCGGAGACGGCATGTGACCTGATTCCGACTGTGTAGCCGGTGCTGCTGCCTGAGGTGCTTCCGCCAGGGCCTTGCGGAAAAAGCCGGGGGGCAAGATCGCCGTGAGAACGGCGCGATCCCGATTTTGCTCGATCTTCAGGCTCTCGAAGAAACTCTTCACATCGGGATCGGTCCCCTGCGTTCCCACAGAGGTTTCGGCCGCGTGAAAGAGGCTCAGGAACGTTCCCACTTTCTCCGTGACCTTCTGCGCATCCTCGTCACTGTCAGTGAACGCCTCTGCTTTCAGGTGCAGAGCGCGGATGTAGCGCGCGGAAATCACCACCTCCGCCGGCTTCGAAAACAGCATGGCCCAGCCGCCGACCGGTCCTGCGAACGAAGGCCCTCCCGGCTCGACACGTGCGATCACCCAAGCGAGGCTGGCGAGCGGAACGTGCTTGTAGTATTGCCGCAGCAGTGCCGGGCCCGCAAACGGAGACGCCAGCTTGCGTGCGCGGTCGACCATGCCGCGAATCACGTTGGGGTTTTCGTGATTTGAAATCGCGACCGAGTCGACACCCAGGATCGCGACCCGCACGGTCCGGCCTTCAAGTGGAATGCTGAAAATTTCCCGCGACTGGTAGATCTCAACTGAACTGGAAAGCTTGCGCAAATATGCGACCAGCTTCTCGCCCTGTATTTTGCCGACAAACACTTCCGAAAAACGAGGCGGTGCGGGCGATCCGTCTTTTTCGGGGGGAGATCCGGCGGCGGGATAGTGAACCGCGAAGGCAGCCTCGTCCAGATCGCGCTCGAATTGAAAGCCTGTTTCGTCGATGAAGCGTTCGTATTCCGGATCATGCGAGACTGGAGGCAACTGGCTGACGGCGTTCGCGGCGCGAACCCATTTCAGGTTCACATAAAAAAAGGCATCAGCGCCGGGCAGAAGCCGCGCGGGCTCCGGAGGGGCGTGCTTGCGCAGTTGAACGATCAGGGCGAGGGCGGCGGCGATAATCACCACCCCCAGCAGAATGGGAAGGCTGCGTCTTATTCGCATGAAATGCGGCTAACGACGGCCATGATAGCACCTGCGAAGGGGGCAGACCGCCAATTCCGGAGGCTGGCAAAAGATGGCGCCGCCGGTCCGGATGTCTACGAATCGAAAGGCGGTTGCACGTATATTGCCGTTATGATACCTTTAAAAATTGTCCCGGACATCTCAGAGGGATCAGGGACATAGTGCGCCTGTACGCGCACGATGTCTATTGCTGGCGTAGCTCAGTCGGTAGAGCATCTGATTTGTAATCAGAGGGTCGGGGGTTCGAATCCCTTCGCCAGCTCCAGGAAACGGTTTTGATCGCAGGTAGTTGTGGCGCGGGCGGCAGGGCACCAGGTTATCTGAGGCACTCCATCTAGGATTTTTTTCCGACGTGTAGTGGTTTTTGTGCGCGAGTACGCTCGCGCCATCCTGATCTCCTTGGATCGTTGCGTAAGATTCGTGCGTCTCCCGCATGTCGCGAACTCCGGCAAGGTATCGCCGGAGGCCAACGTAGTCAGAGCCGAAGGGCTCAGCGTTTCTGCACAGGTGGGTGAGTGGTTAAAGCCAACAGACTGTAAATCTGTCCCTCCTAGCGAGGTACGAAGGTTCGAATCCTTCCCTGTGCACCATGAATTGAAGTGAATCGCTTGGCCATCGCGCTGGTCGTGTACGCCGTCCTGGCAGTGCTTTCCTGGACGACTTTGCCGGACGAGAGACTGCGTCTGGCGACGCTGGCGATTCTGGGGCTGTTCGCGGTGAAGAGCTGGCTGCATCGCAAGGACGTGATGCACCCGGGAAAAGAAGGCGAGTGAGAGGGCGGGAGTAACTCAGTGGTAGAGTCACAGCCTTCCAAGCTGTTGGTCGCGGGTTCGATTCCCGTCTCCCGCTCCAGAGTTTGAATAGTTTTCTGGGAGTTGAGTTCGGGCCGATGTAGATCAGTTGGTAGAGCACTCCCGAGGTAAGTTGAGGCGCTTTGCGGGCGTGAGCGAAGCGGGAGCCCGCAGCCGAAATCCCGAGCGCAATTTGCGAGGGAGCTGGGAGTTGAGTTTGAGCCGATGTAGCTCAGTTGGTAGAGCACTCCCTTGGTAAGGGAGAGGTCACCAGTTCAATCCTGGTCATCGGCTCCAGAGTTTGACTGCAGGGTGTCGCGGTGGGTTTCGAACAGGCTGCCATCAGGATCGAGAAGGAAAAAGAGTTCGCGCAGCTGAAAGACGCCATAGACCGCATTCTGAGCGGCGAGAGCGTCGAACAGTTCCTGCGCAGGTTGCAGAAGAAGGGTATCCGCGTCCGGGATGTGGATTTGCTTCTGGCGAGCGGAGTTCTTGAGGACCTCGACGAGCCGCTGGCGAAATCGGGCAAGCCCGCGCGGCAGTGGTATCAGGAGCTAGCGGTTTCTGATCAAGCTCAGTTGCGCGAGTTTTATTTGTCAAGGATTGAACAAGTCGAACCTGGGCTACGGACGAGGTTTCACAAGCTTTATCGCTACTACTGAACGAAAGAAGGAGCGAGTCACGGCACTTTTATGGCGAAAGAGAAATTTGACCGCACCAAGCCGCACGTAAACGTAGGGACGATCGGACACATTGATCACGGCAAGACGACGTTGACGGCGGCGATCACGAAGGTATTGCAGAAGCACAACCCCAAGATCGTGTTCCGCTCGTTCGATTCGATCGACAACGCGCCGGAAGAGAAGGCGCGCGGCATCACCATCGCGACGGCGCACGTGGAGTATGAGACTTCGAACCGGCACTACGCGCACGTCGATTGTCCCGGTCACGCCGACTACATCAAGAACATGATTACGGGCGCGGCGCAGATGGATGGCGCGATCTTAGTCGTGGCGGCGACCGACGGGCCGATGCCACAGACGCGCGAGCACGTGCTCCTGGCGCGTCAGGTCGGGGTGCCCTACATCGTGGTGGCGCTGAACAAGTGCGACGCGGTGGATGACGCCGAGTTGCTTGACCTGGTGGAACTGGAAGTGCGCGAGTTGCTGAAGAGCTACCAGTTTCCGGGCGACGATGTGCCGGTGATCCGGTTGTCGGCGCTGGGCGCGCTGAACGGGGAAGCGAAGTGGGAGAAGCAGGTGGACGCGCTGATGGAGGCGGTGGACAAGTACATTCCGCTGCCGCCGCGGGACACGGACAAGCCGTTCCTGATGCCGATCGAGGATATTTTCTCGATTCAGGGCCGAGGCACGGTAGTGACCGGCAGAATCGAGCGCGGCAAGGTGAAGGTGGGCGAGGAAGTGGAGATCGTGGGCTTCCGGGAGACGCGCAAGACGGTAGTGACGGGCGTGGAGATGTTCAAGAAGCAGCTGGATGAAGGCATGGCGGGCGACAACGCCGGGCTGCTCCTGCGCGGTATTGCGAAAGAGGATGTGGAGCGCGGGATGGTGCTGGCGAAGACAGGCTCGATCACGCCGCACACGACGTTCAAGGGCGAGGTGTACATCCTGACGAAGGAAGAAGGCGGGCGGCACACGCCGTTCTTCAAGGGCTACCGGCCGCAGTTCTACTTGCGCACGACGGACGTGACGGGAGTGGCGGAGTTGCCGGCAGGGACGGAGATGGTGATGCCGGGGGACAACGTGCCTTTGGTGGTAGAGCTGATCACGCCGGTGGCGATGGAGAAGGGGTTGCGCTTTGCCATCCGCGAAGGCGGCCACACGGTGGGCGCGGGCACGATCAGCGAGATTGTGAAGTAGCAGGGAAGCGCGCCAATCGCGCGATTTAGCGTCCGCAAAGAACGCGGACGTTTCGCGCGGCGCGCCCAGGTCCTTCGGCGACGAAAAGCATGTCGCCTCAGGATGACAAACGAGAAAGGTTAGGAAGTGAGTCATGCCCCGAGAGATCATTACGATGCAGTGCGGTGATTGCAAAGAGCGGAATTACTCGAAGACCAAGAATCGCAAGACGACACCGGACCGGATTGAACTGAAGAAGTTCTGCCGACGTTGCCGCAAGCATACGCCGCATAAAGAAGTGAAATAACGAACCGCGCCAACACGTCTTCTGTGCCGCAAAGGACGCGGCACATCGCGCGGCGCGCCTAGATCCTTCGGCGACGAAAAGCATGTCGCCTCAGGATGACAAGGTAAGTAGGGGCGTAAGCTCAACGGTTAAACTGTCGGTCTCCAAAACCGAACTTGGGGGTTCGAATCCCTCCGCCCCTGCCAGAGTCTGGAACAAGGAAGGCGAGTACGGTAGATGGCAACCGAGACGAAGAAAATGACAAAGTCGATTGCAGCAGCAAGCCCCGGGGACAGCTTTGGCGAGCGGATGAAATCCTGGCCCGAGCGGGTCAAGATTTTTTATAACGATGTCCGCACCGAGATGAAGAAGGTGACGTCGCCCTCCTTGAAGGAAGTGCAGGCCACGACCGCGGTAGTCATCGTCACCGTGTTTCTGTTCGGTCTGTACTTCTGGGCCGTGGATACGGTCATCGGAAGGACGATCGACTGGGTGCTGCGGACGCTTTCGCACCGCAGCTAGCTCAGTGGCATTGAGTATCTGAGAGGAAGCAGAAAGATTGAGAGCCAACACGATGCAGGACGAGGAAAAGAACGACGTCGGGACGAGTGGCCAGCCGGAAGACGGGTCGAAGGCCTCTGCCGCCGACTCCATGATCGCGGGTGAGCCGCCGCGCAATCCGAACATGAAGTGGTACATCATCCACTCGTACTCCGGGTTCGAGCGCAAGGTGAAAGAGTCTCTGGAGTCGCGGGTCCAGGCTTTCGGCTTGCAGGAAAAGATCGGACGCGTCCTCATCCCCACCGAGCCCGTCACGGAGGTACGTGGCGGCAAGAAGTACACGACCGAGCGCATGTTCTATCCCGGATACGTTCTGGTCGAGATGGACATGGATGACCACGTCTGGCACGTGGTGAAGTCCACGCCGCGCGTGACCGGATTCGTGGGCACAGGACAGCAGCCCACGCCGCTCTCCGAAGAAGAGGTCAATCACATCGTCTATCGCGTGAACGAGGGCAAGGACAAGCCGAAGCTCAAGGTCAAGTTCGAGAAAAACGAGAGCGTGCGTATTACCGAGGGCCCCTTTGCCAGCTTTACCGGCATCGTGGATGAGGTCAACGAAGATCGCGAGACGCTCAAGGTGATGGTTACCATTTTTGGCCGCTCGACGCCGGTGGAGCTGGAGTTCGGGCAGGTGGAGAAAGTAGCGGCGTAAGTAAGGAAGCGCGCCAAGCGCGCGAGTTTCTGTCCGCGAAGAACGCGGACAATCGCGCGGCGCGCCCAGATCCTTCGGCGACGAAAAGCATGTCGCCTCAGGATGACAAGATTGAAAAGGAACAGGTAAATGGCAAAGAAAGTTACAGGTTCAGTAAAGCTTCAGATTGCGGCCGGCAAGGCGACGCCGGCGCCTCCGGTCGGACCGGCGCTCGGTCAGGCGCAGATCAACATCATGGAGTTCTGCAAGCAGTTCAATGCGCGTACCAGCGCGAAAGAACTCGAAGGACTGATCATTCCGGTGGTGGTCTCGGTCTACAACGACCGCTCCTTCACCTTCATCACTAAAACGCCGCCGGCTTCAGTGCTGCTCAAGCGCGCCGCTGGTATCGCCAAGGGATCCGGTACGCCGAACAAAGATAAGGTTGGCAAGGTGACGTTGAAGCAAGTGGAAGATATCGCCAAGCAGAAGATGCCCGATCTGAATGCGGCTTCGGTCGACGCTGCGATCAAGAGCGTGCGTGGCACGGCGCGGTCGATGGGTATTGATGTGGTTGGATAGTTTCTAGCTATTAGCTTTTTGCCATTGGCTCTTAGCTAAAGCGTGTTCCGGGCGCCCGAGTGAGGGAGGGAAAAGCAGGTCCTTCGCTTCGCTCAGGATGACAAGGATTTTGAGAACTAGGTTCTAAGAGCTAAAGGCTAATAGCAAGGCTAATAGCTAGGAGCTGTTGAGTCACAAACACTACGGCCCGGCAGGACAGCGCCGGGCGGTGGGAGACGAGGTAGAAAGATGAAGAAGGCAGGCAAGAACATTACGAAGGCGCGGGCAGCAGTGGAAAGCCGTCCGTACCCCATACAGGAAGCGGTTCCGCTCCTGCAAAAAGTTAAATACGCCAAGTTCGATGAGACCGTGGAAATCACATTGCGGCTGGGTGTAGATCCCAAACACGCAGACCAGATGGTGCGCGGCACAGTCGTTCTGCCGCACGGTCTGGGGAAGTCGAAGAAAGTCCTGGTGATCGCCAGCGGCGAGAAAGTTCGCGAGGCCGAAGCGGCGGGCGCGGATTTCGTCGGCGGCGAGGACATGGTCGAGAAAATCACGAAGGAAAACTGGACTGACTTCGACGCCCTGATCGCGACACCCGACATGATGAAGTCGGTGGGCCGCCTGGGCAAAGTGCTCGGCCCCAAGGGACTCATGCCGAACCCGAAGACGGGCACGGTCACCTTCGATGTGGCACGCGCCGTGCAGGAAGTGAAGGCCGGAAAGGTCGAGTTCCGCACCGACAAGACCGCGTTGGTTCACGTGCCGGTTGGCAAGATTTCATTCCCGCCCGAGAAGTTGGTGGAGAACGCCACGGTGCTGATCACGAGTGTGGTCAAGGCGAAGCCTTCCGTTGCCAAAGGCAAATACATCAAGGGATGCACCCTCAGCTCTTCCATGGGCCCGGGAATCCTCATCGACACGTCGGCGGTGGAAGCCGCGGCGAAGGCGTAATCGGATTCGTGCCCCACAGCGCCTAAAGGCGCGGCGTAAAGAAGGGGCGTTGCGGCATGCCTAAAGGCATGCCCTGATACAAAGAAGGGTGCTGCGGAGCGGCGCGCCCAGGTCCTTCGGCGACAATAGGCATGTCGCCTCAGGATGACAAATCAAGACTGTGAGGGGATTCGAATATGGCAGTTACCCGAGCAAAGAAAGTCGAACAGGTACAGAAGCTCAGCGCCGAGCTGGAGCAGACCTCCAGCGTCGTGGTCGCTACTTTTGGCAAGCTCACGGTCGCGCAGGATTTCGAGTTGCGCAAAGCACTCCGCAGTTCCGGCGCGAAGTATCGCGTAGTAAAAAACACGCTGGCGGCGCGCGCGTCGAAGGGCACCAAGGTGGAAGAGGTCCTCAAGAGTCTCGAAGGCCGCACCTCGATTGCCTATACGCAGGGCGATCCGGTGGCGCTGGCCAAGGCGCTTTCCAAGTACGCTAAGGACAATCCGGAGTTCACTTTCAAAGCCGGCTTGGTGGAAGGCCGCGTCATCTCGGTCAAAGAGATCGAAGCGCTGGCAACCATGCCCTCGAAAGAGGAGATTTACTCGAAACTCATGTTCCTGATCAACGCGCCGGCGCAGCGCCTGGTCACGGTGATGAACGCCGTCGGCCGCGACGTGGCCGTGGTTCTCAATCAGGGCGTGAAGGAAGGCAAGTTCAAGAGCGAAGCTCCGGCGGGAGCGTAGTCAGGAAGCGCGCCAAACGCGCGTGATATGCGTCCCCAAGAACGCGGACGCTTTGCGCGGCGCGCCCGGGTCCTTCGCGAGACAAAGAACGTCTCGCTCAGGATGACAACAAAGGTTTCGGGACGGGTCGGCCGTCCGAAAAAGATTTGGCTATCAGTAGCTGAGGGTTGCGCGGTTCGAACTGCGGCGTTGTCTGGCGCGGCAGATTGGAACCTGGTCGCACTGGAAACTTAGCGAGAGATAGCGAAATCACAAATCATTAACGTAGAGGCGCAGCTGGCTGCGTCTCGCGCTACAAATTGGAGAACACAATGGCGGATCTGCAGCAGTTGGAAGAATCGATCGTAGGCTTGTCGCTGCTCGAAGCGGCGCAGTTAGTCAAGAAGCTCGAAGAGCGCCTCGGCGTTTCCGCCGCGGCGGCGGCGCCGGTGATGATGGCCGGTGGCGGTGCGGGTGCAGCGGCGGCAGCTCCGGCGGAAGAGAAGACGGAGTTCACCGTTGTGCTCAAGGAAGTCGGCGCAAACAAGATCAACGTGATCAAGGCTGTCCGCGAAGTTACCAGCCTCGGCTTGAAGGAAGCCAAGGATCTGGTGGATGGCGCGCCGAAGACCGTGAAGGACGGCGTTTCCAAGGAAGAAGCCGAGACCATCAAGAAAAAGTTCACCGAAGCCGGAGCCACGGTAGAAGTAAAGTAGCTGTGACATTGGCTAATGGCAATCTGTTCAATGGTTTGCAGGCGGATTGCATTTTTCGGGCCAAGTAGACAAATTTCTCACTGAATCCTGAGAAGTGGTGTTATCATCTAAAGCAACAATACCACTTCTCTCGCTTTCAGCGAGGCGACTGCAACGCGCGACTCAAATCCAGGGCTGACTGGGTCCGGTTGCTGGCAGAAGTTTGGCAGGCTGTCCTGCAGGCCGCGGGACGGAACAGGCCTTTAGAACTGGCGCGGAAACGAACAAATCATCTAGGCGGAAAAAGACGCACTTGGCGCCTTCGGGGAATTCTGTCCCCGCAGGTGCCTGCACGTTTTTAGTCTGCAGTACCCGGCGCTGTGGTCAGCGCCCCTCATTCCTCAGTTGTGTCGCAGCCTACGGCTGCGTCTGAAAGTTTGGAGCCTCTGAATGTCGACGACGAATAATACCTTCCGTACGCGTTTTGATTTTTCCAAAATCCCGGCAACCATCCAGATCCCGAACCTGATCGAGGTACAGAAGCGCTCCTACGAACGCTTTCTGCAAATGGACAAGTTGCCCAGCGAGCGCGACGACGCCGGCTTGCAGGCGGTGTTTCAGTCGGTGTTCCCGATTACCGATTTCCGCAACGTGTCGCAACTGGAGTTTGTCGACTACGCCATCGGCAACTGGGAGTGCAAGTGCGGCCACCTGAAAGGCCTGCATCACTTGCGTACGACTTGCAAGAATTGCGGATCCACGGTCATTACCGATCCGTTTCATCCCGGCGATGTGCTCTGCCAGAAGTGCGGCACCTATAACGCGAACACTCCCGATTTCTGCAACAAGTGCGGCGACCCGGTCGGACTGCAGCTGAAGTACGACGTCAGCGAGTGCGAAGAGCGCGGCATGACGTATTCCGCTCCGCTCAAGGTCACCATGCGGCTGACCATCTACGAGAAGGATGCGGAGACCGGCAACCGGTCCATTCGCGACATCAAGGAGCAGGAAGTCTTCTTCGGCGACGTGCCGCTGATGACCCAGAACGGTACCTTCATCATTAACGGTACCGAGCGCGTGATCGTCAGCCAGTTACACCGCTCGCCCGGCGTTTTCTTCGAGACGGCCAACAACCGCACCTACTTCCTGGGCAAGATCATTCCCTATCGCGGTTCGTGGGTTGAGTTCGAGTACGACCAGAAGAACGTGCTCTACGTGCGCATTGACCGCAAACGCAAGTTCCTGGGCACCATTTTCCTTCGCGCCCTAGGCCTGCGGTCGAGTGAAGACATCCTGCGCACCTTTTATACCGTGGACCGGATGGTCATCAAGGACAAGAAGCTCTTCTGGACCCTCGATCCGGCCAGCGACAAGCACACGAACCTGCTGGGCATGAAACTCGCCCACAGCATCAAGAGCAAGTCCGGCGAAGAGATTGCCCACTCCGGCCGCAAGATCAACGCCCAGACGATGAAGGAAATTCAGAAGGCGAAGGTCAGCGAGATTGAAGTGGACATCACCGATCTCGAGGGCGCATATGTGGCCAGTGATGTAGTCGACACCACCACGGGCGAGGTCCTGCTCGAAGCCAATTCTGAGCTAACGCCAGACAAGCTGTCCAAGATCCTCGATTCGACTGGCGTGGTCGAACTGAATCTCTTCTTCCCTGAGCGCGACGATGTGGGCACCGTGATTAGCGCCACGCTGCGCCGCGATTCAGTGAAGACGCCGCAGGAAGCACTGATCGAAATCTACCGCAAGCTGCGTCCCGGCGATCCGCCGACGCTCGACACGGCGACGGCCTTGTTCCACGGCATGTTCTTCGACCCACGCAAGTATGACTTCTCGCGCGTGGGGCGTTTGAAGTTCAACATCAAACTGTTCGAGAACCAGGATGCAACCAGCCTGGATCAGCGCACGCTCGATCCCGACGATTTCTACGGGACCATTCGCTACCTGCTGAAGCTGCGCAAGAACATCGGCGCTGTGGATGATATCGATCACCTCGGAAACCGGCGCGTCCGCGCGGTCGGCGAACTGCTCGAGAACCAGTTCCGCATCGGCCTGGTCCGCATGGAACGCGCCATCAAGGAAAAGATGAGCGTGTACCAGGAAATGTCGACGGCGATGCCGCATGACCTGGTCAACGCCAAGCCGGTGATGGCCGCGATCCGCGAGTTCTTTGGTTCCTCGCAGCTCTCGCAGTTCATGGACCAGACCAACCCGCTTTCCGAGATCACGCACAAGCGCCGCCTGTCGGCCCTTGGGCCGGGCGGTCTCTCGCGTGAACGCGCCGGTTTCGAAGTTCGCGACGTCCACCCCACGCACTACGGACGTATCTGCCCGATTGAGACGCCGGAAGGTCCGAACATCGGCCTGATCTCTTCGTTGAGTTGCTACGCGCGCATCAACGACTACGGCTTCATCGAGTCGCCGTACCGCAAGGTGAAGAGCGGTCGTGTAGTCGACTATGTAAGCGTGGTCAATTCCGGCGATAGCGCTCACAAAGTCGGCGATCACATCGAAAAGCACGAAATCGAGAAGTTGAATGCCGATCTCGTGGAACGCCGCAAGCGTCCCGCCGAAATCGAGCCTTTCTCGTTCTACCTCTCGGCGTGGGAAGAAGACCGTCACACCATCGCACAGGCCAACGTCGAACTCGACGACAAGGGCCGCGTTGTCGGCGACCTGGTGAACGCGCGTAAAGCCGGCAACTTCGTTCTGGTGGCGCGCGATGAGGTTGACTACATCGACGTCAGCCCGAAGCAGCTCGTCTCCGTGGCCGCATCGCTGGTGCCTTTCCTCGAGCACGACGACGCGAACCGCGCGCTGATGGGCGCCAACATGCAACGCCAGTCCGTGCCGCTGCTCCGCGCCCAGGCGCCGATCGTCGGCACCGGTATGGAAGGGGTCACGGCGCGGGACTCAGGTGCGGTCGTTCTGGCTCGCCGCAACGGCATCATTGATTCCGTCGACTCCGAGCGCATCATCGTGCGCGTCGAGGGCGAGCACCATCCTGGGCAGCTCTCGCGCGAGGTGGGCAGCGACATTTACCAGCTCACCAAGTTCAAGCGCTCCAACCAGAACACCTGCATCAACCAGAAGCCCATCGTGAAGAAGGGGGAACGGGTGGTGAAGGGTCAGGTCATTGCCGACGGTCCTTGCACAGATCACGGTGAGCTTGCACTCGGACGCAACGTGCTCGTGGCCTTCATGCCGTGGCGCGGGTACAACTTTGAGGACGCAATCCTCGTCTCCGAGAAAATGGTGAAAGAGGACTACTACACCTCCGTTCACATCGAGGAGTACGAGATCGAAGCCCGCGACACCAAGCTGGGGCCGGAAGAAGTCACGCGCGACATTCCCAACGTCAGCGAGTCCATGCTGCGCAACCTGGATGAAGCAGGCGTAATCCGCATCGGCGCCAGCATCAAGCAGGGCGACATTCTGGTGGGCAAGGTCACGCCGAAGGGCGAAACCCAGCTCACTCCGGAAGAGAAGCTGCTGCGCGCCATCTTCGGCGAAAAGGCCGGCGATGTCCGCGACGCTTCCCTCTACTGCCCGCCCGGAATCGAAGGCGTCATCGTCGACGTCAAAATCTTTTCCCGCAAGGGACAGGAAAAGGACGAGCGCGCGAAATCGATCGAGGCCGAGCAGGTGGCGAAGCTGGAAAAGAACCTGTCGGACGAGATCCGAATCCTCACCGACGAGCGCTTGAAGCGTTTGGAAGGACTGCTGGGCAACAAAGAGGTCCAGGCCGACCTTCACGACGAGCGTACCAACAAGCGTCTTCTCACCAAGGGCGCGATTCTTGATCGCGACACCATCGAGCGCATTTCTACCCGGAACCTGAAGCGCATCAAGTATGCCGACAAGGATCCGCGCGTGAATGAGCAGATCGACGAGATCGAGGAAATGACCTCGCGTCAGATCGACGTGCTCAAGAAGATCGTCAACGAGAAGAAAGACAAGCTCACCAAGGGCGATGAACTGCCTCCGGGCGTGATCAAGCTGGTCAAGGTTTACATCGCCATGAAGCGCAAGCTGAGCGTGGGTGACAAGATGGCCGGCCGTCACGGAAACAAGGGCGTCATCGCCCGCATCCTGCCGGAAGAGGATATGCCGTACCTCGACGACGGGACGCCGGTGGAAATTGTGCTCAATCCCCTGGGCGTGCCAAGCCGTATGAACGTGGGCCAGATTCTTGAGACTCACCTCGGATGGGCTGGCTTCCAGCTGGGCGGGAAGATCACCAAGTTGCTGGCGGAGAACACGCGTGAGGAAGCCGTCAAGCGCGAACTGAAGGCGTTGTTCAAGGACACACCTCTGGCGGACAAGATCGCCAGCCTCGAAGGCGAAGAGCTCGAAACTGTGGCGAAGAGCCTGACCAAGGGCGTCTTTATGGGCTCACCGGTATTCGACGGCGCGCGCGAGACAGAAATCAAGGCGCTGCTCGAGCGCTCTGGCCTGCCGACGTCGGGCAAGACTTATCTTTTCGACGGCATGACGGGAGACAAGTTCGAACAGCCGGTTACGGTCGGCTACATCTACATGCTGAAGTTGTCGCACCTGGTGGACGACAAGATTCACGCTCGCTCCATCGGGCCGTACTCGCTGATCACGCAGCAGCCGCTGGGTGGTAAGGCGCAGTTCGGCGGCCAGCGCTTCGGAGAAATGGAAGTCTGGGCGCTGGAGGCTTATGGCGCGGCGTTCATCCTGCAGGAACTGCTCACCGCGAAGTCAGACGACGTCTATGGCCGCACCAAGATTTACGAGGCCATCGTGAAGGGCGAGGCCGCCATGGAACCGGGCGTGCCCGAGTCGTTCAACGTGCTGATTCGCGAATTGCAGTCGCTCTGCCTGGATGTCGAATTGATCAAGGCGGCTATCGGCGAGAAGAAGCCGGTGGCGCCGGTAGCGGCGGATTAGTTAGTCGGGAGTCTTTGGTCGCTCGTCGTTAGCACCCTTGCGACCGGTGGTACTGAGAGTTTTAGGAAACGAGATCTGCGGGGTGTGCTCTTGAGACGCAGATCTGGAATTTCGCTAGCGACGAACGACACGCGACTAGCGACTGTTTTCGAGAGCCGCCGGCGGTGGCGATACATCGCAGGAAGCGGAGGAACACCTTGTATCGTTCGAGCCCCTTTGACATGGCGAACCCGATTGCCGATTTCGATGCGATCCGCATCAGCCTGGCATCTCCGGAAAAGATCCGGAGTTGGTCGCATGGTGAAGTCACCAAGCCCGAAACCATCAACTACCGCACGTTCAAACCCGAGCGTGACGGCCTGTTCTGTGCCCGCATCTTTGGCCCGGTAACCGACTGGGAGTGCTTGTGCGGCAAGTACAAGCGCATGAAGCACCGCGGCGTGATCTGCGACAAGTGCGGCGTGGAAGTCACGCTGTCCAAAGTGCGGCGTGAGCGTCTTGGCCACATTGAGCTGGCTTCACCCTGCTCGCACGTGTGGTTCTTCAAAGGCCTGCCCAGCCGCATCGGTCATCTTCTTGATATTTCTCTGCGTGATCTCGAGTCGGTTCTTTACTTCGAAGCTTATGTCGTGGTCGAGCCCGGCGACGCGCCCGTAAAAGAGCGCGAAGTTATCAAGGACGAAGCCAAGTATCGCGAACTGGACCAGCAGTATCGGCCCGCCGGCTTCAAGGCCATGATGGGCGCCGAGGCCATCAAGGAACTGCTCAAGCGCGTTGAAGTCGAAACCCTTTCCGGCGAACTGCGCGAGAAGATGAAGAACGAGTCGTCCCTGCAGAAGCGGCTCAAGTACGCCAAGCGTTTGAAGGTCGTTGAAGCATTCCGCCGGAGCGGCAACAAGCCCAACTGGATGATCCTGGACGTGATCCCGGTTATTCCACCGGAGCTCCGCCCACTGGTTCCACTCGACGGCGGCCGCTTTGCCACGTCTGACTTGAACGATCTCTATCGCCGCGTTATCAACCGCAACAACCGGTTGAAGAAGCTGATGGATCTGCACGCGCCCGAAGTGATCGTGCGCAACGAAAAGCGCATGCTGCAGGAAGCCGTCGACGCTCTGTTCGACAACGGACGCCGTGGCCGCGTTCTGCGTGGCGCCAACAATCGCCCGCTGAAGTCGCTCTCCGACACCTTGAAGGGCAAGCAGGGCCGCTTCCGCCAGAATCTGCTGGGCAAGCGCGTCGACTACTCCGGCCGTTCCGTCATTGTGGTTGGCCCAGAGCTCAAGCTGCACCAGTGCGGTCTGCCCAAGAAGATGGCTCTCGAATTGTTCAAGCCGTTCATCTATCACCGGCTCGAACAGACCGGCCACTGCACCACCATCAAGCAGGCAAAAGAAATGGTGGAACAGCAGGAACCGATCGTATGGGACATCCTGGAAGAAGTCATCAAAGACCATCCTGTGCTCTTGAATCGCGCCCCAACCCTACACCGCCTGGGCATTCAGGCTTTCGAGCCCGTGCTGGTGGAAGGCAAGGCCATCAAGATTCACCCGTTAGTGTGCACGGCATTCAACGCCGACTTTGACGGCGACCAGATGGCGGTACACATCCCGCTCTCGCCGGAAGCGCAGGTGGAAGCCAGTGTGCTGATGCTGTCTTCGCACAACATTCTGTCGCCGGCGTCAGGGCAGCCGATCACCGTACCTACGCAGGACATGGTTCTCGGCATTTACTACCTGACCAAGGCCAAGCCGGGCGCGAAGGGCGAAGGCCGTGCGTTCACCAACATCGACGAAGTGCTGCTGGCACTCGAGGCCGGCGAAGTAGAAACACTCTCGCCCATCCGGCTGCGTCACAGCGGCGAGGTGATTGACCTGACCACCGCGTACGACGATCAGGACATCACCCACACTGAGCCGGTCATGTACGAGCGACAGTTCCTCAACACCACCGTGGGACGCGCCATCCTGAACGATCACCTTCCCGAGGGCATGCCCTTCATCAACGGTCTGCTCAAAAAGAAGGGTGTCGGCCAGCTGGTCAGCTACGGCTACTTGCGGTTCGGGCTCGAAGTAACGGTCAAGATGCTCGATGAAGTCAAAGACCTGGGCTTCCGCTTTGCGACCCGGGCCGGCTTGTCGATCGGCATCGACGATATGGTCATCCCGGACAACAAGAAGACGCTCGTCCGCGACGGCGAAAAACAGGCCGTCAGCGTCCAGCAACAGTATCTGGACGGCGCGATCACCAACGGCGAGCGCTACAACAAGGTTATTGAAATCTGGTCGGCCATCACCGAAAAAGTTGCCGATGAAATGTTCGGCCAGATGCAGCAGCGCGACAAGGAAGGCGCGATCAACCCGATTTACGTCATGGCCGACTCCGGCGCTCGCGGATCGAAACAGCAGATTCGCCAGCTCTCCGGCATGCGCGGACTGATGGCCAAGCCGTCAGGCGAAATCATCGAGAGCCCGATCACGGCAAACTTCCGCGAAGGGCTGACCGTGCTGGAGTACTTCATCTCGACGCACGGCGCTCGTAAGGGTCTGGCTGATACGGCTCTCAAGACGGCCGATTCGGGCTACCTTACCCGCCGCCTCGTTGACGTGGCCCAGGACGTCATCATCAGCGAGTACGACTGCGGTACCGTCGACGGCATCTATGTCGCAGGTATCGTAGAAGCCGGCGAAATCATCGAGCCGTTGCGCGACCGTATCGTTGGACGCGTTTCGCTCGAGAAGATCAAGGACTACGACGGCAACGTTGTAGTTGATATCAACCAGGAAATCACCGAAGAGCTGGCGATTGCGATCCAGGCAGCCGGTATCGAGCGCGTCAAGATTCGCTCTGTGCTGACCTGCGAATCGAAGCGCGGCGTCTGCGTCATGTGCTATGGCCGCAACCTCGCTTCCGGACGCCTCGTCGAACTGGGCGAAGCTACGGGAGTGATCGCTGCCCAGTCGATCGGCGAACCTGGTACCCAGCTCACGATGCGTACCTTCCACATCGGTGGTACGGCGTCGCGAGTCTCCGAGCAATCGCGCCTGGATGCCAAGAGCCACGGCACCGTGCGCTTTATCGGCCTGCAAACCGTTAAGGCGAAATCGGGCGATCTGGTAGTCATGAACCGCCAGGGCTCGGTCGCCGTAGTCGACGACAAGGGCCGTGAACGTGAGCGCTACGCGGTTGTGTACGGCGCCAAGGTCAAGGTCAACGATGGCGATCAGGTCCAGCTCGGCCAGGTGATGGTCGAGTGGGATCCTTACACCTTCTCCATCCTGACCGAAATCGGCGGCACCGTGCAGTTCAAAGACTTGCAGGAAGGCGTCACGCTGCACGAAGAAGTGGACGAAGTCACTGGCCTGTCGCGTCACGTGGTGGCGGATTCGCCCGACGAAAAGCGCCAGCCAGCGATCGTGATCAAAGGCAAGACCAGCAAGCGCTACCTCATGCCTTCACGCGCCCACCTTATGGTGCAGGACGGCGACACGACGTTCCCCGGCGACGTGCTGGCCAAGATCCCGCGTGAAACCACCAAGACCAAGGACATCACCGGTGGCTTGCCGCGCGTGGTGGAACTCTTCGAAGCCCGCAAGCCGCACGAGACCGCGGTCATCAGCGAAATCGATGGCTTGGTCAAGTTCGGCGAGGTTTCCAAGGGTCAGCGCAAGATGTACGTGGTCGCAGATAACGGCACAGAGAAGGAATATTCGGTGCCCCGCGGCGTGCACATCAACGTGCAGGAAGGCGAGCGCGTCAAGGCGGGCGAACCGCTCATGGACGGCCCGCTCAACCCGCACGACATTCTGGCCGTGCTCGGCGAGAAAGAACTGCAGGCTTACCTGGTGAACGAAATCCAGGAAGTCTATCGTCTGCAGGGCGTGAACATCTCGGACAAGCACATCGAGGTGATCGTTCGCCAGATGATGCGCTGGGTGAAGGTGGAAGACGTCGGCGATACCCAGTTCCTTCTGGAACAACAAGTGGACAAGTTCCGCTTCCGCGAGGAAAACGAACGCGTCATCAAGGAAGGCGGCAAACCGGCCACGGGACGCCCGTTGCTGCTGGGCATCACCAAGGCGTCGCTCTCCACCGAGTCGTTTATCTCGGCGGCGTCGTTCCAGGAGACCACGCGTGTGCTCACCGAAGCTTCCATCCAGGGAGCTGTGGATCACCTGCGCGGGCTCAAGGAAAACGTCATCGTCGGCCGCTTGATTCCGGCTGGCACTGGCATGGAGTACTACCGCAACGTGCGCCTCTCTCCGGAAATGGAAGAGGCCGCGGCCAAGGTTCAGGAAGAAGTCTCTGCCGCCTACGAAGAGGCCGAGCGCGCGCTCGAACTCATGCGGCACGAAGGCGAAACCGAAGAACTGGCAGCGGAGTAATCCGAAGATACGAGAGAGGGGCGACACGCGTCGCCCCTTTTCTCATAGGCTCCCATGCACGCCGACCCGAAAACTCTTGTGGTTCACGAAACTGACGAAACCGCACCTGAATTGCGTTTGCCCATGCAGGGCGACACGATGCAGGACTACGTGTTTCGCTTCTTCGGTCTGTTGCGGCTGGCTCTTTGGCGAGCCTTTCAGCATGATGCGTTCGCCATCGCCAAGGCCTCCGCCTACTCTTCCATCCTCACGTTTTTTCCGGCGTTGCTGGTGCTCGGTTCGGTGCTGGCCACTTCGCACCAGACCGAAGCCTACCTCCGGGAGATTTCCTACGCTCTTGGCCGCATTCTTCCCGCCGGCAGCGGCACCGCGATCGCGTATCTGAAGGGGACCACACAGCGGCCCGTGAGCTTGCTGGTGACAGCCTCACTGCTCACCATCTGGACCGCCTCCGGCGTCATGATCTCCTGGATGGAAGGTTTCCGCCACGCCTATGATGTCCCCAAGACCTGGGGCCTGGTGAAGGAGCGGCTTATAGCTTTTTCGCTGGTGATTCTCGCGGGTCTTCCCCTCACCTTTGCCACTGTTCTGGTGGCGTTCGGCAGCCGCATCGAGACCCGGCTCCTGTTTCACCTCGGACATGAATTCGGCCCCTATGTGCTGCTGATGTGGACAGCTATGCGCTGGCTGATCGCGACCCTGACGAGCATCGCGGTGATCGCGCTCATCTATCACAATGCCGTGCCGCGCACTCAACCCTGGCACAGTGTTCTGCCGGGAGCGACCCTCGCGACCGCCATGTGGTTTGGCGCCACCATGGTTTTCGGCGGATACTTGTCTCACTACGCGGATTACAGCGTAATCTACGGGTCGCTGGGGGTCGGCATCGCGTTGCTGGTATGGATGTACATGATCTCGCTCGTGATCCTGGTGGGTGCGGAATTCAACGCCATGATTTTTCCCCGTTCCACGCTAGGCAAGCAGCTAGCTGAAATCCCGATTCGGCGAGCAGGTCGCCGCTAGCGGCAGTTCCACGTTCGAGTTTCTTCCGTCGCGAACGATTTTGGGAGTGCATTCTTGAAAGAAGGCAAGCTCGATCTGGTCACCGGAGACATCTCCGCCTCAGTCTCGTCGGATAACGCTTCACTCCCGCTTCTGAACGAAGAGGCTCCGCAATCGTTGCCGGGGCCGGCGCGGCGCGCAAAAATCATCTGCACCATTGGCCCCGCCTGCAATTCCGAAGAAGCCATCCGTGAGCTCATGCGTCTGGGCATGGACGTAGCCCGCCTCAACTTTTCCCACGGCACTCATGAAGATCACGCGCTCAACATCGACCGCCTGCGGAGCGCCGCGGAAAAAGAAGGTCGTGCCATCTGCATTCTTCAGGACCTGCAGGGCCCCAAGATCCGCACCGGACGCCTCAAGGGGCACGCCCCCGTTCTGCTGAAGGCGGGCACTCATGTCACCATCACACCGCGCGACACGCTCGGTACGCCCGCGCTCATCTCGACCACTTTTCAGGAGCTGGCCCGCGAGGTCGAAACGGGTTCACGCATTCTGCTGTCTGATGGGCGCATTGAATTGAAGGTTTGCCGCGTGCGCGGCCATGATGTTGAGTGCGAAGTGATCAACGGCGGGGCAGTCGCAGAGCATCAGGGCATAAATCTTCCTGGGATTGCCCTGAGCATTCCCGCCCTCACCGAAAAGGACCGGGTTGACCTTGAGTTCGGACTGAAAAGCGGCGTGGACATGATTGCCATCTCGTTTGTCCGGTCGGCAGCCGACGTCCGCGACGCCAAGCAGCTGATCAGTTCCCACTCAAGCGACGTTCCCGTAATCGCCAAGCTGGAAAAGCCGCAGTCCATCGAGCAACTGGAAGAAATTCTCGAGGCCTCGGACGGCGTCATGGTGGCACGCGGCGATCTCGGCGTGGAGGTGCCGCCGGAAAAAGTTCCTGTCATCCAGAAATATGTGATCCGGCGTGCCGGCGACTGGCGAAAACCGGTCATCATCGCCACCCAGATGCTGGAGTCGATGATCCAGAATCCGCGCCCCACGCGGGCGGAGGCGAGCGACGTAGCTAACGCGATCTTTGACGGCACCGATGCGGTCATGCTTTCTGCCGAGACCGCTACCGGCAACTATCCGCGCGAAGCCGTGGCCATCATGGCGCGTATTGTGGTCGAAGCCGAACGCAATATGGTGGCTTTCAGCGAGCCGCGCCGCCGCCGCGATCACCAGCATCTTTCGATCGCGGAAACCATCTGTGAATCCATCTCTCACGCCGCTCTTGACCTCCCGATGGGAGCGATTGCCGTTTTCACGGAGACCGGCAACACCGCGCGTATGATCTCCAAGTACCGCCCCAAGGCAGAAATTTTTGCCTTCAGCCCGTACGCGGCCGTCTGTAACCGTACCAACCTGTTCTGGGGTGTGCACCCGGTGCTGCACGATAAGACGATTTCTGCTGAACAAATGGTCTCGGTCGCGGAGCGTCAGCTGTTACGCAATGGCGTTCTGAAGGTGGGCGATGTGCTTGGGGTTGTGGCGGGGACCCAGATCGCTTCCGGTTCGACAAACTTCATGCGGCTTCACACCGTGATGGCGGAAGCAACGGCGCAGCCTGCAAAACGCCAGGTGCGGCGCGCGGCCAATGGCAACAGAAAGTAGATTGGAACTCGCCGATACCGTCCTGGCTGTCGGTTAGCGGACGACTTTTCGGACCTTGCACAGGGGTGAAGCAAGCTAGACATGTCCCATGAGATCCTCTCGGTAGCGATCTTCGAGATGTCGGAAGGCAAGGAGGCCGATGCTCTCGCCACCTTTCGCGAACTGCTCGCAGCTTTGAAGGAGGGCGGCTACAGCCGCGATACCCTTCATCGCGACGTCAAATCAGAAGCCTACGTGCTCATCCGGCACTGGCAGTCGGAAGAGGCTCGGCGTCTGGCCCTGGAGGATCCCAAAGTGCTTCGCTGCTGGTCGAAGCTGGCCAGCGAGATTCGCATCTTGCGCGTCTTCGAAAAACTGGACGATGTGTTGTCCTGACTCTGCGTTCGACAGTTCTTGGCGGCAAACTTCATGACATCCGGATCGAATCCCCAGCCTTTCAACGACCTGTCACTCGATCCGCCGGTTCGAGGCTTCCTGCATCAGCCTGGAAGTCCATCCGGGAACGCCATCGTGCTCGCCCACGGCGCAGGATCGAATGCGAAGGCCCCGCTGCTCGTCGCGCTCGCCGAGACTTTCGCCGGCGCTGGATACCTTGTCCTGCGCTGCGATCTGCCATACCGCCAGATTCGCCCATACGGTCCACCTGGTCCGGGCGATGCAAAACGTGACCGCCTCGGACTGAAGCACGCCGTCGAGACTCTGCGAAAGCGGGACGCAAAACAGACTTTCCTGGGTGGCCATTCCTATGGCGGGCGACAGGCCAGCATGTTGTGCGCGGACGAGCCCGATCTGGTAGCCGGGCTGTTGCTGATGTCGTATCCTCTGCATCCGCCGCGCAAGCCAGAGCAGTTGCGGGTTCAACACCTTCCCAACCTGCGCACGCCGAGCCTCTTCGTACACGGCACGCGCGATCCGTTCGGTTCTATCGAGGAAATCGAAAAAGCGCTGGAGTTGATCCCCGCTCGGAAGAAACTGCTGCCGGTAGAGGGCGTAGGTCATGATCTGGGATTCAAGGGAAAGGCGAAACGCGAAGAGTTACCGGGGACGATCGTCGCAGAATTCGAAAATCTTTTCGTGTGATATCCGGTTAGTCTTGATTGCGCTGGTGAAAGAAGAGGCGGGAGGTGTATGACATGCGGACTATCTTGGAAACAAAGCGAGCCGCAATCGCCATCCATACAACGCTGTTCTTATTACTTCTGACTTCGTATGCACCAGCACAGCAGGGCAGCAAACCATCGGGTTCGACCGAGGTGCATGAGCTGTTCGTCGCCGATCAAGCGGACCGGCAGAATATCGGCTCAAATGGCACACCTGCGCCAGATTGGGCTGAAATCAACAAGAGAGACCGCGAACGCCAAGAAAGAGCGCGGCAACTACTCACGAAGGGTGAACTACAGTCAGCTCAGGACTACCACGACGCTGCCTTCATTTTTCAACACGGAAGTAAGCCGCAAGACTACCTGCTAGCTCATATTCTCGCCACAGCAGCAGTGGCAAAAGGCGATGCCAACAGCCTCTGGATCGCTGCAGCGACGCTCGACCGCTACCTGCAGTCGATCGACAAGAGCCAAGTCTTCGGAACGCAGTACTTTCAGCCTGATGAGTCTAGGCCGTGGACGCAGGAGCCTTACGACCGAGAACTGATACCGGACTGTCTAAGATCAGTCTTTGGCGTTCCCATTCGCTCGGTGCAGCAGAAGACACTCGATGAGGAATACAAAAACGCGAGACCCGCGAAGTCTCCGAACAAGTAGCTCAAGTACTGGGCAATGACGAACTAGTTCACCCATCCCGACTTCGACCCGCCGTTTTTCTTGTCCTCATCCGGGGGAATATAGTTGCCGTGCTCGTCGAAGGTCACCTTGCGGTCATGCTGGCGCATGTAGACTTCGAATTTCTTCGCCGCACGACGGCGCTTCCAGCGGTAGTAGGAATTCCGCGCGCTGAAATAATGCTCTGAAGCGCCGAAAAGCAATCCCTTCTTCGGCGCGAGTTTCACGTATAGGAACCCGAAGAACAGGCCGCCCAGGTGCGCGAAGTTCGCGACACCGCCCTGGGAAGGCTGGAAGGTGGCGATGATCACCACAAAGACGATGATGATCACCAGATACTTTGCCTTGATCATGAACGGGAAGGGAAAAAGGAAAATCTCGCGGTCGCCGTAGAGCATCCCGAACGCAACCAGTAAGCCGTAAACGCCGCCCGATGCTCCGATCGTGATGGTCGTCGGGCTCAGTCCAGGCAGGCCTGCGTAAGCCACGCCCACAGTCACCAGCGCTGCTCCGACTACGCAGAAAAGATAAAACTCAAGGAACTGCCGCGAGCCCCAGTCCTGCTCCTCCTGCGATCCGAACATCCAGAGCGTGAGCATATTGACCAGCAGGTGGCTCAAGCCGGCATGCAGGAAAGAGTAGGTCACCACCTGCCAAATAAACCCGTAGTGAAAAATCAGGGCAGGGACCAAGCCGAGGTAGGCCTGTATGTCGACGGCGGTCCGCGGGGCCGTCGCCTGTAGCACAACCTGGAGGAGGAACATTCCCGCGCAAGCGAGAATGATGCGTTTCACCCACCGCGTGAAGGGAGGGAAACTCAGCGAAAACGAACGTCCACGGTTCATGATCCAGCCGCCGGCAGCCAGCGCGAGCAGCCCCTATCCTAACAGTCTTCTTACCTCTCCGGCAGCGGCATAACCGGCAGGCTGCGATGGCCCTGCGTGTCCACCGCCCGCACGCCGAAGATGACATTGTCTTTCGACAACTTCATAGTCACCCGGGTAACGTTACCGACGTCTTGTGCGTGCTCCCAGGTCGGACTGCTGGTCGCCCGCCATACCACTTCGTAACTGCTGGCACGGCCGCCAGGAGCGGCCTCCCACGTCAGAGTAGAGTCATTCACCAGTTCCTTTGTCTGCACTCTGACTTTCCCCGGAGGCGCCGGCGCCCCCGCCAACGAGGCCAGAGTCGCCGCATTCAGCCGCGCTACCCGTGCCACGTAGTCGAAATTCACGAACTTGGGCAGGTCGCCGAACTCGATGCCGTTTTCGGTGCGTACATTCTGGTGCTGGTGGTTGAAGTCCTCGCGAAATTCTGTGAAGCGCACGGCAGCGAAGCCCTGCTGATTGAAGGCGTAGTGATCCCCCCCGCGCAAATAGCGGTCAAGGCGGAAGATGAGCAGTGGCTTCACGCCGGGATCGTAGGTCTGCCCCACATCCTCGATGTATCGGGCCACTTCGCGCGACGGCGAATCGCTCTCCCCGCCCAACGCCCGAATCATCCGCAACTCGGTGTCAGTAGCCGCGGCGGGCACGCCTTCGGAAAACACCCGCACTACGCTGGCATCCTGCTCGGCGTTCTTGTCTCCGCCCACGATGTCGTTATTCAGCACCGCCTCGAGGTTCCAGCCTTGCTGCTTGGCCATTTGCGCGAAGTGCTTGCTGCCATTCAGGCCTTGCTCCTCTCCGGCCACGGTCAGGAAAATAATGGTTGCCGGAAACTTCAGCTGGCTCAACACTCGTGCGCATTCCAGGCTTACCGCCGTGCCGCTGCCGTCATCGTTCGCGCCGGGAGCCCCTCCCTTCGTATCCGACGTGTCACTGTTGCGGGAATCGTAGTGCCCTGTAACCAGCACGGTTCGTTTGGCATTCTCTGCGTCAGTACCCTTCAAGACCGCGTAAACATTGGTGATCACGGTGGGCGCAGGTATGCGGTCAGCCGGCGCCTCCGTGAAGCTGTCGGCCTTCACTTCCAGGCACCCGTTACAATCTTTGGAATAGCGCTCGAATTCCGACTTGATCCACTCTCGGGCCGCGCCGATCCCATGCCCAGCCGCAATCGATTCCGGGTCCTGTGCCGACAAAGTCAGGCGCGTCTGGAAGCTCACCAGCTTCTCGATATTCGCCTGAATTCGTTCGGCAGACACCTTCTTCAGTGCCGCCGCGATCTGTGTGTCCACCGGCATCGCGGCAATCTGGGAGTCCTTGGCCGCTCCCGCCGCTTTCTGCTTGTGCGACTGGGCCAACGCACTCGGGCTGCCAAGCATCCCAGGGGCAAGCAATAAAACGCTGCCCAGCAACCCTGGGGCGACAAGATGTGACACTTGTGTAAAAAAGCAAGCTGGACGAGCAGATTCGAGGTTCATATTTTTTTCTCGGTTCTCTCCGAACCCCTTGACCGAAGGCCGAAGAAACCCTAAATATTAACAAGGCTATCCTAATCGGACTGGAGGCACTTATGGTTTACTGTCCCGAATGCGAAAGCGATCTGGACATTGAAGAGGATGAAGTTGACGAAGGCGAAGTGGTGTCGTGCCCGGAGTGCGGCACAGACTTCGAAATTATCACTGTAAATCCCGTGGAGTTGAAGGCTGTAGAAGAGGAAGAGGTCGACGACGAAGAAGAAGAGGAAGAAGCTGAAGATGGCGATTACGCCTAGAAGGCCACCTTCCTCTCACGTCGTGTCCCCCTCCGCCGCATCACGCCTCCGCTCCTACCTTGTCATCCTGCTCCTCGCAGCTTCCGGCACAATCGGGCTGATTCCTGCCCAGGCAGCGACTCCTGCCGGCAATGCGCACGAAAAACCCTACGCGTTGATTTTCGGTACCGCCTGGGGTCCGGACAACCTGCCTGTCTACGGAGTCAAGGTCAAGATTCGGCGGGCGGATCAGAAGAAAGCCAAGTGGGAGATCTATTCCGACCATCACGGAGAATTCGCCCAGCGGGTGCCCGCAGGCAAGGCAGACTACGTGGTCTGGGCCGATTTAAAGGGGTTTAAGTCCTATGATGGCAGCAAGTTACAGGCTGGTCCCGAGGTAACTGTCCACGTCGACAATGACGAGCGCCAGGACATCGGTCTGCATCTAACCAGGGAGAAGTAGGCAGTTGGCCGTTGGGGAAAAACCCATGAAAAAGACCTTCGCGGTTGCGGTGATTGTGCTTTTGGTCAGCCTTGCTTTCGCCAGTCCCTTTGAAAAGGACAGAGGGTCGTCCGGGCGATTGCTTATGGGTAAAGTGCTCGATCACGGTGACAATCCCTTGCCCAACGCCGTCGTGTACCTCACCAACACGCGGACTCGCGCAGTTAAAACCTATATCGTCAGCCAGGACGGCAGCTACCGCTTCCCCGCGCTCTCTCCCAACATTGACTACGAAGTTTACGCGCAATACAGCGGTCGCAAGAGCGACAGCAAGACCGTCAGCCAGTTCGACAATCGCCAGCAGGTCAGCATCAATCTGAAGATCGATACCCGCTAGCCCGATCAAACAGGCGGCGGGCGAAGCTTCCCTGTTACCACCGTCCTGTTGCCCTGCCCCACTCCTTCCGGTAGATTTGCCCAAAGCGTATGAGACACAACTCTGATCCCAGCGGTGCGTTGCTTTTGGGCATTGGCGCAGGGATCTTTCTTTTCTTCAAGGGCTTTCGCACCTTCCGCGAATACAAAGTTGTCTCTGACACTCCGCGTATTCCCATCCGCAGCATGGCCATGGGTCTCATCAATATTCGTGGCAAGGCACAAAGCGAGCAGTTGATTCCCAGCCCCGTCACGCACACGCCTTGTTGTTTCTATAAGGTCGTGATCGAGCGCTGGCACTCCGGCAGCGATGACAGCGGCTGGAAGCACTACCGCACCGACCTGGACGGCACGAAATTCTATCTGCAGGACGACACCGGCAAAGTTCTGATCGATTCCTACTCCGCCGAGTACGACCTTCCCGACAGCGCGCCGCGCATCGTCGACTCGCAGCACGTCGCATCGCTCGCGGGTTCGGGCGCCAGCGATACCGACCTTCTTTCCTACTTGCACACCGCCGGGGCGAACCGCATGTCGCACATGGTGGAACATTTCCTGGAGAAGAAGGGTCCCCTTCAGGACGCGCAGAAAGAAGAGACGCGCCAGGCTCTACTGGGCATGGTCCAGGCCATACCAAACTTGATGCGCGGACAAGGCACCATGCCGGTGCCGGTCGACCTTATTCAGAAACTTGCGGCTGCTCGGGGTCCTTTGTCAGACCCCGCGAAGGAGCAGCAGCGGCAAATGTTCTTGCAGCACTTGCAGGAACATAAGGATATGCCGATACCAATGTCACTGAACGTGACACAGACCGAGCAGGGCCGCTACCGCTTTCGCGAATATCTCGTGTTGCCCGGGCAGGAGTACGACGTTACCGGCAGCTGCATGCCGAACCCCGCTCCCAAAGATGCGCACGATAACAATCTGATTGCCAAAGGGCAGAACGAAAAGACGTTCCTGATTTCGTGGAAATCTGCCGAGCAAGCGCGGGCGGCTCTGGGCAAGCGTTCCGCGGGCATGATTTTTGGCGGCGCCGCGTTGGCGATCGTCTGCCTGGTGCTGCTGCTCGCTCACTTGAAGATGTTCTGATCTGGTTCGTCAGATCGGAGGGAATATGGGTCTATCGATCATCACCGCGCTGGTGGTCTTCCTGATCGCCGCCGGCATCCTGATTTACATCGTGATCCTCTACAACGAGCTGGTCCGTCTGCGAAACGATAACGACCGCGCCTGGGCCAATATCGACGTCCTGCTCAAACAGAGGCATGACGAGATCCCCAACCTGGTTGAGACAGTCAAGGGCTACATGCAGCACGAGCAACAGACGCTTCTTGCCGTAACCCAGGCCCGTGCGGCTTCCATAAGCGCTGCGACTATAGGGCAGAAGGCTCAAGCCGAGCTCGTCATGACCGGCGCGTTGCGCGGCCTATTTGCAGTAGCTGAAAATTATCCCCAACTCAAGGCCAACGAGAACTTTCTGCGCCTGCAGAACCGTATTTCGGAACTGGAAGAGCGTATCGCAGACCGCCGCGAATTCTTCAACGACGACGTGAATACCTACAACACCCGTATCCGCCAGATCCCGGATGTTTTCCTGGCCGGCATGATGGCCCTCAAACCTCGCGAGATGTTCAAGGCCTCCGAAGACGACAGAAAGCTTGTAGAGGTTGGCTTCTCGGGGCAGAAGACGCCTGGATAGTTCTCGGTTTTGCGATGGAAACGTCGAGATAACCGCCTCGTCCCACGCGGAATCTCCTGCCCCGCGTTGACCACCCTGAGCCGCCCTTCCTTTTTCTGATTCGTCGGCGATGCCGGAACCGCTAGAATTTTTTCACCTATCCCAATGAAGCTGGCACAATCGGGAGCATCAGAATGGAGCCGCTTTGTACGCGCGTTCCTGTGGTCAACGCTTTGTGCGCTCGCCATCGTTTCCGTTCTGAACTACATCGTCAATCCTGACGGCACGTATCGCTCGCGCGTTGTACCCCAACTGCTCTGGGGCGCACGGGCCCAAAAGCTCAGCTTGCTCGCTGCTGCCAACCCGGCTCCCCAGGCCCTCATTCTCGGATCATCGCGCGTCATGAATCTGGCTCCTGCCGATCTTCAGAAAGCCACAGGACTTGTCGCCTTCAACGCGGGAGTCGATGTTGGCCGTCCCGAGGACTTCTACGTTCTGCTTCGCTACGCGGTGGAGCGGCTTCATCTGCGGCCTCGCTTGATTGTTATCGGCGTGGACGTGGAAGCTTTCCACAACCACGAACCACCCCACTATTACCTGCAGCAGCCGACCGAACTGACTCCGTATCTCTGGACGCAGCCCAATCCCCATTGGCGCTGGGCCAAATTCACCAAGCTCTTTACTTATGACGAAACGCGATCGTCGCTGACGGCGCTCTACAAAGTTGCGACTGGCCATGCCGAACAGCTGGAGCGGACTGATTCGGACGGACTCACGCATTGTGACGGGTGGAACCGGCAAATGGCCGACGGAAATCTGGAGCTCGGTGAAAGTATCCGCGACACGATTTCCCGCTTCGCTCCGCGCTACGATGATTACACTGCGCTCTCCACGGAGCGCCTCGACTACCTTCGCGCCACACTGGACTTCGCGCATCAGAGCGGAAGCCAGGCGGTCATCTTCCTGACGCCGACGCATCCTCTTGTCGAAGCGGGACTTGAACCGCACGGCTACAGCTCGCGCAAGGCCGAGGTGATCGCGGCGCTCCAGAGTATCTCCGACCAAACGAAGACCCCGTTCTACGATTTCAGCTCTCCTCGGGAATTTGGAGGCGAGATCACCCACTTCATCGATGGCGTGCACCACGACGGCACTTTCTTCGAGCTGATGGAAGCCAGAATGTTCCCTGCGAGAGCCCGTGCTCTTCAATAGCTACATTTTTCTCTTCGCATTTCTGCCGGTCACGCTGGCGGGTTGGTGGCTTCTGCGCCGCTCGGGAATGCGCTTCGCCTGGCTGACACTTGCCAGCTACTTTTTCTATGGCTGGTGGAACTGGCGTTTCCTTCCGCTGATGATCGCCTCTACAACGGTGGACTACATCGCCGGCGCAAGAATTGTCGAAACGCAAGAACCGCGCACTCGCCGCGCTTGGCTGATTGGTTCGCTGTCTTTCAACCTCGCACTGCTTGCCTTCTTCAAGTACTACGGCCTCTTTGCCGGCACTATCAATCAGGCGAGCAGTAGCCTCGGCTTCAGAACTGTCGCTCCCGTGCTGAACATCATCCTGCCCATCGGAATTTCGTTTTACACGTTCAATTCCATGAGCTACACGATTGACATCTATCGAGGACTTGTCCGCCCGGCTAGGTCGCTCCTGCACTACTCCGCTTTCGTAGCCCTGTTCCCGCACCTGATCGCCGGGCCGATCGTCCGCTACAGCGACATCGAGGCCCAGTTCAACTCGCTGAAGAACCGGCTTAGCTCGCATCAGGCTTCTCTGGGCATCTACTTCTTTGTCATCGGACTCTCGAAAAAAGTCCTGATCGCCGACCGCCTGGCCCGTCCGGTCAACGAATTCTTTGCGCTGTCTCATCCCGCCGGACTCATCAACAGCTGGCTCGCCGTGCTGGGCTACAGCATGCAGCTTTATTTCGATTTTTCCGGCTACAGCGACATGGCCGTGGGCCTCGCGCATTTTCTGGGACTCCAGTTTCCGCAGAATTTCAATTCGCCCTATAAGGCAGAAAATGTCGCCGACTTCTGGCGCCGCTGGCACATCAGCCTGTCCACCTGGCTGCGTGACTACTTGTTCATTCCGCTCGGGGGATCGCGACGGTCAAAGGCCCGCACCGCTCTGAACCTCACCATCACGATGTTCCTGGGCGGCCTGTGGCACGGCGCAGGCTGGACATTCGTTGCGTGGGGCCTCTACCACGGCGTGCTTCTGGTGACCCATGCCGCTGCGCGCGAACGTGACTGGACCTTCAAGTCACCAACCTTGAACCGGATCATCACCTTTATCGCAGTCATGCTGGGCTGGGTACTTTTCCGCGCCGAGAGTTTCGGCGGCGCGATGAAGGTTCTGGCCGCCATGTTCGGCCGCACGGGTCTGGGAGCCCTCCCGGACTCTCCGTTGTACATTTCCTGGCTCGCCGGCGCTTGCGCCATCGCCTTCTTTGCCCGGAATACTTGGGAAATCGAATTCCGGCCTCGGCCCGCGTATGCCTGGTCGCTCGCGGGGTTGCTTCTCGCCTCTGTTCTCATGCTGGGTGGCGCCAGCCCATTTCTCTACTTCCAGTTCTGATCCTAGCCAGCGATAACTGGCAGGCACTGCTCAACCCTTTAGCCAAACCGCCAGGTCGTGAAGATGTTCGACAGGCCCGCGTTGCGGTAAATGCGCCTTTTGAGGGCGCAGTTGACAATCTAACTATATTTCCAGTAATATCGAAATATGCCGACGACCCGAGCCGCCCAAACCACCGAACGCGTGGCCAAGTTCGCCGACATGTTTTCCGCCATGGGTACCGAGCCCCGCCTTCGGATCATGCAGTTGCTGCTTTCAGCGCATCCGGGAGGCCTGGTGGTCGGCGACATCCAGGGCGAACTCGAAATCCCAAATTCCACGTTGTCGCACCATCTCGACAAACTGAGAAACGAAGAGCTCGTCAACGTCCAGCGCGAAGGCACTTTTCTCCGCTATACCGCGAACACCGAGGCGTTGCAGGAACTGCTGGGATTTCTATACGCCGAGTGCTGCACCCGCAACAAAGCGCTCAAGCCCGAAGAGTTTATTCAAATCTGTAAATAGGAGCCGCGATGAATACCGCTGATACCGACACAAAGGACATCAAGGAAGTGGTCAAGGAGAAATATGGGCAGGCCGCCCTGCGCGTGAAAGCCGGAGGCAGTTCCTGCTGCGGCGCCACGCCTGTAACCGCCGAGAACTGCTGCGACCCGATCACCGCCAACCTCTACGATGGCACCCAAGCCGCCCAGATTCCCGAGGAAGCCCTGCTCGCCTCGCTTGGCTGCGGCAATCCTACGGCTCTCGCCCAGCTTTCTGCCGGCGAGACCGTGCTCGATCTCGGCTCTGGTGGCGGTATCGATGTGCTGCTCTCCGCGCGCCGCGTCGGTCCCACCGGGAAGGCCTATGGCCTCGACATGACCGACGAAATGCTCGCCCTTGCCAACGCCAACAAGCGCAAGTCGGGAATCGAGAATGTCGAATTTCTCAAGGGCGAAATTGAGAACATCCCCCTGCCGGATAACTCCGTAGATGTCATCATCTCCAATTGCGTGATCAATCTTTCGGCGGACAAGGACCGCGTGCTGCGCGAAGCCTTTCGCGTCCTGAAGCCGGGTGGCCGCTTCGCCGTTTCCGATGTCGTCACCCGCGGAGAAATCCTCCCGGAAATTCGCAAGAGCGTGCTGCTCTGGGTCGGCTGTGTGGCCGGTGCGCTCGACGAAAACGACTATCGGGCGAAACTCACCGCTGCCGGTTTCGAGCAGGTTGATCTCGATCCGACCCGCGTCTATCGCGCCGAAGATGCCCGGGAGTTTCTCTCCCGCGAAGGCATCGATGTTGACGCTCTCGCCCCGCAGGTGGATGGCAAGTTCATGAGTGCCTTTGTCAGAGCCGTCAAGCCTTCGCCGCGATCGGCCGGAGCTTGCTGTGATCCGACCTGTTGCAACTGACTCGGGGACTCTGAATGGGAGGGTACAACGCAAAACTGGTTCTGTTGGCAGTTCTGCCCCTTGCCCTAAGTGCTAGCTTTGTGTCGTGCGAATCGGCCAGCAGCTTTGTAAACCTTGAAGTCTTGGGATTGCAGTATCGGGTCTATTCGCCAACAGACGTTATCGTGCAACCGGCGACCGTCCGACGCGACGGAAACCAAGTTACAGCCCTGTGGAAGGTGGAGAGCTCTCAGACGCCTGCGGCGTACGTCGAGTGGGCTGCGCAACACATCAGGGAGGACTACAGCGTCACGAGCAGGGAAGATTCATCCATCGTTTTTTCGAAGAGGATTGAAGGCGACGTTTTCTATTTGAAAGTAACAACAGAACGGAAGGGGCAGGGTTCACTTGTGCAATATACGCTGAACGCGATGCCAGATTAGTTACGGCATTCGCCCGGACGGCTAAGTCAGATAAGTTTGCGTTGATGACGCTGATCCGCTGCTCTGGTAGGCAGTACAAACCAAAGATTGAGAGGCTAGGTCATGCAAGTCCACTACAATGTTTTATTCCTATGCACCGGCAATTCCGCCCGCTCGATCCTGGCCGAGGCAATTCTAAACTTCAAGGGCAGACCTAACTTTACTGGCTACAGCGCCGGAAGTCATCCGTCAGGTACGGTTCGACCGGAGGCCCTGAGACAGCTCGAAATGGCGCATATACCAACCAATAACCTGCGCAGCAAGGCTTGGAATGAATTCTCTGTGCCCGGTTCTCCAAACCTCGACTTTGTTTTTACCGTGTGTGATAACGCGGCCAAAGAAGTATGCCCAGTATGGCCTGGGCAGCCGATGACCGCCCATTGGGGCGTTCCCGACCCGGCGGCAGTTCACGGGAGCGAAGCGGACATAGAAAGGGCATTCCGAGAGGCGTTTTTTATCCTCGACCGCAGAATCAGTCTGTTTCTCTGCCTTCCGCTCAAGACGCTCGACGGCCTTGCGCTCAAGAAGGAACTCGACAACATCGGTCAGACCATGAGACCCGTTGCCCACGAATAACGGCCTGTTTTGATGGCAAAGGTACGATGAGGGTGGCTCCCCGCGCCCCGAGGATCACAAATGAAGGTAACCAGTCGTCTCAGTTTTCTTGACCGATATCTGACCGTTTGGATTTTCGCCGCGATGCTGATCGGCGTTGCGTCCGGCTGGGCGCTTCCCGGCATAGTTCCCTTCCTGAATCGCTTCAGCGTGGGGACCACTTCCATTCCCATCGCCGTCGGATTGATCCTGATGATGTATCCGCCGCTGGCGAAGGTGCGATACGAGGAACTGCACGAAGTCTTTCGCAACAAGAAAATACTGGTTCTTTCCCTGGTCCAAAACTGGGTGATCGGCCCGGTTTTAATGTTTGCTTTGGCGATCCTCTTCTTGCGCGACTACCCCGAGTACATGGCGGGTCTGATTATGATCGGCCTGGCACGCTGCATCGCCATGGTGATCGTATGGAACGAACTGGCCAAGGGAGACACGGAGTACGCGGCCGGCCTGGTTGCCTTCAATTCCGTATTTCAGGTGTTGTTCTACTCTGTGTATGCGTGGATATTCGTGACCAAACTGCCGGAGTGGTTCGGCCTGCATGGTTCCGTCGTGAACGTGTCGATTCGCGACATAGCCAAGAGCGTATTCATCTATCTCGGCATCCCTTTCATCGCCGGAATGATCACGCGCTTCGCGCTGGTGCGCGCGCGGGGCAAGCAGTGGTATGAAACCAGTTTCATTCCGCGTATCAGCCCGATCACGCTTCTCTCTCTCCTGTTCACCATTGTGATCATGTTCTCACTCAAGGGCGCATACATTGTCCGGCTGCCGCTCGACGTGGTGCGGATCGCGGTTCCGCTTCTGATTTACTTCGTCGTCATGTTCCTGGTCTCGTTCTACATGGGGAAGAAGCTCGGCGCCGATTATTCGAAAACCGCGACTTTGTCATTCACCGCGGCCAGCAATAATTTTGAGCTGGCCATCGCGGTTGCCGTCGCAGTGTTTGGGATCAACTCCGGCGCCGCCTTCGCTGCGGTAATCGGGCCGCTGGTGGAGGTCCCTGCCCTGATCGGATTGGTGAACGTCGCGTTGTACTTCCAACGCCAGTATTTCGGCGCCGAAGTCAGGGGACAGCCCGCAGTATCCTTGTAAAGCTGGCAGAAAAACGGATGGTTGAGCCGTTTACGAAGTTGTTTACCCTCCGCCGATGGTGTACAACTTGGCCGCGTGAATCCCAAACCTTCACTGCTGGCCCAGTTAATCGCCGAGTTCCTCGGCACATTCGTCCTGATTTTGTTTGGCACCGGCGTCGTTGCCATGGTCGTGCTCTTTCCATCGAAGATTCCCGGCGAACTCATCCATGGCGGCTGGACCAACATCACCCTGGGATGGGGGCTCGGGGTCACCATGGGCATTTATGTCGCAGGGGGCGTCTCTGGCGCCCACCTGAACCCGGCTGTGACGCTGACCCTGGCGGTGTTCCGCGGTTTCCCATGGAGCAAGGTGATTCCGTACTCGCTGGCGCAAACCGCTGGAGCGTTCGCCGCGGCGGCACTCGTGTATTGCAACTACCTTCCCGCTTTCCGCCAAGTGGATCCCGAACTTGAAAAGACGGCGGGCATATTCACGACTTTTCCGGCCTTTCCCGGTTTGCCCTCCGCCGGATTACTCGACCAGGTGATCGGCACGGCCCTGCTGCTGCTCCTCATTCTCGCGATCACCGACGAACTCAATTTGCCTCCGGCCGCTAACCTGACGCCGCTGGCGATCGGATTGGTAGTAGTCGCCATCGGCGTGAGCTTCGGCGGCATGCACGGATATCCCATCAACCCGGCGCGCGACTTCGGCCCGCGTCTGTTCACCGTCGTGGCGGGCTTTCGGAACAACGGCCTCACCGACGGCAGCGGCGCCTGGCGAATACCGATCATTGGCCCTCTCGTCGGTGGACTGGCCGGAGCTGCAGTTTACGATTTCGGGATCCGGCGATTCTTGCGGAAGGCGTAGTTTGTAGGGCTGACCCATCCTGGTGCAACTACAGCTGAGGCTGCCCGCCCTTCGCGTTCACTACCCATCCTCAGGCGGCGGACAAGAGTGTCCGCCCCACACAGGTCAAACCCCAAAGGAGGCAGCAGAGTAGTTGCCCGCGCACACCGCATCTCGCGGTGTGTCCACCAGGGCCTCTTCCACTCTGTCGTCTACCGTGTCATTCCGAGCGGAGCAACGGCCTGAAATTAGCTCTCTGCACGAGCCGCAGGGTCACATTCAAAAGTTCTTTCGTCACATACAGGCATCACAGGTTCCGGTGCAATGGCCATGTGGGGCGGACACTCCTGTCCGCCTCTCTTGATTTTGCTGATGCTTCAAATGTCCCAACCGACTGGTCTCGACGGCAAATACGAATATCGCCGGAGGCTGCCTCACTATCAGAGAGCCGGGCGAGCGTTATTCGTAACATTCTGCAAGGCCAATCGATATCCTTTCCCGCCGGAAGCCCGAGACGCAGTGTTGCGCCATTGCTTGCATGATCAGGGGAAACGTTTTCACCTTCACGCTGCGGTCGTAATGCCGGACCATGTGCATCTCCTGCTTACGCCGTTGCCCGATGAGAGGGGGTGGCCTTACGGATTGCCTTCCATCCTGAAGCGGCTTAAGGGGACGTCAGCCCGAAGCATCAATAAGCTCTTGGGTTTGTGCGGCCCGGTCTGGCAGGAAGAATCATTTGACCACGTGCTGCGGTCGCAAGAGAGTCTCGACGAGAAGCTGGAATACCTCCGGCAAAATCCCGTGCGACGAGGGCTGGTCAAGAATCCTGGGGACCAATCCCGCCAGAACCCCAGACACAATCTTACTCCATTGCTTGCATAGCTCACGGGAAACGTATTCACCTTCTCGCTGCGGTCGTAAGCCGGACCATGTGCAACTCGCTTCTTACGCCGTTGCCCGATGAGAGGGGGTGGCCTTACCGATTGCCTTCCATCCTGAAGCGGCTTAAGGTCACGTCAGCCCGAAGCATCAATAAGCTCTTGGGTTTTTGCGGCCTCGGTCTCGCAGGAAGAATCATTTGACCACGTGCTGCGTGTCGCAAGAGTCTCGACGAGAAGCTGGAATACCTCCGGCAAAATCCCGTGCGACGAGGGCTGGTCAAGAATCCTGGGGACTATCCGTGGCTGTGGATCGAAGCCACGTGTGGGACATGCTGCACGCTTTCTCCGGCATGTGCAAAGTGAAGGTCAACCTCAAGGGGGGCGGACAAGAGTGTCCGCCCCACACAAGCGCGTGGTAGAGTCTTGTCGATTTGGAGGTTGCTAGTGTCCACTTGGTTCAAGGCAATCTTGTGTTTGACCTGTCTTCTTTTCCCTTTTTCAATGGTGATCGCTTCGATCGGCTGGGCACAGGATCAGTTCTGCCCCAAAGAGATCACGACGAAGCAGTCGATCGAGAACGCGCCGGCGGGCTGGACGGCAGCTACGGACAAGACTCCGCAGATTCTGGCCGGCATCACCTTCTTTGACGGGCCTCCGGAGCAGGAGGCGTCGCTGGTCTATGACTCCTACACGAAGTCGAAGACGGTGGACGTGGCCATGTGGCGCTTCGATCGCAGCGCGCATATCTGGCTGTCTTGCTCCTACCATGCGACCGCAGTGAGGCTTTCGAAGCCGCTGCCCGACAAGACGACGGAGTGCCGCGTCACTTACTCGCGCGAAGTTCACGTGGACGGCAACGGAGAGATCAAGTCCATCAGCTGCAAGTAGGACGCTTACACTTCGAGTTTTCAGTTCCTCTCTAGAAAAGCAGGTCCTTCGCTACGCTCAGCATGACAAGGTTGTTGCAGAACTGGCCTTTGAAGTCCAGGTCAAAGGCGGCGGACAAGAGTGTCCGCCCCACACCAGGTCAACCTCAAAGGCGTCGGACAAGAGTGTCCGCCCCACACGTGTGTTGCAAACAAAAAGGCCGCCATTGCTGGCGGCCAACTTCTGCTAATCTCCCATTTCTGCTAAGTTCCCAATTTCTGGCGGCTCGTGCGTCGACCAAGAGTCCTAGCTCTGATCGTTGCTGGCGCGCTTCCAGTTCATCAGCTCGCCAATGGTCGAACCGCCTGTGCTTGAAACCGGCTGCTTGTAGGACTCGACTTCCGCGCGTGAAGCTTCTTCGCCCACGGCGCGAATGCTGAGCCCGACCTTCTTCTCTTCCGGATTCATCTTGATGATCTTGAAGTCGTGCTCGTTTCCGGGTTCGAGGGTCATCGGCTGACCGTTGCCGTCGACGGCCTCCGAGTTGTGGCAGAGGCCTTCGACGCCTTCGGCGATCTCGACGAAAGCGCCGAAGCTGGCTACGCGCAGGACCTTGCCGTGCAGCACGTCGCCAACGTGATGCTGCTGGAAGAAGGACTCCCAGATGTCGGGCTGAAGCTGCTTCACGCCCAGCGAGAGGCGGCGTTTGTCGGGCTCGATAGCGAGCACGATGGCCTTCACGCGGTCGCCCTTCTTCAGGACTTCCGAGGGATGCTTCACGCGCTTGGTCCAGCTGAGGTTGCTGACGTGGACGAGGCCGTCGATGCCGTCTTCGATCTCGATGAACGCGCCGAAGTCGGTGAGATTGCGGACGCGGCCTTCGACGGTCGCGCCCACGGGATACTTCTGGTAGAGCGTGTCCCAGGGATTGGCTGCTAGTTGCCGCATGCCGAGCGAGATGCGCCGCTCCTGAGGGTTCACGTTGAGCACGACGCAATCGACCTGGTCGCCGACGTTGACCAGCTTCGAAGGATGCTTCATGCGCTTGGACCACGTCATCTCGCTTACGTGAACCAGACCTTCGATGCCCTGTTCGAGCTCGACGAAGGCTCCGTAGTCGGTCACGCTGATCACGCGTCCGCCGACGTGTGCGCCCACCGGATAGCGGTGAGACGCGTCCAGCCACGGATCGGGCGTCAGTTGCTTGAAGCCGAGGGAAACGCGCTGCTTGTCCTTGTCGAACTTCAGGACCTTAACCTGGATCTGGTCGCCGACATTCACCAGGTCGCGGGGATGCGTGAGCCGTCCCCAGGACATGTCGGTGATATGCAGGAGCCCGTCGATGCCGCCGAGGTCGACGAAGGCGCCGTACTCGGTGAGGTTCTTGACCACGCCAGTCAGGATTCCGCCCTCTTCCAGATGCTCGAGGGTCTTGGACTTCTTGGCTTCCTGGTCGGTTTCGAGGATCTGCTTGCGCGAGACGACGATGTTGCCGCGCTTCTTGTTCAGCTTGATGACCGCGACTTCCAGCGTCTGGCCTTTCATGCCGTCCAGATTACGGACGGGGCGCAGATCGACCTGCGAACCAGGCAGGAAAGCGCGTGCGCCGAGGATGTCGACGGTAAGACCGCCCTTGATACGGTCGATGACGATGGCCTGTATGGGCTTCTTCTCGTTGTAGGCGTGCTCGACCTCATCCCAGGCGCGAAGGCGCTGCGCCTTCTGGTGGGAAAGGTTGATATAGCCTTCCTCGGTTTCGCCCTTGTCGCGCATCACGTCGATTTCGTCGCCCGGCTGGAACCTGGGCTTGCCCTCGTGATCGAGGACCTCCGCGAGCGGCAGCATGCCTTCGGACTTGGCGCCGATGTCGACGACCACGTGCGTGGGCGTGAGCTTGAGCACCGTGCCCTTGAGGACATGGTCGTCGCTGGATTGCTGCTCTTCCACTTCGGTGGTGAAGCTCTCCAGAGCCGATGCGAAATCGTCGGTGGATGCGGATGCGGTGGCTGGTTTGTCGTCCTGAACGGAAGCAACCGCGGGCAGCGGAGCATCCGCATGCACAGGGGCTGGCTCCGGGCTCACGTTCGGTTCGTTCTCGGTTTGAACGGAGATTGCGGATTCGTGGTCAAGGGAGGTGTTGTCGTCGAACAAGCTCATTGCCTCAATGGTCTGTCTCGCACGCGGGTGCGGGAGGATGCGGGCTGGTTGGCGGACTGCTGGCGTGAGTCTTAGGTTGTGATGGGCTCGTCCTGGCGAACGAGCTTGAACAATCCCAGCGGTCGGACGTCGTCAAAGCAAACCCGCGTCCCAAGGGAACCACTCGACTATAGCAACCGCTCGCAAACAGTGTCAAACCCAACTTCAGCAGCCGGACTGGCCCGAATCCAGTATTGACAAGCCATTGGATAAATTTGCGGTGTGGAAGGATGCACGGATCTTTTGCATCCCTGAAGCCGGCGTCGATCTGCTAACCTGCCGTGCCATGGACTACTTGTGGACGCCCTGGCGTTACGCCTATGTTACAGGCGCGGGGAAGACAACCGGCTGCATCTTCTGCGATGCGCCCAAGGCCGGCGACGACGAGAAGGTGAAGATTATTTACCGCGGCAAGCACTGCTACATCATCCTGAATGCGTTTCCGTACACGCCTGGGCACGTGATGGTGGTTCCCTACGAGCATCTGGACGAGTTGCGGAAACTGGCGCCGGAAGCCGCTCAAGAGATGATGGCATTGTCACAGAGGATGGAGGCTGTGCTGCGCGAGAGCTACCGGCCGGATGGCATCAACCTGGGGATGAACATAGGCAAGGCGGCGGGTGCAGGGGTGGCCGGGCACATTCACATGCACGTTCTGCCGCGGTGGGTGGCGGATGCAAATTTTGTCTCAGTCGTCGGCGAAACGCGCATGCTGCCGGAGACGCTGGAAGTGACGTGGGAAAAGTTGAAGGAGGGACTTGGGAAGTAGCCGGGAGCGCGCTAAGTCGGCGAGAGAGGCGGCGGTTATCCGCGCAGCACCGATTCGTGGCAGTCCGGCTCGGGACAGATGTATTTGACCAGATTGCGCTGGCGGTCGAGGCTCGAAATGAACATGGGGCGGCCATGCAGGTTGCAGGTCGGTTGGTCTTTCAGAACGAGGGGCGCCGCGCCCTTTACCGGAGTGCAATATCCCAGGCGCTCGCTGAAAGAACGGTGGCAGAACTTGTCGGTACAGACGAAGAATTCGATGGAGTAGTCGGCGCTGAACGGCGCCATGCAGAACTCCATGGTCCGGTAGTGCTTGTCACAAAGGGGAAGGGTGTCTGTACGCATTGGATAAGGTTGCTATTTCGCCACCTGGCCTACCAGCTTTTCCATTTCTGCTTCGCTGATGACGGGCACGCCGAGTTCCTTGGCTTTGTCGAGCTTTGAGCCGGCGTCAGCTCCGGCGACTACGTAGTGCGTTTTCTTGCTGACTGAGCCAGAGACGCGACCACCGGCATCTTCGATCATTTTCTTGGCTTCGTCGCGAGAGTACTTTGCCAAAGTTCCGGTCAGGACGAAGGTTTGTCCGGCGAGCGTGGTTCCGCGCTCCTTCTTCTTGCCTTTGAAAGCCAGCCCCGCTTTTCCCAAGCGCTCGACCAGCTTGCGATTCGCCGGATTGCTGAAGAACTCGGCGATGCTGTCAGCAATCTTCGGACCGACTTCATTTACGCTCTGCAGTTCTTGAACGCTCGGCGTTCGCGAGAGCTTCCATCGATCCAAAATGTTCAGCCAGGAATTGCGCGGTGCGCTCTCCGACCATGCGGATGCCGAGTCCGTAGATCACACGTTCGAGCGGAAGCTGCTTGGAGTTCCCGATCTCATCGAGAATGTTTTGCGCAGACTTATCGGCGAAGCCCTCCAAGCTTAGCAGGTCTTTCTTAGTGAGATCGTAGATGTCAGCAACGTTCTTCACGAGGCCACGCTGGATCAGTTGCGTGACAAGAGATTCGCCCATGCCGTCAATATTCATAACGCCGCGCGAGGCGAAATGCAGAATCGTTCCCATGAGTTTGGCGGGACAATTCGCGTTGACACAGCGGTAGTCGACCTCTCCCTCAGTCCGAACGACCCTGGTTCCGCACACGGGGCAGTGCTCCGGCGCCTCGATTTCCTGCCCTCCGCGAGGGTGATCTTTGTCGTCGATAACCTTCGCGACCTTCGGGATCACGTCGCCCCCGCGTTCAACCTGAACGTAGTCCCCGATCTTCACGCCCAGACGCTCGACCTCATCCATGTTGTGGAGGGTGGCATTGCGGACTGTGGTTCCGCCAATGGAAACGGGAGTGAGTTCGGCGACGGGCGTCAGCTTGCCAGTACGTCCGACTTGCCAACGAACATTTTCCAGCTTCGTGATACCGCCGCGGGCGGCGTACTTGTAGGCGATCGCCCAGCGCGGGGCCTTGCCGGTGAAACCAAGTTCGTCCTGTAACGCGGTGCGATCGACTTTAATGACGATGCCGTCAATTTCGTACGGCAGCGAGTCGCGCTTGCCTTCCCACTGCTGAATAAACGACCAGACTTCGTCGATCGAGTGGACGAACTTGCGATGCGGGTTGACTTTGAAGCCGGCTTTGTCGAGAGCGTTCAAAGTTTCCCAGTGGCGGTCGAAGTAAGTGCGGCCGTTCTGGAGCAGCATATAGGGGAAGTAATCGAGACGGCGCCGCGCGGTAATGCTGGCGTCAAGCTGCCGCACGGTTCCGGCTGTGAAATTACGGGGATTGGCAAATGTGGGCAGGCCGTTGCGCTCGCGTTCGTCATTGAGCTTCTTGAAGGCCGCTGTCGGCATGAGAAGCTCGCCGCGGACTTCGAAAGCGGGAGGCAGGTCGGCCTTCTTCAGTTTGTCTCTTGGGATTGAGAGCGGCACGGAGCGAACCGTGCGCACGTTGAGCGTGACGTCTTCGCCTTCGTTGCCGTCGCCACGAGTGATGCCGCGTTCGAGTTGGGCGTCGTCGTAGCGCAGCGCCATGGACATACCGTCCAGCTTGAGTTCGCAGACGTAGTCGACATCCTTGCGTCCGCTGAGCTCGTGCACGCGGCGCTCCCAGCCACGGAGCTCATCTTCGTTGTAAGTATTGTCGAGCGACAGCATGGCGGAGGAGTGTCGGACCTTTTGAAATCCTTCCCGGGGCTTGCCTCCGACGCGTTGGGTGGGCGAATCGGGAGTGATGAGCTGGGGATTCTCCGATTCCAGCTTCTTCAGCTTCTCCATCAACTGGTCGAAATCGAAATCTTCAATCTCTGGGGCGTCAAGGACGTAATAGCGGTATTCGTGGTGGCGAATCTTGTCGCGCAGGGCTTCGATCTTGCTTGCCGTATCTTTGTCTCTGTCTTTGCTCGCCGCGGGCATGAGAAGGAGATTATATTCGTGTCGGGCGGGGTTGATCCCGCCCCGGTTATGATCCTGGAAACTCCACGTCTGATCCTGCGCGAACTGGTTCCCGAAGATGCCGACGCTATGGAGCGTATCCTGTCTGACCCGGAGACGATGCGCTACTACCCTGCGCCCTTCGATCGCGCGGGTGTGGAGGGATGGATCGACCGAAACCGGCGGCGTTACGCGGTCGATGGCCACGGACTGTGGGCGGTGGTTCTGAAGGCAACGGGAGAGGTGATCGGCAATTGCGGATTGATCAAGCAAGAAGTGGATGGAGGCAGCGAGCTGGAGGTTGGCTACCACTTGCGGCGAGATCATTGGGGAAAGGGCTACGCGACAGAGGCTGCGCAGGCGTGCCGTGACTATGGGTTCGCTCACTATTCGGTGGGGAGAATTATTTCTCTCATTCGGCCCGACAACTGGCCGTCACGAAAAGTGGCAGAGCGCAACGGGATGACGCTCTGGAAGGAAGTGGTGTGGCGGGAACGGCCGCATTGCGTGTACGCGGTGGAGCGCCCGGGCGGACAAGAGTGTCCGCCCCACAAGAGTAGGCTTCCAGATCGAGCCTAAGCCAGATCCTCCATCTTCAATTCTGGCCCCGTCCCCTTCCACGATGCCTTGAATTGTTCTTCAACAAACCCGGCATCGTAGTCCTTGCCCTGCGCCTTGAGAGCCTGCTGGAGCCCGTACAGAGAGCGCGGATTGCGCGGGTTGCGGGCGAGATCGTCACGGAAGACCTTCTCGGCACCAGCGGCGTCGCCAGTGATCAGCAACCGGGCACCCAGAGATTCGCGCACGGGGAAGAACCAGTCCGGCGGTTCGTTGTATTTCAGCGTGTCCTGAATGGCGACAGCCTCGCGAAGCTGAGAGATGGCCGAGTCGTTGTCCTTGTGCGCGACCGCGATCTTCGCGCCGAGGAAGTCTTTGGCAATCTTCGTGATGTCTTTGGCTTTGTTATTCACCGGCATGGCGAAGACGACATCTTCCGGCGTAGCCGCCTCGGCGTCAGAAACGATCTTGTACTCGGCTTCAGCCTCGCTGACCTTGCCGGTACTTGCAAGAGCCAGTCCGCGCGCAAAGTGCCAGAAAACGGTGGTCGTTTTCATGGCGGGATCGGGCGCCGGAGTCTTGAGGATGTCATCCCAGCGATGAAAGCGAATATCCACGGCGATGGGAACGGTCATGAAGCCTTCGAGCGGCGGGATATCCTTCACGTGCGGGCCGACATGCGACGCCAACAGGTCGCCGTTCTTTTTCGCCTCGGGGTAGTTGCCATTCATGGCCGCGCACATGGCAATGAAGTGAAGATTGTGGCTGTAGTACATCAGGGGATAAATGCCCTGTGCGCCGGATGCCTTGATGTAAGCGCGATCTACAATAGCCGCCTGTTCATTTGTCTTCACGGCAGCTTCGTAGTCGCCGGTGCGGATGTAGACATGAGCAGGCATGTGCACGATGTGGCCGGCGGCAGGGGCGAGCGCGGCCAGCCGGTTTGCGCCTGCCAGTGCACGCTCAGGCGATGCCGAGGCTTCGACCGCGTGAATGTAATAGTGAATCGCTCCGAGATGATTGGGATCGCGGCGGATGACGGATTCGAGCGTGGCGACGATCTCTTCGGTGCCGGCTTGCGGCGTGCCATCGGGATGCCACAATCCCCAGGGGTGCAGGTTCATGCCGGATTCAGCGAAGAGGGTGGCGGCGTCGAGATCGTCGGGGAATTGCTTCGACACCTCGCGCATGGCGTCGTGGTAGTCCTCAGCAGCCTTGCGTAAATCAGACTTCGGATCGGCAGGAAATCGCTTGGCCATGGCTGCGATATAGGCCTTCTCGCTGGGGGAAGCATTGGCGGAAAGATCGACCGCTTTCTGAATCGCTTCGTGCGCCTTGATGAAACGGTCTTCGCTGGCGGGGTCGTTGTAGTTCGGGCCGACCGCCTCGGCGATGCCCCAGTAAGCCATCGCCAGCTTGGCGTCAAGTTCACTCGCCCGGCGGAAGGAACGCTCGGCCTCGTCGTGGTTGAAAGCGTAGATAAAGCGCAGTCCCTGATCGAAGAACTGCTGAGCCTGCGGATTCGCGGTGGAGACGGGATGATGAAGGTCGCCAAGACCGGTGACCAGCGTCGCGGGCTTCGCTTCGGACGCAGCGGCGGAGTGGCCGTGGCCTTCATGCTTCGGGGAAGGTGGGTTTTGTGCAGGAGCCGCAGCAGTGAACAAGCAAACCAGCAGAACCGATACCAGATATCTCATCGGGTGGTCCCCCTCGAAAACAAGAATTTTCAAGCCCTAAGAGACTGCGGGAAAAGCCGCATTCGTTGTTCCCAGCGCCTGAAGGCGCATTGATAAACAGCCGGTTCCGGCATGCCTGAAGGCATGCCCTGATACGAAACCGGCGCCTCTCCGCAGCCTGCCAGGAAACCAAAATTGCACGAAGAGCGCCCCAAGATTGGGGACAGCTTAGTCCAGGACTGGAGGTTTGCGCAATCCGGTTGTCTGGCCGAGGTGTCGACGAAGTCTTCAAGCCTGGGCGAACTTCTTATTTCCTCCTCTTCCTTGGCGCAGTGGGCGGATGACTTAGAATCCAAGTGGGAGCGAATCGGCGTTTTCTTAACCACTATGAACCAGGGCACGGTAAGAGGCAGGAAGTTGAGGGGGCTGCACGGATTCTGTTGCGGTTTAGTACTGGTGCTTGCGCTTGCGGGACGGGCGCCCGCGCAGGACAACTACGAGATCCAGGTTTACGGGTCGGAAACCATACCGCCGCGGTCGACCATGGTGGAAATCCACACGAACTACACGGCGGAGGGCAGCAAGACCGTGGTGGATGGTGTGCTGCCCAGCAATCACGCAGTGCATGAGACACTGGAAATCACCCAGGGATTCACGGATTGGTTCGAGACCGGCTTCTACGTTTTTAGCAGCATTCAGCCGGATGGCGGCTGGCAATGGGTGGGCGATCACATCCGGCCGCGATTTCGCATTCCCGAAGCGTGGAAGTGGCCGGTGGGTTTGAGCCTGTCGCAAGAGTTCGGATATCAGCGGCGAGAGTTCTCGCCCGATACCTGGACCTGGGAGATCCGGCCGATCATCGACAAGAAGGTGGGCCGCTGGTACTTGGCGTTCAATCCGGCATTTGACCGCTCGTTTCATGGAGAGAGCGTGCACAAGGGAGTGGAGTTTTCGCCGAATGCGAAAGTGAGTTTCGACTTCACGAAGAAGGTGAGCGGCGGGCTCGAGTATTACGGATCCCTCGGCCCGACAACAGAGTTCGATCCGCTGAAAGATCAGCAACAGCAGTTCTTCCCTTCGATCGACTTAGACGTTTCCCCCAAGTGGGAGTTCAATTTCGGCGTAGGCATCGGGACGACGCGCTCCACCGATCACCTGATCGTGAAATTTATTGTCGGTCGGCGTTTCAGTTGGGATTGGGGGCACGGGGCCGGCGTCGGCAAAGGAACTCCTCCCACGCAGAAAAATCCGTAACCAGTTAACCGATCGGCTCGGGAGTTGGCAGCATGGTCGGCGGTTCAGGTGGAGGTTCCACGACCGAAGGCGCGGATGGTGCGGGTGGGTGCAACAGCGCTTCCAAGGCTGGATACCGGGACGCAAAGAAGTAGATCGAATACGCCGGGAAGAAAACGATGACCGGGACAAGAATGAGGGACATCACGTAGAGCAGCACGAGCAAGGCAACCATGCCGGCCAGCACCGCCAGCGTGATCGTGAAGGCATTCCACGTCAATCCAGCACTCTTTCCTAACAATACGATTGCGGCGGCGGCTGCGCCCACCGGGATGGCGCAGATGAGGACGATAATCAAAGCCACAATCCCAAAGACAACGAAAGCGGCGACGGAAAGTACCGCTTTCATCACCATGTAGAAGACGTAACTTCCCTTCTCTGCCTTGGCCATGGTGAGCAGGCGGCTCCAGGCGTCAGCGAAGTCGAGGCCCTCCAGGCCCATGATGGGGACCAGAAAGTCTTTGGCCATCACGTGTATGACCATCGCAACCAACACGAAAAACAAGAACACAAAGAAGAGGAAAATTCCGCCCAGGACGAGCGGGATCATGTGCGCTCTCGGCTGCTGTATCCAGCCGAGTAAGAGAGCGATGCCCACCGGGATGCCGATGAGGATCACGAACAGCATCATGGCGGCGATCTGGAAGACGATCTGCCATAGAAAGAAACGCCGTCCCGGCTGCCGCCACTTTTTCCAGCCGGCCCGAATTGCACAGTTCTTCTGCACAACGGAGTCGAAGAGAATGAAACGAAAGATGCTGTTGATATACAGAAACACGAACATCAGGATGACGAACGCGATGGCGCCGACCACAATGAGGCCGATGTAAGGTGCGAGTTTCGAAGGATCGATGTGCGGGAAATTTGCTGGCAGAAACTGACTACTGGTATCTCTGGAAGTGTGACTACCTCCTCCGTAGTTGAAGTTGAAGCTGCAGCCCCCGGAACTCATTTCACCTGCCAGAAATCCGACGAGCGCCAGGCGGGACCACTGGCCCCAGCGAAAGGGCTTGAGCAGTTGCTGCTTGGTGTGCTCAAAGGCAGGACTGATGGAATCGACGGCTGAGATGGGCAAAGGAAGTCTCCGCAGCTGATGGCAAGGTACTGCCAAGACGGTAAGCGGTCAATTGGATTTGTTGGGGCGTGCCTTCACTCATACCGCAGTGCCTCGACGGGATCGAGTCTGGAAGCTCTCAAGGCGGGGACCATCCCGCTGGCCACGCCTACAACGAGCAGCACGGCCGTCGAGAGCAGCACGGTGAACATTGAGATCTTAAGATGGATGTCGGCCTTGCCGGAGTCGTCTTCAAACAGCGGCCCCATAAGGGGGAGAGTACCCACTGCGGCGGCGACGACATAAGACACGATGATGCCGAGCAGTCCTCCGAGCAGCATGATGAGGAGAGTCTCGGCGAGGAACTGCAGCTTGATGTGTCTTTTCCTGGCTCCGAGGGCGCGGCGCAACCCGATCTCGCGGATACGCTCGTCCACCGAAACCAGCATGATATTCATGACGCCGACACCGCCGATTCCCAGGGTCAAAGTTCCGATGAACGTGAGCAGCACCTGCAGGCCGATGGTAAGCGCATCAATGACGGGCCGGAACTCCTCGCGGCCGAACATCTGGATAGCCTTTTTGTCGGTGGGCGAGAATTGCTGGCGTTCGGCAATGGCCGCAAGAACCTGAGCTTCCGCCTTGGCCTCAAACTGTGGAGCGATCGGTTCAAACAGGAGTACAGCGGCATAGCGCGTGTTCCAAAGATCGCCGGCGGCGGAGTAGGGGATCCAGGCGGAGTCGTCGTCGCTGGAAAAATAATTGCTCATCTGGATCTTGCGCTGCATGATTCCGATCACGCTGAAGCGCACGCCGCTTATTAAGACCGTCTCGCCAACTGCAGGACGGCCACTGAAAAGTTGTTCGCGGACGCGGTCGCCCAGAAACACGACACGGCGGCGCTCAAGTTCGTCGCTGGCGTTGATCCAGCGCCCTTCGCTAGGGACTTCGTTGCGCATTTCCCCGTATTCAGGGCAGACACCACGGATCGCGGCGGTTCCCACCATGCGGTCGCCATAACTGATGCCCGGACGGCGGACAGTTTCGAGGCAGGCGTGCTTCACGAGCGGAGCCTCGGCTTTCACCAGGTCAAGGTCGGCCTTCTCGAATACAACCTTCTTGCCGGCGCGCTGGCCGCCGGGCTGTTCACTGGTTTGCTGCGGCCAGCAGATGACCACACTCTTTCCGAAAGCGTCGAAGCCATTCACCAGAATGCTGCGGAAGCTGCTGCCGTACGCGATCAGGAGCGTGACCGTTGCAATGCCCCACACGATGCCCAGCATGGTCAGCAGGCTGCGCGTGCGATTGCGCTTCAGAGCGACCCAGGCTTCGAGGATGATTTCAGTCAGCATTGGAAGTCATTCAGTGACTCAGAAATTAAGTCATTCAGTGATTGAGAAAGTGCATCAAGTTTGAAAGTCGGTCATCTTTTTGGCATTGCTCAATCGTGGAGTCCCCCAATCACTTAATCCCTCAGTTTCTCAATCGCTCAATCGGTACTATCCGCCTGCTTCGTAACGCAGGGCTTCTATCGGATCAATCGAGGCGGCGCGCCGCGCGGGATAGACCGCGGACAGCACGGCAATGGTGCCGAGCAACAAGACCGCAAGCGAGCCGGACTTCCACGTCGCCAGCAGGCCCGCAAAGTAGTCGGGCATGGGTAACAGATTTACCAGCGAGCAAAGCCCGTAGGCGATACCGAGTCCGATCCCGCCGCTAAGAATTGCGATGACCAGAGCTTCGATGAAGAACTGGCGCAGGATCGTGTGTGCGGGAGCTCCCAGTGCCTTGCGAACGCCGATCTCACGAGTGCGCTCTCGCACAGCGACGAGCATGACGTTCATCACGCCCAGTCCGCCAAGAAACAAAGTGACGATTCCGACGGCTCCCAGGAAATACTTCATGCCGTTGGTCATCTGCTCGAAGGCTTTGGCCTCCTGCACGGTGTCCCAGATGGGAGCGGCTTCTTTGTCGTGAGGATCAAAGTCGTGGAGTCGGCCGAGCGCGGCACGAATTTCTCCTTTGCAGGCATCGTGTTGATCTACCGACTTGGGCGTGACCAGCAACTGATCAAACGTGTCAGGAGCGGCGGGCGGCTTGTTGGGGAAATCGCGGTGCATGGCGGAGAAGGGAACAAAAATTTTGTTCACATCCCAGCCGTCATAGCTTGAATCCTGCTTCTTCTTGGCCATGACACCGATAACCGTGTAAGGAATCTCGTCGAGGTAAATGGTTTGGCCGACGGCATCGCGTCCGGGGAATAATTGCTTAGCGGCGTCGGTTCCGAGGAAGGCAACCCGCCGACTTTCCCTTTCGTCTTCCCAGTTGTGATAGCGGCCTTGGCCGATCGCGAGACTGCGGATCTCACCGAACTCCGGGAAGGAGCCAGTGACCAGAAACGCGGCATTGTTGAAGGCGCTATGCGTGCGGACCGTCTCCTGCTCGAGTTCGGGAAGGATGTCATGGCAGTCGGGCGACTCGTCCTGCAGGTAAGGGACGTCGGAATCGACCCACCGCACCGCGCGACCGGCGCGTTGCCCCCCGACCTGCAGGCTGGTGCGGCCATGGAAGACGATCATGATGTCTTTGCCCAGATTGCGCGCCTGTTCCGCCTGCCCTTCGCGGAGTCCCTCGCCGGCAGCAACCATCAAGACGATGGAAACGATCCCCCAGGCGATGCCAAACATGGTGAGAAACGTGCGAAGTTTGTGGGACCAGAGGGTACGCAGCACGTCGCCGATGAGATCACTCAGGACCATTCCAGTCACTTGGACGCAGGCGGCAAACGAATGTGAGCCGTCCCAATGGGTTGCACGCCCGCCGGTTGTAGATACGAAACCGGAACGGGATTTGTTGCAGGAAAGAGCGACGATGGAGAGAGGGCGGTGCGGACGGCGGAACGCGGCAGAAGGCCGCACGATCCTGCTATTTCACAGCAATGGGCGCGGTTGTGGTGCCGATCTGGTCCAGCCATTTGTCGAACTGCGACAAGGCGAGCTGGCACTGGCGGCGGTGGCGCTCTTGGCGGTCGCGAATTCTGGTCTCTAGAGGGGGCAGGAGATCGAATGTTATGTTGGCCGGCTGGAAGCGCCGGGGGTCTGCCTTCGTGATGTAGTGGATGAGGGAGCCGAACGCGGTGGCACGAGGCGGCGGGACGGGCTCATTCGCCGAAGCCAGGGCCGCGGCGGTAATGCCTGCCATGAGCCCGGACGCAATCGATTCGACATAGCCTTCCACGCCGCAGATCTGTCCCGCGAACAATACGTGCGGGTAGCTCTTCATCTGCAGCGTATCGGTTAGAAGAGTGGGCGCATTGATGTAAGTGTTGCGGTGAATCTGGCCGTAGCGAAGGAAGCGCGCGTTCTCAAGGCCAGGAATCAAACGCAAGACGCGCGCCTGATCGCCAAATTTCAGATGGTTCTGGAATCCGACGAGGTTGTAGGAATCGGCGCGCAGATTCTCCTGGCGCAGTTGCACCACGGCATAGGGCTGCTGGCCGGTGCGAGGATCCCGCAGGCCGACTGGCTTCATCGGGCCGAAGCGAAGCGTGTCACGGCCGCGGCGGGCAATCTCTTCGATGGGAAGGCAGCTTTCGAAATAGCTTAGCTTCTCCCAGTCTCGTTCCTCCACGGATTGTGCTGAAACCAGCGCGTCGTAGAAGCGATCGTAGTCTTCCTTCGACATGGGGCAGTTGATGTAGTCGGCGGTTCCTTTGTCGTAGCGGGCCGCGAGATACACCTTGCTCATGTCGATGGAGTCGGCTTCCACAATGGGGCTGATCGAATCGTAGAAATAAAGATGAGGCGTCGCGCCAGGGTCTTCGCCAGGGTTTGTGCTCAGCCGTGCGATTTCGTGGGAGAGCGCGTCCGACGTCAGAGGGCCGGTCGCGATGATAGTAAGGCGGTCTTCGTCGATTCGAGTGATTTCTTCTCGCGTCACGCGGATCAGTGGTTCTCGCGAAATGATTTCTGTGACTTTTGCGGCGAAGGTGTTGCGATCGACTGCGAGAGCGTGGCCGGCTGGAACGGCGCACTGGCGTGCAACTTCCAGAAGCAACGAACCGGCGCGTCGCATCTCTTCTTTCAGGAGCCACGGGGCGGTGTTTTCGCTGTCGGATTTAAGCGAGTTGGAGCAGACGAGTTCGGCGAAGTCACCAGTCTGGTGCGCGGGAGTCGAGCGCACGGGACGCATCTCGCAAAGTTCGACGGCTGACGCCGCGGCGAGCACATTGCCACGCAGCTTCTGAACCAGCCAAACCAGCCCCGATGATACGAACGGGTAAAGTCATGGAGTTTTTGCGATCATCCTCGCCAGCAGGCAAACAGTGATTCTCAAATAATGATTCTCTCATCGCCCACGCGGCGGGTCACGCGTTCGCGGTCCAGGTACTCGAGCAGCGGGATAGCGTACTTTCGGCTGACGCCGGCCAGTTCCTTGAATTTCGCGACATCGATCTTCGGCGACTTTGTCTTGTAGGCAGCCAGTTGGCGGCGCAATTCTTCAAGCGCGCTGCGGTGGAAGACGAGTTCCTCTGAAATCTTGATCAGAGCCTTATCTCGCAGGAGCAGCGTCACGAGCTTCTGCGCGCGGGTCTTGTCGATTTTCAGACCGGCGAGAACGTCCCAAAGCGCAGGAACTTTTAATCCGGCGGAGGAGAAGGCGGCTTCGATGATCTTCTTCGATTCGGCCTCTTCGTCCTTCATCACGACACCGCGCCCCGGAAGGCGGACGAGTTCGCCCGAAATCTCCAGCTTCTTCTCGGTGGCCATCTTCGCGAGGATGCCTTCAAACACTTCGGACCTGATATCGGTACGCTCGCGAAGTTCCTGTTTGCTGATTCCGGCTACAAGCGGGTTCGTGTCGTGGAATTTCTTCAGTGTGGAGCGGACCGTTTCGGTTGCTGCGGAGAACGCTGAAGGCGCAACCAGTACTTGGCCACACGACACCAGTTGAGCTCTGGCCGCCAGTCGGGTTGCGTCTTCGACACTGATGTTCATTTCCGCGGGTACATCCTGCAGGTCAAGTCCCGCCGCGCCGCGCCGTGCGACGCGTGCCGCAAGAACCTGTTCGGGGGAGCCTGTTATCAGAGCCGTGAGAAAAGCGGTGCGATCAGTTTGAGTTTGTCTGCGAGTCAGCGGCGTCGCGTCCAGCACCACGCCTCCGCCGATCGTGACTACGGGAGAAAATTGCCGCACGATGAAGCGATCGCCCGGCAAGAGCACAGTCGGCTCGGCTAAGCGCAGTTGAACGAATTGCTCATCACCCGGCTTGAGCTGTTTAGCTCCGATCGTCCGGACTTCCGCGATCGTCTCCATGGTGTAAGCGTGAAAGTGCACGCGGGCTCCATCTTTGAGCGGCTTCGAGGAAGGGAGCAGGGACAGTCGCGCATCCACCCGTTTGGTGGACTTGAAAGTATCGGGCGGCGCCAGCATCATGCCACGCGAGAGGTCTTCAATTGCGACTCCCGCGAGATTCAGCGCCGTGCGCTGTCCGGCGATGGCCTTGTCGGCGGTCTGGCCGTGTACCTGCACTCCACGCACCCGCACGCGCTTGCCGGTGGGGAATACTTCCAGTTCATCTTCTTTGTGGATTGTGCCGGCGACCAGCGTCCCGGTAACGACCGTGCCGAATCCCTTCATGCTGAATACGCGGTCGATGGGCAGGCGGGTGATTGCGAAGGAGTCCTTGGCTGGAGCCTCCAAAGCTACCTTGATGAGAGCTTGCTTAAGATCGTCCAGCCCGGCGCCCGTGAGTGAACTTATCGCAATGATCGGCGAACGCGCGGGATCAAGAAACGACCCGCGGAGAAAGTCTTCCACTTCGAGCCGGACGACTCCGAGGGTTTCACTATCGACCGTGTCGGACTTTGTCAGAACGGTGATGCCGCGCCGCACGGAGAGAAGGCGGCAGATGTCGAAGTGCTCGCGAGTCTGAGGCTTGATCGACTCGTCGGCTGCGATCACCAGCAGGACGAGGTCAATCCCACCGATTCCGGCCAGCATGTTGCGCACGAAACGCTCGTGGCCGGGCACGTCCACAAAACCAAGACGGAGCGTGTCGCCACCGGCGCCGGGCAGATCGAGGTGAGCGAAACCGATGTCGATGGTGATGCCGCGCCGCTTTTCTTCTTCGAGCCGGTCGGCATCGATGCCGGTGAGCGCCTTGACCAGCGCGGTTTTGCCATGGTCGATGTGGCCGGCGGTGCCGACAATCACGGACTTCATCGGGGACAGTATAGACGGGCGGATAAGACGGTGGGATAGGGGCGGGGATGACGGGCGAGAGTTGAAGAGTGCTCGCGGAGCTCGGGCGACAGTGCCAAGTTCTGTCCCTTTCTGCCCTTCAAGAACCTGCATGTAAAAACTCCCACGAAATGCGACAATAGATTTTCCCGATTTATGACCACCCCCGCCATAGCTGCCATCACTCCAGACCTGGTCAAGGAACACGGGCTCACGCCGGAAGAATACGAGAAGGTCAAGCAGTTGCTTGGCGGACGCGAGCCCACAATCACAGAGCTGGGCATCTTCAGCGTCATGTGGAGTGAGCACTGCTCGTATAAATCGTCGCGCGTCCATCTGAAGCGATTACCCACACGCAGCCGCCGGGTGGTGCAAGGGCCGGGAGAGAACGCAGGCATCATCGATATCGGCGACGGCTGGGCATGCGCGTTCAAGATCGAGTCGCACAACCATCCCTCTTTTATCGAGCCGTTCCAGGGTGCCGCGACGGGCGTGGGCGGAATTCTGCGGGACATTTTCACCATGGGAGCGCGGCCGGTGGCGGTCATGGATTCGCTGCGATTTGGGCCGATTACTACTGCGCCCGGGGCTAATGCGACCCACGGGATCGCCAACCCCGCCCGAGCGGAGATTCATAAGAACCATTCGGTGTTGGAGGGTGTGGTCAGCGGGATCGCATCGTATGGCAATTGTTTTGGAGTGCCGAACCTGGGTGGTGAGACCAAGTTTGAGCCGTGCTATTCCAGCAATCCGCTGGTGAACGCGTTTGCGCTCGGCTTGGTGCGGCGTGACCAGATTTTCTACGCGAAGGCGGCGGGAGAGGGCAATCCCGTTATTTACGTGGGATCGAAAACGGGCCGCGACGGTATCCACGGCGCCACGATGGCGAGCGAAGAGTTCAGCGAAGGGTCGGAGGCGAAGCGGCCCAACGTGCAGGTGGGCGATCCGTTTCTGGAGAAGCTGCTGCTGGAAGCGTGTCTGGAGGCGATGCAGACGGGCGCCATCGTCGGCATACAAGACATGGGCGCCGCAGGCCTCACTTGCTCAACCTGTGAGATGGGAGCGCGCGGCCATGTGGGCATCGAGATTGAACTTGATCGCGTGCCGCAGCGCGAAACGGGCATGACGCCTTACGAGATCATGCTCAGCGAGTCGCAGGAGCGCATGCTGCTGGTGGCAGAGAAAGGCCGTGAGGGTGAGGTCTTCCGCGTCTTCGAAAAGTGGGGACTGGATGCGGTCGAAGTCGGCCGTGTCACCAACGACGGCAGGATGCGGGTGCTCCAGCATGGCAAAGTTGTCGCCGAGATTCCGAATGAAGCTCTCACGGATGACGCGCCGGTGTACAAGCGACCTCTGGAACGCTGGGAGCCGCCGGTCGATCGCGAAAAGCCGGAGCACGTGCGGTTTGCGGCGAGCGGTGATCTGACTGCCAACTTTAGGCGCTTGCTGACGAGTCCCAATGTCAGCGGGAAACGCTGGATCTGGCAGCAGTACGACCATATGGTGCAGACCAATACGGTTGAGGGGCCGGGCGCAAGCGATGCCGGAGTGATCCGCATCAAGGGATCGGCGCGTGGGCTGGCCATGGCGCTCGACGGCAACGGGCGCTGGTGTTATCTGGACCCACGTTTGGGCGCGATGCACGCGGTAGCGGAGGCCGCGCGCAACGTCGCTTGCACCGGTGCCACGCCGGTGGCGGCGACAAACTGCCTGAACTTTGGGAATCCTGAAAAGCCGCACATCATGTGGCAATTTTCGCAGGTGATCGACGGCATGACCAAGGCCTGCGAAGAGCTGGAAGCGCCCATCACAGGCGGAAACGTCAGCTTTTACAACGAGACACTCGGGGAGGGGATCTACCCGACACCGGTAATCGGGATCGTGGGAATTCTGGAGGACGTACACAAAGCGGCTCACATGAATTTCCGCGATATGAGGCGCACGATCGTGCTATTGCGCGGGACGGAGCCGGGTGACATTACTGATGCCGAGTCGGAGTTTGGATCGTCCGAATACGCCAAGGAAGTGCTGGGAGCGGTTTGGGGCTATCCACCGGGATTAGACCTGGAGAAAGAAGCGGCGCTGCAGAAAGCTGTTGTGGAGATCATCCACGCCGGGCTGGTTGACTCCGCGCACGACTGCTCGGATGGCGGACTAGCCGTAGCCCTGGCGGAAAAGGCGTTTCTGAGAGGGATAGGTTTGAAGGTAAACCTGGAATCGAACGGCTTACCGCCGGAATTCGTGCTGTTCGGTGAGGATGCAAGCCGGATCGTGCTCTCGTGCGACCCCGGGAATGTGGCACGAATCAAAGAGGTAGCGGGGAAGCACGGAGTTTTGGCTGGCGTGATCGGAGAGACAATCCCACACCAAATGGAAGTCGAGTTGGATGGGCAGCTGGTAATTTCCGAACCGGTTTCGGAACTGAACGACGCGTACGAGAACGCACTGGAGCGGGCGCTGAAGACGGAGCCGGAGGGGATTACGGCAGGTTGAGCAACGAGGCGACGAGATCCATACGCAGACATGGGCCAAGGTTGAATGCTAACTACTGACAAATTTCGCGAAGAGTGCGGTGTCGTAGCCATCTACGGCCATCCGGAAGCCGAGAAGCTGGCGTATCTCGGGGTACATGCTTTGCAGCATCGGGGACAGGAGTCGGCGGGCATCGTCACCTCGGACGGCATGGGCCTGCACACGCACAAGGCCATGGGCCTGGTAGCGGACATCTTCACCGAAGATGAGCTGATGAAGTTGCGTGGGACGCTGGCCATCTCACATACGCGCTACTCCACCGCTGGCGATTCGGCCCTGCTCAATGCCCAGCCCATCCTGGTGCAGTCGAACAAAGGGACGATCGCCATCGCCCACAACGGCAACCTGGTGAACGCACTGGAAATTCGGCAGCGCCTGGAGGGCAACGGCTCCATTTTCCAGACCAACAGCGATACCGAGGTGATTGTTCACCTGATCGCGCTCTCTCGCGAGCACACTTTGCCGGAAGCGATGGCGGACGCGCTGCGGCGAGTGGAAGGCGCGTTTTCGCTGGTCATGATCAGCGCGGATCGAATTTTCGCCGCACGGGACCCGAGGGGTTTCCGGCCGCTGGCCATGGGGCGCATCCCTGCCACCTCAAGCGACAGGCAGGACACCATCGTTTTTGCCTCGGAAACCTGCGCCTTCGATCTGATCGGCGCAACCTATGAGCGCGATGTGAAGCCGGGTGAGCTGGTTGTGGTGGGACCGGAGGGGATCACCTCGCGGTTTTATCTGCCGTCGCTGGTGCAGTCGAGCTGCATCTTCGAACACGTTTATTTCTCGCGTCCGGACAGCGTCGTGTTTGGGCGTTCGGTGAATGAGAGCCGCGAGGCATTGGGCAGGGAGTTGGCGCGCGAGGCTCCCGCGGATGCTGACATCGTGGTACCCGTTCCTGACTCGGGCGTGACCGCCGCCATGGGCTACGCGGCGGAGAGCGGCATCCCGTTTCGCTTCGGCCTGATTCGTAACCACTACGTGGGGCGGACGTTCATCGAGCCGTCACAGTCGGTGCGCGATTTCGGCGTAAAACTCAAGCTGAACACGGTGCGGAGTTTGCTCGAAGGCAAGCGCGTAGTGCTGATCGACGATTCCATTGTGCGGGGAACGACCAGCCGCAAGATCGTGCGCATGATACGAAGCGCCGGTGCCAAACAAGTCCACATGCGGATTTCGTGCCCGCCGACGATTTCGCCATGCTTCTACGGTGTGGACACGCCTTCCAAGAACCAGCTAATTGCCGCCAACAAAACGCTGGATGAGATTCGCGAGTACATTGGCGCCGATTCCCTGGCGTACTTGTCGCTGCAGGGGTTGAAGGTGGCGTGCGGCGAGGGCGAAAAGACTACCTATTGCAGCGCCTGCTACACCGGGAAGTATCCGACGAACTGGGTAGACGTGGAAGATATTCAGCCAGCGGCGGCTAGCAAGAGGTAAAGAAGCGAGCCAAACGCGCGAACTAAGGTCCCTCGCGTTGCTCGGGATTTCGGCACGCGGCTTGGACGCCGCGTAGACGCCTCAAGCTCGCCTGGGTCCCTCGCTCGTCAAGAGCAAGAACGGCTCGCTCGGGATGACAATGGCGGCCATCCACCCCAGGTAACCTTGGTCACCCGGCCACACCCTTCCGTCATGTGAAAGGCTTGCAATCCCGCCTGTAACATGTCTGCTATGGTGGGACTCGAAGGCTTGAAAAAGCTCAAAATTGACCGGATCATCAGCATAGCCACACTAGCGGCGTCGCTGTGTGCGTTGTTCCTGGTCTTGAAAAAACCGCAGCCGGTTGCGGCGCCCCAGACGCCGGCGGCCGCGGCCGCGAACGCGCAATCATTCCAGACGAAGCTCGACCAGTTTGAGCAAGCGAAACAGGGTGGGCAGTCCGAGTCGGAAGTCCACCTGACGGCGGACGAGATCAACGCCGCAGTTGCACAAGCGGCCGGACTGGTGCCCGCCGCCAGCCAGCCTTCGGCGGCAGCGCCAAGCTCGTCTGCTTCGGCTGCCAGCAAGCCGGGAGCAACGACTGAGGGTTTGCCCTTGCCTGCGGGCATCACCGCGTCAGATGGCCAACCCAACGTGAAGGACTACCAGCTCAGTTTTGAGGGCGACCTGGTAAAAGGGCAATTCCTGACCGAAGTCGCCGGGAAGGATGTTTGGGTGACGCTGGCTGGCCACCTGGGCTCGAAAGACGGCTATGCCACGTTCGATCCTACCGAATTCAAGGTTGGCGACCTGAACGTTCCAGTCTCGTTGGTGAACGATGCCCTCCAGAAGAAGCTGCTGGAGCAGCGTGACCGTTTGAAACTGCCCGACTCGGTCGGCGATATGAAGGTGGAAAACGGCGAACTGGTAATGAAGTAGAAGGGGTTAGACCCTCCAGCCATAATTCTCCGCCGAATCGCCATTACGCCGGCCGGCGGGAAAACATCAAACTCTGCTTCTATCAAGATGTCCCCCTTTCTTCCGCGTCAACGTGAGAATTCCCTGAAACGACAGGGTCACTTTTGGAAGTAGCGGGGTCCTTCGACTCGGCGTGATCTTTCGCCAGCGAAACATCACGCCTCGCTCAGGATGACATTAACTGTTGGAGCGGATTTCGCTGCGACCGACAGAACTTCAACTGACCGCGGAACTTGGGACGTGCTACTAACTTGGGACGTGCTACCGACGACAGCCTACGCGGGCCTGTCCAAGACGGGCGGTGCTACCTAGTAGGCTCAGACGGTTCGCAGACTACGCGGCAATCGGTTAGTACCGGCCACTTTCGCGTACCATTTCCCCGACTCTTTGAGTGTTCTCTTCTGCGTGGCGAAATCCACGTGGACTAAACCGAAGCGCTGGCTAAAGCCGAAGGCCCACTCGAAGTTGTCCAGCAGACTCCAGGCATGATAGCCGCGGACGTCGGCTCCGTCCTCGATGGCGCGAGCGAGTTCGCGCAGATGAGCATGCATATAGGCGATGCGGCGATGGTCGCGAATCGCACCATCTCCATCCGGACCGTCGCTATAGGAGCAACCGTTCTCCGTGATTTCGATGACCGGCCGATGGTAGTCGCGGGTCACGCGCATCACCATATCGTAGATTGACTTCGGCCAGCTCTCCCAGCCGAACTCAGTTTTCGGTCCCTCGTTTCCGCCGATTTGCATCTTGACGGGCAACACCAGCAGCTTGGGATCGGAAAGGCGTTCGACATTACTCGCGGCGGCGGCGATTGTGCGTGTGTAAACATTCACGCCGACGAAATCCAAAGGCACGTGGACCAGTGCCATGTCCTCGGGCCGGATGCCCATGAAGAGCTCAGGCGAAACGGGAAAGGCGTCGGGATAGACGCCCTTCAAAGCGGGATCAAGAAACCAGCGGTTGATGATGGCGTGCGCACGTTCGGCGGCGATTCGGTCGGCTTCGGAATTGGTGGCAGGTTCGCAGGGCGACATGAAGTAGGACGACCCCACACGCGCCTTGGGCCGAACCGCCTTCAGAGCACGAAAACCCATCCCGGTAGCCACGTTCACGGTGTGCGAGGCTTTAAAGAACGCAAGAATGTTTTTCTTGCCGGGCGCATGAGTGCCATCGAGGTAGCCGACGCTGGTAAACGAGTTGGGCTCGTTGACCAGAATCCAGTCTGAGACACGGTCGCCAAGCTCGCGGGCGACGATGTCAACGTAGTCGGCGAAGCGCAGCGCAACGTCGCGATTTGGCCAGCCGCCGATGTCTTCCAGAGGCTGGGGCAGGTCCCAGTGATAGATCGTGGGGAACGGGCGGATGTTGGCTTCAAGTAGCGCATCGATCAGGCGCTTGTAGAAGTCGATCCCTTTGGGATTGGGGCTGCCGGCCCCGGCCGGTTGAATGCGCGTCCAGGCCAGCGAGAAGCGGTAGCTGCTCAGGTTGAGCGCGCGCATCAGCGCGACGTCGTCAGGGAAGCGGCGATAGTGGTCGCAGGCAACGTCGCCGGTGTCACCATTGGTGATCTTCCCCGGCGTATGGGCAAAGCGGTCCCAGATGGACTCGCCCTTGCCGTCTTCGTTCCAGGCGCCCTCTACCTGGTAGGCGGCCGTGGCGCTGCCCCAGGCGAAGCCCTTGGGGAAAGCGATTGTGGCTTCCGAAGAGAGTTCTCCATTCTCAACGGGCCCCAGGTTGGGGGCGGACACAACTTCGACGCCGAAGGGAGTTAGGGATTCTGAAGTCATGCAGCCGGGATCAGGATGACGGGGTCCTGAGACGTAGATTTTAGCAGGCGGACGAATTCCTGGTGTCACGATTCAAGAAACTACGGCAGCGTTCCCTCGAACAAGGGCCACAACTGATCGCCAATCTGGCGGTACACGTTGTAAGCGCTGCCCGAGTCGGAGACTTTGCGGAACAGCAGCTCGCCACGGCCGTCACCGTCGGCGTCGACCGCGTCTACAAGCTCCATGCGCGGGATCACGTCCAGATGATGGTTGTCGGTGATGTTAGAAAACACCTTGTGCAGGTCGCCGTAAATGTCGTTACGAGTGACCAGAGTGACGAAATACTGCGTATCCGCACCTGGGGCGGGTTCAGACTTGGGCGGGGGCGGCATGTGAGCGGTGGCGGTCAGCACGAGAACGGGCTCGTTACTGCTGGAGAGATCGAAGATCTTGAGCTGGACATCGTCAAAGACGGGTTGAGAAGTTTTGGCTGGGGCTCCTTTCCGTGGTCGCGTAGAGGCGGGCGAAGGCTGTTCTGCCGGGGTTCCGGCGTATGCCTTGACCTTGGCGAGAAGCTCGTCAGTAGCCATGGCGAGCACTTTCTTGCGGAATTTCTCGTCTTCGTCTGGCTTCGTTTCATACAGGTAAGGGCGCGGATCCGGGCCGTTCGCGTCAGAGATGGCGGGGATAAGCTGAACTGAATTCTTGGAAGAGGCCGGCGAGGGAGCAGGAGAAGCAGCTACCGACTTGGTTGCTGGCGATTTCGGCGCTGCAGCCGTAGTTGAGGGAGTTTGTTTCGACGCGGCTGCGGCAGAAGGCCGCCCCCGGCGCAGAGTAGGATGATCGGCGTCCTCAGGCACCGGGGCAGGTGCAGTGGGCGCGGTACTCGAGGAAGACGAGGTGTCGGGTCGGAGCCGGCGTCTGTGCCGGAGCCGGAGTTGGCGCTGAAGACGGCGTGGCTGGAGACGTTTCTTTGGGTGATGCATCGGAAGAACTTGGTGCGCGGTGCAGAACCGGACGGTCAGTATCCTCGGGGGCGGGCGCACTGGGCACGGTCGTGGCGGGCTGCTTGTTATCTGGAGGCGACGTGGAGGATGGTGGCTGGCTCGCGGCCGGCCTTTTCTCGCCCGGACGGTGCAATACCGGTGGGCCCTCGTCAGTGCCCATATTCGGTTTGGTTTCGGCTTTGTGGGCAGTTTTGGGTGGCGCGGATCCGGTAGGCAGCCAGCTTCCATCGGCGATCCAGGAGTCTTTGGTCTGGCGCACGCCGCCTACCGTGAACAAGCCTAGAGAAACTCCAGAATGCACGGCCTCGTAAACCGTTTGCGATTCAAGCGCCATAGGGACGGGTGCAGCCTTGTAGGCTCCAGCGTCGTAAAAATTGCCGTCGATCAGGATAGTGATCGGGATGAGATGCGCGGTTCCGTTCGGAAACAACTGCAGTAGGCCGAGAGCGCGAGGTCCCTTGGAAGCTTTCTTGCGCGGCGGCGAGAATTGCGCAGAGAGGGTCTGAGTCAGGACCAGAGCCAGCGCCGCCAGGATGACGGCCAGGCGCGCTTTGCGATATAACCAAGGGCGACGAGGAGAAACTGCCATGGATATCAATGATAAAGCTCCTGAGTTCACTTTGCTTGACCAGGACGAAAAGGAAGTCTCGCTGAAGGATTTTCGCGGCAAGACCGTGGTTTTGTATTTCTATCCCAGAGCCGACACTCCGGGATGCACCAAAGAGTCCTGCGAATTCCGCGACACTGACAAGAAGATTCAGAAGGCTGGCGCGGTGATCCTGGGCATTTCGGCTGACACTCCTAAGGCGCAGAAGAAGTTTCAGGAGAAGTATCACCTGCCCTTCACCCTCCTGGCAGACACAGACAAGAAAGTGTGCAACGCGTTCGGTGTGATCAAAGAAAAGAACATGTACGGCAAGAAGGTGATGGGCATTGCGCGGACAACGTTCATCATTGGCCCGAACGGCAAGATCGCGCACATCTTCAACAATGTGAAGCCGGAGGGTCACGCGGAGCAGGTGCTGGAGTATCTGAAGAACGCCGGGAAAAGTGCGGCCTGAAGTCGAATCGAGTTGAGTGGTTGAGAAGGATGGGAACGGGCGGATCAGGGTGATCCGCCCTCTTTCTTCCAGGAACTATTGCAAGGTTGCGTTCTTTGTCGTGACGAAGGTCATTGCGGTCTCGGCGTGGACAACCGCTTCTTCCTTGCCCGTGGCGGCTGCGAGTCCGGTACCGGCGGCTCCGCCGGCTGCGGCTCCGATCAGCGCTCCCTTGGGGCCGCCGAATACGCCGCCGAGAACGGCTCCGGCTGCCGTGCCGCCGCCAATCTTGATCGCGTTGCTCTTGGTGTGGCTCTTGCCTTTGGCATGAAAGGCGCTGGTGGCAAGCGGCAAGAACCTTCCGTTTACCTCAATCGAGGTCAGGCGCAGTGTGAGCTCGCCAGGCGCGTGTAGCCGGCCGCTGGGCTTTACGTAAGTGACTCTGCCGTGCGCAGGCGCTCCGGCAACGGCAACGGTTTTCCCATCCACCACGAGGGGGCGAGCGAGGCTGCCGTTGAAGCGGTCGCCGACTTTGGCGGTCTTCGAGGTGACCTGAGAATCGATTCGAACCGTCAGCCGGGTTCCAGCGGGAACGGTTTGAGCCGCGGTAACCAGTGCGGTAGTCAGAATGAAGGCTATGACTCTGATTGTCCTGCCCAACATGAATTTTCCTTTGGTTGTGGGTTGGAAGTGGCCCAGTCAGATTAGACTGGGCGCGGGTTTTGCGAAAATCGCGATGGTCGCATCCCGGCCATGTCCGGATGCTAGGAAGGCCATAGCACCGAAGTTTCGTTAGCGAAATGGCGAGAATTAAGGGTGAAGAGTCGGCGAAGGCGGGCAGGTTACCCGTTCCTTTGCCGGTCTGTGTTTTATGACCGCGACCCGCGGGTTGTTTCACGCGAGTTACTGGGTAAGGTGCTGGTCAGGCGGGAAGGCCGGAAGGTTCTGACGGGGCACATCGTGGAAGTGGAGGCCTACCTTGGAACCGGGGATGCCGCCGCTCATTCCGCTGCCGGGCGAACGGCCAGGAATGATGTCCTCTTTGGCCCGCCGGGATGGGCTTATGTGTATTTCATTTACGGCAACCACTACTGCCTGAACGTTTCGTGTCTGCCCGATGGGGTGGCGGGCGGAGTTTTATTCCGGGCGTTGGAACCGCTAAAAGGCATGGAGGAGATGGCAAGGGCCCGCGGGGTTGACGTGCGGGGGAAGCGGGACTGGCGGAAGTTGACCAGTGGGCCAGGACGCATGGCAGAAGCCTTCGGGATAACGCGTGAGCGGGACAACGGCAAGGATCTGACCAATCCGCGCTCGGATCTTTGGATTGGCGATGATGGATTTCTTCCGCGGAAGATTGAAGTGACGAAGCGGATCGGAATTACGAAGGCGGCAGGGATGCCGCTGCGCTACATCATCGCGGGCAACGAGTTTGTGTCGCGGTAAGCCCGCTACGCTTCCGAAGGCAGATTCTCCGGCGGTGATGGGGTTGGTGGAACGGAGGAGATGCAAGCCAGATCCTTCGCTTCGCCTGAAGAGCAGCTACGCTCAGGATGACTCCGATAGTGAAGTAGGCGGTCGGAATCCGAGCTGCACTGCGACCGACTCCTAGCGTGCTGGACGCTGCCCAACCATCCACGTATCATTCGCGGGCGAGTTGTTTCTTGCCATTCCAATTTCATATGGGAGTCCGAATGCGCCAGCGCCAGTGGTGGATGTCGTGTTGTTTGGTGTCGTGCCTTGCCGTTCTGCTTGTTGTCCCGCTGTGGGGCGAATCGAAGCCTAGTCTCGCTGATTTGAAGAGAGAGGCCACCCATGCAGTGGACGCACGGCAGGTCTTCACGCAGCAGATGGTCGACCAGATTTTCAGTTACGCGGAGCTTGGATTCCAGGAATTTGAGACCTCCCGTTACGTGACCGATATTCTGGAGAAGAACGGCTTCAAGGTCGAGCGCGGCGTGGCGGGCATTCCCACTGCGTGGATAGCGACCTACGGATCGGGGAAGCCGGTGATTGCCTTTATCACCGATCTGGATTGCATACCGCGTGCCTCGCAGAAACCGGGCGTGGCGTATCACGACCCCATTATCGAGGGGGCGCCGGGGCACGGCGAAGGACATAACTCCGGACAAGCGGTGAACGTGACGGCCGCCCTGGTGCTCAAGGAGTTGATGGAGAAGTACAAGATCGCAGGCACGCTGAAGGTTTTCCCGGGCATCGCCGAGGAGTTGCTCGGGACCAAGGCATTTTATGTGCGAGCCGGGCTGTTCAAGGACGTGGACATCGTGCTCGGATCGCACGTGGACGACTCCCTGGGAACCGGCTACGGCCAGACCTTTTCGCCACAGGGCCTTGTCTCGGTGCAGTACTACTTCCACGGAAAGGCGGCACACGCGGCGGGTGCGCCGTGGGATGGGCGCAGCGCTCTGGATGCGGTTGAACTCATGGATGTGGGCTGGAACTTCCGCCGCGAGCATTTGCGGCTGGCGCAGCGGTCGCATTACGTCATCATCAACGGCGGCGATCAGCCGAACGTTGTGCCGTCGGAAGCGGGCGTCTGGTACTACTTCCGGGAAATTGACTACCCGCACATCAAGGATCTCTACGAGCTGGGCAACACGATGGCCCAGGCGGCGACCATGATGACGGGAACCACGGTCACGCGGCGCATCGTAGGTTCGGCGTGGCCGGGAAATTTCAGCAAGTTCGTCGCCGAGGTGCAGGAGAAAAACATCCAGGCGGTTGGCATGCCGACATGGAGCGAGGCGGACCAGACCTTGGCCAAGGCACTGCAGAAGGAGATTGGGGCAAAGGTGGATGGCTTGCACACGAAGGTGGACGAGCTAAAAGCTCCATCGCCCGAGACGGAGCCGGGCGGATCGGACGACGTGGGTGACATCTCATGGAACGTGCCGATGGTGTACTTGCGCTATCCCGCAAACATTCCAAACACTCCGGGCCACAGTTGGATCGATGCGGTAGCGATGGCGACGCCGATCGCGCACAAGGGTTCAACCGCGGGAGCGAAAGTGCAGGCTTTGACTGCGCTGGATTTCCTGCTGACACCAGAGCTGGTGAAAGGGGCTTGGGATTACTTCAATACCGTGCAAACGAAAGATATGAAGTACACGCCGCTGATCGGGCCGGACGACCAGCCCGCGATCGAGTTCAACAAGGAAAAGATGGACAAGTTCCGGCCGGAGATGAAGAAGTACTATTACGATCCGACGAAATATAAGACGTACCTCGAGCAGCTGGGGATCGAGTATCCGACGGTGAGGAAGTAAGCTTTCAGCCGTCAGCCGTCAGCCGTCAGCCCTCAGCTCTGTGCTCTGAGCCACGACAGGTTCGAGAACCACGTTATCAATAAGGCGAGTCGGACCCACATAGGCCGCCACAGCAACAAGAGCAGGACGGCTGATTTCACCAACCGGATCAAGTGAGTCGGGATCGACAATTTCCAGGTAGTCGAGGCGGACGGACGGTTCCGCCGCGAAGATCTTCTTCCCAGCCGCGATCAGCTTCTCAGGATTGTGGTCGCCTCGTTTGAATAACTCCTCAATCTCAACTAGTGACCGGCGCAGCACCAGCGCACACTTCCGCTGCTGCGGATCAAGGTAAGCGTTGCGCGAACTCATGGCCAGGCCGTCGGGCTCGCGGACGATGGGGCACACCACGATTTCGACAGGGAGATCAAGGTCGCGCACCATGCGGCGGATGATCGCGGCCTGCGCGGCATCCTTCTGGCCGAAAAATGCTTTATCCGGTTCGACGATGTGAAAGAGCTTGGCGACCACGGTGGTAACCCCGCGGAAGTGCCCGGGCCGGGAGCGCCCATCCAGCTTTTCGCTGAGCCCTTCTACAGTCACGTAAGTGACCGCGCTCTGCGGGTACATTTCTTCCACCGAGGGGGCGAACAGCAGGTCGACATGTTCTTTGTCTAGCAGCGCGCAGTCGCGTTCGAAAGTGCGAGGGTACTTCGAGAAGTCTTCGTTCGGGCCGAACTGGGTCGGGTTGACGAAAATGGAAACGGCGACCACATCGCACTGAGCCTTTGCTGCACGGACCAGCGAAAGATGGCCCTCGTGAAGCGCTCCCATCGTTGGTACCAGGCCCAGAGTCTTGCGTCCGTGGCGAAACGGGTCGTGCGCGGCCCGTACCTGCGCGATGGTTTTGCAGATGTTCATTTAACGTTTGCCGGTCACGCGGAGGGAAGCCAGTTAATGAGGACTTGCAAACCTTCCAAAGTGCCCGCGACGATGCCTCGGTTCTTCCGTATGAGGGCGTCATCGCCTTGCGCCTGCACGCGACTCTCTGAGGCTGCAACGACGCGCCCGTAGGGCCAGGCCGACGGCGAAAGCTTTCCGAGTGCGAGCACTACTTCATCCGGCTTCAAGTGACGCACTTCGTTGTTTCTGTAATCGACCAGGTCTACTCCATCCCGCGTTATGACGAGGTAAGGGTTGTCCCACTTCATCGCCGAGTGCACGTTATTGAACTTCGAAGAATCCGGGGCAGGGATGGCCTTAATTGTTGCTTCTGCTGCCGCTTCCACCACGGCGGGATCAGGCTCCCTGGGAGGGGCGGGACAGGCGACGAGCACAACCATAGCGAGCAAGATTGCGACGAGGCGCATGGGAGCAGAATTCTAACGTCTCATGGCATGTTTGCGCGACAGCACAGTATCGAGTGCGGCTCCGGTGTCCTTCGGCAGATGATAGGACTCCGTATCCGACGGGTACTGGTGCGAAATCACGTCAGCGCGGAAAGCCTGCACTGCGTCCGTGATGAGCGCTGCCGCGTCTCCGTAGCGGCGCACGAATTTGGCGGGCGCGCCAAACGTCAGGTTCAGGATGTCGTGGAAGACGAGCACCTGGCCGTCGCATTCGGGGCCAGCGCCGATTCCAATGGTAGGCGTCGAGACTTCCGCGGTGATCATGGCGGCGACTTCGCGCGGAATGCCTTCCAGGAAAATGCAGGCCACGCCCGCGCGATCGAGGGCGACCGCGTCGCGCATCAACTGCTCGATGGCATTCAAGGTCTTGCCCTGCACCTTGTAGCCGCCCATGACATTCACCGACTGCGGAGTCAGTCCGATATGTCCGGCGACCGGAATTTCGGCGTCGATGATGCGGTGGATCAGGTCAGCGCGCTTTTCGCCGCCTTCGATCTTCACGGCCTCCGCGCCGGCTTCTTTGACGAAGCGGGCGGCGTTGCGCACGGCCTCGTCGGGTGTGAGCGTGATAAGAGCCGTAAGGCATGTCGGCCATGAGGAGCGCGTTCTTGACGCCCCGGCGCGCCGCGCGAGCGTGGTGCAGCATCTCGTCGACGGTGACCGAGAAAGTGTTGTCGTAGCCGAGCATGGTCATGGCGAGCGAGTCACCGACGAGGACGATGTCGATGCCAGCCTCGTCGACCAGGCGTGCGCTGGAATAGTCGTAGGCGGTCAGACAAGTGATGGGTTGGTGGTGGAGCTTTTTTTCACGAAGCGAAGCGACAGTAATTTTATGGCGAGGTTCGCCGATCGGGGTGAGACTCACGATGCCCTCCAGTGCCCCTCCGCCTCGGGCGGATAGAGCCTGTACACATCTTGGATTCAACCGAAGATATTGTAGATGCAGAAACGGCGAGTTGCCAGTACCTAGTGGCTGGCCGGCGAGGATCCACGTAAACCTTGTGGAGTCAACAGATTAGATAGGCATGGTTACGCGCTGGCGGCTTCCTGCGAGCCCAGAGGCAGGAAGTATTGCGTCCCTTTGATGGGGGCGGAGACTTTGCGCAGCAGTTCCTGCAAGTCTTCATTGCGATCGACGAAGTCAATCTCGGAAGTGTTGACGATGAGCAAATCCGACGAAGTGTAGTGAAAGAAGAAGTGCTCGTAGGCCTTGATAACCTCTTCAAGGTAGTCGTCGTTGACCGCTTTCTCGCCGGGCGCATTCTTTTTCTTCAGGCGTTTCTTCAGAACCTCGGGAGTGGCCTGGAGGTAAATGACGAGATCAGGCGCGGGGAGCTGTTCGCGGAAGTAGTTGTAATAGCGATTGTAGATTTCCAATTCGTGGTCACCGAGGTTCAGGCACGCGAAGAGCTTGTCTTTTTCGAAGATGAAGTCGGCGATGATCGTCTTGTTCGAGCGGGTGCCGAGGTCCAGCGCGCGCAGCTGTTCGAAGCGGCGAATCAGGAAAGCGAACTGCGCCTGAAAGGCTGCGCCACGATCTCCTTCGTAAAACGCCTTCAGGAAAGGGTTGTCCTCCGGCTCCATGACCCGCTGCGCATTCAGACGTTCGGCAAGAATCCTGGCCAGCGTGCTCTTGCCGACGCGTATGGGACCTTCCACAGCAATGTATCGAGGCAGTTCAAAAAGGTTGGCCATGGGCTCGAAGTGGTCGATTGGCAGAATAGCTTGCTTGCGCGCGAGAATCAATTGCGAGAAAAGTTAATAGCAAGAATTTTTTCGATGGGAGAGAGGCAAGTCGCCTTGCAGGAGGTGGCGCAGTTGAGAATCGGAATTTTCATCGGCGGCAATTACAATTAAGGCCAATGGTCTATCCACTCGTCGGTGCGGCTGCATTGGCCGCGGCTGCGGTCTCGGCAGGCTATCAGTCCATGGCGCCGACCGGGCAGTGGTACGGGCGCACGTTCGTCCGACTTGGCCGAAAGTCCAAGAAATTAGCACTTACTTACGACGATGGCCCAAATGATCCGCATACCCTTAAGCTGCTGGAAGTGCTCGCCAAGCACGGCGTACGAGCCACTTTCTTTCTGATCGGGCGGCATGTCGAGAAGCGGCCTGATATCGTTCGCGAACTAGCCCAGGGCGGGCACGTGATCGCCAACCACACCTACACGCACCCGAATCTGATTTTCTGTTCCGAGGCACAGACGAAAATCCAGATTCAGGAATGTATGCGTGCGCTCACCGATGCCGTAGGCGATCACTCGCGGCTATTTCGTCCGCCCTTCGGCGGGCGGCGACCGTCCACTCTGCGAGTCGTTCGCTCTCTCGGGTTGGAGCCCGTGATGTGGAACGTCACCGGGTGGGATTGGAACGCGCCACCCGCAGACAAGATTGTGCAGAAAGTCTCCAGAAAAATCCGGGGTGGAGACGTCATCCTGCTACACGATGGAGATGATGTGAAGATGGGTGCTGACCGCTCGCAAACCGTGATCGCCACGGACCGGCTGATTGCGCGCTACAAGAGCGAGGGCTATGAATTTGTAACTGTCGCCGAAATGATGGGAGAAGCGGCGACGCAACCCCGGACAGCTGTCACGGGATAAGGAAATTTCAAACAAATCTGCTCAAGAGATCATGCCGGCGCCATCGCAAACGCCTGCTTTGCCGCTGCAATGGTCTGTTGCACGTCCTGTTCCGTGTGGGCAGCCCCCAGGAATGCCGCTTCGAACTGCGAGGGCGGGAGATAGACGCCGCTCTCCAGCATGGAACGGAAGAAGCGCCCAAAAGCTTCGGTGTCGGACTTTGCAGCGGAGTTCCAGTCCGTAACCGGCCCTCGCGTGAAGAACCACGTGAACATGGAGCCGACACGGTTGCTGGTCATTGCTACGCCGGCTTCTTTCGCTGCCGCGGCCACGCCAGCGACCAGGTCAGCACTCAGCTTGTCGATTTGGGCGTAAGTTTCTTTATGCTCGCGCAGGTAACGGAGTTGAGCGTAGCCGGCGGCCATGGCAAGCGGATTCCCGGAAAGCGTGCCCGCCTGGTACATCGGCCCTAAAGGCGCGACCAGATCCATGATCTCGGAAGGGCCGCCATAAGCGCCCACGGGCAAGCCTCCGCCAATGATCTTGCCCATCGTCGTCAGGTCCGGGCGGATGGCAAACAACTCCTGCGCCCCGCCAAACGCCAGCCGGAATCCGGTCATGACTTCATCGAAAATGAGTAGAGTCTTATCGCGCTCGGTGATGGTGCGGAGCGCTTCGAGGTATCCGCGGCCGGGAGGGACACAGCCCATGTTGCCGACCACCGGCTCAACCATGACACAGGCGATCTGATGACGGAATTTCTTGAAAGCCTCCTCCAGAGCGTCCGTGTCGTTGAAGGGGAGTGCGAGTGTGAACTGGGTAAATTCTTCTGGAACGCCGGCCGATCCTGGTATGCCGAGTGTGGCGACACCGGAGCCGGCTTTCACGAGAAGCGCGTCAGCATGCCCGTGATAGCAGCCCTCGAACTTCACAATGTATTTGCGCCTGGTATACGCGCGGGCGAGCCGAATCGCCGACATCGTGGCTTCCGTGCCCGAACTCACAAAGCGCACCTTCTGCATGTGAGGGAAGGCAGAGAGAACAAGTTCAGCGAGATCAGCTTCTGCCGGCGTTGAGGCCCCGAAGCTGGTGCCATTGCGCAGAGCGCTGCCCAAAGCCTCGACCACGATCGGTGCGGCGTGCCCCAGGATAAGCGGTCCCCAGGAACCGACGTAGTCGATGTATTCGTTGCCGTCGGCGTCCCACATGTGGGCGCCGCTGCCGCGAACGATGAATGGAGGATCGCAGCCGACGGAGCGAAAAGCGCGCACCGGCGAATTCACGCCGCCGGGAATCACCTGCTCGGCTCGCTTCTGCATCTTGCGGGACTGCTCGGTTTTGCGGGCCATGCGTCCTCCTGGGCCAGAAGGATAAATATAGCAGCGGGATAGATGGACGCAGCGGGGCAGATCACAGGCGTAAGTGATGGCTTACGAGTCAGACGGGCGGGAATTAACCGGAAATTAACAGATTCGCAATCTATCTGAAACACGCCCGGCTTAGCGTCTATCCAGTGACATGCCCTTCTAACCGGGAGGGTTTCAGGACAGTCTCGGGGGCTCCGGACTGTCCTTTTTAGTTTCTTCCCCTTCGACAGTGCGTGTCGTGCATACCATTTCAATCTAAGTGACCTCCGCGCAATCCGGCAGTTCTGCTTCTCAGCTTTGCCTTCCCAGATTGCTTTTGCCATAACAGCCAGATAGATTCGCTGGTGTGCTGAGGGATACACAACACATGGGCTCTGATGTGTTCAACGGGCATTCGATGGTGGGAGTGTTGCAGCGGGTGATGGTGTGTTCGCCGGCGCATGCAGGATGGAAGGATTCAACGCGAGTTGACCGGTGGCGGGAACTGGGTTTTCTTCGCGAGCCAGATTTCGAAATTGCGCAATTACAGCACGAAGCTTTGTGCCGCGAACTGCGCGTGGCCGGCGCTGAGGTGATGGAATTGCCGCCTTCCGATTCGCTGACTTTGGACGCCGTGTACACACACGACGCGTCGCTTCTGACAGACTTCGGCGTCATCCTGATGCATCCGGGGAAGACGAACCGGATAGAGGAGGCGAAGGCGCATGGAGATTTTTGCCGGTCACTCAGCATTGCGATACTGGGCAAGGTGGAAGCGCCCGGGTCAAGCGAAGCGGGAGACATTGTGTGGGCTGATTCCCGGACGCTGCTGGTCGGCAACGGATATCGGACGAACGCGGCGGGCATTGCGCAGATTCGCGAGTTCCTTGCTCCGAAAAATGTGGACGTGATTTCAGCATCACTGCCGTATGGGCCGGGGCCATCCGCATGTTTGCATCTGATGTCGCTGATGAGTGTGCTGGACGAAGAAACTGTCCTGGTGGATTTGCCCTGGCTGAGCGTGGAAACCGTCGAACTGTTGCGCAGCCGTGGATATCGATTCCTCGAGATCGACGCTTCGGAACGCGACACGTTGGCTTGCAATGTGCTTTCGCTTGGCGGGAAGCGCCTGCTCGCACTGGAGGAGAATCAGCGAACCAACCGGCGCTTACGCGAGGCCGGGTTTGATGTGCGGACTTTCCCAGGTTCGGAACTTTGTATCAACGGGAGCGGTGGGCCGACCTGCCTGACGAGGCCGTTACTGCGGGGATAGAGGTGACTCCCGCAGGACTGGGCAGCAAATGACGTAGGCGCTGTGCACGGCGGTCTGACGGCCAAGGTGCGCCAAGGTTCTTCTCGACTCCTGCTAGAATCAAAGAGCAATGGCCCTGTCGTTCGTTCGCGAACTCTTCGCGGACGTGGAGAAGTTAGCTGCTTTTCGGCGTGTTGCCTCCCACCTGAGAGAGGGCACGGGGCGGCTAGGTGTTTCCGGACTCACTCCCACTGGCAAGGCTCTCCTTCTGGTTCAGCTGCAGCGAGCCGCCGAGCACCCTCTGATTCTGGTCGTGGCTGACAATCGGGCCGCTGAGGACCTGGTCCCGGTGCTGCAGGCGTTCGCTGAATTGACCGGCGAGGTGGATCCGGAATCGATCGTCCGCGTGCCGGCTCGCGATGTCTTGCCTTTTCAGAATCTGTCTCCCCACCCCGAAATCCAGGAAGAGCGAGCTGCAGCTCTGTGGAAGATCGCAAGCGGGTCGGCGTCGATCGTGGTCTCGCCGGTGGCGGCGACTACGATTCGTTTGCGTGCGGCCGAGTACTACTCGGATCTGGCACGCGTCGTGCGCCGCACCGAGACCCTGGACACAGATGCTCTGCTGCGCCATCTCAATACCGTCGGTTACACCTCGGTTGATGTGGTGGAGATGCCCGGCGAATATGCCCTGCGCGGCGGCATCCTCGATGTCTATTCTCCGGAAGCGGATCGTCCGGTGCGCATTGAGTTCTTCGGCGATGAAGTGGAGTCGATACGCAAGTTCGATCCGGGTACGCAACGATCGTCGAGCCCTGTCGACGAAGCTTTGCTGTTGCCACTGACCGAGACTCCGGTTCACGAAGATCTGCTGGGTGCGATCCATGTGAGACTGTCCGGGAAACGCATTACCGGAACCGATGAAGTTGTTGAGCAGGCTGTGCGCGCGAGCGGCGCCACGGTGTTTCCGGGCTGGGAGTTCTACGCTCCGGTGGCTGGCGCTGACCGCACCATCTTTGACCTGCTGCCCTATGCGTCCGTCCTGCTCGACGAACCGGAAACGCTGAGGACAGAACTCGACAAAGTGTGGACGCGCATTGCGGAAGCCCATGAGCGCAGCGGAGTGGGCAACCTGGTCACGCCTGCGGATCTTTATGTCACGCCGGATGACTGGTGGAGCCGGGTCGCGGCGCTCCCGGGGGCCGATATCGAACAGCTCGGAATTATGCGCGCGGGCCAGACCGAAGAGCCGGTCAGCTTTCTGGCGCAGCCCACGCCGCGCTTCCATGGCTCGGTTCCGGCAATGCTCGAAGAGGTGCAGAAGCTGGTGGCGAGCGGCAAACAAGTCGTGCTGGCGGCGCCGAATACCGGCGAGATCGAGCGGTTGGCGGACATGTTCACCGAGTACAACGTCTCTTTTCGCCTGGGAAGCCGCACCCGCAGCGGCGAGAGCTATGCCGATGAGACCGCCTATTTCACTGGCGAGGTTTTCACGACGACCCTAGTCAAAGCTTACATTCCAGACGGAGTGATGCTGCCAGACGCCAATCTGGCTATCTTCGGCTCCCGGGATTTGTTCGACGAATCGGATGGCGTAGTTGCCCGGCCGCAGCGGCAAAAATCCAAGACTTCCGCGTTCCTGTCCGACTTCCGCGATCTGCAGGTGGGAGACTACGTCGTGCACGTGGAGCACGGCATCGGCCAATACCAGGGATTGAAAGAAATCAATCAGGGGGACGGTCCCGCCGAGTTCATGCTTCTTGAGTTTGCCGAGGCCGCGCGGCTGTATGTGCCGCTTACCCGGCTCGACCTTGTCCAGAAATATCGGTCGTCAGAAGGTGCCAAACCGGTCCTGAGTCACCTGGGCACTGCGGCCTGGGCGAAAACCAAGGCGCGCGTGCGCAAGGCCATGAAGGACATGGCCGATGAACTGCTCAAACTCTACGCCGAACGCAGCGCAGCCAAGGGGCACGCGTTCGCCGCCGATAACCAGTGGATGAAGGAGTTTGAAGACACGTTCGAGTTTGTCGAGACCGAAGACCAGGACCAGGCGATTGCCGATGTGAAGCGGGACATGGAGTCTTCGCAACCCATGGACAGGCTGCTCTGCGGCGACGTCGGCTACGGCAAGACGGAAATCGCCATGCGCGCCGCGTTCAAGGCGGTAAACGACAATAAGCAAGTCGCGGTACTCGCGCCGACGACGGTGCTCACATTCCAGCACTTCGAGACTTTCAAGCAGCGGTTCGCGGCATTCCCCGTCACGATTGAGATGATCAGCCGCTTCCGCAGTCCGAAGCAGCAGAAGGAAATTCTGCAGAGGGTGGAAGCGGGCAAGGTCGACATTCTGATTGGGACTCACCGGCTGTTGTCCAAGGATGTGAAGTTCGCCGATCTTGGCCTGCTGGTGGTGGACGAGGAGCAGAGGTTCGGCGTGCGCCACAAAGAACGGCTGAAGCAGATCAGGAAAGAAGTGGATGTGCTCACCATGTCCGCGACGCCGATACCGCGCACGCTGCACATGTCGCTCGTGGGCCTGCGGGACTGGAGCGTGATCGAAACGCCGCCAAAAGACCGCATGGCGATCCAGACGGTGGTGGCCAGCTGGGATGAGAAGCTGATTCAGTCTTCGATCGAGCAGGAACTCGAGCGCGGCGGGCAGATCTACTTCGTCCACAATCGGGTGGAGAGTATTTACGAGATAGCGGCCAGGATCCAGGAACTCGTGCCGAAAGCGAAAATTATCGTGGGGCACGGACAGATGTCGGAAACGGAATTGGAAAGGGTGATGCTGAATTTCATGCACCACGAATCCGACATTCTGGTTTCGACCACGATTATCGAAAACGGGCTGGACATCCCACTCTGCAACACGATTCTGATCAACCGCGCGGACCGCCACGGCCTCTCCGAGCTTTACCAGTTGCGGGGACGCGTGGGGAGATCGAACCGCCGGGCCTATGCTTATCTGCTGCTGCCACCCGAGATTGAACTCACGCCGATTGCGCGCCGCCGGCTGGCTGCGCTCAAGGAATTTTCCGACCTGGGGGCAGGGTTCAAGATTGCCGCGCTCGACCTTGAACTACGCGGCGCAGGAAACCTGTTAGGCGGGGAACAGAGCGGTCATATCGAAGCAGTAGGCTTCGAACTGTACACGCAGATGCTGGAGCGCGCGGTCCGCGAAATGAAGGGCGAAGTCGCGCCGGAAGAGGCCGAAACCCAGCTCAACCTGGGCTTGAACATCCGGATTCCGGCCAGCTACATCGGGGAAGAAAATCAGCGGTTGCGCATGTACAAACGGGTGGCGGGCGTGGAGACGGAGTCGCAGCTCAGCGACGTCCGCGGCGAACTCGAAGACCGATACGGAGAACCTCCTCCGGCTGTGCGCAACCTGTTGGATTACGCATCACTAAAGCTGCTGTGCCTGGGTGTTGGCGTCACCCAGATCGAGAGAAAACGCGACCTGGTAACCGTCAAGTTCCGACAGGACGCGAAGGTCGATCCCGAACAGCTGGCACGATTTGTTTCGTCGCAACGGGGAGCGCAGTTTGCGCCCGATGGCACGCTCAAATTTCAGCTGAAGGCCACCGCCGCCGGCGAAGTGCTGCAGCGCTTGCGCGACGTGCTGCAAGAGTTGGGAGGAGTGGTGGCGGAGCAGGCATCAGCCGGCGGGGCGGGAGTCCGTATCGTGATGCTCGTGCCACATGGTGGATTTCAGATGTAGGCCGGGAGTCACGGTCCATCGGGATTCGATCACCTCAGAGCTGTTCATCCGCCAACACAATCACAAGAACCGGCATCAAATGGAGTTTCGATACGAGTTCTGCGGCGGCGTGATTCGATCTGAGCCTCAGTTTGAGTGGAGGCCGCCGAGAAGCGCCTCAAGCAGACTCGTCACGGAACGAATTCTGCTGGTATCTTGGTTGGCTGGAGTCGCCGCCGTTTCGTGGCGACGCGGCAGGAAATCCCCATGACCATGAGAGTCCGCAAAGCCGTCTTCCCCGCAGCCGGGCTGGGCACGCGATTCCTTCCAGCTACCAAGGCCCAACCCAAAGAAATGCTTCCCCTGGTGGACAAGCCCATCATCCAGTATGGCGTGGAAGAGGCGCTGGCGGCGGGATGCGACCAGATCATCATCATTACCGGCCGTGGCAAACAGGCGATCGAAGACCACTTCGACGTGAGCTACGAACTGGAAAAGATGCTGGAGGAAAAGGGCAAGAAAGACCTGCTGAAGATTGTGCGGCAGATTTCTGAGCTGATCCACGTCGCCTACGTGCGTCAGAAAGAAGCGATGGGGCTGGGACATGCCGTGCTCATGGCGCGCGAACTCGTGGGCAACGAGCCTTTCGCCGTGCTGCTGGCTGACGACGTGGTGGATGCGCAGGTCCCGTGCCTCAAGCAGATGATCCAGGTCTTCGAACAGAAGCAATGCTCGGTGATCGCGACGCAGGTGGTGCAGGGGAAAGCCATCTCGGCCTACGGCGTGCTCGATGTGAAGCCGGCGGATGGTTTTAATGGGCGTTTATTCGAGATTCAAAACATGGTCGAGAAGCCGAAGCTGGAGGATGCGCCGTCCGACAAAGCTATTATCGGGCGCTACATACTTACGCCGACGGTCTTCGAGACCTTGTCACAAACGGCGCTCGGAACCGGCGGAGAGCTTCAGCTTACCGATGGCATGCGCCTTCTCCTCAAGAGAGAAAAGATGTATGCCTACGTCTACGAGGGCAAGCGCCACGATACTGGCGACAAGCTGGGTTTCCTGAAGGCAACAGTGGAGTTTGCCCTGAAGCGGCAGGACCTTGGGGAAGAATTTCGGCGGTACCTGAAGAGTCTGGAGCTGTAGTTCGCGGGGTAGAAACCCGTCTTCCTAAGAAAGTGAAGCCTTCAGCTTCCTGGATTTTTCCTCCACACCTTTGGCCAGTTTTTCCTTATGCTGAGCCAACTTTCCCGCCACTGAAGAATCCGAGAGAGCCAGGATCTGCGCGGCAAGAATTCCGGCATTGGTCGCGCCTGCTTTGCCGATGGCGACGGTAGCCACCGGAATGCCGGCCGGCATCTGCACTGTCGCTAGCAGCGAGTCCATACCCTGCAGCGAGGTGGAGGGAATGGGCACTCCTATGACCGGCAGCGTGGTATGAGCGGCGATGACGCCAGCCAAGTGGGCGGCCCCGCCTGCGCCGGCAATGATGACCCGGATGCCGTGCTCGGCTGCCTTGCGGGCGTACTCGGCGGTTCGGTCCGGAGAGCGGTGGGCGGAGGTGACGTCGATTTCGTACGCAATGCCAAACTCGTCGAGCGCTTTGCCCGCTTCACGCATGATCTCCAGGTCGGAGTCACTGCCCATAACAATGGAAACGATCGGTTTGCTCATGTTTACTTTTGCCATTTGCGTTCACCAACTGAAATTCCGGGAGTCGGTCAGCGGGCGATAAATCCGATTTCAGCGAGACACCGCCCCTTTCAACTCTCTTGCTGCTATGTCTTTCCGGTAGTGCGCGCCGTCGAAATGAATCTGCGAAACCGCTTCATAGACGCGCTGCACTGCCGTTGAGAGGTCGCCCGCCCGCGCGGTTACGCCTAGAACGCGGCCCCCGGATGTAAAGAAATGATCCTCCTGCTTGTTCGTTCCGGCATGAAAGACCTTGACGCCTTTCAGTCCCGAGGCCTGCTCGAGGCCGCTGATCTTTTTGCCTGCTTCGTACGTTCCGGGATAGCCGTCGGAGGCCATGACCACGCAGACCGAGGCGTCCGGCGACCAACGAAAATCGCCGTCGCTGACGCGGCCGTCGACCGATGCTTCCAGCGCTTCGACGAGGTCGCTTTCCAGGCGCATGAGGATCGGCTGGGTTTCAGGATCGCCAAAGCGGCAGTTGAACTCCAGAACCATGGGACCGCGGGCGGTCATCATGAGGCCGCAATAGAGAACGCCCTTGTATTCGGCTCCCTCCTGCTTCATACCGGAAACCACCGGACGCGCGACGTGAGCCAACAGCCAGTCCCGCATCTTGTCGTCGACGATAGTCCGTGTGGAGTACGCCCCCATGCCGCCGGTGTTGGGCCCGGCATCGCCGTCGAAGGCACGTTTGTGGTCCTGGGCCGCGACCAGCGGGGCAACGCGTTCACCGTCGCTGAACACGAGGAAGGAAAGTTCGTCCCCTTGCAGGCATTCTTCAAGCACGACGCGCGCGCCTGCTTCGCCGAGCATCTTTCCGCTCAGCATGTCCGCGGCGACGGATGCGGCCTCATCCTTGGTCTTCGCAATCACCACGCCCTTGCCGGCCGCCAGACCGTCGGCCTTCACAACAATGGGGGTGTGAAAGTGCGAGAGGGCGGCGCGCACTTCGCCGAGGGAATTGCAGATTGCGTAGTGCGCCGTGGGAATACGGTGGCGCTGCATGAACTCCTTGGCGAAGCTCTTGCTGCATTCCAGCTGGGAGGCAGCCTTGGTTGGGCCGAAGACACGCCAACCGCGGCGGGTAAACTCGTCGACCACTCCCAGATGCAAGGGAAGTTCCGGACCGATCACGGTAAGGTCGGGCTGCACCTGGTGAGCGACGGCGACGAGTGAATCCAGGCTCTTGATGTCCGCCTGCAGACACTCGGCTTCTTCGGCGATACCGCCATTCCCGGGTGCGCAATAGACTTTGGTGACGCGAGGAGATTGCCGGAGCTTCCATACCAGAGCGTGCTCGCGCCCTCCGCTTCCGATGACCAGGACTTTCATGTTGGACAAACAAGGTTAGGGGCAGTGGAGACTGATGTCAAACCTGGCGCGCAGAGGCCGCAGATTGCAGTCCGAAAATTTCCAGCTGGGGGCAGAGTTGAGTCGTCTGATCCCAACACTTTTGGCTTGAGAAGTTCCGGCCCGCTTCGGCGGCTTCCGGCGTTTTCGAATGGTCCCGTTAACTATGCTTAAGTCTACGACGTATAATGTCGCCAGATGATCACTGTCTCCAAAGAAGACTACCTGAAGGCCATCCTCGAGGCTGAGAGCGAGGGTGAGACTGTTATCTCGGCTACGCTGGCGCACTGGCTCGCGGTTTCACCGCCGGCTGTGACCATGGCTCTGCGGCGGCTGAAGAAAGATGGCCTGGTTCGTATGCAGGTGGGTGGCGTAGTGAGCCTGACTACGGCAGGCCGAAAGATCGCACGAAAGCTCACGCTGCGCCACCATCTGATCGAACGCATGCTTTCTGAAATGTTCGGGATGGAATGGTACAAGGTCCACGACGAGGCGGAACGCCTGGAGCACGCAGTTTCGCCCGACTTTGAGGCCAAGTTGCTGGCAAAGCTGGGATCAGGCGGGGCCTGCCCTCATGGCAACCTGAGCGAAATGGAGAGCCCGGTGAGCCGCCGCCGCCGGGGGTTGGTGCTTCTTGCCCATGCCCAGACGGGCAGGAACTACGTTGTGAGCGGCATCTACGAACGCGATCGTCGTCTTCTGGAGTTTCTGGAAGAACGGGGAATCCGGCCAGGTGCGAAAGTGGGCGTAACAGGCCGAAATTACGATCAGACTCTCAGCTTGCACACTGACGCGGGTGCAGTTTCGCTGGGTAGCGCTGCGGCAGAGAAGGTTTGGGTGACCACTCGCGAAAAGAATTCTTCCCATCTTTAGTAGCTTAACTACAGTTTACCTTCTCATGTATACTTACGCTAATCAAAGTGGATTGATGTGCTGTATTTTGGCCGCATGAAGTTGCTGCTGCCAGCGTGCCTTTAACTTTCAAATGGACGAACCCAAAACAGCGCCGCGAACTCGCGGGGGATCGGCCGCCCAAGCAGACGTGCTGAGTGGTTCGGTAACATCCGTCGGCGACGTCATCATCACTCACGAGGATGTGGATCGGGCGCACGACCGCGAACGAGTGGAGGAGACTCGTGCGCACCGTGGATTTCGGTGGCGATTGCGACTGCTGTGGCTGCTCATCGGCCCCGGTATCCTGGTGATGTTGGGAGAAAACGATGGCCCCAGCATGTTGTCCTATGCGGCCACTGGCGCGCGGTTTGGCATCGGCTTTTTCCTGCCCTTTGTCGTCCTGACATTTGCCATGGCCTGCGTGGTACAGGAAATGACTGTCCGCCTGGGGGCCGCAACTCACCGAGGGCATGCCGAACTGATCTTCGACCGGTTCGGACCGTTCTGGGGCTGGTTCTCCATGGCAGACCTCGCCCTGGGCAACTTTCTGACGTTGGTTACGGAGTTCATCGCCATCCGCGCGGGCCTGGGCTTCTTCGGTGTGCGGCCTTCCGTGGCCGTCCTGGGCGCACTGTGTGTTCTGTTCGTGGCGCTGATGACTCACCGCTACTGGACCTGGGAACGGATTACTCTGGGAGCGGCGGCATTCAACCTGCTGTTCATACCTGTGGCTCTGCTCACTCATCCGCACTGGGGCGAGGTGGGCCGGGCGCTTGTAACTTGGCGTCCGCTGCCTGGAGGACTCACCCAGGAGACCGTCATAATCCTGCTGGCCGATATTGGGGCGACGGTCACTCCGTGGATGCTGTTTTTCCAGCAAAGTGCGATTGCCGACAAAGGCCTTACCACACGAGACATCCGTTTCGGACGAATCGACACCGTGCTGGGCGCGGGCTTAGCGACGCTCGCAGCCGTCGCTACCATTCTGGCCACGGCTCCGCTGTTTACCCACCACATGGCGGCAGCGAACTTCGAAGCCGGCGAATTCGCCCAGGCACTTCAACCGTTTGTAGGGCGTTGGGGAGCTGCGCTTTTTGCACTCGGAATCTTTGAGGCGGGAATGGTTGCGGCGGTTACTATTTCGGCTTCTTCCGCTTATGCCTTCGGAGAAGTGGCGCGGCGTCCGCACAGCTTGAATCTTCCTTTCAAGCAGGGCAAAGCTTTCTATCTCTTCTTATTCCTGGAAGCTGCAGCCGCTGCGGGCCTGGTCCTGATCCCGGGAATTCCGCTCGTATATATCGTGCTGGTCGTGAACGTAATTGCCGTCCTGGCGATGCCTCCAGCGCTCCTTTTCCTTTACATGCTGGTCAACGACCATGAAATCATGGGCGAATTGGTCAGTCCGCTATGGGCGAACGCCCTGGCCCTCACGGTGGTGGTGATATTGATCGGCGCAGGCCTCTTGTTTGGGATCAGCGTTATCGCACCCCATGTGCTCGCGGCCGTTGGAGGTAAATAGATGGTAGACCAGCGTGATCCCTCAACAGAAGTCGAAGTAAGTCGCGAAGACCTCGCCGCAGTGATGACGTCGCTGGAGCCCGATCAGTTGAGCGATGCCAAGGCAAAACACCACTGTCCGCGACGGCGCCTCACGGGCACCGAGATGGTCTTGTTCTGGGCGCTCAGGGTGTACCTGGTTTTTATGTTCGGAGTCGTGATTTATCAGGTTTGGACAGGAGCACGGTAGGATTCTGCTGAACGAAAACATTCCATCAGCGTGAACCGCTGTCCTTCAGTTGCAACAGGTCCCATAGATTGCCGTACAGGTCTTCGAAAACAGCAACTGTGCCGTACGCTTCTTCGCTGGGCGCTCTTGTGAACTTTACGTTTCGCGCGGTCATTTCACGGTAGTCGCGCCAGAAATCATCGGTGTGCAAAAAGAAGGCGACTCGTCCCCCGGTCTGGTTACCGATGCGAGTCGCTTGCTCGGGTGTCGCGGCGCGCGCCAGAAGCAGGCTCGTAGCGCCAGGGCCCGGCGGAGCGACCAGCACCCACCGCTTGTCTGAGCTCAAGCGGGTATCTTCGACCAATCGGAAGTTGAGAACCTGGGTAAAAAATGCGAGCGCCTCGTCGTAGTCCCGAACTACGAGCGCGACATAACCGAGTGTTTGCTCCATAGCCCAGCTTTTATACCGCAACCGGACCGGAATCCTCCATACGGCGCGTGACTACGCAACGACGATAGAACGAATTACACTATTAAGTTCGAGATTAAGTTCGAGTCCGCACTGCGTAGATCCGGTCGTGTGCCGGAATTTCCCGAGGGAAGGCCATTATGTCTGTGAATAGTTTCAACAGCCGTTCGAATTTGCGTGTCGGCAATAAAGAATACGAAATCTACCGGCTGGACGCGCTTGACAAGCAGGGCATCTCCACCAAGCACCTGCCATATTCGCTGAGAATTCTGCTGGAAAATCTGCTGCGCACCGAAGACGGCAAGAATGTGACGAAAGAAGAGATTCGCGCCCTCGCCGCGTGGAACAGCAAGAGCAAGCCCGACAAGGAGATTGCCTTCACGCCCAGCCGCGTGCTGCTGCAGGATTTTACCGGAGTTCCGGCAGTCGTGGATCTGGCCGCGATGCGCGACGCGATGAAGCGTCTCGGCGGGGACCCGACACTGATCAATCCCTTGCAGCCGGCGGAACTCGTCATTGATCACTCGGTTCAGGTGGATGAATTCGGCACGCCGCAGGCATTCGGCTTGAATGCGGAGCTTGAGTTCATGCGGAACAAGGAGCGGTACGCATTCCTGCGCTGGGGGCAAACCGCGTTTAGGAATCTGGCTATCGTGCCGCCCGATACCGGGATCGTGCACCAGGTAAACCTGGAATATCTGGCTCGCGTGGTTTTCGTGCATGAGGTGGACGGCAAACGCTCCGCGTATCCTGACACTCTGGTAGGGACCGATTCCCACACTACGATGATCAACGGGCTGGGCGTTCTCGGTTGGGGCGTAGGCGGAATCGAAGCGGAAGCGGCGATGTTAGGCCAGCCAGTATCGATGCTAATTCCGCTGGTAGTCGGGGTGAAGCTAACGGGACGCCTGAGAGAAGGAGCGACGGCGACGGATCTGGTTTTGACCATCACCGAGATGCTGCGCAAGCATGGTGTGGTGGGCAAGTTCGTCGAATATTTCGGCCCTGGGCTGCGCTATCTGCCGCTGGCCGATCGCGCCACGATCGGAAACATGTCGCCCGAGTACGGCGCGACCTGCGGCATCTTCCCCGTCGACAAAGAGAGTTTGACCTATCTGCATCTGAGCGGACGCTCCGAAGAACAGGTGGCTCTGGTCGAGGCTTACTGTCGTGAGCAAGGCTTGTTCCACGACGAAAACACGCCGGAAGCGGAGTATTCGGAGTTGTTGACTCTTGATCTCGCGTCGGTTGAGCCGAGCCTTGCAGGGCCGAAGCGGCCGCAGGATCGCGTGTCCCTTTCGAATGCGAGGGAGTCGTTCGAGAAGGCTCTGCCGTCGTTGATCAAGCCGGGCAAGACGGGGGCTGCCACGGCCACCGCGGCGGTGGTTGCAAATGCCGTTGCCGGCAAGCAAGTGTGGGAGGGTGAAGGAGGCAATCCCACTGCGGTGGGTGTCGAGGATCCGCGCGTGCATGAGCATGTTCCGCCGAACGTTAAGGATGCGCTCAAGCATGGAAGCGTAGTGATTGCTGCAATCACCAGTTGCACCAACACTTCAAATCCGTCCGTGATGGTGGCGGCGGGATTGCTCGCGAAGAAAGCAGTCGAGAAAGGCTTGTCGGTTCCGCCGTGGGTGAAGACGTCCCTGGCACCGGGATCGAAGGTAGTGCGCGACTACCTCGATCATGCGGGTCTGCTGTCTTACCTCGAGAAGATCAAGTTTCACATCGTCGGCTATGGATGCACAACCTGCATTGGAAACTCTGGACCTTTGCCGACTGAAGTATCACAAGCGATCGACGAGAAGAATCTGGTGGTGGCTTCGGTGTTGTCGGGGAACCGGAATTTCGAAGGACGCATCAACTCCGAAGTTCGTGCCAACTATCTGATGTCGCCGCCGCTGGTGGTGGCGTTTGCGCTAGCGGGGCGTATCGACGTGGACCTGCGCAAAGATGCCCTCGGTCGCGGCAAGGACGGGAAGCCTGTATTCCTGGCTGATGTTTGGCCGACCCAGAGAGAAGTGGACGAAGCGGTGCAGAAGTCGATCACGTCAGACATGTTCCGCAAGAGCTATGGCGAGGTCTATCAGGGCGATTCGCACTGGAGATCCCTGCCTGTGCCTCACGGACAGACCTATGTCTGGGAGAAGGATTCGACCTACATCCGGCAAGCGCCGTACTTCGAGGGGATGGCGTTGAAACCCTCGGCGGTGCGGGAGATCAAAGGCGCGCGCGTGCTGGCGGTGCTCGGCGACAGCGTGACGACCGATCATATTTCTCCGGCGGGGTCGATCAAGAAAGACAGCCCGGCGGGAAAGTATCTGATCGAGCACGGAGTGAAACCCGCGGACTTCAATTCTTACGGTTCGCGTCGCGGCAATCACGAAGTGATGGTGAGGGGTACCTTCGCGAACGTGCGCTTGAAGAACAAGCTGGTCAACACGGAGGGTGGCTACACACGCTATCTGCCGACCAATCAAGAAATGAGCATCTTCGATGCTTCCGTAAAGTATCAGAAGGATGGAACGCCGCTCATTATTCTGGCAGGAAAAGAGTACGGCTCGGGGTCGTCGCGCGACTGGGCGGCCAAGGGGCCACTGCTGCTCGGCGTGCGCGCGGTGATCGCGGAGAGCTACGAGCGTATTCACCGTTCTAATCTTGTAGGAATGGGTATTCTTCCGCTGCAGTTTGAAGCGGGAGAAACCGCGGAATCGCTCAAGCTGACAGGAGAAGAAGTATTCGAGATCGCAGGAATTCGTGAACTCGTTGGGAACTTCAAGGCTGGCAGCCGGGTAACGCTGCGTGCGAGCGCTGACGGGAAGAGCAAGGAGTTCAAAGCTGTGGTTCGCATCGACACGCCGCAAGAGGCGCAATATTACGCGAACGGCGGCATCCTGCAATTCGTGTTGCGGCAGTTGCTGGCGTCGAAGCCGGAAGCGGTGCATGCGTGAGCAGTTCTCGGTACCTAGTTCCTAGTACGCAGAAACCAAGCTGAAGAATCGTCACCATCATCTTCGCTGAATATCGCGCGAAGGCGCTCCGACCCTGGCTGCTATAATCAAGAATTGTCCTCATGCCAAAAAAGCGTCTAGTTCGTTCCACGACAGTTTTGTGTATTCGCCGGGAAGGTAAGGTGGTCATGGCCGGAGACGGCCAGGTCACGCTCGGCGAATCCGTCGTCAAACACACCGCGAAAAAGATACGGCGTCTTTATCAGGACAAGATTCTGGCCGGCTTTGCGGGTTCGACGGCCGATGCTTTCTCGCTCTTCAGCCGCTTTGAGTCAAAACTCGAGCAGTACCACGGAAATGTCGGTCGGGCAGCGGTCGAGCTGGCAAAAGATTGGCGGACCGACAAGTTCCTGCGGCATCTGGAAGCGCTGCTGCTTGTTTCAGACAAGGATCAGACTTTTCTGCTCAGCGGCCAGGGTGACGTGATCGAGCCCGACGGCGGCATTGCCGCTATCGGCAGCGGCGGGCCTTACGCCCAGGCGGCGGCGCAGGCGCTGGCGGACCATACACAGCTTTCTGCCCGTCAAATTGCCGAAGAAGCGATGAAGATCGCGGGCAAAATGTGCATCTATACGAATGACAATGCGACGATAGAGGAGCTCTAGTCGTGAGTCGATGGTCGTCGGTCGCTAGCTACTCGGAAACGTCGGCCCAGCGTCCTAAGACTCACGACTAACGACCAAAGATCTATGGCAATTTATTTACCCGGAACCGTCGAAGAAGAACAGCTGGCACTGGACGAATTGACGCCGCGCGAGATCGTGGCTGAGCTCGACAAGTATGTCGTTGGGCAAAAAGACGCCAAGCGAGCCGTGGCCATCGCTCTGCGCAATCGCATGCGTCGCCAGAAGCTCGCTCCTGACCTCGCCGAAGAGATCATACCGAAGAACATCATCATGATTGGCCCAACGGGAGTCGGCAAAACCGAGATTGCCCGCCGCCTCGCCAAACTCACGAATTCCCCGTTTCTCAAGGTCGAGGCTTCCAAGTTTACGGAAGTCGGCTATGTGGGACGCGACGTGGAATCGATGGTGCGCGATCTGGTTGAGATCGCCATCGAGATGGTGCGGGAAGAAAAGCTCGAAGATGTTGCCGATAAGGCCGAGTTGAATGCAGAAGAGCGGTTGCTCGACATCCTTCTTCCCCCAACTCCCTCGCGGCCGGCGGAGCCGACGGGCGGAGTGGTGATCGACGGTTCCACGTCTCTGACGGAATCCAGTTCGCGTACGCGGGAAAAGCTGCGTCAGCAATTGCGCGAGGGCAAGCTGGACGAGCGCAGCGTGGAAATTGAGGTTCGCGAAAGGTCTTTCCCGTCGTTCGAAATCATCTCCAATCAGGGCGTCGAGGAGATGGATATCAACATGAAGGACATGTTGCCTAACATCTTCGGCCAGAGAACCAAGAAGCGGAAGATGAAGGTGAACGAAGCGTTCGAATACCTGATCCAGGAAGAAGAACAAAGGTTAATCGACATGGAGCAGGTAACGCGCGTAGCGATCGATCGCGTGGAGAATGCCGGCATCGTCTTTCTGGACGAAATCGACAAGATCGCAGGGCGGGAAAGCGGTCACGGGCCTGATGTTTCACGCGAGGGTGTGCAGCGCGATATTCTTCCCATTGTCGAAGGTACGACGGTCAATACCCGATACGGAATGGTCCGCACCGATCATATTCTGTTCGTCGCCGCGGGCGCCTTCCACGTTTCCAAGCCCAGCGATCTGATACCGGAACTTCAGGGCCGTTTCCCCATCCGGGTGGAACTGCAATCGCTCACCATGGATGACTTCATCAAGATCCTGACTGAGCCCAAGTCTTCGCTGGTGAAACAGTACACGGCCTTGCTCGAAACCGAAGGCGTGAAGCTGGAATTCACACAGGAATCGCTGGAAGAAGTAGCCCGCTTTGCCTTCCGCGTGAATGAAGGCACGGAAAACATTGGCGCGCGCCGCCTGCACACGATCATGGAGCGCGTGCTCGATGAGATCAGCTTCGAAGCCCCGGAAAAGAAGGGCCAGCAGATTACGGTGGATGGCGACTACGTTCGCAAGATGCTCACCGACATCGTGAAGGATCAGGACCTGTCGCGCTATATCCTCTAATTGCAAGAAAAGGCACGGGCCAACCCGTGCCTTTGGCAACTGTTCTGTTTTTCTTCAAATCATGCTGTCTTGGCAGTTTTGCCGGCGGGTTCTTCCGCTTCCACGAGCGGCATATTCACCAGGTGTTCGCTCAGAAACCACGCCTGCAATTCGTTGGGCCGCAGGACGTCACTTACTGCCAGGTCGTTGGTCCCGTCATCTCCGAGTTCGTCCGCTCGCTTTGCCAGTTCGCGGCATTCCCGAATGATGATCTGATGGGCGTCGAGCAAGCGCGAGATTTGTACCGGCACTTCTTCGCGCCCGCGCGGTGGACGCTCAATTTGAGTCGTCTCCGCCACGTCGGCGGCCATAGCGATGCTGACTCCGCCAAGAAGTTGAATGCGCTCGGCAATCGTGTCGACAATCTCCACTTGCTCGTCGAAGTGCTTATCGAAAAGCAGATGCAGTTGATAGAAGGTGGGGCCGGCAACTTGCCAGTGTGACTTCTTGTAAAGATCGCGTAGAGTCATGGAATCCGCAAGCAGTTGGTTGAGGTGCTCGGTCATCTCCAAGCGGACGGGTTCTTCGAGTTCCAGCGGCAGCATGTGGCTGACTGTTCCGTAGGTCTGAATCTCGGCTGCTCTTTGATGAAGGCGGGGCTGGGCGTTGAGTTTGCCACGATTGTTAGAGACACTCTTGTTTGCCATGGGGGATCTCCTGTTGGATTGGTCAGGTAATGTGCATCAGGGATAGGGGCAAGAAAACTACGAGGGTTTGGATGCCGAGAAAACGACTTCGGTTTCGCCATAACAACGAGAAACCACCTTGTTGTCGGGTGCCCTGACTAGCGGTCCACGTTGGCTTTGGAAGAAAGCTGTTCGAATTCCTGTAACTGCTTCTGTGCCAGACTGCCGTCCGCGGCGTTCGGAGACAAGCGGAGGTAGTTCCTTAGGTGTTCAGCTGCGCCCACATAATCGCGCTTGTGGGCCAGGATCATAGCCTCGAGGTGTTCGAGCTTCGGAACCCGGTGTGCGCTATCCACTTGCAAGCCACGAACCGCACTCTTTTCGGCGTCCTCGAAATGCTGGAGATTGAAGTTAGCCGCGGCGTTGAAGAGCCAGTATTCGGGGAAGTTGATGGGATTAAGTCTGAGGGCTTCCCGCGTGGTGTCGAGCACTTCCTGCCACTGCTGCTGACGAAACGCGATCTGTGCAAGCAGTTGGTAGGGGCTGATATACCCGGAGTCGGCGGCGAGCGCTCGACGGAACGACTGCTGGGCTGTCGAAACATTGTTGGTCTGAAGCTGAACTTTGCCTAGCTCAAACCAGGCGACAGCGTACTTGGGGTATTCGCTTACGGCCTTTTCGAACTTCTCGATGGCGGCGTCCCATTTCTCCTTCTTTTCGAGCTCGCGACCTTTTTCGTACGCTTTGCGGGCGTTAGATGGAGCGGCGGCAGTGGTGGCGCTGATGGTGAAGCCCTCCACCTGGCTGGTCCGATGGAGCATGATGATCCCTACGTCGGCGTCGTTGAAATCGGTGGCGAAGTTCCCCAGTTCGATCACCTGAGACGTGAATCCCGGTAAGACGGCCTGCAACTCGCACTGTCGCAAGTCGCGGGAGGTATGTCTTGAACCACCCACGCCGCGCATAGAGGACGAAGAATCACCGGCCTGATCCATACTGGAAATCTGGCTCTGCTGTGAGCCTAAGTCCAAGCTGAAGCTCCCCTTGGAGTCTGTGTAGCCTTCAGTACGGACTCGCCCTGTGCAAATGGTTTGGATGGTGGCCGAATCGGTGATCGGAGTGCCATCGTCAACCGCGACTTTACCCCTGAGGAAAGTTGTTCTGGGTATCGAGTCGAGCGAAGGTATACCAGGCGTACTAGCGGACGGAATCGAGGCGGTTGGGCTTCCGGTCGTCTTTCCTCCTCCGCCGTGGCCCTGTGCAACCAAACCGATGCAAAGAGAGAGGAGAGTGGCGAGGAAAACACAAATCCTGGACATCATGAGCATCACCCCGAGTTGAGAGGATTGTACGCCCAAATGGGTGGCGAATTTATCACAGAATTGTCATGAAAGCCGGCGAGGGGGTGGGTCGTAAGCGGCATCCAGCCTGGGATCTTGAGCTTACGTGGGTACATGTCCCAGTTCTTGCGGGCCAGGGCCTGATTTCATGTTGTAGGGCTGTAGACCTCGGAGAAGAATAGTCCTCGGGGGCCTCTTTTGAAGAAATGTACGCTCGCTATTGTTTTGTTGGGGTTATTGGTGTTTCTGATGGCGTGCGGCGGTGGACCGGCGTCGCAGGCTTCGAGTTCGTCGAGTAGTGGCTCGGGGGGAAATGGGGGATCTTCCAGCGGCGGCTCGGGGGGAGGTTCAGGCGGCAGTGGGCAGAACGGCTCATGCAGTGCAATGAGCACCGGACAAGGCGCTAGCCTGAATGGGTTCCGGCCTTTTACGTCTGCGAATCTCTGGAATCAGGACGTTTCCGGTTCGCCTGTAGATCCCAATTCGGACGCGATGATCAACTTCATCGGTCCGAACGTTGGCCTGCATCCGGATTTCGGCGCAGGACAGTACCAGGGTTCTGACATGGGTATTCCCTATGTCATCGTGAGCAGCACACAGGCTCCGGTGACCATCAGTTTCACGGCCTATGGGGACGAAAGCGATCCCGGGCCGATGCCCGTCCCCGCTAATGCTTCCATTGAAGGCGACCCGAACCCGGGAAATGGCGACCGCCATGTGCTCGTGCTCGACAACAGCAGCTGCTTTTTATACGAACTCTATAGTTCTTATCCAAACCCGGATGGCAGCTGGAATGTAGGTTCCGCAGCAGTTTGGGATCTGACCGCTGATGAGCAGCGGCCCTGGACCTGGACCTCGGCCGACGCGGCGGGCTTGCCGATTTTTCCGGGGCTGGCACGATACGACGAGGTGGCTGCCGGCCAGATCCAGCACGCGCTGAGGTTCACGTTGCCACAGAGCCAGGCGGCATTTATCCCGCCGGCCTCGCACTGGGCCGCAACTTCGAGCAATCCGCTGGCGGCGCCGATGGGTATGCGGCTGCGGCTGAAGTCGAGTTTCGACGTCTCCGGATTTTCGGCCAACGTCCAGGTGATTCTGAACGCGCTGAAGAAATACGGGATGATCATGGCCGATAACGGCAGCGCCATGTACATCAGCGGCGCGCCCGACGACCGCTGGAACAACGACGACCTGCATAACCTGGGGCAGGTTACCGCTTCGTCCCTCGAAGTGGTGCAGATGAGTCCCGTGTACACCGCGTCCAATGTGCCCCAGGGCGCTGCCCCAACCATTTCCAGCTTTACGGCGAGTTCTTCCAGCGTGAGTGCCGGGCAGTCGGTCAGCTTGAGTTGGAACGTAATGGGAGCTTCGTACTTGATTGTGTCACCCGGGGTGGGAGCAGTGCGCGGCACTACAACCAGCGTGACGCCGCCGCAGACCACGACCTACACTCTTTACGCGACGAATCAATATGGCCGCACGACAGCGACAGTGACGGTCACGGTGAACTGACGGCGCCACCGCCCCAACGCTCATCGCCCATCAAAACCAGAGACGAGTCTGGCTGCATTCGAATCAGTCCGCGGCTGATTTTCGCAGGGTGTGCAGCTCGTTTAGGAATTGAATTTCCGGCAACCCAACCACGCCGGCTTGCTGCATGCGCGCCTGGAGATCCGGCGAACTCATGAACTTTCTGGCCTTGTCCGCACTGTCCCATTCGAATAGCAAGCTGAACTTGTGGGGATCCTCAGAGCTCTGGAATATTCGGCAGCTCTGCTCCCCACCTTGCTGGCGGAACGAGAGTGAGGCGTCAAAGGTTGCACGCCATTTCTGGTAGTCGGTGATCTTGTGGCTCACCAAAACATTGACCATGATTTGCTCCTGCATCCAAGGTGCAGGGGAATGGATCACCGGGGCAAGGTCAGAGATCACAGGAAAGACGCCGGGTGCCGAAGTGGGAAGCAACCTCACGCGTTGGACACCCATTCCGCGAAGATCATGACCGAGAATCACGACTTCTCAGCGGAAGGTCAGCGTCGCGCGGACAGCATCCCCAGGATTTCCTGCAAGCCCTGGCGGATGTGTTGCAGCTGGGGCGCCGGTCGAGCGGGGAAAGGAAGTGCGGACTGCTTCTTGTCGCTCTTGATGTCGTCACGCAGCTGAGTGCGGGCACCGGCAATAGTGAAGCCGTCGTCGTAAAGCAGCTTCTTGATGCGCAAGACGTTCTCCACGTCGCGACGCCGGTACATCCGCTGGCCGGTAGTGCTCTTGACGGGGCGAAGCTGGGGGAACTCGGTCTCCCAGAAGCGCAGAACGTAGGCAGGAAGGCGGCAGAGACGAGCCACTTCTCCGATCCGGAAGTAGAGCTTCTCCGGAATCACGATGTCATGCGAATTGCCGTCTTTGGCCGAAGCTTTTTTCTTAGGACTCATCCCGATCCGTCCAGAAGCGGCGCGCCACTGGGGGAGAATTTTCCTTCTCCGCGTTTCTAGCACGACCGCAGGCGGGGGACAACTTGAAAATGAGGTCGGCGGTTGAAATCCTTGCTGCTAGGGGGATTTCAAGCTGTCGCCGATGACAAAAAAAGCCCCTCGAAAGGTGCTTCTTTCGAGAGGCCTGAACTTTCTGGTCCGAGCGAGAGTCGTCTCGCTACCGGTTAGTGTTTCTTTTTCTTCTTCGCAGCCTTTTTCTTGGTTGCCATGAAAGTGTTTCCTCCGTGAACGATTTTCCCTTGCAAGGTTGTGGAACAGAGACCCAAGTCATCCATACTGCCTCTACGCATTGTAGAGGTGGGCCTGTTAACACAAGATATTGCGTTCTATTAATGAGGATGTCAATACAAAAGTGAATTCGCCATGCCCTCCGTTGGAATTCGAAAACAAAAAGAGCGACAAATTTTTTCCGCGCGGGACTTTAGTAAACTTCTCCAGTTCCATGCCGCGCGATCCCATCGAACTCGAGATTTTCAAGAATCTCTATCACTCCATCGCGGAAGAGATGGGCGCGGCGCTGCGCCGGACGGCCTTTTCACCCAATATCAAGGAACGCCGCGACTATTCCTGCGCCGTTTTCGATGCGGATGGAGAAGTGATCGCGATGGGCGATCACATGCCCGTGCACCTGGGTTCTATGCCGATGTCGGTCCGGGCCGCCATTGCGCGATGCCAGCTTGTTCCGGGCGATATCGTGATGCTTAACGATCCCTTCGCCGGAGGGACACATTTGCCCGACATCACGCTGGTGGCGCCGGTGTTTGTCGCGAACACGGAGCGCAAGAAGGGCGGTTCGCGAGAATTGCGGCGGGCCAAGCCCGATTTCTATGTGGCGTCACGCGCTCATCATGCGGATGTTGGCGGGACGTACGCAGGTTCAATGGGGCTGTGCAGAGAGATTTATCAGGAAGGATTCCGTATTCCGCCGGTCAAGCTGGTGCGCGCAGGTAAAACCGATCCCGACATTCTTGCGCTGCTGCTCAACAACGTGCGCACGCCGAACGAGCGCGAGGGCGATCTAGGAGCACAGATTGCTGCCTGTCGCACCGGCGAGATTCGATTACGAGAACTGTGTTCCCGCTATGGCCTGGATCGCACACATCGCGCCGCTCGGGAACTACTCGACTATTCGGAAGAAATGATGAGGGCGTTCCTTGCCAAGGTCCCGGCAGGACGGTATAGCGCGCAAGACTTCATGGACAGTGATGGGATCAGCGATAGCCCCGTGCGCATCGCGGTGAAGCATCACTTTTCGTAATGTCAAGGATCGAGGCCGATCTCGGCGAGTCGTGGCCGTTGAGTTTGCCGGGTCCGATCCGCAGGTAGAGGGAAGCATCAATGCGGTGGAGGCCATCACGTATTCGGCGTGCTTCTACGTATTCCGGTGTCTGCTGGCGGAAGACGTTCCGGCGACAGCCGGGCTGATGCGCGCAATCGAAGTGATTGCGCCGAAGGGAACGATCGTGAATGCCAATCCTCCCGCGGCGGTTGCGGGCGGGAATGTGGAGACCTCGCAGCGGATCGTGGACGTGTTGCTGCGAGCGCTCGCTCAGGCGATCCCTGATCGAATTCCCGCCGCGGCTTCGGGCACGATGAACAACCTGACGATCGGCGGCGTGGACCCACGCACAGGCGAGCCTTTCGCTTACTACGAGACCATTGCCGGCGGCATGGGCGCGCGGTCGACGAAGGATGGCGTCTCCGGCGTTCACACGCACATGACGAACTCGCTGAATACGCCGGCGGAGGCTCTGGAATATGCCTATCCGCTGCGGGTGAGAAAATATTCGTTGCGACCGGGTAGCGGAGGAAGCGGCAAACATCGCGGCGGCGACGGCATTGTGCGCGAAGTGGAGGTACTCGCCGACGCGGAGGTCACACTGCTTGCGGACCGTCGGTCGCACGGCCCTTATGGGTTGGCAGGTGGCGCTGATGGCGCGCCTGGTCGGGCAGAAATTATTCACGCCGACGGGACGGCACAGGAGTTGCCCGGGAAGTTCAATGTTCGCGTACGCAAGGGCGACCGCGTGCGGATTGCAACGCCCGGCGGAGGTGGGTGGGGAAAACTATGAACACCGATGTGGCGGCACACTTCCTTGAGGAAGCACGCAGACAAATGCGGGGGCACAAGCGCCTTGGCGAAGGCGCATTATCCCAATTGAAGGACGAAGATTTCTTCGTCACGCTCGATCCGGAATCGAATTCGATTGCGCTTCTGGTGAAACATATCGCAGGCAACCAGCGCTCTCGCTTCACCGACTTTCTGACCAGCGATGGCGAGAAGCCGGATCGCAAGCGCGATCAGGAGTTCGAACTGACCCCTGCGACGACGCGCGCGGATGTGATGAGATGGTGGGAGGAAGGCTGGGCACGCGTCTTCTCCACCATAGAATCGCTCAGGGCGGAAGATGTTATGAAGACGGTCTACATCCGGCAGGAGCCGCATACGGTCCTGCAGGCTATCAACCGGCAGATTGTGCACTACGCGCAACATGTGGGGCAAATCGTTTTCCTTGCCAAGCATCTGCGGTCGGAGAACTGGAATACCCTCAGCATTCCGCGAGGTAAGTCGGAAGAATATAACCGCCATTCTCCGGCGGAACGTAAAGCGGGGCGGTCCTGATCTCGCGCAGGACGGTGAGGCACGGCACCGCCGCACAGCTCGGGCAGTGCTAGAATCTAACGTTTTCTAATCGAGCCCGTACTGATAGGTCGAACCCTCATGTCCAATTCCATGATGGCAGTGGTAAAGCCGAAGCCCGCGCCGGGAGCGGAAATCCGTGAAGTTAAGGTTCCGACTTTGGCCGGCTGGATGTGCTCGTCAAAGTGAAAGTCGCGTCCATTTGCGGAACCGATCTGCACATTTACGAGTGGGACCGCTGGGCGCAGAACCGGATTCATCCGCCGCTGATTCCCGGGCATGAATTTTGTGGAGAAGTGGTCGCATTCGGCAATGAAGTGACCAGCGTAAAGGAAGGCGACTTTGTCTCGGCCGAAATGCATGTGGCTTGCGGGAAGTGCCTGCTGTGCCGGACGGGCGAAGCCCATATCTGCCAGAACGTGAAAATCATTGGCGTGGATGCGGATGGCGCGTTTGCCGAATATGTGGTCATTCCCGAGACGAATATCTGGAAGCTCGATCCGGCGATACCGCTCGAATATGCTTCGATTCTTGATCCTCTGGGCAATGCTGTGCACACGGTTTTGGCGGGAGAAATCGCGGCGAAGTCGGTGGCGATTACCGGATGCGGGCCGATTGGATTATTCTCGATCGCCGTAGCGCGGGCGGTGGGCGCGACACGATTTTCGCCATTGAAGTAAATGAACACCGGCGCGAAGTGGCGAAGAAGATGAAGGCGGATTATGTGCTCGATCCCTCGAGCGAAGATGTGCGGGCGATTGTATGAGAAAAGACGGATGGGCTGGGCGTCGATGTCGTGCTGGAGATGGCGGGGCATCCGGACTCGATTCGAACAGCGTTCGATATTGTGCGGAGCGGCGGGCGGATTTCGCTGCTCGGATTAACCTCGAAGCCGATCTCGCTGAATTTTTCCGAAGACATTATTTTTAAGGGCATTACGGTGCAGGGGATCAACGGACGGCGCATGTACCAGACGTGGTACCAGATGACGGCGCTGCTGAAGGCGGGCAAACTGGATCTGCATCCGGTAATCACGGACAAGATCGCGATGAAGGATTTTTCGAAGGCGATGGAACGGCTGAAGACCGGCGCGGCGAGCAAGATTCTGGTGTATCCGAATGGGATAAAGTGACCGTGTGGCGTGGGCGCCCTCGCCCGCGAATGTGCGCACGTGTTTAAGCGATGGCAGGCGAAGCCGCCTCCGTGGAGTCTAGCCGTAAACTGATTCACTCGCCATCTGCGCCCGCCGGTGTGAATTCGAGGCAATGAACCATTGAGGCTGACATGACTACTGCTACCCGCACCAATCCGCTCTCTTATCTCACCGATCAATTGGACGAGCTCAAGACCAAGGGCACGCACTTCAAACTGCGTGTGCTCGATGACGAACAGGCCCCGGTCTGCACGTTCGACGGCAAGAGGGTCATCAACCTGGCGTCGAACAATTATCTGGGCCTGACGACGCATCCCAAGCTGCGCGAAGCAGCGCTTGAGGCGACGAGGAAGTACGGCGTGGGATCGGGCGCTGTGCGGACCATCGCGGGCACGATGAAGATCCACATGGAGCTGGAAGAGAAGATTGCGCGCTTCAAGAACGTGGAAGCTTGCGTCGTATTCCAGTCGGGATTTGCCGCGAATGCCGGGACGGTGTCCGCAGTACTGGGAAAAGACGACTTCATCATTTCGGACCAGCTGAATCACGCTTCGATCATCGACGGCGCACGGTTGTCGCGCGCCAAGATTCTGGTCTTCACCCACAAGGATATGGCCCACGCCGAGCAGCAACTCGCGAGCGTGAAGGATCAGCTTGGGCGCAAGCTGCTGATCACCGACGGCGTTTTCTCCATGGATGGCGATGTAGGTCCGCTGCCGGCGCTCTGCGATTTGGCGGAAAAATACGGCGCGATCATGATGGTGGATGACGCGCATGCATCCGGTGTGCTCGGGCGCAACGGGCGAGGAACCATCGATCATTTCAAGGTGCACGGTCGGGTCGATATTCAGGTGGGGACACTTTCGAAGGCGATTGGCGCGCTTGGGGGATACGTGTGCGGTACGCGCGATCTGATCGACTTTCTCTACCACCGTGCGCGGCCGTTCCTGTTTTCGACTTCTCATCCGCCTTCCGTCGCAGCAACCTGCATCGCGGCCTTCGATGTGCTGGAGCAGGAGCCGGAGCGGATCGAAAAACTGTGGGAGAACACCCGCTACTGGAAAAAAGAATTGGGGTTACTCGGATTTGACATTGGTGGACGTACTACACCCGCGAGTGAGACGCCGATCACTCCTATCATCATTGGCGATGGTCGGCTCACCATGGATTTCTCCCGCGAGCTATTCAAAGAAGGCGTACTAGGGACAGGTATTGCATTTCCTACGGTGCCGGAGGGCAAAGCCCGCATCCGCACCATCATGACCGCGACGCACACAAAAGAAGAACTGGACCAGGCGCTGGAAGTGTTGAAGCGGGTGGGAACGAGGATGGGAATCCTGAACTAGTCTGTCCAGAAGGCTCAGTCCGCCCGATACACAATCTCTCCGCCCACGATCGTCGCCACCACTTTTCCGGTAAGTTGCCAGCCATCAAACGGCGTGTTGTGCGACATGGAGCACGATTTTGCGGGTTCGAAGGTCCAGCGCTTCTTGGGGTCGAAGATCGTTACGTCGGCAATGTTGCCCTTCGCGATGGAGCCGCGCGCGGGAAGATTGAAAACGCGCGCCGGGCCTGCCGTGAACAACTCGACGATTCTGGGCAGCGGAATATTATGCTCGCGGCATAGTTTCGTGATCGCGAGGGCGAGCGCTGTCTCCAGTCCAGTGATTCCAAACGCGGCGCGCTCAAACTCAACCTGTTTTTCGTGAAGCGCGTGCGGTGCGTGGTCGGTGGCGATCGCATCGACAGTGCCATCAGCCAGAGCCGCCACGATAGCTTCGATGTCAGCGGCGGAGCGCAGCGGCGGATTCATCTTGAAGTTGCTGTCGTAGTCGCGGATGGCCTCGTCGGTGAGAGTGAAGTGGTGCGGTGTCACTTCACAGGTGACATGCGCCCTGCTTCGTTTCCCACGACGGACACTTTTCAGCGCGTCGGCGGTAGACAGGTGCGCGACATGCAGGTGCGATCCTTGGACCTGCTGCGCCAGATGCACATCGCGCTCGACGATGCCGGCTTCGGCGGCAGCCTTCATTCCGCGTAGACCCAGTCGAAAGGCGTTTGGCCCGTCGTTCATCGAGCAGTTTTCAGTCATTCGCGTATCTTCGGCGTGTTGCACGACTGTGAGTTTCGACTCAACGCTGTGTCGCAGCACTTCGCGCATGACGTCGTCGCCGAGAATAGGTTTGCCATCGTCCGTGACGCCTACGGCGCCTGCACGCTGCAGTGCTTTGAAGTCGGTAAGCACCGCGCCTTTGCTGGCATGGGTTGCGGCGGCGATCGGAAAGACGTTGACGACCGCTCCGCGCTCCGGCTGTCGAAGCCATGCCACCCACTCTGGTGAGTCGACTACAGGCGCCGTGTTTGGCATGCAACAGACCGATGTGAATCCGCCAGCAACAGCTGCGGCGGTGCCAGTGGCGATCGTTTCCTTGTGCGATTGGCCGGGTTCGCGAAGGTGGACATGAAGATCGATGAACCCGGGAGCGACGATGAGCCCGCGTGCGTCGAATTTCGCGTCTGCACCTCCGCGAATCCTGTTCGGAGGAGCGACTTCCTCGACGCGCCCGTTGCGCAACAAGACATCCATCGTGGCGTCCACGTTGGCGGCTGGGTCGATAACATGGCCACCCTTGATAAGCAGACTTCCTTCTGGTTTGTGCTTGCCTGCCATGAGTCTTAACTTGCCTTACCCATTGCGCGCGCCAGAATCGCCATGCGCGTGGGAACGCCGTTGCTTACCTCATCCACGATAACCGACTGTGGACAGTCGGCGATCTCGCCGCTGAGTTCCAGGCCGCGAATAATCGGTCCGGGATGCATTACGATCGCGTCGCGCTTGGCCATCCGCAGACGAGCCGAGGTGACTCGATATCGCGAAATGTAATCCTCAAGCTGAATCTTCACGTCGGTGATTCGTTCCTTTTGCACGCGCAGTAACATTACGACGTCAGAGCCATGGAGAGCCTCCTCCAGATGGCGCGTCACGCGAACGTTTGAAGCGAGAGTGGCTGCGTTCTCGGGTAGCAGTTCCGTTGGGCCGCAGAGAATCACCCTGGCGCCCAGCTTGGTCAACAGGTGAACCGCACTGCGAGCCACGCGGCTGTGATAGATGTCGCCGATGATGGCGACCTGCAATCCCTTTATTGTTTTCTTGTGACGAAGAATGGTGTAGGCGTCGAGCAAAGCTTGCGAAGGATGCTCGTGCATCCCGTCACCTGCGTTGATGACTGGAATGTCGAGGTGTGCCGCCATCACCTGAGGGGCGCCGGCATTCGGGTGGCGGATGACGATCACGTCGGCGCCTACCGCGCGCAAGGTGTAGCCCGTATCGAGCAGCGACTCTCCTTTTTCAATGCTGGAGCCGCTCGACTGGACGAGCACGGTAATCGCGCCCAGAGACTTGGCGGCAATTTCAAATGAAGTCCGGGTGCGGGTGGAAGGCTCGTAGAAAAGAAGGACAATGCGCTTGCCGCGCAGCAACGGGCGCGGCTTTTGGGGATTCATGCGGCGGGCCAGCTTCAAGAGCTTCAGAATATCCGCGGCTTCCAGCGGTTCGATGCCAAGCAGCGAGCCCCGGGCGGCCGGCCTCATTCGCTTCCTCGGACTATAGGGTAGGCATCTGGTGACAGCGCAGGCGCGGCCTCCATGCGCGCACCGTTGGATTTCATCCCTGTCGCTCCACCAGCAGCACCTTTTCCATCTGGTCGATCTCGGTCAGCTTCACTTCGATGATTTCGATGTCGCTGGTTTGCACTTTACGTCCAATGAAGGAAGCTTCCACCGGCAACTCGCGGTGGCCGCGGTCGATCAGCACGCACAGCTCGATGCTGCGCGGGCGGCCCTCGCGGAAGATCGCATCCATGGCGGCGCGCACGGTGCGGCCGGTATATAGGACATCGTCGACCAGGACAATAGCTTTGCCGGTCACGGGGACACCGATGTCACTCTTTTGCACCTTGGGTTGGGGGCCGAGTGTGGAAAGGTCATCGCGGTAGAGTGTGATGTCGAGCGTTCCTACCGGGACCGGTGCCTTCTCGATTCTGCTGATGATCTGGCCTAACCGCTGCGCCAAGGGCACTCCGCGGCGGCGAATTCCCACCATGGTCAGGTCAGCGGCGCCGTTGTGTTTCTCGACGATCTCGTGCGCAAGGCGAACTAGTGTGCGCTCGATCTCCGAGGCTGACATCAGCTGGGCTTTTTCTCGAATGTTAGGAGGGCGAGCAATCTTTGTAGCCATAAACGCTGCATCATACGCGCGTAAGGTACCGGCGGGCAAGGAGGCGTTAACCGAAGGAAAAACGCCTGATCAGCGGCCCTCTCTATTTCGGATGAAGGTTGCGCCTAACGCGCCTCCGATACTGGACAGAATGAGGAAGATGACCAGGGTGACGAAAAGAATGAGGCCCATCATGACCGCGAGGCCTTCGGGAGATTTCATCCAGTCAACCAGAACCTGCGCCTGTGGGTCGGCAGCACGCGCGGCCGATTGTTCCACGGCTTGCAGGAGGGCATCGCGAAGCTGTGCGCCACCGCGAAACACCGTTACTTCGATGGCCATGATCAGGGCAAAAATCACGAAACCGATGCCCCCACTCAGCACACCCACCTTTGCGCCGATCGCAGGGGTGAGCAGAGTGGCCGGGCGGCGTCGGTGATAAACGACGACAGCGATGGCACCGGCAGCAACTGTGCCGATGCCGAGAAAGCCCAGCGGAACCATCATGGAGAGGGCAGCGATCAGACCGGCGAGAGTAGCCGCCGGGAGAGCTTGTGACCACTGAATGGCGGAGGGGTCGATCGGTAATGGCGGAATGGGAGACGGGACCAGTCCCGAGTCATGCGGGACCGCCGGAAGTGGCTCCAGCGGTACTTCGCCGATGTTGACTCGGATCTGAGGGGCGTTGCAGTGGCGGCAGAATGCTATTCCATCTTCCACCGGTGCGCCGCATTGGTGGCAAGGGTGCTCCACGGAACTCCAAGTTACAGGAGCCGCAGGGGACTGGCAACCGGCGCCGCGACCGGGAGAGTCCGGCGCCGTTTAGATCGTGTCGTCCTTGCCGTGGGTCCGAATGTAGACCAGGGCAAAAGTAGAGCCGGTGCCGTCCGGTTCGATCGCAACGACGTGTTGATTTTCCTTGGTCCCAACCTTCAGCTCGATAGTCTTCCCGCTGCCGCTGTCGCTATCGCAATGCAGCGTGGAGTCGCCCTTCTTGTCTCCGAAATCGGCGCCGACGTGGCCACTATGCTCGGAGGTGTGGCACTCGAGAACGTCGCCATACTTCTTGAGTTGGTCTTTGTAGAAAGTGACCAGCTTTTGTGGTGGGTCGTTCGACACGTATTCCAAAGCGACCACTTTCACGCCGAAACCAAATCCGGAGATGTTGACGTTCGCTTTCTTATTGTCTCCGCTGGAATCTTTCTGTTTGGCTTTGGCGCCTGGGTACACTTCCAGGCCGGTGTCACGAACATCGGCTTCTTCGTTGACGTGAATTCCTCCCAGCGGCGTGTCGATATCGACCTTCTTGTCCTGGCCCTCCTCATTTTTCTTCACGTTGATGCTGCAGGCGGAGAGGAGAACGAGGGCCCCGAGACCCAGGGCAAGAACGAGGATGGAACTACCGGCCAGAAATCTTTGAATACGCATTTTGAGACCCTCCCTGTGCGACCCGTGCCGGTCGGTCGATGCCGGCGCCGCGTTGCGCAACATTCGGAATGCTGACCGGCAAGCGGCCACGGATCGCGATTTCTCCGAACAATGCCTTTACGGCACTCACTTCTGAAACTGTGGCATTCGAAAAAGTGCAAATGTAATTCTGAATGGCTGGGAAATCTTGCGCAACATAAGGGTTCCCCATCGCCAGGACCACTGCTCGTTCCGCGGAACGCTCCAGTATCTTTTGGAGTAGCGTGCCGGTTGCGTCTGCCAGCCCCACGGAATTCTTCAGTCCGGATTGCGCATTAGCCACCTTGCCGGCAGTGGGAATCGAATAGACCGCCGCGATGACGACTTGCGCCTGATCAATGGTGGCCAATACGCTGTCGGTCATCGCAGCGGCGATGCGCGGATCAACGTAGACCACATTCGCGTCCGGAATCCGCGCCTTTATCTGGCGCTCGAGGGCGCGTCCGGAATCCATCCGGACATCGTCCGAAAAGATCACGGCAACGACCCGATTCCGCACTTCCTCCACTGATTGGTACGGAAGCCCGGACTTGGCGGTTCCAGCTAATTTGAGGGGCAAGAGCTTGCCGTTATCCCGGACAAGGGTGATTGCATCGTCCGCAACCTGCTGACCGGCTGCCAGATTCTGGGGGCTACCGACTAATGTAGTGAGCTTCTCGATGTCCACCAGGCGAGCTTTTTCGAGACCGAGAGAGGCTTTGGCCTCAAGGATTTTCATTACGGAGTGGTTCAGGCGCTCTTGGGTGATCTCGCCGGTGCGAACGGCTTCGAGCATGGCGCGGTAGGAAGCGTCGAGATCCGCGGGAATCAGGAGCACGTCGTTCCCCGCCTTGAATGCCTCGACCGCCGCGCGGCCGATATTCGCAGCGTAAAAGCGGGTGAGGGCGGCCATGTCCAGGGCATCGGTGACGACAATACCTTTGAAGCCAAGCTGCTTCTTTAGAAGGTCGGTGACCACCGCCGGCGAGGTCGTGGCTACGCGATTCGGGTCAGGTTCGATCGCCGGCACGGAAACGTGCGCCACCATCACCGAGTCCACACCCGCTTCGATAGCGCTCTTGAACGGAGGAAGCTCGACGGTTTGCAGGTGATTGAGATCGCCGCTTACCCGAGCAACTCCCAGGTGGGAATCTGTGTCCGTGTCGCCGTGACCGGGAAAATGCTTCACAGTCGTCATCATTCCACCGGCGCGAGCCCCGCGCATATAGGCCACGACCAGATCCGAGACCTGCTTCGGGTCTTCCCCGAAAGAGCGAGTGTTGATGATCGGATTGGCGGGATTCGAATTGACATCGGCATCGGGGAAAAAGTTCCAGTGCACACCGATGGCGCGTGCTTCCTGAGCGGTGATGCGTCCGAAGGCTTCGGCATCATCGAGCTTGCCAGCAGCACCAAAAGCCATCGCGTGGGGGAAAACGGTTGCTCCGAACAAGCGCATGGAGACGCCGCGCTCGAAATCGGCTGAGAATAGAAGAGGCAACTTCGAATCCCGCTGCAGCTGATTGAGCAGCACTGCGGCCTCGTAGGGCTGGTTTTTGATGAGGAACGGTCCGTCGAGAGGGACTGTCATGCAGAAGCCGCCTACGTGGTACCTGGCGATGGAATCCCGTAGCTGGAGATAGTCGGGACTGGCGAGGTTCAGGAATTGTGCCCGCACCCAGATCATGAAAAGTTGTCCGATTTTTTCTTCCGTGGAGAGCTTGTGCAGGGTCTTCTCCGCCCACCTTTCGCCGTCGCGGTCGAGGCGGATGGGTCCGGGTTGCTGATAGCGATCTTTGGCGGATGCGGAAATCGACATAACCAGAATTGCGAACAAGCAACCCGAGCACAGACTCTTCAGCATGAAACAAACGATAGCAGAAGGTGCAGGAGGCAAGAAGTGACGTGTAAACGTAGTGGCGCGGCAGAGTGAATGCGCTATCGTGGAATCATGTTGTTTGTGCGACTCCCTGTACGAGAGCGATTGCTTCCTCCTGGACGGCTGCATCGTCCCCAAAGCCCGCAAACCATTTCACTTCTGGTTCCCTGCGGAACCAGGTCATCTGCCGCTTGGCATAGTTGCGGTGTGCCTGCTGCGCCGCTACCAGAGCCTGTTCGGGTGTGATCTCACCCCGCAGAAACTGGACCGCCTGTTTGTAGCCAAGGGATGACAGGGGCTGAGTTCGATCGCCGTACTTCTCATGCAAGCGACGGGTTTCCTCCACCAACCCGGAGTCAAACATCAAGCGGGCGCGGGCATTGATGCGCTCATAGAGCGCTGTCCGGTCCGGATTCAACCCAAGCCGCAGAATGCGGAAGCCTGTCAGGGGGTCGCGGCCTTGCGCCCACATCTCGGTCATTTTCTTCCCGGAAGCCAGTCGTACCTCGATAGCGCGGATGAGTTTGGGGGTGTCATTCGCGTGTATCTGTTTTGAGGCTACGGGATCCAGCCGAGTGAGAATCCGGTGCACGTGCGGCGAGCCCTTCTCGTTGGCCAGATTTCGAAGGCGCTCGCGTAACACCTCAGAGCGCGGCGGGCCAGGAAACAGCCCCTCGATCAAGGCGCGAAGATAAAGGCCGGTGCCGCCGACGATAATCGGCACCCGGTGGCGGTCTGCTATTTCGCGGATGGTCTGGCGGGCAAGCCGAGCATATTCTCCGGCGGTAATGTGTCCCACCGGATCAACAAAGCTTAGAAGGTGATGCGGGGCTTGCTGCTGTTCACTCGCACTTGGCTTAGCCGTGCCGATCTCGAACTCACGGTACATCGCGACGGAGTCGCAATTTACGATCTCGCCCGAGAAGTGTTCGGCTAACGCGAGAGAAAGCACGGTTTTTCCGCTTCCGGTCGGCCCCAGGATCACTACCAGAAGGGGGTCGAGGTGCGCTGATGCCACCGTCAGCGTGCGCTCCAGTTGATGCTGTGCCAGTAGCGGATCAGGGTCAGGATCAGGAGAAGCACTGAGATGAGAAGGAGTCCGGTCGTCTCGAGAGCATAGATATGGTGCTTCGAGCGGTGATGATCGTCCGGATGCTGGGGCGCAGTCACCCAGATATTGTAGCGCCAAGGGGAGAGGAGAAAGTAGTGCCACCACTAAACTCGAACTGCGGCACCGACGCCATGCCTCGAGAAGGCGCAATCAGATTTGCGCGGCGCGCCACCGGGGATGGCGGTGATAAACTGCGTTACTTCTTTATGCCCACGCCACCACCCAATTCTGCGGGGCGAATCGTCCGGTTCGGAGTATTCGAGGTTGACCTGGCCGCGGGAGAACTGCGCAAGAAGGGAGCGAAGGTGCGGCTGCAGGAGCAGCCGTTTCAGACGCTGGCCCTGCTGCTGGCGCGTCCGGGAGATGTTGTGACTCGCGAGGAATTGCGGCAAAGGCTTTGGCCGGCAGACACATTTGTAGATTTCGACCACAGCCTGAACACTGCCGTTAACAAGATCCGCGAAGCCCTCGGAGATTCGGCGACCAGTCCACGGTATGTGGAGACACTGGCCCGTCGCGGGTATCGATTTATTGCGCCGGTGGCGGGGGCGGAAGCAGAACCCGCATCGCCATCGGTTGCTAGCGTCGGCGAGAGTCACTCACCTGAATTGCAGGTCGAAGCTCTGCCGGGCATCGCTGACCCCGATTTGCCGGTTGCGCACCGTGGAGTCACTCGGGGTTTGTTTGCGCTGATCCAGATCATGTATCTGATTTTCTATCTGGCCGCGCTTTTTCATCTGCGCGAGATCGAAGACGTCGCGGGATCGTTTCTGCCCGGTTGGGCCGCCCTGGCGATAGCAGCTGCCGTTTTGATCACCGCCGGTCCCGGGATTCCATTACGATGTTATCTGCTTTCGGCCGTCGGATTCGATTATCCAAGGCTCGGCGATAAGTTCCCCAAGCTGTTCCTGCCACTTCTTGCGCTCGACGAGCTGTGGGCGATCGCCCCGTTCCTGTTGGTGGACAAGATCGGCCTCGGTGCGGCATTTGCTGCCACGGCCGGCCTGCTGTACATACCGTTCTCGGAGCGAACGCTGGTCAGAATGGCATATCCGGCGCCACGCGTTTCGTCGATCGGACCGCAGCCAACGAGTGCCGGATCAGGCTGATCGTTTCCGTGAGGTGAAAGGAACTCGGCTCACCAATCCTGCGTATTACCGTCTGTAACCTGTGGCAGGAGTGTGTCCTCTGCAGGGCGGAGGAGATTCATGAATCGAATTCAGTGGATGTTATTGGGCGTCTGTCTCATCCTCTCGCCGGCAGCTCGAGCCGACGAGTGGTCCAAGACATTCACGCTGCCCGGCAAGCCCGAACTGAGGGTAGAGACTTCAGATGCAGACATCCGCGTCGACACGTGGGACAAGAACACGATCGAAGCCCGAGTGACTACCGAGCGCTGGAAGATTGGTGAGGGTGGAATCAAGGTTCACGACCGCCAGACCGGCGATGTCGTCGAGTTGGAGGTGCGCTATCCACATCGCAATTTTGTCTTCGAAATGGCAAGGCGCCGGGTGGAAGTTGAGGTGCACATGCCGCGAGAGGGCAAGCTGAGTTTGCGCACCAGCGACGGTCACATACGACTGAGCAATTTCAAGGGTGAAATGCAGCTGGAGAGTGGCGACGGCGCCCAGGACATCGATCGGGTCGATGGCGTTCTGCGCGCACGGGCGAGCGACGGCCATATCGAGGTTAGCGGCCGGTTCGACGGCTTGGATGTCAGTACCGGCGACGGCCATATCAAGGCAGAAGCCGCGGCTGGCTCTGCGGTAGCCAAGACATGGAACCTCCGGTCGGGGGATGGGAGCGTGACGTTGCGGATTCCCGATAGTCTTGCAGCGGACGTTGATCTGCACACCAACGACGGACACATAACTGTGGAGATGCAAGTTTCCATCGAAGGCAGGCTGGGCGAGAAAAATGTCCGTGGCAAGATCAACGGAGGCGGCAACCTCGTGATGATTCATACGGGCGATGGTTCGATCCGGCTGGAAAAGTCGTAGGATCGGTTAGGTCAGACCAGCAATCTTCGCCACGACCTTCGAGCAGCACCCGAACGATCATGGCATCAGGGAATAATTTCATGCGCCTTCCGACATCAGTGTTACTCCTTTCTCTTCTCAGCGTCATCTCTTTCGCACAGCAACACAAGTCCGGCGAGCAGCCCGTCCTGGATGTGACTTCGATGGACCGTGGTGTGGACCCATGTACGGATTTCTTTGCCTACTCCTGCGGCGGGTGGATCAAGAAAAACCCGATTCCCCCGGATCAGTCAAGCTGGGGCGCGTATTCCAAGCTGGAAGACGAGAACAAGGCGCAACTGCGCGGCATTCTGGAGAACGCGGCGGCCAATCCAAAGTCCAGCGCAGTTAACCAGAAGATTGGCGATTACTACGCGTCCTGCATGGATGAAAAAGCTATCGATGCAGCCGGACTCGCGCCCGTGCAGAAAGACCTGGATCAGATTGCGAAATTAAGCTCCAAAGCCGAGCTGGCCGACTTTCTTGGCGGTACCTTGAGCTTACACCGGGACGCTTCGACTTATCGCAGTGCGATGTTCCGCTTCGGCTCTGAACCCGATGCCAAGAACTCCGCCATCGTCATCGCAGCTGCGGACCAGGGTGGCCTCGGTCTTCCTGACCGTGACTACTACCTCAAAGACGACGCCAAGTCGGTGGAGTTGCGGAAGGCGTACATCGCCCACGTTCGAAAGATGTTCAAACTGCTCGGTGACAAGCCAGATCTCGCCGCGACCGAGGCTGAGACAGTGATGCGCATTGAGACGACGCTGGCCAAAGGGTCGTTGACCCGTGTGGAGCGCCGCGATCCTCAGAAGGTGTATCACAAGATGTCAGTGCAAGACCTGCAGTCACTCAGTCCTTCATTTCAGTGGTCAGGGTACCTGTCGAAACTGGGCCTGGGCTCCCTGGATTCGCTGAACGTGGCCACACCGGAATTTTTCAAGGGCCTTAGCACGGAGATTGACAAGGAAGACCTTGCGAGTTGGAAGGCCTATTTGCGATGGCATTTGGCGTACATCAACGCTCCGTATCTCTCAACGCCATTCGTGAATGCTGACTTCGATTTCTACGGCAAGACACTACAGGGTGCTCAGGAGATCAAGCCCCGCTGGAAGCGCTGCACCGAGGGGGTGGATGACAACCTGGGCGAGGCGCTGGGCCAGGCCTATGTCGAAAAATATTTCAGCCCCGACGCCAAGCAACAGGCCCTGAAGATGGTGAAGGAGATTGAAGCGGCGATGCAGAGCGATATTCAATCGCTAACCTGGATGAGTGACGCCACAAAACAGCGGGCAGTGGAAAAATTGCATGCGGTGGCCAACAAAGTCGGCTATCCGGACAAGTGGCGCGACTACAGCAAACTGGACATTGTCCGCGGAGATGAGATGGGTAATGTCCTGCGGGCCCGTCAGTTCGAGATCGACCGGCAGCTGGCGAAGGTGGGCAAGCCGGTAGATCGCAGTGAATGGCAAATGACGCCGCCTACGGTGAATGCCTATTACGAGCCGCAGACAAACGACATTAATTTCCCCGCCGGCATCCTGCAGCCGCCGCTCTTCAGCCCTGACTCCGACGCGGCACCAAATTACGGAAACACGGGCGGCACAATCGGCCACGAACTCACGCACGGCTTCGACGACGAGGGCCGGCAGTTCGACGCCCAGGGAAACCTGCGCGACTGGTGGACCGAACAGGATGCAAAGGAATTTCAGACCCGCGCGAGTTGTATTTCCGATCAGTACTCGCAGTATGTTGTGGTTGACGACATCAAGAGCAACGGAAAACTCACCCTCGGCGAAGACGTGGCCGATCTGGGAGGTCTGCTGCTCGCCTACATGGCCTGGAAGAGTGACACCGCCGGCCAGAAACTGGAACCGATTGAGGGCTTGACCCCCGAGCAGCGATTCTTCGTCGGATATGGGCAGAGCTGGTGCTCCAACATTCGAGACGAGGCAAAGCGCATGCGTGCGACGGTAGATCCGCACTCGTTGGACCAGTTCCGGACCAACGGTGTGGTTTCAAACATGCCCGAATTTCAGCAAGCTTTTCATTGCAAGGCGGGTTCGGCGATGGTCAGGCAGAATGCGTGCCGGGTGTGGTAACGGGGTTTCCGGGCTGAAGAACTCAGTTTCGGGCAGTTCTAACGCATGTCGTTGGCGTCGGGGTTGTAGTAGAAGTAGAAACGAAGCGCCAGGTATTGACCGCCGAATTGCGGTGGCAAGGGCGGAAACGGATTCGAGTTCGTAATTCCTGCCCATGCAGCGCGGTCAAGGGCAATGTCGCCTGAACTGGCATCGCGTTGCATGCCGGCGATGCTGCCATTCTTCAGAATGGCGAACTCAATCGCGACCTTTCCTTTTTTCATGATGGGGGGCCGGGCGACCTCCGGAATCAGCAAATACCAGTTCTGCTTAACGTCATGCAGGACGCGCTGGAGATAAGGCCCGAAGTCCACGCCCATGGTGTCGCTTAGAACTTCCATCTGGCCGACAGTCTTTGCTCCAGACTGGCCCTGGCCCAGGCCGTAGTCTCCGCCTTCACCACCGTACCCCGCGCCGCGATTTTGCAACGCCGCCTTGGCTGCCTGCTCGACCGCCGACTCGGCAGACATGCTGGTACTGAAGTTGACTGCGGGTTTCTTGGCTACCGGGGGCGCCTGGAGCTGGGCGATCTGATTCTGCGAGGTCTGATTCTGAGGCGGTGGGGGAGCTTGTTGCTGAGCCTGCTGCTGACCGCTCTGGGCTGGGGCTGGAGACTGATTCGGTTGCGGCTGAACCGGGGCGCCCGCAGGTTCCGGACGTCCCGGCCGCGAGGCATCCAGGATCTTCTTCAGTTCCCTGGGATCGAGCTGCGGGCTCTTGGACGTGGCGATCCGGTCTTTGTCAGAAATAACGTTGGTGTTGGGTCTCTTCGTAAGCTTTTCGACATCCGGTGGCAGCTCAAGGTAGGTGAGCTCCTTCTGCTTGGTCATGTCGTTGGGGGAAACCAGCAACACGCTGCGCCGGGGCAGAAGTCTCTCCAACCTGGGTTCGTTCACGATCAGGATGACCAGAGCCAGGTGAACAATGACCGAGAGCCAGATCGCTTCCCGGCGGCGTGATCGCGCCAAGTCGTCCTGGAGGGTAACCAGAAGATGCGGAACACTGTCCGCGTCGAATTGACGGTAAGCCGTTTCCCAATGCCGCGCTTCGTAGAATTCCCCCACATCCGGACGAGTAACCGGAGAAGGAGAAGGCAAAGGATCCTTAGGCGGAATTTGTGTGATCGACATCGAACGGCGTCAGTTGATTAGAGACGCAGCAAAGGCGACGAGTTGTGCGCTGGCTGGACAACCCGAGGTCTTTGTCGGTCAATTTCCTTTATTTTCGCATCTTTGCGGCAAATAAGCTAAGTGCCAAAGGACCAAGTACATGCGGTGCACCTTGGTTGTAAACCAGACCGCTTGCCCTAGAGAAAGTATGGCAGGCAGGCGGTCTGGGCATTGTAAAGAATTGTAGGTCGCGGGCAGTTATTGTGGGCAAACCACTCGATTGTTGGGGGCTGATATTCCGAAAATGGCTAGATTTAGCGAGGAGTTGCGCCATCAAGCTGAATGCTTTGTTGATGGGAGCGGATTTCGGCGGTGATGTCGAGCGCGACCGCCAGCGCATGCCTGCCTTCCTCCAGGGTGACCGCCGGTTTGGAACGCTGACGAACCGAGTCGAGGAACGACTTCAGCTCAGCCTTGAGCGGCTCTTCATTCGCGACCACAGGTTTGGCCATCTTGATCTGGGGATTGGCCGAGGGAACGCCAGCTTCAGAATGTTCCCCAACGGTGAAGACCAGCACATCCTGGCGGCCGTAGTCGATCGAGATATATTGCTGGGGCTGGAAGAAGCGCAGCTTGCGGATGCGTTCGGTAGAAACGCGGCTGGCTGTGAAGTTGGCCACGCAGCCGGACTCGAATTCCATACGGACGTTGGCAATATCAGTTTTCCGGGAGAGTACGGGCAGGCCGACGGCCCGAATTTCTTTTACTGGCGAGCTAGCGAAGCAGAGGACGATGTCGAGATCGTGAATCATCAGGTCGAGCACCACGTCCACATCCAGCGAGCGCGGCGTGAAAACGCTTAGACGGTGCACTTCGAAGAACATCGGCTGGGTGACAAGTGGAAGAGCAGCACGAACAGCGGGATTAAAGCGCTCCAGGTGACCGGGTTGGGCAATGCGATCGTGCTTCTTGGCAAGCCTTAACAGTTCGTCAGCCTCGGCCAACGAAGTTGCCAGCGGCTTCTCGATCAGCGCGTCAATCCCGGATTCGAACAGTTTGCGAGCTACGTCGAGATGGTGCAGTGTCGGAACGGCCACAGACGCTGCCTGAACCTCGCTGTGAGTGGTGAGAAGCTGTTCGAGGGATCCGAAACCGCGGCAACCGAATTCCCGCGCAACGGCGTCGGCTCGCGCCGCGTCAGCGTCGACAACTCCTACGAGCCGGACAGGCTCGCCTTCACCCTGAAGCTGGTGATAGATGCGGGCGTGATTCCGTCCAAAAGCGCCCACACCACAAACGGCGACATTGATGGGATGATCGGAGGTCAGCGGCGAGTCTCGTCGGCGAGTTGCCGAGGAATCGATTGTAAACATAAAGGCAGCCGCGGAGACTGCCGAATTGTGTACTTGGCCCGCAGGGGATAGTGCGCGGACGGCCATCTCCCTGCCGGGAGGCACGGGCGCGGAGAGCGGCGCTTAAGCTTTCTTCAGAATTGCGATTTGCCCGGCGTGATATAGCTCGTGCTGCACGATCCCACTGATCATGTAATAGAAGTCGTGGTATTTCTGAGTTTTTCCCGGGACTCTCTTCCGTAAGCGCGAGTCTGGGAACGCCGCCACAGCTTTGACCAATTCCGCGTGACCCTGCTTCAGGTTCTGCACTGCTTTTCGCCATGCGGCCTCGCTGGTGTCGTTGACCGGGGGAAAGTTCTGCTTGCCAGAAAGTCTCACGACAGAACCGCCGATGCGCCGGCGAACCGCATCGTCCCAAGCGGTGACGTGAAGGACCAGCTCCCAAATGCTGTGAGCATTCTTGATCGGGTGAGCCGCGGCCTGGTCGGCATTAACGCCACGCAGGATTTTGCTGATCGGATCGCCGTGCCAGGCCTCACCTTCAAAGGCACGACGAATCTGGTCAGCCAGGAGAGCTGTTTGTGACATGTAAGCTCCTTTCCAGATTTCTGGGTTTACGGCGGGGTTAGATGGCCGCAGTGCGGGTCTGGATTCAGACGATCGACGCTCCCCCAGGAAGAGCCCTCAGCCCGCCACGATTGTTATGTCTGCCTGGTCGGCGGCCGCGGCGATGGCTTCTCCCTCCAGAAGCAGGCATCTGCCAGCATCAAGCGCCAGACAGCGCGCCCCGGCCTTCCGCATAGTTTCGATGGTCCTGATACCGATCACCGGCACGTCAAAACGCATATCCTGGTTGGGCTTGGCAATTTTGACGACCGTTAGTTCGCGGCTCAGGGTTGAAGGCTGAGCCTCAAGCGACCCCATAATCTGGCCCGCTCTTTCGATGGTAGCGTCGGTGCCCTCCATCGCCTCCACCGCAACGCAGGCTGTCTCGGCGATTACGACGGTCTGCCCGATGTCGAATTGCGCCAGTTGCCGGGCAACGGCGCGCCCGTATTCGATGTTTTTCGTCTCCTGCTCAGAAGGAGCACGCTTAGTGTGTACACCTGCCTTGGCGAGCAGAGGTTCCAGAAAGGAAGTGGAGTTCTCGAGAATAATACCTTCGTCCGCCAGCACTTTCGCCACAGCACCCAGCAACGAGTCGGTGTTGCGCGTCCCCAGCGATAGAAGGACCTTTGCGAGCCGCCAGTCGGGGCGGATGCTGGAGAAGATTTGCTTGTGCTTAACCTGTCCCGCCATGAAAGCGCGGTGAATGTTCTCTTGCTTGAAGGTGTCAATCAGCTTGGAGAGCTCGCCGAGAGATAGCCAATATACGGCTGCAGCCCCGTGCGACTCGATCTCAGGAAACGTCTCTTCTTTAATAGCGGCTACTACTACTTCATGACCTTGAGCGCGGGCGGCATCGATTAGAAGCAGCGGGAATTTCCCGTTCCCTGCGATGAGGCCGATCCGCTCTTTGGTGGTAGTCATGCCCCGCTAAGTTTAAACGAGAGAGGGTGGAGTAAACCGCTTACTTGATCACTCCGCGCTCGGAGCTCTCAATGAAGCGGATCAGCATGTCCACGTCCTCGCTACGATCCTGTTCAGACTTAAGTCGCTCCAAGGCTTGGGTTGTGTTGAGCTTCGAGGCCAGCAGGAGTTTGTAGGCGTGGTGGATTTTCTGAATGCGCTCTTTGGAGAAGCCACGCCGTTCGAGTCCGAGGGCGTTCACCCCGAAGGCATGGGTATTTCGCTCCGCCGCCGTCTTGGAGAATGGCAAAACGTCGCGGGTCACCGTGGTACCGCCGCCGATGTAGGAGTGCGTGCCGATCCGCACAAACTGGTGTACCGGGCACAGTGCCCCCACGGTCGCCCAATCTTCCACGGTGACGTGGCCGCCGAGCGTGGCAGCGTTGGCCATGATGACGTGGCTTCCGATGAAGCAATCGTGCGCGATGTGAACGTAGGCCATGATCAGTGAATGGCTTCCCACTCGGGTCAGCCCTCCGCCCTTCACGGTCCCGCGGCTGATGGTGACGAATTCGCGGATTTCGTTGTGATCGCCGATCTCCAGTCGCGTGGGCTCGCCCGCGTAAGAAAGATCCTGGGGAGCCATGCCGATGGAGGAAAAAGGAAAGAAGCCGTTGTCCTCGCCGATTTTCGTGGGACCTTCGATGGCCACATGCGATACCAGGTGGCATTTCTCGCCCAGTTCGACGTCGGCGCCGATCACACAGTACGGGCCGATCTTGCAGGACGCGGGCACCTTGGCGTCCGGATGAATGATGGCGGTGGGATGGACGTTCATCGGCGGCGAGTATGGGGCAAGGGGTACAGTGTCACGCATGCGATTGTCAGGACGCGGGCTCCCCCGCTGAGTTCGAGTCGCCAGCCGCAGCTTCGTCAGCCGATGGTTGCGTGCGCGAGCGGTCCACAAGCCGGCACGTGACGATGGCCTCTGCTACACGTTTATCTCCGACGTAGGCGATGCCTTCCATGCGAACGGCAGTGCGCCGCCACGCCTTGACTTCAACTTCGATGCGCAGTTGATCGCCGGGCACGACCGGCCGACGGAAGCGGGCGCGCTCGATGCCCGTGAATACCATCAGCATGTCATCGCGGTCTTCCACTTCAGTGAGCAGGAGTGCGCCTCCAGCCTGGGCGATCGCTTCCACGATCAGCACCCCCGGCATGATCGGCATCTCGGGGAAGTGTCCGGCGAAGAACGGCTCGTTTATCGTCACGTTCTTGATGGCCACGATCCGCTCTTTTCGCGTCAGGTCGATCACCCGATCGATCAGGAGGAAGGGAAACCGGTGCGGAAGAATCTTCAGGATATCGTTGATGTTGAGCACCGTCTTCCCAGGAGTGCCGGAAGGAGCGGTTATCGTCTCAGCGGAGTCGCTCATTAGCTCTTCTCTTCAGGCCGACGATTATACTGTACGGCGCCATCCATAATCCCATGAGCCCATCCAGGAAACGAGCGATAAAGGCCGCGACACAGATCGATCCGCAGGTAGCGGACAGGCTCCGATTCTTTGAAGAGCGCCGGGATAACATCGTTGCGACCATTCGGGAGCTTGTGGAGACCGAATCGCCGAGTGACAACAAGGAAGCGGTTGACCGTCTCGGGCAGCTGCTGGCGGGAAAGTTTTCTGCCATTGGCGGACGCGTCCAGTTCCATCGCACATCGGGTTTTGGAGATCACCTGCAAGTCGACTTTCCAGGAAGCGGCCCGAAACCGGTGTTGCTCCTGGGCCATCTCGACACCGTCTATCCGATGGGCACGCTGGCAACCATGCCGTGCCGTACGAGTGATGGCCGGCTTTGGGGGCCGGGTACGCTGGACATGAAGTCCGGAATTGGATTGTTGTTCCACGTGATTGAAGGGCTACGCAGCTGGCATGGAAATCTGCCCAGGGCGGTTACGGTGCTGCTGGTTTCGGATGAAGAGGTCGGCAGCGATTCCTCGCGCCAAATTACTGAACGTCTGGCTAAAGAGTCTGCGGCGGTGCTTGTGCTTGAGCCATCCTACGGTTTGCACGGCGCGGTAAAAACGGCGCGCAAGGGGGTGGGAGAGTACCAAGTCAAAGTGACGGGCGTGGCCGCGCACTCCGGCCTGGATTTTGAAAAAGGTCAGAGCGCAATTCTCGAACTGGCGCGGCAGATTGGGAAGATAGCAACTTTCACCGACCTGAAGCGCGGGCTCACGCTGAATGTTGGGCTGGTCCAAGGGGGCACGCGGGTCAATGTGGTGGCTGCGGAAGCGGCGGCGACGGTGGACGTCCGGATCTCGCGCGCGAAAGACGGCGCACTCGTCGATAAGAAAATGAGGTCACTGCATCCGGTCAACCGCAAGTGCAAGCTTACGGTCACGGGCGGGGTGAATCGCCCGCCAATGGAGCGGACGCCGGGTGTCGCGGCGCTGTATGAGAAGGCTGCAGAGATCGCAAAGGGGCTGGGATGGAAGCTTGAGGAAGCCGCAGTGGGCGGCGGCTCGGACGGTAACTTCACCGCCGGACTCGGGATTCCAACGCTGGACGGTCTGGGTGGAGTGGGCGAAGGCGCGCACGCTGCTCACGAGTCGATTGTGATCTCGGAATTGCCAAGGCGGGCGGCCTTGCTGGCGGGGCTAATTGAGACGGTTTGAGGATTGCGCTGTTCGGGCCATTCTCCTTCAGTCCGAGCTTCTCCAGGCGAATCTTTGACTCTGGGAGTGGGGAAGCCTAGAATTTCTACAGGGCATCTATTGGGCTAGTATCTTGCCCGGAAGAGCGCGGGCGAATCCCGCCTGGGGGTATCAAATATGGGTGGCAAATTGGGTTTGCCTGAGATTCTGCTCATCCTGGCCGTGGCGCTCTTGATCTTTGGTCCCAGCAAGCTGGCGGACCTGGGCAAGGGCCTGGGTGAGGGTATCAAGAACTTCAAGTCGGCAGTAAAAGATGGCGAGCAAGAGTCGGACAAGAAGCCGTAACTTCCGGCGGTTCGAGCCTCATCGCGGCACTTTTCTCACAGATGGCACCAGTCAGGACTTTATTCTGGGTACGCGTCTGCTCGTCCATCGATTTCCGAAACAATAGGTTCATCGATTCCTGGCGACCTGTGAGTCGCAACCAGAGATAGTCCCCGCACGAAGCGATCCGTACATCCTCCGCTCTGAGTTTCGAGGTGTATCCGCGAACGATGCGCGCTGTTTCTTCTTCCGTCGAGATCTGATCAAAGACAATCTCGAATGGCCGGGGATTGTGACAAAGCTGTTTCAGAATCAATTGCAGTGAACTTCGCCGTACCAGACAGGCTTCCGTGCGGCAGCCGAGAATCTGCTCGATGGCATGTAGTACAGCATAGTCAACGTCTCCGCTGAAGCCGATGTACAGCGTCCGCGTCGGCGAAGCGTAGTGCACCGGCACGATGTGAAGTGATTCCAGCAATCGTGAAGGGAGCATTTCCGCACAGCTTGGGACATTCTTGGGATCGAGTGCAAACACCGGGCAAGCCCATTGCACTCCCAGAGCGCCGATTACCTGGTCCTCGGTCGAGAACCCCAACTCCTCCAACCACTCTCCGATTTTTCCTCGTCCCGAATCACGTTGCGACTGCAAGGCGCGTTGGACTTGCTGGTGACTTACCTGTCCGCGCGACATCATGAGCAATCCGAGCGGGATCCGGTGGCGAACTTCGGTGTGCTTTGGTCTGGAGGTGCGCAAGGCAAACAGAGTTGCCGCTGTCGCTTTCTCGAAGCATTCCGGGGAGCAATACCAGAGGTCCTTCAGATGAACCTCTGCGGGGTTGTGCCGTATCACGTGCCAGATCGTGGCAGTGCGGCGGCACTGTGAGCAGTGCCGGTGACGCATAAACGACTCCCAGTGGCGCTTGAGATGGGAGAGCCTGGTGCTGAGTTCGGGCGCGTACATCTTCTACACCTCCATCTAGTTTGCTCCGACCGCTGAAACAACTTCTAGCACCCGGACGCCGTAATTCCCGTCGACTACCACGACTTCGCCCCGAGCAATCATCTTCCCGTCGAGCAACAATTCCACCGGTTCCTGGACCTGCCGGTCCAGTTCGACCACGACGCCTGCGTTGAGCTCCAGAATGTCGCGGAGCAACATGCGCTTCCCACCAAACCGCAGGCTGACTCCCAGTTCCACGTCCATGAGCAGATCAAAGTTACCGTCCGGTGGTTCTCCAGGCAGAACTGCGGAAATCGCGGGGCTGTGATTCTCATCTTGTTGCTGTACGGCCGGCGTGGAAGCAGGCGTGGTTGGGCTTTGCGAAGGACGCAGCGCCGTTGCCAAGGCCGCGCTGATCTGAAGCTGCAGGGAGAACTTCGATGTCGCCTCGGGCATCGTCTTGAGCCATACGCCGACCGGAGCTTCCCAGGAGGGTGGCGTTGCAGAGTCGACCTTCAACTGCACTTCACCCCAAGCTGGTTTCAATGCCGTAACTACATGTCCGGCTACCTGTCGGAAGAACTCCTGCACGGCTTCGCGGTGGTCGGAGCTGAGCTCGGTGACACCGGTCGAAGGTTCTTCCGCCATGAAAAGTTGAGCAAGTCGCAGAGCCTCCGGCTGGGGCAGCCGCAGGGACATCTCTCCAGCCAACTTTCCATCGCACTTCACCAGCAGCCACTCTGCTACCGGAGCCGCATGCGGAGGGGCCGTGGGTTCACACTCGAAGACGAAGGCGGAGCCCGCAATCTGCGTCAAAACCTCACCCAGACTCTTGGCCCAGATTTTCAGGTAATCCGAAATTTCTGCGGTCATGCCGCCGGCGCTGACGTCCGTCATGATTTTCCTTTCTTCGGTGTGCGCGATGAAAGACTCCGCGCCAGCAACTGTCCGGCGCGAGCCTTCCCGTAGCGGACTATGCGCGCGCTGAACATCTCCAGGCTGCCCGCGATCAAGGTGGCGGGCGAGTTTGCCGGGCGCTTCATCGTCAGCACGTCGCCGGGAGACATCTGTGCCAGCACCTTAGCGGGGACTCGCATATCCATAACCCCCAACTCCAGGTCAAACGGGCAATCCAGAAGCCGCTGCTTGAGCTGCTCCTTCGAATGAGCCGGGCCGCGCGGTTTCTGGTACGCCCAGTCCACGGAAATCTTGCGCAGGAAAGCGTTGGAAACGACCGCAGGGACCGCCAGGTTCAAAGTGCCTCGCGTGTCTGGCATGGTGATTTCGAAGCTCAACGACAGGGTTTTTTCTTCCGGCGGCATCAAACGCTGGACTTGCGCCAGCTGTTGCTTCTGGTCGAAGCAGAACTCGAGCGCCAAAGACTGCCATGCGGTCTGCAGCTCGCGGCATATGATGCGCACGATGTTCTCCAGAATCCCTTCTTCAATCTCGGTGATCTCCCGCATCAGAGTCCCGCTCCGGCCTTCTCCCCCGAGCAGAAGATCCACCATGGGGAACGCTACCGACAGATCAAGCTGGAGAACCGCCATCACCCCCATCGGCTCCAGCTTGCAGGACGCGATATAGGTGGTTTCGGGAATGCGCTGCAGGAACTCTCGGTAGACCAGGTGTTCAGCAGAGACCAGCGTCGCCTCAAATACAACCCGCAGGAACGCGCCTAACGAGTGGGTAAGATTCCGCGCGAAGAGTTCATGCAGGACGCTGAGCGAGCGCAATTGTTCGCGGCCAATCTGGCCTGCTTGCCGGACGTTCCATGCTTTGACCGATGGAGCGTTTGCCGAGGCCGCCCCTTCACCCCCGCGGGCGGCCCGAACCATAGCGTCGATTTCTTCCTGATTGAGTACCTTCTCCATTTATTGCCCCACTCCCATCGCTTTAACCGGTTCCGTGCGCGCCCCGATCTGCTCCTGCAGGTGCGCGCGCAGGCGAATCACGGCCATGGAGTGGATCTGCGAAACCCGGGACTCGCCGATTCCCAGTACGGCTCCCACCTCTTTCATGGTCAGCTCTTCGTAGTAATACAGACTCAGCACCTGGCGTTCTTTTTCCGGCAGTTCGCCGATCACCTGCGCCAGAAGCTGCTTCAGTTCTGACTTCAGGCATTGAAAGTACGGAGTCTCCTCCGGAGGATTGGGAATGTATTCACAGAGGTCCTCTTCTTTGCCATCGCTCGGCGATTGCACGCGCAGACTTCCAATTTCCAGCCCGTCCAACTCGGTGAGCAGCGACTGAAACTCGCGCAGCTCCAACCCTAGTTCCGAAGCCAACTCCGGTTCTGTGGGAACACGCCCGAGGGTGCCCGCCAGGCGTGAATGGGCTTCCTGCAGCGCGCGCGCCTTGCGCCGCAGATCCCGCGGACTCCAGTCCAGCTCACGCAGGCTGTCGAGGATGGCTCCGCGGATGCGGAACTTGGCGTAGGAACTGAACTGGACATGCTTGCTACGATCAAATTTGTGCAATGCGTCGATGAGTCCGACCACTCCCGCATGCACCAGATCTTCAAGCGCAATGTGCCGTGGCAGGCGCTCGTGAATGCGCCGCGCGATGTAGCGCACCTGGGGCAACTGGTCCATCAGAATGCGTTCCCGCTCGGCGTCGTCTTGCCAGTTGGTGTAGGCTTCGCTGGCCCCGTTGGTCATTGGAATCCTCTCATTTCAAGAACCGAACCTCACTGCACCGTACCCACCGACTGCACCGAAATGACCGGCGGGATCTCGCCCGGCGACAGCACCACCACCTTGGGCAGAACCGGCTCCAGCAAGCGCTTCAGATGAAATCGTGCCGGAGTGCTGCACAGCAGGATGGGCGTGGCGACGGCAAATTGCTCTCCCGCGAGCCGCCGCATGCCCTCGAGAATTCGGCGCAGAAAAGAAGTTTGCAATCCGTTGCCCGCGGGCGCGCCGGCCTGCGCACTAAAGGCTCGGCCGATCTCTTCCTCCATCGCGCTGTCGAGCGTCACCACCCGAAGGCCCCCGGCTTCGTCGAGAAGCGGGTGAACCAGGGCACGGCCCAAGGCTTGCCGCGCGGCTTCTACCAGCAGGACGGGATGCTTGGTGACGGCAGCCGTGTCGAGCAACGACTCCAAAATGGCAGGCAGGTCGCGGACCGAAACCTGTTCCCGCAAGAGCTGCTGCAGAACCTTCTGCACATCTCCCAGGCTCAGCATCTTGGGGACAAGTTCTTCGACCAGTTTGGGCTCGCTCTCTCCCAGGCGGTCCAGCAAACGTTCGGTTTCTTGCCGGGTGAGCAACTCGTGCGCATGCTGTTTGACGATTTCGGCCAGATGCGTGGCGAGCACGGAAGTCTGGTCCACCACTGCGTAGCCGGCGGCCAATGCCTGGTTCTGCAAGCTCGGCGAAATCCACATTGCGGAAACGCCGAACGCGGGCTCGCGGGTCGGGGTACCGGCCAGGGGTGGCGGCGAGACCTCGGAACTGATGGCGAGCAGTGCGTCCTCGTGCATCTCCCAGCGGGCAACTTCCACTCCGCGCAGTGAGATCGCGTATTCACGCGGCTTCAGGCGTACGTTATCGGTGATGTGGACTGCGGGTACGATGAACCCCAACTGCAGCGCGAGGTTGTTGCGCAGGGCTCGCACACGCTGCAGTACCTGCCCGCCGTGATGTGGATCCACCAGGGGAACGAGCGCATAGCCGACCTCCAGGCTTAGTTCATCAAGCTTGAGCTGGTCCTCGAGCGATTCCTGGGCTGGCTTTTTGGCTTCGTCTCCCGGAGCGGGCTTTGCCTGTGCGGTTCCAGGCTTGGGGAGCCGCCATGCCAATACGCCTACCCCGAAAGCGACCAGCAAGAAAGAGAACTTAGGCAATCCTGGAATAGCCGCCAGGGCCAGCATTACGCAGGCCGCGATCACCAAAGGCCGGCGGCGCGAGAACAACTGCTGTCCCAGGTCAACCGACAAAGTGTTGTCGGAAGAGGCGCGGGTTACTACCATGCCGCCCGCCATCGAAACCAGCAGCGACGGAATCATCGTGACCAGGCCATCGCCGACCGTGAGAACCGTGTAAGTCTTCAGCGCTTCGCGGAACGGGATGTCCAGCTGAAAGACACCGATCAGGAATCCCGCGATGATATTGACCGCAGTGATCAGAATCGTGGCGACCGCATCGCGCTGGTTGAAGCGGGCAGCGCCGTCCATGGCCCCGTAAAATTCGGCCTCACGCGCGATCTGCTCGCGGCGCGCTCGTGCCTGGGCTTCATCGATGAGGCCCGCGTTCAGGTCGGCGTCGATGGCCATCTGCTTACCGGGCAGAGCATCGAGAGTAAAGCGTGCCGTGACCTCGGCGGTGCGGACTGCACCGTGGCTGACCACGATGTACTGGATGGCGATGAGCGCAACGAAGAGTACAAATCCAACCACGTAGTTCCCGCCCACCACAAACTGACCGAAAGCTTCGATGACGCGGCCGGCAGCTCCCGCCCCTTCATTGCCATGCAGAAGAATGCGGCGGCTCGAGGCCAGATTCAACGACAGCCGGAACAGCGTGAGCAGCAGGAGCAGGCTGGGAAAAACCGAAAATTGTGCCGGACGCAGAATCTGTATCGCGGAAAGAAGAACGATGACTGCTGCCGTCAGGCTGAGTGCCAGCAGCAGATCGAGCAGCAGCGACGGCATCGGAACCAGCATCACGAAGATGAGGCTTACGGCCGCGACCGGGACAATCCACTCAGCCAAAGACCTCGACCCGCTTTGAGGAGCGACTGGCAAAGCCTTGAGGTTCGCAGCCATGCTTTAGCCCCGTCCTCTGCCGCGCCGGGCTTCGTGAGCTTGGGCGCGGTAAATCGCGGCCAGAACTTCGGCCACGACGGTGTACAGCTTGGGCGGAATCGAGCGGCCGACTTCCGTGGCGCGATAAAGCGCGTGGGCCAAGGGTGGGTTTTCAACCATGGGAATGCCGTGCCAGCGGGCGGCATTCTTGATCTCGACGGCGAGATGGTTTCGTCCCTTGGCGACGACGATGGGAGCGCTCATGGGCTGATGAAATTCGAGCGCCACGGCAAACTCGCTGGGGTTGGTAACCACAACTGCGGCCTTCTTGACGTCCTCCAGCATGCGGCGGCGGCGCACTTGTCTTTGCAAACGCCGGATCCGCGCCTTCACAGCCGGATGGCCTTCCGTTTCCTTGAATTCATCCAGCAGTTCCTGCCGGCTCATGCGCAACTCACCCTCGATGCGGCGGCGCTCGAACAGGTAATCCGCTCCCGACCAGACCAGCAGCACCAGCGCAGACTTCCACGCCACTTCAAAGAAGTGCCCGAGCAGGAAACGCATCAGGTTCGAAATGCCGTAGCTCTGCAGTGCCAGGATGGCGCGCCAGTCACGCTGAAGGATGGAGATGGCGAAATAGAGAATCACAGCGACCGGCAACAGCGACTTCAGCAGGCGGCTGACGGCCGAAAGAGAGAACAACTGCTGCACCCGCGAGGCCGGGCTCAGGCGCGAGCCGCTGGGCGCGAGTGCGGAGGGAGCGAAGACGAGCCCCCCTTGAGCGAGTGCGCCCGCCGTGGCCAGCACCCAGGTAAGCCCGATCGCAAGGAGCAAACCGCGAAAGGGGGCCAGGCTGCTCCATGCCGGAAGAGCATTATCGATTCGCAGTTCCGACGATGTGCCCTGTTCCAGGCTGGAACGCAGCATCTCCCGCCAATGTCCGGCAAAGCCCGGCACCTGCGATGCGAGCGCAAGCACGCCCCCCATGGTGGCGGCTCCGGCAGCCAGGTCGCGGCTGCGCGCTACCTGTCCTTTTTCACGCGCTTTCTGCCGCCGCCGCGGGGTCGGCTTCTCGGTCTTGTTGTCGCGTGCCAAGTTCCGTCCTCACCTCGCCAGATGGAGCAACTGCTCGCCGTGGGCAATCGCGCCGGCAAAACTCTGTTCGAACTTTTGCGGCCAGAGCACGACGCCACTGCACAGGACCAGCAGGCCCAGAACGCTCTTAACGGAAAGTCCCAGGAAAAGCACCGGTAGCTGCGGGGAAGCTTTGCCCAAGAAGCCCAGAACGGCGTCCGCCATCATCGTGGCCAACAACGCGGGCGCTGCGATCTGCACCGCCGCCAGCCAGATCCCTCCCGCCATGTGAAGAAGCTGGGCGACCATCGGCAAACCGGCCGCAGCGGTGCCGGCGGGCAGGTAAGTAAAGCTGGCAACGATGCCGCGAAACAGCCAGTGGTGCACGTTGAGACTCAGAAAGATCAGCAGAGCGACCAATTGGAAGAAAGTCGAAAGCACCGGTGTGTCGACCTGGGTTTGCGGATCAAGGATGTTGACCAGCGAGTATCCCATCTGGATCCCCAGGAGTTGGCCCGCCACTTGTGCCGCGTCGAAGATGAACTGGACCGACAAACCCATCACCAGCCCGACGACCGCCTCGCTCACCATGACCCGGCCCCAGCTCAGCTCGGAAAGACTGATGCGAGCCGGTCCACACACCGGGTAGAGCAAGAAGGTGAGCGCGACTGCCAGTCCGGCCTTCACCCGCATGGGTATCGAGGAACTGCCCAAGAAAGGCGCAAAGATGAGGAGTCCCGAAATCCGCGTGCCCGTGAAGACCGCGGCGGCCAGCGTTCGTTCGATATCCCAGTTCATTGCGGCATCCTTGGTGCGGCTAATGCAGATAAGGACGAAAGTCCGAAAAGAGCTGGACGGTGAACATCGCCATGCGCCTCACCATCCAGGGCATCATCAGAATCGCCGCAATCGCCACCGCTGCCAGCCGGGGCACGGTCGAAATCGTGGTCTCCTGCAATGACGTCAGCACCTGCACGATGTTGATCAGCAGGCTCACAGCCGTGGCGATAAGCAACAGTGGTGCGCCCAGCCATAACGCCATCTCCAACGTTCTTCTTGCCAGCTCGACTACCTGTTCCGCCGTCATATTTCTCCTTCAGGCAAAACTCTTCATCACCGAACCCACCAGCAGATTCCACCCGTCAACCATCACAAACAGCAGAAGCTTCAGGGGCGTCGAGATCACGACGGGAGGCAACTGCAGCATGCCGATCGACGTGGTGATGGCAGCGACCACAAGATCGATGACCAGAAAAGGAAGAAACAACGCCGCGCCGATCTGGAAACCGGCCTTCAACTCGGAAATGATGTACGCGGGCATGACGACACGCATCGGAATGTCGTCCGGGCCGCGCCGGCCGCGGTTCCTTCGCCAGATCGAGAAATAGTGCCAAGTCTTTTTCACGGGTGAACTTCAACATGAAGTGGCGCAGCGGACCCGATCCAGCTCGACGGCCTCAAGGGCGTCGACCTGGCTCTTCTCCAGAGGCTCGATCGCAGTCTGGAGAACAGCCGTGCCCACCGGCTGCATGAGGAAGTAGGTGAGGATCAGGGCAAGTCCGATCAGCGTCTGATTGCTGGGCGTGCTCTGCGTGCCCAACGCCTGCCGCAAAAAGTGAAAGACCACGAGCAGGCGGACGAACGGAGTCACGGACAGAAGCAGTGCGGGCAGCAGCGTGAGCAGAGTGAGAAGGACAACGATGTTCCAAGGCGCGGACCCGTGCGCGCCGCCCAAGCCCGCCCACGGCAATCCGGCTGCTTGTTTCGGGCGCGGGTTGCTCGCCCAGCACAGACCGGGTCCGAGCAACAGCGTGGCCGCGATCAGCAGGAGGCGGATGCGCGTGCGCATTTTCTCGTCGCTCCTCGAGACCTGCCGGTTTGCCCCGCGTTCCCGGGCAGTTGGGCCAGCAAGGCAATCGCGTTGCCCGTCCCGCCGACCAGAAATCGCTGCTGTTCATAACGAATGACGGCGACGAACCGGTGTTCGCCCAGCGGAATGGTCTCGCACAGCTGCAGATGACGAATGCGGCGCCTGGGCCAGAGCGAGTGTTTCGTCAAAGCGGCCAGCCATCGGCCAGCGATGTGAGTGACGTTGCGGACTGAATCAAAACTCATACCCTCTACCTCTCCTGTATTTCCGTCATGCCAGTTCCGTGATGCGTACCGCCAGGCGGCTTCCCACTACCTCAAATTCGGCCCACGCGATGAGTTGTCCGTTCACGCGCAGCGGAACGTCGGCGCCCACCTGCCAGTTCGCGCGCACGATGGATTGCGGACGCAGGGCCAGAAGATCAACCACCTTGAAGCCAGGCAGCGAAATGTCAACCGTCAGCTGGCAGGCCAAATCCAGGGCGTACCGCCAGCGGTCGGGCACTGGATTCGCCGATGGCTCTACTCCGTTGACAGACGTTTCCGGCATTGCTTATCTCTGGATCAGGAACTCCGTGAAATACACCTCTTCCACGCCGAGCTCCGGCACCCGCTGCCGGAGCGCCTGCACCAGCTGATTCTTGAGTTGGGATTTCCCCTCGGGAGTCAGGAGTTCGTCCGCTTTTGCCGACACCAGCACGCCGATGATCGTGTCGCGAATCAGCGCGACCGAGGTGTCTGCCTGGCCGGGTTCACTCTTTGCTGCTCGAACCAGATTCAAGTCGATTCCTACTCGCAAAAATGCTTTCGAGTCCGCTAGGTTGAGAACGAAGGTGTCGAGATGCAGCACGGATCTCAGCTGCGGAGACTCCTCGGGCGGCGCACTCCTGGCGGAGCGAACGGTCAGCCACCCGACCAGAATGGTGGCAGTTGCCAGCACTCCCGCGAAGATGAGCTTCCAGGTCTTGAAGCGGACAGGAGTAGCCTTGATGGGATCGGGATCCGGCACGCATTCAAGAAAGCAATTGCAGTGCCGAGATATGGAATGAGCGTCTGTGTGCCTAGAATCCGAATCGACTAGCTTCCAAATGCTTTCCAGGCAGCACCGTAGCTGGTCTTGCGGGGAGCGGGAATGGTTGCGAACCCTTGGCCGCGCGCCGCAGGGCTAGAGACTTCTCATTAAGATGTTCTTACATAGGCCGTCCTCACCGTGATTTCCGTCCGGTGAGGACAGCGCGCAGAGCTTTCACTACCGCTTCAGATTGATCGTGTCCTGTGTAACTTCGTCGAACGTCGTGACCACACGCGCGTTGGCCTGGAATCCCCGTTGTGCGACGATGAGCGCGGCGAACTCCTTGGCGATGTCGACGTTTGAGAGTTCCAGTGCTCCACCCGATAGCGTGCCCCTGCCGCCTGTGCCCGGAGCGCCGACAACGGCTTGGCCTGAGGCCAGAGTTGCACTAAAGTCGTTAGTGCCATTCCGCAGCAAGCCCTGAACGTTAGCGAACGTGGCCAGCACTACCTGCCCGAGCACCGCAGTCTTACCGTTGCTGAAGGTGCCCGTCACCGTGCCGTCCGAGCCGATGGCAAACTTTGAGAGAGTTCCACTGCTGCTTCCGTCCTGCTGCGTGGAAGAGGTGCTGCTCGACGCCGCCACCTGGCTGAGCACGCCATTGGTGCCCTCGTAAAGCTTCCAGGTCAAGGATAGATTCGAGGCTCCGTCTGCCAGCCCGGTTACGTTGATGCCCGAAACGTCCGCTGCTGGAACAGTTAGATTCCCGTTGCTATCAAACTGCAAGCTGCCGCTCTTGATGACGGTAGGGTTGCCCGTGCTGCCGACATCTGCCGCTGGAATAGCGATCGAGTAGTTCCACGCGTTCGATCCGGTCTTGGTGAACGTGAACGTCAGGATATGGCTGGCTCCCAGAGAATCGTAGACGGCAATGGTCGCGGGGAATGTGTCGCCCACCCCGGCGCGGGCATCCAGATTGGTGCGGATCTGCATATTCGCCGTTGCCGCAGGAGGACTGATCGTGCCGGCGCCGAGAGTGAGTGCGGTGAGCCCCTGGCCAGTATCGACAGCACCATTCACCGCGGGGTATCCCATGACCTGCTGTCCTTCCGGAGTGACCAGTTCGTTGGTCTGATCGACACTGAAATTACCGGCGCGAGTGTAGTTAACCACGCCGTTCTTTTGCACGATAAAGAATCCGTCATTATTGATGGCCACGTCGGTGGCCACACCGCTGGAATCCAGGCTGCCTTGGGTAAAGTCGGATGGCATGGCGCTCACCGCGGTTCCCGCGCCCAGTTCGATGGGGTCGCCGGAGCCGTTTGAGCCGATGGTCTGGTAGAACAGGTCGCGAAACTGCACGCGCGTGTCCTTGTAGCCGACGGTATTGAGATTGGCGAGGTTGTTGGCGATGGCCGACAACGATTGCGAACTGGCTGTCAACCCGGATAAGGGTATGGAAAAACCTGGCATTATTGTCCTCCTTGAACTGAACTGCTCGAAGTAACCTGCTCCAGCATTTCTCGGATGCGAACGACCTCGCTCAGCTCGTTGAATTGCGCGAGTTGGCCTATGAATTGATTGGGATCTACAGGGTCGAGTGGACTCTGGCTTTTCAGTTGGGCCACGAGAAGCTGAAGAAAAGTGTCACTCATTACTTGTCCGGGAGTCGAAGCTGTCGATCCGGAAGGATCCGCAGCGGCTCCGGCTGGTGCGGCGGCCATTACGTTCATATAAGACCTCCTGAAGTTTGTTCACGCATGAATGTTCAGCCCTGATCGCGCCGACGATGCGATCGGGAGCGCGAGGTTCATCTCAGCAGGCTGTTCTTCGAGCTGAGACGGTGCGGCCGAGTTATGGGCGAGTGGTGAGCGAGAGAAACGCTGTTGCGACTGGCCTTGGGAGAAAGATTCACCGCCGGAAGAGACATTCGGCTGCAGCATCTTTACCTCGTCGAGACGGAGGTTGTGCTGGCGCAACGAAGTTTGCAGTTCCGGAATCTCGGCCGACAGCAGCGAGCGCAAATCGCCCTTCTCGCTGGAGATGGTTAGTCCGACCTGGCTTTCGCGGACTACCGTATGGACCTCAACGGTTCCGAACGCCGTGGTACGCAGGCCGATATGCATCTCGGTCTGTCCGAGCTTGTCCAGCAACCGTGCTGACTGGACCCCGCCCGTGGGCGGGAGGTCGGATCGCGGGTTGTCGGCGGGCAGGCGCGGAGAAGGGCTCGCAGGATGAGTGGCCGGCTCCGTACTGGCAGTGTTTGTTTTCTCCACCAACCCGGCCTGCGGCGCAACATAATTGTGTGCCGTCACATTGTCGGTGGGGTTCGATGTGGAGGCAGCTGCGGAATTCGCCACGGTTGCGTGCTTCGCGCTCGCGTCGATCCCGACGGTGCCAGTTGCGTCGTCGGCACTTGGGGACTCTGATTTCGAGGCGGATGCTGGTGGCGTTTCGTTGCCATGCTTTGTCGGGATCTTACTGACCGCCGGAGGGGCACCCCCAGAATCGTTACCGATGGCTGGACCGTTTCCGGGTGGCGGGGCAAACGACGTACCTGCCTTATCCGCCGACTTTTTGTTTGTTGGATCCGCCAGTTGGAGGCTTGCGCCGTTGGCCACGGTCTCTTTCGTTTGTTGAGACGGTGGCGCAACATCGGCTGCGACAGTTTCGAGCACAGCCTTCTTGGCATCTTCCTCGTCGGCGACCTTGGTCGTAGCGGGAGTAATCTCGGAACTCTCGTCGGGAGTCTTCGCCTCGGGCGACCTTGTCAATGCTTCGGTCTTCATGCGCGGATCGGGTGCCTTGCCGGAGGCCGAATCGCCAGCAAGTTCTTGTGAAGGGTCCGGTGTGGAGATTTTTTGACTGGATGCAGCCGTTGCCACGCTTGATACAGACTGCGGCTCGCGGGGGACGGGTGAAATGTTTGTCGTTGCGCTGATTGGCAATTCATTCTCGAGCTGTGAAGTTTCTGCTGGCACTATGTTTTTTGCGCCGATCGCGGGGCTCTGTCCGGCGTCCGTGACGAACTTCTCGGCGGTCTTCACTTCCTTGGGAGATACTTCATTCTCTGGCACAGGGTCAGCTTTTGCGGCCTGCCCGTTTGCGCTGGGTGTCTGTACAGCAGGAGACAAGAACGCAGCCGTGCGAAGAACGGCGGCATTTCCTCTTGTATTGACTTTCGCCAGAACCGCAATGGCGGGATCGTCGGTGGTTGCGGCGCCGACGGCTTGGGTTGCGACCATTTCAGTCGATTGGGGAGACAGACTGGGGACGATTACGGGACTGGTCAGACTGAGGACCGCGGCTGGCGTAGTCTGCCCATCGTTCGCGGCGGCCGGCTCTTTCTCTTTTGCGGGTTTGTCTGGGGAGGACTGCGCTCGCGCGGAAACCTGTGGCTTCGACGAACCCCGCTGGGCCACGTCCGAAGTACTTCCGGTCGCCTTTTGCAGCGCCTCCGCGAAAGTTCCGCCGCCTGAGGAAGACGCAGAAGGCATGGGTGACTGTATGTTCGCCGGTGCAACCGCAGAGTGGATTGGCTCAAGCAAAGTCGGGAAACTCCTCCAGCATTTGCAAGCCTCAATGCTGCACCTGTCCGGCCAAACGCATGGTTCGTGCGCACGCAGGGGTAGGTTAGAAGTTGTTGTGAATTAAGCTGTTCGAAGAAAGTCGGTGTCGAACCGAAAATGTGTGTGGGTCGATTGAGGCTAAGGCTGGGCAAAGGTTGCCCCCGGGATCGGCAAGATTAGCTGCGACGGAGGAAAGCGCGCCTCAGCAGGAACTGATCGTCTGAGCTGCACTGTTCCTGTCGGGCGACTCGCTGACGATAGATTTGAAGTTCACGGTTCCGCAGTCCCTCGATAGCCTCGCGCTCCTGGCGAGCGTGGAGGAGAGCTTCGAGTTCCCGGCAGCGCAATACGTCGAGACGGGCCTCTTCTTGCTTCAGGACCCCGCGGTACATGCCGAGGTTGAAGTGGCGGAGTTCCTCAAACTGCAACTCGGCAGAACTGACTCCCGATTGCAGGCCTAGCTGTTTTTGCTTTTCGAGCGCTTCCACGTAATCGTCGAAGTGCTGAATTTCACGGCGCTTAGCTGCGACCCGTTCACTCGCAGCTTGTAGCAGAAGCTCTTGGGCGTGTTCCCTGCTTTTCCGGTAGCGCAAAACGGTCTCAAGCGAGAAGTAAAATCGCATGGCATTAAGTAGGCAAAGACAAGAGCTGGCTAACCGTCTGTTGTAAGGGGGCGGTTTCGTCAGGACCTTGAGTCAGAAAGCGATTCAGCTCCGGCATGATGGCGATGGCCTGGTCGAGCGCCGCATCGCCTCCCTTCTGGTAAGCGCCGATCCGGATCAGGTCTTCCGAGGTCGCGTAGTTGGACAGAAGACTGCGAAGTTCCTGGGCTTTTTTCAGATGAGCCGGAGAGCACACCATCGGCATGAGACGGCTGATGCTGTCGAGAATTGCAATCGGGGGATAGTGGTTGCGTGTGCCCAGACGGCGGTCCAGCATGATATGTCCATCCAGCAACGCGCGTGCGCCATCGACCAGGGGGTCTTGCTGGTCGTCGCCTTCCATCAGCACGGTGTAGAAGGCGGTGATGCTGCCGGACTCGAACTTTCCCGCGCGTTCGATCAGCCGCGCCATCATGTCAAAGACCGAGGGAGTGTAGCCTTTCGCAGTCGGAGGTTCTCCGGCCGCAAGACCGATTTCACGCTGGGCCATGGCCAGACGAGTCAGTGAATCGACCACCAGAAGAACGTTCTTTCCTCGAGCACAGAAATACTCTGCGACTGCGTTGGCGGCGAGAGCGGCACGAATGCGAAGCAACGGAGACTGGTCCGAAGTGGACACGACGACCACCGAGCGCTTGCGGCCATCGTCTCCCAGTGCGTCTTCCAGGAAGTGGCGTACTTCGCGGCCGCGCTCTCCAACCAATGCCAGCACCGTGAGGTCGGCATTAGTATTCCGGGCCATCATTCCAATGAGAGTGCTCTTTCCGACACCGCTGCCCCCAAAAATGCCTACGCGTTGTCCACGGCCGCAGGTGAGGAAGGCATCGACCGCGCGGATTCCACATCCGATGGGTTCGTGGATGGACACTCGTTCGAGAGGGAGCGGAGCCTGCGCGTCGAGAATTTGATAATGCCGTCCGGGGTAGGCGCCCAGTGAGTCGAGAGGCGCGCCAGTCCCGTCGATGACCCGCCCGAGAAGGCCGTCGCCTACGCGCAGAGTCGGACGCGCTCCCCAGGCAAAGATCCGGTCGCCGTAGCGAATCCCGCCGGGACGAGCAAGAGGCATCGAAAGCACGGTCGTTCCACGGAACCCGATTACTTCCCCCGGGAACACACGATCATTGGTGTCGACGACGTGGCACAACTCACCAACCGAACAAAACGGTCCTTCCGACTCCAGGAGCTGTCCAATCACCTGGGTGACCTTGCCCTGCCAGCGAACCGCAGAGCAGGACTCCAGCTGAGCGAAGAACGGCGACAACAAGGAAGGAGAGCTCATGAGCCAGGCGTTGGGGCCAGTGCAGCCTGGGGACGTTGGGCTAGAAGGTCCAGCAGGCCGCGTTCGATTTCTTTCAACTGGATCTCGAGTCCCAGGTCAGTAATACCCAGCGCAGTTTCGATGGTGCAAGTGTCCGGCTCAAGCGAGGGGTCCTCAATCACTTCCGGCAGGTCGCGTCCCTCCATGTGATGGGTGAAGAATTCGCGCCACCCGGCTACGCGGCTGCCTTGAACACGAAGTGCGACCTTCGTTCCCGCCTGCATCTTGCTGAGGACGACCCGGACGATCCCCGCGAGCAGCATAGGATCGATCAGCGCCTCGCGATGCAAAATCTTGCGTGCGATGCTCAGCGCGAGCTGCACGATTTCGAGTTCGACCCGCTGATAGTATGCCTGGTTCTGAGTGGAGAACGTCTCGACCGCCTTCCGGACTGCAGAGCGTTCGTTGGCGATGTGACCCTCGAACGCGGCGCGCGCTTTTGTCTCTCCTTCCCGGACTCCCTTTTCGTAGGCCAGACGCTGTTGCAGGATGGCGTCGTCTTCTTCCGTGGCTGGGGATCCGGAGTCAGCGAAATCACAGGCAATGTCAGCGGCGGGTTTGCCAGTTCTTCCGTGGGCGGAATGACCCGGCGTGGGAACTTCGGCGTAAGAAAAAGGACACACCTCCGATCGCGAAGCTGGCGTGCGCGCGGAATCAGACGATGTATTCATCTTCGCTCTCCGCTCCCAACACGAGTTTGCCCTCTGCTTCCAGCTTGCGCGCGACCGCCACCGCTTCCTGCTGGGCCTTTTGAACTTCTTTCCCGCGCACCGGCCCGAGTACCTCCATATCCTCCTTCAGCATCTCCACTGCGCGGGAAGACATCGATTTGAAGATGAAGTTCTTGAGTTCATCAGAGGCTCCGCGCAGTGCCAGGGCCAGAGTCTTCTTGTCGATCTGACTCAGCAGTTCCCGGACGCCGTTTTCGGGAACACCAATAAGGTCTTCGAAGGTAAACATCAGGTTGCGGATGTTAATGGCCAGCTTGGGATCTTCTTTTTCTATGGTCTCCAGAATCGTCTTGGTCGAATTAGGATCCAGATGGTTCAACAAGTCGGCTACGCCCTTGAACCCGGCGTACGCGCGCCGGCTCTGCTCGCCTAGAGCCTCGAGTTTCTTGTGCAGTACTACGGAGACCTTCTGCGCCATCTCCGGGGAGAACTGGCGGAGTTGCGCCAGCCGCTTGATGACTTCGGCCCGCAAAACTTCCGGCAGGCGCATTAGCAGAGCAGACGCAGGTTTGGAGTCAAGATGCGCCAGGATCAGCGCGATCGTCTGCGGATGTTCGTTCTCCAGAAACCGGGCCAGTTGCTGGGGGTCTGATTTCCGCAGCGAGTTCAGCTGGTTGGCGGTCATCTCCGCCGCCAGAGTCACCTGGGCCAGAAGGTTCTCCGCGCCATCTTCGCCGAAAGCCTTTACCAGCAGCTTGCGCGCGTAATCGCTGCCCCCATGCGCCAGATAGTCCTGCGTGAGAGTGAGCTGATAGTACTCTTCCAGGGTTTGCAGGGCGCTCTCGGAGGGAACGTGCTCCATGTCGGCAATCTCCTGGGTCAGCCGCTGCAGGTCATTTTCGGGAAGATTGTGATAAATGTGGCTGGCGCACTCTTCCCCCAGCAGCACCATCAAAATGGCCGCTTTGCGCACCCCGCCACCACCCGCGTGTGCCGTCATCTCACCTTATCCTCGCGGATCCAGCTCTGCACCAGACGGCTGGCCACCGCCGGCTCCGCCTTGATCTTTTCCGCCAGCTGGTGTTTCAACTGCGCGGCCCGCTTCGCGCCTTCCGGACTCTGGGGAAGTCCGCCTGCCTCAAGCGTGGTCGCGCTGCCAGGTGTGCCAATGGCGTCTCCCACGAGTTCTTTGCCCGCCTTGCTCTGCCTGGCAGGCAAGGCTCGCAAGCTTGCCAGGGTCTGCTTCTTGATGGGTCGCAGAATCAGGAAATACACAATCAGAAACAGGAGGCCGATGCCCGCGTAGCGCAGTATCCCCGACCATTGCTGCACGACTCGGGTTCCGCGCTCAAGCGGGGTTGGAGGTTGGGGCTTTTCCACCGGCAGCTCCTGGAATGAGAGATTCTCCACCGCCAGCAGATCGCCACGCTCGGCGTCGATTCCGATCGCGGCCCGGGCCAGCTGTTCGATCTCCTTCAGTTCCTCGGCAGTGCGTTTGCGCCGGGTGGTCGTCCTCTTGCCCGCTTGTTCGCTGGACTCGGTGGCATCATCGACTAACACTGCCGCCGCGATGCGCCGGATTCGTCCCGAGGGCTGCACCGTCCGCCGCACGTTTTTGCTGACCGCGTAGGTTGAGCTTTCGGAGCGCGAAGACTGTTTCTCCGATTCGGAGCTCACAACGCTGGCGGCTACGCCTCCTGCTGAGCCGGGAACGTTGCTGGCAGTTCCCGGAATGCCCGCAGGCGCGGCGCCGCCCATGTTCTCTTCCGAACGCTGCACCGCGACGGCTACCGGGGATTTGGGATCATAGGTCTCCTGGGTATCTTCGCTGGTGCTCAGGTCATATTCCACGTGAACGCTGGCGCGCACGTGGTCCGCGCCCACGACCGGTTCGAGAGTTCGTACGATGTTCTTGGCCATTCCGTCGTCCATGTCGTAGGCTCCGACGCCACGCGCGCCATGCGGACGGATCAGCGGTGTATTGCTTTCTGCATCGACGACAGTGACGTTATCGGGCCGCAGACGGTCCACGGCGCTTGCCACCAGTTGGGGAATGGCCAGCTGAGCCTGCTCCGACAATCGTCCGCCATGCGTCTTCACGATTACCGCGGCCTTGGCCTCGTGCTCCTGCTCGGTGAAGAGCGACTCCTGCGGCATCACCAGGTGGACGCGCACGGCTTCGACCTCGCTCAGCGTCTGCAGCGTTCGCTCCAGCTCGCCTTCGAGGGCCCGTTGAAAATTCACCTTCTCGCTGAAGTCGCTGCCTGCCCAGTTGGGCGTGTCGAACAGTTCGAAGCCCAGGCGGGCATTCCGGGGTAGTCCCTGCGAAGCCGTTTCCAGACGGCTAACATCCAGCTTGTCGGCGGGAACCAGCACGCTGCTCGCCATCGGGCGACAATCTCATAGGCAATATTCTTGGCGGCAAGGCGACCGGCTAAAGACTGGGCGTCGGCCGGACGCAAGCCCGGTGTACAATGTCGCCATTTTGGGTTTCGAAATCAGGCCACGAAAAACCATAGGGTGACAGCCACGGCCACGGCGCCACCAATCAGCAGCAGCCGTCTGCGAACGGCTCAAGTTGCCAATAAAGTTCTCCAGCTGGCCCAGCCACTCTTGCCCAATGGTTCGCTTGCTTCCAACTCTACTCCGACTCGCGCGCTCAGAACTGCATGCTCGAATCTGCTGGTAGGCCTGCACGATCTTGTTGCGCACCTGCATCATCAGCTGAAACGAAAGGTCGGCCTTCTCGACCGCGATCATGGCGCTGTGCACGTCGCATACCCTGGCCGCTGAGCACTCTGCGACTTTGCCTTCGGCCGCACCCTGCAGCTGCTCCGACGCGCATCCATGACTGCGCAGCGTAGACCAGAAATTCTCCTTCTCCGCTGCGTCGAGGCGGCCGGGCTCCGGCAGCTCCGGGAGCGGTCACTGTCGGCGGGCAGAATGCGTATGGAAGAGATCGTGTTGTTCATGTCGGTTTCCTCACGTGCGGCTAACGCATCATGTCGAGCGACTGTTGAATCATGGTTTTTGTCGCCTGCACGGCCGACGCGTTCAACTCGTAGGCGCGCACCGCGTCGAGCAGGTCCGTCATCTCCTCCACTCGGATTGACCTGCCGGATAAGAGACATAACCTTGCGCATTGGCGTCAGGATGTCCCGGCTCGAAGCGCGGACCGCCGGGCGCGCGTCGTTGACCACCGGCGGCGCGGACCCGCACGGCGGCCGGCATCTCGCTGTCAGACCTCCGAGCGCGAGCGAAAATGCGGAAACTGCCGCGGCTGCGACTGCGGAATACGACCAGCTTGCCGCCGGTACGGGCCGCCTCCGGAGTACGGGTGGTTTCGCGCGTTGGCCATGTTTGCTGGTTACCACTTCGGCACGCTGGCGTTCGGCGCCCAGCGCCGTAGCCGCTCAGTTCCAGCATTCCGAAACAGATTCATGACGTCATTTCCCTCCGTTGATCGCGCTCGAAAGGCGGCGAAATTCGGCCTTGATGACTAACTCCGCTACCTCGAAGCGAACTGGTTCTGGGCCAGCAGCAGGCTTCGCGTTCCAGCTCGACGTTGTTGCCGTCGGGCCGCTCGTTCAGGCCGCTGCACTTCATAGGCCACGGGGCTCAGGGACGCAAACTCAGCGTTCGCGGATGCGCCTTCCGAGCCCGTCTCCCGCCATGGCCTGATCGATTTCGCCGGCAAAGCTGCGCATGTCGCGCGTGCGATATCCCGGAGTATCGATGTTGGCCAGGTTGGTGGAGAGGACCTGGTCGGCGGAAGGCGCTCTGGTCGAGCACGCGCTCCAGTCCCCGCATGAGCGGAGTTTCAATCATGCTGGCTTGACTCAATTGCCTCACTCATGCTGGTGTCACTCATGGACATAAGTTGTCTCGTTGTTACTCCGATAACCGGTCCGGTAATTGCCGCGCGGGGGCAGTCCAAACTCGCGGACCTTGTTGCGCACCGTGCGCAGGCTCACGCCCAGCATCTCTGCTGCCCGCGCGCGGTTGCCGCCGGTTGCGTCGAGCGTGACCTCGAAAAAGCCTGCCGCTCCATTTCCCCCAGCGACAAACCCGCCTTCCACTCCGGGGCGCGGGGCGGTCGCGCGGGCGGATTCTTCCCGTGGGCGAAGGCTTCCAGGCCAATTTCTCCCCAGCGGGCAGAGCGCGACGGCGCGCCGTATGAAGTTAGCTAGTTCGCCGGACATTTCCCGGCCAGGGCTGCTCGGCAGCCAGCCACAAATTCCGAGCGTCGAGGCAGAGCGGTCGGCTCGACGGCGCATACCGGCCGGCGAAATGGCAGGCCAGTTCCAGAACATCCTCAGGTCTTTCCCGCAGAGGTGGGAGAGTGAGCGGAATGACGTTGAGCCGGTAATAGAGATCGGCCGCGGAAACTGCCCTCGGTCACCTTGCCTGCAAGGAGCGATTGGTGGTCGAGATCATGCGGATATCAACTCGCACGGTGCGCGTGCCCCGCCGGGGATAGAACTCGCGCTCCTGCAGCGCCCGCAGCAGCTTGGGTTGCAGCGTGAGCGGCATCTCGCCCACCTCATCGAGCAGGAGCGTGCCCTGGTTCGCCATTTCGAATTTTCCTGGCTTGGCTCCGATCGCTCCGGTGAAAGCGCCTTTGGCGTAGCCGAACAGTTCACTCTCGAGCAGCGTTTCCGGGAACGCCGCACAATTGACCGCCACAAAAGGACGATCGCGGCGGGGGCTCATGCGATGAATGAGTTTGGCCAAGAGTTCTTTGCCGGTGCCGCTCTCGGCTTCCATCAGGATGTCCGCATCGGTCGCGGCCACCTGATGCGCCTGTGCCACGGTGCGCCGCCACGCCGGGGAATGTCCGATGATCGCATCCTCTTCCGAAGGGGCCTGGGAGATAGCCACGATGCGCTCAGCCGCAGCCTCCAGTTGTTCAAAAGAAACCGGCTTGATCAGGTAGTCGCAAGCGCCACTCTTCATGGCAGCGACCGCGTCGGGCACATTCCCAAAGGCGGTCAGCAGAATTACCGCGGTTCGGGGCGCCACGCTCCTCACCTCGCGCATGACGGCAAAGCCGTCTCCATCCGGCATGCGAATGTCGGTTATCACAAGGGAGTGCTGGCCACGGCGGAATTTCTCGATCGCCTCCGAAGCGCCCGCCGCGGTTTCGACGCGCCACCCTCTCCGCTGAAAGCGCGCTTCGAGCGCGGCCCGCATGCCGATTTCATCATCGACGACAAGCACTCGGTTCATTGCGACACTCCGTTCATCGGGAAGGTCATCCGAAAGAGGGCACCGCCCGACGGGCGATGGCTCGCGGAAATTGTTCCGCCATGTTGTTCGACGATTTTTCTGCACACCGCCAGCCCCAGCCCCGGGCTGCCGGGCCGGGTGGTGAAGCCCGGATCGAAAATCCGCGTCAGATCGGCGAGAGGCAAACCTGATCCGGTATCGGCGGCTAAGATCTCAACCACCGGGCCCGTCTGGCCGCAAGCAAGGCGCCCTGAAAGACGAAACCACCCGCCACCGGGCATGACCCGAAACGCGTTCAGCGCCAGGTTCAGGACTACCTGCTCCAGGGAATGCCGGTCGGCCCGCAATTCGACGCCGCGCAGCTCGTTCCGGATTTCAAGAAAAACGCCGGATTGCCGGGCGAGAGGACGGAGAAACTCTTCCGCCCAGTGCAATAGCTCTCCCGAGTCGATCGGCAAGGGGTCCGCGGGCGAGCCTGTATGTAGATTGAGAACATTATTGACGGTCGCGCCCAGCGTGCGCAGGCCCGCCTGGATGTGCTCGATCCACTCCCGGTTTTCGTCGCGCTGCTCGGTTTCCGCCAGCAGTCCGGCGAACAGCTCAAGACTGGCCAGGGGATTTCGGATCTCGTGGGCCAGGACCCTCGAAACATCGGCGAGGGCCTGCTCCCGGCGCAGTTTTTCGCGCTCCTGCGCCAGCCGCTTCTGTTCGCCGATGTCGCGGAAAATAAATATGGAGCTGGTGTGGTCGCCGCTCCTCTCGACCAAGGCGTGACGAATTACCATCCAGATCAGCTCCCCGGAAGGCAGGACGGATGCGTACTCGACTTCACCGCCTTTACGCTGTGCGTATCCCAACACGGCACACCAGTGATCCGGAATGGAGCGTAGGTCCCGCAGATCACGAGACGCGTCCCACCCCATGAGGCGAAGCGCTTCGGGATTCGCGATCGAAACCGATCCGTCATCGCACGCCAAAACACCGCAGGGCAAGCCCTTGAGGATTGAGTGGAGATGCTTCCGCATGCTGTCGTTCTCTTCCAGGCTGCGGACGAGATCGCGGTTGGTTTCCTCGAGTTCATGGCGAAGGCCTGCGACTTGTATCTGCAGCTGTCCGTACGAACGTTGCAGTAGGTCTGCAGCTTCGCTAAACGTAGAGAATGCATGTGCCAGATCGACCGCGGCAGATTCGGAGCCTTCGCGCTGCAAGGCGGGTTGGCCGGGTGCAGTTGAGAACACACCAGTCATGGGGAGCGGCTGCGATCTTACGGCCGACGCGTGATCAGACAGTTTCGCGTGAGAAAGCATGCTCGGTTACCACTTTCCTTGAGTAGGGACTCGCGAAGAACAAGTGCTCCGGCTCGATCCAGTCGTTTCCCTCTGCCAGGATTGACGCTCGTTCCAGGACGTGCTGGAGCTCGCGAACGTTGCCCCTCCAGTGGTGAACCTGCAGCCGCCGCGCCGCCGCCGCCGTAATCTGCAGCGCGATGCGGCTTTCGGCCGCGGCTTCGAGCGCCAGAAAATAGTCTGCAAGCATGACAATGTCCTCGACCCGTTCGCAGAGTGGCGGTATGGAGAGCGGGAATGCCGACAGCCGGTAAAGGAGGTCCTCGCGGAATTTTCCGTTTGCCACCAGAAGTTCCAGGTCTGCATTGGTAGCCGCGAGGATGCGTACGTCTACCCGGTCCACCGTCGTACTACCCAGGCGCTGAACCTCCTTTTGCTCCAGGAATCGCAGCATCTTGGCCTGCAAACTCAAGGGCAACTCCCCGATCTCATCCAGGAATAGTGTGCCGCCCTGGGCTGACTGGATTCGCCCGACATGGGACTGGACAGCTCCTGTGAAGGCGCCGCGCGTGTAACCAAACAATTCCGATTCGAGCAGCGATTCGGGAATCGCCGCGCAGTTGACAGTTACGAATGGGCGTGCCGAGCGCGGACTGAGCTGGTGCAGCGCTCGAGCCACCAATTCTTTGCCGGTGCCGGTTGCGCCGACAATCAGGACGGTCGTGCGCCGCCCCGCCACCCGTCTCGTAAGGCGGTAGAGCTGCTGCATCGACGGAGCGGACCCAACCATGCCGGGCAAAGGCTCGCACTCCCGTGCTCGATTCATCGCGCAGGGGGCATTCCATGCTTGCTTGTCAGGAACCAGCGCCAGCGACGAAATTGTGTCCCCGCGAAGCGTTGTTCTACTGGCCGGACTGGAAGAAAAAGCAAGCGGCGTACTGGCGTGTGAATCCAGCAGCACGACCTCAATTCCCGGAAACCGCCGGCGAATGATTTCGAGCAATTCCTCAGCATCGAGATCGGGCAGACGGCGATCGAGAAACAGGATCTGCCAGTTCCCGGTTTCCAGCTTGACCAGGGCATCCGCGCCGCCCCAGACCTGGTGCACGGGACCACCGGAGCGGGGAAGGCTGTTAAGAACCTGCTCACGCCACGAGGTGTTGGAACTCGCAATGAGCACGCCGCCGGTCGGCGGGGAGAGTACTGCTGCGCTTGGCATGACCTTCATTTCAGGCTCAACGCATTAAAAGGCGATTAGTGCAAGATTAGGATTTTCTAGTTTCGGCAATTTGTTCCCAGTTGGGGTGTGGCCCTCAAAATAGGAAAAGTTAGCTCATGTGGAAAACTAGTCCGCCGACCTCCGCCAGTGGCCGATCGCCGCGCGCGGTCAGGATCCGGCTTCGACGAGCTCTTGTATTCTCGACACCAGACTTGTCAGCCTCTCCGACTGTTCGAGCGCTTTCTCCAGACATTCCCGATACTCGCTGCCCTGAAGCCGCTGCATGAGGCAAAGTTCAAGCGCAATGTGAATGCTGGTGAGAGGTTGATTCAGAGAATGGAACAACGGTGACAATGATCTGCCCCGGGTTTGTGGTTTGGCGAGAAGCTTTGAGGGAGCTTGTGTTCCGGTTCTCACGCGTATACCTCAGGGCTGGCGCTCAATTCGTAGCCCACGCCTCGAATCGTGTGGATCAAACGGCGGGCGAACCCGTCATCAACTTTGCGCCTCAAGTAGTTGATGTACACATCCACCACATTTGTGGCTGTATCGAAGGACAGGTTCCACACGTGCTCAATAATCATGGTTCGGGTGATCCGCCTGCCCGAATTACGCATCAGGTACTCGAGCAGAGCGAATTCCTTCGCCGTGAGCTCGATGCGACGTCCTGCCCGCTCAACTCTCCGTTCCACGCGGTCCAGGCGCAGATCCTCGAGCTGCAGAACCGAGGCCGCCGGCAAATGACTGCGGCGCAGCAGGGCCCGAATTCGCGCCGACAGTTCGGTGAAGGAGAAGGGCTTGATCAGGTAGTCGTCGGCCCCGAGGTCAAGACACTGGACGCGGTCCTCCACCTTGTTTCGAGCAGACAGCACCAGAATGGGCATGGTGCTCTTCTTTGTCCGCACATGCCGCAGAATTACAATTCCATCCAATTTCGGAAGATTCAGGTCGAGCACGACAAGGTCATAGTCGATTTCGGTTGCCAAAGCCCTCGCCTGATCCCCCTCGGAGGAGACGTCCACAGCATAATGTTCGGATTCAAGGCCCTTTTGCACGAAACTGGCAAGCGCGGCGTCATCTTCTGCGAGCAGAACTCTCATAAAATTCCTCTAATCCACGACTGTCGATTCTAAAGACTCGTTGAAACTTTGAACGAGAAGCCGTGGCGCACGAAGGTCTCACTGTCCGGAATAGGGAGAGGAGCCAAGGATGGAACCGAAGTGGCATCGCCGAATGGGAGTCTTCGCACAAAAGGTCGCAACAACACTGTCCGCCGAACGCCTTACAGTTCGACCGCAAAGGGCGAACCCCGGATGCCAACAGTATCCAACTCCAGGCCGCGCATAATTCCTCCCAAAGACATTTCTGCCTGGAGAGGGAGCGTAATTGGATTGGTGGAGGGAAGGCACGCTGAAATTCCTGCTGGTACCAGGGGGCCTGCTGCTGCTTGCGGCAGGTGTGATTTTCAGCGGCGTGCTACTGACCGTTCCGGCCTCGGCAGTTGATCTTTATTATTATGCGGTTCTCGCCATGGGTGGCCTGCTGGCCTGGCGCTTCCACTCCGGGCGGGTTCTGTTTGCGCTTCTTACGTTGCTGCTGGCAGGAAGAGCCTTGCAGTTCTTTTCAGGGCCAAGGCTGCCGCACCTCGGGCCGGGACGAGTGGCCTTTGAGGTCATCTCGTTTCTTCTCCCCCTGAATCTGTTGGTCCTGGCTTTCTTGCGGGAGCGCGGAGTTGGGATTTCGGTTGCAGGTCCGCGCCTAATTGCGATCTTTGTTCAGTCTGTCGCGGTTGCAGCGTTATGTCGTCCGGGGCAGCCCGCAGCAACCCATCCATTGGCGGGCGCGGTGGTTCACTCGCAATGGTTTGGATGGACGCCGATCCCTCGGCTCAGTCTTCTCGTTTTCGGCATTGCTGGTGTCGTCCTTTTAGTACGTGCCCTGCTTACGCGAAAGCCGGTGGAGATCGGATTCTTCTGGTCTGCGACGGCGCTGTTCCTTGCATTTCATTTCGGCGGAATCGGGCGTGTGCCCACGGGGTATATGGCCACGGCTGGCTTGTTTCTTCTGGTCGCGATGGTAGAGACATCCTATTCGATGGCCTATCACGACGAGTTGACGACGCTCCCCGCCCGCCGCGCTTTCAACGAGGCTGTGGCCGCACTTGAGGGTCACTATGCCTTGGCGATCGTCGATGTAGACCACTTCAAACAATTCAACGACACCTATGGTCACGAGACTGGCGATGAAGTTTTGCGCATGGTGGCGGGCCAATTGGCGCGGGTCACCGGAGGGGGCAAGGCATTCCGCTGCGGAGGCGAAGAGTTTGCCATTGTCTTTCCGGAGAAATCGGTGACGGATATCCAGGAGCATCTGGAACTGCTGCGCGAAGCGATTGCCGGGTCGGTGTTTCGTGTGCGCCTTCAGGAACGCCGGCTGACGCCGCGCGAAGAGCCTGATCGCAGGCAGCCCAAGGGCAGGAAGCGTCGTAGTTCATCCGTCCAAAAATCCCCCCTACAGCAAGGAGTGCAAGGTTTGTCGGTGACGGTCAGCATCGGAGTGGCTGAGCCGGGCGTCCGAAATCGTGAAGTCGACCAGGTGATTGCAGCCGCCGACAGAGTCTCTTTATCGCGCCAAGGCCAAAGGGAGGAATCGGGTGGAAATCGCAAGTTCATCGCGCATGAGGCTCTTGCGCAAGCCAAGGCAGAGCATTGCATGAGTGGAATGTGCATCTGGCCGAGAGCTGTGGCGAGAGGAATTCTGGTTGGAGACCTCGCAGTGCGAGGACTCCATCGCCCTCGGCCAGAAGAACATCGACGTACACGGCCCAAAAGAAAGCGAGAATTAGCGGCGATTTTCGCCGGACGGCGTGACTGAAACAGTGGTGGTAAAATACTGTTCTCACACGCCGGAGAGGTGGCAGAGTGGCCGAATGCGGCGGTTTGCTAAACCGTTGTACGGGCTAACACCTGTACCGAGGGTTCGAATCCCTCCCTCTCCGCCATCAATACTTTACGGACAATCACTGAATCTGCTCCGTCTGCGATTGTGGCTTTTTTGTGGCTTTCCCCGCGTTGTACGCTTCCAGGCGTTCCATTGCAGCGACCTTATGTTCGGGCGTTGGGTGACAGTACCGCTGCGTGATAGTGATCGAAGAATGCCCCATGAGCTCCCGCAGCGTCATGAGGTCCACCCCGGCCATTGCCATCCGTGACCCGTAGGTGTGCCGGAAGTCGTACAGCCGGAAATCGAACCCGAGACGCTTACAAAGCCCTTTATGGCGTCTCATGACCACTTGGTTGGTTGCTAGTCCCTTGAAGAGCTTTCCGGGTTTCCAGAGCCTGCCCAGCACTTCGTAGGCCCTATTCGTGAACGGAATCGTCCGTCGGGCAAACCGAGTTTTCCCGGTCGGGATGAACATGTACCGCTCATCCAGGTTGACGTGTTCGCCGTGAGCTCCGAAGACCTCCCCCGGACGCATGCCCGTTTCCACGATGATGGTCGCCACATCCCGTAGAAGCGGATCTGCATGCTGCATGTAGATGCGCTCTTCCGCATAGGACACGATTCGCATACTGCCTGGTCCTTCAGGGAGCAGCTGCACATGGAACTGGCCGACGGGATAGCTCATTCTTGCGCACCAGTTTCGGAAGGTCCGCAGGCAGGCAAGGTCACGGTTAACCCCTGCGGATGTGCACTCGCCGGCACGGACGGATTTGAAACTTTCTACGGCTTGGGTATTCATGCGTTCGATTCGTATCGCTCCGAAATGAGCGATCAAACGTTTGGCCGAAACCCGGTATCGCTGGTGCGTTCTTGGTTTGACGTGGCGACTTGCCCACGCCAGAAACCGGTCAAACGCGCCATCAAGTTCGAGTTCTTCACCGGGTTCAACACGGTGTTCCGGATTCCGAAGGCATTCCATGCGCTGGGCTGCTTCCAGCCGCAATGCCTCCGCTTTATTGGTTGATTTGGTGCTTCCTCTGAAGCGTTTACCGTTGATTTGGAATTGGTAGTGGTAATACCCACCTCGTTTAACGATCATCTGCGCCTCCGGTCGGGAGGCACGTGTACCCTGCATCTTTGAATGTAGTCTTCCACATCAGCGTTGATGTAGAACACTCGCCGGCCGAGTTTAACATACAGAAAATGCCGTTTTTGGGAGCGCCATTGATTGAGCGTATGGACACTGAGGCCGGTGCGCTCGGCAACTTCCTTGACCGTTAGGAGTTCCATGTCCGATCCAAATCCTCTTTCAGCCTCCAGCGAAGCCGCTTGGAAATGAGTTTGTGTAACGGCATGCCGTTTCGTAAGAGGTCGTGGCCGTTAAAGGTAATTTTCCCGGCATGACTCTTAACTTCGATTGTCCATACCCCGGTGGGACCCACGATGACCTGATCAATGTTGCCCTTTTCGCTTAACATAAGGCTCCCGAGTGCAATAAAGTCCTCGGGAAACTTTTCGGCTATTTTCTGCACGAACCACTCTGCTCGTTTGCCCCGCCACATCTGGTATGGGGTTATAGATGTTGTTTGATTTTGGCGTGGGTAGTTGTCGAAGCTTTGGAAACTTGGGCTCGCCTTAGCATGATGATAATCATCTATGGATCGCCGTAAATCTTTGCTTCGTTTTGCGTTTCGTACAACGAAAAAAATAATGATCGCCGTAACAACGACCGAAACAAAGATCATTGCTTGCGCGGGGTGAGTAAAGGCATAGACTATAAATCCCAAAGCAAAAATCGCCACAATGCCTTCAATTGGGTCCCCGGATTCTTTTCTTCTCCAATTCCTCCTCCACCCCCTTCTCCGCCATCTTCTTGCCATATTGTTTTATGAGGACAAAAAGCCCCGCGCTAGCTCTTGCGACCAAAAAGTGATCTATTCAATCCTAGCCAACTGTCAGGAATGAGCAAGGGATTTAACGGATTGAATTCGCACTTTAGCTAAAACGCCATGATCCATTGAAAAAAGCCACAGTTGCAAAGACCGTGGCTCCATGTTTCCTCGACTTGCATAATTTGTCACTGAACTATTGTGGTAAAAAATAGTGCCTGGACCCAACGACGCTTTGGAGTATATAAACGGCTCCAAAGCTCTGGAGGTTTAGGTATGGCATGGTTCAAGAAACTGGCTGCAGGGGTTGGCGCCTTCTTGACGCAGTGGGCTGGTCAGCCCCGTCGTGTCAGAGGAACGGTAATGGAATGCATTGGTTCCAGTGACTACGGCAGGATAGCTTGTAGACTCGGTAACTTTCCGTTCCGTTTTTCCGAAAATCCAAACCAACCAGTTCTGCAAAAGGGTGACAAGGTCGAATTCGAGATCGAAGGGGAGAAGGAAAAAGGTTTTGCTGCGAAATGTGTGGTGCGGGTCCCTTAAGAGCACCGATAGGAGCCACGGTTCCTCCGACCCTGGCTCTAGCAGAGAAACGCAATCATCCATGGACAGAAGGGCAGCTCCCTGCCAAGGAACTGCTCTACCGAGGCCGATCCCAAGCTGCGGAATATGACCGGCTTTTATTGCATGCTTCAAGGCGTCGCAAAAAGACCCGAAGATGCCTGAATCGCTTCCATATTTGCCATATCGGGTCTTTCAAGCATTTGAAGATGTCCGCCTAGAGGCAATTGAGTTGAAAGCCATTCTTGCTCTGCATCTTTTGGTAATATCACCGGCATTCGACTGTGGATCGGCTGCATGAGGGCATTGGCGGCAGTGGTAATGATTGCAAATCGCGGTTCGCCTTTCCTGTCGTACAAGTCCTCTTCCCAGAGTCCGGCAAATGCAAATAGCTCCCCGTCTTTCCGCGCTCTCTTGTAGGGTACTTTCTTCCCACGTGGGACGGCCTGCCACTCGTAGAATCCGTCAGCCAAAATTAAACAGCGCCTCGCTTCCAGGTCTTTTCGAAAGGTCCGTTTATCACGCAGGGTTTCGTATCGAATATTAATGAGTCCGTCTCTTTTCGTTACCTTCTCCAGCCATGGCGGTTTGAGTCCCCAGTGCGCCGTGACGATCTTACGCGAGTTGAAATTCAAAATTACCGGCAACCTTGAGAAGGTGCTGCATTCTGACGCGGAGAATATTCCCCAATGAATTGGGCATGGAATCTCTTTTCCGCTTTCTTTGGCTCAACTGCAAATGAATACCGCCCGCACATGAATCAAAAGCTAACTCATAATTATCGATGTGTAGCCAAGCGAGTAGTCACGAGGGGGTCTTCGCCTGCGCTTAATTTGCACTCTCTTACCACCGGGTGAGAAATACGCCAAGGGTGCTTCGTCAATGACATAGCTAG
>CAVQFB010000005.1:0-354886 GCA_963711675.1 uncultured Acidobacteriota bacterium | reverse complement strand
TGTTGGTGGTCATCGCCAGCAAGTCCATAGGGCACTGGATCACCACACGATTGGTTGGATGATCGTAAGCAACGGTTTGACGGAGAAGACTGAGATAAGAGGAATAAGCCGGATCAAAGAACTCCTTAAGAGGATCAAGAACGGGCTGTCAGTACTCTTGAAATCCAATAAGGTGCACGTCATTGTTGCCCTGTCACGGCAAGGCCGTACCCTCGCGATGCAAGAAGTAATCTCCTACGATCCCAAAGGATCGCCTTCGGCGCCAGAACAGATAGCTGATGCAATCAGCGTCGCCCGGATCACAATGTCCTCAGGCAGGACCGCCACGAGCGGACGAGCATTCCTAATCTCTTCAGTTGTCGGCGACATGAAATCGTTCTCGATGTAGTCGCTCCCCATATCCTCATTTGACCGAACCAAATCCAGGAACTGGTCCTTGTCCCCAGGAGTCGAAAAGGAAAAAAGGAGCTCGTACGCGCCAGCCTCAGGATCGCCGACGAGTGCCAGAGCGCGTGCATTCGCCAGTTGTGCGTAGCCAAACAAATAGCCGACGATATCTGCGGCAAACACTCGACCTTCGAGGTCATCGCTGGGCAAGAACTCGACCGTGCAGAGCCAGTCATCTTCGTCTTGCCAGTACGGTTCAATGTCATGTTGTCGGCTCATACTTTCAGGCTCGACGAATCTCGATTCTCCAGAAACTGTGGCCGAAACTCGCGATACCAGCGGTTGTCGCAGTGCTCGGATCCGACGCTCATCTTGGCTACGCCGCACTACGGATTACGCTACGGTTCTGCTCCCGCTACCGGGAATTTCCAACGACTTAGAGGTCGTCCGCCTCTTGTAAGTCCTTTAAAGTTGTGTATGCGCCGTTCTGTCACGGCGGCAACTCACATCCGAATCTCTGCGAAGTTTTCGCAGCTCATCGCTTCTCGCGCCGTCTCAGTGGTGTGCTGTAGGAGGAGTTATCAATTTCTCGATGAAGCATCGAGTACGGATGAGCGGTGCAACGGTTGCTCAAGTTTGACACGCGGACCAAATCAAAAGCTTGGCCTCATCTCGAGTGTCGGGTTGCGGCCGATGGCGGCAAAAGGCGCTCTACAATTCTGGGGACGTTAAGGAGCGATAAGAAGTGGCATGTGGCTCCGTTTTCTATCAAACAACGTCCGCCGACACCGTTTGATATCAGTCAGTTACATCTCGTTGTTGCCCTATCACTGCAACGTTCTGGCGCATCAAATCGACTAGTCGACTGACTTTCGAGGCGGATCGTTTCAACCACTCACGCACCTCTCCGCATCAAACCTGTCGTTCGTCGTTAGTCCGTCGTCGTTCGGAAGCGTCCGCCCGATCCTTTGTGACTCCTCGCCAACGACTAGCAACCAAAGACTAACGACTGCTAACGCCGCGATCTAAAAAACTCCTGCACTAACTCGGCGCAACGCCCCGCGAGCACGCCACCGCGGACCTCAGCTTTATGATTCAACTGCGGGTGATTCAGCACCTGCATGACCGAGTGAACCGCGCCCGCCTTGGGATCATCCGCGCCGTAAACCAGCCGCTTGATCCGCGCATGAACCAGCGCGCCGGCGCACATCGCGCAAGGTTCAATTGTAGCAAACAGCTCGCAGTCGCTCAGGCGATGGTTACCAACGATTGCACCGGCTTCGCGCAGCGCCACGATCTCCGCGTGGGCAGTCGGATCTGAGCCGGCAAGATTCTGGTTCCAGCCTCGGGCAATCACACGCCCCTGGCACACGACCACGGCACCCACTGGGACCTCCCCGATGTCGAGTGCGCGCTGCGCGGCGCGGAGCGCTTCTTCCATGAACAGTTCGTCGGAGTTGGTCGTCAGTGGTCGGTCCTTGGTAAGCAGATTGGCGGCGCGAGCACGGAATTATTGTAGCCCCGGTCCTTGAAGACGGCGTTTCTGTGATCGCGCTGGGGATGGTATGCTAACGGGCTATGGGGATGCCTAGCCTGCTCCGCAAAGTTCTTCTCGTTGACCTGTTCCAGGGACTCAAAGTCACGTTCCGGTACCAGGACCCCAAGGAGATCTACACCGAGCAGTATCCTCTGGAGCGTCCTCAGATTGCTGAGCGCTATCGCGGCGCTCCCCGGCTGAACGTCAATCCTGATACGAGCGAGACCATGTGCATTGCCTGCGACCTCTGCGCGCTGGCATGCCCCGAGCATCTGATCGTGGTTTCGAGCGAACGCAACGAGAAAACCCGCCGCAAGGAACTCACCAACTTCACCTACGACCTTAGCCGCTGCATGTTCTGCGGGCTGTGTGAAGACGCCTGCCCGACCGACGCGCTAGAGCTGACCCAGGATTTCGAACTCGCTAACTACACGCGCGAAGGCGCCATCTGGGACCGTGAAACGCTGGAAAAAGGTCCTCAGCCGACACAGTATCGGAAGTAGCTTTTGGCTCTTAACTGTTGGCCATTAGCTTGGCTGCCGATTCGATTACCTTAGCGCGTTTCCCGGTTCCCTTCGAAGAGAGAACTCCTTCTGCCAATCGAGGATTTACCGGCTCAGTGAAAGATTCGTTTTGGACGACTCGGAACTCTAGGCCAGGAGTCGCTGGGCTTAAGAGCTAACAGCTAAAGGCCAAGAGCTAGTGGCCGACGAACGACGCGCGACTAACGACCGACCGCTGGTTGCTGCTGCGTCATGCAGTGCATCGCGCCGAAACCCCAGATCAAATCGCCTGAGTAGATGCCGATCACTTCGCGGTCCGGAAACAAGTCTGCCAGTGTGTTCAGGGCAATGCGGTCGTTAGGATCGTTGAAGACGGGCACGAGCACGAGTCCGTTCGCGATGTAGAAATTTCCGTAGCTGGCAGGGAGGCGTCGTCCCGCGAACACAACCGGACTTGGCATAGGCAATTCCACAACGCGGAAACGCCGACCTTCTGCGTCAGCGGCAGACTTCAAACGCCGCAGGTTCTCGCGAAGCGGCTCATGGTTGGGATCATTCTCGTCTGGTTCCACCATAGTGAGAATCGTATCCGGCGCAACGAATCGGGTGATGTCGTCGACGTGGCCGTGCGTATCGTCACCCTCGACTCCGGAGCCCAGCCAGATCACCTTCTTAATTCCCAGATACTGCGCAAAGACGTCCTCGTAGTCCTCGCGCTTGAAACCCCGGTTTCGCTCCTGAACCGGGCTGAGCAGGCACTCTTCGGTGGTGAGCAGCACGCCCTCGCCGTTCACGTCGATCGAACCGCCTTCAAGCACTACTCGCTTGTCGCTCGTGCTGAGCGCAGATTGCCTCCGCGCCGGCAGCCTGAGCCATCTCGTTGCCGATTCTCTCGTCCCGCTTCCAGTTCGAGTACTTGGCCCAGGCGTTGAAGCGCCACTTGATCGGCGGCCAAGCCGGCCTTTGTCGGCTGGTCGCCGTTGCCCTGGGATATGGCAAACGTGCACCCCGAATCCCGGGTCCACACGCGGTCGGTCGGCCAGCGGTGGAACCGGACATTCCTTAGGGTGCGCATTCGCACGATCCAGAACCTTGCGCGCTCTGCGCTCGGACTCTCTGTCGTTCACGATCAGGTCGACGTACTCATGGCGCGCCAGGTGGCGAATGATTTCCGCATATACCCAGGGAATAGGCTCGAACTTTCCCGGCCAGTCGCCGCGAAAGTGCGGCCAGGCAAGCCATGTAGACTCGTGCGGCTCCCACTCGGCGGGCATTCGATAGGAGACTGAGGTTTTGTCGGGACTTAAAGTCTTGGTTGAGGGTTTGGCTTGGCGTGGGGTCACGTTGGGAAACAATCCTCAATCAATGAACCGGTTCGTAATGGGCGCATAGCTGTCGACGCGGCGATCCCGCAGGAAAGGCCAGTTGCGGCGCACATCTTCGAGTTTTCGCAGATCGACTTCGCCCACCAGAATCTCTTCTTTATCGTGCGACGCTTCGGCGATGACGCGGCCAAACGGGTCGGCAATAAACGATCCTCCCCAAAATTCCAGGCCGGCGCCCGCGGCTGAATTTCCGCGAATATTGCCCGTTTCGAAGCCGACTCGATTGACAACGCCCACGTAGACCCCGTTGGCAATCGCATGCGCGCGCTGGATGGTGCGCCAGGCGTCATGTTGAGCTTCACCGAACTCGGCCTTTTCCGCCGGGTGCCAACCGATCGCCGTGGGATAGAACAGCACGGGAGCGCCCTGCAGCGCCGTTAAGCGAGCGCCTTCGGGATACCACTGGTCCCAGCAGACGAGAGTTCCAACTTTTCCCACGCTGGTGTCGATCGCACGAAAGCCCAGGTCACCGGGCGTGAAGTAAAACTTTTCGTAGTAGAGCGGGTCGTCGGGGATGTGCATCTTGCGGTAGATACCGTTGAGTGTCCCATCCTTCTCGAAGATCGCCGCAGTATTGTGATAGACACCAGGCGCGCGCTTCTCGAAGAGGGAAGCGATGAGCACGACGCCATTCTTCTTCGCAGACTCCGCCAGCACCTTTGTGGCCGGGCCGGGAATCGTCTCAGCCAGGTCGAACAGGGCGGCGTCCTCGCGCTGGCAGAAATACTGTGTCTGGAAAAGCTCGGGCAAGCAAACCACCTGCGCACCGCGGCTGGCGGCATCAGCAACTCGATCAAGCGCCTTGCGCAGATTTTGCTCAGGCTGAGGACCGCAAGACATCTGCACCAGAGCTATCTGGAATCTTTCAACCGCCAATCAACGACCCCCTGTGCCGTGGAAGCCAGATAGCATAACAGAGCCGGGAGAGCCCTCAGAGGATTCACATTGCGTTAACAATTCCCGATGATCCTCCTGGCTATCCGGGATTTTCGCGGGGGAGGGCACGACTTCAATCGTACCCGTCATCCCCCCTTCCTTTTTGTTCGTGTGGGGACGGGCGCCCCCGCCCGTCCAGGCCGAGCCCAGCTCGGCAGCGCTCTGTACCAGGGCATGCCTTCAGGCATGCCCCCATTCGCATTTCCTCTTTGTCATTCCGAGTCATTCCGAGCCGTCCGTAACTGCGCTTGCGCGTCGAGGACGTGCGAGGAATCTGCAGCTCCTAGTCGTGCCTACTCACCCGCTCCAACACCTCAGCCCAGAATCATAATCACCCAAACTTTAGTACATTAATGAGTCGCAAAAATCTTGTCTCAATTGCAGAGTTCCTGGAGGTGCAATCTTGAAGCACGGCAATCATCACAACCAGCCGCACGACGACGGCAGCGGCATCGAACGGAAGCTGCACAATCCCGTGGAGGATCGGTTGGTTCCACTGGAACCGCTGGACCTGGGGAAGATCCATTCCATCGACGGCCTGGTTCGCGCCATGGCAAAGACCGCATTCACCGGCAGGCAGCTGGGCGAGGCTGCGGACGTTCTGGAAGCGATGGCGCGCGACAAGAATTGTTTTGTCGTGATGACACTCGCCGGAGCTATGACCGTTGCCAAGCAGAGCCTCGTCGTCGTCGAGTTGATTGAGCGGGGAATCGTGAACGCAATCGTATCGACCGGCGCCCTGATGGCCCACGGGCTGGTGGAAGGAGCGGGATTGGCTCACTTCCAGCACAACCCGGCGATGAGCGACGAAGAACTCTACGAAGCCGGCTACAACCGGGTTTACGACACGCTCGAGCCCGAGACCAACCTGAACGATGTGGAGCGGATCGTGGCCGCCGTCCTCAATGCGTGGGACGAGAAAGAGACCCTTTGCTCGTTCAAGCTGAACCTTGCCATCGGAAAAGATCTGGCCAAGCGCTCCAAGGATCAGCGCGGCATTCTCAAAGCGGCGTACGAGAACGACGTGCCGGTTTTCGTTCCTGCGTTCACCGATTCCGAACTGGGGCTGGATGTCGCGCTGCACAATCGCGCGCGAGCCAAAGCCGGGCGAGAGAAGATTCGATTTGATCCGTTTGAAGACCTGGAATACTTCGCCGCCACACTGCTCAAACAGGAGCGGCTGGGGATTTTCACGATCGGCGGTGGCGTGCCGCGCAACTGGTCACAGCAGTTCGGGCCGTTCATCGAGTTGCGACATCGCCGGGGTGGGGAAGATCTGCCGCTCAAGCGTTACCACTACGGCCTGCGAATTTGTCCCGAGCCCGTGTACTGGGGCGGGTTGTCCGGCAGCCCCTACAGCGAGGCGGTTTCCTGGGGAAAGTTTGTCCCCCCGGCGGAAGGTGGAAAGTTCGGCGAGGTTTTCCTCGACGCGACCGTGGGTCTGCCGCTGATCGTGGCCGCTGTGCTGGAGCGACTTGCCAAAGACAAGACTACGACCAAAAAGACTAAGAAACTCGCTGCAAAGTGATGTGCGCGTCCCTGGGCATCAGGATATACATCCCCTTTCTGCCCTGTTTGAGAAACGGGTGAGATTTCCCGTGCTCAGCCCCGTAGGGGCGTCGCGCCAATAGCCCACCGCTTTAGCGGTGGGTAAGCGTCGGCAAGGCAGCTTAGTCCTGTGGGTACGGCTGACTTCGCAACGATTCCCGGTTCGTATCAAGATATCGCTCAGCCATACCGCAAACGCGCCGCTGACAACTTATCGTTTCCCCAGGATCTGGAACGCCATATAGAAGACCTGCATGATCGCCACCCCGACGATCGCGTAGGTGGCTATTTCCATTCTCCGGGCTGACGCGTGGGTGCTCTTGACCAGCTCGGCCAGGCCTTCCGTGGCATGGAGCAACTGCTCGCTCATTTTGTCGAGATGGTCGGTGGAAGCCCGCATTTTATCCAGCACACGCGCGGTGTCCACTGCCGCCGTCGCCATGCGCTGGCCGTTCCGCATGTCGAGCTCCGTCTTGCAGGCAGACCACCACACGGTTCCAGGAGCGTTGTCGTACATGCGCTCCCGAATCTCCTCTGACGAGCGGCCTTTCAGGAGGCGTACCAGTGCGTGAATTTTGTCCGCCGCTCTAGGTTCGACAGAGATAGGCATACGAGGTGAAAGTCTAGCAGCGGGTCGGTCCGAAGCTCAGGTGCCTGAGGTACAGGCGAAGGAAGTGGCCGTTTTCCCAGGTTACTTTCGGGACTATGAGGAAGGGAGCGGCCTTACTCGCGGCATTAACAAATGCCGCTATAGGACTGCGGACGGGGCATTTCTGCCCTTCAACGTCGCGGGTAACCGCACGGTAACCCCAGTTGGAGGACACAGCGGCTGCCGAACTAGTCGAAAATGAAAATCGCCGACGCGATCACGGTCGTCCACAGGCCGCGCTTGTCACCGACGGCAGATTGCGTGACATTGGCAGTTCGAACAATCTTGTTCGAGATCCGGTAAATTTCTTTCTTCTCGTCCCAGGAACGGTCAGGATCAAACTCCACGTTCAAGGTTGTCGCCAGCATTTCCGCCGCGAGTTCTTCCGCGTAGTCGCCGGCGGAATCCTCGGTCTCGCCGAAAGAGTGGTGTTCGCTCAGGTAGCCGTAGGTGTTACGGTCGGCCGGAATTGCGACGCCAATACTGGCAGCCAGCAGGCGATGCGGTTCGTGGGTCGAATTCTCCGCGACCACCGCAAATACGACTTCGCCCGGGTGCAGGTATTTCAGCCCCTGCGAGCGGGGAATCAGCTTGCACTGCGGTGGGAAGATCGACGAGACGCGAACCAGGTTTTGGGCAGCGATGCCGGCGTCGCGAAGGGCCAGCTCAAATGACGTCAGGCGTTCTTTGTGTTTTCCGACCCCCTTGGTGAAGAAAATCTTCTTGGGGACCATGTCTTTGCCCAATTCCTAATCCCTCCGCTTGTGGGTGTGAAGAAAGCACAATCTAACATAGCGAAATGTCAACGTTGTGTGAAAAGTGGGTACATGCCCAAAAAAGTTGCGACGATTTCCCAGCTCGCCGCGAACCGGACGATTCCGAAACAAAAAAGTCAAGACTGAGCCGCACTACTTGCCTGCAGAAACCGCGCTGACCGCGATTGCGTCGCCATTCACCGTGCCGGTGACTTTGGCATTTTCGCCGGCCAGCTTCGCCAGGCTAGCGAGGACCGCTTTGTCGCTGGTGTCGAGCGTATAAACCTTATCCCCGACCACGAGTGCGTACTTGGAGCCCTTTGAGACGCATTGCTGGGTGCACTCCGCGGCGCTGCCTTCCATCATGTGCTTGGCGCCGCACATGGCGTCGCTCACCTGGCCGGTAAGAGTTTGCGGCTTGTCAGCGGCCATGGCGGTGGGAACGGCGATTCCTGCGGTCAGTACAAATGCCCCCGCCAGGATCGCAAGTTTGTGCAGACTGGATTTCATCGGTCGTCATTCTCCTGATTCGTGGATTGAGGAACCGCGACAATCTCTAGTGCTTCGGACCGGTGTATCCCCGACCCAAACTACAAGATTCCTCGACCGTCGGAAAGGTTGCAAATTGCGGAAGCTTGAAGCTGAGAGGGACTAGAACCGGCCAGGGTCGGGGATCACTGCCCGCCGCTCAGCGGGCCGGATCAACAGTGAAGTGAAGGGTGACATCGACTGTCTTGTCGTTCTCGTTCACCGACTCGTGGACCACCATCTTCCAATCCAGGTTGGGCGGAAAAATGTCCCTTAGCGTTTTCAGATAGTTCTTGGCATAACTTCCGTCGTAAGGCTCGCCCTCCCGCAGCGTCCAGGCCTCCTGGGCCTTGACCTTGGTCTTGTCGTCGAGGCCTGCCAGTTCGAGTTCCCCCATTTTGTACTGGTCGCCTTCTTTGACGTTGAGCTTGTAGCTGGCGGTTCCCTGGGCATCGTCGAGCTCGACCTGAGGGTCCACGGATGCGTTGATGTAGCCTTTGGTGCGATAGATCTGGTTCACTTTGGCAAGGTCCGCTTTGAGCTGGATCGCATCTACTACCTGCCCCGGCTGCAGGTGGACCGACGGCGCAAGCTTGGCTGTGGGAAACAGCTTGTTGCCCGACCACTCCAGCCCGCCCAGCTTGTATTGCCGCCCTTCATCGACCGGAATGACGGCGTCCACCAGCGCCTCCTGCTTGTCTTGCTTGATGACCTTCGCCTGGGAATCGGCAAACTTCGCGCGCAGCTTACCTTCCCGCAGGTAAACCGGCATCAGATCCATGCGCGCAAGAATCCGTAATTTCGACCGCAGGTACTCCTCTCCCTGCTGACGTTTTGCGGCGTCAATGAGCTTCGGCAACTCAGCCTCGCCGGCGCCTGGAAATTCAAAGTTACGGATTCGGACATTTACCCCCGAAACCGAATACACGATGGAGTCGACCGGGCCGTCGTCGTCCACAGCGTGACGCATGATCTCGACCTTGGCATTCTCCACGCCGCCGAATGCGAGAAAGGCCTGCAAGGCGTCACCAACGGTATCCACCAGCGTGCCATCAAGCGGCAACTCGCCCTGGAAAAGTGGGACCGAAGCGCGCAGCTTGCCGCGCAGGTCGTCGTCGGAGAACCATACGAAATTCTCAAATTCGGCAGGCACCAGCTTCTTGCTGTCCACGAGCTGGAATTCCACTTCGATGCCGCTCGAAGAAGACGTAAAGCTGTAGGCAACGTCGGTAAAAAGGCCGGTCTCCCCCAGCCTCTGCGTGACTTCCTTGAAGTTCTCGTTTGCAACGGTATCGCCAATATGCAGAGCGCTGAATGCCAGCATCTGCTCCGGCGTATACCGGCTGGAGCCGTTAATCTTGATGCGAGTGAGCTTGCCGGCTGCAGCCGGACTGGCGCGGGGAGCCTTCTTCTGCGGAGCCGCCTGACCCGCGAGAGTGCCCGCCGTCAGAAGGAGTGCGGCAAGAATGGGTTTTAATTTCTGCATCAGAGTTTCGCGGGAACCACCGCCTCCGCGGTCTTGAGCTTCACGGTGGTGTCGATGAAGGCCAGCGCGGCGCGGCTCAACGCCTTGTCTTTGCGGAAGACGAGAGCCAGATCGCGGCGAATCTGCGCGTCGGACATGGGAATCGCGGCCAGCACGCGCGCCTGGACATCTTCCTGCACATTCGATCGCGCGATGAACCCCACGCCCACATCCGCCGCCACAAAACGCTTCAACAGTTCGCTGGAGTCCAGTTCCATGGCATAGCGCGGCTTCAATCGGTGCTCGTGGAACAGATTCTCCAACGCATCCCGGGTGTGCCCAGCCTTGGGGATGACCAGGGGAAACTTGGCCGCTTCCGCCACCGTCGCGGACTTCATCTTCGCCAGCGGATGCGTTGGCGGAGCAATGATCACCAGTTCATCGCGATGAATCAGCACCACCGTCAGCCGGCTGTCGTTCACCGGCAGCGAGACAATGCCGAAGTCCACCGAATTGTCGATCACCGACTCCAGAATCTTGGCGTAGTCAGAGCGCTTGATGTTGACCGCCACGTCGGGATACTGCTTCTTGAACTCGGCAAAGACCTCCGGCAGGATGTGCAGGCACGTGCCTTCGTTCGCGCCCACGATGATCTCGCCCCGCGGCACGCGCTCGGTTTCGGCGATCGCCGTCAGAACCGCCTTCCGTGCCTCCAGCGTATCTTCCGCGTACTTGAGAAACAGCTTGCCCGAGGCGGTGATCGAAACCTTCCCCCCGGAGCGATCGAGAAGTTTGGCGCCCACCTCTTCTTCGAGTGCGCGAATCTGCGAGGAGATGGCTGGCTGGGTACGAAAACGCTTCTCCGCCGCCCGGGAAAAGCTGGAAAGGCGCGCGACCTCAAGGAAAGTTTCGAGCTGGTCGAAGTCCATAGACGCGCAGCAGCGGTCACATCGCAGCTTGGTGCTTACCCGATTGCCCTTTGGCCCTCGTCATCCTGAGCGAGCCGTTCTTCAGGCGGAGCGAAGGATCTGGCGTGCAGTACCTCAGCTTCGGCAACAAACCCGCATCAACGGCGAAGAACGCATGACCGGTACCAGCACCCCAGGAACACCGAGCTTCCCACGAACACCGCATCATAAATTCTTATTCTGCTAATAGAAACCATCAATTTCCGGCGGCAACCAACTCCCGCCTTCGCCAAACGCTACCTGCGCATCCTCGGCTGAAAGGTTTTCCTCATTTTGCACCGCGCAAATCCATATAGCACAAGGCCATTGCGCGACATAATCTCTTCTTATCCGGTCCATAAAAACTATCAATTTCTAGCCCATGCCCGCCGCTCCTAGACTCGACTTGGCCCGCCGCAGCCGGAAGACTGCGCAGCCAGCAAATATATCCTCCCATACATGAGCAGTATTAACCGCCACTCCGCGCGCAGGCCTGAAGCCCACATGGAGGGCGCCGATTTCGCGCGGGCGTGTGTCCCGTCGCAAGGAGAGATCTATGTCTGAACCCAAGAAGGACGCCAAAGCCGACCAGAAAGCCGTCCTCGAGTTCGTCAAGAAAAACGGAGTCAAGATACTCGACCTCCGCTTCACCGACCTGCCCGGCCTCTGGCACCACGTTTCTTATCCCATCGACCAGTTGTCCGAAGACTCGTTTGAGGAAGGCTTCGGCATGGACGGCTCCTCCATTCGCGGCTGGGCCGCCATCCACGAGAGCGACATGCTGCTCATTCCCGACCCCTCGACCTACCTGCTCGATCCCTTCACCCAGGCGCCGACCATGGTCATGGTCTGCGACGTCATCGATCCCGTGACCAAGCAGCGCTACGACCGTGATCCGCGCTATATCGCGCACAAGGCCGAGCTCTACCTGAGTTCGACCAGCATCGCCGACACCGCCTACTTCGGCGCCGAGGCGGAATTCTTCATCTTTGACAACGTCCGCTTCGACCAGCGCGAGCAGCACGGCTTTTACTTCATCGACGCGGAAGAAGGCCGCTGGAATTCCGGCCGCAAGGAAAATAACCTCGGATATCGCCCGCGCTTCAAGGAAGGCTACTTTCCCGTCCCGCCGACCGACCATTACCAGGACCTGCGCAGCGAGATGGCTCTGACCATGCAGAGCTGCGGCATGGAGGTCGAGTGCCATCACCACGAAGTTGCCACCGGCGGGCAGACCGAAATCGACCTCAAGTTCGATTCGCTCGTGCGCTCCGCCGACCACATGATGCTCTACAAGTACATCGTGAAGAACGTGGCAAACCAGTACGGCAAGACGGTCACCTTCATGCCCAAGCCGCTCTTCCAGGACAACGGCAGCGGCATGCACACCCACCAGTCGCTGTGGAAGGCAGGGAAGCCGCTGTTCGCGGGTGACGGCTACGCCGGCATGTCGCAACTGGCGCTGTGGTATATCGGCGGGCTCATCAAGCACGGCCCGGCGCTCTCGGCACTGATCGCGCCCACGACGAATTCCTACAAGCGCCTCGTACCCGGCTTCGAGGCTCCGGTGAACCTGGCCTACTCGCGGCGCAACCGGTCGGCGGCATGTCGCATTCCGATGTATTCGGCGTCACCGAAGGCGAAGCGCGTGGAGTTCCGTCCTCCCGACCCGAGCTGCAATCCCTACCTGGCGTTCGCGGCCATGATGATGGCAGGCCTCGACGGTGTGGAGAACAAGATCGATCCCGGCCAGCCGCTGGATAAAGACATCTACGATCTTGGACCGGAAGAGTTGTCACGCGTGCCGTCCATGCCTGGCTCGCTTGAAGACGCACTCGACGCCCTGGAGCGCGACCACAGCTTTCTTGCTTAAAGGCGACGTCTTTACCGAAGAGTTAGTGAGGACTTACATCGACTATAAGAGACGAAGGAAGTGGACGCGATCCGGTTGCGCCCGCACCCGTACGAGTTCGCGCTGTACTACGACATTTAATGCAGGGCGGGTTATATAGAGCAGGAGGACAGTAACATCTCATGTGGTGGAATATCCAGGTACAGCCGAATGGTCACTTCGATATTTGGACCGATGACGACTCCGAGAGGCACATTGCTGCGAGAAACTTGACTGAACTGGAGCGACAACTAGCGGCAAATGGAATTGTTGATCGGTGGTACACAGACGCGCTTACTCAACTTGCTAAGAGCAAAGTGGCTCGAATCCAGACCCCTGCGCTCGGAATCTTTTCACAGATTTAGCCACTCGCCATGTCGGGTGTAAAATCCGGCCCATGCTTTGCGCCCCTATGTGGACGTATGCGTTTTACGGGTTTGCTGTGGTTTTGGGAGGTTTGCCAATCCTATTCGCTTGGCACTATTGGCACGAAGCACGAACACGAGGATGGAACTGGATTAGCCAGGATAGCCGAAGCATGTACGTAGATGGAGCTAAGACGTTGATCACTGCGTCCGGCATCGCTGTAGCGCTGTTGGCTTCCTCTGCTGTTGCTGCGGCACGAACGTCCAATGGTCTCGTTGCTTTTTCCGCAAAAGTGGCTGTTGTGTGTCTAATTGCATGCGTGTGCTTATCTCTCGTCACAATTCTGACGCTGCTGCGTGGCTACGAACGAGCCCACTCCCGGCATACCGATCAACTTCGAAAAACTGGCGGCCAAGGAACAGCGGAAGGGCCCCTAAATGCGATCGAACTGTTGTTTATTCTCGTACCCACGGCAGGCGCTCTATCCTGCTTTCTCGTAGGGTTCCTTTTCCTCGGAAGGATCGCATTTCACTTTTGATGTTGCCGGACGCCCGGTGGCATGTGGCCCACCTTACTCCTTATTCCGCGTGCTCCATTCCAACTGTGGGGTGCCCCATCCTAGCGCGTTCTTTGCGCTAGGGTGGGAGGCAAATACGCGGAAAGTCATACGAAGAGAATCCTCCTTCGCCTAGGTTAGCGCCCAAAACGGGGACGCGAACCTTGGGCACCGAGCAAGAACTTTCTCGTAACCACGCGGCAAACGTGTGTAGGATAGTGAGAACAAAAGAGGTAGGAACGTGGACAAGAAACTGATTGCAGTTGTTGCTGGCGCCTCCATTTTGGGCATCGTGGTAGTGGGAGAAACAGACAAACGCAGCCTGCACTGGATGGCATCTTCGGAACACACCCATTCGGAGCTTCCAGAAGGCACAACCCATAATTTTGGCAGCCGAGTACGTGTGGACTCCGGCTCAACTGCGACTGCGGCCATGACGGGCTGGCTCAATAATTTTCCGTCTGCGTTCCTCAACGTGAAATAAGCAACTCCTGTACGAACGGCGGGTAGCCCACCTCCCCATGCTCTTGCTGCGCCATTCCAACTGAGGGGTGCCCCATCCTAGCGCGTTCTTTGCGCTAGGGTGGGAGGCAAATGCGTGGACAAGTGGCAGAGGAGAATCTGTTAGAGTTCCGTCGGTCCACCCAAAAAATCCTCGCGAGGGAACGACCATGGCAAACCGCTTTGGCACAGACATACTGATTCAAGCCGAAGATCCAAAGCAGGCCGCGCTCTTCTACGTCAACCAACTCGGATTCAAGATCACCGACGATAACCCTAACATGATCGGCCTCCATGGCGACCACGTTAACCTGTTCATCGAGCCGGGGCCGGCCTTGGGCCCCGTCCTGGAGGTGACGGTTGACAACGTGGCCGACGCGAAAAAGCGCCTGGTGAAGAACGGCTGCGAAATCGTCAAGGATGAGCCGGATTTTCCTCGATGCTATGTCAAAGATCCTTTTGGCTTGATCTACAACCTGACGAGCTGAGCATGACTCGGACAGATTCGATGGCGGGTGGGCCACTCATTCGCTCTTTGCCGGGCGCCCTAGGTTCGCGCCGCCTTCTGGCTAATCAGGAAGCACCCCAGTACGCCTCTGTAAAATGGGCAACTATGACTTTTACCCTGATTCGTCATGCGTCCCTGTGGGTAACCCTCGCGTCAGTTTGCTTTTCTACCTTCGCGCAGAGCGCCGCCAACCCAAAGCAGGGAACTGACTCGAACGCAGCCGGGAGCGCCGAAATGGAGATCACGATCTTTGCCCGTTTTCACGCCTTGGAAGGGAAGGAAGAAGCTCTCGCATCGGAGCTTCGCAGTACGGTCAGGCGCGTTCGCCCCGAACCGGGTTGTCTCTCCATCGAAGTCTATCGGTCCGTGCGCGATGCCCGCCTCTTCTTTCTCCACGCGCGCTGGGTAGATGAGGCCGCGTTCGACCGCCACGCCGATCTGCCGGCGACCAATCAATTCGTCGAGCGGGTCGAACGACTCATCGATCATCCGTTGGATGTCAACCGGACACATCTCCTCCGCTAGACCCGGCCCTGCCGGTCTGATTCCGATACCCGTCCCGCGTGGGGTCGTCACAAAGCCAGAATGAAAAGGTCTGCCGCTTTAGGCCGCGTGCACCATCCCAACTGAGGGGTGCCCTCCTGGCGTGCCCTCTGCGCTAGGGCAAATCTGGGGCGTAACACACCGAGCAACACCTGTGGAAGTCAAACGCCACCACTACCGGAGCGGCTTTACCTTTACCTGCAGACGCCGCGCAGTTAACATAGTCCGCTCCGCGACACAGGTCCGCGGTACGGTTGCCGATGCCAAAATTCCTCCTCTCTCTACTCTGGATTGCCGTGGCACTGCTGGGCGCGCTTGCCGTCGCCACCATTGCGATCCATCGCGGTGAGCCGATCAACGCCATATGGCTGGTCATGGCCGCGCTGTGCACCTACGCGCTGGGGTACCGCTTCTACAGCAAGTTCATTGCAGCCAAAGTTCTGACCCTCGACAGCCTGCGCGCCACACCGGCAGAGCGCCTGGAAGACGGCCGCGACTTCGTTCCCACCAACAAGTGGGTTGTGTTCGGCCATCACTTCGCCGCGATCGCGGGTCCCGGTCCCCTGGTTGGGCCGGTACTGGCCGCGCAGTTCGGATACCTGCCTGGAACTCTGTGGATCCTCGCCGGCGCGGTTTTCGCCGGCTGTGTGCAGGACTTCGTGATCCTGCTGTTCTCCATTCGTCGCGATGGCCAGTCGCTCACCAAGATGGCCAAACAGGAGATCGGCCGCGTCGGCGGTTTTGTCGCTTACGTGGCCGTGATCGGCATCATCGTGATTTTGCTCGGGGTGGTAGCCCTGGTCGTAGTCAACGCACTCAAGTCCTCTCCCTGGGGAACGTTCACCATTGCGATGACTATTCCCATCGCCTTCCTGATGGGCCTCTATCTGCGTCGCATCCGGCCCGGGAAGGTTCTGGAAGCTTCGGTGATGGGCTTCGTGCTGGTCATGCTGTCCATCTGGGGCGGACAGTGGGCGTCGCTGAATCCCGCAGCTTCGCGCATTTTCACGTTGAGCGCGCCCACGCTCGCGGTGCTGATCATCATCTACGGATTCGCCGCCTCCGCGCTGCCGGTGTGGCTTTTGCTCGCGCCGCGAGACTACCTGAGCACCTTCGTGAAACTCGGCACGATTGGCCTGCTGGCCGCTGGCATTATTGCGCTTCGCCCCACCCTTCACATGCCGGCATTGACACGCTTTGTGGATGGCACCGGCCCCGTTTTCGCCGGCAAGGTTTTCCCGTTCGCGTTCATCACCATCGCCTGTGGTGCTATCAGCGGCTTTCATGCCCTCATCTCGAGCGGCACGACGCCCAAGCTGATCTGTCGGGAAACCGAGACGCGCATGATTGGCTACGGAGCCATGATGGCCGAATCCATGGTGGCGATCATGGCCACGATCGCCGCCTGCGTGCTTCAACCCGGTGTTTATTTCGGCATTAACAGTCCGGCCGGCATCGTCGGACAAGCGCCTGAAGTCGCAGCAGCGACAATCACCAACTGGGGATTCCCCGTCACCGCCGCTGAGATGCATTCGCTGGCGCAGGCCGTCGGCGAGCAGACGCTCTTCAACCGCACCGGTGGCGCTCCCGCCTTCGCCACCGGCATGGCACATATCTTCGCCCACAGTCTTGGGGGCCAGGCCGTAATGGCGATCTGGTACCACTTTGCGATCATGTTCGAAGCGCTATTCATCCTGACGGTTCTCGACGCGGGCACGCGCGTTGGGCGCTTCATGGTGCAGGACGCCCTCGGCCACATCTGGAAGCCGCTGGGCCGTACCGGCTGGTACCCCAGCGTTCTGGGAACAAGTGCCCTGGTTGTAGCCAGCTGGGGGTATTTCCTGTGGCAGGGCGTGAAGGATCCGCTGGGAGGAATCAACTCTCTTTGGCCGTTGTTTGGAATTGCCAACCAGTTGCTGGCGACGGTTGCCCTCTGTGTCGCCACCACCATCATCGTCAAGATGAGCAAACCCGCTTACGCATTGGTCACGCTCGTGCCGCTGGGGTGGCTGGTTTCAGTGACCTTCACGGCCTCGTACCACAAGATTTTCGATCCCAATCCCCGGATCGGTTTCCTGGTTCATGCGCGGCAATTGGCGGCGGGCGCGGCGAGTTCGGCGAATTCCAAACTCATTTTCAACGACTGGCTCGATGCCGTAGTCACCGGCGTATTGATTGGGATGGTCAGCCTCATCCTGCTGGAGTCGGCCTTCGAGTGGATTCGCATTGTAACCGGGAGGAAAACAGCCGAAGTCAAGGAGACTCCGTTCGTGATGACGCGGCTCTACGCGGAGGAGCGGGGATGACGACTCGGGCCATTTTTTCAAACCGACTCCGGAGGCGGGCCTCAGCTGCACTATCCTTGCTGCGGGCCGCGCTGCTCGAGATCTTCGACGAGTCTGCCTACGCGCGCTTCCTGACGCGGACGCGACTCGCTTCGTCTCCCAGTTCTTATGCGGCGTTTCTCCGCGAGCAGGAGGCCGCGAAGTCCCGCCGTCCGAAATGCTGCTAGCGGCTCTCCGATGTTGCTTACCATTCGGCAACCTGGCCCCGTTTGACGATGTTTCACGAGGGTTCCAGATGCTAGACTCTCACCGATGCGCGTTCTCGGAATCGATTGCGGCACGGAGTACACGGGTTACGGCGTCGTCGAACTGCTGGCTTCGGGAAAGCTCCTCTGCCTGACCTGCGGCGCCGTCAAGGTTTCGCCACGCGATCCCATGCCTCTGCGGCTCTCCAAAATCTTTGATCGCCTGCAGGAAATCATCCAGAGCCATCAGCCTGACCGGGTCGCGATCGAGGACGTGTTCTATGCCCTCAACGTAAAGTCGGCGCTGAAGCTCGGACAGGTGCGAGGTGTGGCCATGCTGGTTGCCGCTGCAGCCGGTCTTGAGGTGTCGGAGTACGCCCCGCTGACCATCAAGTCGGCGGTCGTTGGTTATGGCAAGGCTGAAAAACAGCAGGTCCAGATGATGGTCACCCGGCTGCTGAACCTCGAATCCGTACCTGAGCCTCCCGACGCCGCGGACGCCCTCGCCATCGCGATCTGCCACCTGCACACGGCAGCGACCCTCGAGCGCCAGCACGCCGTTTCATGATGGCCCGCCGGTTGACGAAGCCCGGCGTTCCTCGCAACAATAAATTCTCGGCCAATATGCGGATGTTCGACAAGCAAATGACTCGGGGGCTGATCGCGCTGTCGCCCTTTGTGTTTTGTCTGTGGGCGATCGCCCAAAACTCGGCTGGGGCGCCGAGTTCGAGTCAACCGGATCTCCCTAGCGTTAGCTTCACCCTCGATTTTCCCCGCTCGGTTCCGGACCACTACTCGTTCCGGGTGCTTTCCGACGGGCACACCACCTACGAATCGACGGCCAAGCTGAGCGAGGAATCGGATGACGAAGATTCCTTCCAGTGCGCTTTCGTAGTCTCGCCCGCGACTCGTGCGCGTATCTTCGATCTTGCGGCGCGCTCCAGATACTTCGACGGCCCCATCGATTCCAATAAGAAAAATATTGCCTCCACCGGCAAGAAAATTCTCGCGTACAAAGACAGCCAACGAAGCACGCAGGCCACTTACAACTACTCCTCGATTCCCGCGGTGCAGGAGCTCACGACTTTATTCCAGAACATGTCCATGACCCTGGAATTTGGACGGCGTCTGCAGTACGACCACCGCTATCAGAAGCTAGCTCTGGACGAAGAGTTGAAGCGGATGGAGGAGATGGCCAAGTCCGCCAACCTGGCGGAGATGCAGGCGGTGGGAACAATTTTGAGCAAGATCATGACCGACAGCTCGGTCATCAATGTTGTCCGGGCGCGCGCCCAGCGGCTCCTGGAAATGGCCGACGAGCCCGCGAAGCACTGAGCATTGAGTGCCCGTTATGTGCGTTGCGCCGTGCCGAGAGGAGAGTCCCTCTTAGAACCCCTGCCGAACCAGCTCTTCGACGGTGAGCGAGCTCTTTGCAGACTCGCCGCGCATCATCTTCTCGACATACTTGGCGACCAAATCCACTTCCAGATTCACTGGATCGCCGGCGCGCAACGATTTCAGGTTGGTCATCTCCCAGGTGTGCGGAATAATTGCCACGGTAACTTCCAGGCCTTCGATCTTGGCCACGGTCAGGCTGATGCCTTCGATCGACAGTGATCCCTTGAAGATCACGTAGCGTTCCAGATCGGATGGAATCTCGATTCGCAGCCAGTAGTCGTCCGCGCCCGGAATCCGCTCCAGAGCGAGGAACTTGCCGGTCCCATCCACGTGGCCCTGGACGATGTGTCCGTCGAAGCGCCCGTTGGCCCGCATGGGCAGCTCCAGATTGACCAGCGCTCCTTCGTGTATTCGGGAGAAAGACGTCCGATTCCAGGTTTCCTCAGCGAGATCGAAAGCAACCGAGTTCGCGCTGATCTCGACGGCCGTGAGGCAAACCCCGCTTACCGCAATGCTGCCGCCCTTCTTAAGTTCTTGATTGAGTTGTGAAGCCACAACAGTCAGTAGCCGCGTACCGCTTTTGTGGCGCGTAATACTCGTTATCTTGCCGACCTCTTCAATGATTCCGGTGAACATGAGATGGCCTCCAGCGACGCAGGTTTCAAGGATTCAACGACGAAACGTTGGACCTTGCAACTCTGCTACCTCGAAACGTTGCAACCTTGAAACCTATGTTCCGTTCAGTCCTTATACGGATCCCGCAAATATCCCTCTACCGCGAAGTCTTCGCCGAACCGGTGCAGGCGCAACGCCTTGACGTAAGCGGCGTCACTCATGTGGCGAAATCCGGCTCCTGCGGCAAAGGGAATCGAGCCGTCGCCGGCGAGAATCTTCGGTGCGTAATACAGAAACACTTTGTCCACGACACCCGCGGCCAGTGCTGACCAATTAATGGTTGCGCCGCCTTCAATCAACAGGCTTGTAATCTCCAGCTCGCCGAGATGGCGGACCAAGCCTTGCATGTCCGGCCGCCCGTCACGCATCGCGGGGGAAATCTGTTCGACGCGGATACCCAGATTCTGCAGCGCCTGCTTCTTCTTTTCTTCCGCAAACGTGCACAGCACCAGCACATCATTTTGTGCTGTCTTTACCACGCGCGACTCATGCGGCAAGCGCAAATGGGAATCGACGATCAATCGCAACAGGGGCCGCCTTCTGGGCCGTCCGCTGCGGTCAGTGAGCAGAGGATCGTCCGCGATGATCGTGCCGACGCCCACCATGAGCGCGTCGTGCTGGTGGCGCAGTTCCTGCACATGCGCCCGCGCTACTTCGCTGGTCACCCAGCCACCCGTAACGCCTCCGCCGCCGACTACCCGGGGCGCGGTTCCTTCCGCCGGCGGTGGCGCAATCTTGCCATCCAGCGTCATGGCCGCTTTTAGAGTGATGAGTGGCGTCCTGTAACGCACATACTTGGCGAACGCTTCATTCAGCCGTTGCGCTTCTTCTTCGAACAGCCCAATCTCCACCTCAATGCCCGCAGCCTGCAAACGCGCAAAGCCGCGTCCACTGACCTCGGGGTTGGGGTCCTGCATGGACGCTACGACACGACGGATTTTGGCGGCGATAAGCGCGTCGGCACAGGGGCCCGTCCTGCCCTGATGGGAGCAGGGTTCCAGATTGATGAAAAGGGTTGCGTCGCGGGCTCGTTCTCCGGCCTCCGCTAGAGCCAGAATCTCGGCGTGCTTCACTCCGTCGTAAGTGTGGGAGCCGGTGCCAACCACGTGCCCGCGCTCGTCGACGATGACCGCGCCTACACACGGATTGGGCGACGTGAGCCCAATACCGGCGCGGGCCAGATCAAGCGCACGCCGCAAGAATAGTTCGTCAGTGAGAGTCGAATCAGTCACAGGAATAGGAAACCAGCAGAGCTTGCGTCACGCGAACAGCGACTCCACGAATTCCTTGGGATCGAAGGGCAGCAGGTCCCCCGCTTTTTCTCCAACGCCGACATAGCGCACCGGCAACCCAAGCTCACGAGAGATGGCCACCACAACTCCGCCCTTCGCGGTTCCATCGAGTTTGGTAAGGACAATTCCGGTCACGCCCGCCGACTGGGTGAACAATCGCGCCTGCTGCAGTCCGTTCTGCCCGGTCGTAGCATCCATCACCAGCAGCGTCTCGTGCGGCGACCCAGGGATAATCCGTTGCGCGGTTCGCCGCATCTTTTCCAGTTCCGCCATCAGGCTGGTTTTGGTGTGCAGCCGGCCCGCCGTGTCCACGATGACGTAGTCGGTATGCCTTGCGCTGGCCGACTGCAAGGCGTCATAGAGCACAGCGGAAGGATCGCCTCCCGGCTTCGTCTTCACGACCTCTGTTCCCGTGCGCTCGCCCCACACTTCCAGCTGGTCGATCGCCGCCGCGCGGAAAGTATCGGCCGCACACATCAGCACCGTCTTCCCCTGCGACCGGAAAACCTGCGAGAGTTTGCCGATGGTCGTTGTCTTCCCCGTCCCATTTACACCTACAACCAGAATCACCTCCGGCGACCCGTCCACGCGTCGTACCGGTTGCGTGTTCGCCGAGGTCAGTATCGCGAGCAACTCCTCCTTCAACAGGCGCTTCAACTCTTCGACGTTCTTGATCTGCTTGCGGTCGGCCTTGTCGCGCAGTTTTTCGAGGACCTCATGGGTTGTGGTTGTGCCTAGATCAGCGGCAATGAGCGTGGCTTCCAGATCGTCCAGCGTCGCGCGGTCAATTTCCTTGCCGATCGAAACCACGTCTTCAATGCGCTCGGCCAGGTTTTCGCGCGTGCGCGTGACCGCTTCTTTCATGCGGTCGAAAAAACTAGGCTTCTGCTCTTCGTCCAGGCTGCCAAAAAGGGTTTGAATCATAAATGCGGAATGAACTCTCCAGACTTCTAATTATATCGGTCAATCATAGGCAGACGCGGACCACACCCAGATAACGGAAAGTCGTTTCGGGAAGGGAAGAGGCGAGCTAAAACCGAGCGACCAACTAGAACCGGGTAGTATCAGCTGTGGCTGCCACAGCTTGAGGCGGCGCGACAGCAGCAGCCGCGACCGTGGCCGGTGCGGGCGTTACCGCTGGCAGTACAACTCTCTGAATGCGGATGTCGCCCCGTTCGTAGACCGTCGTCAACGCGGCCACCGCTGTCGGATCAAGCCGCTTGCCGGCGAGATTGTGAATGATCTTCAGCGCTTCGATCGGATCGTAAGCCTGCTGGTAGGGCCGATTCGTGGTCAGCGCGTCAAACGTATCCGCCACCGCAATCACCCGCGGCAGCAGCGGAATGTCGTCGCCTTTAAGACCGTAGGGATACCCGCGCCCATCCAGAGATTCATGGTGCAGTTCGATGCCAGGCAGCATCTCGGCCAATTGCTGCACCGGACGCAGGATGTTCGCGCCCTTGGTCGTGTGCGTCTTCATGATCTCGAATTCTTCCGGAGTCAGGGCCCCAGGCTTCTTCAGGATGCGGTCCTCAATACCGATCTTGCCCACGTCATGCAGTTGTGCGGAGATCCGGACCGTCTCCAGGAACCCCGGGTCGAGCCCCATCTCCGTCGCGATCATCAGCGAGTAGCGCGTGACGCGATCGGAGTGGCCGCGCGTGTACGGGTCCTTTTCGTCGACCGCGCCGGCCAGCATCTGAATCGAGCCCATGAACAGCGCAAGATTTTCGTCGGCAGCACGCTTCAGATCGAGCACGAAATGCTCGAGCTCGTCCGACATGACATTGAAGGTCTCTGCCAGTTCGCCAATTTCGGTGCGTGTCTTCACGTGAACCCGCTGGGTGAAATCGCCCTTCGCTATGGCTCGGCTTGATTCGGTCAGAACTTGCAGTGGATTCGTAATGCGGCGTGCGGCATAGATCGCCACGCCCATGCTCAAGAGCACCGCCAGTATCGCCAGCAGCCGGGCGGTTCGCTGCATCTCGTAGACGCCACGATAAGCCTCATCCCGCGGCTTCTGCACCACCACCGCCCAATCCAGCGATGTCACCGGACTGAAAGTGCCCAGCATGGCCGTCTTGGCATTGTCATTGAGGGTGAATTCCTTGGTGGCCGCAAGTTGTGCCTTGTTTCCCTGGTCCACAAAGCTCCGGACGATGTCGAGATCCTTCATCTCCTGGCCCGTGGCGTAGCCGGGCGTGACCGCGGCTACCAGGCGTCCTTGGCTATCCACTACGTAAGGGGTAAGACCGCCGCGGCTGACTTCAGACAGCCGCTTGATCAGGAATTGCAGGTCTACAACCGAACCGATCATGCCCAGGAACCGTCCTCCGTACATGACCGGAGAGCTGACCAGCACTACCGTGCGCGCGGACTTGCCGCTGCCAACGACCAAAGCCTGACCGTTGTAAATACGCCCCTCGCGCGAGGCCGCGTAGGCGCGTTCCAGTTCCCGCTGCAGAAAAGCGTCAGGCGCGATTCGTCCGGCCGAAATTCCCTTGGCGTCCGAGTTCAGCAGCGTCGCGTACGCGATGTCCTCGGACGACGAAACGAAATTCTCCAGCAGAGCGCGCAGCTCCGGGGCCTCGACGTTCTTGCCTCCGATGTCACCGCCACTGGCTACTTGGATCGCCGACGAAAGATTCGCCAGCATCATCCGCAAGGTCTCTTCGTGCTGCGAGATATCGTCAGCCAGCGAACGCGTCACCGTGTTCTGCAACAGCATTTCGTTGGTCTTCAGGCGGTCCCGGTTGATCGCCTCAACCTGATGCGAATAAAAGTACATCGGCACCACCGCAATCAGGACGAGGATGCTCAGGATGACGTACAGAATAGGAACGCGCGCGGGAATGGGCAGTTTAAGTGGCAAAAGTGGCCATGTACGCCGCAGACGAACGGCGCGGAGTATTCCTGTCCCTAAAATTTTACTGGGAAGGCTGCGCCAAGTAGAGCGAAACCCGGGGCGCATTCAATTACGAAAGTGCATGAACTACCGCGTCTTTTGGCCAGTGCGCGGAGTGGTAAAAACCGACCGCATTCGGAACTTTTCTCGCCGTCCGGATTCCCGACACCCGAGGTTAACCTGCAGTGGACCAAGAGATTGCAAATCCAGCCGAACACGGCTCTGAAGACGCCCGCTCTCCCAACTGCCCTAATCGCAACCTGCAGGCCTACTCCACCCAATCCAATGACCGCTGGACGGCCCTCTTCCACGTCCGGTAAGTTTCTTCGCGCTCCCGGTCCTGCAACTGCGGCTTCCAGGTGCGGTCTACCGCCCAATTGGCCCGCAACTCATCCGTGTCCTTGAAGAACCCCACCGCCAGACCCGCGGCATAAGCTGCGCCCAGCGACGTCGTCTCTTTGACCGCTGGCCGGACTACCGGCCGGTTCAGAATGCAGGCCTGAAACTGCATCAATAGCTCGTTCTCTACCATCCCGCCATCGGTGCGCAAAACCTCCAGATGGATCCCCGAATCCTTCTCCATGGCTTCGACCACCTCCCGCGTCTGGAACGCAGTCGCTTCGAGAACCGCGCGCGCAAGGTGGGCTTTGTTCGCATAGCGCGTCAAGCCGACGATGACTCCCCGCGCGTTGTAGTTCCAATAAGGAGCGTAGAGACCGGAAAATGCCGGAACAAAATAGACGCCTCCGTTGTTGTCTACAGTTCGTGCCAGTTGTTCAATCTCCGCGCTCGACCGCACCAGGCCAAGGTTGTCTCGCAGCCACTGCACCAGAGCACCCGTGATCGCAATACTTCCTTCCAGTGCATAGTGAGCCGGCTGGCCCCCGAATTTATAAGCGACCGTCGTAAGAAGTCCATGCTTCGACTGCACCAGCTTTTCACCGGTATTCATCAGCAGGAAACAACCGGTGCCGTAGGTATTCTTCGCTTCACCCGCCCTAAGACAGGTCTGCCCGACGAGCGCGGCCTGCTGGTCGCCAAGAATCCCGGCGATGGGTACGTCTTTTATCGGTGCAAGCGTGGCCGTACCGTAAATTTCGCTGCTCGACGAAATGCGCGGGAGAATCGCGGCAGGAATCTCGAAGACGCTCAGCAGCTCTGGATCCCACGCCAGAGTCTGCAGATTCATCAGCTGTGTGCGGCTGGCATTGGTCACGTCGGTGATATGTACGCCACCGTCAGTGCCACCGGTCAGGTGCCACAACAGAAACGTGTCGACATTGCCGAACAGGATTTCGCCCGCTTCCACCCGCTCCCGCAGACCCGGTACATGATTGAGCAGCCATCGGATCTTGAGTCCGCTGAAATATGTGCTCAACGGCAGACCGGTCTTCGCCCGAAAGCGATCCTGGCCGCCGTCGCGAGCGAGGTCGGTTACGTAGTCGGCAACGCGCGTGTCCTGCCACACCAGCGCGTTCGCTACGGCTCTGCCCGTCTTGCGATCCCACAAAATTGTGGTTTCCCGCTGGTTGGTCACCCCGATAGCAGCAACGTCGCCGGGTTGCGCGCCCGCGCTCTCCATCACTTCGCCGATGACTTCCTGCGTGCGCGTCCATATTTCTTCCGGATCGTGCTCCACCCACCCTGCCTGCGGATAGATTTGCGCATGCTCTTTCTGCGCAACTGCCACCATCTTTGCCGACCGGTCAAACAGCGAGAAGCGTGTGCTGGTGGTTCCCTGGTCGATTGCTCCCACGTATTGGGCCACGGATTCTCCGATCTCTCGGTGCTAGATATCTTCTTGGGGCTTACCGTGTTTATCACAGCGCGGGTTGCTCGCCAAATGGCACACGATCGGAAGGTTCTCAACCGCCGCGCCGAGGACCGGTCACGAGCAAATCGCCCACAGGAGCGTTGCCTTCGTGATACTTTGTGTCCTTTGCGGTTTACGTCTTGCGAAACCTACGTCAATTCGGACGTCGCAATTCGAATGCATCGTTTTGAGGTCCGCGGGAGTCTACTTGAAGCAACCTTCATCGGGGGTCGCGTCTCGAAGGAGGGAACTGGAGACGTCTCGCCCGATAAAGGAAGCTCACTGATCGCATGGCTTCGAGCCCATTGCCCCCGCGCGAAATCAATCCGTGGCTGATCGCCGTTGCCGTCATGTCCAGCACCTTCATGGAAGTGCTGGATACGACCGTGGTCAACGTCTCGCTGCGGCATATCGCCGGGAATCTTTCTGCGAGCACCGACGAAGCCACCTGGACGCTTACTTCTTACCTGGTCGCGAATGCCATCATTCTGCCCATGACGGGCTGGCTGGCCAGCACGTTCGGGCGCAAGCGCCTGCTTCTGGCTTCGGTAACCGGTTTTACGATCGCCTCTTTCCTGTGCGGGCTGGCTCCATCCCTCGGCTTCCTGATCGTATGCCGCGTTATTCAGGGCGCGTGCGGAGGAGGCCTACAGCCTCTGTCCCAGGCCATTCTGCTGGAGTCGTTTCCTCCGGAAAAGCGCGGACAGGCGATGGCTTTCTGGGCTCTCGGAATTGTGGTCGCGCCCATGCTGGGCCCGGTCGCCGGAGGCTGGATCACCGACAATTACAGTTGGCGTTGGGTGTTCTACATCAACGTACCCATCGGGGTGATCGCACTCATTCTCACTCAGATGTTCGTCTTCGACCCATCTTACCTGCGCAAGAAGCCGTCTGGGATCGACTATTGGGGGATCGGTCTCCTGGTACTAGGCATCGGCTCCCTGCAGATCATGCTGGACAAGGGCCAGGAAGCAGACTGGTTCGGCTCGCGTTTCATCGTGACCCTGGCGGTACTGGCGACCATCGGGTTGGTCGGCCTGATCATCCGCGAGTTGCGAACCGATCATCCCATCATCGACTTGAGCGTTTTCAAATATCGATCGTTTGCGATCGGCACGGCACTGATGACTGGAGTGGGTTTTGTGCTCTACGGCAGCACCGTACTGCTGCCTCTCCTGATGCAGGAATTGCTCGGTTACACGGCCACACATGCTGGCGTCACCAACCTGCCACGCGGCATGGCATCATTTATGGCGATGCCCCTCATCGGCATCCTGATCGGGAGAGTCGATGCCCGCAAGTTGCTTGGGACGGGGCTTTTCTTCTCGGCCGTTGCCATGTTCCTTCTCTCGAGGATGAGCCTGGATGTCGGCTTCTGGAACTTCTGGGTTGCACTTACGTTGCAGGGCACCGCGCTGGGATTGGTGTTCGTCCCTTTGACCACGGCGACCAACGATCCCATACCCAAGGAGCGTCTCGGCGCCGCGACCAGCATCTTCAACCTCATGCGCAATGTCGGCGCCAGCGTCGGAATCTCCATGGTGGAAACCATGCAGTTTCGCCGCATGCAGGCCCATATCAATGTGCTGGGTCAGCATGTGAACAGCGCGAACTTCCGCGCGCAAGCGACGCTGCAGGGCATGCAAGGATCGATGATGGCCAAAGGCGCCGATTCGGCTACCGCCAACAAACAAGCCTACGCGGCGATGTGGGCAATAGTGCAGCGTCAGGCCGCCATGCTTTCCTATAACGACGTATTCTTCTTTCTTGGGGTCATGTTCCTGGTCATGTTCCCATTTATTTTCCTGATGACCCGGCCCAAGCGCGGCGGCGGGGCCGTAATGGCGCACTGAGCGCCTGCGGGTTCCTGGATACAACTCGAAATGTTTGCGCTTCAGAGTCGTGCGTCACTGCATTCCGTCTCCCTGTGGCAAACTGGTTAGGGGATTCACCGAAATGAATGTTCTGGAGTTCACGGTGCTGGCGGGGTGCGTCTCGCTGATCGCCGGATTTCTGGGTGCGCTCACCGGCCTGGGCGGTGGCGTGGTCCTGGTGCCGCTGCTCACCGTGCTCTTCAAAGTCGACATCCGATATGCCATCGGCGCATCGCTCGTCTCGGTGATCGCCACCTCCTCCGGTGCCGCCGCCGCATACGTGAAAGAAGGATTCTCCAATATCCGCGTCGGCATGTTTCTTGAAATCGCCACCACGTTTGGCGCTTTGGCAGGCGCATTTCTCGCGACCAGGATTCCCACTGCCGCACTTGCCATCGTATTCGGACTCACGTTGCTTTATTCGGCGTTTCTCTCCGCCCGCCCACGGCCATTGCCTCCGGCCAACGAGCAGCCCGACCCCCTTGCCACTCGCTTGAAATTGAACGGCAGCTTTCCCGGCGACAACGGCATCCGGCACTATTTCGTGCGCCGCGTGCCCGCAGGTTTCAGTCTGATGTTCGGCGCGGGCGCGCTTTCCGGATTGCTTGGCATCGGTTCCGGCGCGGTGAAAGTGTTGGCCATGGACCAGGCGATGCGTATCCCCTTCAAGGTCTCGACCACGACGAGCAATTTCATGATCGGGGTCACGGCGGCGGCCAGCGCGGGCGTGTACCTGCGCCGCGGCTATATCGATCCCGGCCTGGCCATGCCCGTCATGCTGGGCGTGCTCGCCGGATCCTTGATCGGCTCCCGCGTGCTGGTGAAAGCACACACGCGCTGGCTCCGACTGGTGTTCAGCGCAGTGATTGTGGTCCTGGGGATTGAGATGGTCTACAAGGGCATAACCGGCACAGTCTGATGATGCTTCTCAGCAAATGGAACGATCAGTCCGTGGAAGAGATCATCGGCGGACTGTTGCGCACCGGCGTGACCCTGGCGGCGGCAATCGTGTCGGCCGGAGCGGCAATTTACCTGATTCGCCACGGACTTGAACCCGTGAACTATCGCGCCTTTCACGGCGAGCCCAATGATCTCAGGCATCTGAGGGGAATTGTCCATCAGACCTTCGGACTGCACGGGCGCGGCATTATTCAACTGGGGCTGGTTTTCCTGATCGCGACGCCAGTCGCGCGAGTAGCATTTGCGGCCTTTGCTTTCGCCATGGAGCGCGACCGCATGTACGTGGTTTTTACGCTTATCGTCCTGTCAGTTCTGATGTACAGCTTGCTGGGAGTCTGAATAGGCGGGAGAAATAGCCAAGGTGTATCAGGGCACGCCTTCACGGGCGCCGCCAGCCTACCTTCTTTGTCATTCCGAACCGTCCTTAACCGCGCTCGGGCGGCGAGGACGTGCGAGGAATCTGCAGTTCCCTCTGCGTGAACGGCTTTGGAAGGGACCGGTTCGAGTCTGAATCGTCCCACAGAATGTTATGGCCGTCGCGCCGGCGCTGGGCCGGGAGGCAGAATCTCCGGCTCGCCCGACTTGACGCGCTCGTGGGTCACGTACAGGACAGCAGCGGTCCAGGTTGGAAACAGGTCGAATCCCGGCAATAATTCCGCCGCGAGCGAAGGCAGGAAGGCCCAATGCCAACCCAGCAACCGAACCAGCGTGGCCGCCACGACGAGATCCAGGATGGCGTCGGCAGGCGAAAGTGCACCCTCGACGAACAGCGGCAATCCGGCAATCTGTATCGCGTCGGCCGCCATCGCCACTACCCATGCCAGGCGTAGCTCTGGAGACTTGAGGGTCTTGAGGTAATCAGACATCGCCATTGGGAAACCTCACTGGTAGTTAGATGCTAAAGAATCGCTGCCAGCGTTTTCAATCAAATCCGCGTCGCCGAGGCGACGCAATCCGCCTGCTTACTTCAGAAACTTGAACGTCTCTAGCACTTCCTTGAGCCTTTTCCGCACCTCTTCAGAGTCGAAGATCTTTATGGCGCCGGGATCGTAATTTCCGGGATTGGAATAGGCGATTCGGAGGTCGAGTTCGTAGCATGTCTTTCCGTGAAAGCTTCTGTAAACGAATCCATTCATCAGGTTGCCCGCCGCGGCGCCGGCGCTCTCTGTTACGACGAACTTTACGCCGTTCACCATCTCGCTGCGCGAGACTACGGTATGCGGAAGCGGTTCCTCTCCGCTGAGGCACTTACTCTCCGTGTTAACTTCCTTGAGTTCGCTCACTGAGAACGCGGCAGCCTGAAAGTTGGTGCCCTTCCTGAGGTCGGCAGCGGGATACGCCACACATGCGACCGTTCCGTTGGAGTCGTCAGAGGCATCCGAGCAGACAGGAATATAGCCAGCACACGATTCTGGCGTCCACCCGTCCGATTGACTTGGACCTTTCTTGCACGATACAAGCGAGTCAGAATACTCGAACCGAAACGTGCCATCCTCGCTCGTGAAGGTCTTCTTTGGAGATCGATGCCCGAGCGCGTCTTGAGCCTTCAGATCAGCAGACAGGAGGAGCGTCATTGCCATGACAAGCAGCAGGCAACTACCTCCGGACACCCATGAATTCGATTTGTTATCAACACTCATCACTCTTCGCCGATGCATTCTCCACCCAGATTACTCTTATTCAGCGGGGCATAGGCAAACCCCGAGGAGCTCACCGTCATGAACGCCGTGATTCTCAAACAAGACCTCGCGGCCGAATTCGCCACCCCCGAGCGCTGCCACATCATTGAGACCTCCAACAGCGCACGTGATCATCTGTCGATCGCGCGGGCGCGGGTCGAACCGGGCGTTACCACTAAACTCCATTACATCGACGGGGAAGAGCGCTACATCATCGCGGAGGGAGCCGGCCGTGTCGAAATCGGCGATCTGGCGCCGCAGGACGTCGGACCGGGCGACGTAGTTTTGATTCCGCCCGGGGTTCGGCAACGCATAACCAATATCGGCGACATCGATCTGATCTTCTACTGCGTTTGCACTCCGCGGTTCGAGCAGGCTGGATATCATTCGCTGGAATAACGGCCTCGGTTTTCCACGCCAACGCATACCATGCTTTGAACCAGGCAGTCCGGCCTAACGCGGCCAGAGCCAGCCAAACGTCCCAGCCGTCAGCAATCCGTAGATCAGCCCGTCGATCACTTCCTTGATGGTCATGCCCCAGGGCTGGCCTTTCCAGATGCTGTTGCTCAGTTGACCCAGTCCGTAGGCGAGAAACGCCGCTGTGCCAGCCACGCGAAAGACCGCCAGATAGTGCGCGCCCGGCGCCACCGTGTGTCCTGTCAGATAGGCCACAAAGAAGCCGATAATCAGGCAATAGATGAACCACGAGACTAGATACTTGCCCATGGCCGGCGGCCCGCTTGGAAACACCGTCAGAATCCCGACCGGCCCCTGCTTGAATTTCTCCACCACGTCAGGATTCTTCATCTCCTTGTGGTTGCAGAAAGGGAAGTGATAATAGCCCTGTTTCACGCCCGCGGCGCGCATCGCCGCCATGACCTTTTCTTCGTCGGGAAGCTTCGAGCAATCGCTTTGATGGTAAGTGAGCACCGTGTGCATGATCGAACTGGCGATGAACACGATCACTGCCGCCAGAATGATGGGAAGCCAGAGAGCGGTAAGGGAAACCATGCGCAACCTCCGTGGAAGCATCGGACGATGCCGCGATTCGCAGGCGAGAGGCTACGCCTGCGCCGAGCCAAGGTCAAGAGGATAACTCTCCGTCAAACAGGCACTTGTGCGTGTTCGCGCACCCTCGGAACGGGCCGCCTGCTCGTTAAGACGCAAGTCCGAGCGCTGGTAGGTCCGCTTACTTCAACAAAGTGGAGACCTCTTTCCCTACTTGACCCCCTTCTCCGGATCCCACGAGCCTTGTTCCCTGCGGACGTAGACGATCTGCCCGATATGGTAGGCGTTGTGCGCGCCGACGTGCGCGATGTCCTCCGCCCAGGCCTGCACTTTTCTGTCGTCGGCGCTCTCGACCGCCTTTTCCCACTCGGTCATGACGCTGTCGAGTTGCTTGACGATGTCATTCCATTGCTTGGCGTCGAAGTTGTCGAAGGTGTCATCGTTCTTGCCGCTGTATTTGTCGGGCGGCTCGCCTTTGAACTTCTTGAGCTCTTCCCGGTCCCAGAACACCAGGTGATACGCCAACTGCCCAACCGAGTGATTCCCCTTGTTGTCTTTCCAACTGGCCTGCTCGGCGGTTAGTCCTGCGACGGCGGTATTGGCAGGCACAAACCATTCGGCCTTGTTGTGCGTGCTCCGCAGCTGCGCGAGCAGTACGCTCTTTAGCGTGGCGGGCGGTTTTTGTTCCGGTTTCTGATCCTGCGCGTACAGACAAAGCGACACAGACATGATGAGAAAAACGAGTGTTGATTTCATTGCGATTTCATCCCCTCTTGCAGAGCGTTGGGAGTTCGACTCCGGCCGGCGCGGATCAGTGTACTGCACGGGGATGGCGATCAGCAGGAAGGCATGAACTCGCGGAGACATCGGTGCTCGTCATTTCCCTATCCTGAGGACGACTCACCCCCTTAACGATCTTGTCATCCTGAGCGACGAGGCGCGAGTCGCTTGCGACCCGCGACAAGGAGTCGAAGGACCTGCTTTTGTCCCGATCGGGTGAATGCGACCTATCCTCGTTTATTGCGAATCCACGAAGAGGGAAGCCTCAGAAGTGACGCACAAGCGTGGGCCAGCCCCCGCGGTTCATCCCGCCATGGAACGAATGTGATGCACGGTAGAGAAGGGATCACCCGTGGCTTTTGCGCATGCAGGACAAGGCAGCGTCGGCCGATCCATGCACTCGTGCGCCGGATTGGAATGAAACGCGGCAATCTTCTTTCGAGCTTCTGCCCATTCCGCAGGCGACGGTTGTATGGTAGACAGGATTCTCGGGATAACAGGCTCAGGCGCCGGTCGATAATCCAGCAGTCTTCGCAGAAAGTGATAGAAACGCTTCACAACACCTGAGCGTACCAAGGATGCCTGTCTAAGTCGACGCAAATCTGTCCAATGAAACTAACACTGACCGTAATGGGCCGAGGCCTTGCGCGCCGAGTTCGCGCGAGCCAAGCCACGCATGACAACCGCTCATGCATTCACTGCTACCTGATTTCCCGCAGGCGGCCGCTGCTCACGTCATAGATGAATCCTCGCACCGAGACTTCCTTGGGAATCCACGGATGTGTACGCAGCTTCTCCAGTTGGTGCCGCACATTCAACTCAATATTCTGAAAAGCGAAAAAGAACGCAGGCGCGATCGCAGCGGTCCCGGCCCGGTTCTGGATTCGAGTGCGCAAGTCTTCTTCACTCGTATGCATCAGGCCACAATCGGTGTGGTTGATGACCATGAACTCCTCGGTTCCAAGCAGGTAGTGCGACACCAGCAGCGATCGCAGGCTGTCGTCGGTCACAATGCCGCCGGCGTTGCGGATGATGTGCGCGTCTCCGGTCGCCAAACCCAACGTGCGGATGGACAGCCTTGTGTCCATGCAGGTGAGGATGGCCAGCTTGCGGGCCGGGCGCGGGGTAAGATTGCGCAACTCGTGGGTGCGCGCGTAGATTTCGTTGGCTTCCAGAACCTCGTCGATCACGCTCATGGGCGGCCAGTGTAACAAAGCCGACGAAACCGTTACGAAGTACTTGGGCCTACATTGACTTGAAAACGAAGCTCAGCTCCTTGGTTTCGTTGGCGCCAATCGTGATCGTCTGGGTGGCCGTGCCCAGTTTCTCGTGCCACGCCTTGATGGTGTATGTGCCTGGGGGCAGGTTCGGTAACTGGAAGCTGCCGTCGTCTTTGGTCACGATGAAGTAAGGATGCTTGAAAACGGCGATATATCCTCGCATCCAGGGATGGATATTGCATTTCACGGGAATGGCGACTTCCTCCCGGGCAAAGGCTTCTTCGAGCTTGGCGCCGGGGAGTTCAGCCTTATTCCACTCTCGGTTGTTGGTCGGTGTGGGATGGATGTTATGTGCCGTGGGATCGTCGTTTACGACTTCCAGTCGCTGGTTTGCCCGCACGGCAAGAACGTGTGGTTGGTACTGGCAGCCCTTCTGCTCAATGACAACCGGCTCGGTCGGGGGATCGAATGCACGATCATTAAGCCCCTCCGCAACAAAAACAATCACGTTTTGTAACCCGCCCTTTGAGTCCGCGACGACCTCCCGGGTAAGCACCGGTCCGGGATGCTGCTTGGCACAACTTGGGTCGGCCGACATGCTGATGTTCTTCGCGGCCGGTAAGGTACCTGAGAATTTGACCACGCCTCTTATTGTGGCTGCACCCGCAATCGTTGACGATGAGACGGGACTCCCTGCCTTCACACCCGGACGGTTAGAAATGCAAACAGCTATGGTTAGAACTGGTGCCAGAAATAAGTTTTTCAGTTTCACACTGCACCTCGGGAATGGATGTGTCGCTTTTTTGTCGATGAAGTAAGCCGCGAATTCACTCGATGGGGTTCGCCAATGGCATGTACGCGACTCCGCCAGAAAATTTCCTGTAGCCTTGTTGGTAACCCGCTGTGAACGACCTTCGCGCGTCAGTCCTTGCCCAGCGACCAATCGCCATATGAGGCTCAGCGCTGGACTCGCCCGCAAGTCTTCCCAGGTACAGTCCGTCCCGAAAGGCGCCATCGAGGTTCTCGCTGACGTCGTAGGAGGCGCTTGAGACGTTGCGGCGGCCGCTCTCGAACGCCGGCGCGGTTGTCAAAACGAGAAGGAGTGCTAACGCGAACAACGGAAGTCGCTTCAATGTTCCTCCGAACAATTTTCTGGTGACTCAGGTTGATGGATGTACGTTGGGTCGACAGGGGACCAGCATAGGGAAGGTGGCCTGTGACGTTGTCATTCATCGGTCACGAACCGGTCAATTGCTGGTCAATTCTTTGTAAGAGATTTGCAAACTTCGCGCAGGAGTACTGGAAGCGTTGCCGCGCGCCGGGAATGTGGCACATTCTTTTTTTCTGCGGGAGGAAGACCTAGGCCAGCGTGAGTTGCGTTGCGTGGAGCCCAGAAGCAATGCGGGTTGCGGGATCAGATTCGCAGATTGTCTGGGCGACAAGGCCCCACACCAATTCTATGTGGTTGAAATTGCAGGCGCTGCCGCGCTGTTTGCGCTGCGTCATATCTCAGGGACCGCCCGCCATTTCGGAATGAGACCTTAGTCTCTATCGCGGGTGATGCCGTGATGCTATTGTTGTGATCCCCCCACGGGCTTGGCATCTGGCCCACCTAAGAAACCTACTACTTCGGGACCCCATTCATGAGATACGTACTCCTGTCTTTTCTTTTGTTTCTGGCTTCCACGTTTGCCCAATCCCAAACGGTTACCTCATTCGAAGGAATCGATGATTCGCAGGTGGCGAATCCACAGCTCGACCTTGATCCCAATGGGGCGGTCGGTACCAAGCAGTACATGGAATGGGTTAACGTCTATTATCAGGCGTACGACAAGAACACCTTCGCGCCGGTGTGGCCCACTGCGCAGGTTGGGACCACGCCCTGGTCGACCAACGGTCAAAATAACTGCCTGGCCGTCGGCGGGGACGGCGTCATTAACTTCGACCGCATGGCTTCGCGTTGGGTGATTGCGGCACATACATCGCCAGCCAGCCACAATTATTATTACTGTGTTGCTATTTCCAACACCGACGACTTAACTTCCCCCACTCTTGCCTGGTACACCTACGCATTCTTCTTGAATCCCGTTCTTGGCACCAACTCGCAGGGCCAAACCTATTTTCCGGACTGGCCAAAAATTGGCACGTGGGAGGACGCTTACTACGCAACCTTCGATCTGCAGGACGTTGCCCAGAAGTATCTCACCATCGGCAGCCTGGTTTGCGCCTTGGATCGAGCCAGCATGCTGAGCGGGCTCACTCCCAGGCCCATGCAGTGTTTTAGCAATCCCAGTCCGATTCCGCAGAGCGGCACACTGTTTCTTTCACACAGCCTTATTCCGGCGGATGTAGAAGGCACCAATCCGCCGCCCGCCGGGCGTGACGAGTTTCTGGTCAGCATCCAGAATCCTCCGCACGACGGACAGTCCACCACGTCCAACACCATCAACTTATGGGACTTTCATCTCGATTGGAACACCCCGGCTAACTCCACCTTCACCAACATTCCGCTGACAGTGCCGACCTATATACCGGGGTGCTACCAGGCCGCGGCCATTTTCAACACTTATTGCCTTCCCGAACAGGCAATCAATCCCAATAACAACGCCCACTATCACATAGACTCGGTTGGCGACCGGCTTATGCCGCGTCTGGCGTACCGGAACTTCGGAACCTACGAGTCATTCCTGGTAAGTCACACCGTCCGCGCCGGTCAGAACACCAGCGTACAGACTGGAATCCGGTGGTATGAGCTCCGCGGCAGCGGAACTCCGGCGGTTTATCAGAGTGGCACCTTGTCTCCCGACAAGAACCTCTTCCGCGCCATGCCCAGCATTGCTCAGGACAAGGATGGCAACGCCGCCGTCGGTTACAGCGTATCGAACGCTTCCAGCCATCCGGGGATCAAAGCAGCCTGGTGGGACCTCAATGAGGCGTTCTCGCCCACCGAGCTTGCCATCCAGACCGGTGGTGGAGACGAGGAAAATACCAAGGAGTGGGGCGATTACACCAGCATGACCGTCGACCCTGTCGACGACTGCACCTTCTGGTATGTAAACGAATATCTCCCTACTACCGAGACCGGCCCTCCTCCGATTCGTAATACCCGAATCGCCAACTTCAAGGCTCCCCCCTGCGGAACCCAGGTCTCGCCCATAGATTTCATCCAGGTCGCTGCGGCCACACCCTCATCGTCTCAATCCATCGTGAAGGTTGTCTATCCTCTAACCCAGACCCAAGGCAACATGAACATCGTCGTCGTCGGGTGGCACGATATCGTGTCCACGGTTCAATCCGTAGCTGACAGTCTTGGCAATACCTACTACTTGGCCGTGGGTCCAACCACCGGCAATAAACTCAGGCAATCGATCTACTACGCCCCAAACATCCACCCCGGAAGCAACACCGTCACCGTGACATTCAACCGGGCGGCGGCTACCCCTGACATCCGTGTTCTCGAATACAGCGGTCTGAACACTACCAGCCCGCTGGACGTGACTGCTGGTGCGCACTCCAACAGTGCGCTTTCGAGCAGCGGATCGGCGACTACCAGGTATGCTTACGAGCTCGTGTTTGGCGCTGATATCGTCGCTGCCACCACCACTCGGGGGCCGGGCGCGGGCCTTACGCCGCGCATTCTTACCAATGATGGAGACATCGCCGAAGACGCGATCAAGGCGGCCGTGGGCACCTACTCCGTGAGCGCGCCCTTGAATTCCGCCGATCCATGGGTGAGCCAGATGGCCACTTTCAAGGCGGCCGGACAATAGGCCGGCTTCACCATCACCCTGCGAGACAGGCTGGCGAACATTCTCATGACTGCCGCTTGTTGAATGGGTTGTTATTAGTGGTGCCTTAACGGTAGTGGCGTAATTTGCCATCATTCTATCGGACAGTCATCCCGAAGCTCCGCGTTTTCTCCAGCGGAGCGAGAGCCTGTCCTGAGCCAGCCGAGCGTATGCGAGGGAAGTCGAACGGGGATCTGGCGCGGAACGCTTCAAATTGAGCGACTGCCTTCGCATGCCTCTTGACACCTTCACCTGCTAGGCTCAAAATGTTGCGGACTTCCCCGAAGTAACTTCCCAAGGGTGCCCGCTCCGTCAAGTAAGGTGATGACACTGCTGCACGGGTGTCATCTTTGCTCGCTGTCTCCTGTTTCATCGCCAGAACTGAAACACGAGACGCATCTCAACACAGTCCTGGACTTATCCCCGAGAGGAGTATCTGCAAATGCCAAACTATCGCTTTGGAAAACACCCACCTAAGGTTGACTATCGTACGTTGCGCTTCAAAACCTATCTAACCTCCGCAATTCCCGCTCCACCTCCCACTTACGATGTTCTGACAACCAGTATCTATCCGAAACTAAAGACCACGGATCCGACAAAGTTATTCCCCATGGATGGCAACGATACCCTGGGAGACTGCACCATCGCCGCTCTGGCGCACGCCGAAACCGTTTATAGCGGACTGCTCGGCAAAAAGAAAATCATGCAGAAGGCTGCGGTGGTCAAGTTGTACATGCATCTCACCGGAGGAGTGGACTCGGGCTTGAACGAGCTGGACGTTCTGGGCTATTGGCGGCAGAACCCCGTTTCCGGCGATCAGATCATCACCTACGTGGCCATCGATCCGAAGAATCACACTCACGTCCAGCAGGCGATCAAGCTGTTTGGCGGTGTTTACCTCGGGTTCCAGGTTCAACAGAACTGCATTCAGGAGTTTGACGCCCATCAGCCATGGACGCCGGCCCCGCTGACCAATGACGGCCACGCGGTCTATGCCGTTGCCTACGATCCGAACGGCGTAACCGTGCTGACCTGGGGAAATACCCAGCAAGGTACCTGGGGCTGGTGGGATGAGTGCGTGGATGAAGCTTACGCCATCCTTCCGGCCGAAGCCGAGCAAGCCGGCTTTGCGCCGGGTTTCAACTTTGCGCAACTCAAAGCCGATCTCGCCGAGGTCGCGAACTGATTCCCTGAAGGCTGTTATGCCTCTGTACGCGTCTGTGAGACCCAGGCCGGGTGGCCCGGTCCTCGCGGAGGAGCAGGTCTGGAAGTGACTCCTTGAATTGGAGGGGGGCCCCGCTCCTTGCGCTTTTTGCAAGGGGCGGGTGATCGTACCAATCACCCTGCCGGTTGCCGCACCCGTTGCATCTCGTATCCTAGGCCGCCATGGGCGGGCAATTCACGGGTTCTACACGAGCCTGACTCTTTGTGCCATTCCTCTGCAGCTTGCGTTTCAACTGGCCAAACGACAAGCCTTCGATCTCCATGAGGAATTCAAGTCCGCGAAAACTGTCATCGATTCCAAAGCGAGGGAGATCGAACAACGATGTTTCCCGTCCGACGTATCCACCGTGAGCAGAAAACATCGCCACGTACCCAGCCTCCTCCACGATCCGCGCTGTATCCGACCCTACATCCAGGAGCTTGCCGTAAGGATAGGAGAATAGAAGCACCGGATTCCCGGTGAGCCGTTCCAGATCCTTTTTGCTTTGCGTCACTTCGTAATGAGCTTGTTCTGGTGTACACGAAGCCAGGTTAGGATGACTGACCGTGTGCGAGCCGATTTCCAGGTTGAGTTGCCGCAGCCCACGCAAATCTGATGTGGTTAGATTCTCCAATGGAATCGGATACTTTGACTCGTCATGAGCAAATTTCTTCTGCGTATCTACGAAGCCTGAGGATACGAAGGCGCAGGCTGGAACGCTCGCCGCGTGTAAAAGGCGCGCAGCGTTGGTATAGACGTCCCGGTAGCAGTCGTCGAAATGAATGGCCACCGTATGGTCCGGCAGTCTGGTTCCGAGACTTACCCTCTTAACCAGTTCTGCGCTGGAGAGCACACAATAGTATCGACGCAGCAGAACGAGGTGTTCCGCAAATCTCTCACAACTGGCCGTCAGACAGTCGTCGCACAAGTCATTAACTCGGTGATACAGCAATATCGCGCCGCGGCTCCTGATTCGGAGTGCCCTCACCAGATGCCAGATCCGGCTATGAAACAGCCCAAGGTAGACGAACGTCTTGAACGCCCGGCCCATCCCTTGATCGGGCAATCTCAATCCCCGCCGCTTATGCAACCTGATCCATTCCTCTCGCGTCGGAGAAGTCCTGGGCTTCAGGTCGAGACCGACCTGCTTTTTGCGCGTAATTTCTCCGGAGGCGATTTCTCTCACTACTTTGGTCAGCAACTCCGTGCCTGAAATATCCAGCTTTCGGCGCAAGGTTGTCGGTGTGTCATTGCGATGCACCTCCAAGCTGGACTCTCCAACGATGTCGCCCGTGTCCAGCGAATCGTCGACAAAATGGACTGTGGTTCCCGCTGTGGACGCCCCGTCGTAAAGTTCCCAAAACCCCGGCGGCATTCCGCGGAACTGCGGTACTTCCCCCTTGTGGAGATTGATCGATCCCAGTCGCGGAACCGAAAACGTCGATCGTTTCAGCACCCGAGTGCCAAGCACAATGCCCAAATCAACGTTAAGCCTGCCCAATTCACTGGCGGCTTCCGGACTGTTGAGATTGCCGACTTTCTTAAGCGGAATTCCGGAAGTTTGAGATAGATCATCCAGGCTACGAAACTTCTCTGGGAATGCTTTTCGAAGCAGGGATCTGACCTCATCGTGAGGCGTGATCGAAGAAGCCCAGTCGTCGAGCCGCCCACGAATGGCGCCAGACGCTCGATGTAGCAGGTAGGTCCAGCCCTCGCGTTTTATATTCCGCTTTAGATTCCTGTAGCGCCTGCGCAGAGTCTGAGTATCGCTGTCGAAAAGGATGGCCGAGACTTCCACCTCGGGAATGGATAACAGGGGTGCGATACTCATGCACGTGACGGCATTGTCACCGCCAGTCAGGATCGCGACTCGAAACTTCCGGTCCATTCGGGGCGCCTCCACAGACAGATTGTTTTGATTGCTGTTGCCAGACGAACAGTACGGGCCCGAGATGCCGACTCTTTTACCTTGGCAAGTGCCTCTCGTCAAGATGCATATCTTTGCATATAAACGTGTTTCTTCTGCAGTCAGGCCGGGGTGTCTCGAATTTATTCGCGAATAAGTGGGGAAGTGGATTGGCGGGTGACCTGCCTCACTCGTTGTTCCGCGAAGCGCCATTCCAACTGAGGGGTGCCCTTCCTGGCGCGTCTTTGCGCTAGGGTGGTTTTCCACGGTCGCCTACTACTAAAGCGACTCTTCCGCCACTAACCTCACGAAAAAAACGTTGTCGTGGAGATTGAAACGCACTGGACCGCGCGCAAGCGGGAACAGCTTGGGATTTCTCCGACAGTGCAGCGCTGAGAACCTGCTCAACATCCCCACCTTTTGCTTCGCGATAGGACGCATCACCAGCACGTTGGCGTGGAAATCTAGAACGTGAATCGTGCAGAAAACTGCAATACGCGGGGAAGGCCGTTGGGGCTGATTTCCTGGAGCGCTCCGAAATTGCCGGGACCAGAGTTGGGTACCAGATAGCAGGTCTGGTTAAGCGTCGTCCCGTCGCCGCAGTTGGTCCCTACCGGGTTATATTGCAACTGGTTGATCCCAGAGCCGTTCTGAACGTAGTAGTTGGCGTGGTTGAACACATTGAATGCCTGCACCTGAAACTGCAACTCCTTGTCTTCCTTGATTGGAAAGCTGCGCGCCAGCCCAACATCGATCCGTTCCAACCATGGCCCGTAGAAAGAATTCAGGCCAATCCCCGGCGTGGGGCCGCCGCCATTGATGCCCCCGGCGGTGTTTGCAGTGCCTTCGTTGAAGGCGGTGTCGTTCAGATTGCTATTGGCGCCGTCGCAAGTTCCTAGGGACAGAGTCGAACTGGTGCACGCCGGGACTCAGCAAGCCCGCGTACGGACGGCCGGACGAGAATTCCATGACGCTGCTCAGCCTCCAACCCGAGAGGAGTGCGCGCCCTGCGTTCGAACGGGTCAGCCTTTCCAGTCCCGGCCAGTAGACGCCGGCAAAGCTGATTCGGTGCCGCTGGTCGAGCAGAGAAGGCCCATGCGTATTGCTGAAGTTGAACTGATTGTTGAAGTCCATCCCATCCAGCATGATGCTTTTGGCAAAGGTGTAGGAAACTTGCACAGAAACTCCTTGCGACATACGGCGCTGCAATTGCGCAAAAAAGGAGTTGTAGTGGTTTTGACCGGGGCTGATCAGTTCGTTGATCTGTCCCAGGTTGGAGTTGATGCGGCCTTCCGTCAGCAGACCGTTGTCCATGTTCGGCAGCGTGGCCGTTGGCCCGGTGCAGGGCGGAATAGTAGTGCCGGGAGGGCAGATGATGTACGTCGTTGCCCCTTGCAACTGCATCAGATTCAAGTCATAGGCGCTGCCGGAAAGCAGATGCACGCCGTGGTTCCACATGGTGCCGATGCTTAAAGTTGTGTTCTCGGCGATCTCGCGCTCAATCTGCAGACTCGCCTGCAAAATATAGGGCGCCCGAAATTGCGGTGAGACCAGCGAAATATTCGGAGAAGCCCCGAACAGCGGGGAATTCGCGGGGAGAATATTCGGAAATGTTGGCGCCTGCTGGTTCGGCGGACCCGAGCTATAGCTGACACTTGCCGAAGACTGCTGTGACGGCAGGCCGTTCGAGATCACCGCATTGCGGTAATTCAGTCCGTTCATATTGGTGTAGAACTGTCCGAATCCGCCGCGGACGACAGTTTTCGAAGCGGGCTGCCAGGCGAATCCCAAGCGCGGCGCCAGGCGTTGAAACTGGTTGGGATACTGCCCGGTGAGCGGGAATGCGGGATTTTCCGCCGGTTGGGGGTACACCTGAAAGTCCTCGCGCAGGCCCATATCGAGGGTCAACGTCGGCAATACGCGGAAGGAGTCCTGCACGTAGAACCCGTAGTAAGGCACGGCAAACGAAAAAGTCGGGCTTCCCGAGGCCTGACTGAAAAGGCTGTATTTGCCGAGGGCAAAATCCTGCAGGTTCGAAAATTCATAACTGCCCAGAGGCGACCCGAACTGCACAGCGGCGTTCGGGTCTGCGCCGCCATCGTTGGTGTCCGCGTCCCAAGCGCGGCTCATATCGAAACCGAATTGCAACGTGTGCTTGCCGATCACGAAATTGAGCCGATCGGCCAGAGAATACTGTCTTTCAAAGACCCTGCCCAGAGAGAAAGGTGCGTTGCCCAGAATGAAGGAAGCCGGGCTATCCAGGATCGTCGTAGGGGCGTTGGGAGCCAACCCGGTCGGGGTCGAGATCTCATTGTCCTGCGAAGTAGCAGCGTGGAATTCATTCAGCAGGCGGTAGGAGAACGTGTGCGTCCATCCCAGACTGGCTTGGAAGGTATGCACGTTGGCATTAGCAAGGGTTTGCAACCCAAAATTTCCAACCGTGGGATCGGTCACGACGCCACCGGGGGAATTGAACCGGTTGACATTGAAGCTGAGGAACAGGCTGTCACGGGAACTGGCCTGGTAGTCGAGGCGGGGTGTAATCACCAGATCGTTGCGCTTTCTTGGGTTGAGGCCAAGGTTGGCATTGAGCGCGCTCATCGCGTTTGACACCTGCTGGAGGTACACGGGATTTGTCGGATCAGGCGTCGTGCCGGTTCCCGGCACCGGCAACGGCCCGTTCGGCGGAGGCAGCGTCGTCCCGGCCGGAATCCCAAAATTGGCAGCCAGGAACGCAGCTAAGCTCGCAGGCGTCGTTGCCAGGGCCGGGTTGATCACCGGCAGTGGATTGTTCCGCAGCTGTTGTTCATAATCCACGAAGAACCACAAACGCCTGTGAAGGATCGGCCCGCCAATTCCTCCGCCGAATTGCTGCAAAGTGTCTTGCGGCTTAGGAAGGCCGCTGGCTTTATCGATGGCGTCGTTGGCTCCCGTTGCGGAGTCGCGATTGTAATAGAACGCACTGCCGTGGAATGCGTCGCTCCCCGAACGGGTTACCGCATTGACGAAGCCCGCTCCTCCGCCGTAGATCGCCGAGTACGGGCTGACCGCGACCTGGAACTCCTGGATCGCGTTCTCGCCATATAAATACGGGATGCGGTAACGGCCTTCAATGTCGGCGAAGTAGTTGCTGGTCGCGTTGGTTCCGTCCACGGTGAAGGCGCTGGAGCCATTTCCATTGGCGTATCCTGAATCCTCTCCGCCCTGCTGTCCGGCAATACTCACCAGGCCGGTGTCGCCGTCGTAGCTGGTATTCGGGGTGAGAGTCATAAAGTCGGTGTATTTTCGTCCATTGAGCGGCAGTTCCCCAATCAGCGATCGCTCCAGCACCGTGCTGGCGGAGGATTCCGTGGGACGTAACAGGGGCGTCGTCCCATTCACTCGAACCGTGTCTGTGGCGGCTCCCACCTGCAACTGGATGTCCTGCAACGTGGCATTTCCTACCAGCACTCGCACCAGGGCCTCGACATCTCGGAAGCCCTTGAGTTTTGCCGTGATGGAATAGGAGCCCGGCATGACCACAGGAAACCGGTAAAGTCCCGCATGGTTTGTCTCGGCCGATAGCTTCACACCGGTCGCAAGGCTCTGAACGACAACCCAAGCGCCTGGCACCACCGCGCCGCTATTGTCGGTGACGCGTCCGCTGAGCGAGCCCGTCAATACCACATTCTGGGCACTCACCCATAAGCAGCCAGTTAACACAACCAAAACGCTGCCTCTGACCGCACGAGTGACCGCCCGAAGCATTCTCTCGCTTGCTTGAATGATCGACACCCTTCGCATTTGGCCCCTGATAATAATAATGAATGATGGATCGGCTCGGCGGAAACTCCGCCTTGGTGGAGGAGAGTTGAGAATCCGACTCCCACTTGCCCTGGATGTTCAACCGCCGATGAACTTCACCGTCCAGCTTCGTAGTCGCCTGAAGCCAACTAACGTAGCACGACGTCTTCTACTACTACCACATTCTCGAAGCAGTGGCAGTGTGCCCATTTATGCCTGCGCGACCTCATTCCAAACCGGGACGCGGAGCACTGAAAGGGGGGTACCCAGAGCTTTTCGCGCAGCAGTATATCTCGGAGGACTCCTTGAAATTGACGGAGGAGGTGCCGGGTGGCCCAGGCATTACGTTGTGGAAGCTCTCTCGAAGCACTCGTCAGAATTGGAGATGGGGTGCCCCGCTCCTTGCGCCTTTTGCAAGGGGCGGGTGATGGTATCGTTCACGCAGGCGGCCGCTCACGCATCTTGGTCATGGTGGGGTGTGTGTGTGAGTCCCACATCGCGGAGAGTTCCGCCCGCTAAATCACCGGATAGCCCGATCACACACGCACCCGATTTCCCGCCTGCCTCTCACATTTCTCCGTGACCCACTTCCTTGACGACGCTCTCCTTCCCGCGTCAAGCTTCAATCCAGCAATACTCGCTCTTTGACAACTTAGCCCATAGAGAACAACAGTATTAAGCTAGTAGCTATAAGCTAAGAGCTTTGTCCTCTAGATTTTGCCTCTAAAATCTTTAGACCCAAAGATTTGGAGCCTGTCGTCTGTGCCGGCCTTTTGTTTTCTAGATTTTGCAGACACAAGGGGGGAGGGGGTACCCCACTCCGCGCCAAGAAATCTCACAGCGAAATGCTGCATGGTAATCCCCGAAATGCAGATTCCTCCCAGGCTGAAGCCGGTTCGGAATGACAAACAGATTGGGGCAGGAGATGGGGCAAAAATATGGATCAGGAGAGAGGACAAAAAGCTAATAGCCAAGAGCTAAAAGCCCAGCGTTGAGCCGAGAACGACAAGCTGATGGCTGAGAGCTGAGAGCAGAAAATGGTGGAGGCGGCGGGAGTCGAACCCGCGTCCGAAAATGTTACTGGTCGAGAGCCTACATGCGTAGTCCAGTTCATGCCCCAGGCATTACCCTGGGACGTTCGCGGCCGGCGCTCAGAACGGACAAGAAACGCAAGCCGCTAGCCTGAGATCTTAGCCTTCCGGCCCAGACGCAGCCGGAAAGAGCAGCCCTCTGTGTGACGCTCGCTCGCAGCCCAAGGGCGAAGCTGCGGAGAGCGGCTGCCTAACTAATTAGGCTGCGTATGCCATCTGTTGATTGGCAATTATCATTTTGCACGCGATTACGGGTGTGTGCACCCCGGCATGCCTCTTGGCCGTAAGCATCCCCGTCGAAACCGTGACGCCCCCACTGGTGGGTTTGGCCTGTAAAGAACCACTTCCAATCTAGGTCTTGCCTGGATGGAAGTCAATGAACTGCAGTACCGGTATTTTTGGCAGGGGCTAAAGCCCCGTCTTTCATCTATGCGGGTCGGCACGGCTGAAAGCCGTGCCCTCCCACACATCGTCTGTGGTTTGATGAATGTCCGCCGCAGCTCGTTAGATGCGTCGGCGAGGGCAGCGGCTCCACAAACGGTGTGCGGAGCGATCGGTGAGCCCTACTGTGTCGGTTGGGTTGGTTGTGCCGGAGGCTTCGGCTTGGGTTCCTTGATTCCGGCGACGACCTGCTTCATGCGCTGGAATTGTCCAGTCTGGTAGCCGTACTCGCGCTGGGGGAGCCGCTCGGCCTCTTCTTGAATGGCGCGCTCGCGGTTATCGGGATTGGGGTGGTCAGACAAAAATTGCGGAGCGCGTGATCCTCCCTCGGCATTCAGCTTCTCGAAGAAGCGAGCCATCTCCTTCGGGTCGTAACCGGATTCCGCCATAATGTGCGAACCGGTGAGGTCGGCCTGGCTTTCGGCGTTGCGCGAGAACCTGAGAAGCACGCTGTTAGCGCCCAGCCCGATGCCCATCTGGGTGAGCTTGCCTAGCATGGTGCCGGACTCGCCAGCGACCTGCGATGCCAGGACAGCAGGCAGCTGCAGCAGTTGAGCCTTGGACGCCTGATTGGTGCCGTGGCGCAGAATGACGTGAGACATCTCGTGTCCCATAACGCCGGCGAGTTGAGCCTCGCTGTCGACAGCTTTGAGCAGGCCGGTATTGATGAACATCGGGCCGCCGGGAAGAGCGAAGGCATTGATGCTGGGATCGGCGACCACTTCAAAGGTGAAAGGGAAGCCGCTGTCGCGTGCTTCCTGAGAGGTTGTCAGCCGCTTGCCGACCAGATTCACGTAGTTGGTGAGCACGGGATCGTTGATGACGGTCATTTGTTTGCGCACCTGCGCTGCGGATTCCTTGCCGAGTTGCATGTCCTGATCCTTGGAGAACAGGTTGAAACCGGGCTGGAAATGGTGCGGCCCCTGGGCGAGGAGCGCCGTCGTGAACATAACCACAGCAAGGAGAGTAAGGCTGGATCTGCGCATAAATTCCACCTGACAGAACAGGATGATCAGGGCTTTAGGATGAGAATATCACGGTGAGATTTGCTTGGCAGCGGCAGTGTGAGATGCGTCAGAGGCTGAGTCTAGGGGATAATCGGGCGACGACCAGTGTTACGCCTTGTCCGGTAACTCTTTGCGACCAGATTGGGGCTATGACATCTGATTAGTCTGCACGTCTGTACAGCGTGCACCCTGACTATGAACTTGACTGCCCAGTGCTGTCGTGTGAGGTGCGGGTGAAGACGGAGTGTCTGCCGTTCAGCCAGATTCCGCACACGACTCGGCTTTTCGCCGACTTTCTATCCCACTATCCCAAGGTTCAGCAGTTTTATCCCCGATCCGCACAGTTCAGCGAATGGTTTAAGGCGGAGGCCGACGCGTTGCAGTATGACGATGGCCGCCGTGCCCGCGTGGCTGCGACGCTGGATCGCCAGAACCGGGCTTTCGGTGCGTCGGCGAAGACGCTGGAGAATGTCGCGCGGCTGCGGGACAGCGCCTCTGTTGTGGTGACGGGACAGCAGGTGGGATTGTTTGGCGGGCCTGCGTTTGCACTGTATAAGGCGCTCACCGCAGTGAAGCTGGCGGCAGAAGCGTCTGCTGGTGGGGTAGATTGCGTGCCGGTGTTCTGGCTGGCAACCACGGATCACGATCTGGCGGAAGTGAACCATACATCGATTCCCGGCGCGGAGGGCGGTCTGGTGAAGCTTGCCACTAGCAGCCAGGGGGTGGCGGATGCACCGGTTGACACGGTAGTCCTTGGCGATGAGATCACGGCGGTCACGCAGGAAGCGGTTTCGCTTCTGGGGGAAACAGAGGTTGCAGAGTTTCTGCGGGAGACCTACCGCCCGGGGGAGACGTTGGGGAGCGCATTCGCGCGCCTGTTTGCCAAGTTGTTTGCTGATTGGGGCGTGATTCTGCTCGATGCTTCCGATCCCGAGTTGAATGCCGTTGCGGAGCCGATCTATCGCGCTGCCATCGAAAATGCTGCGCGGCTGGACGACGCGCTGCTGGCTCGGGGCAGGGAACTCGAGGCCGCGGGATATCACCAGCAGGTAAAAGTGACGCCTTCGTCCACGCTGCTGTTTGCTCTGAAGAGCGGCGTGCGGGTGGTGGTTCACCGGCGATCCAACGGAAAGCCGGGAGAAGACGAGTTCGTTATTGGCGAAGAGAAGATTTCGAGGGCGGAGTTACTGCGGCAGATTGCCGATCATCCGCAGAACTTCAACGCCAACGTGCTGCTGCGTCCGGTGGTGGAGGATTACCTGCTGCCGACGCTGGCGTACACGGGTGGCGCGGCGGAGGTGGCGTACTTCGCCCAGGCAGCGGTCGTCTATGAGGCGTTGCTGGGGCGGGTGACGCCGGTTCTACCCCGCTTCTCGGCGACGATTGTAGAACCAAAACCTCAGCGATTGCTGGAGAAGTACGGCGTGGCATTTACCGACCTTCTTCCCGGGCCCGAGCACTTGCGGGAAACGCTTGCGCGGCGGGTTCTGCCCGCAGACTTGCAAAGCGCGTTTGAGCGTGCCAAGGAATCGGTCGACCGATCGATGGCGTCGATACGGGAGTCATTGGAGCGGCTGGACAAGACGTTGCTCGAAGCGTCGGACAATGCCGCGTCGAAAATACAGCATCAGCTGGAGCAGTTGCGATCACGCGCGGCGCGGGCGGAGTTACGGCAGAGCGAGATGGTCGGTCGCCACGCGGAATTGCTGAGCAAATCACTGTACCCGGAGAAGGCTTTGCAGGAGCGCGAAGTCGCCGGAGTGTATTTTCTGAGCCGGTATGGAAAAGACCTGCTGGGTCAGATATATGAATCGATGCACACGGATTGTCACGACCACCAGGTGATCACCCTGCAGCAACCGTCTGCTTGATTCTCATTTCGATTCGCTTGTAGCCAGGTAAGTTCCCAATCCCAGCATGATCACACTCGTCACGGTGCGCTGACGCCAGTCAACCGCAACAACCGTCAGACTCCGAGGTGTCGTTCAGCTCCGAAAGTGACGCAACTCGCGGCAATCCTTTGTCGCGATAGGCGCCGGCAACGTCGAAGAGCATGGCTTGCATTCCGGCGCCAGTGGCGCCGAGAGTAGTCGACCGAATAGACGTCGCCGACGTAGAGGCTTTCCTGGGCAGTTGCGCCGAGTTCGTTCAGGGCGGCATGGAAGATCACGGGGTCGGGCTTCTCGCGGCCCATGATGCCGGAGTCGGTGATGCTGAGGAAACATTCGGCGATGCCACAACGGTCGAGCAGTTCGGCGATTTTGCCGTCGGCGTTGGAGATCACGCCGATGCGAAATTTCTTGCGGATGCGTTCGAGAGCTGCGCGGGTGCCTGAAGGCATATTGTCCCAATTGGACGAAGTGCGGGTAGCGGCGACCAGCGAGTCGCGAACCGATTCGTCTGCGATCCTGAGCTGATCGGTGAGGTGGGTGTAGAACATCCACCAGAAGCTGTGGTCGGCACGGTCGGTGGTGCTCAAGGATGTCGTCAAATTCGTTCTTGGTTTTGCGTTCGAGGGCTTTCCACTCGTCGTCGGTGGGGACGGCGCCACGTTCATAGAGCGGGGCAAGGATGCGCTCGCGGTTGGGGAAGAGCAGAGTATTGCCGACGTCAAAGAAGATGGTTTTGGGATGATTAGGCATCAAGACTATCTTCCCACGGATGGGGAGAGAGGCTAGGGGAGGACGATGTGCGATTGGGTGTCGTCTGTTATTGGTGCTATCGCGATGTTACGTCAACTACCCAGAGGAACTCCGGTCGCCAAACATCTCTCGACCGACCCTGTATCGTCGGACCTTACAACACCGGATGAATCGGAGCAGAACGCTGGCAATCCTGAGCGCAATGGACGTGCGGTTACTTGGTACATCGAATTTGGTATCTGGCGGTCTGACTTTTGGCATCCGATGATGCCGAACGCATAGCCATTGTCAATTCCCTCGCTCGCCAGCCTCGCCACTAGCTGGTTCTGGGGCCAATTGCGAAATTGTGCAGGTGTAACCTATGTCTGGATGCGCCTTGGCGAACTGGATTTCCGCCACCACGACCGCTCGCACTCGAACGATGGCAGAATCGACATATCCCAGCATCATCAACCGTCGTAATGTTCTGAATGCGAACCACACCAAGGCCCCCAGCGCCAGGGCAACAACGACAAGCGCGAGTCTTTTGCGCTTCGATGTTCCGGTCGTCTCGGTTCTGAAAGCTGGGGTCGACATTAGATTGAGAGTCGCGACAAACGCTGATAATAGGCGGACTTGCATCGGCGGAGCAAGATACCTGTTGAAATCAGGGGTATAGCATTCACAGTCACCCCTACGGCTCCAGCACCAGCTTCTCTGTCGCTTCTTTCTCTACCGCTTTACGGGAGTAGACAAGCGGGAAATACTTGCCCTCGTCCCAGAGTTGCAAGAGATCCGCGTAGTGCGGGCTGCCGGGCTGGCCGCTTTGGCCGGGCGTATTGACCGCAAGTGATTGATCCCAATCGCTGGTGTCGAGAATTTCGCGATAGCTCGCGCCGGAGACCTGATCGTAGGACGACCCGAAATATCCGGTTGCATTGACGGTGTATTCGTCGCCGGGGCGGGGCAACGGGCCGCTGTCGAAAAGCGTGGCGGCGCTTGGATCGACTTGATCTAGCGGATGGCGAAAATGAACGACGTGCAGTTTCCCCCATGACCATTTCGCGGGATCGGGCCCTTGCAGCTTGCCGAGGGCGGCTGAGGCACGAGAAAGAGTTTCCAGCAGAAGCTGGTCGCGCGCTTTGGCCGGGTCCGTGCCGAACACTTCTTCCGCAGGGTGCGAGAGGCTTCTAAGCACAAGGGGCAGGGGCCAATCCGCCAGAGTCTCCCAAACAGACTGAGGCGCTGCTCTCTTCACGACTTCGTGGGTGAGTTCCTGTAACCAGATCTCGTAGAGCGCGGCTGCGGCGGAGTCACGGGCGAGAGTTCCATCCCATAGCAGAAGTAATTGCGCGTTGGCGTCGGGATGCGTTCCGGCTGCGGTGCGCAGAGCGGCCTGCAATTCGAGGGCGGGTAGAGAAAGTACGTCAGTCTGCAGCCGCTCGAGATCCTCGACGGAAAGTTTCTGGCCGCGGTCCCGCACGGCCGAGAGCACATTCGTGATGCGGCGAAAGCGATACGAGGGCGCCCACTCGTAGCCCACCTTGTAGGGAAAGCCCTCGGGAATCGTTTTGTGGTTGGCAGTCGCGATCAGTCCAGCGGCGGGGTTGAACGAATGCGGCAGTGACTGGCTGGGAACGAACCCGGACCACTCAAACTGGCCGGTGCCCGGAGCGGGTAAAAGGCCCGTCCAATTCCGGCGGTATGGGGCGAGACCCGTGGAATGTTCGCCGATGTTGCCTCGGGCGTCGGCATAGACGACGTTTTCTGAGGGCACCTTCCAGCGCGCCATGCCAGCCTCAAATCCCCGCCAGTCCAGCGCGCGATCCACGGCGAGTGACGCCAGGTAACCGGCAGTACCCGGCTCGCTGCCGACCCAGCGGAGGGCGAGCGCTCGCTTACCGTCCTCCCAGAGCACAGGGCCGTGCCGGGTGAACTTCAGATCGACATCGACTTTCGGGCCGCCCTTGACGGCAAAACTCTCACGTTCAACTTTCATGCGCTCCCAACCCCGGTCGGCCTTGTATTGCAGAGGGTCGGCGGGGTTGAGTCCTCGAGGTAGAGATCCTGCTGGTCGAGCCCGAAAATGGTGAAGCCCCATGCGATCTGCTGATTGTGGCCGAGAGCAACGCCGGGCAGGCCCGGTTCGCCGGCACCGATTACGTCCCAGCCGGGTGCGACAAGATGGACCATGTAACGCAGAGATGGCTCGGCCATGACACGGTGCGGATCATTGGCCAGGAGCGGCTTGCCGGACTTGGTCAGCGCACCGGATATGGTCCAGTTGTTGCTGCCTTCGACGGCGTGTTGAGGGAATTCGATGCGCTGGTCGCTGCCGACGAGGTTCTTGAGCAAGTCGGGTGAGAGGCCGGCGAAGTCGAGGCCAGACGCAGGATCGAGCGCTACTGCGGGGTCGAGATCGAGCAGCTTAGCTGCTTTTTCTGCACCGAGTTTAGAGACTAGCTCGGCGTCGAGCAGTTCGCTCGAAGCGTTTCCGGTCATGGAATAGGCGGCCATACGGTTGAGGCAGTCTTCCGGTTTCCAGGGCTCAGGCTTGAATCCTGCGAGCTGAAATTCAAGGGGGAGCCCGGAGCCGCCGGGGGCGTCGAGGCTGGCGATGTAGGCGTTGATTCCGTCAGTGAAGGCTTCGAGGATTTCTTTCGCGTCAACCGCATAGCTCTTGTATTCCGTATCCATATCGCCGCGATAGCGGAGCGGGCGAGCACTGATGTCGCGAGGGAGGGCCGAAGGCCCGAGGATTTCGGCGAGACGGCCCTGGCCGGAGCGCTTCCACAGCTCCATCTGGAAGAGGCGATCCTGAGCGGCGACCACGCCTTGGGCGAAGAACAGGTCATGCTGGTTTTCGGCGTAGATATGAGCGACGCCCCAGCGGTCGCGCAGGACGTCGACCGGGCCCTGGAGGCCGGGCATCTTGAGACGGCCGTGGGTTGTCGCTAATGCGGCGTGGGCTCGGGCAGCGAGAGTGGCGGAATCGTCCTTGGCGGGGCAACACAGCGAGAGGGAAACCAGCATCAGTAGGAGGGCTGGGAAATTCGTCTTCATGAGTGCGCCATTCTAACCTGCGGGAAAAACCTGCCGTCGAGTTTGCGCCGGTTCGAGTGAGACGGAGGAATAGCGTCGCCCTCCGCGCGAGATTGCAAGAGAGATTCGGACGAACAATTGTGTTCTGATGTCATGCCTAAAAAAGGTTAAACTTTTTTTGGGCTTTGAACCCCTTGGGCGTTCGTACGGCAACGCATGGATTCGGCTCTGCTGCTTGTTTGGGCTACCGGCATGGTGTACGCGTCCCGCCTGATGGCGAGGATGAATGCGACTCTACGCCTGTCCCCATTCACGTCCTTTGGGACGCTGCTCGTGGCCCAGTATTACGGCAAGAAGGGCGATGTCTATAACATCCTGTGGGCCCTGGTATTCGGGTTTGCCACCTTGAATATCCTGAGCCTGGGGGCGCGGCGCTTCGAGCCGAACAAGAACCGCATGAATTTTGGGGAAGTGATCGCGGTTATGGTGGTGATTGCCTCGGTGTTCCTCCTGGGCTGGGAAATGGTGCATCTGTTCAAGCTCTTGCCGATCCGCTTAAGACATTAGGCGAATTGGCGTATGATTTGAGTTATGGTGAAGGATCTTGCAGCCTTCGAGCTGACCTGCCCTTGCTGCGGAGCCGTGTTAAAGGTCGACCCCAAGACTCAGGCGGTGATTGCCCACACTGCGCCGGTAGCACCCAAGACGTTTAACGATATGGAGGAGGCGGCCCGTGCGATGCGCGAGCAGGACAGCCGCCGCGAGTCTATCTTCCGGCAGTCGGTCGAGGCGCAGAAGCACGCTTCCGACGTCCTGGAGAAGAAATTTCAGGAAGCGGTCAGGCGGGCGAAAGAGTTGCCCGATACGGGCAAGCCGATCCGCGATTTCGATCTGGATTAAGGTTGCACCGTTTCTGGTGCAACCAAATGCGCCATGCGGTTCGTGCGTGATCGGCCCGCGAATCGATCGCTTTTTTCTGCGTCAAACGTACTCCAATGTTCAGCCGACCTCTGCTTCTCGGGCACCGAGGTGCGCGGGCCACCAGATTTATTCCCGAAAACACAATTGCGTCGTTTGACCTTGCGCTAGAGCACGGTTGCGACGGACTTGAGTTTGACGTCCGGCTCACTGCGGACAGACGGGCCGTGCTTTGCCACGACCCGAGGGCGGAGGGAATTGAGGTGGCGCTAGCCAACGCGGGCGAGTTGGAGGAGTTGCCGCCCTTCGAAGACGTAATGGCGCGATATCAGCGGAGTGCATTCCTCGATATCGAGTTAAAGGTCAGCGGCCTGGCGGAAAAGGTTGCCGCCGCGCTCAAGACACATCCTCCGGTTCGCGGAAATGTGGTGTCTTCATTCCTGCCGGGTGTGCTGCAAGAGGTGCGCGCGCTGGATTCGGGGATTCCGCTTGGCTTGATCGCTGACAGGGCGGAGGAGCTGTTCCGCTGGCCGGATCTGGAGGTGCATTATGTGATCCCGCACCAGAAGCTTGTCAATCAGGAACTGATCGAGCGCGTACATGGCGCAGGAAAAAAACTGTTCGTCTGGACCGTCAACGATAGGGAAGCGATGGTGCGGTTCGCGGATTGGGGAGCTGACGGGATTATCTCCGACGACACAGAACTCCTGGGGAGAATGGTAGGGAAGTAGAGCGCGAGGAGATTCTCAGTCTGCGGCGTGCTGGAACGCGCGGTTCAGATTTACCGGTTTGCGCAGGAAAGCAGCGCGTTCGGTTTCGAAGGACTCAAGCTCCGCGGCCGTCTGCAACTCACTCCAGTGCAGAGCTGCCGCGATCCGCATCGCGGCCTCACGGCTGCATGATTCCGACCAGCAGGGCCCAAGGGCCACGGGAACCCGCCTGAGCAAGACGTCGCCGAGGGTGACCGCGCACTCGTGGGATATGGCGTCCACAGCCTCAGCGACAATGTGTTCGGTGTGCGAGCACAATGGCGCCCGGAGCTCCGCACTGCTCATCGCCATCTGAGAGATATCAAGGGCCCGCTTCCCGTGCCACTCAACAATGCTGCGCGCGGTGGATTCACTCACGCTGCCGGCTTCGGCAATTTCCAGCACCCACTGGTCGAGCAGGGGATCGAGTGAACCGTTCCCGATGACGGATACTGACTCTGACTTCGCGGTGTCGATGCCGATCTTGCGGGCACACTGACGTGCGAGTTCAGCCGCGGTAGTGAGCTTCCCGCCGATGACCGAGATCATGTGCGACGCGCCATCGTGCTTGTGATCATGAAGAAAGTGATGCCGGCTGATAGCGCCGAGGTCTTTGTCGGCGGAGTAGGGCAGTGGGCGCACCCCGGCGAACGAGTAGCGGATGTTTTCCGGCTGCACCTTCGCCTTGGGCAATAGTTTCTTTAGAGAGTCAGGAGGTACTCGATTTCGTCCTGCGAAGCGTGAGTTTTTGCGGGGTCTCCCGTGTCGGGAACTTCCGTGGTTCCGACCAACACCTGCTCATTCCAAGGGATCACGAACATCGGGCGTCCATCGGTGGCTTCGGTATACAGCGCCGAAGAAGGTGCGCCAGCGAATAACGGGAGCACGATATGGGAGCCGCGCACTCCGCCGACCATGGGATTCTTCGTGTTGACGGAAGAGCCCTGGCACACGCGGTCAGCCCAAGGGCCCGTCGCATTGATGACCCATGTGGCTTCCACGCGTTCCTCTTTGCCTGTCAGTTGGTCGCGCAGCATGACGCCGCGGACCCTGCCATGAGTGATGTTAACGCTGAGCACGCGCGTATGGTTGCGCGCAACGGCGCCGGCTTGCGTCGCTTCGACCAGCCATTCCGCTACCAGCCTTTCCGGGAACTCGCACTGAGCGTCTTCATAACTGAAAATTGACCAGCGGCGGCCGGAGTCGAGCCATTGCTCGAGGCGCTTGTGCTCGAATTCGGCGGGCTTGCTGCGCAAAGCCGATCCTCCCATGCGGCGGTAGAGCCAGAGGCCTGCTCGGACGCTCAACGCACTGCGACGGCTGTTGCCATCGATTGCGAGCAGGAACTGCATGGGATGCACCAGGTGAGGATGTCGGCGAAGCAGCGCTCTTCGAGCCCCAAGACTCTCGCGAACCAGGCCAAGCTCGCCGTGTTCCAGGTAGCGCAAGCCACCGTGGATGATGCGGGTTGAGCGGCTGGTCGTCCCGGCGGCAAAGTCGTGTTCTTCCACCAGCAACGTGCGGCGTCCGGCGCTGGCGCATTCGCGGGCAATGGCCACGCCGTTGATTCCGCCGCCGATCACGATCACGTGGAAGTGTTCGCTTTCCAGTGAAGGCCGGGGTTTGCCAGGGAGGTTCATATGAGGTTCATATTATGGTCGATGCCCTTACGACGGTGCTGCCACCCGATGACGCTCGTACTCTCTCAGTGTGGGCGCAAGCGGGCGGCAGGGGAAGATAACGCAAGTGCAAGAAAGTAATATGGTAGCGCCCGGCGAAGAAATCTGCTAACCACAGGCTCGAATGCAGGTAATTGAAGGTGAGCAGGTTAACGAGAGTACCCAGAGGTAACCAGGCGGGAGGAGGCGGTAGGTGAATTCGGAGGAACCGTTGAGATGAAGGGTCTTGAGGACATTTGAGTGCTATCCCTGATTACAACAGTGGGTGGTGTGACGCTACAATCTTTTCGTGCGGAGAGGAAAAACTCTGGTCAACTTTATGCACGGGACCCGTCCGGGAGCCATTCGGAAGGATGAACTTACTTACTGGAAGTTGCAGCGCAGTTTTTTTGGATGAATCCAAACACGTCGTTAAACCAAATTGAGCTTCCCAGCCACGTGAAGCTGTGACCATCAAAATTGGTTTTGCCATAAGGCGGATAAATCTTAATTTCGGCTGTCTTTCCTGAAGCAAGCATTTCCTTGTAGAGGACTTGACTTGGTTCAAGGGTATAGTCGTTCTCAGCTTGAAAAAAGAAAGTCGGTGACTTTGAAGACCGAGCATTCTCCTTCATGACTTCTTGAAGGGCTGGTTCTTCTTTCCAACTCATCGCTCCACCCGATGCATCGACGGCTGCGCAAAAGGAATAGCTAGCGGCCCCAAGGATTGTTTCGATTCCGCCGAAAGACTGTCCGGCAACTGCGATCCGGTTTGGCTGCACAAATTCTTGCTGCTTCAGCCATGCGAGGGCCGCCAACTGATCACTCAGATGATCTCCTCTCAGCAGGTCGATCATTGTTTTGACGGCGTCGTCGTGACCGCCTGATCTTTCAGCCGCTGCGATTTGATCTCCAATGTATGGACCTGCTTTGGCACTCAAGCCTTGTCCGCGTCGATAAGGCATAAAGTAGACCCACCCCTTAGCAGCATAAAGGGGACCCATGGCGGTGCTGGCAGCGTCACTCAGCATTCCTTCAGCGCTTCCATGGTTATAAAGAACCGCAGGAAAAGGACCTTCGCCCTTTGGCTTAAACAATTCGCCACCTAATGTGAGCTTGCCACTTGGAAAGCGAATTACCTCGTAGGGCGTCGGTGGTTCAGCCGCGAGAGAACTACCGACTCCCATAATGACGGCGACCATAAACAAAACAATACGCATACTTCCTCTCCTCTGCTCGAAAGTGGGACTATAGAGAATTTGATGGGAGACCTTCAAGTACTCTTTTCGTCAGAGGAAGTAACACTCTGTGGATCGCGCTTGAGGATTTGGAATTCGTTTCGCGGGCAAGGTGATGATTGGCGAAACATCTCCATATCACTCAGTGGTCTGACAGTTGCTCCAAAACTTAAGAATCACCAGATACAACTTAGCGTCGTTGCTCGCGGCACGATTCGTCATTTAGAGTGTTGGCAATGGCTGACTCAACCGGGGAGCGCTTCGAGCGTGCAGTGTCCATCATGGCAAGATTGCGCGCGCCGGGCGGGTGTCCCTGGGACCGCGAGCAGACCTTCGATTCCATCAAGCCTTACACTCTCGAAGAAGCCTACGAAGTTCTGGAAGCGATCGACAATCGCGATTGGGACGAGCTGACGGGCGAACTGGGCGACCTGTTGCTGCAGGTGCTGTTCTACGCCGAAATGGCGAAGGAGCAGGGAACGTTTTCGATCGACGACGTGCTCGACCGGCTATCGAACAAGCTGGTGAACCGGCATCCGCACGTCTTTGGCGAGGTGAAAGCCGAGACATCTTCGGAGGTTTTGCGGAACTGGGAAGCCTTGAAAGCGGAGGAGAAGAAGAAACGGCTGGCCGCCCGCGGGGAGAAGAGTGCGAAGGAAGAAGACAATGAACGGTCTGTGCTGGCGGGAATTTCTGGCGCCATTCCTTCTCTCCTCGAAGCCTACAAGCTTAGTTCACGCGCAGCGCGCGTGGGATTTGACTGGCCGAACGTGGAAGGGCTTTTTGACAAGCTATCCGAAGAAACCTCAGAGTTAAAGCAAAACTTGAAGGAGTTTCCGGCGCCGGGGCCGCAGCCACACAGCCAGGGCATTGCCGGATCGGGGCGTCCGCAAATTTCAGAAGAGTTACGTGCCCGCCTGGAAGACGAGGTTGGCGACTTGTTCTTTGTGCTGGTGAATATCGCGCGGTATCTTTCGCTCGATCCAGAATCGGCGTTGCGAAAGACGAATCGCAAATTCAAGAAGCGGTTTCAATTCATCGAAGAGAAGCTGCGCGCTTCGAGCCGAGGTCCGCAGCAGGCGTCCATGGAAGAGCTCGAATCGCTATGGCAACAAGCGAAGCAGCAGGAACAAGAGAAGTAGCCGGTTCTGTTTCAATCCGCAAGCTGCATGCGCTTGACGAATTGCGTGCGTGTGTCGCGCTGCAGAAAGAAGTGTGGAACTTCACGGATGCGGAACTGGTCCCGCTCCGTATGTTCGTGGTGGCCGAGAAGATCGGCGGCCAGGTGATCGGAGCATTCTCGGAAAACACTTTGATCGGTTTTGCACTTGCTATCCCGGGAGCGCGCGCCGGGCACTCTTATCTTCATTCGCACATGCTGGCGGTGCGCAAAGACTATCGCAACGTAGGGCTCGGTAGGCGGATCAAGCTTTTCCAGCGTGGCGATGCGCTGGAGCGTGGATTCGAGCTGATCGAGTGGACGTATGACCCGCTCGAAATCAAAAATGCATACTTGAACATCGAGCGGCTGGGCGCGATTTCCCGGCGGTACAACGTGAACCAGTACGGGATTACTTCGTCTCCGCTTCAGGGCGGATTGCCCACCGACCGGCTGATCGCCGAATGGTGGCTGAAGTCAAAGCGAGTGCAGGGGTTATTGGCGTCCGGGACGAACCAGGCGTTAGAGCCGCAAAAGAGAATCACCGTGCCGAGTCAGGTTTACGACTGGAAGGCGTCCCCGGCGACGAAGGATCGAGCGAAGGAGATTCAGGATCGTAACCGCACGGAGTTTCAGAAGGCATTCTCCGCGGGGCTCGCTGTCCTAGGATACGAGCGCGACCAGACAGGGAACGGGGCGTTCCTTCTTGGGCGATGGGATGAGGCGTGGGGCTACTAGTTGGTTTTCTGTCCCCGCACGTCGGCCTAAGTTGGTGAGGGGGCAGCTTAAAGTGAATATAGAAGTGCGAGCTATAAGCTATGAAAATTGAAGCGATTACTCTTCGCGAACTACATGTTCCGCTGGTCCACTTCTTTGAGACGAGCTTTGGCCGCATCTACAGCAGGTCCATTTTGCTGGTGAGTCTGGAATGTGAGGGGGTAACCGGCTGGGGAGAATGCGTTGCCGGGGAAGACCCCTTCTACAGCGCGGAGTGGAAAGAAACGGCCTGGCCGACGATCAAGCATTATCTGGGGCCCGCGATTCTTGGCCGCAATATCAATACGGCCGCGGATTGTGTGCCGCTGTTTGCGCAGGTGCGCGGTCATCGCATGGCCAAGGCGGCGCTGGAAAATGCGCTCTGGGATGCCGAAGCGAAGCAGAAGAATCTGCCGCTTTGGAAGCTGGTGGGTGGAACTCAGCGCGAGATTGCATGCGGCGTGTCGATTGGCATACAGGACTCCATCGAGCAGTTGCTCGACAAGGTCGAGACTGAACTGGCGGCCGGGTATCAGCGAATCAAAGTGAAAGTGAAGCCCGGGTGGGATGTCAATGTTCTGGAGCGAATCCGCTCGCGGTGGCCGGAGATCTTGCTCAGTTGCGATGCAAACTCTGCTTATCGCATGAATCAGATTGAGCGTCTGCGCGGCTTCGATCAATTCAATCTGCTGATGATCGAGCAGCCGCTGTGGAACGATGACATTCACTATCACGCCCGCCTGCAGCGCGAGCTAAAGACGGCGATCTGCCTGGACGAATCGATTCGCCACGCCCGTGATGCGGCGATCGCGGTAGAAACCGGAGCCTGCAGGATCATCAACATCAAGGTGGGACGCGTGGGCGGCTTCAGCGAAGCGGTGAAGGTTCACAACGTGTGCCAGAACCACAACATCCCTGTGTGGTGCGGAGGAATGCTGGAGTCGGGCATCGGGCGGGCGCACAATATCGCGCTTTCGACGCTGCCTAACTTCCGGTTGCCGGGCGATGTGTCCGCCTCAAAACGCTATTGGAAGGAAGATGTCATTGAACCGGAGGTGACGGTCTCGCCGAAGGGAACGATTAGGGTGAGCGACGCGCCGGGCACGGGATATCGGGTGAAGGAAGATTTGATTCAGCGGCTCACGGTGAAAGAAGAAGTGATCAAGAAAGAAATGGTGGCCGTGTAGGCCGTTTCGACAAAGCTCCCCAGGCAAAGAAGTTACTTCTCTCCGCCACCATTCTGCTGGCGATTCTCCGCGAGCCCGGACTCCTGCTTTTTGAGCAGCCCTACTCCTTGCGCGAAAGTAAGGTTCTGGGCCACGGGGCGGAAATCACTGAAAACCTCGTCGGACTGAATCTTGAGATTCCGGAACAGCAGCACTTTACCGGTGAAGCTCAGCGACATATGGGTAACGTCCCAATGACCGTTGCCGACGTCGCCTTGCGTCACCAGGAAGTGGCTGCCCCGGTCCAAGTGGCCGAGAATCCCCCAACCAAAGCCTACGTCTTTGAAGAGTGTGCCGTCGATTTCGGCAAGGCGATGGAGGCTGGCATCGATCAACACAATTCCTTGCATCCCGGTCAGCACCTGTTCTACGTGCGTAGGTGGGGAGTATTGCGGATTAGGGCGGAACTTTAGGCGTATCAGTTCGTCACCGGGCTTGCCCACACTCCGAGTTCCGGTTTCCGCCCCGCCGGGTTCGAAGATGAACGCGTCGGGTAGGGCCTTCACAATTTGCAGAGTGCGGTCGGCGTCTTCTTTCTCCTGCTTTCTTTTCTTGCGCAACTCGGAGGGATCATTTACGAATCGCTCGATTCGCTCCTCTTCGGCACGCTGCTGCTCGGCGCTGAGCGGTTTATCGTTCACTGCGATCACCAGTCCGGCGGTGGCATCTCTGGTTTCGACGAAGAGCTTGGTCTGCGATCCCTGGCCGTTCTCTTTTCTGGAACGGAACATGAACTTCGTTTCTGACGGGTCGTCGGCGCTCTTGACCTCGTTCCAGACTGTCTTCCTGACCAGTTCGTGAGGCGAGGGTGCGGTCTGGGCGACAAGAGTGCATGAAGCTATCGCCAGCAAGAAAATGGCAATACTCATCACGAGGCCCGAGCGCGCTGTCATGAAAACGCCCCTTTTCTTCATAAAGTCTATCAACAATGCGACCGCCAGCTGTCTCTAGTGTGCTCCTTGCGGCCCGCAAGTCCAATGGGTGGTTATAGGTAGGAGGGCAGTTATTTTGCCCGAGGGTGCAGCAAGAATCCTGAGATGAGGGTGTAGGCATACGTGGCACCCCTTTCGCTGAGTTCCTTGAGAAGCGGAACGAAGCTTGTGTAGAGTCAGAACATCCTGTTCCAACGAGAGAGCGTGAGATTCCATTCGCATTGCCGACTGTGGCGGCTGGCCGCCTTTGTACTGATCTGCGCTCTGACGCCCGTCGCTGAGGCTGCGACCAAGGCGAACGCGTCCCCGGTCCGCCTGTCGGTGATCGATTCGGTCGTGCAGGAAGCGATCCGCGAAGGCCAGATACCCGGAGCCGTTGTCCTGATCGGACACAACGACGCCGTGGTATATCGCAAAGCGTTCGGCAGCCGATCACTCGAGCCGCGCCACGAGGCCATGACACTGGATACGATCTTCGACGTGGCTTCGCTGACGAAGGTGGTCGCCACGACCATTGCGATCATGCAGCTTTTTGAGCGAGGAAAAATAAGACTCAACGACGCCGTGGCGAAGTACATTCCCGAGTTCGCCCAGAACGGCAAAGAGGACATTACGGTGCGGCAGCTGTTGACGCATTTCTCGGGATTGGAAGAGGACCTCGATCTGAAAACTACGTGGCAGGGAAAAGAGACCGCGTACCGGATGGCATTTCAGGAAACGCCGCAAAATCCGCCGGGATCGGGCTTTCTCTACAGCGATATCAATTTCATCACGCTTGGTGCGCTGGTAGAGCGAGTGTCCGGAATGCCGCTGGATCAATATGCGAAATCGCACATCTTTGGGCCACTGAAGATGGCGCACACTCGCTATGTGCCTCCGGCAGCGTGGCGTCCCAAGATCGCGCCTACCCAATATGACGACAGCGGGACCATGCTGCGAGGAGTGGTGCACGATCCTACGGCACGGCGAATGGGTGGTGTCGCAGGGCATGCGGGAGTTTTTTCTACTGCGGATGATCTTGCGAAGTTTGCGCAGGTGCTGTTGTCGGGCGGCACGATCCTTTCGCCGCTCACCATCGAAAAGATGACAACACCCGAGCAACCCCCGAACGCGACCGTGGCGCGCGGATTCGGCTGGGATCTGGATTCTCCATTTTCGACGAACCGGGGCGAATTGCTTCCGGTGGGATCGTACGGGCACACCGGATTCACCGGGACTTCGCTGTGGATCGATCCCACCACGCGCACATACATCATTTTGCTCACCAACGCGGTTCATCCGCGAGGTGGAAATGCGATCGCTCTGCGCACCAAGCTCGCGACGGTCGTGGCGAGCACACTTCCGCTCACCATGACTGAGAAGGAGAAGCTGCGCTGGGCAAGCATTACCGGATACAACGAAGCGCAGGCGGCGGCCAAGCATATTTCTACGCGGAATGGCGCGGTGAAGACGGGAATTGATGTGCTGGAAGAGCACAACTTCGACGTCCTGGTCGGCGCGGATGCGAAGGGAGAAAAAAAGCATATCGGCCTGCTGACCAACCAGACGGGCGTGGACTCGCAAGGGCGGCGGACGATTGATGTGCTTGCGCAGGCGCCTGGAATATCGCTGGATGCGATTTTCAGCCCCGAACATGGAGTGACGGGAGAGCTGGATACCACCGATGTCAGCAATTCGAAGGATGCGGCTACGGGTGTTACGGTTTACAGCGTTTACGGGGCGAAGGATGCGGACCGCCGGCCATCGATTGATTTAATGAAGAATCTCGATGCCGTCGTAGTGGACATTCAGGACGCGGGAGCGCGGTTTTACACCTACACGGCCACACTCGGGTACTTCCTCGAGGCAGCGGCCAAAGCCGGCACTCGAATCGTGGTACTGGATCGTCCGAATCCGATCACTGGAGCGATCGTCCAGGGTCCCGTGTCCGATGCCGGCAGGGAGAGTTTTGTGAATTACCACCCGGTGCCGGTTCGTTATGGGCTGACCATGGGCGAGCTCGCCAAGCTGTATAACGCGGAGCGTAGCATCAACGCGAAGCTGGACGTGGTTCCTTTGGAGGGATGGCAGCGTGGGGACTGGTATGACTCCACGGGCCTGGCGTGGGTGAATCCTTCGCCGAACCTGCGCAGTCTTACGGAGGCGGCCCTGTATCCGGGTGTGGGGCTGGTTGAGGGAACGAATGTCTCCGTCGGACGCGGTACGGACACACCATTCGAACTGCTGGGAGCACCCTGGATCAAAGGCCGCGAGTTCGCGAAGTACCTCAACGAAAGAAGTATTCCGGGCGTGCGCTTCGTTCCCGTTACGTTCACGCCGACCACCAGCAACTACTCGGGACAGAAGTGTGAGGGTGTGAACATCGTTCTGGTAGCGCGCAGCGTGCTGGATGCGCCGGAAATGGGTATTGAACTGGCGTCCGCGCTTCGCAAACTGTATCCGCAGAATTTCAAGATGGAGCGGATCGTCGAGCTGCTTATCAATCAAGAAGCGTACGAAGCCTTGCAGGACGGGCGAGATCCCCGGCGCATTGCCCAGGATTGGCAGGAGCAGGTTGACAAGTTCCAGCAGATTCGCCAGAAGTATCTGCTATACAAGTGAGACAGGTCAGTCGCGCGCCGAGCCGGTGCGATGCCAGAACATTCCCGTCGGTAATCGCCTGCCTGTATTTTCCACACTTTCTGTTGCGCACAATTTCGCTAAACTAACTGGTCCGATAAAATGTGGGATCGACAAGTGCGGTTGTCGGATCAGGGAGACACGGGTTCATGACGGTTAGCAGTTCGACGGCAGGTTCGTTTTACCGCTGCGCCGGTCCCAATTGCGGCGTTCTTAAAGGAAAGACCGATCACTGGTGGCTGATGTGGACGTCTTTCAGGGAGTTCGATGTTCCGGTTCTCTATCTCTGCCCGTGGGACGAGACCATTGCGCAGAAAGAAGGCACGCTCCATGTCTGCGGGGAACTGTGCGCCCAGAAGCTACAGTCGCAGTTCCTGGGCAATGTGCGGGAAAACCTGCTCAAGCGGTCAACCAACGGGTAGTCCGGCGCTCCGCGAGCCCGCCGAGATGTTTGGGACATCCGGTTTCTCGGGCCATTCCATTTGCAAAGTAACCTTTCTTAGACCGGTACGCATCCCACACTTATTCCTGATTTGTTGATATGTAAGTGCAGATAACGCGTAAGATTCTGGGATTGCTTCGGAATGGTGGCCGAAAAATTCGAATCACTGCTTGGGGAGACTTCACATGAAGGCAATACTCTCAGTTCTAATCCTGTCAGCACTGGCCGCGGGACAAACAACGGGGGCAGTTGCGAATCCTGGCATTAGCGCAGCACCGGCTTCCAGTGCCAGAACTGCGACACTGACCATTCCGGAGGGCACCAAAGTCCCGCTCGCCCTGAAGCAAGCGATCTCCACCAAGGGCTCGCGAGAAGGTGATGCTGTTTACGCGGAGACCACCTTTCCCGTGGTGCAAGAGGGCAAGATACTGATCCCGGCCGGCACCTACGTCCAAGGGCGGATCAGCCACATCCAGCGCGCAGGCAGGGTGAAAGGCCGTGCCGAGGTGCTATTTCATTTCACGACTTTGATCTATCCCAATGGTTACACGGTGATGCTTCCCGGTTCGGTAGAGAACATTCCCGGGGCCGACAAAACTACGATGAAGGATCCTGAAGGCACGATACGTCAGGACGGCCAGACCGGGCAAAAGGTCGGCACGATCGCGAGCACCGGAGCGACAGGTGCTGTGATTGGTGGACTTGCTGGTCAGGGAGCGAAGGGAACGCTGATCGGCGCAGGCGTGGGGGGAGCGGTGGGCACTGCGATTGCCATGTTGAGCCGTGGAAATGACGTGAAGCTCGACAACGGAACTTCGGTGGAAATGGTGATCCAGCGCCCGGTCGCGCTTGATCCAGCACGTATTCCGATGGTCGCACAGAATGTGGCTCGTTAGGGCGAACGGAAGTCTTTTTCGCAACGGCGCGGGTAGCAGGGTTGAAAAATCGGATCCTTCGTTCCCAGCGCCTGGAGGCACGCCCCGATACGAATCAGGCGTCTTCGCACCCCGGCGGGATCGAATTCCTCATCAGTGTGGGAGATCGACCGCGTTATTTCAGCGTGAACATCGCATTCACGTGCGCGGTGACATTGACGGTCTGAGGCGTAAATTCCTCGGTGGGTGCAGAGACCTCCGCCTGCGCTCTCATCATTCCCATGGGACGCGCCATCGGCGCCATGATGCGAATGTTCTCAGCGGTGTCCACGGAAGCGTAGGAAAGCTCACCCAGTGCGCGGCCGCTGGAATGAGCCACCGCCTCGGCGTAGAGGCGCGCGCGCCGGTAAGCGTCGTCGACGGCCTTGGCCTTGGCTTCGTCGATGTTTTCGAGTGTGTAGCTCAAAGACTGGCTGGTACTAACGTCAGCGTCCGCTAATTGCTGCGTGATTGGACCTATCTTGCTGAAGTCTTTCAGCTTCAAGGAGACGGTGCTGGTTACACGATAGCCGGTCAGCTTGCGCTTCGGATTTTTCCAGTCGTATTCGGGCTGAATCGAGTAATAGCCAATCTCGGCGGCCTTAGGATCAATTCCGTTCGTCCGCAGAATCTGGCGAGTCTGTTCCGTCTCTCTCGCAGCTTGGTCGTAAGCAGCTTTCGCCGTTTCAGCCTCAGTGGAAATATTGAACTGAATCAGCGCCGTATCCGGCGCACTCTCAAATTTTCCGTCCGCGCCTACGAAGACTGTATTAGGTTGCGCCGTGATGCTGGGTCGATCCTGAGTGGCAGCAAGTGTCGTCAGTAAGAAAAGCGATGTCAGCACAGTTAGGATTTTCACAGCGATTCTCCGTTCGAGACCGATTTTACTCGCTCGAGTTGGTCCCCGCACAAGGAACGGTGTAAAAGCGGGGAGTTGCAATTGAAAATAAAAAATCGGTAGTCGAGAACCTGGTTTTTGGGGCGAGTTGCAGGTAAGTCTAGACGCCGCCTTTGGCGGTGGTCGAGTAGCTGAAACGATAAACCTGTGAGTCGATTTCCTTACGAAGATCTTCCCAAATATTGTCGGGCATGGAGACGAAGGCGCGGACCACTTCGGGGTCAAACTGACGACCGGACCATTTCTTGATTTCCTCCCGAGCAGCTGTCAAAGACTGTGCCGGGCGGTAGGGACGATCCGAGGTTATGGCGTCAAGCGTGTCTGCCACCGCGAAAATGCGGGACCCGAGAGGAATCTCTTCTCCCTTCAGTCCGCGAGGATAGCCAGTGCCGTCGAACTTCTCCTGGTGCGAGTAGACGATGTCGGAAGCTTCCTGGAGAAAGGGAATTTTACGCAGCATCTGATATCCGTGATAGCAGTGCTCGCGCATGATCGTGACTTCGTCGGGACTGAGCGCGCCGGGCTTGCGGAGAATCGCATCCGGTATCGCCATCTTCCCGATGTCATGCATAAAGGCGCCGCGGGCAATCACGCGAATCTGGTCGGCAGGCAGGCCCATGTGACGCGCAATCGCAATGGTGAAGGCGGTCACGCGCTTGGAATGGCCTTCGGTTTCGGCGTCCTTGAGGTCGAGAGCATCGCCTAAAGCTTCGAGAGTGATGTCATACGAGCGCTCCAGGCTCGCCATGGCCTTTCTGAGCTGTTCGGTGCGGGCGGTGACAAGCGCTTCTAGATTGGTCTGATACTCCCGGTTCTCCATTTTCAGGCGACGATTTTCCAGCGCCCGGCGAACCGTGGCTAGCAACTGCTCTCGTTCGAAAGGTTTGAGCAGGTAGTCATAGGCGCCATTTCGGATAGCCGCCAGTGCCACAGAGATATCGTGAACTGCCGTGACCATGACCACGGGCATGTCGGGATATTTTTCTTTGGTCCGCTCCAGGAGACCGATGCCATCGAGATCCGCCATCATGAGATCGGAAAGCATCAGCTCGAATTCCTCGCCGGAATTGAGCAGGGCCAGGGCCTCGAGGCCGGAAGCTGCTTGACGGCACTGGTAGTTAGCAGACATCAACATCGAGGAAACGATTTCGCGAATCGCCTCTTCGTCGTCGACGACGAGAATACGCTCTGTGGCCATTGAGGAAAGATTACTCTAGCGTCAATTCTATCCCACTTGGCAGGTTCCCAAAGTAACCAAAAGGACAGGGAAATCCGGTCGCTTACCAATGAGGCGTGGTATTACAAAAGTGAAGCACCACGCGACTGAACGTGATGACTCTACCCCATTTGTGTGCCTCGTATGTGGCGGGGAACCTGGCTGTGACCCAACTCGCAGCGCACGAGGCGGCCGCGCTGATCATGCTGGCTGCCAGTATGGTGGTCTTCCGCACGTTTCGCGAGCGCTATCTTCTGATCTGGATTCTGGGCTGGCTGGCATACCTGGTCTCGCGCTGGGCCGTTCGCGGCAACGTGGCGGATGTGCCCCGCTATATGCAGGCCATCTCGCAGGCGGAGTTCATACTCGCTGTCTGCCTCTTTGCGGCCGCGATTTTCCTCTACACACAGGCTCGAAAGCTGCTCGCACCGCTGTTGCTGATCACGCTCAGCGTGATGGCCTATGCGATCGTGCGAGTGGTGTTGTGGCCCGATTCGCCGACTTTGCGTGTCGCGATGGAAGTGGCCTACCGGATCGTTGCCGTGACCGCAGCCGTGCAAATGATCCGCTTCCACTGGGGGCGTTCGGGGGTCGGCGCATGGATGCTCTTCCTGAGTCTGCCTCTGCTTCATTTGCAATGGGAACCCTTCAGCCAGCACATTTCCCCCGGCGTCGACACGTTCACCGACCTCATCCTGGGGTTGGGCATGCTGCTGGTGGTCCTGGATGATTCCCGCGTGCGCAACCGGCGACTGAAGGTCCTGAATGCCCTGATCGGAAGTATTTCACGCGCACAGCAGCATGGACCCATGATGCTGACGGCGCTCGAGGAACTCAAGGGTTTGATGCGGGCGAAAGCGGCCTGGTTCCGAGTGCTCGAAGGCGGCAGAATGGCCATCTCGCAGCAGATTGGAATCTCGCCCGAGTTCGTGAAGGCGAATGGTTCAGTCGAAGTGAATGACACCCTGCGGCAGATCCTGAATGAAGGCCGTGCCACGGTCATCAAGACCTCGACTACCGAAGACTCAGTTCAAGAAGCATTGAAGCAGGAGGGATTTCACCACGTGGTCGTCGCGCCGGTCCTGGGCAAGAAGGGGGCGATTGGAACCCTCGTGCTTGGCAGTCGCCGCAGGCGCTCCTATTCCGCAGATGAACTGGACTTCCTGACCACGACGGCGAATCAGCTGGGCATCGCGGTGGAGAACCTGCGTCTGCTGGAGCAGGTGCTCCGTTCCCAGCGGCAGTGGATGAACACGTTCGATTCGATCCAGGATCTGATACTGGCTCACGATGCCGATTTCCGCGTGATCAAAGCGAATCAGGCGTTGCTGCAGCGCCTGGGGCAGGCGCCTTTCGAGGTGGTCGGCAAGCTGTGCGAGGCGGTTCTTCCACGTGAATCTGGAGGCTGGACGGGTTGCCCCTATTGCAGTCGCGGAGGCACCGATTTTGTCGATGGTGTCGACCCCTGCTTCGGTGGGTACTCGATGGTCTCGACCTCGTCGTATTCGGAGCAGAATTCCCACCTGAAGGGAACCATTCACGTAGTCCGCGACACTTCAGACCGCCGGGCCGCGGAAGAAAAGTTTCGTCTGCTGTTCGAGCAGGTGCAGGAGGGCGTTTTCGTTGCGACTCCGGATGGCAAGCTGCTCGACTGCAACGAAGCCTTCGTAAAAATGCTTGGATATAACACCCGGGAAGAGCTCATGGCGCTCAATATCGAAACCGAGCTCTATGCGTCGTTGGAACAGCGGGAAGCGTTCCGCCGGGAGATCGAGGCGCACAACTACGTCCGGAATTTCGAAGTTGTGATGCGCAAGAAGGACGGCTCGTTGTTGAGCGCAGCCGAGAGCAGCTTCGCGACGCGCAACGCCTCGGGCAATATTGAGCGCTACCAGGGATTCCTGCTCGACATGTCGGAGAAAAAGCGCGCGGAAGACGAGATGCGCCGCCGCAATCGGGAACTGAATGCGCTGAATGCGATGGCGGTCATCGCCACGCAGTCGTTCGACCTGGACGAAATATTGAACCTGACGCTCAGGCAAGTGGTGTCACTGTTCAATGCGCAGACCGGCTCGATTTATCTCTGCGACTTCGACAACCCAACCTTCCGCCGGCGCGCCGGGTGGGGGCGGCGCACCGAAGGCCGCAGCAAGTTTGCGGAGGTGCAGTTTCCCGATGGCTTCGGGGAGTTGGTCATGCGCTCCCGGACGGAAGTGATTACGCCGGAGTTCCTGCCTCACTTGCCTGCGCTGGCGGCCGATTTTGTTCGTGCCGACGGCATGACTTCGTGGATATGGGTTCTGCTCTGGAGTAAAGACCGGCCCGTTGGTGTGATGGGAGTAAGCAGCCAGGAAGAGCGAATATACAGTAGTAACGACGAGAACCTGCTGGTTGCGATTGGTCGACAGTTGGCAACGACCATCGAAAAAGTCTGGTTGTACGAAGAGACTTCACGGGCGTACGAAGATCTGCGACGCACCCAGGAACAACTTTTGCAAAGCGAAAAGATGTCAGCTGTGGGGCAGCTCATTGCCGGCGTGGCGCACGAGTTGAACAATCCGCTGACCGCTATCCTCGGTTACGCACAGCTCCTGGAGACGGAAGGGCTGAACGACCGGGCCACCGACTACGTGGCCAAACTGTTCAAGCAGGCACAACGCACGCATCGTGTGGTGCAGAACTTGTTGTCCTTCGCGCGCCAGCGCAAGCCGCAAAAAGAGGAAGTCGATATCCGCAAGGTTGTGGAAGAGACGCTTGCACTGCGCGACTACGACTTGAAGGTCAACAATATCACCCTGGAGCGCGACATCGAAGCTGAAATTCCCGCGGTGGTTGCTGATCCGCACCAGCTCGAACAGGTGTTTCTGAACATCATCAATAACGCCGTGGACGCGATGCTGGAGCTGGGCAAGGGTGGAACGATCAAGGTTCGAATCCTCAGCAAAGACGGGCATGTGCACACGGAATTTCATGACAGTGGGCCGGGCATCAAGGATCCAAACCGCATCTTCGATCCCTTCTACACCACCAAGAGCGTGGGTAAGGGAACCGGCCTGGGACTGAGCATATGCTACGGCATCGTAAAGGAGCACGGAGGTGACATCCTCGCGCACAATCGTCCTGAGGGCGGTGCGATGCTTGAGATACGATTGCCCGCCTCCGGCAAAGCAGCGCCCAACGAGGCGGCTCCGGCACCCAGACGCGAAATGTTGATCGAAGGCAAGGTGTTGCTGGTTGAGAACGAAGAGGCTGTGCTCGAGTTCGAACGCGATGTTCTGGCGGGAGCAGGCGCCCAGGTGGTGACGATCGCAAACGCCGAGGACGCCAAGATAAGACTCCGGGACGAGAGCTTCGACGCACTCATTGTCGACGGCAAGATGCCGGGCGGATGGGGCGCGCGGGAGGTTTACACCTGGCTTGCGGAGAACAAGCCGGGCATGGAAAAGAAGGTGCTCTTCACGTTCTCCAGCGTGGCGGAACCTGAGACGCGTGTCTTCCTGCAGGAAAAAAATGTAGCTTCGCTGGTCAAGCCTTTCGAAGTTGCCGACCTGATTAACCAGGCCCGGCGTCTGCTGCAGAAGACTCACGCGGCCGCGGCCGGCGCATCCTAGGAAAGCTACAGCATCGCACGCAGTTGGCGGGCCAGTTCGCCTATAGTTTTTTCATTCCGCCGATACCACATCCATTGGCCCTGTTTTTTCGCTTCCACCAGGCCCGCTTTTTTCAAAACCCCCATGTGATGTGAGACTGTGGGTTGCGACAGATGGATACGTTGTTCCACGTCGCAGGCGCACAACCCCACTTCTTTCCCGATGGAACAAGCTCCACGCTCCTTGAGAGACTGAAGAATCCGGCGGCGGGTAGGATCGGCAATGGCTTGCAGGAGACGGTTTAACGACTGCTCACTCATACTCCAGCAATAACTCCGGGAATTGACGCTTGTCAATATCGTGCTCCGCTATAATTCTTCCTGCAATGTGGAAGCGTTATGTTATTTGAGGGCAACGAGAGCAAGGAGTTTGAGCGCCAACGGAAGCTGGAGGGCAGGTTACCGCATGGTCAGTCGCTGACGCTGAAATGGCCGGTGCTGCACTATGGTTCGGTGCTGCGCTTTGGCCCGCAGACGTGGGATTTTGGTGGGCTTTACTTCTTCAGAATCGGATTGTAGCCGTCGCTGATCAGTTTGCTGCGGGTAGCTTCCGCGTCTTTGATGTCGGCGAATGGACCGACCTGCACGTGAAACAGCTTATCCGTCGCGGTGTTGGAGGCGAAGGCCGCGTACTGTTTCTTCTTCAATGCATTCACCAGGGCTTCCGCGTCTTCTTGTTTGCTGACCGCCGCCACTTGTACGAAGTACCCGGGACCGTTCAGGGCAGCCATGGGATCCTGGGGTGGAGGTTGAGTAGCGGCAGGCTCGGTGGCTGCCGCTTCTGGTGCGGCTGGGTTGGTCTTCAGCTGGGTGTCCGAACTCTTGGCGTCTACCGGTTTGTACATCTGGTCCGCCGGAGCATTGTTAGCTGCGCCTGACTTGACCGCGGTGGGGCGCACGCCTCCGGCCTTCGCAATCGGGGCCATACTCGTGTCGACCACTGCGACATCCGACTTGGCGGAGTTCTTGCCCAGTGAAAAGCCGGCACCAAAGAACAGGGCACAGATCACGACGAGCCCAAAGAACAAGATCAGCATCTTGCCGGTGCCTAGCGTGATTTCAGTATCCTGAGACGTTGACATTCGTTGCTCCCAAACAGATTTTCAAGCTGCACCCTGAACTCACGCCGCGGGCTTGCTGGCCGGTGCTGAGGCTGGCGCGTCCGGCTTGCCCAGAAGTTTTTGAATGCCCGAGAAGAAATCAACCGGGACAGGGAACACCACCGTCGTATTCTTCTCTACACCGATCTCCGTCAAAGTTTGCAGGTAGCGAAGCTGGACGCTGACAGGCTCCGTGGCGAGCAGGTGGGCAGCGTCGACCAGGCGTTGCGCGGCAGAGAATTCACCTTCCGCGTGGATGATCTTCGACCGCTTCTCGCGCTCGGCCTCGGCTTGCTTGGCCATGGCACGCAGCATGGATTCCGGCATATCAACTTGCTTCACTTCGACGTTCGCCACTTTCACGCCCCAAGGAGCGGTGTGCGTGTCGAGGATGCTCTGCAGACGGAGATTGATCTTGTCGCGATGAGCCAGCAATTCGTCGAGTTCGACCTCGCCCAGCACCGAACGCAGCGTTGTCTGCGCAAACTGCGAGGTCTGGTAAACGTAGTTGGAGACTTCGACCACCGCCTTGCGGGGCTCAATCACACGCAGGAAGATGACAGCATTCACCTTGAGGGTCACGTTGTCGCGGGTGATGATGTCCTGGGGTTGCACCTCGAGCGCTTCCTGCCGCAGAGAGATGCGGACGATCCGGTCGAGCGGTGCGAAAACGAAGATAAGGCCGGGCCCCTTAGCCTCGGGCAGGAGACGCCCGAGCCGGAAGATGACTCCGCGCTCGTACTCGGCCAGGATCTTGATGGAGCTCAGGAAGTAAATGACAAGGACGATGACGACAATACCCATAAAAGGGAATGAGAGTTCCACTGGGTGCCTCCGTTAGTTCTTGAGGAACGTTACTAAGGCGGATTCTATATCAATACCCGCAGAAAATGCGGTTTTCCGGGCACTTAAGAGGTGTCTCGGAAGATGCCAGCCCGTTATGAAACCACAGTCGAAGTTTCGAGCGGATGCGCGGCCGCCAAACGGTCGACCTTGAGTTGCAGTCCGTCGACGTTGCGGATGATCACTTGTTCACCGGCGGCGATGGGCACCGCTGACGTTGCATCCCAGAGCTCGCCGTGAACGAAGACCTTTCCTTGCGGAGCCAATGTCGTTTGAGCCGTACCCACTTCACCCACCAGTCCCTGAACGCCAGTGACAACTTTGTTGCGGCGTGCCCTTACGGCGACACTCATGAGAAACGCGGTGATCAGTCCGAAGGGAATAGCAACGGCCAACGCGGTCAAGAGGTGCACGCGCATTTCGGGAATGGGCGCATCCACGAGCAGCAGAGCTCCTATGCAGAGCAGAACAATTCCACCGACGGTCAGCACACCGTGGCTGGCGAACTTGGCTTCCAGAGCAAACAGAACAAAGGCGCCAAGGATCAGCGCGAGGGCGGCAAAGCGTGTGGGCAGAAGATTAAGGGCGAACGCCGCCAGCAGAATGAATACGACTCCGACGGTTCCGGGGACGACTGCCCCCGGATGGTTGAACTCAGCGTAGAGAGCCAGGGCACCGATCGCCAGAAGAATGAAAGCCACATTAGGATCCATGATGTAAGCGAGGATCCGCTGCTTGAGAGTCATGTCGAAGGGGCGAATAGGCTGCTTCACCAGGTCCAACGTGACCGTTTGGCCGTTGAATCGCTTGATGGGTTTGCCGGAGATCTGCTTGAACAAGTCTTCTTCGGTGGGTGCAACGTAGTCGATGAGTTTCTGTGACAGGGCTTCCTGATCGGTAAAGGACTTGGACTCACGGACGGTACTTTCCGCGACCTCGATGTTGCGGCCGCGCTTGGAGACGACTGAGCGCATAAGGGCCGCGGAGTCGTTTTCCATCTTCTGCTTCATCACGTCATCAATCTTGCCGCCGCCTATGGTGACGGGATGGGCCGCGCCGGTGTTGGTCCCGGGAGCCATGGCAGCGATGTCGGCGGCCTCGAGAATAAAGAACCCGGCCGAGGCAGCCCGGCTGCCGCTGGGAGTCACGTAGATGATCACAGGTACGGGTGAGGCCAGAATTTTCTCGATGATGTTGCGGGTGGACTCGAGCAGACCGCCGGGGGTATTCAGTTCTATGAGGACAGCCTGAGCTTTGTTTTGCTCGGCAGTAGCCAAAGCACGGCCGATGTACTCGTCAGTGATGGGGTGGATCGTGTCGTTGATGACGATCTTCAGGATTTCTGCCCGAACGGGGGCTACAAGCAGAAGCAACACCAGCGCTGAGCCTAGAACACGCAGGAGCAGACGAGCGGAGAGCGATTTCATGGATTGGGCAGCGGCTGCGCTTTCTCCGCGAGCTTGGCTGCAACGGCACGTTTGAGCGCCTGGGCCGAAGGGTTGGCAGGTTCCAGCTTCAGGGCCCGATCGACGCTTTCCGAGGCCGCCTCAGCTCTATTCTCTCTCAAATCCAGGCGCACCAGCACTAATAACGGTTCGGCAGTCTGCTTGAGGCCGAAGGCGGTTTCTGCTTCGGACCGAGCGGAGATGGAATCTCCATTGTTTTCCAGCACCTGGGCCAGGCCGAGATGTGCCTGCGCGTTTTCGGGGTCGAGCGAGACTGCCTCGCGAAATTCTCGTTCCGCATCCGCGACAAAGCCCTGTCCCAGGAGTTCCGTGCCGCGGCCAACGTGGTATTGCGCATGCTTGCGGGGATCGGCTTTCGCCCAGCGTTGTTCCGCCGTGGCTTGAAGCGACAGGGCAATCTGTCGGAAAGAATTTTCGTCGTAGTTGGACTTGATGCGCTCCAGGGGAGTTTTGACAGGCGCTGCTTCCGATGACGCCTGAGTCTTTGTCGATGCCTCGGCTTCGAGCCGCCCGAGAAAGGACTGGGCTTCTGAATCTGCGGGACGCAGCGCCAATGCCTCGCGTAACTGACGCAAGGCGCCGGTCAAATCGCCGTTACGGTGTAGGGCAACGCCGAGGTTGAAGTGGTAATCGGCGTCATTGGGGTCGGCCTCCACCGCGCGTTGGAAAAACTGCGCAGCTTCTTTCTTGCCCCGTCGCGCAGTTGCGACACCAAGGTTGTTGTCGACTTCTGGGAGTGGGAGGCGGGTAGCCACAAAGCCGAATGCCGATTCCGCTTTCGAGAAGTCGCCCACGTAATAGGACGCCAGCCCGATGTAGAAGCTGGCTTCCCGCGCGATGGGCACCGATTGCGGGATGTGGTCCAGCGCCGCGACGGTGGCGTCGTATTGCCGGTCGCTATAGTACGTTCTGCCGAGTTGAAACCAGGCCTCGTTGTAGGCGGGATTCAGACGCACCGCCTCCTTGAAATGCTGAATCTTTTCCGTTGGGGTCGCGGCCATGATTCCCCGAACGTAGTTCTCGAAAGCATCCAGCCGCACCGGGGGAAACGCTGCAAGATAGGCATCGCGACTGATGGAGAGATCCGTCCGCAATTGCCGCAGCAGTTCCCAGGCGAGACCGGTCTGAATGTTGATCAGGTCAGTCAAGGGGCCATTGGCGGTGACTGCGGGCTGCAATTTCAGACGGCGCATGTCCAGCAGTTGGGCAGTAGCGGTGAAGGTGCGGCCGTCATAAGTGAACTGGCCCAGTACGACGTAATCCACGTCGAGTTGTTCAGCGAGCCGGTACAGTGTGGCGCGTGAAGGATGCAGGTTCGCCGGAATGCTGCCTCGGTCATAGGCTTGGAGTCGCTGGTCGCGTCCCACGAAATAGAGGGTTGGCGAGGCCAATCGTTCGCCGAGCAACTCGGGAAACGACTCGCTGATCCACGCCAGACCCGGAACATGAGAAGCATTTTCGAACGGGAAAACTACCAGCGTCTGGCCTGTATTGGGGAGGTTTTGGGCAATCCCGGCAGGAGGAACGCAGGTCGTCAGACCCAGGAAGAGCAAAGTGAGCCAGATTCGTTTCAAGACAGTTAGATTATAGCGATTCCGGTGAGACCCCCTCGCTCCGAGGTATCGGGGTCAGACAGCCACGTCTCCAGGACTTTCCTCTTCGAGATTCGCCGGCGGAGCGGAACCCGCCTGATGTGAAGCGGTCCAACCCGGCAAGTCGGTGCTACCTGTGATCAACCGTGCTCCGCGTTCGTAAGTCAGGTACGACCATGCCCACTGGATCAGCACGATGATCCGGTTCCTAAACCCGATGAGGAAAAAGATGTGAATGAACAGCCAAGCGAGCCAGGCAAGGAAGCCGGAAATGTGGATCTTTCCAAACTGCGCCACTGCCGCTGCGCGACCAATCGTGGCGAGGCTGCCCTTGTCGAGATAGCGGAAATTCTTTCGTGGCTTGCCCTGAAGTTCGCGGGAAATTGTTCGCGCGACATACTTGCCCTCTTGAATGGCTACGGGAGCGACTCCGGGAAGCATCTTGCCGTCGGCATCTTTCAGAGCGGCTAGATCGCCGATTACAAAGACTTCGGGATGGCCGGGGACAGTGAGGTCTGGCTGAACCAGGACGCGTCCTGCGCGGTCAACAGGCGCTCGTAGCTCCTTGCCCAGAGGGGAGGCGGCCACGCCGGCTGCCCAGAGGATAACGGCTGCGGGAAGTCGCGTTTCTCTAACCCGAATCGCTCCAGACTCCACGCCTGTCACCATAGTTGAGGTGCGGACGTCCACACCCAGCTTTCGCAATTGCTCTTCTGCGCTCCGTGATAGATCTTCGGAATAGGCGGGCAGAACTCGCGGCCCGCCCTCCAGCAGAACGATATGAGTACTGGAGGGATCGATCTTGCGAAACTCGTGAGCCAGCACGTGGCGCGATATTTCGGCCAGAGTGCCGGCCAGTTCGACACCCGTTGGTCCAGCGCCGACCACGACAAAATTCAGGTCTGTCTGGCGCCCGGTCTCTAGCGCTTGCCGTTCTGCCAGTTCGAAGGCCAGCAACACGCGGCGGCGGATCTCCAATGCGTCTTCGATCGTCTTCAGTCCGGGGGCGAGCGGTTCCCATTCATCGTGGCCGAAGTAGGCATGGCTGGCGCCGGCGGCTACGATTAGATAGTCGTACGGAATTTCTTTGGAGGAAATCTGAACGACCCGCCGGTCGAGATCCAGGCCAGTAACTTCCTCCATCAGAACTTCGACATTGGGGTGCCCGCTCAGGATCCAGCGGATGGGAGCCGCGATCTCACCGGGTGAGAGTCCGGCCGTAGCAACCTGATAAAGCAGCGGTTGGAAGGTGTGATGATTCTTACGGTCGATGACTGTGAGTTGAACTGTGTATTTTGCAAGCGCCCGCGCCGCCGTGAGACCGCCAAAGCCAGCGCCGACAATCACGACACGTGGTGTACTGTTGCTGTTCATGTCGTACGCCTATAAGATTCGGAGAATGGCTGTTGGCTCCAAAAGTTTCCCTCAAGATTGTCCGGCCGAAGCGTCGGTTTTGCTCCCGGAAACAGGGAGGAGTATCAGAGCAGGTTTTGCGCAGCGAGGGCATGCGGTTTCGATTGTGGCCGAAGTCGCAATCGGATTCGGCCTGATTGAAGCAACCCTGTGGTCAAAGGCGGCCTTTTATAACGGATTGTTTCTGATCCTGTCAGTACTGGCGATCTTGTATTTCACGTTTCGAGCCGGCTATTCAACAACAGAACTTGGACTAGCTCCCAAGCGAACTGGAACTGCAGCGATGCTGCTCGTGGGCCTCGGGCTGGTGGTAGTAATCGTAGGGGGAACGCTCGCTCTTGGCCTGCCCGTACCTGCCAACGCTTCATGGCCGCAACTGCACTCCATCGTAGAGTATGCAGTTTGGGCGCTCGTCCAGCAGTTCATCTTGCAGGCGTTTTTCTTTGTGAGACTAGAAACGTTGTTGGGGGGAAAGAGAGCAGTCCTTCTGTCCAGCCTCCTGTTCGCGAGCACGCACTGGCCGAACCCGGTATTGACCGTCGGCACTCTTCTGGGCGCCTTGTTCTTCTGTGAGGCGTTTCGCCGCTATCGCAACCTGATTCCCCTTGGGGTTGTTCACGCGGCGCTGGGAATCACGCTCGCGGAATGCATCCCAGACCAATTGCTGCACCACATGCGCGTGGGAATAGGGTACTGGCATCCCTAATTAACGGACGACCCGGCTCCGAAACTAACCCGGCTCTAATGGTCCGACCGCATAAGGCGACTTTTTGGAGACGAAGAATGCCTTTTTTGCCCCACTTCAGATAACATGGCCCCGTCAGAGGCAGGAGTCATCCTTGGATTCAAAGCCTTCGCCAGTCGTTCTCGAATATCCGAAAAGAACGGCACAGGTGCAGCGCACGAGCATCGTGGGGAAATCCTCTAAGTCGCCAACCTGGGTTCGGGCCCTACTCCCTTCGGTCAGTGACCTGATCTTCGTGCTACTCCTGGTTGCCCTTACCTATGGAATTCTGTCCAGCCGGCTGTTGAGCGACGCCGATATTGGCTGGCATGTTCGCAATGGCCAACAAATACTGAGCACCCACATGTTGCCGCGCGTGGATTCCTTCTCGTCCACCATGAGCGGAAAGCCGTGGTACTCGTGGGAGTGGCTCTATGACCTTGTGATTGGAGCGATCTACAACGTAGCGGGGCTGAATGGGGTTGTCTTCTTCAGTTCGTTGATTATTGCATTCACTTTTGCCTTGGTGTTCCGGTGGATGCTGGCAAAAGCCGCCAATCTGCCAATCTCGGTGCTGTTGCTGCTCGTTGCGGCCTCGGCATCCACCATACATTTCCTTGCCCGTCCGCATGTGTTGAGTTGGTTGTTGGCGGCGGTCTGGTTCCGGATTCTTGAACTGACAGAAGCGGAGGCGGTTCCCGGCGGCAGGGATAAGAGACTTCTTTGGCTACCGCTCCTCATGCTGGTTTGGGTCAACGTGCATGGGGCGTTCCTCCTGGGTTTCGTTCTGCTTGGGCTTTACCTGGGAGCGGCGCTGATGGAGAGATTCGGGAGCGACACGCTGGACGAGTGTGCGGCAGCGGACAAGCGGCTTCGCGCCCTAAGTCTCGTGGGCAGTCTGTGTGCATTCGCGACTCTTCTGAATCCCTACGGCTATCGCCTCCACATCCACATCTACAACTACCTCTCAAACCGCTTTCTGATGGACCACATTGACGAATTTCAGTCGCCAAACTTTCACGGTTTGGCGCAGAAATGCTTCGCCGCATTGATTCTGATTACTTTATTCACTCTGGCGGTGGGACGAAATCGCACTCGCCTGAGTTCTCTTCTGGTGGTGGTGTTTGCCTGTTATGCAGGGCTATATGCTTCGCGCAACATTCCGGTGAGCTCGATTCTGCTGGTCTTGATTGCAGCACCGACGCTATCCGCATGCATTGTTGATCTTGGGAGATCCGAGGAATCTTCCGCCCGGCTGCGGAATCTCGTTGCTCGCGTCGAGGATTTCTCACAGCGGATGGGGCGAATGGAGTTCGGCATGGTCGGCCACCTATGGCCGGCTGTCGTAATTGTGCTGAGTCTGTGGGTCTGCCTGCATCACGGCCGCCTGGGTGCGGACCAGATCCTGAATGCGAGGTTCGACGAGCAACGCTTTCCCACGCAGGCGGCAGATTTCCTCGTCCAGCAACAAGTGCACGAACCGGTGTTCAGCCTCGACTACTGGGGCGGATTTCTGATCTACCGGCTGTATCCGCAAGTGAAAGTCGTGGTGGATGATCGCCACGATCTCTACGGTGAGGATTTCTTAAGAAACTATCTGAAACTTATTCACGTTCGCCCCGGATGGGACAGTATCTTGGACGGTTGGCGAGTTAATTGGGTTCTGCTGCCATCAAGCACGTCGTTGGCCGGTACTCTTAAGGAAGATCCGCAGTGGAGAGTGTCCTATGACGACGGCGCGGCCATTTTGTTTCATCGTGTGGGCGCTCCCGAAAAGTAGGTCCCGTCGACTTTACCTGGCGCCAAGGCGTGCCGCTTCCCAATAGCCGCAATCAGCGGGTATCGATGTTGAATCCGAGAATAGCGTTGACTTCGATGGGCTGGCTGCCCCGCAAAGCCGGCTGGAACTTCCAGTTGGGCAGCGAGGCGAGAATCTTGTTGGTCATTTCCGGTCCGCCCTTTTCCAGTACCCGGACATTCCGGAGCTGGCCAGAACGGTCAAGAATGCAGGCCAAGACCAGCCTTGACTTGTGCAGGCCGCTCGGAAGTTCGACACGCATCGGCTCGGGCGCGGTCAGTTCTTCCGTATAGCTGTGATTCGCCGAGGTTGGATCCGCAAACTGCATGACAGCGGGGCCCGCGCCCGTGTTGATGTACTTGGTGTAAACCTTGTCGCCTTTCAGGGCGCCGTAGTAGTTGAACGCTCCACCGGAGCGCGACGTTCCCACAACAGTGATATCAAGGGCGCGCCGGTCACCGCCCGTCGAAGAGCGTCCTGGCAGGTTCGGATCGTTGCTACTAGCGCCAAAACTGGGCAGGTTGATGGTGCTCCCGCCGGCGACCGAGACGCCCGCCACCGCGGGTGTCCCGTTGGTGCCCTTTCCTGCTCCTCCAGTGCCTGGGTAGGGAGAAATCCCACCGCGAGCGGCTGGATCGGAACCCGGCCCCTTTCCTTCACGTCCTGCTCCAGAGCCTTCACCCGAGAGCCCGCTGCCTGGCCCGCTCCCGTGCCCGATGCCTGCACCGCCGCCAGAGCCGCCTAAACCAGCCTTGTCTACGCCCGAAGGTGACATGGCGAGCGATCCCGTGCCACCGTTGCCCGGGATACCGACCGTCGTGCCGGGCTGGCGGGAGACGACGAGTCCTTTGCCGCCGCCGCTTCCACCGCCACCGCCGTTGGGGGGCGCGGAGACAGAGCCGAGATCCATGGCACCGCCGTAGCCGCCGCCCTTGGTCCCGCTTCCATTCCCGCTGGTTGATGTGCCTCCGCCAACAGAAGGAGCCGGCGGGACCACGTCGGTAGTTCCGATCAGGCTTCCCAACACCCTACTGAACAAAGAGGTAGAGCCACTACCCTGAACGGGCGGCGGAACTACCTGGTTCGTGCCGACCAGCCCGCCAGCTATGTTTCCGTTCATGGAGCGGGTACCGGCCTGCACGGGCGGTGGCACGACCTGGTTGCTGCCGGCAAGGCCATTGGCCGCAGACCTGTCGAGCGCGCGCGTGCCCGCTTGCACGGGGGGCGGAACAACGTCATTTCGCAAATCGGCCACTTGCGATCCGCCAAGCGAACCGAGATCGCGTGTCACACGAGTCGGGGGTGGCGCGATCACCGCAGTCGCGGGCAGCGTGAGCTTCGCCGCGAAGTTGGTCTCGCGTTCCGGCGCGGACACGGGCGGAGGCACGACCGATACAACGCTGGGGCTCGTGGCTGAGCGCGCGGACGACAGCTGAGCTGTGCTGGGCGCAGGAGCCACGACCCTGGAAGTAAGTGCAGGTGCGTTCCGCAGGCGATCGCTAGCAACTTGGGGCGCTGGGGCGACGACTGCAGTCTGCGGCAAGGCAAGGGATCGGACCGATGACTTCAGGCCTTCTGCTGGGGCAGGCCCAGGAATTGCCTTGAAGGCCAAAAGATTCGCGACCGGACTATTGGACTTTGGCAGATTCAGTTTCGGAGCTTCGACGATCTTCTCGCTTAGGGAACTACCGCGGGCGACACGGATTGTCTGGGTGCGATGGTGAGCTTCCCGGCCTCCACTGGTTCCGGAACGGCCGGCTTGCGCTCCTCCCGTGTCCTCGGTCTGGGGCAGTTCATCACCGGAGAAGTAGATGACGTCATATTTCGGCAGAGGCGGTGGGACGTAGGGCCGCATGCTGGCGAGCTTCCCCGGAAGGATCGCCAGCGCCACCAGCACCATGACCTCTGCGAGCCAACCCAGCAGGATGCCGTGATAGGGGAATATGTCGGTACGCGCTTCGCCCGCCAGCCGTCGTGGGGAGCGGCCTATGGCCGGGCCGATCGCGGATGTGAACTCCTCCCACCGCGACGACCATTCCACCAGTAATTTGGGACCTTCGAGCTGAGGAACCTCAGTCAGCTGTGTGGGCCCGTCCTGCAAGCTCGATTTCAACCTTGTCTCCAACTTCTGTTCTTGTGGTACTTACCGTCGCGTTCGGCAATTCCAACACCGACCTTGCCTTCCTTCGGACCGGAGCGAACCGCCAGGGCACCAGGCTTTGCTCGAGATGTACGACCACGTTCTCTCTATCAAGATAAAGCACATCGATGGGGAACCGCATGCCCATGGTGTGGACCCCATGACAGGGAACAATCCAGAGGCCGCGTCCATCCCGAAAAGTGTGCGACTCCCGGGCCATGAGGCCCCGAAAGCGCGTCCAGTGCGTATTCGCCACTTCCAGGTCCGTCGCCAGATAGGAAAGACGGGTGCGATTGAACGCGTATGCTGTGGGACTTTTTACCGGCATGAAGCTACTCCAAATCTCCGAAAATCACTAGTTCCAGCCGTTCAGCGACCCGACTCCGGCATTAGGATGCGGATTAACTGAATCACGGCTGGTCCCAGAGTGACGAAGATTATGGACGGCAAAATGAATACAACCAGGGGAGGGACCATCTTAATTGTGGTTTTGGCGGCCTGCTCTTCCGCACGTTGGCGCCTTTCCGTGCGAAGCGAATCCGAGTGCACGCGCAGGGCCTGCGCGATACTGGTACCAAAACGATCGGTTTGCACCAGCGTTGCCACCAGGGCACGGATGTCATCCACACCGGTGCGTTGCGCCAGGTTGTGCAAAGCCTCAGCCCGCGGCTTGCCGGCGCGCATTTCCAGGGTTACCAGGTGCAGTTCGTCGCTCAGGTCCGGATGTGCGTGCTGCAAGTCCTCACCCACGCGCATGAGAGCCTGATCGAGGGCGAGTCCAGCCTCCACGCAAATCACCGTGAGATCCAGAGCATCAGCCATACCGAGTGTGATGCGCATCTGCCGGGCCTTGATGGCGCGCTTGAGCATGAAACGCGGAATAAAGAAACCAAAAGCGGGCACGCCTACGAGGATCATCGGCGAGTCGTAGGTGCGTGTGGCCAGGACGCCGAAAAGACCCACGACCGCGAGCAAAGTGCGAATGCCGTAGTAAACCGTGACGTGCTTGGCATCACGGTAACCCGCCTGAATCAGCCATGCACGCGTGCGCGAGACGTCACCGGGAGATACCGGCAACGCCTTACTGAGAGGATCGAGCGCCTGTTGTATGCGCTCCTTGATGGCGGGCTTCTGCGGTGCATCGGGGCGCTGCCATCCCAAAGCACGAAGCCGCGATCCCAGGACCGAAGCGGGAGACGCCGCCGCTGCCCCGAAGGAAAAAACCACCAGGACGACGGTCACGAAAATCAGTATGGTCAGAACTAAGAGCATGCCTACACCTGAATCCGAATCACTTTGCGAATTACGAAGTACCCGATCGTCTGCAGCGTAATTCCAGCCACCACCAGCGAGTGCCCGATCGGGTCAGTGAACAACGGCCGTATGAAATCCGGGTTCATGGTCATCATAACGGTCACGATCAGCGGCGGCAAAGCCATCAGGAGCACCATGGTGAGCCGGCCTTGGGCCGTGTAAACCCGCACCTGGCGCAGGATCTTGAAGCGCTCGCGTATGACATAAGAGAGATTATCAAGGATTTCCGCGAGGTTGCCGCCGGTTTCGCGCTGCAGCATGACGGCAGTCACGAAGAACTTGACGTCAACCAAAGGCACACGGTCCACCAGGTTCATGAGGGCGTCCCGCACCGGCATGCCGAACTTCTGTTCCTCATAGAGCTTGCGGAATTCGCCCGCTACAGGTTCGGAGACTTCGTTCGAGATCAATTCCAGAGCGGTCGTAAAGGCGTGTCCGGCTCGAACCGCGCGGGCCAAGGTGTCAATCGCCTCGGGAAACAGCTCTTCAAATTTGTCGAACCGTTTGGTCCGCTGGTAGGAAACATAACCGTACGGCAAGAAAAAGCCGATGATGAGGCCGATCCACCCGAACATCGGCCCGTACTGCGATGACCGGGCCCAAAGCAGGAGAACGAAACCGAGGACCACGCCGCAGATCAGGCACAGCAACAGAAAGTTGCCAGCGCGAAAATCCACGTTCGCCTGACCGAGCATGTCCTGGATCTGGCTGACTCGCTGCGAGCGACGGAGAATGCTGTCGAGGGCCGGGATCTCACTCAACATCTCGTCGCGCAGGATAGCCAGCTCTTTGCTGGGTTCACGTTCCGCGGCCTTCTGCACCGAACTGAGGCGTTCGCGGATCAGACGCGCACGTGCGTTCCGCTCGTCGAGAAGGGAAACCACCACGAAAAATCCAATCGCGACTACGACGAACGCAAGGATGGAAATAAATATCAGCATCGGATTCTCTTAATTACAATCTGCGGCCTAAACCTCCATGAGCGCTTCAAACAGCGCGGGCCGGAGCCGGCACCCGGACAACGCCAGGCGGTCGGCAAACCGGGGACGAATGCCTGTTGCACGAAAAGCTCCACGTACCTTTCCAGTCTCATCAATGCCGTGCCGCTCAAACACGAAAATATCCTGCATGGTCACGATCTCGCTCTCCATACCCGTGATCTCAGAGATCGAGATAACTTTTCGCGTGCCGTCGGACATGCGCGCAATCTGCACCACGGCATGAATGGCAGAGGCAATCTGGTGGCGTACGGCACGCTCCGGAATGTTGAGATTGGCCATCGACACCATATTTTCGACGCGGGCCAAGGCATCGCGCTGCGAGTTAGCGTGAACGGTGGTCATCGAACCTTCGTGACCCGTGTTCATGGCCTGAAGCATGTCGAACGCCTCTTCACCGCGTACCTCGCCTACAACGATGCGATCGGGTCGCATACGCAGGCTGTTGATTACCAGTTGCCGCTGCCGCACAGCGCCCTTGCCTTCGATGTTGGGGGGCCGCGTTTCCAGGCGTACGATGTGTTCCTGCTTGAGCTGCAGTTCCGCAGCGTCTTCGATAGTAACGATGCGCTCCGTGTTCGGAATGTATCCCGACAAGACGTTGAGCAAGGTAGTTTTGCCGGCGCCGGTTCCACCGGAGATGAGCACGTTGAGCCGGCCCTTGACGACCGACGACAGCAGTTCCAGCATGGGCTCGGTGATCGACTTGTTCTCGATCATGTGCCGCGCCGTGATGGCATCGCGGCCAAAGCGGCGAATCGACAAACACGGTCCGTCGAGAGCCAGCGGAGGAATAATCGCGTTGACGCGGGATCCATCTGCCAGCCTGGCGTCCACCATGGGGGACGACTCGTCCACGCGGCGTCCCACGCGCGACACAATGCGGTCGATGATCTGCATCAAGTGCGCGTTATCTTTGAAAGAGAGCCCTGTCAGTTCCAGCTTTCCGGAGCGCTCAATGTAAACCCGGTTGAAGCGGTTCACCAGAATGTCGGATATCGTCGGATCTTTCAGTAACGGTTCGAGAGGACCGAGTCCGAAGATCTCGTCCAGAATCTCGCGCGCCAACCGTTCGCGTTCGGCGAAGCTTAGCGGAACAGCCTCGCTGTTTACCGAGTTCCGAATGAGGATGAGAACTTCGTCACGGGCTGCATCCCCGGCCGTCTTGCCCAACTTTTCCAGATCCAGGCGGTCAAGGATCTTGCGATGAAGGTCGGCCTTGACCTGCTGGTATTCGGTCCGTTCGAAGGTTTGCGGATTGGGCATGATCTTTTATACCGTCTTGAAGAGCGACCAGGTGGAACGTTTCACATCATCGTCGTTCTGCGTCAGGGTGGCGGCCAGTCCGGCAAAGGAGCGCGAGATTTCTGTACTGCTTTGCTGCATCAAGGGCACTCCCCGGTCGATCGCAGAGGAGACCGCGAAGTACTGGTTGGGAATCTTCCACAGCAACTTGGCACCCGATGCGGCTTCCGCGTCCGCTTCCTTGAAGCCTGGAATTTTGCGAAACCTGTTTAGGACCAATTTTATCCGCTCCCGCCCCCCGGTCTCGCCCAGATACTGGAGGATTCTGGCGGCGCTCCACAACGAAGCCACATCGGCGTGAGCCACCATCAGGGTGGCCTCGGACAGATTCGAGACCAGGCGCGTCGCCGCATCCAGCCGGGTGGAGGTATCCACGACGACATAGCGATAATGGCCCACCATCATGTCAAAGAGCCGAGCGAACTCAGCGGTGGATGGCTCGACTCCGGCAGGCACGCTCACTCCCGCCAGGAGTTGCAATCCGTCCGAATGGCGCGTCATAAAACTGTCGAGAAGGGAGTTGTCCAACCGATGCAGATTGCGAATCGCATCCGCAATACCGAACATCGGCTTGAGGTTCAGATGCAGGGCGGCATGTCCCAAGGGCGCAAGATCGACCAGAGCCACATTGCCATGAGCCGATTGCAGGGCGAGCGCCAGGTTTACGGCGACCGTAGTCGCACCGCTGCCACCCTTCGCGTTAACTACGGTGAAGACCTTGCCGCGCGTACCTTCCTTGCGGCCTTTGCGCTGCGCTGCGCTAAGGCGTACGAAGGCTTCCAGGAGATCGGTGGTGGTCGTGGGCCGCTCTATGAACTCCCGCGCGCCAGCCCGCATCGCGTTTACGATGACCTGTGGCTGCGACATGCTGCCGATAGCAAAGATCTCACACTCCGGCAGCTCCTGATGAAGGAGTTCGATGGAATGTAGTGCGGCGGAAGAGTTGTCCGTGGGGATGTCGACAATAGTGACGTCCGGAGCAACCGCATGGATGCGGCGAACTACGGGATCCGTTGCCGCCAGGGGAAAACTCGCCGAGCTTTGTACCGTGCGAGCCACGCTCGTGCCGTCGACCAGCACCTGCAGCACCGCCCGCTGCTCGCTGTCTGCGGCGACGATTACCACCGAAAGTTCGGGCATTCGAACGACCACCCCATTACCTTAAACCTTAATTCTGCCAGAAGATTACCCATTAAATCAGGCACTTTCGGCCAATAGCAGGGTCAGTGACCATGACTGCCCTTCTTGCCGTCAAACTTGTCCTTGTCCAGGAACGGCTGCGGATTCTTGGGCAGCGTCGGCGGCTGTAACATGGGCGAAATCTTTCTGGCCGTGCACAAAACCATCAGTTCCGCATTGCTCTTCTGAGCACTCTTGCTCTTGAAAAAGTTGCCCAAGATCGGTATATCGCCGAGGCCGGGAACCTTGTTGACGACGTTCGTAACCTGGTTGTTCATCAGTCCGGCGATGACGAAGCTCTGACCGTCTTGGAGTTCAAACTCGGTGTCCGCGCGCCGGGTACTCAATGCAGGAATCGTGAAGCCGGAGATGGTCAACGCGTTGGTGAAATCGAGTTGGCTGACCTCTGGCACAACCCGTAGGTGTATGTTGCCATTGGGCATGATCACGGGTGTGAACTTCAGCCTGACTCCAAACTCCTTGAACTGGATCGTCACCGCGGTGAAACCGGCGCCGGGTTGCACGATGGGGAAGGGAAACTCACCGCCCGCCAGGAAACTGGCTTCCTTGCCGTTGACCGCGATCAGGTTAGGTTCGGCGAGGATCTGGAGAAGGTTGTTGGTCTGCAGGGCTTTGAGTGCGGCCCCGAGATTGATATCCGGCCGAAAGAAGAACACGTTCAACACGTCATTGATGGTTACGGTTGTGTTCTGTGTCGGATTGCTAACGGTCGACACTCTTTCGCCACCAAACTGTCCGGTTGAGACGTTGCCGATAGTGTTGCCAGCCCCTGTTGAGAAGACGTTGAGCCCGAGTTGTGTCAGCGCAGAGCGATCAACTTCAGCAAACTTCACTTCGAGCATTACTTCCTGGGAACCCACAGGCCCGAAGGTCAGAGCGTTAACGACTTTGGGAGTGTAAGCCCCAGCGATTTTTTCGGCGCGAGTAGCCACGTCTTCCGTGGAGACGTGCCCGGAGAGAACGATCGCGGACCGAGATGGTGTCACGTCGATCTGCTCGTCAGGGAAGACTCGCTTTTCCTCTTCTGCACATGCCGTCACATCGACGTCCACGCGCAAGTCAAAGCTGCGCGAGCGTTCCAGTTCGTCCCAAATCATGAGTGAAACTTCGCCCGGAGCGCGACCATGAACCAGAATCTGGGTCGGGGTCACCACAAGTGGGTCGGCGATCGCAGGATCCGTGACGGAAACGCGCTTGAGACGTTCCGTGGTGTTGATGAGCAGTGACTTGCCCACCATTACGCGCAGGGGAGCGGCACCCTGAGGCTCGTTGGACGGAGGCAGGGAAGTCGCCGGTGGTGGCGCTTGCTGAGCCGGAGTCTGTTGGGCATCGGGAGCGTTGGCGGGCGGGTTTTGGGCGGCAGCCGGATACGAACCGGGGAGCGCAGTACTCGATATGAGGAGCGCCGCGGTCGCGACTGCACCCAAAGTCTTCTGACAAATCTTCATCGGTACGTTCCTCTCCTGAGGAGAAGGCGGTCTGACCACTCCACCTCCTCGGAAAGCATGGTTGCTTTAGAACTTCTGGTCTTCCCGTTTGTCCCCTTTGACCACCTCGATCTGATACACGCTGGGCGGAGGGGGCGCCGTTGGGGCTGCCACTCTCTTCGTTTTCGTCGCTTTCGGAGTCGGGGGCGCGGCGACAGGCACACCACCGCGGTAAAGCGAGGTGGTGCGAACGGAACTCAGTTCTTCTTGCCGCGTGTCCAGCGGATTTCTCAAGGTCAGCTGAATGCGGCCTTCGTTGCTTGCCAGCGTAAGTTTCTGTGCATCGTCGGGGGATACCAGCAGGGTTATGACGGGAGTGGCCTGGGGTTCGCCCGCGGAGTTGCGTTCCAACCGCTGCCCGGCCGCGAGTACCGCCACGTTTTCAAGAACGGTGGTGGTCTGTTGTTCGCCGCCCGCCCCGGGGTTGCCCGTGAGCAGCACGTCGACGCGCGTTCCCGGCACCACAAATCCGGCCACCGCGACAACCTCGTTCACCCGGACCGACACCGCCCGCATTCCCGGAGGGATCAAGCCTGGCAGGCCGGAGCCCGCATTCTCCGCCGCCAATTTGTTGGGAAGTATGAACTCGCCACGCATGATCGGCAGCACCGCACCTCGGCCAATCACCTGCGACTTCTTGGAGTACGAGTTGGGAGGAATATTGCCGGCAGGGAACTTGACAATTCTGAGATCGCCGTCCCCAACTTTGGAACCCACGGAAATATCATTCGCTGCGATCACGACGTCCACTCCGGGTTCGTTGCTGGAGGCCGTCTTGGCCTGAAGAGCTCGATACACCGAGAAGCTGACAAATGCTCCCAGTCCCAACGCCAACAGACCGATGATCATGAGCCGCGTACGATTCATTGCTGCTCCTCAAGAACTGCCGTGGTCGCTGGGTGCAAGAGCCTGGCACAGTTAACAGAGCGTCAAGGCCGAACACCCAAGCGAGCGGTAACTTTTAAGCGAAACTGAAGAACCGAAAACTCTAAACAAGCGTTGCAGGAGAATTCGCACTCCTGCCGTCCGAACCCCGTACAAGAACCTTCACTTCTGCGCGATACATCATCTTACGACACGGCAATCCTCACTCTTACACTGGAAGCACAAGGCTGAGCTAGGCCAAGGCCCGACAACGCTTCCTTATGACCCTCGTTGCAGGGTGAAGAACCGGGATCGGTCTTGGGGCACCTCTGAATAAGCCGACAGACTACCCCACAGTCGGCGTGTGCAATTTTCGATCGCATTCCGCAACTTCGAGCAAGCGCCCCTGCATTCTTATAAATCAATAGCTTAAAGGGGGAAAGATACTTCTTTGGGGCTTCAGCGCAGTCCATCATACAGCGCACCTGACCGCTCTCGTGACAATTAATTGCACATTTATACGTGAGTATTCCTTGAATTTGAACCGCAGCGCCGTTCGCGAACGGGAGCAGAAGCGAAGCCAGCCGCTCGTGCCCACGGCATATCGGTTGAAATCATGAATGGATCGGGCGGTCAGGCAACGTTTTCCGTATGTCGACTGCCCTATAATGCCCGCTGCTTCGTCATGTTAGCCGGACTTCATCGATCGAAGATAGGGCTGCTGCTGGGAGGTTCGCTCTTTCTCCACGCCGCGGTGCTCTGGAAGGAAAGGTGGGCCATTCCCATCGGTTTTCCCGACTTCAGCATCTTTTACACGGCTGGCACGATCCTGCGGGAGGGCAAGGGGGCACAACTATACGATCAGAAGCTGCAAGAGGCAGTACAGCGCAGTTTCGCGGCCGGGGGAATTGCCAATCGCGGTTCAATTCTGCCCTTCTTTCACCCGCCGTTTGAAGCCGTGCTTTTCGTGCCTTTTACCTATTTTTCGTACTTGACCGCCTATTTTCTGTGGGCGGTAGTAAATCTGGCGATGGTACTGACGTTGTCGCTGTTCCTGCGCCGTGAGTTGAAAGCGCTCAGTTCGCTGCCTACCTGGTTTTGGATCTTGGCAGGGCTGGGATTCTCTCCGATCTTTGTCGCGCTGGTGCAGGGGCAGGATTCGATCCTGCTCTTGTTCTGTTACACCATGGCGTTTCTGGCTTTGCGCCGAGACTCTGATTTTGGCGCTGGGAATTGGCTCGCGCTCGGCCTGGTGAAGTACCATCTGTTGCTCCCATTCCTATTGGCTTTCTTTTGGCAGAGGCGGACGAAGGTCATCGCGGGATTTTTGGTGGGAGCGACAGTTCTCGCACTCGTCGCCTTTCTGGGCGTGGGTTGGCAAGGCCTGCGCAGCTACCCGCAGTACGTCTGGCAGTCCGAACATAGCGGCATCTATCGCTGGAACAATTTTCATGGGAACACGACCAACCTGCGCGGACTCATCATGACCGAGTTGCCAGGAGGAGAACTGCTGGAGAATGCAGGTATTGTGCGAGGCTTGCTGATCGTGGGTTCGCTGGTGGTGTTGGGAGTGGCGGGGAGGGCATGGATTGGGCTTAAATCGTTCGCGTCTCCGGTGGGAGAACTGGCGTTCGCGCTGAATCTGGTGGCGACGCTGCTGGTCAGTTACCACGCCTTTGTGCAGGACATGAGCCTGCTCTTTCTGGCGATCCTGCTGGTTCTGAATGTGCTCTTCTCTCATCCCGAAATTCATGGATGGCGGCGAAGAACTCTGCTGATTTGTTCAGGCATCCTGGTGTGTACTCCGGTTTATCTCGTTCTGATTTTGACGTTCGGACAACTTTCGGCGATCACGTGGATTGTGCTCGCGCTCTTTGGGGCACTAGTGAGCACCCTCGCTGCGCTGCGGCAGAGAGCGGTCGCCGGCGCCTGAACTGGGGCCTTACTAGTTCTGAAACGCGTGATGTTGAAGTCCCGGGCGCTTAGGTCTTACTTAGATTACCTGGCTCAGTACGCGCATTCCCGCGCAGCAGGATGACTGCGAGCATGGGCAGGTAAACAAAGATTACGGTCCAGCGGCCCACCTGGTGGTAGCTTTGCGGTGCGTGGTACCAACGAAGAATGCCGGTACCCCAGCTACATAGCGCCGTTAACAGAATTTCCCGTCGCGACTTGGGGATGAGCCACAGGACGAACGAATCAAAGAACCAACGTTGCGGCGCGAGGGCCGTGAGTAGCAGCAACATTGCATCGCGATCGCGCCACTTCAATAAGGCCAGAAGCAGCAGGAAGCCGGGGACGACCAGAATCGGACTGAAGTGATCGTAGTAGCCAAACTGCCGGATCCACAACAGCGGCCACTTGGGCATCAGGACGAGGCTGAGCAGGCCTAGGGTCGCGCACGCAATTACTCCACGGCGGCTCAAGTGCGTTAAGAAAACCGGAAGCCCAATTTGGGGCTTGGCCATGGTGACCGGAAGCAGAAGAGGGAAGAAGGCGCTTGCGGTCACCAGCGGGGACCACTGCGCGGTCAGAAGGGCTGCCCAGTAGGGGAATGCCAGAAAGACCAGCAGGCGATGATAGCCTTCGCGGGCCAGCCCGAAGGCGAGCAGAGAAGAGCTGATAGCGAAAAACGAGGCCGCCGCCACTTCGGGCCGCATGCGCACGAACGGCAGTCCAAAGAACGCAGCCGTCATTGGGTACTGCTCGAGTGGAGTGTCGTACGGATTCTGCCCGGTCAAAAGTGCACGCGCGAGGCGAAGGCTCCAGGTGAAGTCCGCCGCCCCCTGGCGAAAATGCGTCAGCAGAAACCAACAGAAGGTTCCTGACCCGAGGCCGATCACTATCGAGATGAGGAGTCGCCGTCGCACGAAAGTCAATTGCCCGATACGTTGTAACATGAGGCGGCCAGAAGCCGTCGTCCTGCCCAACTGAAAATTGCGCTCCAAGCCTCAAATTGCGCTGGTTGTCGGATTGGTTTTCGGAACCAGCATGTGGTTCTATGTCCAACACGTGCTGGTGCCTCATCAGCGCGCGGATGCGGCGGTGCACGGCACACCGCGCGGGAACCTGTCAGACCTGTACCCGCGGTGGCTCGGTGCGCGGGAGCTACTCCTGCATCACCGCGATCCTTACGGGCCTGAGATTACGCGCGAGATTCAGGTTGGCTACTACGGTCGCGAGCTGAATCCAAACCGGCCCGACGACCCCAGGGATCAACAAGCTTTCGCCTATCCCGTGTACGTGGTTTTCCTGCTGGCTCCCACAATCGGCGCGCGGTTCGACGTTGTAAAGGTGGCGTTCAGCTGGTTTCTTTTCATTGTGACGGCGGCAAGTCCTTTGCTTTGGCTTCGTGCATTGCGATGGCGTCCCGGCCCGACGATGGAAGCGCTGCTGGTGGTTATGACGGTATGTAGCTTCCCGGGCCTGCAGGGGCTCAAGCTGCAACAGTTGAGTTTGGTTGTCAGTGCGATGATCGGGGGAGTCGCCGTACTCGCGGGTGGTTCGCACTTTCTGCTGGCGGGGATACTGCTTGCATTGGCCACGATCAAACCACAGCTATCAGCCATACCGGCGGCGTGGCTACTGCTGTGGACGGTATCAGCATGGCGAGAACGGCAACGGTTCTTCTGGGGATTCGCTATCACCCTGGCGTTGCTGATAGGCGGAGGGCAGTGGTTGTTACCGGGATGGATCAGCCGCTTCTATCAGTCGACGGTTGCCTACCGGCAATATACCGGAGGGAGTTCGTTGCTAACGGTGCTTGCGGGCCCGGTCCTTGGCAAACTGCTGGGCATTGTAATAGGGGCCGGTCTCGCCTGTGTCTGCTGGAGGCTACGCCGAGTTTCTGCAGGCTCCGTTGATTTTCAATTAGCCTTTGCAGCCACACTCGCCGTGGCGTTGCTTGTCATTCCTATGACTGCTCCCTACAACCACCTGCTGTTGTTACCCGCTATTTTTCTGGCTGCGCGATCCTGGGACAGAATGTGGCGACGGAGCCTGGTAACACGTCTCACGCTCGTCATTGCCGGCATGCTGCTTCTTTGGCCATGGCTCGCTGCGACCGGCCTGATGATTGCCGCCCTCTTTGCGACCTCGGGCTCGTTGCAGCAAGCTTGGGCCGTGCCGCTCTACACCAGCCTGGCAGTCCCGCTGGGTGTTGCGGGGTTGCTTGCTCTCATCGTTGAAGATGCTCTTAGGCCGAAGGCGGATTTGCAACGCAGGCCATAGTCATTTGCGACGAGATTGTTCTGGGGAACTGCCGTCCACCGGATGATGTACATTGATGCCGTGCGCGGCGGTAAACAAACAGATTCCGAGGGAGTTCATCCTGCCGTCTGTTCGCCTTTCCTACCGTGGGCCCGACGCCACCGATTGTTTCTGATTTGCGCACTCGCCAGCATGGCGGGGCTTAACGTCTACCTGCTGTGGCAAGCAAGAACGCTGGTCGCGCACGGCTATTCCGATTTCATGCATTTTTACGTGGCCGGCCGAATGACGCGCACCGGACAAGGCTCGCAACTATTCGACGCAAACAGTCAACTGGCAGCCCAGCGGACGCTTTCTGAAAAGGTGAGGACTCGAGGTGAGCCGTACATTTACATGCACCCGCCTTTCGAGTCACTGTTGTTTGTTCCGTTCTCCTATCTGCCGTACGTTGTCGCGTACGTGTTTTGGAGCTTATTGAGTGTTCTGGCCCTGTGGGCGGTCCCTCTTCTGTTGCGGCCCCAACTCAACGCGTTTCGTGGAATTCCCGCCTGGTTCTGGATGATCTTCGTTCTGGCTTTTTTCCCCGTATTTGCGGGGCTGCTTCAAGGTCAGGATGACGCATTCTTCGTCCTGCTACTAACTCTGGCCTATCTGGCATTGCGGCGTGGAGACGGCCTTCGCGCGGGGAGCTGGCTGGGTCTAGGTCTTTTTCGACCGCAATTTGTGCTTCCGCTTATGTTCGTTTTGCTCGTCAGCGGAGAATGGAGTGCGGTTGCCGGATTCGCCCTGACTGGCCTGTGCCTCGCGGTTCTTACGGTTATCGTTTTTGGATGGCCAGCACTGTGGGCCTACCCACGACATCTGTGGTCCTCGGAACAGTCGCTGGACCCACATGGCCATATGCCTAATCTTCATGGACTGCTTGCGGGCGTGCTTACTCCGAAACTCGCGGCGACTCCAGTTCTTGCGCTGGTCATACTTGCGTCGGCTGTCCTCATGATCTTCACGGCGGAACGATGGCACCGCTATCGTCAAAGCTTCCCGGACCTGGCGTTTTCTCTCGCAGTCGTGGCCACGATTCTGGTGAGCTATCACGCCTTCGCCCAGGACCTGACCCTCCTCCTCCTGCCTCTTCTTCTACAAGCGAACTGGATTTTGCTGCGAAAACCGCAATTGCGCAGAGTTTGGCTCATGCGGGTGCCTATGCTGATCCTTTTCATCACGCCGCTTTGCTATTTGATGATTCAATGGCGCTGCTTCAACTTGTTTGCCTTGGCCCTGCTGGCTTGGTTGGTGGGGGGAGCAATGAGCATTCGAGATGAGTCTGGACGCGCTGCGGTCACTAGCGCAGACGGTCCGCCACCCTTACCCGCGTTGTAGTTTGAGGAACGGGCGGAGAGCCGGGAAAGCGGAGGACCGCGTGATTTGTAGGCAGATTGCGCATTGCGGCCCATTGACGCGGGTTTTGCGGCCGAAACTTGCAATGCCAGAAGGCTCGGGTTAGGCTTCTTCGGCGCTTGGAGTAAGCTGCGGTACCAGATCACACTGGTCTTGGAGAAGGGAAAAGAATGGACCTTAAAATGGAGACGCGCGTCGCCGACGGCGTGACGGTCATCTTGTGCAGTGGACGGATCGTTTTTGGTGAGGAGGCGACCGCACTTCGCGACACCATGAAGCGGCTACTCGCTTCCAGCCGGCAGATCGTGCTGAATCTCTCCGAAGTGAGCTACATTGACAGCGGGGGCCTGGGTTCACTGGTCGGTGTGTATTCATCGGCCAAGGCCGGAGGCGCGGATATCAAGATCACCGGTTTAAACGAGCGCTTACGTGATGTCCTGCAAATCACAAAACTGGTGACGGTGTTTGAGGTTTATGATACGGAGCAGCAGGCGATCGCGGCATTTCGTTCCAAAAAGGCGTAAGCAGGACTGTCGGGCGAACCGGTAAGTCTGCCCGGGGTAGCTGATTTCTTTCAGTCAGCTTCCGGGATGCGCCAATCTTCCCGTCGGGATTCGATCCTGTCATCATCAATAAGTCGTAGCAAAGGAGTTGGTTCGCTATATGGCGGTTCGCCCAAAAACGGGTGCTGGTTCAGAGCCAGGAGCAGGTTCGGGAATCTTTCCCTCGCTGATGTTCGTTCAAGGAAACGAGCAACGCAGCATCCTGCTCGACCACACGCCTTTCACGGTAGGAAGGAAGGTGGACAAGGACCTGGTCATTGCCGATCCTCGAGTCTCGCGGGACCACGCGACCATAATTTCCGAGAACGGCGAATTCTTCGTCGTCGATCAGGGCAGCAAGCACGGCACATTTATAAACGGCGAACGCGTCCAGCGCCAGAAGGTGCAACGCAATGACCGGCTGGAGTTCGGCGTACGGGACGTGGCCTACGTAATTTTTCACCCGGTACACGCGACGTCGAATACGGCGCGCGAATTCCTGAGCCAAATTTCGGGAATCCAGATTTCGACGGAAGCGACCGACCTGGAAAAGCTGACGCTCTTTCTTGAAGCGGCGCGAAAGCTGAATACGATCGGCGTGCTGGACGAAATTCTGGTGACGCTGATCGACGCGACGTTGAAGCTCACACGCGCTGAGCGCGGCTATATCTTCCTGAAAGACGACGACGGCACGTTGCGGTTGGGTGCAGGACGCAATTACAAAGGCGAGCCGCTGCTCGACGACAAAACCATGTCGCACTCCATTCTGGAGGAGGCTCTGCGGGCAAATTCCGAGTTCCTGATCACCGACACCAGCCAGTCGCTCGACCTGGCCGGAAGGCAGAGCATAGTCGCCTACGATCTGCGCACGGTGATCTGCATCCCTCTGCGCAAACCTCAGGTGCAGACCAATCGGTCGGATGGGGCGCCGACGACCGCGGAGGTCATGGGCGCGCTGTATGTGGACTCACGCTTCGCATCGCGTGACATCTCGAGCGTGAGTAACGACATTCTGCGGGCCATTGCCCGTGAAGCCGCGTCGCTTATCGAAAACGCGCGCCTGGTGCAGGCGGAAGAGTCGGCACGCCGCTACCAGCAGGAGCTATCTATCGCAGCGTCGATCCAGCAGCGGCTCATGGCCGTGACTATTCCGGAGGTACCGTTCGCCAAGCTGAAGGGACGGAACCTTTCCTGCAAAGAGATTGGCGGTGACTTCTACGACGCGGTCAATACAGAAGACGGCTTGGCGATCGTGCTGGCTGACGTTAGTGGAAAGGGAGTATCCGCCGCCCTCCTGGCGTCGACCCTTCAGGGAATGGTCTACTCGCAGTTGATCGCGCGCATGCCGTTGCCGGAAATTGTCGCGGCGGTAAACCGCTTTTTCACTCAGAAACATTTGGGGGAAAAGTACGCCACCGTCATCATCGCAAGAGTCAATCCGTCGGGTGAACTGGAGTACGTAAATTGCGGCCACATTCCTCCGCTGGTTATATCCGATCATCAGGTCACCCGGCCCGAGCACGGAAATCTGCCGGTGGGCTTGCTTGGAGATGTCACCTACACAAGTGATCGGCGACAGATGAAGCCTGGAGATCGCTTGGTGCTGGTCACCGACGGAGTCACCGAAGCTGAAAATGCGGCTGGCGATTTCTTCGACAATGAGCGATTGGAGGAGGTTGCGGGTAAGGGGTCATCGCTGGAAGATATTTTTGCGGCAGTCTCGAGTTTCTGTGCGGGCAACCCGCTGAACGACGACTGCACGGTGGTTGAACTGGTGTACACAGGGTAGACGACTTCTCAGCGACCCTCGCTTTGCGAGACGTGAGCCGTTTCGGTAAATCTCGGCAATTGAATCGCTATTGTCTGCAATAATTCCCACCACTCGGAATTGTGCCTGAAGTATTCTTCACGCCATGAACTTCACCGTCCTGGATTGGACCGCCATTGTCGGCTACCTACTGATCACGCTGTTCCTGGGTCTGTACTTCCGCGGGCGTTCCGGGAAGAGTGTTGACGATTATTTTGTGTCGGGACGCAACGTGAGCTGGTGGCTGGCGGGCACATCGATGGTAGCCACTACTTTTGCTGCAGACACGCCACTGGTCGTCACAGGCCTGGTTTATACGCAGGGAGTAGCAGGGAACTGGTTGTGGTGGGCGTTCCTGCTTTCGGGCATGATGACAGTTTTTCTTTTTGCCCGGTTGTGGCGACGGTCCGGCCTCCTCACGGATGTGCAGTTTGCTGAGATGCGGTACTCGGGCAAGCCCGCAGCGTTCCTGCGCGGGTTTCGGGCGATCTATCTCGGGCTGCTGATGAACTGTCTCATTCTGGGTTGGGTAACCAAGGCCATGACGAGCATTGTCGCAACGACACTCGGAGTGAGCGATCGCAATGCGCTGGCAATCTGCGTTTTCTTTTTGATTCCCTTCACCGGCGTCTATGTGGCGCTGGGCGGACTCTGGGGAGTGCTGTGGACGGACCTCTTTCAGTTCGCATTGAAAATGGCAATCGTAATCGGCGTGGCGTGGTACGCCGTTCACGCGGCGGGCGGAATGAGCACGATGCTGGATCGTCTGGCAACGATGCGCACCGCAGCTGGTCCAGGTGCAGGAGACGCTACTTCGTTCTTTCCGGATTTCTCGCGGCCACTGCGCGAGGAAGGGTTGTGGGTTCTCACCGGGCTTTCGTTCCTGGTGAACGTTGGGGTGCAATGGTGGGCTTTCTGGTATCCCGGTGCGGAGCCGGGAGGCGGAGGCTATATTGCACAACGCATCTTCAGTTCCCGCGACGAGAAGAACGGCTTGCTGTCCGTGCTCTGGTTCAACATTGCGCACTATGCGCTGCGTCCCTGGCCTTGGATTCTGACGGGCCTGGCGGCGATTGTTCTCTATCCCCATCTTGACCATCCCGAAACCGGCTACATGCTGATAGTCACGCGCTATGTTCCGCCGGCACTGCGCGGAATCGTGGTGGCCGGGTTCATGGCCGCATTCATGTCGACGATCGCGACTCAGCTCAACTGGGGAGCGTCGTATCTGGTTGCGGATTTTTATCGACGTTTCATCAAGCGCATGGCGAGCGAGAATCATTACGTTATAGCGTCCCGCCTGGTAACGGTTCTGCTCGTGATTTGTTCGGCTGGCGTGTCGGCGCTGCTCAACTCCGTGGGAGAAGGGTGGAGGGTCGTGTTGGAAGCTGGTGCGGGGACGGGCGGAGTGTATCTGCTGCGCTGGTACTGGTGGCGGATCAACGCGTGGAGTGAAATCTCCGCCATGGCTACGGCCTTGGCTGTGAGTGTCGGCCTGCGCGTAACCGGATTCTACCCGGGCAACTCGGCGGTGGACTCCGCCGTGCGGGCGCTGTTGACCACGGCGGTCACGACGGTGGTGTGGATAGTTGTCACCCTTGTCACGAAGCCCGAGCCGCAGCGGACTTTGCTCGACTTCTATCGGAAGACGCGCCCGGATGTGCGCGGATGGAAGCCGATTGCACAACTCACGCCCGATGTGGAGCCGACTCGTGACCTTGGCCGCAATCTGGTCGCGTGGGTACTCGGATGCGCGATGGTTTACCTGGCGCTCTTTGGCATCGGCCGCGTGCTGATGGGACCGATGTGGAAGGGGCTCGTGTTGCTGCTCGGTTCGGGCATTTGTGCTGCCGCTCTTTATGCCAACATTTTGAAGACTGGGTGGGGCGTGGCGGGAGCTCACGAAGGCCCGATCGCGGCACCACTGTCGCACTAAAGGCCGTCCGCAGCTGGAGTCTTCACTCCACGTTTACGGCGTAGTCGGTGCCTTCCCATCTGTTTTCGTCCATCCAGCGGAAGGTGAAAGTTACTTGCTCGCCGACCTTCACCTTTTCGGTGGACAAGTCGGCGTAGTGCATACCCAGTCCCGAGTCGCGGGTTGCCGTGTCCTGCGCAGTTTGCCAGCCGTCGACACTCCAATGCACCAGCGCAGGCGCACGCAAAACGACCCGCAGGATCTTGCCGCAGGGCATGGACCGCGGCTTGTTGTTCTGACGCCACCCAAAGTAGGGACAGGTTCGTTTCTCCACCTGGTAGCGTTGAACGGGCTGCGGTGCTTGGTCGAAGACGACACCGTCACGCAGCGATCTGCGCAGCTTGACGTATTCAGCATGCGCCCAGACCAGGGGAGAGGCCGAACCTGAAGGTTTCCCCACAAACAGCTCCCGCTCTGGTATGTCCTGCGCGTCCCAGACCTGTTCCGGGATTAGTCGGCCGCCCTCCGCGGAATCTTCCATGACACTGAGCAGAGCTTCGGCGACGTCTTGCCGTCCAGCGGCGATTTCGTAGTGCGCCCTTTCACCTGCAAGCAAAGGCCATGGCCGGCCGATGCCCGTGCCGTCGAAGGGCGAGCCGTCCTCGTGTTCGCCATAGCCGTCTCCGTTGTAGCGATACCAGCACGGGCCTTGGGGCAGTTTTGTGCGCAGTAGAGCGTCGATAACCTTCACAGTATTCAGAATGCGCGGATCGTCCCATGCCCGCAGGCCGAAACGTACCAAGGCCAAGGAATCTGGACTGACAACCCGAGTAGCTTGCTGCAGGCTTGCGTCAGGAGGCCGGTTCTTGATGGGCACAAAACCCTGTAAGGGAGACGGGGCATAGTCCGTCTCGGGCGGAGCGATGCGGACGTAATAACCCTCAACGCCGATTTGCTTCGACAATAAGGTGTCGGTCGCATACATCCAACGTTCGATGTTGTCGTTCCAGTTGTCGGCGACGTCGCGCAAGTAGCTAGAGGATTCTGCGGTGGCCGGAGAGCTCCGCAATGTCGGCCGCGGCCAGAAGCGCCGCCACCTCGGCCGCGACGGTAAAAGGCGAGTAACCGCCGTCTTCTTCCCACCGGTCCTGCTGGGTTACCGGACCGTTGCACACGAGGAAGGTTGCCGCACGGCGAACCATAGGCCACCAGCGCTCTATGCGCCCCAGTTCGTGCGGGGCGGCGCGTCGGATGAGATCGACTAAAAGAATCGGAAGGGCCGTCTCATCCATCTGCAGGCCATTCCAGTACGGACGTCCGTCCATCCACATGTTCTGGGGCCAGTGCCCATCCGACTCCTGGGTGGCTTCCAGATATCGCAACACGCGGAGAGAATCGGTTACCGCGCCAGCTGCTAGAAATCCGCCCGCGGTTTCCACCAGATCGCGGGGCCAGACCAGGTGATATCCACCAAGATCCTCGTCGCCTTTGTTGAATCCCCACGGAATCGACAAGCTTGCAATCGCGCCACCGAGAAAGTCCTTAGACTCGTGGGAGCGCAAGACCGCCACGCTGGCCCGGTACAGATCTTTCTTGCGCATGGGCGCGTCAAGTTCGATCAGCGTTTTCTGCCAGCGCCTCCAGTTTGAAACGTAGCCCTCTCTGATGTCGGCGAAGTCCTCTAACAAGCTGGAGAGCGCTTGTTGCCCGGCCTCAGCCCAGACGCCGCCAAAGCCGAGGGCCAGGACAAACTCTCCATCATCAGCCGCGAGGTCGATCTCTCCCGTCAGAGCGATGTTTCCGTCTTCAGCATGGGTGCACTCCCACGTCATCTGAAAATTTCGCGAGACATCCTGCCAGCCATCGGAATACCCGACATACCCTGCGGATCGTTTCCGCCAAGGCACGGAGGAAGCCAGAGCGAGGGCTGTGCTCTCACGCTGCGCGAACAACATGGGCACGCCTTTGTAGTCGCCAACCCAGCCGTTGTTCCCGTAGCCAAAATTCGCAAGATGCGGCGCGAGCAGCGCAAACACGCGATAGTCCTCGAGTTTGCCCTGTAGCGGGCGAAACCTTATCCGCTGCAGAACAACGTTGCGAAACGGATCTGTCAGGACCTCCTTCTTGATCTCGTAACGGCCCTGCAAACAGGTATTAGTTAGCTCGTAAACGGGCACCCCGGGCTCCAAGGGCTCATTCTGGAACTGGCAATGGCGCTTTTCTTCAGAGAAGAAGTCCTTACCGTTCGTGACGAGGAAACCGAGGTCGCGCGTACACGCCTGGTCCACTCGCGGGAAGTAGATCTCGTTCAGAATCCCGTGACTGAGAGTGAACCAGACGCGGCTTTGCAGTGTCAGCGCCGTACCTACACCTGACTTCGCGCTTGAGGTCCAGCGAGGAGGAATGCCAGGCCAACCGGGAGCACGACGATCTGGATGACCACTCACTGGTGATATGCCTTTTGGTCAGGGATTCGACGAATTTTTGACAATACTTTGACTAACTGTATCGGATACACTCGGCGGACGTCGAAGAAGCTGCATCTAACCCCAAAAGTGCCATTCGTTCGGCTCGGCAAAGCCTGGACAAAGACATGTTTAGAACCGCTGGGATAATACACGCCGTCAACGCTCATCGAGTAGGGTGGAGTCCTTTCAAACTCCTCGGAGTTCTGGTGACGGCGCTTGTGCCCGTACTTTGCCTGGCGGGAGATCGGCCCAGCGATCCCGCACCACAATTCCTCGATCGTGGCTTTCGGGATCTCTACAATCTCAAGTTCGCGCCCGCCCAGCAGGAATTCGATGCCTGGAAGCGTGCATACCCGGCAGATCCTGTGGGTCCGGTCAGTGAAGCCGCAGGTTTGCTGTTTTCCGAGTTTCATCGGCTGGGCATCCTCGAGTCGCAGTTCTACGAGAGCGATTCAGCTTTCCAGTCACGCAAAAAGAACACTCCTGATCCCGCGACTCGCCAGCATTTTGATGACGCGATAGCTCACGCCGAAAGCCTTGCCCGCACTCGTCTGAGCTGCTAATGCGAAGGATCGAGACGGACTGTTTGCCATGACATTGGCGTCGGGCCTCAAAGCCGACTACGCCGCCCTGATCGACAAGCGCAATCTGGCGTCTTTGCACTTTACCAAGGAAGCGACCGGTTGGGCGGAACAGTTGCTGGCAGTGGATCCCAACTGTTATGACGCGCACGTGGCGACCGGCGTCAGCAAATACATAATAGGTACCATGGCGGCTCCCGTTCGCTGGCTGTTAAGGTTGGGGGGAATTGCGGGCGACAAGCAGGCTGGGATCGCCGAACTGCAAATCACGGCCGAGCATGGACACTACCTGGCGCCATTTGCCCGCATCTTGCTCGCGATCGCTTACGTAAGAGAAAAGGATAAGGCGAAAGCGCTCGACCTCCTGGCCTCACTGCGAAGCGAATTCCCGGACAACCCCTTGTTCGCTCAGGAAATTGCCCGCCTAGACGCGGCCCGCTGATTTTTCGTTTGCCAGACGGCTTCCCAGTTCGGGGCCATTCATCACAAATTCACGCATTTGTAACCCTGCTGTAACATTTCGCCGCTAGAACCGAAGGGAGAGTCCATCTCAGGAGGAATCATAAGTGATGCGTCGCATTGTGCTGCTGATTTTGTGTGTCGCCGTGACGGTACCCGCTATCGGGCAGACAACGTTGAACGGTGCGGGCGCAACATTCCCCTATCCCATGTACTCGAAGTGGTTCAGCGACTACAACAAGTTGCACCCAGACATTCAGTTTAACTACCAGTCCATCGGGAGCGGCGGTGGCATTCGCCAGGTAATCGCGGGCACGGTCGATTTCGGGGCCAGCGATGGCCCGATGACCGACGAGCAGATTTCCCAAGCGCAGTCCCAGAGAAAGACAAAGATTCTGCACGTTCCCACCGTGCTGGGGGCCGTGGTTCCCGCCTACAACATCAAGGGCGTGACGGGCGAAATCAAGTTCACGCCACAAGCGCTGTCGGGGATTTTCCTGGGCAAGATCACAACCTGGAATGATCCCGCCATTACCGGCCCTAACCCGGGTGTCAAATTCCCAAGCGATCCCATTATCGTGATCCACCGTTCCGACGGCAGCGGCACTACCTTCATTTTCACCGACTATCTCTCCAAGGTGAGCAGTGATTGGCAGAGTTCAGTGAACAAAGGGACTTCAGTAAAGTGGCCCGTAGGTCTCGGAGGCAAAGGCAACGAAGGCGTAGCCGGGATGATCCGCCAGATGCAGGGTTCGATCGGGTATATCGAACTGATTTACGCTGTACAGAACAGTATCCCGTATGGCGTGGTTCAGAATTCGTCAGGCAATTTCGTGAAGGCGTCGCTCGATAGCGTAACGGCAGCGGCAGCCTCGGTAAAAACCATGCCATCCGACTTCCGCGTTTCTATCACTAATGCTCCCGGTAAGGATGCTTACCCGATTTCCAGTTTCACGTGGTTGCTGATCCCAGAACAATCAAAGGATGCAGCCAAGGGCAAGATGATCGCTGACTTCCTTAATTGGATGGTGGATGACGGTCAGAAACAAACCGCTCAGCTTACTTATGCGCCCCTCCCCGACAGCGTGGCACAGAAAGTGAAAGCGGAGATCAAGCAGGTCCACTAGGTTCTGTCAGTAAAGAATTTCAAGAGGGGCGCCGAGTTCTTGTCGGCGCCTTTTTCGCAGGCGGCGAACGTGGTAGGCAGCCTGCGAACGGTGTCGGCCAGGTTCGTCAACATTCCGGCATTGGACTATACTGAACCTTGGATCTGACGGCGAAATGACAAAATCGAGCGCCTCATTCTGGGTCGCAGTCGTTCTTCTGGGCGTTAGCTGTCAATCATTTGCGGTCGAAAAGAGTTATCAGACGGGCATCCTTGTGGAGGCCCGGCAGAAGTCGCATACTCGCGTGCTTTACTACATTGTTAACAGCCCAGTGGAGCAGGAAGATCCCTATTTCGAGGTGTCCGTGAGAGTGAACGAAGTCACGTATGTCGGGGAGTACACACCCCGACACCCGCTTGAGACTTTACCGGACACCTGGATACCCGCAGCGCCTGTCGAGGTGCGACTGGAAAAGCACTTCATGTTCTTGAAGCGTCCCAACGGGTCTGAGATGAAGTTAGTGATTGACCGCCAAACTCCGAAGCGTCCTGTGAACTCTCGTTAAGACCTATGCCCCCGCGCACCTCTCTCGATAGCTCAGCCTACTACATGAACCGCGAAGCCTCATGGCTCGCGTTTAACTGGCGTGTTCTGGAGGAAGCCCAGGATACAAACAACCCGCTACTGGAGAGGCTGAAATTTCTCTCTATCACTGCCAGCAACCTGGACGAGTTCTTTGAAGTACGCGTAGCCGGATTGGTTCAGCAACTGGAGGACGGTTACAACGAAGCCGGGCCCGACGGATTGACTCTGGTGGAGCAGCGCGATCTGGTTAACCGCGAGACCCACCGGTTCGTACAAGAGCAGTACGAGTGCTGGAACGACCAGTTGCGTCCCAGGCTCTCCGAGAACGGAATCCGTGTTCTGGGTTTGCACGAACTCGACAGCAAAGCGAAGGAATTCGTCGACGACTACTGCGAAAGGGAACTGGACCCCCTGCTGACGCCGGTTACGGTCGATCCAGCCCATCCTTTTCCGCGAGTGATCAACAAGGCTTTGTGCGTGGCGTTCCTGCTGCGTCGCCGCCGGCGCTCATCGTTGACATACACAGGCGTGGTCACTGTGCCGCGAGCTTTACCTCGCTTAGTACGGCTGCCCTCCGAGGGCACTGACGATTTCATCTTTCTTGCTGACCTGGTAGCTCACCATGCTTCACGCATGTATCACGGCTACGACATCGTGTCGTCGTCCGCATTCCGTGTAACCCGCAACAGCAATCTCTATCTGGCAGAAGAAGAGGCGCGCAGCCTGCTCGAGTCGGTGCGTGCTGAACTGCACAATCGCCGCAAGGGAGACGCGGTGCGGTTAGAGATTGAAGCCGACTCCGATCCGGAGATTATCGAGCGCCTGCGCACCGTCTTCGAGATCGAACCCTGGCAAGTTTTCTCGGTAAACGGTCCGGTAAATCTATCCCGGTTATTCAACGTGTACGAGCAGACGGCCCATCCCGAGCTGAAGTTCAAAGCGTTCGTTCCGCGTGAGCTGCGGCTCACCGCGAAAGCGAAGGATCTTTTCGAAGAACTGCGGCGGCACGACATCTTGCTCCACCATCCGTTCGATTCTTACGACGCGGTTGTTTCTTTCATTGAGTCCGCGGCGGAAGACGACAGAGTGCTGTCGATCAAGCAGACTCTCTACCGTACGAACGAGCATTCCCTGATCGTCCCTGCTCTGATTTCCGCCGCTTCCAAGAAAGAAGTCACAGCAGTGGTGGAGTTGAAGGCCCGCTTCGACGAGGATACGAATATTCGCTGGGCGCGCGATCTGGAGGATGCCGGAGTACAGGTTTTTCACGGACTGGTGGGCTTGAAGACGCACTGCAAGCTGTCGCTGCTGGTGAGGCGTGACCCCGATGGAATCACTCGCCGCTACGCGCACCTGGGGACGGGCAACTACAATGCCAGTACGGCCCGCATCTACACTGACCTGAGCTTGCTGACGGCGAATCCCGAAATCACCGCGTCTATTCACGATGTATTCAGCTTCCTCACAGCTTATGCGGAACATCCGAGCTATGAGCCCTTGCTGGTAGCGCCCCTGGATCTGGCGGAGAAATGTCTGGCGCTGATCGACCGCGAGGCGGAGCACGCTCGCCATGGGCGGCCCGCGCGCATCATTGCAAAAATGAATGCGCTGCTCGACAAGAACGTCATTACTGCCTTGTACCGTGCTTCCCAGGCTGGAGTTCCGATCGATTTGATCGTGCGCGGCATTTGCGCCCTTCGACCCGGAGTTCGGGGTGTGAGCGACCGCATTCGCGTGCGCAGCGTCGTGGGACGCTTTCTGGAACACAGCCGCATCTTCTACTTCCTGAATGGCGGCAGCGAGGAAGTTTATATGGGAAGCGCGGATTGGATGCCCCGTAATCTATATGAACGCGTCGAGGTTCTCACACCTCTCAAAGATGAGCAGCTGGCCCATCGGGTTCGTCACGAAATTCTCGAGGCTTATCTGGCCGACGTCACCAAGACACGCTTTTTGCAAAGCAATGGCAGTTACTTGCGTGCCTGGCAAACCCGCGGGAGCAAACGTAAGATGAGACCGGCCAATGCATTTAGCGCCCAGGATTTTCTGATCGGCCTGGCCGAAGGGAAGCAGTCGATGGAGACGCTTTCAGAGGTCGAACGGCGTCCGGGGCGTCGCGTCCTCGCGGGGAAGGAACGCTAACCGTCCATGATCATTTATTTCCTGCGCCACGCCAGCGCCGGCCAGCGCATGGCCAACCTCAAGAGAGACGAAAAACGCGCCCTCGATAAAGATGGAATCGATCAGTGCGGGTATGTGGGCCGCGCATTGGCCGCGTTAGAGGTCCAGGCCGACATGATTATTTCCAGTCCTCTCAAGCGGGCCACCCAGACCGCTTCACTGGTGGGCAACGAACTTGGCTATGAGGGCAAACTGCAGATGGAACCGGCGCTTCGTCCATCGGCCACTTTTGCCGACTTCCAGAAACTTCTCGACAAGTATGCCCGGTACGAATCGATTGTTGTGGTGGGACACAATCCCAACTTGAGTGAATTCCTGGGGCGAATGATCAGCGATACGGGTTGCGAGGCCAGCATCGAACTGCGCAAGGGCGCCGTGGCGAGAGTAGAAGTGCGGCGAAGTTCGGGATCCCTGCATTGGTGTCTTACGCCTAAGGTCCTGCGCACTCTTCATGTCGCCGCAACGGAAAGCTCCCTCCCGAAGACCTCACGGAAGTAAATCCGATCCTTTTCAACTGCCCAGAGTTCCAGGTCCACACCCATTCGCTTGCGCGGTGTCAGGCTCAGATTGATCGTGCCGTTTCGAATCCGGAGGCTCGCTTTCTGTACGGCGCCGCTGCGGCCCAGATTCAAGGCCCGGGCCAATCTCAACAGTACCGACGCCTTAGATACCAAGTCCTGGTCACTGGGAGAAAGGGCCTTCATCGGGGCATCTCCGGGGGTAGGCCGGGACTTGCCCAGGTAGCGAGCGATCGCGGCAATTACCCGGCGCTGTTCGGGCGTGTACCCGAGAATCTCTGAATTGGAAATGATGTAGTAGGCGTGCCGATGCCGGCCGCTTCGGTTCACGAAGTCTCCCACCTCGTAAAGCATCGCTGCCGCGGACAACCACTCCCGATATTCGGGCGGCAGCCTGTGGACGGACTTCAGCTCAGAGAACAACTGCATGGCTGACTGCCGCACCTGCAGTGCGTGATCCATGTCTACGCGATAATGCTCCACTGCATTCTTGAGCGAATCCCACCGCTCCGATTCAATCTGCTTCCCGGATCGAGTACTGCGGTCATACTCGGCTGCCATCTGGGCGAGCAAACCATCGCGGAGTCCCAGGGGAGAGTATCGGAAGTTCCGCAACTGACAGCGATCGAGGAGCCCGGCGTAGACCAGCGCGCCGGCCGCGATAATTTCGGCGCGCCGGGGACCGATACCCGGAAGTTTGCGGCGTCCCTCGATCGACAGTCGGGTGATGAGCTTGGCGAGGCGGTTCATTTCCGCCCGCGAAACGATTGCCTGGCGGGTCTTTCTGCCCTTCTGCAGATTGGCTGCCACCGCGGCCAGAGAGGCGGCAGTCCCGGAGGTTGCGATCACGACTTTTACACGCGATCGGATGATACGGTCGGCGATGCGCCCGACTTCGCGCGCTACAAATCCCCGAAGGCGCTCCAACTCGCTCTCGCGTGGAGGGTCACTGGGGAGAAACTCCTGGGTCAGCCGGACGGCGCCCAACGGCAAGCTGGCGGTTCCTTGAATGTGCCCGCGGTTCGAAATAGTCAGCTCACAACTGCCGCCTCCAAGGTCGATCATCAGAGCTGGCGAGGCGCTGACCCGCAAAATCGAGACCAGGCCGAGGTGAATGAGGCGCGCTTCTTCCAGACCAGAAATGATCTCCATGTTCCAGCCCGTGGCCGACCGTACCCACTCGATGAAGGCGCGGGAGTTGCGCGCATCGCGCAGGGCTGCCGTGGCCACCACTCTTATCGTGTCCGCACCCAGACGCTGTACGGTACGGTGAAATCGCCGCAAAACCCTAATGGTTTCGGACATGGCTTCGGGGGAGAGAAATCCTGTTTTGAACACCCCTTCGCCTAAGCGCGTGACCTCACGATCTTCATGAATCGAGGTAAGACGCCCTCGACTCAAACGGGCGATCTTCAATCGAACGGAGTTGGAACCGATATCTACTGCGGCGAAGGTCGGCATCGATAATCGGGAAGCGGACGGACAGCGTCGCGCGTACCCCTGTCATCTCACAAGTGGGTTGTGTGTTTCAACGGAATTGCGAACCGGGAATAGCTAGGCCGCCGACTGGGCGTCCTCAACACTAGGCGACGTGGGCTTGCGACGTGCTCGACCTGGTTTCGCTTTTCCGGGTTGAGCCGGGTGCTCGAACGGTTGCTCCAGGATCTTGGTCTGGGTGTCGGCAACCACTTGCAAGGCATGACGGAACTTCGCGCCCGTAACATTGCGCAACGCAGTCAACAGAGGCGACGGTTGCGCACCCTGAATGAGGTTTTCCGCAGTTTGCGTCAGCATCAGCCAGTCGTGCCAGTCACCCAGCGCGTCCTGCATGACCTTCAAGGTTTCCAACATGCGTGATGCTTCCGGCACTCGTTCCGCCGATTCCACAACGTAACGGATACGTTTTCCTGCAGTTCGATATTTGTGCAGGATTTCCTCGGTCAGAGGAACTTGTGGTTTGGTGACTTGCGCAAAGAGGCGGCGCCCAAGACCCACGGGATCAGCCTCGCGATCAAAGGAACTTCTCCTGGCCTTCTTCAACCGTTTTCGCAGCTCGCGTAGCGTGTCCCGGTCGAGTGCCTGGTGCAGTTTCTTTTCGCGTTTCATCCGGACGTCAGTGAGAGTGCGAAGGAGTTGCGCCTTGCGCTCCGGTTCTTGCGGAATTTTCAGGCTGCGCAGCGCCGCGATCTGCACGTCCAGATCCCGGACTTTTCCCGCGCGCCGACGCAACCAGGTTAGCGACTTCAGCAGCTTCCTCTCGTTTCCACCCAACCCGGAAGCCAATTCTTCAAGCAATGCTTCCAACCGGCGCGTATAAGTGCGGAAGCGATGAACATTCTGAGGCTGGGGTTTGGAGGCCAGCTTGGAGAGCTGGTGATCCAATCTCTCGAACACAAAACCTAGACGATCTCGGTCAACGGGCATAGGACGGGGAATAGCAAGATACAAGCTTGACTGCCAAATGGCAACGGAACCGTTCCGGGAAAGCGGGGGTATTTTAACACCGTTGTAACAACTTTCTGCTAGCCTCGACCCGATGGGCAACCAGGCGCTCCCGAGGCCTCGCTTGACAGGTCCGCAACCCGTTGTCAATCAGCAGGTTAAAGCAGAAAGTAAGCCGCGAGTGAGCCTTTTGCGGCATACCTCCAGTGGTGAGCTGGCGGACAAGACTTTTGGCTACGCCATGCTGGCCTGTGCGATTGGAATCCTCGGTCTGCTCGCGCTGATTGTCTATGAACTAGTGCTCCGCTCCCAGCTCTCCTGGCATGCATTTGGATGGAGCTTTTTTGTCGGTCGTGACTGGAACCCCGTCGAGGAGCAATTCGGTGCCTTGCCGTTTATCTACGGCACGATCGTTTCTTCCGTACTCTCTCTGATCCTGGCGGTGCCGCTGGCCGTCGGAGTGGCTGTTTTCACCACCGAGATGTGCCCCAAGTGGCTGCGTGGACCGTTGTCGTTCTTCACCGAACTGCTCGCCGCGATTCCCAGCGTGATTTACGGCTTGTGGGCTATTTTCGTTCTCGTTCCATTGCTACGAGAGTACGTGGAGCCCTTCCTGGGAAAGACGCTCGGCTGGACGGGTCTGTTCGAGGGAGCTCCCTACGGCATCGGAATGCTTGCGGCCGGCGTCATCCTCGCCATCATGATCGTGCCCATCATCTCGTCGATCAGCCGCGAAGTTTTGTCCGTGGTGCCCCAGCACCAGCGTGAGGCGGTGCTGGCACTGGGTGCCACGCGGTGGGAAATGATCCGCGTGGGCGTGCTGCGCAACGCGCGGGCTGGAATCGTGGGCGGCGTCATTCTCGGCTTGGGCCGTGCGCTCGGCGAGACGATGGCTGTTACCATGGTGATCGGCAACCGTCCCGAGATCGCGAAGTCGCTGTTCGCTCCCGGCTACACCATGGCTAGCGTGATCGCAAACGAATTCAGTGAAGCCACCGGGGACACCTACCTCTCGGCCTTGGTTGAAATCGGCTTGGCTCTGTTTCTCGTCACCATCGTTGTGAATGCTCTGGCACGGCTGATGGTTTGGTCTGTAACTCGCGGACAACCTGCGAGGGGCCATGCCTGAGTCCACGAAATCCGCGATCGCTCCCGGCATGTTGCAAATCAGCTTGTACCGTCGCCTGACAGACAAGTTTATGACTTTCGTGGCGGTGTCGACGGTGGTCATCGTGCTGGTTCCGCTGGTCGCTATTTTCAGTTACCTCGTCATCAAGGGGATTGGCTCGATCAACTGGGCATTTCTGACACAGACACCCAAGCCGGTAGGCGAGCCAGGTGGCGGCATGGCTAACGCGATCGGCGGCTCTGTGCTTGTGTTAGGGATCGCCAGCCTCCTGGGCATACCGGTCGGCATCGGAGCGGGTATTTATCTCTCAGAGTATGGCCGGAACCGCTTCGGCGACTTTGTTCGCTTCACCTCCGATGTACTGAACGGCGTGCCTTCCATCGTGATCGGAATCGTTGCCTATAGCATCGTGGTGCTGCGCCAGAAGCATTTCTCAGCTCTTGCCGGAGGCTTTGCCCTGGCAATCATGATGATTCCCACCATCGCGCGTACTACCGAGGAAATGCTGCTGCTCGTGCCGAACGCGATCCGGGAAGCCGCGTACGGGTTGGGCGTACCGCGCTGGCGGACCACGCTTTCCATTACCTTGCGAACCGCCACCTCAGGTGTAATCACCGGGGTAATGTTGGCCTTTGCTCGTGTCGCGGGCGAGACGGCGCCGTTGCTGTTTACGGCGTTCGGAAATCAATACTGGAATTGGAATACCAACGAGCCCACGGCGGCGTTGCCTCTGCAGATTTTCACCTACGCGATTTCCCCCTTTGAGGAGTGGCACCGGCAGGCCTGGGCAGGAGCGCTGGTATTGATCGTCCTGATTGTTGGAGCGGTATCGGCGGTTAGAATTGCAGTCCGGCACGGAACCTTAGCGGGAGCGAATTGATATGGGTGTCGGAATACAGGTCGAGACCCTGAATGCCTGGTATGGCAAGAGCCAGGCGCTGTATGACATCAATCTTCAGGTGCAGGCCAATCATGCCACCGCGTTGATTGGACCTTCGGGCTGCGGAAAGTCCACGTTTATCCGTTGCATTAATCAGAATGCATGAGACGATTCCCGAAGCTCGCGTGCAGGGCCGTATCCGCATCGGAGAACTCGATGCCTACAACGGTACCTCACCGACGCAGCTTCGCCGGCGGGTAGGTATGGTATTCCAGAAGCCCAACCCGTTCCCGACCATGTCAATTTATGACAACGTGGCTTCGGGTCTGAAGCTCAATGGCTTTCGGGACCGGAAAAAGCTCGACGAAGTGGTTGAGCGATCGCTCCATGCCTCTGCGTTGTGGGAGGAGGTGAAGGATAGCGTCCACAAAAAGTCAGGCGCCAGCCTGTCGGGTGGGCAACAACAGCGCCTCTGTATCGCCCGGGCCCTGGCTGTAGAGCCGGAAGTCCTCCTGATGGACGAGCCGTGTTCCGCTCTGGATCCCATCTCCACCGGCAAGATAGAAGAGTTGATTTTTCAGCTCAAAGAGCAGTACACGATCGTGATTGTGACGCATAATATGCAACAGGCGGCGCGAGTCGCCGAGTTTACCGGCTTCTTCTTACTGGGCAAGCTCGTGGAGTTCGATAAGACGGAGAAGATTTTTACGAATCCGTCCGATAAAAGGACGGAAGACTACATCACAGGCAGGTTCGGATAATGCGAACACGCTTTCAGCAAGGGCTCGATGAACTTCGCGAGAAACTTCTCCGCATGGGTGGATATGCTGAGCAGGCGGTCGACCGCGCCTGCCAGGCTTACATCGATCGTGACTTAGCGCGCTGCCACATGGTGCTCGAAGGTGAAAGCCAGATCAACGCCACCGAGCGCGAAATCGACGAGCTCGCTTTCGACCTGCTTGCCATGCAGCAGCCCATGGCGGTCGATCTGCGCTTTATTCTGGCGGTCACCAAGATCAACTCGGACCTCGAGCGTGTGGGCGACCAGGCAGTCAACATTGCCGAGCGCGTAATGGACATGGTGGAACTGCCCGCGGTTGATCTGCCCGTGGATATTGCTCGCATGGCGGCCGCCTCCAGCGCGATGGTGCGCCGCGCCCTGGAGTCTTTCATCGAAGGCAAGGCCGAGTTAGCTCAGGCCGTGCTTGAGATGGATAACGTAGTTGACCGGATGCGGGATGAAGCCTTCATCTTGCTGGTCAAGACCATGAACACGCAGCAGGAGAAGACTCGTCAGGCGCTCGATACATTGCTGGTGGCGCGAAACCTGGAGCGAGTCGCTGACCACGCCACGAACATTGCGGAGGACGTCATCTTCTGGGTGCGAGGCGCCGACGTTCGCCACAATGCTGGTCATGACAACGAAGTTCCGGCACACCACGAGGTCACCGAGGGTCGGCAATAGGATTTAGGTCTTGTTTGGAACCACCGGTCAGCTGAGCTGGCCGGTTTTTTCTTAGGCTGAACCCATTCCAGAAGTTTCGTTTAACATTCCAGCTACGAACTCCTCTCCTGGGGGTACTGCGTGAAGAGAGCCATCGTTCTCGTCGTTTCGTGCCTGGTTGCTCTATCAGTGTTGTTCGCGCAGAAGGCGCGCAGGATCCAACTTCCCACGACGAAAGAATTGAGTGCGCCTGCGCCGGGACGGATCGGTACGACGAACGGTTTCCCCGCGACGATCGCGCTGAGTCCAGACGGACACTATGCCGCGTTCTTGAATGACGGCTACGGTTCGCAGGAGACGGGCGCCCGCCAGTCGATTGGCGTCCTGGATATGCTTACCAACCAGCTTTCAGATTTTCCGGATGAACGCTTGCCCGACGAAGCGCACCAGAGCTACTTCCTCGGTATTGCCTTTAGTTCGGATGGAGCCCAGCTGTATGCATCCATGGGATCGATTACGGATCCCACGGGCGAAAAACCGAACAACACCGGCAACGGTATCGCGGTTTATCAATTCAAGAACGGTCAGGTATCCCCAGAGCGATTTATCAAGATTGCTCCGCAGAAGATTGGAAGCGGAAAGAAGGTGGCTTTTGGCCTGCGGCGGAAAGTTCCTGAGTCGACAGCAATTCCGTATCCTGCGGGACTCGCCGTCATCCAACGGGACGGCCATGAGCAACTGCTGGTCGCCGATAATCTCGCCGATAACGCAGTGTTGGTCGACGCTGCCACAGGAAATATTGTGCAGGCGTTTGACCTGAGTACATCGGATCTGATCCCCGCCGCCTATCCTTACGCAGTGGTTGCCACCAGGGACGGGAAGCGCGCATGGTGCAGCCTGTGGAACGCATCGCGAGTTGTCGAATTGGACCTGATTAAAGGCAAGGTTGTCCGCTCGATTCCGTTACTGGAGCCGAAAGTCCCGATTGCACCGGGTTCACATCCCACCGCGCTGCTGCTAAGCCCGGATGAGAAGCTACTCTACGTTGCCCTGGCCAATGCGGATCGCGTCGCTGCGGTTTCCACAGAGACCGGGAAGGCGATGGCCTTCTTTGATACACGGGCTCCGGGTCAACAGTACTCCGGAAGCTATCCCAATGCTTTGGCCAAATCGTCGGATGGCAAGCTGCTATTTGTGGCCGATGCATCCCTGAACGCGGTTGCGGTCTTTGATACAGCTCGTCTCTCGACGGAAGATTCGGCCAACGCAGACCGGCCGCAGCAGGCTCTTGGCTTCATCCCGACGGAGTGGTATCCGAGCGCACTCGCGGTCCGGGACGGCAATCTGCTAGTCGCAACGGCGAAAGGGCAGGGAACCGGTCCGAACAACGGTCCGAATGTCGTGAAAGAACGCCGCCATCGTGAGCATCCCTACATCGGAACGCTGCTGCGGGGATCGATCGCACGCCTCAACATTCCCGATACGCTGAAGAATCTTTCCGAGTTGACGGCTGAAGTGGCGCAGAGCAATCTTTTCCGCTCTGACCCCGGGAAGATCGCGTTTGCTCATGGCGGCAATCCTATTCACCACATAATTTACGTTCTCAAGGAAAACCGCACCTACGACCAGATTTTCGGCGACTTGAAAGTTGGTAACGGCGACTCTTCGCTCACAATGTATGGGGCAGAGATCACGCCCAACGAACACAAGCTCGCGCTGCAGTTCGGCGTACTCGACAATTTCTATGACAGTGGCGAAGTGTCCGGCGATGGTCACGTCTGGTCCAATGCCGCGATCACCAGCGACTATAACGAGAAGACCTGGCAGATTGCCTATCGCGGCCGTGAGCGCACTTATGATTTTCAGGGCCAGAGCGGCGACGAGTTCATGCTGGACCACGGTCTGCCCGATGTGGATGACCCGGCGACTGGTTTCCTCTGGGACAACCTTGCGCAGCACGGGATCAGCTATCGCTACTACGGTGAATTCGTCCTTGCTCGGTGGTGCAAGGCGCCCGCTGGATCCGAGGCGACCCCGTTGGAAGAAACGCCTTCTTCGCTCTCCGCGAGTTGCGCCAGGAAGGAGATTCGCCAGGGAGAAGCTCTGCCGGAGAACACTGGACAACCGCACGGCTCAGCAAGTCCGTGGCCGTGGGCCATTCCGGTGCTGAAGCGGATGAGGCCAACCAAGGCCGCGCTGCGCGACCATTACGATCCGCTGTTTCCTGATTTTGAAACGTCCTATCCCGACCAACTGCGCGCCGACGAATTTTTGAACGAGTTTGAACGCTTCGTGAAGGCACGCCAGGGTGGACATGGAACCGAATTGCCTGCATTCATTCTTCTCTATTTGCCCGACGACCACACAGCCGGAACCAGGCCCGGAATGCCGCGACCCGCGGCGAGCGTGGCCGATAACGATATTGCCCTGGGCCGCGTAGTCGAAGCCCTATCCCACAGTCCCTACTGGGACGATACCGCGATCTTTGTGGTCGAGGACGACGCACAGGATGGCTTCGATCACGTCGACGCGCATCGCTCGACGGCCTTCGTCATCAGCAAGTACTCGCCGGGGAGTGTCGAGAATCCCTTCGTCGAGCATCATTTCTTCACGACGGTCAACATGATTCATACCATGGAGGAATTGCTGGGCCTCCCTCCCATGAATCAAAACGATGCTTACGCTCCGGTGATGGCGCCGCTTTTCTCAGGGCAGGGGAAGCAGCCGCCTTTCGTTGCAGATTTTCGTAACCGCGACAACGGCCTTATCTACCAGATGAACCCTAAGGGCGGTCCGGGAGCGAGCGAATCCTCACACATGGACTTCTCGCGGCCTGACGCCGTCGTCGCTTCGCGTCTAAACGCGATTCTTTGGCGCGATAGCAAGGGCAATTCGCCGGTGCCGATTCCTCGACACATCGTGATATCTGATAAGGATTCGGACTGATCGAGAAGCTAAGCTCTCAACCCAAGCCTTCACCCTCTATAATCGAGCAGGTCCATTACGTGCCCGAACGCATACGACATTCCGCGCTGCTCACCGACCTGTATGAACTCACTATGTCGGCGGCTTATTTTGAAGATAACTTCGACGCTATCGCCAGCTTTGAAGTTTTCATTCGGGCTTTGCCGCCGCCGCGCAGCTACCTGATCGCTGCCGGACTCGAGCAAGCTCTCGACTTCCTGGAAGACGTTCGCTTCGAGCCCGAGGATATCGAGTACGTCCGCCGCCACCCCGTCTTCTCGCATATAGGAGGCGAGTTCTTCAAGCGCCTTGAGAACTTCCGGTTTACGGGGGAAGTTTGGGCCATGCCTGAGGGAACGCCGATCTTTGCCGAGGAACCGTTTCTCCGCGTGACCGCTCCCATCATCGAAGCCCAGATCGTCGAGACTTTTCTGCTTTCTTCGTTGACCTTCCAGACCATGATCGCGTCGAAGGCTGCGCGCGTTGTCGAAGCTGCGCAGGGCAGGGACGTGGTCGAGTTCGGAAGCCGTCGCGCTCACGGCCCTGAGGCTGGCGTGCTCGCCGCTCGCGCAGCCTACGTTGGCGGGTGCAGCGGCACGTCAAATGTCGAGGCCGGGCGACGGTATGGCATTCCCACCTTCGGCACGCAGGCCCACTCTTTCGTCATGGCGCATCGCGATGAAGAAGAGAGTTTCCGGAATTTCCAGCGTCTGTTTCCCGAGCACGGCGTGCTGCTGGTCGATACATATGACAGTCTGGCTGCCATCGAGAAAATCATTCGAGCGGGTCTTCGTCCCAAAGCGATCAGGTTGGATAGCGGTGATTTTGTGGAGCTCTCACGAGAAGCCCGCCGTCGTCTTGACCGGGCTGGATTGACCGAGACGCGTATATTTGTGAGCGGCGATCTGGACGAGTTCGTGATTTCTGATCTTCTTGCCGATGGCGCAGAAATTGATTCGTTCGGCGTGGGAACGGCGCTCGCGACTTCTAAAGACGCACCCACCCTAAGCGGCGTCTATAAACTGGTGGATGTCGATTTCGGACAGGGACCGCTGGGGCGTGTCAAGCTCAGCAGCGAGAAAAGCACGTATCCATGCCGCAAGCAAGTGTTTCGGAGAGTTGAACCCGACGGAAGTTTTGGCGGCGACATCATCGCGCGAGAGAATGAGAGTTACCCGAATACAGAACCGTTGCTCGCTTGTGTCATGCGGCAGGGCAAGAGAATTGGACAGCGTCCCCCGTTGAAGGATGTCCAGCAGATCGCGCGTTCGTTTTTGTCGAAGCTTCCGGAAGCCTACCGGCGATTGAAGAATCCCGAGCGTTACCCGGTTCGCTTCAGCGACGACTTACAGAACCGGCTCGAGGAGATTCGAAATCGCCTGATCACGTTCCGCTGAATAGTCCCCATCAATCCACCTTCAGCATCTTCGCTAGCAGTTTTTCGTGCCACTTCCAGGGCAACATCCGTTTGAGCCAGAGCTGGATGTGAGCGTCCGGTCCGACCAGATAACGAAGCCGCGGTGACTGGTCCTGGGCGATCCTTGTGATCGCGCGCGCGACTTCAATGGGATCGCGCTTGCGCAGGTTCTGTACCCTGTCCTTGAACTTGGCGGCGCGCTCGCGATTGGGAGATGTCCCATCCTGCGTCTTCTGACCCAGATAAGCATTGCGGGTCCAGATATCGGTCTGGAAGGAACCGGGCTCGACCAGCACCACCTTGATCCCCAGAGCGTCGACTTCCAACCGTAGGGATTCACTCCAGCCTTCCAGTGCGAACTTGGCGGCGGCATAGCTGCTGATCGAAAACACGCCGTGCAATCCGCTAATCGACGAGATCATGATGATGTGCCCGGTCCGTTGCTGGCGCATGGTCGGCAGTACTGCCTGCGTCACGGCAACGTGCCCGAAGAAGTTGGTTTCGAATTGCAGGCGGATCTCGTCGAGCTTCATATCCTCGGCAAAACCTGCCACAGCAAAGCCGGCGTTGTTCACGAGCACGTCGATCCTGCCGTAGTCGCGAACCACATCACCTACAAATCCCGATATCGTGTCGAATTCCGTGATGTCCAGGCGGCGGATATCCATTTTTTGCGCCAGGCCAGCAGCGGCTACGGCCTGATCGAGCCGCTCCCGGCGATTCAGGTCGCGCATCGAAGCGACTACGCGGAAACCGGCCTTTCCCAGTTCGACCGCCGTTAGCACGCCGATGCCGCTGGAAGCTCCCGTGATCACTGCAATCTTCTCTGACATGGTGTCTAATTATGGTGGAAAATAGCAGGAAAGTCCTATCTCTCGCCGGAGGAGGATTTGTTATGGCAGCCTTTTTCAGAACCCATCGGGATCCGTACTTCCATCCTCACCCGATGCACAGCCTGTTTGCCCTGATCGCCAGCGCGGCTTTGGCGGCGCTCATGGTGTTGCTGCTGGCAACTTCTGCGCACTGAGCTGCGCTGATCGGACGCGAAGTGGGCACTTCGCTGTAGGCATGCGCATCTCGCGTGTCAATCGTGTCCGTTTACCGCCGTGAAGTTGCAAAACGCTGCCCAATACGAGAACATACCGGGTTTGCCCCACATTCCATGAACTCATAAGGAACTGGCCCAAAATATGGCGACAAGGCAGAAGTCTGCAAAAGCTCAAAGCAAGTCTGCGGCCTCGGACGGCGTTCGACACGGCAATCTGGAAATTCAGCCCGCCAAGGGCAAGCTTGGCATCATGATTCCCGGCATGGGAGCAGTGGCCACAACATTCGTTGCTGGGGTCGAAGCCGTTCGCAGGGGAATAGCGAAGCCCATTGGCTCTGTGACGCAGATGGCGACGATCCGGCTTGGCAAGCGCACCGACGGACGGTCACCCAAGATCAAGGAATTCGTCCCACTGGCTGGGCTCGACGACCTCGTATTCACAGGGTGGGATCTGTTCGAAGATGACATGTATTCGGCTGCTTCGAAGGCCGGAGTGCTTGAGAAATCGCTGCTGGACCAGATCAAGCCGTTCATGTCATCCGTCAAACCCCGCAAGGCGGTTTTTGATAGCAATTACGTCAAGAAGCTAGACGGTCCCAATGTGAAAAAGGGCAAGAACAAGATGGAGTTGGCGGAACAACTCCGAGACGATATTCGCGAGTTCAAGAAGTCGTCGGGCGCCACTCGGCTGGTCACGATCTGGTGCGGCTCGACCGAGGTATTCCTGGAGCCAACCGGTGCGCACCAGAGTGTGAAGGCATTCGAGAAGGCGCTCACACAGAATGACGAGGTCATCGCCCCTTCGATGATCTATGCCTACGCTTCACTCATGGAAGGCGTGCCATTCGCCAACGGCGCACCGAACTTGACGGTTGACATCCCCGCGTTGCACGAACTATCGCGCAAAAACAATGCTCCCATCTGCGGCAAAGATTTCAAAACGGGGCAGACCTTGATCAAAACCATCCTGGCGCCGGGTTTTAAGGCGCGCATGCTGGGCCTGGCCGGCTGGTTCTCGACCAATATTCTGGGGAACCGCGACGGTGAGGTGCTGGAAGATCCCGGATCCTTCAAGACCAAGGAAGAGTCGAAGCTGTCGGTGCTGGAACATATCCTGCAGCCGGAGCTCTATCCCGATCTTTACAAGGGTTTCACGCATAAGGTGCGCATTAACTATTATCCGCCTCGCGGTGATAACAAAGAGGGTTGGGACAACATCGATATCTTTGGGTGGCTTGGCTATCCCATGCAGATCAAGGTGGACTTCCTGTGCCGGGATTCTATCCTTGCCGCGCCGATCGTCTTGGATCTCGTGTTGTTTCTCGACCTGGCCCAGCGGAGCACAGAACTGAAGGGCCTTGGTATCCAGGAGTGGCTGAGCTTCTTCTTCAAATCCCCCATGACAGCGCCGGGTCTGTACCCCGAACACGACCTGTTCATACAACTCATGAAGCTCAAGAACACTCTCCGTCACCTGAAGGGTGAGGAGTTGATCACGCACCTGGGGCTGGAGTATTACGACTGAGGACTTGGCCGGCGAGACCAAGCCTGCGGTTTTTGCAGAAATGTGACATCTGATTACCGAGGCCGGCATCCATATGCGCATGATGCCTGATCGAACCCCGCCGTTCGCGCTGAAATTCGCGGTTGAGTCGATCTTTGCGTGTCTTCTTGTTTCTCTACCTGCACTGGCGCAACCTCAGAAACTGATCGACACGGACCGGTCCGTTCTCACAGTCCATGTGTACAAGACTGGGCTGTTCTCCGCCTTCGGTCACAATCACGAAATTCGCGCCACAATTCAAAGCGGCTCGTTCAGCGAAGACAATCCTTCCGTCGAGTTCACGGTAGATTCGCGCACTCTGAAAGTTCTGGACGTTGAAGCCTCGGACAGCGAACGCAGAACCATTCAGGAAACCATGCTCGGGCCCAAAGTCCTCGACAGCGATCATTTTCCCGAGATTCGTTTTCGATCCACCAGCATTCATCGCATGGCGGAGGGGAAGTGGGCGGTCAACGGTAATTTGACGCTTCATGGGCAGACTCGCCCCATCAAGGTGGACGTTGAAAGCGAGGTTGGCCGCTACCGGGGTTCTGCGGAGTTGCAGCAAAAGGACTTCGGGATCACTCCGGTGAGCGTGGCGGGAGGGTCGGTCAAGGTGAAGAACGAGGTTCGGGTCGACTTCGAGATTGTGGGCAAGTAGCAAAGGCAGAAGCATTTGGCTGGTGTGACACGGACTTCCGCCGAAGATGAGGGAATATAAGTTCCGGCTAACCCCGGAGCCAATTTTCGCGTCCAACTAGTTGACGATCCAAGGCGGAACTGTATCCAGCCGAGGGTATAATTCAAGGAAGAACGATCCCGGTGGCAGAGGGGGAGTGTTTTATGAAGTTCCGTACATTAGCTCTCACGGCGGCAACGCTGCTCTGGTTCGCGTCGATGGCCGCGTTCGCACAGGATCAGACCTCGACTCCTCAAGCCTCCGGGCAGGGGTCAGGCCAGAGCGGCTCAGCTTCTAGCTCAACCTCAGACCCAAACGCTCAGGGCAACCCGCCGCCGGCTATCCCCCAGAAAGACGATAGCCAGATCAAGCACGATGGCGGCAAGAGCGACGTAGACGCCATCGGGAATCGAAAAATGGGCTCGCGCGGTATGGGGAACTGGTATTCGCTGGAAGGCGAGATCCGCATGGGCAAGCAGTACGCTCAGCAGGTGGAGTCCAGCGTAAAGCTGGTGCAGGACCCGGTGGTCTCGGAATATGTGAACCGCATCGGCCAGAACCTGGTGCGGAACTCGGACGCGCAGGTCCCGTTCACCATCAAGGTTATCGACTCGGATGAAGTGAACGCCTTCGCTCTGCCGGGTGGTTTCTTCTACGTCAACTCAGGTTTGATCCTGGCGGCGGACGAAGAAGCCGAGCTCGCGGGCGTGATGGCTCACGAGATCGCCCACGTAGCCGCACGGCACGCTACGCGGCAGATGACTCGCTCACAGTGGGCGAACATCGGCACGATTCCTCTGATCTTCATGGGCGGCGGCATTGGCTACGCAGTGCGCTCGGCGGCTGGCTTTGGGCTGCCTCTGACTTTCCTGAGCTTCTCTCGTGGCTTTGAAGCAGAGGCGGATTACCTGGGCCTGCAGTACATGTACAAGACCGGGTACGACCCCAACGCCTTCATCAGTTTCTTCGAAAAGATTCAGGCCAAGGAGAAGAAGAAGCCCGGCACGCTGGCAAAGGCCTTCTCCACGCACCCGCAGACGCCCGAGCGCATCGAGAAATCGCAGGAAGAGATCGCCAAGATTCTGCCGGCGCGCACACAGTATGTCGTGACGACTTCGGAATTTGACGACGTCAAGGCGCGGCTGGCGGCTTTGGAGAATCGGCGAAAGATCATCGATCAGAAGGACAACAACAAACCGAGCCTGCGGCGTACGTCCACCGCGGATAAGACAAGTTCAGGCAGCGACAGCAGCGATAAGAGCGGCGACGACCGGCCGACGCTCCGGCGCCGCGACGACCAACAGAACTAACAACGTGATCGTGGGAGATCAGCCGGTGGGCTTTGGCCCGCCGGTTTTTTTGTTAGCGGTCGCGAGCTCGCAGTCGTACCTGGGGTTTGGGAGAATGACCGCAGGCTTGCGCTTTCGGCCCAAAACGGTACGACCCCGCTTCAAGCTCACAACTGATTTCCGTTTTGTTCTGTCCGGCAACTACTTGATGACAGATCACTTCCGGCAAAATCCACCGTCCAATTCTGAACAGGGTTAGCCGCTTTCGGACACCAGCGCGGCCGTCGAAATGATCGATGTCCTTTCTTTCCTAGTACCCAGGTCTGGTGCGTCGATTGCCCTTTAAGAACAGGCTATTCTCGGAATAAGGTGAGACTTATGGGGAACCTCGTTCAGGATCTTCGCTACGCTGTCCGGCAGTTGCGTTCCTCGCCCGGATACGCCTTCACGGCGGTGCTCTCCCTCACGCTGGGAATTGGCGCCACCACGGCCATTTTCAGCGTCGTGTACGGCATCCTGCTCAACCCTTACCCGTACAAAGACGCAGATCGGATGGTCCACGTCGAACTGCGCGACAAGACTGATCGTGGCCCTCTGCTCTTTGTGAATGGCACTGAGTATCAGGACTTGCGGCAGGCGTCGTCGATAGACGACGTGTTCCTGCAGCAGGGTAAAAGTCAGACGCTGACGGGCGATCAACTGCCAGTTTCAGTGCAGGTTGGACGCTATTCGCCAAATCTGTTCACCTACATGGGCGTCCCAGTGTTCGCTGGCCGGCAGTTCACCGAGGCGGACGCCCCCAATGGAAATCCCGCTCCGGTCGCAGTTTTGAGCTACTTGTTCTGGCAGCGCCAGTACGGTGCAAATCGCGACGTGCTGGGAAAGACCATCCAATTGGACCACACTTCCTACACTGTCATTGGCGTGGCGCAGCCTCGCTTTACCTGGGGAGACTCGGACGTTTACCTGCCCGCCGTTCCCAACGCCGACCCGCACGACTACTGGATGTCTTTCATCAAGCTGAAGCCAGGCACAAGCCATACGGCGGCTGGCGCGGAACTCCAGGTGCTGGTCGATCGCTTTGCCAAGGCAGACCCCAACGACTTTCGGCGGAACCGTCGCGTTACCATCGTTACACTCAACGAGGAAGTGCTGGGCCACTTCGCTGGCATTCTGACGCTGCTGTTCGGAGCGGTCGTCGCGCTGCTGGCCATCGGATGCGCCAACGTTTCGATTCTCCTGCTGGCACGCGGCACGGCCCGGAAACATGAACTGGCCTTGCGGGCGTCGATTGGCGCCAGCCAGGCGCGACTGATCCGGCAGTTGCTCACGGAAGCGATTTTGCTCTCGGTGACCGGCGCCGCACTTGGTGTGTTGGTGGCGTACCGCGGTGTGATTGCCATCTCGTCCCTGATGCCGCTCTATTCCTTCCCCCACGAGGCAACGATCCATGTGAATGCGGTGGTGCTCGTTTTCACCGCCGCGGTGTCGCTGCTCACCGGTATTCTTTTCGGCATCTGGCCCGCGTGGCAGCTTTCCCGTCCGGACCTGGCGGAACTCATTCAATCCGGCAGCACGCGGCACTCGGGTGGCGCGCAAAGCCGGCGGACACATCGACTTTTGATCGCAGGACAGGTTGCACTCACTCTCGTCATGATGGCGGGAGCGGGAGCGGCGATCAAGTCGTTCATCGCGCTCACGCGTACTCCGCTCGGTTTCGATCCGGACCATGTTGTGGGAATGAATGTGTCGCTTCCGCAAGGAGCTCATCCCACCTGGCAGGATCGCGTGAACGCGGATGAGTCTGTCCGGCGGGTCGTCGCGGAAGTGCCGGGAGTGGTGTCTGCTTCTATCTCTACTAGCTGGTTCCCGCCCTTTGGAGGCTTTACGGGAAAAGTGGAGGTGCACGGGAAGCCCACACTAGGGGATGCTCAATCTGAGCTTGTATTGACCAGTCCCCAGGAATTTGCCACTCTCCGCATACCCCTGCTGTCGGGCCGTATTTTCGACGATTCCGAAACCGTGCAGGCGGCGCACGTGGCACTGGTGAACCAGACGTTCGTGAAGGAATTTCTGGAGGACCACGATCCCATAGGGCAGAGCGTGCGCAGTCCAGTCCTCAAAGTCGAACAGCCGAACCTGATCACGGCTGAAAAGCCAGACGATTGGCTGCAGATCATTGGCGTGGTGGCGGACTCGAAAAACGACGGACTCGATCATCCCGTCAAGCCCGCAGTTTTCCTGCCCTATACGTTCGTGCTACTGCCGGACGAATCCTTACTGGTGCGTACAAAAGGCGACCCGGAAGTGGTCGTTCCAGCGATAAAGCGGAGCCTGAGCCAGGTCAACGCAGAAATGGTCGTGAGTCAGGATCGCACAGTGAATTGGTGGCTCAATACGCAAGGATGGGGCCGCGAGCGTTTCCTGGCTACGCTCTTTTCGCTTTTCGCCGTCTTGGCCTTGCTGCTGGCCGCGACGGGGTTGTTCAGCGTGGTCTCCTACGCGGTCACGCAGCGAACGCAGGAAGTAGGAATACGGATGGCGCTGGGCGCGCCGCGGTCTAGCATCCTGGGGCTGGTGCTTACTTCTACTACCGCGACACTTGGAATCGGCATCGGCGTGGGATTGGCGCTTAGTGTGGTTCTGGGCCGCACTGTCGCGTCCTGGACCGGCGGAGGTGGTCCCCGTGATCCGTTGACCCTGTTGGCGGCAGCGCTGCTTCTTGCGATGGTGGCTGCCGTGGCTTGCATGTTCCCGGCGTGGCGCGCGGCGACAGTCGATCCCATGCGGGCGCTGAGAACCGAATAGCCCCGTTTTCCTTAGGTAGCCGGCCGCGCGCTAGCGCACGGCCTCAAGAGCTGTTATTCCGGGCAGCCGCTCCAGTCCTGCCTTCCGGCCTTCGCGATCGGCAAAATGCAGAAGTGCGTGCTCCACGTCAGGAGGAAGTGCCGGTCGTTGGTAGGTGCTGAGCAAATCGTCCACTCTGGACCTCGCACGAGTCAGGATGTCAGGCGCGGAGCTGCCCATGTTTTGCGCACCGCGATCAATCACGCTGGAAGGGAAGTGCTGCTCGGCGCGGAACAGCGCACGCGTCTCCTTCAACTTCAGGAAATCCCCACGCAGGCCAGTTTGCGCGAACATACCGACCGCGAGTGAGTCACCACGAACTTCGATTCCTTGCAGCAGGCGTTGCGCCGATGCGATGGCCTCGGCATCGATGACCAGCTTTTCCACGCTGTGACAGGACAAGAAATCCAGCATGCCGGCGCCGGAGATCATGTTGATGCCGGCCAATGCGCCGAGCACTGCGGAGATGCCGCTCTCCATTTCTGCCTGAGCGTCGACGACGCTGGCGTCGCCTGCAACGAGGTAAGCGTGCGTGGGCAAGCCGAGATATTTTCCTACCTGCGAACAGGCAAGGTCCAGCATAGCGGTCTCGATCGCACCCATCGGAGTTTTGCCAGTGCGCATGTCGAAAATGGCGGGAGCGCCTCCCCAAACAATGGGAGCGCCGGGCTGAGCCAGCTGATGAATCGTGAGGCCGCTGATGCACTCGGCCGCATGTTGCACAACCGAACCCACAAGCGTGACCGGGGCGGTGGCTCCGGCGAGCGGCATACTGACAATCTCGGCGGGCACGCCCGCACGCGCCAAGTCGACCATATTTTGCGACGCAAACTCCGACCAGTTCAGCGGCGGTGAAGGGCAGACGTCGAAAATGGCTCGCGGCTTCTGGCGCAGTTGCTCGCTGCCGCCGCTCTCGATGACGAGCAGTTCGAGCAAGGTGTGCAGGCTGGACGCTGAGAACGCGCCCGTAACCACCGGCTTCGCGGAGTGCCAGAGTACGAGTAACAGGCGATACCAGTCGCCGATCTCACTGGGAACGTCGTTGCAGACCACAGCGGTGGATTGCGCTGCGAACTGCGGCAGCATCTCCGCGACCTGCACCAGCCGCACCAGGTCGGACGAAAGCGCAGGCCGCGCCTGTTGCGTTTCGGCGTCGAGAATATTCAGGCAGGAAGAGCCAGGATCGAAGTGGACGTCATCCCCGCCGTAGTGCACCGCGGGATTTCCATCCCGATCGTAGAGAAAGAATTCGTGTGGCGCCGATTGCAGCGCCTTGCGCACCAGCACTTCCGGGATGTGTGCGACGCCTCCCTCGACGCGCGCGCCCGCCGCGTTGAGCAACTCGACAACGTAAGGCGCAATCCGCACGCCGGGATTCTCGATCAGCTGGAAGGCTTCTCCGAGGATGCGTTCGATCAGCGGCTTGTCGAGCAGTTCGACTTTAGGTCTCACACACGCTCCGAAGCGATGGCTTGCCTGGCTTCCATGAGACTGACTGCCAGGGCAACCGCGCTCATGGCGTCTTTGGCGTAGCCGTCAGCGCCAATCTCTTCCGCCCAACGGCGCGTCACCGGGGCGCCGCCGACCATCACTTTCACCTGGGCGCGCAGGCCGTCTTTTTCCAGGGCCTCGATGACAGTCTTCTGGTTGCGCATGGTGGTGGTGAGTAGGGCTGAAACTCCGACGATGTCCGCATTCACTTCGCGTGCCTTGGCAGCAAATTTCTCGCCCGAAACGTCGACGCCGAGGTCGTGCACGCGGAAGCCGTGCGCCTGTAGCAGAGTTCCGACCAACATCTTGCCAATTTCGTGGATGTCACCCTTGGTGGTCCCGAGCACCACGGTCCCGAGCATAGATCTCGCCGTGCCCAACCTCATTAGTTCAGGGTCCAGCACGGTCAGGGCGGCTCTCATGGCCTCGGCGGATGCCATCATGTCGGGAAGGAACATCTGGCCCTTTCCGAACTGCTCGCCCACGGCGTGCATTCCTGGAACAAAGCCGTTGTTGATGGCTTCTAAAGGCGCAATTCCGGCGTCTACTGACTGTTGCGCCAAGGTTAGGGCCGTATCGGGAGCGCCATCGATGACGCTCTGCCGCATGGCAGAAAAATAGACTTCATGCATGGGCAATCCTCACCCATGCATTGAAAACTGTGCATGTACCGAATGTCTGTGATTGAGATCACCGGCGGGAACCGGTGCCGAGAAGCTAAAGCCCGCGTGCGGGGCGAGTTTGGCGAATCTTTTGCGAGGTCTGGCGCAGGGGGAAGGGCTTCCGTCCTCCTTGAAAGGGCGAAGATTTGGTAAGGACCTACTTTGCCATCGCCGCGCTTCCCGGGCCCGAGAGGCTGGCTTTCTGTGTCCCAACCCATTCGTGTATGCGGTCGGAGAGAACGTCGAGTGGAAGTGCCCCTCCGCCAAGCACCTCGTCGTGGAACGCGCTAATGCTGAACTTGTCACCCAACTGATCTTTGGCATATTGCCGTAACTTCAGAATCTCGAGTTGGCCGAGCTTGTATCCCAACGCCTGGGCCGGCCAGGCCATGTAGCGGTCGGTTTCGCTCTGCACATCCGGCTCATCGATCGCCGAATGATCGTGGAAGAAGTCGACCACCTGCTGGCGCGTCCAGTGCTTGTAGTGAAATCCTGTGTCGACGACGAGGCGAATCGCGCGCAGCATATCGTCCTGCAGGTGCCCGTAGTAGCTGTACGGGTCCTGAAAGAATCCAACTTCTTTCCCCAATCGCTCGGAGTAGAGCGCCCAACCTTCAGTGTAAGCGGTGAAGTGTTCGTTCTGGCGAAAGGGTGGCAGGTCAGGCATTTCCTGCGCGATTGCGATTTGCAGATGGTGCCCAGGGACACCTTCGTGGTACGCGGTAGTCTCAATACCGAGGATGGTGCGCTTCTCGAAGTCGCTGGTGTTGACCATCACATGCCCGGGGCGTGATCCGTCCTGCGCCGGCTGCATATAGTGCGTAGCCGCTTCCTTTTCGCGGAATTCCTCGATCGGCATGACTTCCAGCTTTGCTTTGGGCAGACGGCCGAATAGGGTAGGAAGTTTCGTCGACATCTGGTCGATATGCATCCGGTAAAGATCTAGAATCTCTTCCCTCGAATGCACGTGCAGCTTGGGATTGTTGGGAATCGACGCATTGAAGCTCTTCAGGTCTTTGAAGCCGAGCTGGTTGGCGACCTGAAGCATTCGTTCTTCGATTTCCTTGACCTGCGCCAGTCCGATCTGGTGAATTTCCTCCGGAGTCAGCTTCGTCGTAGTGCTCTCTCTGACGCGGAAAGCGTATCGCTCAGGTCCATCCGGAAGCGACCAGACCCCCGGCTCGGTGCGGCCCTTAGGCGCATATTCGTCGCGTACAAAAGCGGTGAACTTCACGTAGGCCGGCAGGACCGACTCCCGGATTGCCGCCAGACCTTTCTCCCGGAGCCGCTTCTGATCGGCGTCGGAAATACTATCGGGAAACTTGTCGAAGGGATGGGCGAACGGGGTTTTGTCGGCCGCCTGGGTGGCGATCGTGTTTGCTTGGGTAACGACTTTCTCCAACAAGATGCGGGGCTGCATCAGGCCTTCGGCCATGCCTTTGCGCATCTGCACAACGGTTTGATCGAACAGGACGGGCATCTCGCGCAACCGGGCGATGTAGTCTTCGTAGTCCTTAGCTGTCCGAAAAGAAAGGACGGTCACCAACTGGGGCAGATTGATGTGGACGCCGCTGAATTGCGAGACCGGCATTTCCCAAGGTTTGAAACGAGCTCCCTCGAGCGTCATTTTCAGGTCGCGAACCATTAGCGTTTTATTTAACGCCTCTTGTTCGGGAAAACCAGCCGTATCGATGGCTTCAAAGCGCGCCAGGAATTTCCTGTCCTGTTCCAAGTCGTCGTCGATGGCCTTTTGGGAGAAGTCGTTGAGCTTGTCGTTCCAGCGTTTGTCCCCCAGAATCGACGCGAAGACCGGGCTCGTACGAAGCCTGTATTCCCAGTTTTCGGCTAGCAGGTCGTTCAAGGCTTTGCGGCGGGCTTCCAGATCAGTCTGGGGCGTTGCTGCAAACACGAGTGGACAGAGAAGAGATATCAGGATGGCGAACATGACCCCACAGCGCATGAGAACTCCTCACTACTCTCTGTTGGACACCAGTTTGGACGGAACAGCTCGACAATGGTTAGTCGTGATGAGTATTGATCCAGAATTGTACGGTGGGAATTATACCGAGATTGAACCCAAGATAGCGGTCGGAACCCTGCGTCGAGACAGCTGTCCCGCTAGACCGACTTCGCCATTTTCTTCTTGTATTCGGCGATGAACTGGTCAAGTTCGGCGTTGGACATCTTTTCGACCTCTGGACGACGTGCCAGTTCCAGTGGAGTGAGGAACTCCAGGCCGAAGTAGTAGCCGTTGCGGGTGCGGACAATCCCAGTCATGCGTGAGTGGCAAGCCGTGAGGAACTCTATGAGCATCAGGTCGCCGGGCTTCAGATTGACGCCAGCGAAAAGGGCCATACCGCCTTCGCTCAGCTCGGTGCCGCGACCGGGCACAGTGGTGGGAACGATCCCGTTCATAACCACTACGCGAACGGGCAAGTCAACCGGAAGCCGCGGCCAGCGGCGTCTGATCTTTGGGGAGGGCATGCTCCCTGGATCATCGCTCCATATCGAATCACGTTCAAATTACCAAGGGGAATGAGCAGGATTGTCTATCTGCGCGGCGGAGAGGTGTCGGGTGGTGCTAAACCCTTGTCTGGAGCCGGAATTGGCCGGAAGGGCCATAAACAGCAAAACCGCGACTTGCGTCGCGGTTAGCGTGAAACACCTGCGCAGACGCCAGGCACAGAATGTTAGGCTGCCGGTCTAGTCGCCAGAGAGCCCAAGCGTCCATGATTCGATTGCGGAGAAGAGATCACCTTCATCTCCGTCCAGTCGTACGGAAATTCTTTTCCGCAATCCAGGCAGACCACGTAGGTGCCGGTGAGGGAGGCCGCCGGATTGGAGCGGGAACCGGTACGGACGGTAATTGGAAAACTGTAGTGAGCGTGCCAACAGCCAAAAACCACATCCCACAACTTCGCAAACATACCTACCTCCCTACCAGAGGGCTCTTTGCAGCCCTTCTTGCCACCACCAGAATTGATTCCTGCTCGATCCCGAACCGTCTAGAAATCGTGTAACAAGAAACAGTACGATGCGTACGTGTAGTTAGATTCCATCCGCCCGCAAAAGGTTCGCAGCTATTGCTGATACCGGTGGAGAGAAGGAGTTCCGGCGGAAGAAAATCGTGATAAATAAGGGCTTCTGGGTTTTATCGGGATGGGCGACGCCGCCGTCAGACGCTCTGCGGACCTGCCTTTTTCTTCTGGCACTTCGTCATGATCGCGGAGCGGAGGCGTGTGCGCAGGTCTTCGGGCAGTTCGTACAGTTGCGAGTCGCGGTAGATCTCGATGGTCTTCTTGGTGGTATCGCAGACTACATAGCAGTTGTGGCACCAGGAGAGGTGATCTTCGAGCTCGGCCTTGGTCCGGTCGTCCATGACGCCGTCGAGGTAATTGGTCAGCTCGTGCAGGAATTCAGAGCATTTCACTTGTTGCCATCTCCACTCTCACGTTTCTGAAAGAAGCGGCTAAGCCGCTCCCGCAACTGCAAGCGTGCGCGCAGCAATCGCGACTTCACCGCAGGGATGCTGAGGTCCAAAGCCTCCGCGGTCTCCTCGGTCGAAAGACCTTCCACGTCCCGCAGCACAAACACCGTCCGGAAGCCTGGGGGAAGCCCCTGGATGGTGCGGGTCAAAATATCGCGCAACTCAGCCTGCGAGTACTGCTGCTCGGGATTGGGGCTCCAATCCGCGACCTCGCGGGGCAAAGAATCATCTTCGGTCTTGACGTCTTCGTCTAGCGAAACCGTACGTTCCGGGCGCCGCTTGCGAAGCTTCATCAGCGCTTCGTTTACAGCAATGCGAACCAGCCAAGTGTAAAACTTCGACTGTCCCTGGAACTGCTCCAGGTTCTGGTACGCCTTCAGGAACGCGTCCTGCACTACGTCTTCGGCGTCTTCGCGATTCTGCGTGATGTGCTGCGCAATTCGGAAGACATTCCGGTCGTAGCGCCGGACCAGCTCCTCGAATGCAGCTACTTCACCGCGCTTGGCTGCCTGAACGAGCGCCAGCTCATCGCTAACCGGTTCGCTTACTTTTGGTTGGATGGCACCCATGTTTCTTCCGATTCAGTAATTTTGAGAAAACAGCCCGCGCGAAGCGAACTGTTATTCTACTTGGTAACCCAATCTTTCGCCCAGCTCTTTTGACGTATTCATCCCGTGCCGGTTTAAGATAAATTTCAATTGGTGCCGCTTGCGGGGGACACGTCCTTGCGTGCAGTTTCTGTCATGCGCAAGTGCCATATAATCATAAGTTAGCCTGCGACGCGACACACCACGTCGAAGCCCATGGCAGAGCGAAACGGAATCGAACAAATCGTCGAGCGAGTGGTGTCTCAGGCTCTGGAGAGCCACGTTCCGAAGTTGCGGGAAGACATCGTCCAACGTGTGCTTCGCGAATTGCCGGCGTCCACCGGGGTCTCCAAGGAAGGTTCCGGCGGTGCTGACGCTGCAGAACTGCTCAGGGCGGTCACGCTGATTCATGCAGGCAGCACGCAGCGCGAGATCTTGCGCGCCTTACTCGATGGCGCCAATCACTACTGCGAGCGAGCGGCTCTCTTCGTGATCAAGGCGGGGAGGGCGACGGGTTGGCAAGGCCGCGGTTTCAGCGACGGCGACGCGATCAAAGACTTTTCTCTGGACGTCACGACCGGATTGTGTGCGCGAGCTTTGCAGGAGCGCGTGGTCGCCGGTGGCAGTGCATCCCAGGTCGACCCAGTATTCATCGAAAAGTTTGGGGGCCCTGGCAACGACCAGGTCTTAGTTTTGCCGCTCATCCTGAAGGACAAAGTAGCCGCCGTCGTTTACGCCGATGCGGGGCGTGACGACAGCGGCAAGTTCGAGACAGCAGCCGTGGAGTTGCTGGTCGCTTCAACCAGCGCATGGCTTGAGGTCATTTCTCTTCGCAAACAGGCACCCAAGGAAGGCGCGTCAGAACCGGCCATGCCAGCGGCTCCGGTTACCGCTCCCCCGGTGGAAACTCCTTCCTCGTTTGTCGACCCCTTTGCGGGACACGCGCCCAAGCACGTTAGGGCGAGGGTTCCGGTGGAAGAGTCGCAGGCGCCGGCACCTGAGCCGCCCGCCGAAGTAGCATCCGCTGCCGCTGCTGAGACGCCGCCGCCCTTCGATGAAGCACCGGTGGTTAGCGCCGCTGCGGCAGCTGCAGCAGTCGAAACGGCAACGATGTCACCAGAAGATGCGGACATCCATCGCAAGGCCCAGCGATTCGCCAAGCTGCTGGTCGATGAGATCAAGCTCTACAATCACGCCAAGGTAATGGAAGGGCGCAAGAATAAAGACCTCTACGACCGCTTGAAAGAGGATATCGACAAGAGCCGCGGGACTTATAAGAAGCGGTACGGAAGTACGGCCGCCGCCAGCGGCGATTATTTCATCAACGAGGTCATCCGCAGCCTGGCGGAGGATGACCAATCGATCATGGGTGAGAATTTTCGGCGCTAGGTTGAGAGTGGTTTCGCATCGTCGGTGGTGGACATTTTTTCTGGCCTCGGTTCTTCTGTGGACGGCTTCACCGTTTTTCGCATGGGCCGCCGCAGCTCAAAGTGCCGACGATTCCAGCACGGCCGCTCCCAAGAAGTCGGCATCGAGTTCCCACAAGACAACTACTTCTCACAAGAAGAAATCCACCACCAAGAAGACTACCCGCAAGAAGCGCGTGCGAAAGCCTCCGTCTGCACGGGCCCGCAGGATCCATCGCGCGTTCGTCGCGTCCACCAGTTTGCGCACGATGGCTCAGCAACTGTTGCAGGATCGCACACCCGCGGCGTATGCCGGTGTCGAGACTTACGCCCGCCGCCACGCGAAAGACTCCGCCGGCGCGCTGGCTTGGCTAGTGGTCGGTTACGCGCACACACTCGATCATGACTACGCTAAGGCGATCGATCCCCTGAGCCGCGCCAAAGCGCAGGCCGGCGATCTGGGTGAATATGTCTCGTACTACCTCGGCAACGCGTATTTTCAGACCGGCAGAACCGCAGAGGCGGCTGCGACTCTAGCGGACTTCTCGAGCAAGTACGATGACTCGCTTCTCATTCGGGACGTTCATTTGATCTACGCCAGCACCTTGATGAGCGAGGGCCGAGCGCAAGACGCCGTGGATCTGCTCGAGAAAGATCGTGAACCGATTCGCGCCGACCTTGAACTCATGCTGAGCCGGGCCTACGAAGCTACTGGGCAGAACACCAAAGCGGCCGCGGCTCTGCGAAATCTCTACTACAACATGCCGATAAGTCCCGAGGCCGATGCGGCGGGGGCGGAACTTCGCAAGATTGGTGCGGCTGGACCCTCACTCGATGAGCGCAGAACGCGTGCTGATCTGCTTGCGAAAGGCAAGCGTTACAACGACGCGGCCAATGAATATCAGAGCTTGCTGAACGAGGCACCTGCCTCTGACCGGCCGCAAGTGCTGATGGCCGTCGCAGTACAGCTGCAAAAGGCTGGGCGCGGCAAGGAGGCCAAGCAGATCATCGCTTCCATGCCGGAGATCGCGGGAGAGGTCAACGCACAGCGGCTCTACACTCTGGGCGAGATTGCCCGTTCCTCTGACGACGAAAATGGCGTGCAAAGCATCTTGGCGCAACTCCGCCAGTCCGCTCCCACCAGCACCTGGCTCGAGCAGGCGTTGCTTTCGGCCGGCAATATGTACCTTCTGCGTCGAGACTATGACAAGGCGATCGACGCTTATCGCGAACTTCAGCAGCGATTCCCCAGCGGAAGCAGGGCCTCCTATGTTCACTGGAAGGCGGCGTGGCTGAACCTGCGCCTGGGACGGAACGACGAGGCCAAGAAAGAGTTCGAAGAGCAGATTGCGTGGTATCCGGCATCGAACGAGATTCCCGCGGCGCTTTACTGGCGCGGCCGTCTAGCCGAAGAAGATCAGGATTTCGGCATGGCGCGCGCGTGCTATCAGAAATTGTCAGATCGCTTCCGCAACTACTACTACGCGGAATTCGCCCGCCAGCGAATGAAACTGCTGAAGCCGGCCGAACCGGTGCAGTATGCCATTCTGGACCGGGTTCCACCCTTGCCTGCAGTTAATACGCCCGACGATGAAGTCCCCACCGAAAACGAGCGAGTGCAGAAAGCACAACTTCTGGCCAATGGCGCGTTGATGGATTTGGCGGTACGCGAACTGCAAGCCGCGGCTGCGGAAGAAGACGGAGACTGGTCGGCGGTGGAAACAGCACGGCTTTATCAGGAAGGTGGCCGTTATGATCGCGCCATTCAGGTGATGAAACACGCTTTCCCAAATTATTTTGCGATGGAAATTCCTGAGCTGCCGAAGTCTTACTGGGAGGCTCTATTCCCGAGGCCTTATTGGCTGGATCTGAAACGATACGCCGAGCAGAACGCACTCGATCCCTATCTGGTTGCGTCGCTGATCCGGCAGGAATCGGAGTTCAATCCCAGCGCGATTTCCCACGCCAATGCCTGGGGCCTGATGCAGTTGCTGCCGGTTACGGGGAAGAAAGTCGCAAAAGAAGTCAAGCTACGGCACTTCAACACCAACCAACTCCTCACCCCGGCGACCAATCTGCAGTTAGGAACGCGCTATTTTCGCAGCATGGTCGACAAGTTTGGTGCGTTTGAATACGCGCTCGCAGCCTACAACGCGGGTTCCGACCGGGTACAGGACTGGTTGTCGCAAGGGAAGTATCGTGATCCGCAGGAGTTCGTCGAGTCCATACCTTTTACTGAGACGCGCGAGTACGTGCAGGCCATCTTGCGGAATACGAATGTCTACCGGCAAATCTACGACGCGCCGCAGGAAGAGTCGCCGAAAAAGCCGGTCACTACAGGGAGTGAAAAGACCTCAGAATCCGGACAATAACTCCCCTTAAACAGACTTTTCGGTGGCAGGGGCCTTGGCGAAGAGGATTTCAAAAACCAGCAGGCCGGCGCCGACGACAATCGCACTATCGGCCACATTGAATGCCGGCCATTGATACTGCCCGATATAGAAAAGAAGAAAATCCACCACGCGCCCGCTCAACAGGCGATCCCAAAGATTGCCCAGCGCGCCCCCCAGAATCAGCGCAAGGCCGACGCCGGTGGTGGTCATCGAGTGGCTGTTCTTCCAAAGGAGCGCCGATACAATCACTAAGGCGATCAGAGAGAACAGGACTAGGAGGGCGATCTTCCACTCGGAAGGGGAGTCGGCAAAGAGTCCGAACGCCGCGCCCCGGTTCTCCACATGAGTGATACGAAAGAAACCCGGGATTATCTGGATGCTGTCGTGAAGCGTCAGATTTCGTTCGACTGACCACTTCGCCAGCCGGTCAAGACACACGACCACGATGGCAATCAGAAAGTGAAACCGGCGCATTACGTGATGCTCTACCATTTCAACCCGCTATTAGATTCTGATGCAGAATCTTCAGCTTCGGCAAGGCAGGCTAGCCCGCTTTGACTCCCGCCTCGATCTCCTTCAGAACCGCGCTGCACCGCTCGCACACCGTGGGATAAACAGGGTCCTCGCCCACACGAGTGGAATAGTTCCAGCAGCGTTCGCACTTCTGCCCCGACGCTTTCGCGACCTTGACCGTCGTGCTGCTCGCGCCATTTCCGGAGGCGCCTTTTTCGAGCGTGACACCTGACGTTATGAAAAAGTAGCGCAGCTGATCTTCAAAGCGGTTGAGTGCGGAATACACCGGATCAGGTGCTGTGACCGTGACGTGGGCCTCGAGTCCAGTGCCGATAAGCTTGTTGTTGCGCGCCTCTTCGAGCGCCTTCAGAACATCTTCGCGCACTGCCCGCAGCGCGGTCCAATCGGCAGATCGCTCGCTCGCATGCGCGTCGGCAATGGCGCCGCCGAGAATGTCCTGCATGGAAGGGAAGTGGGCCAGGTGCACGCTGGCCGGACGTGTCGGCATCGCGGGCAAGTATTGCCATACCTCCTCGCAGGTGAAGCTCATGATCGGCGCCAGCAGGCGCACGAGCGCTTCACCGATACGCCAGATCGCGGTCTGTGCCGCACGCCGGGCAAGAGATTTTGGCGCGGAGGTATACAGCCGGTCTTTCAGCACGTCGAAATAGAAGGCGCTCAGCTCCACGACGCAGAAATGATTTACGCGATGGTAGATCTTGTGGAACGCAAACTCGGCGTACCAGCGCTGCACTTGTTCGGCAGACCTCCGTCGTTTGCCGAAGCATGTACTGGTCGATGGCTTCCATCTGCTCGAACGGCAACGGCTTCCAACTCGTGGATCAAAACCGCTGAGATTCCCCAGGATGTAGCGAAAAGTGTTGCGGATCTTGCGATAATTTTCCGGCAACACGCTGCATCAGATGTTCGGAACAGGTGACATCTTCACGGAAGTCGACCGAAGCTACCCACAGGCGCACGATCTCGCCGCCCATGCGCTCGGCGATGTCCACCGGATCAACGCCGTTGCCGAGCGACTTGGACATGGCACGGCCCTGCTCGTCGAGTGTCCAGCCACTGGTAGCGACCATTTGATACGGAGGCGCGCTCCTTGTCGCCCATCGCGCACAGCAGCGAAGACATGAACCATCCTCGATATTGGTCGCCGCCTTCAAGGTATAGATCCGACGGCCAGGGCAGGTTCGGCTCGTGCCCCGAGACCGCCACGTAGCTACATCCAGATTCGAACCACACATCGAGGATGTCCATTCTCTTTGGTCAACTTGTCGCCACCGCAGTCGGCCGCATCTTGCGCCCCAATGAGTCAAGGCGTCCGCTTCTGGCGTGTACCAGGCATCCGCGCCCACTCGCGAAACAAGTTCCACTACGCGCGGTTGATTGCCGGATCATTCAGCGGCTTGCCGCATCCTTCACAGAGAAAGACTGCGATGGGCACGCCCCAGATGCGCTGGCGCGAGATGCACCAGTCGGGGCGCGTGGCCATCATGTTGGAGATGCGATCTTCACCCCACGCCGGATCCCATTTCACCTTCTTGATTTCCTCGAGAGCGCGGCTCCGCAACGTGCCAGCTTCCATCGGCGTTTCCATGGAGATGAACCACTGCTCAGTGGCGCGAAAAATGACCGGATTGTGGCAGCGCCAGCAGTGAGGGTAGGAATGTTCCATCTTCTCCGTGTGCATCAGCACGCCGCGCGCTTTAGCAACTCGATGATGGAAGCGTTGGCCTTGAAAACCTGTAGCCCGTCGTATTCCGGGAGTCCGTTTCGCATGATGACCCGCCTTCGTCCACGTTGCTATGTCAGGTCGATCTTGTACTTCTCGCCGGTGGCGAAGTCGTCGGCACCGTGGGCAGGCGCGGTATGAACCACGCCGGTACCCGTGTCCATGGTGACGTAGTCGGCGAGAACGCCAGGAACCTTGCGTCCGGAAGAAACGGATGGTCAGAATTGACGCATGCTCGAGCTTCTTCCGGGAAAACGGGAGATCGACCTTCGCTCCAGTAAGCCCGACTTCTCCGCGAGAATTCCTGGGCCAATTTCTCGGCGACGATGTAAACCTCTCTGCCGGATTCGAGTGCTACATACTCCTCGTCAGGATGAAAAGCCACCGCCATGCTGGCAGGCAACGTCCAGGGAGTTGTAGTCCAGATTATGGTAGAAACTTTCTTGCCAGCGAGCGATTGGGTCAAATGTTGCCGGATCGCCCGACAGGGCGTATTTCACCCAAACTGTGGGACTGGTGTGGTTCTCATATTCAACTTCGGCTTCCGCCAGCGCGGTCTGATCGTGGATGCACCAGTAGACGGACCGCAGTCCCTTATAGACAAATCCCTTCTCGAAAAATGTGTAGAGCGTCGACAGCACGACCGACTCATACTGCGGCGTCATGGTGGAGTAGGGATCGTCAAACCGCCCGAACACGCCGATGCGCTTGAACTGCTCGCGCTGCAGATTTAGAAATTTCTCGGCGTACTTTCGGCATTCCAGACGGACGTCTGAGCGGCTTCATCTGCAGCTTCTTGCCGCCCAGTTGCTGGTCAACTTTGATCTCGATCGGCAGGCCGTGGCAGTCCCATCCGGGGACGTAGGGGGAGTCGAACCCCGCCATGGTCTTCGACTTGACGATGAAGTCCTTCAGACACTTGTTCAGGGCGTGGCCGAGGTGGATCGGGCCATTCGCGTAGGGAGGACCATCGTGCAAAACGTAGCTAGGCGAGCCCTTGCGGACCTGCGCGAATTCGGTCATAAACCTCCGGTTTCTCCCATTTGGCCAGCATTTTGGGCTCGTTTTGAGGCAGGTTGGCCTTCATTGGGAAGTCGGTTTGGGGCAGATTGATGGTAGATTTCAGATCGAGCGGCACTCGGTTGGTCTCTCCCAAATAATTGATTTTTTTCATTATAGGGAGGGTTGGGAAGGCGTCCATCAGGTTGGCAAAAGCCGCGGAGGTAGTGATACTTGAGGTATTGGAAAAGTACTGTAGACTGATTACAAAAAGCGTGTACAATTTTCGACCAGAGTAGTGTTTTCGGCATCTAACGCTTTGGGAAGCAAGGTGTAGGCGGCAGACTATCTCGTTGCAGGCTGAGCACATCAGCTGCGATCGGAGGATGTAAGCCGACGATTTCCTGGCCCCGCAGTTGCTTCCCGTTAAGCGGGTCACATTTTCTAGACAGAAAGGGCTTACAGTTCGGGTTCATTTCTTTATGTCAACAAACATGGAGCCGCCGCGCCCCTCAATTCCCCCCAATGGCGAGCCCGAGTTGCACCTGTTGCTGCCCGAAGGCACCATCGATGAGCCCATCTGGAAGTCTCTGTTCCGCGGTCTCGACGAATTCTTCTTTCCCAAGAAGCTGCCACCGCTAGTCCTGACGTCGAAGCCGGTTCCGGTCAAAGATATTTGGGGGGATTACAACTACAAGAAGCCGGCCGCGTACCGTTCGGCTGCGGTGCACGTTCTTGCCATCGGCGCGCTGGTTGGCGGTGGCTTGCTGGGCCGCCGCATGGTAACGCAAATCACCAAGCCGGCCGAGACGGTGACGCTGATCGCGCCCGATGACATGCCAACCCTGCAGCCTTCGAAGACTCAAGCGGGCGGTGGTGGTGGTGGCGGCGATCGCGACAAGTTCCAGGCTCCCAAAGGCAAGCTTCCCAAGTTTTCGATGGAGCAAATTACTCCGCCGGCAATGGTCGTGCGCAATGACCATCCCAAACTCACCGCTGAGCCGACGATTGTGATTCCGCCTGAGGTACACCTGGCGACGAACAATATGCCCAACCTGGGCGACCCCCTGTCGCATCTGCCTTCGGGACCTCCGTCAAACGGCACAGGCTCGGGTGGCGGCATTGGCTCCGGTAATGGCGGCGGAGTTGGTTCCGGCGAAGGACCGGGCTTCGGTCCGGGCCGCGGAGGTGGTACGGGTGGCGGTGTATTTCGTGTTGGCGGTGGCGTATCGGCGCCGCGAGCGGTGTTCACGCCGGATCCTGAGTATTCGGAAGAGGCACGCAAAGCCAAGTTTCAGGGAACCTGCGTTCTCTGGCTGATCGTGGGAGCAGATGGCCGCCCCCGCGATATCAAGATTGCGAGAACGTTAGGGCTTGGCTTGGACGAGAAGGCGATCGAGGCCGTGAAGCAGTGGAAGTTTGAGCCGGCGATGAAAGACGGCAAGCCGGTCTCGGTGCAGATCAACGTCGAGGTAAGTTTCCGGCTCTACTGAGCCAGATTCTTTTGTTGAAATAAGCGGCCACACTTGTGGCCGCTTTTCTTTTGCGCGTAACCTTGTGCGGCGATGCTTTGCTGCTTATTCCTTCAGGTCGACATGCTGTACGTCTTCGATGGGAAATCCAAGGAAACTCGCACCCAATCTCTTGAATTTCTCGACAGAATCAGTGGCAAAGAATCTCAAGCGTTGATGGGCGCGGCGCTCGGGATCGGTGGGAATCGAGATGGGCGCGGCTTGCAATTGGCGTGCGACGGATTGTGCCGTCGAGTGAGCCGAGTCCACAATGGTCACATGCTTGGGCGCGACTCGATGGAGGAGCGGCTTGAGCAGCGGGTAGTGAGTGCAACCGAGAACCAGCACATCCGCGGGTCCATATCCGTCGGCAAAGGCCTCATCCAAGTAGATCCGGGCGACCTGCTCCGTCACAGGATGGTCGACCCATCCTTCTTCCACGAGCGGTACAAGTAATGGACAAGCTTTTTCTTTCGCCTCCACGCCGCGCACTTTGAGTGCGCGCTGATAGGCATGGCTGCTCACTGTGGCCTCGGTCCCGATCACGACAACCTTCCGGTTCTTGCTCGAGATGGACGCTTGCTCTGCCCCCGGTTCCACTACACCGACGACCGGGACGTTCGACGCCTGCGTGATCTGGGGCAGGGCAAGAGCCGTCGCCGTGTTGCAGGCGATCACCAGCATCTCAGCGCCGTGCTGCTGGAGATAATCAGAAGCTCCAAGGGCATATCGCGCCACGGTTTCTGCCGACTTCGAGCCGTAGGGGAGGCGAGCGGTGTCGCCAAAATACAGGTAGTCAGCGTACGGAACTAGTTCAAGTAAAGCTTTAAGGACGGTGAGACCGCCAACTCCGGAATCGAAAACACCGATGGTGGGACGGCGGGTGGTCATTGGGATAATCACATTTGAACACAGCGAGGGTTCCGAGGCGAGTAACTGCCGTCATTCCAGTACGGACTCGTAGTGCGTCATTATTTTCTCTGGGAGAGCACACCGGAAAACGCCGCCGCATCTGCCGCCCTGCCACAGCACGGCCCCGGAGGGATTGCTGCCCCGTGCGGGCAAGTTCGCGGGTGATCGAGGAAAGAACAGATCTTGTCGGTGGCGCCCGGTGAGAGAATGTGCTCGAACTTGCAGGCCTGCTGCTCGATTTCGGTTTCGCTATCCATCGCCAGGCTGTCGGTAAACAAGCGTTCCGCGAGGCGATGGCGCCGGATGATGTCGGCTGCGCGTTGGTAGCCGCGCGCCGTCAATTCGACAATCATGCTGCCGTCGCCGGTCGACACGCCTGACGGCTTCAGCGCGTCGTGGCAAGGATTCACGAACGGCTTGTGCTGGTGTGGCTCGGGTGGATGCGGAGCCATCGTGACAAAGCCCATGTCCATCATTTTTTCCACCGCAATGCTCACCGGCAAAGCGCCGTGCACTTCCATGCGACCAATCTCGGCCAGTTCGCCGTGCTCGTTCAGGACGTAAAGCTCTTCGAGGACCTCATCAAATTGCTCCTCGTCGGCCATGGAGAAGACTTCCTGGATGGCAATCTTTCCATGATGCAGTTCGATTCGGCGATCCGCCAGGCGGGCCACGACGGGATCGTGGGTCACCATGATGATCGTCCGACCCTGCTGGTGCAGTTCGCGCAGCAGGCGAAGCACGATCTCCTCGTTCTGGGCGTCGAGGTTGCCGGTGGGTTCGTCGGCGAGCACGATCTTGGGGTCGTTGATCAGCGCCCGCGCGATGCACACCCGCTGCTGCTCGCCACCGGAAAGCTGCGAGGGCAAATGATGCGCGCGATCCTTCAGCCCCACGCGTTCAAGGGCATCGAGCGCTTCCTGCTGGTCGGTCATGCTATGGAAGTATTGCGCGAGCATCACGTTCTCGACCGAAGTGAGGTAGGGAATCAGGTGAAACTGCTGGAAAACGAATCCAATCTTCTCCGCCCGCACGCGATTCAGTTCGCTGCCTGAGATCTGGGCGACCTCCTGCCCGTCGAGCCAGATTTCGCCAGACGTAGGACGGTCGAGGCAGCCGATCAGGTTCACGAGGGTGCTCTTGCCGGAGCCCGAGGGGCCCATCATGGCCAGCCATTCGCCGGGCTCGACGGAGAGGGAGATGTTGTCCAGCGCGCGGATGACCGCACCGTTCGCGCCGTTCACTTCGGCTTTGGCCGGATACAGCTTGCTGACACCCTTGAGCTTGATCATCCTATTCGCCTCTCAGAATAGTCGCAGGCTGCACGCGCCGCAATAAGCCAATGGGTACGACTGCAGAAAGCAATGCGACTGCTACGCTTCCCACAACTATCCAGGGTAAAACGCTGATCCGCGGTGTCACAGGAGCGTGGAAATTTACCCGGCCGATCCATGCAGCAACTCCCACACCGATCAGGTATCCGAGTGCCGCCCCTACTACGCCCAAAGCGGCCGCTTCTGCGGCGAAGAAGCCATTGAGTAGTCTCTCCGACGCGCCTAAGGCCTTCATGATGGCGAAGTCACGCCGCCGGTCGAATACCCAGCCGATCAGCGTCGCCAGCACGCACAGGGCGGCTGTCAGGATGATGAGTACGGTTGCCGCCAGAAGCGTAGCCCGTGTCTTGTTCAGCACGCGCGCCTCGCCCTCCATGATCTGCCGTACAGGACGAACCTCTGCGCCGGGAAGAGCCTGAGCAAGCTGCCGCATGGCTGTGTTTACTTCTTCCGGCGAACCGGTGGCTGCGACTTCGATGGTGGAGGGTTGCACGCCGGTCCAGGCCAGGAAATCGGCCATCGAAAGATAGATACGGCTGTCCTCAGCCGCGCCCGTTTCGAGCGTGCCGGCCGGGGTCAGGTGAATAGTGCGACCTTGAAAGCTCATGTCGAACGGCTTACCTTGGCTGCTTACCACCGCAGACGCACGAGTCCCAACCAGCGCTTCTCGCGACGCCGAAGGCCAGGCGCTCACCTTCCACCAGCGATCTAACTCTCTCACTCGAACGAAATCGGTGCCCGCTACCACTACGGATTGACCATCGCTGGTGCGTGCCACGACGTAAGCCAAGGGAACTGCGATTCCGTGCTCACCCAGGGCGTTCTCGACCTGCGTCAGGGCGCCCGCCGGCAACGGGCCGCCATCTTTCCTGACGATAACGACATTCGCGCCGTAATTCCGGAACTCACTTCGCAACTTGGCCTGCACATCGACGTACAGGTTCATCATGGCTGTGGAGACCGCCGCGGCTACCACCATGGCCAGAAGGGCAGAGGCAGCCCGACCACGGCGCAGGACTGCGGCTCTGATCAACATGCGAATGAACATGGACTGGTGTGGAGCGTTTGCACGACGCTGAGCAACGCTTCCCGGTGCGAGTTGCGAGGCATGGGAGGTCATGCTTCACCTCGCAGCGCAAACACTGGATCGAAACGCACGGCGCGCCGGATGGCAGCCACGCTCCCCGCAAAGGTCACGACCACGGCGATCGCGAGGATAAAAGGCAGGAGCACTGGCTGGATCGTGATTTGCGAATTGAAAATCGAGCGCCCGATCTCGCGCGCCAGGATTGCGCCTGCGGCAAATCCAGCAAGCCCACCAAACAAGGCCAGTAAGGTGGCCTCGGCCAGGAAGACGAAGGCAACAGCCACGCTCCCGGCACCCAGAGCTCGCATCAGGCCGACTTCGGCACGGCGTTCAAAGATCGCAGTAGCCATCGCGGCAGAAACCGCCAGGGCGGATGCGAACAATGCTGCAAGCGTGACCAGCAGCATCAGGCCTTTGATGCGGGAAAGTATGGTGCCTTCGTTCTGAGCGACCTGGCGAATCTGCTCGGCATGCGAGTGGGGAATTGTTTCCTGGAGTTGATATGCGATCGATTGCACGTACGGCGAACAGTACCAGCGATCGAAAAGCTCCGGGTTCATGGTCTTGGGGTCGCGGCGCGCCAAAGCGTCTTCGGGTTTGGTCAGGGCGCTCACGTAGATTCGCCGCACCACGCCTGGCTTGCCCAGAATGCTTTGTGCGAGAGCCAAAGGCGCGACGACTTCATCATCCTCAATGCCGCCGGTTGAGAGCAGGCCGCTGATTCGAGCCTGGCGGCCCGCGACGTTCGAGCGTATCTCCCGCGTTACGCCCCAGCTTTTGTGCCAGGCGTTTGCCCAGCAAAACGTCGTCAGAATTGTCGTTCGGCCATGCACCAGCTACCTTCCACCAGGGGTGAGTGATCGTCACGCCGGTCACAAAATCTTCTTTGCCGAACTTTAGTTGCTTGGAAAAGTACGTGCCTAGCACTGTGACGTTTTTCGAGTCTGCAGGGGTACCCACGCTTGCCGTCACCGCCAGCATCGGGGAAAAGCCCACAATGTTATGGTGCCAGAATGTCCCGCGAATCTTGGGGAGATCGGCTTCGTTCAGGAAGGCGCCATCGCTCGGCGGTTTCAGGTTGACCCCGCCAATTTCGACGTCAAGAGTGTCTTCTTGTGGAGTCACCAGCAAGTTTGCGCCGTAACTGCGCAATTCGCGATTGATCTTGTCTCCGATATCGGTAGCGACCGCAATCATCGCGGTGGCCACCGCCACACCCAGAGTGACCGCTACGCCCGCAAGAAGCTTGCGACGCTTCTGCCGCCGGAACGATTCGTAGACGATGCGCACGAACATGCTATTTCTGCTCGAAGAACTTGCTTCCTGCCGCGACGTCGGCTTCAGTGATCACGACAGAGTCGGATGTTACCTGAGCTTTCAACGGAATCGGATTGCATCCACCCGCCATGCCGACAGATTGTCCGTTAATGGGAGCGGCACAGTTCTTACAGACGACTCCGTTGGGGCCTTTGTAGAAGCCCACCGGCCCGCAGATTTCGCAGGCGTCGAACACGCTTGTCACCTTGCCGTCGGGTTTCTGGTACAGCCAGAAGCGAACCTCCATGCCATTTTCTTGCGCCGCGTAACGGTGCAGATCGCCGTCTGAGACCTGCGCCAGCGGAATCGTAACCTTGCCGTCCACAAACGTCACCGCTGTGGCCGGTGAGAGTGCGCTGACGCTCTTGGCGTAGATGAATTCGGCCGTCACCAGCGTGATGAAGAGGAACGAACTGGCGTAGAGTGCGACCATCCATAGCCGTTCCTTACGGGCGCTCCACAAGGCCTTGCGCCGAGCCGCGCCTTTCAGAGTATCCGGTACGGGCTCACGCCGTTTTACTTCGAAGAGGACCATGAGCGCCGCCAGGGCGAGAATCGTCACAAAGAAGAAGAGATCGTTGCGGACGATGGGCCCGATGATCGCCATCTCTCCGCGAGAAGAGGGAAGCACCCCGTTTTCAGAAAGCTCATGCAATCCGGAAATGACGAGTTGCGCTGCGACGAAAAAGAGAATGACAGTGGTCACGCGGAAAAACTTTGGCAGATTGATGCGCACGCTGCCCTTCACGAACATCACGCCGAACAGGATGGCAACGATCACGCCCGCGAGCGTGCCCAGGAAGCTCAGAAGCTCTGTCGAATTGAGAGAGACGGCGGAGAGGATCAGAACCGTCTCAAACCCCTCACGCAGGATCATCAGAAAGACGAAGAGGAACAGGCCGATGTGCGAGCCTTCGCCCGCGAGCAGGCCTACCTTGCCTTCGATCTCACCTTTCAGCTTGCGGCCGGTCTTCATCATGAAGATGATCATAGTGACGACGAAGAAGGCGGCGGCCAGCATGATCCAGCCCTCAAAGATGTCCTGATTCCACCGCGTGCGGGCCAGGAGCACGGCCAGGCCGATGCTGCCGGCAAAGGCGGCGGCCAGGGCGGTATAGACCGACTTGCGCAGATCGTTGCGCCCTATTTTGGCCAGGTAGGCCAGGGTAATGCCCACGATCAGGGCCGCTTCGACGCCCTCGCGGAGGGTTATGATGAAGGCTTGCAGCATGAAAAAGCGCTCTTTCTGATTTTGAAAATGAATTTCAATTTCACTATCAAGAGGATATTCTCCCCCCTGCCCACCGTCAACGCGCGGGGTCACAGCCGGACGTGATTTGCATCACAAGGGGAAAAACAGCGGGTGAACGGGAACCAGAGTGCTGGGGGCGCTGGCTTCTGACGCTTGAAGGCACGGAGGATTTCTCTTCGGCACCCGCTACATCTGCTTGAGGAATCTCTTGGCATCGTCCAGGTGAGGGAAGAGCTTCTCTTCCGCCACAAACTCCGGCGGGTGGACACAGCGCCGGCTGCCGCGCAGCCGCACAGGATGCTTCAAGTGCAGCATTTCGTGATAAACGATGTACTCGACTGCGTAACGGGGGACCTTCGGGTGGTCGAATATCCGGCTGACCACGATAGCATTATGCGCCGGATCGTAGTGTCCCAGACTATGCCGCGCGTGGTCGCGGCTCCAAGCCATACGCGGCCGGGCAAGCAGACCGTGGAAATGACGAGAGTTCAGCTCTTCAAAAATCGCATCCAGGTCGTAAGAGCCTCCCTGTGCTCCTTCCAGCCGCTTACGGCCCCTTATCTGCCGCACGAGATGCACCTTGCGGGCGATCTCGTGGCTGCCCACGTATTTCCGGTACCGCGCTGCGTGCGTGCCTTCGATCGGCCGGCGATAAATTTTAGCCAGAAGGATGTGGGAGATTGCCCGGAGAACGGATTCCGGGGCTCCCGCCAGCAGGTCAGAGAGACGCACTAACAGCTTGCCCTCGCGAAGCCGGATCGTGTTGTTGACATTGGCAAACGCAAAAAATCGAACCTCTAATTCAGGCAGCGGAGCGCGTGGCCGCAATTCGCGGTAGCTTTCCTGGAAGATTTCGAGGAGCCCTTCTCTCACCTTGTGGGTAGATTAGCACGGGTCGCTGAATAGGCAAGCCGCCGGTCCCCGACTGGTCACGCCTCGCAGATCAGGGAATCATTCCTGCCGTTGGCTTCGATCCTGTTTTTGGGCCTTCTTGTGCTTGGCGGCTTCTTCCTGTTCGACAAGCAGTTTTTTGTGGTCGTCGGCGCTAGTGTCGACCGTATCGAGCGTGTTGTTGAGCACGAATTCGTATTGCTTGGCCTCCTCAGCAGAGATACCCGCAGCATTCTTCAGTGCGCGCAATTTCGCCTGGAATTCGGTATCCGCCTCGATTACGGCCTTCAGGGGCTTGCGAATGTCGTCCTTACGCCCAAGATAAGTGTCGATGTTGTCGTTCAGCTCGTCATAGACCGCGAGAAAATCTTCCAGCTGATCGTGGGTCTTCAGGGCGCGCTCGGTAGTCTTGGGATCAACGCGCATCTGCTCCAGCGAATCCAGGCGGGCGCGCGCGAATTTTACGTAAAGGGGCAGACGAAGCTCCGGCTCGACCGCGGTGTCGCGTAGTTGGTCGATTTCGGGCGGGGTCAAGGGATCGTGTCGGGGAGCGGCAAGGACAGCGCCGGTGAACAAGATCAGGCCGAGGCCAGCGAACCGGCAGAAGCGCCTCATTTTTCCCCCTTGCCAAACATCTTGGCGAGGAGATCGGTACGAATGCGTTCCAGCCGGTCGACCACTTCCTGAGCGGCGCCCTGATCCTCGAATGCCAGCGTTCTCTTGATGTCACGCAGCCTATGGGCCATCTTGCGGATCGCGATCTCAGTTGGTTTGAGTTTCTTGCCGGACTTCACCGCGGCGTCTCCGGCTTTTTCCGAGTAGGTGGCTACGTCTGAAAGGGCGTTTCGAGCTTCGTCGGGCTTACCGTCGGTGAAGAGTTTGTCCGCAGCCTCAACCTGAATCTCCGCCACCCGCACGCAAACTCCGGGTCGCTCATCGAGACTCGCGGCGTCGGCGCGCGCCTTCAACTCCTCCAACGTCTCCTCTTTCTTGGCCCACACGGGCAGGGCGACAGCTAGAAGTAGCGACAGCACTAAGATAAAGCGCGTAGTCATCGTTTTTTGGGCTCGATGGCGATCAAGCGATGCCGGGCCTGCCACTCCTGCTCTGGAAACTTCCCATTGGCCATCTGCAGAAACGAGTGGTAGTTCAAGGCGGCTTGCTTATAGTCTCGCAAATTATCGTACGCCGTGGCGCGAAGAAAATAGTAAACCGCTGGGGGTTCCGGAAAAAGCTTGGCGGCCTTATCCAGAGCTTCAATAGACAGTTGGTAGTTGTGATTCGCCTGCGCCGCGGCGGCGAGATCGGCAAGGATTCCCGTGGAATCCGGCTTCAGTTGGCTGGCGATCCATAATTCCTTTTGGGCCTCCGCCAACTTCTTTTCCTTCATCAGCACCTGGCCCAGGGACTGGCGCAGGTCCGCGTCCTTCGGTTTGGCCGCGACCAAGCCACGGTAAAGTGCTTCACTCTGTTCGTACTTTCCTGCGGTCTTGTAAAGATCGGCAAGGTCGCGCTGTGTGGCGGTGTCATTTGGTGTCGCTTTCAATGCGCCTTCCAGCTCTGTAATGGCATCGGTGTTCTTTCCCTGTGCGGCGAGTACCCGTCCCAGCTGCGTGTGGAGCGCGGCGTCGTTTGGCCGTTGAGCACTGAGCGCACGCAACATCTGTTCCGCGTCGGAAAAGCGCTGAGCCCGCATGTAGATGTTGGCCAAAGCGGTTGCGGCCTCCACGGACTGTGGGTCCAGAGCGAGAACTTGCCGGTATTCCTTCTCGGCATCCGCGAACTGATTCTGGCGCTCCAGCAGCAGTCCGGCGGCGATGTGGGGTTCGGGATCCTTTGGCGAGAGCGCGGCTGCCTGCCGGTATGCCTCCAGAGCATCTTCCGGCTTGGTTTTCTCAAGGACCTGGGCCAGCGATAACCAGGCGCGTTCCAGGCCCTCTTCGCGACGATCGGTCGGAGTGAGCTTGGTTGCCGCCCGCAGGAAGGTCGCGGTATCAGGCTGGCCCTGTTTTGCCAGCATGAGACCGAGGTTGAGGTTGGATTCGAATACGTCCGGCTTCGCTGCCACGGATTTCCGGTAAGCGTTGATCGAGTCTTCGGTCTTGCTCTGAGCGTTGTAGACGAAACCCAGGTCAAACCAAGCCTGGTAGTTGGCGGGATCTTTCTCCGTAATCTGCTTCAGCAGCGGCTCTGCGGTTGCAAAGTCGCGCTTTTCGATGGCGGCTTCGGCGGCAGCTAGCGCCTTAGTTTGGGCGTCGTCTTCGACGATCTCGCGATGATGCCGGATTGTCTGGCCTGTATTTTGAGCAAACAAGAAGGCTGGGCAGCCGAGAAGGACCCCCGCAGCCACTCGAATCCAGCTATTTCTTTCCATTGTTGCGGCCATCGCCATTTAGGACGCGAGCGAGATACTTTCCCGTGTAGGAATTCGGAATTTCCGCGATCGTCTCCGGGGGCCCGTATCCGACCACATACCCACCCCGGTCACCTCCTTCCGGGCCCAGGTCGATTACCCAGTCAGCCGTCTTGATGACCTCCAGATTGTGCTCGATCACGACAATCGATCCCCCTGCATCAATTAGACGGCGGAAGGACGAAAGGAGTTTGCTTACATCGTCGAAATGGAGCCCGGTGGTAGGTTCGTCGAAAATGTAGAGCAGGCGCTGGCGTCTTCTTGCACGGTCTCCGCCCGCTGGGGGCCGCCCGATGTCGCGGGCTGCGGGTTGCAGGTGGGCGGCAAGCTTCATACGTTGTGCCTCGCCACCCGACAGTGTGGTTGCGGATTGCCCAAGCCGCAGATAGCCGAGGCCGACCTCTTCGAGAACGCGCAGTTTCTCAGTAATCTTGCTCACCTCGGCGAAGAACTTAAGTGACTCTTTCACCGTCAGGTTGAGGACGTCATGGATGTTTTTGCCCTTGTATCGAACCTCCAGGACTTCAGGCTTGTAACGTGTGCCCTTACATTCTTCGCAGATCAATTCTACGTCCGCCAGAAACTGCATCTCGACCGTCACCGTGCCGTCGCCCTGGCAGTTCTCGCAGCGTCCACCGGGAATGTTGAACGAGAAGTGCCCGGCCGTGAACCCACGCTTTTTAGACTCGGGCAGGGAAGCGAATAGCTCGCGGATAGCGTCGAACGCCTTGATGTAAGTGACCGGATTAGATCGGGGTGTGCGTCCGATGGGCGACTGATCGACAAGAACAACGCCGTCGATGTAGTCATCGCCCTCGATGCTCTTCACTTGTGCCGAGGCTGGATTAGCGTCGGTTTGCTTCTTAGCCGCCGCCAGCGACTGATAGAGCACGTCGTGCAGCAGCGTGGACTTGCCTGAACCTGATACGCCGGTGATCGCGACCAATATTCCTAAGGGAATTGTGAGATCGATATTCTTGAGGTTATGGGCGTGAGCGCCGCAGATCTGGATCACCTGGCGTCCCGGCTGGCGCCGCGCGGGAGGCAACTGAATGCGCAGGTCTTCGGATAAGTAGCGGCCGGTCAGGGACGCGGGGTTCCCCCGAATTTCGTCGTAGGTGCCAGTGGCAATTACTTTTCCGCCATGTTCGCCTGCGCCCGGCCCGAGGTCGAGGATGCGGTCGGAAGCTCGCATGATGTCAGGATCGTGCTCGACCACGAGAATCGTATTCCCTAAGTCCCGGAGATCGTGAAGGATCTTGATCAACCGATGCGTATCGCGAGTGTGCAGTCCGATCGAAGGTTCATCCAAAACATACAGTGTGCCCACCAGACGCGAACCGAGCGATGTGGCAAGCTGTATTCGCTGCGCTTCGCCGCCGGACAACGTCGAGGAAAGGCGATCCAGGGTCAGGTATTCGAGTCCCACGTCGTTCAGGAACCGTAGCCGCTCGCGAATTTCGTCCAGCAACTTTTCTGCGATTACGGCTTCCTGTACCGAAAGACTCAAACCTTCAAAGAACTGCAGCGCGCCTTCCACAGTCATCCTGCAGACCTGGCAGATATCCTTGCCCGCGATCTTTACCTGCCGCGCCTCCTGCCGGAGACGAGCGCCGCCGCACGTGGAACACAGCGAGTATCCGCGATAGCGGCTTAAGAAAACACGAACGTGCAATTTGTATTTTTTTCGTTCCAGGTGATTGAAGAAGCCGCGCACACCGGGGAACTTACCCTCGCCATCGATGACTAGTCTCTGGTGTTCGGGGTCGAGTTCCGACCACGGCACATCCGCGGGAATCCCTGCCTGCCGCGCAAATCGTTTGAGTTCAGTAAGCAAGGGCTTGTACTTCGGTTTCGTCCAAGGTTCGACCGCGCCTTCATTCAGCGTCTTCGACTTGTCGGGTATAACGAGATCGAGGTCGAAGTCGATGGTGTTTCCGAAGCCCTGGCAGCGCGGACATGCGCCGTAAGGATTGTTGAAGGAGAACAGGCGCGGCTCGGGCTCTTCGTAGCGCAAGCCACACGTCTTGCATTCGAAACGCTGAGAATAGCGGTACCGCTGGTGCGTCTCACCATCGCGGGGGACAGTCTCAAAGATGACTTCGCCTGCCTCCCGATACGCGATCTCCACTGCATCCACGATACGAGCACGGCCATCGGGAGAGACCACGAGGCGGTCAACGAGCAGAAACACTGGCTCGCTGAAATTGACGTCCAGCAGCGATTCCGGCGTCGAAAACTCGTATATCTGTCCGCCCTGATATAGGCGGTTGAACCCACGCTGCCGCAGGTCAAACAGCCGTAATTTCAGAGCCTCGCCGGGAGGTTCAGGCTGGGCAGACTTGCTCTTCTTGCCGCGGCCTTTTTTCTGCTCCTTCTCCTCCGGGCTTAGGGCTGTTGCCGTGAGCGGGAAGAGAACGTTGAGGCGTGTGCCTTCGCCGAGCGCAAGAATCGCATTGGCAACTTCGTCGACCGTGTCTTTCTTCACTTCCTTGCCGCAGTTGAGGCAATAAGTGCGGCCGACGCGGGCAAAGAGCAGTCGCAGGTAGTCGAAGATTTCCGTGGCGGTGGCCACAGTCGAGCGGGGATTGCGAGTCGTATTCTTTTGGCGGATGGCGACTGCAGGTGCGATGCCGTCGATCAGGTCTACGTCCGGCTTCTCGATCCGTTCGAGAAACTGCCGAGCGTACGCGGAGAGGGACTCCACGTAGCGCCGCTGGCCCTCCGCGTAAATGGTATCGAAGGCGAGCGACGATTTGCCTGACCCCGACACGCCCGTGACGACCGTCAAAGCGTTGTGGGCGATCTCGAAGTCGATGTTCTTAAGGTTATGGACGCGCGCGCCGCGAACGACTATGGTTTCCGTGGACATCCGTAAAAGGGACCACCCAGCCCTCGTTTCTCGCTTTCAGAAGGCTCTTCCCGTGAGCCGGGGCCTCCAGTTGGGTCCGCGAGGGGGAGGGAATCTTTCTATTATAGAGGTAGAGTGAGAGTGCGCTCAAACGGCCAAAACTCAAGCTATCGGCCGCACATCCAGCGCGGTGATCTTAGTGCGCCATTGAAAAGTTACAATCGTTGCGATGAACTCGAAAGACGCCGTCGTGATTGAGGATATGGCCCCGGGCGATTGGGATGCGGTCCGCGCCATCTATCAAGAGGGGATCGCAACAGGGCAGGCTACATTTGAGCAGTCCGCTCCCGATTGGGAGCAGTGGAATGCCGGGCACTTGCCGTCTTGTCGGTTAACAGCCAAAGCGACCACGCGGGTTCTTGGATGGGCAGCTCTCAGCCCCGTTTCGAGGCGGGAGGTCTACGCCGGAGTGGCCGAGGTTAGTGTGTACATCGCGGAGCAGGCTCGGGGCAAAGGCATAGGATTCAAGCTGCTGACCGCGCTGGTAGAGGCTTCAGAGAGCCACGGTATCTGGACGTTGCAAGCAGGAATCTTTCCGGAAAATAAGGCCAGCATCGAACTTCATAAACAGTGCGGTTTCCGGATCGTGGGCACCCGCGAAAAAATAGGGTGCATGCACGGCCGGTGGCGGGACACTGTGCTCATGGAACGAAGAAGCAGCGTGACAGGGACAGAATAGGATTAGTTGCGTTCGGAATGGCGAGCGCAAGATTCGAGCACAACTCGAGTTAGTCCTGGGATTGCTCTTGGTCCCGCTTCTTGCTGTACTGCCGCGCCGCGCCAATACCCAATGTCATGAATCCCAGCGTCGGTACCAGCATGACAAGGATGGCCTTGTTGACGGCTCGCTGCCCGTCCTTGCTGGCTGCGGCTGCGGTCGAGTAGCACATGGCGCATCCCTGGCCGAAGGCGGGAGCAGCGTAGAGAGCAACGAGGAATCCGAGGCACGCGAGGCGTTTCATAGTTGAATATTCAGTTAAAGCTTCACCTGACTCCCAACGACAAAATTCGAGCGGCGTCCGCAAAGAAGATGCACATCAGGCACAGGCAGATCACTATCGATGCCATCAACAGAAATCGCATGATCGGGACTTCGAACTTCAGGTGCATGAAGTAGGCGATGATCAGCGCCGCCTTGACGACCGAGAGGACCATCAGTACTTCCAGCATGTGCAAAGGGGTCAGTACCTGTTCGTAGGCCAGCACGACCTCGACCGCCGTTAGAAACAGCAGCGCTCCCCATACCCAGAAGTATTGGCCCTTGCCTTCGTCGGTGTGTGCGATGTTGTGCATTCAACGCTCCATTTTCAAAGTCACAGCAAGAACCGCAAACAACGGCTACACGATCTTTGTCGACATCAAATACACCAGGGGGAAGATGAACATCCACACCAGGTCAACGAAGTGCCAGTACAAGCCCGAGACTTCGACGTCATGCGAATCGTAGTCTTTGGGATGCAGGAACATGATCATCGCCGAAACGATTGCGCCGAGCAGCAGCACGTGAATTCCATAGTGGAAGACGCTCGTCGAGGGAATCAACAAGTAACCGCCGAGCCACAGCACCAGCAGAATGGGCAGGAATTTCTTCCGCAGCGCGACAACGCCCAGATAGATCACGCCGATCGTCACGTGCAGCATGTGCATGCCGGTAAGCGTGAAGAACGTCCCGCCGAACTGGGGCACGCCCGGGGCCCAAGGATTCGCGAACGGCGTCATACCTTCGGCGATCAGCTTGGTCCACTCCATCCCGTGCAGCACGATGAAGGCGCTACCAAAGAACATTGTCGCCAAGAGCCAGTTGCGCACGGCGCCTTTGTCCCCGCGATGGCTGGCGAGCACTCCGAGCACCATGGTCAACGAACTCGAGAGCAGGCACGCAGTCATGATGGTGGCGTTGAGGATGCTCTCTCTGGCAAACGGTGTGGGCCACGCGGGGTTGGAGATGCGCCCGTAACTGTAGGCGAAGAGCAACGCCCCGAAGGTCAGCGAATCGGAGGCCAGGAACAGCCACATCCCGATCTTCTTCGAGTAAGCGCCAAACAGAGACGGCTCAAACTCTCCTGCCAGGTTATGGTGGACGGCGGCATCGGCCATCGTTTCAATGTCTCCTTGTCGCTAACGCGCGATTGCAATCAAACCGAAAATGTAGATCCAAAGCAAAGCCATGAAATGCCAATACCAGGCGGTCACATCCACGACGATCCGCCGCGCCTCGACCGGCTTGTCGCGCAGGGAAGTTATCGCCGCATAGAGCAAGGCAACGATTCCCCCGATCAAATGCGCCGCATGCGTTCCGGTCAACAGGTATACAAACGAACTGCTGGCGCTAGTGGCCACGTAAAAGCCCCGCGCGGCCAGTTCCTGCCAGGCTTCCCATTGGCCGATCAGAAATCCCAGGCCCAGCACGACGGTGATGCCCAACCAGGGGAAGTGCTTCTCCAGGCCAAGCGAAACTCCGGGGATCGACTTCACGGGTGCCAACGCGGCCTGACGGGTGATCTGCCGCCGCGCCAGTTCCATGGTCACGCTGCTCACCAGCAGGATCAGGGTATTGATCGCCAGCAGCACGAACGGCAAGTTAACCGGTATCCATTCGTGGATGTACGTGCTGGTACTGACGTCGAGACTTGGCAGGCCCTTGCGCACGATGTAGGCGCTTGTGAACGAAACGAATAGCATGGTGATCGCCACGAAGGCGATCGTCATTCCGAGACGAGCGCGCCGCAGCCGTTCGCCGTAGTTCGGCGAATTGCCATCGCCGCGATCTCCGCCTCCCCCACTGAAGGTGGGCGGTGCGCCCGCACCACCGCCGCGGCCGGTCTGCGGATATTTGATTGCTGCAGTTGGACTCAAGGTCGCCATACCCGAATCTAGTGCGCTCCCGTTCCGACGCCGGCAGGATCTGTCTGCATGATGAAATCCCTGGGCGCGCCGGGCACACTGTATTCATACGGCCCATGATTGACCACCGGCGTATGACCACCGAAGTTGTCGTGCGGCGGAGGCGTGGCCGTTGTCCATTCGAGGGTGGTGGAATTCCACGGGTTGTCTGAGGCTTTCGGCCCCTTCCACATGCTCCAGAACAGATTGAACACAAAGATGGCCTGTGCCCCAATCGTGACAAATGCGGCGTAGGTCATGAAGGTTTGCAACGGGATGAGTTTGGTCTGATAAGCAACCTCAGTGAATTGCGAATAGCGCCGCGTCTGCCCGGCCATGCCCAGGTAGTGCATGGGCATGAAGATGGCGTAGGTGCCGATCAGCGTAATAAAGAAGTGGATCTGGCCGAGGCGCTCGTTCATCATGCGGCCGAACATCTTCGGGAACCAGTAACAGGTGCCGGCGAACATCCCGAAGATCGCCGCCACACCCATGATCAGGTGGAAGTGGCCCACCACGAAGTATGTGTCGTGCAACTGGATATCGAGCACCGGTTGCGCTAGGAACGGGCCGCTCAGTCCGCCCGACACAAACAGCGAGACGAAACCGATGGCGTAGAGCATCGGAGAGTCGAACTTCACGCGACCCTTGTAAATCGTGCCCAGCCAATTGAACGTTTTGATCGCCGAAGGTACGCCGATCGCCATGGTCATGATCGAGAAAGCGAAGGCCGAGTACGGGCTCATGCCGCTCATGAACATGTGATGACCCCATACCACAAATCCCAGGAGCCCGATCGCCATGATGGCGTACACCATCGCCTTGTAGCCGAAGATCGGCTTCCGCGAAAACGTTGAGAGCAACTGCGACGCAACGCCCATGCCGGGCAGGATGGCGATGTAAACCTCAGGATGTCCGAAGAACCAGAACAGGTGCTGCCAGAGCAGCGGCGACCCGCCGTTGTGCTTCACCAGATTTCCGGTGATGCTTAGCCCGCCGGGGACGAAGAAACTCGTGCCCAAATTGCGGTCCATCAGCAGGAGTATGCCGGCGGCGAGCAGAACTCCGAACGCCAGCAGACCGAGGATCGCCGTGATGAACCACGCCCAGCAGGTGAGCGGCATGCGCATCAATGTCATGCCCTTGGCGCGGAGATCCAGAATCGTAGTGATGAAGTTCAGCGCGCCCATCAGAGACGCAGCGCAGAATATCGCGATGCTGGTAATCCAGAGATCGGCGCCCAGCTGCTCACCCGGACCAGCGCCTTGCAACGCGCTTAGGGGAGCGTATCCGGTCCATCCATGTAGAGGTGCGCCACCTTCCACGAAGAAGGCCGCGATCATCACGACGAAAGCAACGAATGTCGTCCAGAACGACAGCATGTTCAGCGTGGGGAATGCCATGTCCGGCGCGCCGATCTGGATCGGCAGGAAGTAATTTCCGAAGCCACTCTGCGGCGCCGTGGTCAGCACAAAAAAGACCATGATGGTGCCGTGCATGGTCAGAAGCGTCAGGTAAGTTTCGGGTTTGATATCGCCGAAGATAGGCAGGTGAGCGGTCGGCCAGATGAGGTGAATCCGCATCAGCAGCGAAAGGAACATTCCAACAAAGACCGCTGCCAGAGCAAGGAAGAAATACTGAATGCCGATAACTTTGTGATCGAGGCTGAAAATGTATTTGCGAATGAAGCCTTGTGGGGCCGCGTGGGCGTGAGTCACTCCCGAGGTCGCCATTACTGTTTCTCTGCCTCCTTGCTCGCCAGCCATTTGTCGAAGTCTGCCTGACTGACCACTTTCAGCATGCCGTGCATCTTGTAGTGACCCAGGCCACAAAGTTCGGCGCAGGCAATCTCGTAGTCACCCGTTTCCGTTGGAGTGAAATGCATGTGAATGATCAGGCCCGGAACCGCATCCTGCTTGAAGCGCATACTCGGGATAAAAAGGCTGTGAATCACATCCTGCGCGCGCAGGGTCAGGTCAACTTCGCGATTCACCGGAAGGTACATGGTGCCACTGACCACGTCGTCCTTTGCAGCCGGATCGGTTGTGTCCAGACCGACCGCGGCGTCGCCGCCGGCGGACGCATCGATCAGTTCCGGCTTGGTGCGGCCGTAGGTGTTGTCCATTCCGGGATAACGGAAGTACCAGGCAAATTGCAGGCCGGTTGCTTCCACTTTCACCGAGCCCTCGTGCGCCGGCTCAAAGCGCTCGCTTGCCCAGACATGGCTGCCCATCAGATTGAGACCGACAAAAAGAACGGCGGTCAACGTTGTCCAGACAAGTTCAAGCTTCGTGTTGCCATGGGAGTAATCGACTTTGGTGGCCGCACCCTGGTCGCGGTATTTCCACACGACCCAGCCCAAGGACGCCTGCGCCGCGACGAATATGATGCCCATCAGAACAAAGGTGAGGGCAAATTGATGGTCGATCCAGGGCGCCGCCGCAGCAGCTCCGGCCGGTAACCACCAGGTTTTTGCCACAAAGAAATAGGTGCTAAAGAAAGTGATCAGCCAGATTACGAGCAGAAGCGCGAGGCCCATCCACTAGCCTCCCCTGTCTTTATGTGATTTTGCCCCACTTCCGCCGCCTGCCCGTTCGATTTTGAAGGAAAGCTGCGGTTGGCCCGGAAGTCTATCACAGCTTCGCGTGACGATGACAAGTTAGAATTGCGCTTCGCGTGCACAGTTGATTTTCGCAACATGACGAGCGCCGAAACCACGAACGAAAAAGAAAACTGGAACCGCCGTTACCGCGACGGAACGCACAGTTCACTTCAGCCAGACTCTCTCCTCGTGAGCGCATTCGACGAATACATACAGCCAGATTTTCGCAACGCCGGCTCCGCGCTTGACGTCGCTGGAGGTGTTGGCCGTCATGCCATCTGGTTAGCACGGCGGCAATGGCAGGTCACTTTGATCGATATTTCCGAGGTGGGCGTCGAGAAAGCGCGAGAGAACGCGCACGATCTTTCTCATCGGATCGACTTTCGAATTGCAGATCTCAGAGATTTCGAGGCGGGGCGTCAGCGATTCGATCTCATCCTGGTCTTCTTCTATTTGCAACGCAGTATCTTTCCCAAGCTGATGGCGTCTCTGCGGCGCGGCGGCCTGCTCATCTACAAAACCTACACACTTGAGCAGCAGAAATTCTCTGGCGGACCTTCCCATCCGATGCATCTCCTTCGGCCAAACGAACTGCTGAAGGCTTTCGCGAAGCTGCGGATCCTCTATTACAAAGAGACGACGCACGAGCGTGGTGTGGCGGAATTCGTGGGGATGAAGCCGTAGGCCGCAGGGCTACCAAGTGTCTCCGCCTCCGCGAGGAGGCCAGACTCCCAAGGCGCGCCGGATCATTGCAATCTGTCCCACGTGATAGCTGTTGTGCGATACCAGCTGCCATAACACTGCGTGTACGGACGAAGACAATTTGTCCTGCGGTCCGCCTGTGGGGAGTACTGGGCGCGCGAGCGCTTCGGAGTCTGATGCTGCGAGGCCCTTCAGTTGTCTGAGTAAATCGGCAAACTGCGCGACTGCCGCCTTCCATTCCGCTTCGTCGACTGGGGCCGAGTTCACAGGCCAGCTCTCCGCCGCGTGCTCGGGATACGCCCACGGGGCACCCTGGATTCTCTTGATCTCGTATTCCATCCAATAGTTCATGTGGCGGACGAGTTGCCAAATGGTATGAGGCCAGTTCTCGATCCGGCGTCCGGCGGTCTCGGATGAAAGGTCCTCGATGCATGCGACCGGGTCGGTGTGTGCTCCCTTGCCGCGAAGAAGTTCGATTAAGGTCTGGACAGGCATGGTTGGTTCCTTCAGACTCACACATTACTCGAGGGCCCACTTTTATAGCGCATTTCCCGGTCGCGGCGGCAGCAGGAAACGTCGACCAGACGTACTCGTCCGACGCGGGCAGGTTAAAATCATGCGGCCATGCCCAAGAAGACGCCAAGGAAAAAGAGCCACGGACACGGACACAATACCCGCTTCATGCAACTGAACAAGAACTACTGTTTTGCCTGCGGCAAGAACAATACCGAAGGCATGCACCTCAAATTCACCTATGATGAAGAGCGAGACTGCTTCGTCTGCCGTTTCCGCTTGGGGAAGCGCTACACAGGGCCGCCCGGGCATTGTCACGGCGGAATCATCGCGACCATCCTCGACGAGGCCATGGGCAAGGTGAACAAGTTGCGCCATGTGGTGGCGCTCACCTCGCAGATTACCGTCAACTACCTGAAACCCGTACCTCTGAACAAGCCGCTGCGGGTTGAGTCAAAAGAAGTGCAGGTCAAGGGACGCCAACACATCAACATGGCAGAAATTCTTAATCAGAAAGGTGAGGTTCTCGCGCGGTCGCGAGGCCTGTTTATCGCCATCGATCCGCACAAGATGTTTGCGAAGTTTGTCGAGAAGTAGAGAGGTTCGCTGGGCGGACTCTTAAGGATAGCCTGAGTTCGACCCCATTTGTGCGTTGGCTCTCCTCCGTGTCTCAGTGCCTCCGTGGTTAGAGGTGCCTGAAGCTCATCGCAGCGCCTTCGCCAGTTCTTCCACTCCCCGCCGCAGTTCCCGCGGATCGACGGCGGCGAAGCCCAGAACCAATCCATCTTTTCTTGTTCGGCCTGCGGCATAACGGCTGATCGGGACGACCTCAACATCGCGGCGCGCGGCAGCGGCGGCCGCCCGCACAGGCGTAATTTTTCCTTGCAACCAACCAATGGTCTGCAGTCCGGCCTCCACCGTCGAGATGTCGACCAGGCCGGCCAGCTTCTCTCGAGCGCACTCCAGCAAGACACCCAGCCGCTCCGCGTAGAGCTCGCGCATGCGGCGGATGTGGCGCGCGAAGTGTCCTTCGCGTGATGAAGTCACAGAGCACCGCCTGCTCCAGCAGCGGCGGGTGATGCGTGCTCACCGACTCCGCTGCCGCGAACACATCCACCATGTCGGGCGGTACCACCAGGTACCCAAGCCGGAGAGCAGGGAAGAGCACGGCGGTGAAACTTCCACCGAAGATCACGACGCCCGCGCGATCGAGGCCCTGCATGGCGGGAATCGGCCGCCCCGAGTAGCGATATTCGCTGTCGTAGTCGTCTTCGAAAATCAGCGTGCCCGATCTACGTGCCCACTCCAGCAGCGCAAGACGGCGCCGCAGGCTCATGGTGACGCCCAAAGGGAACTGGTGTGCTGGAGTGACGTAGACGAGACGTGCATGCTTCCATCGCTTCAGGCCGCGTTCCAGGTCGAGACCCTCGGCGTCGACGGGCACGCCGCAAATCTTCGCACCCAGCGCACGAAACACCACCGCCGCTCCAGGATATCCCGGCTCCTCCATCCACACTGGCTCGCCTGGATTGAGCAGCAGGCGGGCTGTTCGATCGAGCGCTTCCTGCGCGCCCGAAACAATCAGCACCTGTTCGGCCGAGCACTTCACTCCGCGCGAAGTATTCAGATATTCGGCCACGGCCTCACGCAGCGGTCGATACCCTAGCGCTTCGCCGCCTGCCAGCAAGTTGGGCGAAACCCGGCGTAGACGCCGGGCCGCGACCTGCGCCCATAGCATTGTCGGGAAGGCGTCGAGGGCCGGCTGGTTGGCACGAAATGCCCGAATGGGCCTTGGCGCGACTCCGCGAAATGGCTCCAGACGGCGAGCATAGGAGGAAAGCACGATTCGCCGGTGGGGAAGTCGCTTCTCCGGCGCGGCTCGCCGTACCTGCAGCAGTTGCTCAGGGAGCACCTGGCTGACGTATGTCCCGGAGCCGCCCTTTCCTTCTACGTATCCTTCCGACTTCAGCTGCTCAAACGCGGTAACGATGGTCGCTCGCGAGAGCCCATATGCTTCCGCAAGATCGCGTGTCGCGGGGAGGCGCGCACCAGGGTGAAGTCTGCCTTCTAGAATCGCCGACCGCAATTCTTCATAGAGCCACCGGTACAAACTGGCTCCAGACGGGGGCGGCGCGGGAAGGCTCAGGGGCAGCGATGTCGCAGTTTTCGGCATCCGAAAAGTGGTATGGCAAGAATAGACTAAATGGTACTTGTGACAATACCAAGGCAAATCTACGATAAAAGCAGTCGTTCACGGGAAATGGGTTTCTTCCCCGCGTAGCAATTCCAGGTTTGCAGAAAAGAGCGAAATCATGACCAACCATAACGGTAGTTCGACTAATGGAAATTCCACCAGCCTCCGCCTCAAGACCGGCCTCGCCGAAATGCTCAAGGGCGGCGTGATTATGGACGTCACCGACGCCAAGCAAGCCGAAATCGCCGAGCGCGCCGGCGCCGTGGCCGTAATGGCCCTCGAGCGTGTGCCCGCGCAGATTCGTGCCGAAGGCGGCGTGGCTCGCATGGCATCGCCCAAGAAGATTCGCGAGATCATGGCCACCGTCTCAATCCCTGTGATGGCCAAGTGCCGCATCGGCCACTTCGCAGAAGCACAGATTCTCGAAGAACTGGGCGTCGACTACATCGACGAGTCCGAAGTTCTGACGCCCGCCGACGAAGCCCATCACGTCGACAAGCATGCCTTCAAGGTCCCGTTTGTTTGCGGCGCTCGAAATCTGGGTGAGGCGTTGCGACGCATCGCGGAGGGTGCATGCATGATCCGCACCAAGGGCGAGGCGGGCACGGGCGACGTAGTCCACGCTGTGAAGCACATCCGCCAGATCGTACAGGAAATGAAGATCCTCACCGTGCTCAGCGAAGAAGAGCTCTACGCCAAGGCGAAAGAGCATCAGGCGCCCTACGAACTGGTTCGCATCGTAGCCAAGGAAGGGAAGCTTCCGGTGCCGAATTTCTCTGCCGGCGGCATTGCCACTCCAGCCGACGCATCGCTCGTTATGCAGTTGGGTGCAGAAGCTGTCTTTGTGGGTTCGGGAATCTTCATGAAGAATTCCACCGAATTCGCCGATCCGACCGAGGCGGAGAAGCGAGCCCGCGCGATCGTGCGTGCCACCACGCACTACAAAGACCCTAAAGTGTTACTTGAGGTCAGCGAGGACCTGATCGGCGCGATGAAGGGCCTGGCGGTATCAGCTCTCGACGAAGCCCACATGCTGCAAACGAGAGGCTGGTAGAAGAGCGGCTGTTAGCTCTTGGCTCTTGGCTGTTAAGGTGCGCCTGCATGCAGGCTCTATTGCAAAAACACTGCGAGCAATCCGAACGCTGCCGCTGAGACTGGCGCAAATGTTCTACGACGGACTTTTGATTTGGCCAAGAGCTAACAGCTAAGAGCTGATCTATGATCATCGGAGTTCTCGCCATCCAGGGCGATTTCGACGCCCACCGCAGGCGCCTCGAGCAACTCGGCGCCGAGGTCGTGCTCGTGCGCAAGCCTGAGCAACTCGATGAAATCGACGGCCTCGTCATTCCCGGTGGCGAGTCCGGCGCTTTCCTCAAAATCCTGGGCAAAGAAGGTTTCGAAAAGCTCAAGCAGTTTGTCCATCTCAAGCCGACCTTCGGCACCTGTGCCGGAGCGATCATGCTGGCAAAGGAAATAACCAACCCTACGCAGCCCGGCCTAAACGCTCTGGACATCCGTATTCGCCGCAACGCCTACGGCCGGCAGATCGACAGCTCCATCCGCACGGGTGAAACCACGCTTCCCGGTGGTCCGCTGGAGATGGTCTTCATCCGCGCACCTAAGATTGAAAACGTAGGTTCCGGTGTAGAAATCATCGCTCGTGACGGCAGCGACCCCGTAGCGGTGCGGCAGGGAAGAACGATGGCCGCGACCTTCCATCCTGAACTCAGCGACGACATGCGCATCCACCGCGCTTTTCTAGACCTGGTAAACAACGGCCACCAGCGGTAAATCCTAGTCTTCCAAGCCGCCCTAAAAGTATTTTCAAAAACCTCTTGACACGCGCATACGCGTAACCTTACAGTTACGCATTATGCGGAACCGTTCGGTTACATATTCGGCAGAAAGCACCTTCAACGCGCTGGCTGATCCTACCCGCCGCGCCGTGCTCGACTTGCTGAGGCAGGGAAGCCAGCCCGCAGGTCGAATCGCCCAGGCATTTCCCGTATCAAGGCCGGCAATTTCCAAGCACCTGCGTCTGCTGCGCCGCGCACATCTAGTGCAGGAACGGCGGGAAGGTCGCAATCGGCTGTACCAGCTCAACCCGGAACCCCTGAAAGCCGTGGACTCGTGGCTGGAACAGTACCGTTCATTCTGGAGTGCGAGTCTGGCCAGTTTGAAAGCTTTTGTCGAAGCCGAGCATGCCAAGGAAACCGCCGCGCGAGTCAAAGGTAAATGATCGCTATTGTGCAGTTGCTGTCACAAAGCTAAAAGGAGAAGAAGAAAATGAAATCAGTTCGCATCGCTTTACCGCTGCTGGTTGTCCTAATCGCGTCAGCCGCCCTCGCCCAAACCGACGCCCAGAAATCTTTTGCCACCATCAAGTCCTTTGCCGGATCGTGGGAAGGGAAGGCTTCCAACGGGATGGCGGTGGAAGACAGCTTCCGCATCACTTCGAACGGTTCTGCGGTGATGAGCGAGCTATCGGGCCATGAGGACATGATCAGCATGTTCCATCTCGACGGCGGTCGCCTGCTGATGACCCACTACTGCGGTGCCGGCAATCAGCCGCGCATGAAGGCGACCGCCTCACCCGACGGCAAGACCGTCACGTTCGACTTTGTCGACGCCACCAACCTGGCCAGCCCTCAGGACGGGCACATGCGTCATGTCGTCTACACCATCGACGGTGACCACCTTAGCGAAGACTGGTACTTCGTGAAGGACGGCAAGGACCTGCACGAGCACTTCGACCTGCAGCGGCAGAAGCCGGTTTAGGCCGGCAGTTGATCCGCTGCGCAAATAAACCTGGCCTTCCGTACGTATGATTTCACTCAGCGAGGAACATTATCGTGCCGACATCCATCGTCACACCCGATCAAGACGCGATCGTCACCGAAATCGAGATCAACGCTCCGGCGGAGCGTATTTTCAAGGCTCTGACGGACTCGAAGGAACTGATGGTCTGGTTCAACGATGCCAGTTGCCCCGTCAAGTTCTGGAACATGGACGCGCGCCTCGGGGGCCATTACACCTACGAGACCAAGAAAGGCACAGCCGTCGTGAACGGGGTAGACGAGTTCAAATGTCACGGAGAGATCATCGAATTCGATCCTCCACGACTGCTCGTCTACACCTGGCTCGGCAACTGGCATGACGACAAGCAACGCAAGACCATAGTGCGCTGGGAACTCACGCCCAGCGGCGGTGGCACCAAACTCAAAGTTATCCATAGCGGCCTGGCGCAAGAACCTGCCTCCCGCAAGGACTACAGCGGCGGCTGGCCCGGAGCGTTGGAGAACCTGAAGAAATTTGCGGAAAACTCATAAACGACAGAAAGGTCCATCATGGCAACTTCAGTGATCAGTCCCGACAAGGATGCAATCCTCGCCGATGTCTACATCGCGGCTCCAGCCGAGCGTGTCTTTCAGGCGATCACCGATCCCCAACAGCTTCTTCAATGGTGGGGAGAAAAAGGAATGTACCGCGGAACGAAATGGGAGGCCGATATGAGACCCGGCGGCAAGTGGCTCTGCGAAGGCCAGAGCGCTACCCGAGGCGATTACCACGTCCGTGGAGAATTTCTCGAAATTGATCCGCCGCACCTGCTGGTCTACACCTGGATTGCGAGCTGGGTCGGTCCGATCACAACCACCATACGCTGGGAGCTGAAATCGGTGCCGGGCGGAACGCAGGTGAATCTGCGGCACTCCGGCTTCCAGGCGCTGCCCGACGCTGCCCGCGATCACGCTCAGGGTTGGAGCCGCGTCCTCGCATGGATGCAGGCATACGTGGAGAAGGGCGAAACGCTGGATACGCGCAAAGCTTTGGCTCCAGGCGCGTAACCGCGTCGGCCACACGCGATGGGGCGCCCTGAAGACACGATCAGGGCGCTCGTCTGCGAGGCGGAGCGGGTTATACTTGCCCTATGGGTGTGGGTTCCAAGACGTTCTACCTCGAAACTTTCGGCTGCCAGATGAACGTGCACGACTCCGAAAAGGTAATCGGCACCCTAGTCTCGGAGGGCTACCGCCAGGTTCCAACCGTTGAAGAAGCCGACCTCGTCCTCTACAACACCTGCTCCATCCGCGATAAGGCGGAGCAAAAGGTGTTCCATCGCCTCAACGACTACAAGAAGTTCCAGAAGCAGGGCAAGAAATTCGGCGTGCTGGGCTGCGTGGCTCAGCAGGAAGGCGCAAAGATATTCGAGCGCGCGCCCCATGTTTCCATGGTGTGCGGCTCAGCGTCGTATCGGAACCTGCCTGAAATGCTGGTGCAAATCGAGGCAGGGAAGCGCGCCACGGGCCTGGATGACCGCGAGACCGACGAGTGCTTCGAGACCGAGTTTGCCGCCCGCACCAACCCTCACCGCGGTTACATCACCATTATCGAAGGCTGCGACAAGTTTTGTGCCTATTGCGTCGTTCCCTTTACGCGCGGCAATGAGCGGAGCCGTACCTCCGATTCTGTGCTGGCGGAAGCCCGCCAGATGGTCGATCTGGGCTACACCGAAATCCAGTTCCTGGGACAGAACGTCAACTCTTATAAAGATCCCGCCCGCAGGAAATCGTTTGCGGAATTGCTGGCCTCGGTTGGTGAACTGCCCGGTATCAAACGCGTACGTTTCACCACCTCACATCCTCGCGATTTTGGACACGACATCGTCGAGGCGATCGACGCGGTTCCGGCGCTCTGCGACCACGTTCACCTTCCGGTGCAGAGCGGGTCGACACGAATGCTGGACGCCATGCAACGCCTGTACACCCGCGAACAATATCTCGAACGCATCGCTTGGATAAAATCGGCCAAACGCGATATCAGTATTACGACCGACACAATCGTCGGATTTCCGGGAGAAACTGAGGCGGATCTTCAGGAGACGCTGTCGTTACTGGATGAAGTCGGCTACGACTCAATTTTTGCCTTCAAGTATTCGCCGCGGCCCAACACGCCCGCGCTCCACCTGGAGGACGCCATCCCGGACGACGAAAAAGTGCGCCGGCTGGCCGTATTGCAGGACAAACAACGGCAGATCCAGACGCATCGAAACAAGAAGCACCTGGGCGAGACTACGGAAGTCATGGTGGAAGGCCGAAATGAGATGCGCCAGCAATGGATTGGACGCACGTCCAAGAACATGACATTGAATTTCACGGCTCCCGGAGATGTCCGCCTGCATGCCGGCGGTTACACGAAAGTGTTCATCACCAACAGTTTTCCTAACAGCTTGTTGGGAGAAATGGTGATATAAGAAGTTTAGAAATCGTGGTTGGCCCGGTATACGGGCACCAACTACAAAATCTGATTGGGATTGCGATGGAAGTTGAGATGAAAATTCGCGGACTCATGATGGACCCCGTCAGCAATATGCCCATCGTGATCCTCAAGGACGCAGGTAGTGATACCGTTCTACCTATCTGGGTCGGTATCTACGAGGCGAACGCGATTGCCCTCGAGATCGAGAAAGTCACCACGCCCCGGCCCATGACCCACGATCTGATCAAGAATGTCCTGACCGGCCTTGATACCCAGGTTCACAAGGTGGTCGTGACTGAACTGCGGGAAGACACGTTTTATGCAGTGATCTGGCTGGAGCGCGAAGGCCGGGTCATCAGCATCGATTCGCGTCCATCAGATGCGCTCGCCCTCGCCCTTCGCGTGGATTGCCCGATTTTTGTCGAAGACGAGGTCCTAAAGAATTCGAAGCAAGCCTCCAGTGCCTCAGATCGCGTGACCAGCGAAGAACTTCGCAAATGGCTGGAGGGCCTCAACGACGAGGACCTGGGCCGCTACAAGATGTAGGGTGTCTCGCGGGTGATTCTGCGGTTCATCGTTCCAAACAACCGTCTGCCTCACGAAATGTCTCCTGATCCCGCGGAACAACTCCAACGCATCTACATGGCCGGCTTTGAAGTCGAGACCTTCGTCCGCTTTCCCAAATGCATTGGCGTGGTCCGCGACGGTTGCGTCGCGCTGCTGGTTCCGGGCGTAGACGGTCTACAGGTTCTCGGCACACCGGGGTGGCGCCTGGGTGAAGCGATCGGAGTGCTGGTCGAAAAGGGAGGCCGCCAGGTCTTCCAGGCTAAGGATGAGATCGTTGAGGCCACTCCGGAAAGGCTGGAAGCCCTGAGGCGTTTTCGCAGCGACCTACAGACATTGCTTTCACCGCGATCGTAAGCGATCGTCTAAAGGCAAACCCCAAGCCAGGACGGGAACGCGGGCGTTTCGGGCGGCGTTCGGCGTACTTGACATAATACCTGTTATCGGACATTGAATATCGCTCCAACGACAACGGTTCGGCCCTTGACGCCTTGCCACATCCTCGCCGACTATCCCAATCATCATGCGAGCTCTGCTTCGTTGGTTCTTCGTTGCCCTGCTGGTCGGCACTGGCCTGGCTCAAACTCCACCTTCGCCATCTTCCGTCACGCGGCCCAAGATCGTCGGTGTTGCCCACATCGGCCTCCGCACCGACGACTTGGCGGCCGCACGGCGGTTTTACACCGGCGTCCTGGGATTTCAGGAGCCGTTCATGCTCGACAAGCCGAAGAACGAAGGCACGGGCCTCTTGCTAACGTATTTCAAGGTGAACGACCATCAGTACATCGAGGTTTTTCCCGAACTCACTGATCCCAAGATGGATCGGCTGTCGCATATTTCGTTTGAGACCACCGACGCCGAGCAACTGCGCACTTACCTGGCCACCAAGGGCGTAGAGGTTCCCGAGAAGCTGGACCCCATGCTTGACGACAACCGCGGGTTCGAGATCAACGATCCCGACGGCCACATCGTGGAGTTCGTTCAATTCATGCCCGGATCCCTGCACAGCAGGAATTTCGGAAAGTTCCTGCCGGATACACGCATCGCGCAGCGCATCATTCACGTTGGAGTCGTGGTCAAGGATCGCGCCGCAGCCGACCGATTCTATGGTGATATTCTTGGCTTCCGCGAAACCTGGCACGGCGGGATGAAGGACGACGTTACCGACTGGGTGGACATGCGTGTACCCGACGGGACTGACTGGCTGGAATACATGCTGAACGTGCATAACCCAGACCCGCGCGAGCTAGGCGTTATGCATCACCTGGCTCTCGAGGTCCCAAGCGTCAGGGAGAGTTATCAGGTAGTCCTTAAACGCACCTCCACGCCCCTGGAGAAGCCTCAGATAGGCCGCGACGGTAAGTGGCAGCTCAACCTGTACGATCCCAATTTCACACGGGTTGAACTGATGGAGCCTAAGCCCGTAGAGAAGCCCTGCTGCTCGCCTTTCAAGGAGTGACCTGCCCTTGCGGTCCTCGCAGGTTTGGCTAGCGCGACGGATCGGCCGCAGCCAATTGAGGGCTGGGTTCAGTGGCAAACACGATCTTCGGATGGAAGAGAGTTCCCGCGACCCGGGTTACGATCGCGATCAGTTCCCTTTGCCCATAGAAAACCTTCACTTGTTTTGAGCGCGACAATTCCGGAAGGTTCACGGTCCGGCCGCTCCGGATGCGGGCCGCACTCTCTTCGTTCGCAGTCACGCTCGGCATTTGTGGCAGCAGCTTGCGGGGATGGACGAACACCTCCTCCACCTGATCTTCCTCCGCAGCCTTCTGAACTTCCTCGAGAGTCCGCGCATCCAAAATGTCGAACTCTCCCAACTGCGTTCGGCGCAGCGATTCCAGATGTGCCCCGCATCCCACCTTCTGGCCCATGTCATGCGCTACCGAGCGCATGTACGTTCCCGACGCCACGCGCGCACGAAAACGGACGCACGATTCCCTGCCGATGTCCGTAGGTTCCTCCACCACGTCGCCAAAGCCCAGAATCTCGAATTCTTTGATCTCTACTTCGACCGGCTTGAGTACGACTTCCTTATGCTTGCGGGCCAGCTTGTAGGCGGGAACGCCGTGAATCTTTTTCGCTGAAAACGGCGGTGGCATCTGCTCGATCTTGCCGCAGAAAGCCAGGCTCAATTCCCGCACCTCTTCAAGTGATACTTGAACTTGCTGGGGGGTGCCGATCGGTTCCCCTTCGGCGTCGTACGTATCCGTGGCGAAGCCGAAGCGGATCACCCCCTCATAGGTTTTATCCGACGCCGTGTAGAACTGGGCCAGCCGTGTCATGCTACCTGTAACCATCGGGAGCAAGCCCGTCGCCAGAGGGTCGAGCGTGCCCAGGTGCCCGACCGAACGCTGATTCAGAATGCGGCGGATGCGGTTGACCACGTCGTGGGAGGTCAGCCCCGATGGCTTATCGATAATGAGGACACCATTCATGGAATGAGTAAATTGGGATAGGGCTACTTTGGATCGTTCGCTCCTAAAATGAGAATGTAGCAGCCGATCATAGACAAAACGGTTGATAGTCCTACAATGATGATCCAAGAGATCGAGAGCGGAGGCGCCTTCGTTAGCCTATGCGGGTACGCGAAGATGAGATTCAGTATCGCCGATACACTCATGATGAATAGGAAAAAAACTCCAATTCCACTCGCGAACTGTACCGTGCGTTTCATTTACATCACTCTTACCGTGAAAGCGGCCAGCTTCCGGCGGTCGGGTAAACTTGTAATGTAACCGGATCAGCCACGATACTCAAACTCGTGCCATCATCCTGATTTCCCGACTGCCCAATTAAATGATTCCTCTGCGCGACGATCAGCCCTGTTTCTCCACGCCTTTCATCAACTATTTTCTGATCGCGCTGAATGTGCTGGTCTTTCTCTTTGAACTCTCGGTGGGCTTCCACAGCCGGGGACAGCTTAATGCCCTGCTCTTTCAGTTCGGCGTGGTGCCTCGTGTTGAAATTGGCCTGCTCACTGGGGTCCCCACCTTCGCGCCGGGCGCAGCGCTGGTCCCGATCCTCACTTCCATGTTCCTGCACGCGTCCTGGCCGCACATTATCGGGAACATGTGGGTCCTCTGGATCTTTGGCGACAACATCGAGGACTACCTTGGCCACTTCCGCTATCTGCTGTTTTACCTGCTCAGCGGCATGGCAGCAAGTTTCACTCACATTATCCTGAACGCCAATTCCCACGTCCCGAGCGTGGGTGCCAGCGGCGCCATCGCGGGTGTCATGGGCGCCTACTTCGTCCTCTACCCACGGGCCCGCGTGCTGGTATGGTTTCCGCCGATATTCCTGTTTCACATCCCGGCGTGGCTCATGCTCGGATACTGGTTCTTTAGCCAATTCATTAGCGGGGCGGCCACCTCGATCGCCGAAACTACCCAGAGTTCTGGCGGCATCGCCTTTTGGGCGCATGTGGGAGGGTTTGTGGCGGGAATACTGATGATCAAGCTCTTTCCCGAGCGTCCGCAGCGATATCGCTACGGTACGTGGTGACAAAGTCTACAAGTACTTGACGCGTGCTTGGTCGCCGACACCGAGGTTACTTCCGTCTGGCGAGAGGAGTCAGTTCAGGCGCAAGCCGGCGGTGCTGACAGCAGGGTAGCGGATGGAAACCGCATCGGCGCTCAGGAAGCTGATGCTTACCCGGGTCTCGGCTTCAACGGGATCACCGTTGATCGCGTGATGGCTGAAGCGCCAGAACTTAACGGCCTGTTCTGCGGCTCGCGCAAGCAGATACTTACCGCTCACGCGCTCCACCTGCTTCACGCGCCCATCGGTGCCGATCACAACTTTCAAATCGACCTTGCCAGTCAGGTTCGGTTCTGGAGCGACCGGATAAACCACCCAGCCTCGCGGAGCTTCCGCTACCTCAACACGAGGTGGGACCGGTTCGTTCGGGATGATCATTCTTCTTACCGGAACGATCCGTCGTGGCTTCGGCGTCATGGCAGCCAGTTCTGCCTCGGTCGGCGGGAGGGGCAAGGGTGTGGCAGTCCCAATTGTCATGGGTTCAGGCCGGCGGACTCTCTCCTCACGCAGGATCATGCCAAACAGCAGGACAAAGGCCAGCAAACCGAAAGCCGTCCACCGCTGCCTGGCTTGCAGTGATACGGCACGTCCAGCACGGGCGAGTGCCTCCATCGGAACCAGAGATCGGATCGCCTTTGCAGTTCGAACGCGCTTTCCTGCTGCCACGGCTGTTTCTTGCAAGCCAGGATCGCCGGTCGGTTGCTGTGCCAGCTCCAGGTCCCAAATCTTCCTTCCCAAATCCAGGGACTCAATGCCGGCGTGGATCTCCTGGGGCTCAAGTTGCCGACTCCATATCACCCGAAACTGAGATTTCTGCTGGCCGTGCTGGAGCATGATGATCTGCCCCGGCTCCACCGGAACCCGCAGCCCGCCCAGCCGCCCGCCGATCGGACTGATGTCGAGCGTGTGCGCCAGGTGGAGCGCCGACGCGTCGAACTTCTGCTGATCAAGCCAGACGCGTAGCGGCAGCACCATTTTGGTGCGCGGGTATCGTTGCTTTCCCGATGGCATCCGCTACAGACTAATTTTGTTGGTGGTTTGGTAACAAGTTACCGAGGTTACTATTAGGCAAGGAGAGGATGGGGGCGTGAGCCATGCTAAACGGTGTAAGGCAGATCGCTACTGCCTGCTCATAACCACCGCCCACGCGGCTGCCACGTAGACCACCAGCGCGCCGAGGTTCCACATACCGTGCAGAAAATGGGCCACGATGGCGAGAAGGAAAGTGCCTACCAGGATCCATCCACCTTGCGCTAGGGTTTTTGGGATCAGAAAAAGGATGGCGCCTACGATCTCTCCCCAGCCTAGCACTAGCCGTAATGCGTTCGGCATGCCGGTTTTGGAGAATGCATGCCGGGCGCTGGGCATGAGGAAGAGGACAGCCTCTACCAGAACTACCAGCCCCAGGGACCACTGCAGCACGGTCATGACGCATCGCGTTTTGGTTTCGGTCATCTGCTTCTGGCCCGCTTGCGCGAAGGGCTTTTTCCTGTCCTTGCGCTGCTTATTTCCTTCAGTTGGTGGCTGGCGCTGGAATCCAGGTCCAGGTGGTAGAACTTTTTCAGCTCCTGTATGCGTTTGAGTGAGTCCGAGCCGAATGGCGTCTTGCCGTCGAAGGCATGCAGGACAATGCCTTCGAGCAGGTCCCCCAAGGTGAGGTCATGATATTCGGCGATACCTTTCAGGACTTTCAGAATCCGCTTTTCCATGCGGACCCCAGTCTGTACGCGCTCGATCAGCAATCTGGAATCGTCCATGATGGTACCAATGTACCACGGTAACACGGTAAGCGCGTAAGAAAATAGCGGGGAACCCGCAGTTTCGGGAATAAGCCGAATTGGAGGGATTGGATTCGGTCCCGTCAGCTCTAGGGCTACACCCCGTTTGGCCGCTGCCGGATCAGCGACAGGAACTCGTTGCGTGTTTCTTGCTCACCGCGGAAGCAGCCCAGCATCGACGACGTGACCGCCGCCGAGTGCTGCTTCTCGACCCCACGCATCATCATGCACAGATGGCGCGCTTCCACCACTACGCCCACGCCCTGGGGCTCGATCGTGCGCTGGATGGTTTCCGCGATCTGCGTAGTGAGCCGCTCCTGTATCTGCAGGCGGCGCGAGAAGATTTCAATCAGCCGGGGGATTTTGCTGAGCCCGATCACTTTGCCGTTGGGAATGTAGGCTACGTGAACTTTGCCGAAGAACGGCAGCATGTGATGTTCACACAGACTGAACATCTCGACGTCTTTGACGATCACCATCTCGTCATAGCTGACGGTAAACAGCGCCTTCTTGAGCAATGCCTCGGGGTCTTCCTTGTAGCCCCGGGTGAGATACTCATACGCCTTGTGCACCCGATTCGGAGTGTGTTGCAGACCTTCACGCTCCGGATCCTCACCGAGGCGGATGATCATCTCGCGCATTAGTTCTTCAAAACTGGCGCTGGTCAACGTAGTTGAACCGATCGTCGATTTCATTCCCACCTCGAAGACAATTGAACCGAGTGCTCAATCGCCTAAATCTTGATCTCCTGGCCACCTGCATACTCGAAAGAATTCATCATCGTTTCTTCAAGCCGTACCTTTTCAAGATGCGCCGGCGTGAAGCCACGCTGCACTATTTCATAGATACAAGTGCACAAATTTTCCGTGGTAGGCACCTCGCCGGCAAATTCAGGGAGAGCATTCAGGTGTTCATGGCCAAAGCGATCAAGGATCTCTCGCTCGACGAATTTATCTAGATCCACCAGGTTGCAGACCATTCCCGTGCGCTGGTCAACCTGGCCACTGACAGTGATTTCCAGCGCATAGTTGTGCCCGTGTCCGTAAGGGTTATTGCACTTGCCGTAGGTAGCGCGATTCTGGTCGTCCGTGAAGGCATCGCTATGCAGGCGATGGGAGGCAGAAAAGATGTACCGCCGCGTGAGGTAGGCCTTCATGCTTCTCCGTAAAAGTCGACGAAGAGGTCAGGGGTTTCGTAAATCCTCACCCGGTGCAGCTTCGCCGCCTGAAGCTTCGGGGCGAGACGATGCCAGACCGCGATGGCAAGATTCTCGGTGGTCGGAATCTGCGACAAGAATTCCGGCACCTCTTTGTTCAGAAAGCGGTGGTCCATGGCATCGAGTACTTCCCTGTTCAGGATTTCCTTGAGCTGCTTGAGGTCGACGACAAAACCTGAACGCGGATCGACTTCGCCCTTCACTGTCACCTCGAGCGTGTAGTTGTGGCCATGGCCATTCGGGTTATTGCACTTGCCGAAGATGCGGCGATTCTCTTCCGGCGTGAACTCGGGGTTGTGATAGTAGTGCGATGCGGAAAATTCGGCTTTGCGAGTCAGATAAACCATCAGTACCTCAGGTGTAGGAACTGCATTCGCGCGATACAGGCCGGCACTTAGACCCCAGCGTGGGCTCTGTACGCCCTTCCTTTCCAGTCCACGGTGCCTCGTTCGTGCGACCGCTTCGATCTCATCAAGAGATACGAAAATAGCGGAAGCCCGAGCAGGGCGAGAGCATTTGCATCGGGAGAAAAGTGGGCCTTGGCGATTCGCGCACGATGAGAAGCGTACGCCACCGCCCCGATCGTCGCCAGTACCGCTGCGGTCTTCGGGCGGCGCGTAGCTCCAGCGGCACACGCCAGGACCGTGCTTGCGGCAATCAGAAGAAACTCGGCTCCGCGTCGAACGGCCCGCTCTTGCGGATCGCGAAACAGTAGCGCCAGGTTCTTGGTCCAGCCTTCTTCAAGTTGCGCAAACGTCCGGTACATTCGGGTGCGCACTGCGTCGCTACCGTAGCGAAAAAAGATCCTCCCTCCCGAGCCCTTTACCCGCTGTGCCAACGCCACATCTTCCAGCAAGCTTCTGCCAATCGAAGCATGGCCACCGACTGTGTCATAGGCCGCGCGAGACACAAGCAGGTACTGCCCATTCGCGGCCGCGACCTGCGAATCCGGATCGCTGACCTCCGAAGGCCGGTACGTGCTGGCCAGTTCAGCGAAAATTACTGGCATCACGGCCTTCTCCCAGAGTCCACGCACATCCTGCTCGGGCGAATACGACAGCAAAGCAGCTCCTTGATCTTTCGCCTCCGCCAGACTGCGAGCCAGCGAGCCGGGAAGATGAATCGTGTCGGCATCCGTGAACAAGAGCCACTCACCGACTGCCTGCCGTGCTCCGGCAGTGACAGCGTTGTTCTTACCGGTCCAGCCCTCGGGCAACGGCCCGGGGTCGACGACCTGAACGCCAGAAAACGAGAGCGCAATCCTGCGGGTGTTGTCCGTGGAGCCGTCGTCGACCACCAGTACTTCGAACTTCACGCCACACTGCGAAACCAGCGATTCCAGGCAAGCCGCCAGACTGGCTTCCTCATTGCGCGCAGGCACAATGACGGAAACTTCGATTCTGCCCGGCCCTGAATGTGGCGTCGCCATAGGATGAATCATTTATTATATCTGCTGTGCGACGCTTCCCTGTTTCGCTGGTCCTGGTCACTCTCCTCTTATTTGGCTGCTACAGCGGCTCGCGGCCACCCCGTATCGGAAGCTTGGCGCCCGATTTCACCGTAAAGGATGCCGACCGGTCCGTAACTCTGAGCCAGTTCCGTGGGCAGACGGTTGTGCTGAACTTCTGGGCGACATGGTGTCCACCTTGCGTCGAGGAAATGCCTTCCCTGGTGCAGATGCAACAGAGGTTGAAGGACAAGGGAGTGACAGTCCTTGCGGTCAGTGTCGACGCCGACGAGGGCGCCTACCACCGCTTCCTGAAAGATCACCGGGTCACGTTCCTTACCGTTCGCGACGCCGACCAGAAAAGCAACAACCTCTACGGAACCTTCAAATTTCCAGAGACCTACGTCATTGACCGTGACGGCAAAGTGCGGCGCAAGTTCATCGGCGCGGTGGATTGGAATCAGCCTGAAGTCGTCGAATTTCTGAGCAAACTGTAAAAACATTCCTCTAGCAGGACGGGGCCATCGGATAGAATGCCGTCCCATGCCTCTGACTCGCCGCGAATTTGTCTCGGGCCTCGCCGTAGCATTCGCTGGTACCGCAGCTCCCAACTTGTTGTGGTCCGACGATCACAATTCTCCCCTTCGCATTGATGCCGATCGCCTGCGGCGCCGACTCGAACAGCTGAGCGTCTACGGGCGGCCTGCGGGCGGCAACTTTGCTGACGGCGTAAGCAGGGTGGCCTATTCTGATGCCGATATCGCTGGGCGGCAGTACGCAATGACCGCCATGCGCGCTGCTGGTCTCGCGCCCCGAGTCGACGCCGCTGGCAATATTTTCGGAGCGCGTGCGGGAAAAGACAGTTCCCTGCCCCGCATCTTTTTTGGCTCGCATATCGACTCCGTGCCCAGCGGTGGCAACTTTGACGGCGATGTCGGTTCGATGTCTGCGCTTGAGATCATGCACACGCTGCAGGATCACAATGTGATCACGCGTCATCCGCTGGAGATGGTCATCTGGTCCAACGAGGAAGGCGGGCTTGTGGGAAGCCGGGCTGCGGCGGGCGAATTGTCAGAGGGCGAATTCAGCCGGATATTCAACGGAATTCGTATGGATGACGGCATTAGTCGAATTGGAGGCGCCCCTTCCCGGCTGGCTGAGGCGCGTCTGGCTCCTCATTCTTTCCGCTGCTACCTGGAACTGCACATCGAACAAGGCGCGACGCTCGATAAGGCAAAGATACCGGTTGGAGTCGTGGAAGGAATTGTCAGCATCGACGAATATGAGGTCGAGATCCATGGTTTTGCCAATCACGCTGGAACCACCCCAATGCCGGAACGACACAATGCCATCCTGGCTGCGGCCAAGCTGATTATTGCCGTGCAGGAAACAGTCACGCGCGAGCCCGGGCGGCAAGTCGGTACCGTGGGACAATTGCAGGTCTTTCCCAATGCGCGCAATGTCGTACCTGGACTGGTGAAGCACAGCCTCGAACTGAGGGATCTCTCGGCGGAGAAAATCGCTGGTCTGGGCGAGGAAATCCAGCGGCGGGCACAACAGATCGCGCAGGAGACCTCGACCGAAATCGTGATCAAGAAGGTGGAACATGATCCCCCTGCTGTCGCCACCCCGGAAATTCAGGCAATGATCCAGCAGGCAGCGGCTGGCATGGGGTTCAAGACCATGCGCCTTCCCAGCGGCGCCGGCCATGACGCCCAGATGATGGCGAGACTGGCGCCTATGGCGATGATCTTCGTGCCCAGCACGGGCGGCATCAGCCATTCGCCGAAGGAATCCACTCCGTGGCAAGACTGCGCGAACGGGGCGAATGTCCTTCTCCAGACAATCCTGCTGGTTGACTCACAAAATTGAATTTCGGGGCTTACCGGTGCCCGTGGCGGAACATCACGTCCAGACTCATCTGCACGTCCACGGGATGGTTGTCTTTGATCGCGGGATAGTACTGCCAGGCTTTCACGGTCTGCAGGGCAATCTTGTCCAGATCGGCGTTGAGCGACTGCACGACGCTTGGCCGGTAGATGTGCCCGTCGCGCCCGACGATGACCTGCAAGATCACCACACCTTCCACACCAAACTTGCGGAGCGCATCCGGATATGGTGGGGACGTGACTTTCACGGGCTGCGGTTCGCTGACGTCAGGGCCGACGTTGTATACGGGACGCCCGTGAAATGTTTCGTAGTCAGTTTCCGACTCCGGTTTGATACGGGTACTCTGCGAGCGCGTGGAGCGGGAGGAGGGCGTCTGCGAGGTTGCGGACGGGACCAACAGCAGAAAAATCAGTAACGTGGGGACGTAGCGTTTCACAGACGTATTCTTGCACGGCGAGAGGTCTTGCGGAGGGTTGATTGGTCACCGGGAACTGCCCGGCGCCTCTCCATTTTGATATTGACAGGCGAGGCCGGCCTAGCCAGAATACGCGCTGCTCGGGGCTTTCGACTGTCGGCGGCAGAAGCGCCTTTTCCTCTCTTGGTCCGGATCTCAGAATCCTAGAGGTTGCGGCATTTTCTATTTCGGCAGTTTCCTCAGGACGCCCTTGGTGCCTGCGTTGGAAGTGGGCCGTTGCGGCGAAGAGCGAGATGAAGGGATTCCGCCCGGTTCTAATTATTCAAAACGCGAGGTGAGTGTATGAAGCGAGTTCTTGGATTCACTATCGTCGGGTTCGTACTCGTCATCACTGGCTTGGTAAGCGAGGCCCAAATTAACTCTGCCGAGCCGGTGCCTGACGGCGCCACCATTAGTGGGGGCGGAAAAGTCAATTTTCTCCCCATCTGGAAGAGCGGCACCACACTGGGGAACTCAGCCCTTTTTCAGCACGGTCAAGGCTCGGGCGCCCTGGTAGGAATCGGCACGACTGTGCCCCTAGGCGACGCTGGATGTAAACGGCAACAGCCGGATGAGAGGAAATCTGACGCTATTTGGCTCCCTCAACGGGTCACTCACGGTGCTGGGAAATGTGACCGACCCGTGCGATGGCGATGTCAGCGCCAACCTGATTGGGGGCTTCAGTGCTAACACGGTGTCCAGTGGCGTGACCGGAGCAACGATTGGAGGCGGAGGGGCCGGGGGGGTGGAAACCTTGTGACGGATGATTTCGGAACGGTGGCTGGCGGTTTGCTAAATCAGGCTGGGAACAATTCGGGAACAACTTGCGATGCGACTTGGGCAACCGTGTCGGGGGGTGCTCAGAACACGGCGAGGGGGCAGGGTTCGACCGTAACCGGGGGTGGCGGCAACAACGCGGGCGGCAATTTCTCGACCGTAGCTGGGGGCGGCGCCAACAATGCGAATGGTGATGTCAGCTTCGCCGCGGGAAACAATGCTAACGCCGTCGATAGCGGCTCTTTCGTGTGGTGCGCCACCAATGGCAGCTCGTGCAGCAGCCTGGGAACAAATTCCTTCGTAGTCTCCGTCGATGGTCCCATTTACTTCTACGACGGCCCGAACGGTGCTGGCTGCAATCTGTCCGCTGGTGGCGGAAGCTGGAATTGCTCCAGCGACCGCAACCTCAAAGACGACATCACTCCGATTGATTCGCGCTCTGTCCTGGAGCGTGTTGCGCAACTGCCCATCACGCAGTGGAAGATGAAAGGCGAACCCGCCGGTCTAAAGCACATTGGCCCCATGGCGCAGGACTTCTATGTTGCGTTCGGTCTGGGCGACAACGACCGCTACATCGGATTGGGGGACGGTCAGGGTGTGGCGCTCGCCGCGATACAGGCGCTGTATCAGGCGGTTCGCGAGAAGGACCAGCAAATCGAACAGCTACAGAAGCGGCTGGAACGGCTGGAAGCCGCGGTGCAGAAGTGACGTCAGAGATCCAGCGCGAACGCCCGTGCCGTTTCGCGGGCTTTCTCTAGAGCTCCAGATGGCGGAGCCGCAGCGAATTGGTGATCACCGAAACCGAACTGAAGCTCATGGCAGCAGCAGCGATGATCGGGCTCAGCAGAATTCCGAAGAAGGGATAGAGCAATCCCGCCGCGACCGGCACGCCGATCGAGTTGTAGATGAACGCGAAGAACAGGTTCTGCCGGATGTTGCGCATCGTAGCCTGGCTGAGCTTGCGCGCGCGCAGGATCCCCCCGAGATCACCCTTCAGCAGGGTGATTCCGCCACTTTCCATAGCAATGTCGGCACCGCGTACCCATCGCGATGCCAACATTGGCCTGCGCGAGCGCCGGAGCGTCGTTGATCCCGTCGCCCGCCATGGCGACGATGTGTCCTGCATCCTGAAGGCTCCTCACAAACTTCGATTTCTGATCGGGCAGAACTTCGGCTTCAACGTCGTCGATGCCGAGCCGGCGCGCAACCGCTTCCGCCGTCACGCGGTTGTCACCCGTCAGCATGACCACGCGAATGTCCTGATCGCGCAATTCGCGAATCGTCTGCAACGTGGACGGCTTGATGGGGTCGGCGATACCGATCAGGCCCGCCGGAACGCCGTCGATCGCGACAAAGATGACAGTCGCGCCTTTCTGGCGAAGCTCCTCTGTCTGCGCGGTCAGCGGAGCCGGGTCAAGCCGCAATTCTTCGAACAACTTAGCATTCCCAGCCGCAACGAATTTGCCGTCGACCTTGCCGGTGACGCCCTTACCAACCACATAGCGGAAATCGCTTGCACCCAGGATCGGCAGTTGGTTTTGCGTTGCCGCCGAGACAACAGCAGCACCGAACGGGTGTTCACTGCCTCTTTCCACGCTGGCAACCAGACTCACAATTTTCGACTCTTCGTGGCCTGGCAGTGCGATCACCGTTTCGACTTGCGGTTTGCCCTCGGTCAGTGTGCCGGTTTTGTCGACCACCAGAGTGTCAACTTTTTCAAGAGTCTCCAGAGCCTCCGCGTTCTTGATCAGCACGCCCGCCCGGGCGCCGCGTCCGGTTCCGACCATGATGGCCATTGGCGTGGCCAGACCTAGCGCACACGGGCACGCAACAATCAGCACGGCAACGGCGTTGACCAGGGCATGGGCAAAGCGCGGCTGCGGTCCGAACAGCGCCCACAAGATAAAGGTAAGAACCGCGATTGCGATCACCGCCGGAACAAACCATCCCGCCACGCGATCCGCCAGCCGCTGGATGGGAGCACGACTGCGTTGCGCCTGGCTCACCAGGCGAACGATCTGCGCCAGCATGGTCTCACTTCCCACATGCTCGGCGCGCATGATGAGAGAGCCCGTGTTGTTGACTGTTGCGCCGATTACGCGGCTCCCGGCTGACTTTTCGACGGGCCAAGACTCGCCCGTGATCATCGACTCGTCGACCGAAGTGCTGCCCTCGAGTACTGCGCCGTCTACTGGTATCTTTTCACCCGGCCGTACGCGCAGACGGTCGCCCACCTTCACCTGTTCAAGCGGAATGTCGCGCTCGCTGCCGTCGGCGGCCAACAGACGCGCCTTCTTGGGGCTCAGATCCAGTAAGGCACGAATCGCGCTGCTGGTGCGGCTACGGGCGCGGAGCTCGAGCACCTGCCCCAGCAAAACCAGAGTCGTAATCGCCGCCGCAGCTTCGAAGTAGACATCCGGATGATCACCCATGGTGCGGAAAGAAACCGGGAATATCTGCGGGAAGAGAGTCGCGACCAGACTGTAGACGTAGGCCACGCCGGTGCCCATGGCAATTAGCGTGAACATATTGCTGCTGCGGTTCACGACGGATGCCCAGCCGCGCTCAAAGAATGGCCAGCCACCCCACAACACGACAGGAGTCGCCAAGAGAAGTTCGAGCCAGGGCAGCCAGCCGCCGGGCAGGACTCGCTGCACCGGCATACCCGGCAACATGTCAGCCATCGCGATCGCCAACAGCGGTACCGTGAGCGCCGCGCTGATCCAGAAGCGCCGGGACATATCACGCAGCTCTGGATTTTCTTCCTCCGCGACAGTGACCGTGCGCGGCTCCAGCGCCATGCCGCAGATCGGACAGGAACCGGGCCCCGGGCGGACGATCTCCGGGTGCATCGGGCACGTGTATTCAGTCTTGGTCGCGGGCAAAACGGTCTCGGGTTCGAGAGCCATCCCGCACTTCGGGCAAGCTCCAGGCCCAAGCTTGCGAACCTCGGGATCCATCGGGCACACGTAGTAACGCTGCTCAACCTGTCCCTGGGGCTTTGGCGCCGAGATCGAAACTACAGTCGCGCTGTGGGCAGAGTGCTCTTCCCTGCGAGCCTTCAAGTACTTTTGGGGATCGGCACGAAACTTCTCAACGCAGCCGGCGCAACAGAAATAGTAGCTCTGACCCCCATGATCCATTTCGTGCTTGGCCGTTAGCGGATCAACGTTCATTCCGCAAACCGGGTCCTTGAACTGGGTTGCGGCCTGATCGGCTGCTGGCCTGGCGGGACCGCTTGGCGCGCCCAGAGCCACCAGACCGCCGCCCATCTTCATCTTTGGGGCCGATGCCGCCAGATACTTCTCCGGATCCGTCCGGAACTTATCGCGACACCCTGCGCAGCAAAAGAAATACTTCTTCCCGGCATGCTCGTGGCTCAGGCTGGTCTTCGCCGGGTCGACAGTCATCCCGCAGACGGGGTCCTTCGCAATTTCATGCAAAACTTTGAGATCGGACATCACTTCCCCATCGGAATCCTGGAGCGCTTTGCCGCCCAGCAACTCCCCGACGCAAGGCTCTCAGCCAACTAGAAAACCTTACACCCTTCAGGTCGGTCCTGTACCCTTGGATTGGCGATGGTCTATATTGGATTCATGGCGGGCGCCCATGCTGCGTTCGCGGTATTCATTCTCTATTCCTGAGGCCAGGAAAATGACTTATCTCGACGTGGCTTACCGCTACGGAAATGCCCCCACCGAAAAGGAGATTCGCGCCGTGGACGGTATGCGCGAGGTCTATGGTGTGTTGCTGATTCGGTTCGACGAGAAAGAGCGCACGGTCAGAATCCGCTTCGACGCTTCCCGCCTGAAAGAAGATGGCATCACGAGCTTGCTGCGGCGGGCGGGAGTGGATATCCGGGAGAAGCTCGTTCTGGCTTAAGGTGTTCCGGGGGAGGGGCTTAAGCTAAACAACCGGTCGAGAGACTTCTACGAGTGCTCGAAGTGGGGGGGAGTTATGCAAAGGGGCGCTCAAGAAAACCTCTGGCCGAAGTTATTCTCTAGAGCGCCCCGTTGCGCGCCACTTCGTCTGCCCTTACACATAGCATCTGCTATACCAACCTGTTTTTCCCCGGAAGCTACTGAAAAGAAATGTTGTCCAGATTGCAGACCTGGTAGGAATTGCCGAAGAGCGGGCAAGTTTTACGTCCGTTCAAAACAGGTGGCAAGAGAGGTGCCGAACCATGTTGAAATCCATAATTTTTTTCGTAGTTTCGCGACATGAGGGTTGCCCAAAAGCGGCGTGTGGCGGGCTATTGGTGGAAGGTCATTGGTGAAATGTGCTCAGCACGTGAGGCGGAGGGGGACTGTCGTTTTTTCCGCAGAGAGTTTCCGCTATAATCAGTTTTTCCTTCTTTACTGACCGCGACAGCGTGAATCATCCAGGATCGCGCCCTTAGCTCAGTTGGATAGAGCGTCTGGCTACGAACCAGAAGGTCGGGAGTTCTCAAAAACGACTTGGGAAGCCGCCAGAAATACCGTGGTAAGATTTTCAGATTGCGCCCGTAGCTCAGCTGGATAGAGCACTTGGCTACGAACCAAGGGGTCGGGAGTTCGAATCTCTCCGGGCGCACCACTTCAGCTACTTCGCGACTTCCATCGCCTTGCGCAGGGCGAGGAAGGTTTCCTTCAATGTGTGGCTGACCGCGCTCTCCGGTTCCGCCAAGACCAGTTTTTGGTATTCGTTCAAGAACTCAGTTCGCAGGCGATGGAACAGGCCGGTGGCCCACTCAAGCCTGGTTTTGGCTTGAGTGGGGCAGTCTACTGCTCGACGTATTCTGGCCTTTGTGTTTCCAGTTTTTCAGTTCAGTTCATCGAAGCCGCGATGCGGTGATCCGCTTCGGGCGCGCGACTCCCTCTGCGGAATTCTTCGAGCCGTTCAAGATCCTTCGCAGAAAGCGCTCAGGATTTCGGCTGCGGGCTCCCAGTCTCGCTTGCGCTCGCTTCACGCCCGCAAATCGCCTCAAGTTCGAATCTCTCAGGGCGCGCCATTTCTTTTATGAACTTCCCCATAGAGCCTCAACCTTCCTCATTGAGTCCAACCATTGCCGCCAGTAGTCGCTTCAGATGCCATCGCCGAACCTTGTTTGTCTAGACCGGCCCCCGCGACAGGCTTTCAGGCCGTTATTGCCGGTCGTGAAGCTTGGTAAAGCTGCCAGGCAAAGGCTCCCAAACCCAGGCAAACCATGCCGAAGTGGACCAACCCGCCAAGAAAGGGGATGAACCCAACGACGGTGAGAATGAACAGGCCTAGCAGCAGTCCCAGGAGCCATTCGTGCTTCGTGGCACCAGCGGGCCGCAGAATCATCCGCCCCAGGAACGCTCCCACCCAAATCTTCGCCAGGTAGATCGCAGCCAGATACGCCGCGAACAACATCAGCGAGAGCGGGATGCCAACCAGCGTGATCGCTGCCACCACCATGGCCACCGGCACGCCCGCCAGAACCCCAACCCCCAGGCCCAGGCTGCGCCACCCTGAGCCCACCGCTTGAGTCGTGGCCCGGAAGAAGCCGGGAAACAGAACCAGACCCAGCCACCCCACGAGCATGGCCGCAGCGAGCCAGACAGCTTGGTAGAAGTAGAATCTGGGGCGCGTGAACTGGCTCTTCCTCACCCGCACCTGGATGTCACGTGTGCCCGCAATGGTAGCGCCGTCGGCGATGTGCACCTCGGTCAGTCGACGCACGCGAGCGCTCAGGCTGCCACCGACTCGCGCCGTATTCGTCAGCGTAAGTCCACCTCCGGCCATGGTCAGCTCGCGGCCGATGCTGCCGCTCACGTCGGCATTGCTGGCGAAGATGGTCACGCTGCGCTTCACCTCGCCTTCGAGGATGAAGTCACCAGCTCCGACTACGATACCGTCACCCACGTGACCTCGGTTATCCAGCCGAAAAGACTGCGCCCAACCGTAGATGCTGTGGCCCAATTGTCCGTCCAGGTCGAGCGACTGAGAAAGGTTGTAGATGTGGCCTTCCACGGTTCCGCTCACCACAGTTCTCTTGGCAAAACTCACCAGGTCACCCTTGACGGTGCCACGCACTTCCAGGGTCTGGGCAAAAGCCAGAAGATCTCCATTGATCACGCCTTCTACGCGCACCGTGTTGCCGGCGGCCACAAGGGTATCGTCCACAGTCTCGTTCGCCGTCACGGTGACGAACTCCTGGTGCCGCCGCTCCAGGGCAAAGCCCGGCAACGACAACATCAGCAGCAACATCAGCAGGCCCAAGCCAGACTTGGGTAGCCGCCATCTGCGTCCCAGCACCAGTGCGCTGCCGCCCAACAGCAAAAACAAGAAGCTTCCCCCAACCACCGCAGCATACTCAGTCAGCATGGCAGTACCTCCTTGTGCAAAATAGTAGGAAAGGTTGAACATCAAGTTCGTGAAGCCGTTTAGGTTGAAGGGATTGAACCATTCCAGCGCTTCCGGAATTTTCACCCCATCGATCCAAACAGAGCCTAGCGCGATCACCGCGGCCATCACCGCCAGGTCACCCCACACCCAGGACAAGCGCAAACGGGAGAGGCCCTCAGTGCCGGCCACCTCTTCCGGAAGCTCGCGAAGGCTTTCGCTCAGAACGCGGTTCTCAGCGCGTAATGCGTCCACCAACTCCCGGCAGCGCTGGCACGTGGCCAGGTGGTCACGCAGGGGCCGCGCCTCGTCCACCATCAGTTCGCCGTCCACGAAGATGGCTAAAGTCCGTTCTGAATGACACTCCATGATCACTTGCTCCTCTGGGCCAGTTTTCGGCGCAGTTCCCGCTTGGCGCGAAATATCAGCGCCGCCACATGGTTCTTCTGCAAACCCAACTGCTGCCCGATCTCGTCATAGCTCAGTTCGCTGTAATAGCGCAGGACCAGCGGCACACGATAGTTCTCCGGCAGGCGAGTGATGGCAGCCTGCAGCTGTGCCCTCTCCTCCGCGTTGATGAGAGCGCCCAGCGGCGACTGCTCCGGGCTGGTTGCCTCGATGACTGCGGCTCCGTCCTCGACTTCCACAATCACTTTCTGACCGCGACGACGACGACGCAAAACGTCGATGCATTGGTTACCAGCCACCCGCAGGAGCCATCTGGGGAACGGTATCGAACTGTCGTAGCTGTCGATGGAGCGCTGAAGCTTGAGAAACACTTCGCTGGTGGCATCTTCGGCGTTCTCCCGCGAGTCCAGCATGTAACGGCACAAGCCGAATACGCGCCGGACGTAGCGGCGATGGATCTCCCCCAAGGCCTCAACATCGTGGCCCTGTGCGCGCTCTATTACGCTCTCCAGATCGGGCCCCTCCATCGGCTTAGCGGTGACCTCGCTTGGCTGCGGCCTTTTCGCCTTGTCCCTCTCGGCATCCATAAAGCAGTACGCTGCAGATCGAAGAAACTTACACAGAGATTTTAGGGCACGAAGGAAATCCAGAGCTGGACGTCTAGGGCTTCCTACAGGGCAAGTAACTGATGATCTCGCCACGCCCAGTTCGCTAGGCGCTGGCGCAATTCAGCCCGCCGCTTCGAGTCGATTGCTCGACCGAACCTCACTCTTTCTGTGAAGTCAACGACGATCTTAGGCACTTTGGTTGCTCCTCTTCATTTGTTTCGACGGAGCACACCTTCGTCCCCTCAACTACATGTGGAAAAGTTGTCAGGAGACCCCAGACGCCAACCGACCCAGCGCTTGACCTTTGCAGATCAGTCGGCTGAATCGATCTACCGCTTACGCTGCTCTTCTCTCGACTTCAGCCAGTCCGATACCGACTGCTCCCGAAAAATCGTGCGTCCGACACAGACCCGAGGCGGGCCGATGCGACGCAGATGCCAGCGGTAGAGGGTGCGCTCCGTCACGTCGAGCCTCTTCGCGAGCTGCTCTGGCGTGAAGTAGCCTTCGATTGTCGTCCTTTGTGCTCTCACGCTGCTATTCAACGCCAGCCCCAGCGACACATGGACAGAAATGCAGACGTAAGAAATTTATTGGTTACTCTGTGGTTATGTCAGAGGAAGGTCAAAAGCAGGAAGTGAGCGAAACACGCATGATTGTTGGCTGCCCCCCAGGGATTCGAACCCCGATATGCTGATCCAGAGTCAGCTGTCCTGCCGTTGAACGAGGGGGCAACCCCTCGATTATTCATCACCGTACTTCATCCGGTCAAATTACGTGCACCATGCCCGTAATGCCGAGTAAAACAACGCAGGTATCCATTTCTCAACTATCGTCTGACTCCCGCTACTTTGACCTCTGAATCCCGCGCTTCCGCCCGAGCATTTCGAACATCAAATTCAGTAGGCTGCCCCCGTGCCTGCACTTCGGGATTTCTCCAAGGCGAAGACACGGCGAATTTCGCTTGTCTGTTGTCCTGCGCTAATAGTAAGTTCGGTTTCCCCTTCTAGGGGAGGAGGGAGAGAGTTTCTTCCCATTTGGTGTTCATACTGAGTGAAGGAGGCGTACTTGGCAAGCTGGCACGCTGGTCTGCTCAGAAATTTCGTCCATAGCCCGGTCACCAAGAACACATACGCCCGGTATGGGATCGCGATGGTCGCGACTGGGCTCGCCCTCGAGTTGCGCAGTCTGCTGTCACCTGTATTCGGCGAGCGGAATCCCTATCATTCCCTTTGGGCTGCAGTGATGTTCTGTGCGTGGTACTGCGGTCTTGGTCCCTCCATCGTTGCTACCCTTCTTGGCGCGATCGGCGTGTGGTACTTCTTCCTCACTCCGGCGCACTCTTTCGCCGTGCCCGACACACAACAACTCTGGGGCCTGGTGGCGTTCATGATCCTCGCGGGGCTGATCATCTGGATGGGTGAGGTTGCCCGCCGCAAGTCCCTGGAATTAGCCGAGCGTAACGACGCTCTCACGCAGAGCGAAGCACGCTACCGGGAGCTTAACGATCAGCTTGAGCAGAGGGTACGGCAGCGGGCCAGAGATTTGGAGTTGCGAGCCGAGAAAGTACGTGAACAAGCGGAGTGGCTGGATGCAGCCCATGACGCCATCTTCGTACGCACTGTGGACGGCAAGATCTCGTACTGGAACGCCGGCGCGGAGAGACTCTATGGATGGAGCAAAGCCGAGGCGCTGGGCAGGGCGCCGTTTGATCTGCTCAAAACGAAGTTCCCCATCTCTCTGGAGGAACTGGCACAACGGGATCGCTGGGAGGGCGAGATTGAACAATCCAAGCGGGATGGGTCGCGCATCATCGTTGCAGCGCGCCTGACCACGCTGCGCGATGCCAAACAGCAGCCCGCCGGATGGCTGGAAATCTGTACCGACATCACACTCAGAAAGAGGGCCGAACAGGCGACGCGCATGTTGAGCGGACGCATCCTGCATGCGCAGGACGAAGAGCGCCGCCGCATCGCCAGAGAATTGCACGACAGCCTCGGTCAATACCTGACCAGCCTCAAAATCAACATTGATGTTCTAAAGAGTGCCGGCATGCCGATTCCGCCGGATGAACGCATCAGCATGCTTTCCGCGTCTTCCGAAATGCTGGAACAATGCCTGCAAGAGGTGCGCACCATCTCGCACCTTCTGCATCCCCCTTTGCTCGATGAAGCTGGACTGGTTTCCGCGGTCCACTGTTTTATCGACGGCTTCTCCAAGCGGAGCGGAGTCAGGACGACCGTTAGTCTGCCTCCGGATTACGAGCGCTTGCCGCGTGACGTGGAAACCACTCTGTTTCGCGTGCTGCAGGAGGCATTGACCAATGTGGTGCGTCACTCCGAGAGCGAGAGTGTAGAGGTTACCCTGCTGACCGCGCCGAAGTCCGTGAGCCTGACGGTGACAGACTTCGGCAAGGGCATACCCTTGGCGCAACTGACGCAAATGCGCGAGGGCAGAGGGGCTGTAGGCGTGGGATTGGGTGGCATGCGCGAACGCGTGCATCAATTAGGCGGTAGCCTTGACATCAATTCCGGAGAGACCGGAACATCGGTGTCCGTCACGATTCCACTGGCTGAGAACCAACAAGGGAGTAGTGATCTGGATGCAAACGCCAGCCGAAGATCGTCGGCGGCATGAGCAAACCCTGCGCGGTTTACCTTGTAACCAGGCACGCTCCTCGCTGGGACCCTATCAATTGTTATTTGTTTGCCGGCACTACGCGACTCAGCAGCGGTAGAAACGTTCCCCCTCAGACTTGGCGGCCTTAGGTGGACCTTTGGCGCTCGGAGACTGCTTGCTTGGGGCTGCAGGTCGCGTCGGTTGGTCCGCAGTTCTCTCACCGGGCGATTGTCGACCTGGTCCTTCGGGCCGGTTCGAACCGCCTGTGTCTCCGTGGTGCGCTGCCACATCACGCGTCTTCAACTCCCGCCGACGGCCCTGCTGATCGCGCATCGCCCGAATCACGACCCACTGGACGTCCGATCGTTGGCAAGGCAGCGGGATCGCGTCGAAGGCACCAAGCAGCGTAGCGTCCTCATATCCACGTTCATCGTGAACCAGCGCCACCACGGGCACGGGTGGTTTTCGTGCCGACGTCAAATCTAGGACTCTGCGAAATCCGTCTTCGGGAAGATCAGAGTCGCAGAAAGCAAGTTCAACGCGCCGATTTTCCAGAGCAGCCTCGGCCTCAGAGGCGCCGACGGCGAGAACTGGCTCCATCTTCCATAGTGTGAAGAAGTCGACGATCTGCCTGGTACATTCGGCATCCTCACTGACCACGAGCACACGCCCCGGCAAATCCATTTCCTAACTCCTGTCTCGCCGCTTCGTGCTGCGGGGTCTGTGGAGCATTATTCGTCTGCAATGTCCCTTGAATATGCCCTCCAGAGCCAAGTTGCAATCGGGTAATGTCTGTAGACCATCGCGACGTCCGATTGGCTGAAGACGCCGCCAGGGACCTACGGCCCCACGGAAGGTGAGACTTGCACCAGGCTGTTTCGAACCGCGTAAAGCACGAGCTGGCTGACGGAGTGAAAATTGAGCTTGCTCATGATGTTTGCGCGGTGAGTCTCGGCCGTCTTAACGCTCATACCGAGTACGCTGGCCACTTCCTTCGTCGTCTTCCCTTCCGCAAGAAGTTGGACCACCTCGCGCTCGCGTTTCGTTAGCCGGTCGCGAGAAAGCATTTGCTCCGGTGAAGGGGACTTGCCCGTCAAGTAGCCATCGAGGACAAGTTCTGCGACTCGAGACGTGAAGAACGTGCGGTGGCGCTGCAGCGCATCCACTGCCGAGACTAGGTCGCGTGCCGCGTCGGACTTCAGTATGAATCCCCGTGCGCCAGCGTTAAGCACTGCACGCACCACATGATCCGACTCATCAATGGTGAGGATGAGAATCTTCGTATGCGGCTGGTCGGCGAGGATATGCCGTGCGGCATCGAGTCCATTCAGATTCGGCATACCGATATCGAGAATTACGAGATCGGGACGCAACTGTGCAGCCTTGGCCATTGCTTCCCGGCCATCGACCGCTTCGCCGCAGATCTCCCAATCCTCCCGTTTCTGAAGAAGCGCGCGTAAGCCGTGGCGAACGATTTCGTGGTCATCAGCGAGCAAAATTCGAAAGGCCTTCATACGACACCTCCTAGCAAAAGTGACTAGTGTGCTTGTGAGGACCATCACATCGCGCTAAGGCGACGATTGCCCTCTAAGAACCGTGTGTCGGCCAAATTCAGCCTGTGTGTATTGTTGACCCCGGGGATCTGCTGCGTACGTTCAGGAAGTTGCACATGCGCTTCCAAAGCTAAATCTCTGAGGCTTAGGAAGCTTTCCCGTTCCGGGCAATTTCACAGCGTGTAATTTTTTCGTAGTAAAGCTGCTGCACAGAGTTGGACTGATTCGACAGGAAATCCGGGGAATACAGTTTGCAAGAGTTAGAGGGGTCGCGCTTGCGCTTGTCGATCTCACCATGCGACTTCGTCGCACTCAATTGTTAAAGCGATTGCTCAACGTTAAGTTTTTATCTCACTCGAACCACGATTATTTGCCGCCATTTCTCCCTTCACCCTACAGCGCACCACAAAATTAATTACAGGTATGACCGGATAGACGATCGGAAGCAGCTTCTCTACCCTCGGGAAGCTGTTGCACCCTTTGCGCCCGCATTCTCGACGCGTTGGGGAAACAAGGAGGATCATTAAGTGGCTACATTGTCGATTCCTGAGGGCAAATTTTCGGACACCAATCGAGACACGGACTTGGTAGCACGCGCACAAGGCGGAGACGAACAGGCGTTTGCAGCCCTGTTCGAAGGCCACCGGAGGCGCGTCTACGCGCTCTGCCTGCAAATGACAGGGGATCCGGCAAACGCAGACGACCTCACTCAGGATGCTTTCATCCAGGCTTTCCGAAAGTTGGGAACTTTTCGGGGAGACGCAGCTTTTTCCACTTGGCTATACCGCATCGCGATCAATACCGTGCTGATGAGTCTGCGCAGACGGACTCTGCGCACATCCTCTCTCGATGAACCCACGAATACAGAGACCTCGTCGGTGCCGCGTGAGTACGGAAGAACCGATTCCCGGCTAACGCTCACTGTGGACCGGATCGTATTAGCCCGTGCTGTGCGTAATCTCCCCGCTGGTTATCGCAGGATCTTCATCTTGCACGATGTGGAGGGCTACGGACATGGCGAGATCGCTCGCTTGCTCCGCTGCTCCACCGGCAACAGCAAATCGCAACTCCACAAGGCGCGGCTGAAGATCCGCGAATACTTTAAGACCACTCACAGTGAAGTAGCCACGAAGATCGCCCAGACGCTCCGGCGCTCGACCTCTGAACCTGTGCGACCAGCTTGGTCCCTTGGCCAGCGAGCACTTTCAGACTCAATCCAGCTGTGACTTTGTTTCAGGTTTGCGGGGCAAATGATGCAGGCTTCAGACGAGGCCTGTTGCGACGCGGCCAGTTATCTGCCAGACCTCGCGACTTGTGTGGTCGTCCCCACCAGCGTCAGACAGAATTCTCCAAACTCGGTGGAAAAAACGCTGGTGGTCAATGACTCGGTCCCGCGCAATCGCAGCACGTAGTCGCGGCCGCGCACGACCGACGGCACCGAGATGCCGACGGTGCTGGGCATCAGCGCTTTCAGATTTCCTGCAATCATGTTGGCCAACTCACCCATCGCGTCGCAGACATCATCATCCACCGATGTCGGGATATCGACCGACATCAGCCGCGAGGTGAACGCGAAAGCCAGCGGAACGGTGCACTCTACGATGAGTGCGCCCTTCCAGGGATCGGTGAAGTAAATTGCCGAAGTCACCAACTCTGCCTGCGGCGGCCAGGACATCTCCTCGGAGCAGATGCTCATATCGACCATCGTGCCGAAAACATCCTTGGCAATCTGGAGCTGCTCGCTGAGATGCTCTTCCATGATGAAACTATCTGATGGCATAACCTTTGCCTAACCCAGGCGGTAAAAAACCGCCTGACCAATCGGAGTTCTGCGGAAATTGTCGTCTAGGTTGACCGTGGTCTCGGCGCCTCCCAGAAGCAGATACCCCCCGGGCTGCATGACCCGCCGGACCTCGCCCAGGATCTTCTTCTTGGTGTCGACGTCAAAATAGATAAGCACGTTGCGACACATGACCACGTCGAACAGCCCCAGCCCCTGCATGTTCTGGCGCAGGTCGAAGCGCCGGAAACGGACCATCTTGCGAACCTGTTCTTTCAAGCGCCAGTCCAGTCCCTCACGCTGGAAGTATTTCACCAGGTAGGGCGCCGGCAGCCCGCGATTGACCTCGATTTGCATGTACTTGGCGATGCGCGCTCGTTCCAGAATGTGCTCGGAAAGGTCGGTCCCAACGATTTCGATCTGCCAATCCCCGAATCCCATCTCAAGCAGAAGAATCGCCAGACTGTAAGCCTCCTGCCCTGACGATGCCGCCGCCGACCAGAAACTCACCTTTCGTTGCTGCAGCCGCTGCGCCTTGATCTCCGGAAGAATCTGAGTGCGCAGGGCATCGAAGGGAGACACGTCCCGGAAGAACAGCGTCTCGTTGGTGGTCATGGCTTCCACGACTTCTTGCCGCAGTTTTGGAGACACCTGGCTCCGAACCCGGGCGCATAGTTCATCCAGAGACGCCATGCCCTCGCTGCGCACGATCGGCATCAGCCGCGATTCCAGCAGGTAGTGCTTGTCGGCATCGAGCACAATCCCTGAGTCTTTGTAGATCTCCCGTTGCAGATAGGCGTAGTTGTCCGGCGAGATCAGGACCGCTGCTAAGTGGGTCTTGCTGCCGGTCGCGATTTTGGCCTGCGCTGGCGTAGCCATAGGTTTTTCTAACCAACCTGCCGTAAAATCTCCGGGACCACCGACTTCAGGCTCAGTATCGAATCCGCCAAGCCAGCGGTGGCCACCGCGCCCGGCATGCCCCACACCACACTCGAATCGGAGTCCTGCGCGATGATGTAGGCGCCTTGCGCCTTCATTTGCTCGGCTCCCCGCAACCCGTCCTGACCCATGCCCGTGAGCACAACGCCAACGGAATGGCCACCATAAACTTCGCTGACCGAACGAAACAGCACGTCGACTGCGGGACGGCAGGAGTTTTCCGGTGGCCCCTGATCGAGCGTGGCATGCACCTTGCCGCCGTCGCGGACCAGGCGCAGATGATAGTTTCCCGCCGCCACCAGTACTCTGCCGGCTTCCACCGGCATGCCCTCGACCGCCTCTGCTACCTGGAGTTTGCTCTTCGCTTGCAGGCGTTCGGCCAGAAGTCGGGTGAAGACCGGCGGCATGTGCTGCACGATCACAATGGGGACAGAAAAATTCTGTGGAAACTGCGGGATAATCTCTCCCAGCGCCGACGGTCCCCCCGTGGAAATGCCAATCGCGACCACCTTGCGCATTTGGGACACGTTCGTGGCCGGCGGCCGGGTAACGATCTTGGGCGGCCCCTCAACGCGCCCCTCGGGCCTGACGTTGGTCACTGCGATGCGAAAGAACTGCTTGATCTTGGGCACGAGGTCCTCTTGCAACCGCAAGAGAGAGCGATCCAGGGAACCTTCGTTGGAGGCTTTGGTTACATAATCGTTCGCGCCCGCCAGCAGTGCATCCACGGTGGCGGTGGCACCACGTTCGGTGAGAGTGCTGAACATGATGACGCACAGGTTGGGATACTGCTCGCGAATGTGACGTAACGCCGTCATGCCATCCATCACCGGCATCTCGATGTCCAGAGTGATCACGTCGGGGTTCAGCTGCGGAATTCTCTGCAGAGCAATCGCGCCGTCCGCGGCCGTACCGACTACCTGCAGCAGGGGATCCTGCCCCAACGCGTGCACCACCAGCCGCCGGATTACGACCGAATCGTCCACCACCAGGACACGGATTTTCTGGCCGGGCCGGATCACCGGACGCAGCGGAGAACGGGGTTCTGCAGCAGAGGTGAAGTCGCCCATGTCCGGTCCTAGTGCAGCACTCCCAGCAGCCGCAGCTTGTCGGCAATCATCTCTCCCGTGAAGGGTTTCATCACGTACTCGTTCACCCCCGCCTCGAGCGCCACGGTCATCTGTTCGAGGTGGGTTTCGGTTGTGACCATCATGACCGTCACGGCCGCATAGCGAGGGTCAGCACGCAGGTGCTTCACAAAGTCGAGGCCATTCATGGTGGGCATGTTCCAGTCGGCGAGCACGAGCGAAATCTTGGGAAACTCCCGATTCATTACCTCCAGCGCTTCGCACCCATTGCTGGCCTGGCACACCTCGAAACCACAGCCCGCAATGATTTTGGTGACGATGTTTCGCATCGCCCGCGAATCGTCGACTACGAGTGCTTTTGGCATAGACCGATCCTGCTCGCCCGCCCTCCCGGGCTAAATTCCAATTGGCATGGGCCGAGGCGCCCCGGCCGCCCGCCCGGCTCCTTCTCTTCCCTCAATGGCCTGCCGCCGCCGCCATTACCTTCCCCTTTTCACTGGGCGCGTGCGATCTGGTGTCGGCATCGACTCGGAACTGACTGACTAGTTCCTGGAGCTGAGTAGCCATCTCGCTGAGCGCGCGCGCCGCCTTCTGAGTATCGTTCGCTCCGCCAGTGGTCTCGCGTGCTGCCTCCGCCACCCCCGAAATGTTGCGTGCGATCTCCGTCGTCCCTTTGGCGGCCTCGGCCACGTTGCGACCGATCTCGTTGGTCGTCGCCGTCTGCTCTTCGACAGCGGATGCGATGGTGTTGGAGATGTCGTTGATCTGGTTGATCACGCCGCTGATCTCGGCGATGGCGGTCACCGCTCCCTTGGTGTCGCCTTGGATAGCCTCAATCTTCTGGCTGATCTCTTCGGTGGCTCGGGCGGTCTCTTTCGCTAGTTCCTTGACTTCATTCGCCACCACCGCGAAGCCCTTGCCCGCCTCTCCTGCGCGCGCCGCTTCGATGGTGGCATTCAGGGCCAGCAGGTTGGTCTGCTGGGCAATCGAGGTAATGACCTTGATCACCTTGCCAATTTCCAGGCTCGATTCGCCGAGTTTGCCGATCGTGCTGTTGGTGTTGTCGGCGACCGCGACCGCGCTCTTGGCCACGCGCGCCGCCTCGTTGGCGCTCTTGGAGATTTCCCGGATCGACGCCAGCATCTCCTCCGAACCAGTGGCGACTACGGTGACATTTTTAGAGACCTGTTCGCTGGCGGCCGAGACCACGTTGGCCTGGGTGGCGGTTTCTTCCGCGTTGCCCGACATCTGCTGGCTGGTTGCCGTGAGCTGCTCGCTGGCGCTGGCCACGTGCTGGGCATTCTCCGAGATGGAGACGATCATGCTTTTCAAACTGCTGTTTACGTCGTTGATCGCCTTCGTCAGGTCGCCAAGTTCGTCATTGCTCTGCATTTTCAGGTTCTCGCGAGTCAGGTCTCCCGAAGCCAAGGCTTCCGCCTGTGCCAGGACTGCCTGGATGGTCGTAGAGATGCTCCGGCTCAGGAAAAACGCGACGGTAATACCAATGGCGAGGGCCATTGCGGTAGCGACAAGTAGTGTCCAGCCAAGAGAACTGCTGAGGTCGCTCATTTTCTCCGTACTCTGTTCCATCATCCGCGTTTGCGACTCCAACAAGGCAGTCAGAGTCTCCTGAATCGCTTTGTTGCGGGTGGCGCCCGTCGCGTTGAAGTCCTTGCCGCCCGCTACTATCCCCTTGAGTCCACCCCGCCGGGAGGTTCTCATGGCATCCCGACAATTCTCAAGAAACTTGGGCACCTCGGGGTTGATGGAAGCGAGCCGATCCTTGTTCTCCTGCATCGTCCAACCAGCCGAGAGGTCGTTCAGCTTGGAGAGGTCTTTCTGTACCCGGGAGGCGAAGTCATCAAAGAGCTGTTGCGCCTCCGCAAACACCGCCGCGTCGTCCCCGGCGATCATGCCTTGTCGTGTCTTGCTGCCTACCTGGTTGAGATCGCGCTCCAACTCCAATCCGGCGATGACCGTCGGGTTTCTGGTGGTGAAAATCTTAGCCTCGAGCTGCTGCATTTCTCTCAACTTGAGATAACCCAAAACTGCACTGGTCGCCATCAGAAGAAGGACTATTCCAAAACCGAGGCCAAGTTTCCTGCCGAGTGTGAGTTTCATTTTTCGCTTCTCCAAATCCCTGAAGTACACGTGAGTCGCGTCGCTAGCCCATCGCCACCCGCCGCTACGTTTATGTCAGCTATCGTGGAACCGCTGCCGCAGACAGTTCTGTCATCTGGCACGCTTTCTGCGTATCCAGAACGTGCATCAACTGGCCCTCCAGCTTGTGAACTCCGTTAGTGAGTGCTCTCAGGTTTCCGTCGAGTGTCTGCGGCGGGTTCTCGAAGCTCTGTTCCTCCACTTCGACGACGTCACCGATCCTGTCTACCAGGAGGCTGACGGGGCCTTCCGCAGTACGCACCACCACGTTCACCGGCAGCACGCCTGCGGCGCGTTCGGCGATCTGGAGCCGGCGGCGCAGATCGATGGCGGTGACAATCTGCCCGCGCAGATTGATCAGCCCGCGGATCACCTCCGGCACCAGTGGCACCGCCGTCATTTCCTGGTACTGGATCACTTCCTGTACCTGCTCGACTGGGATGCCAAAGAGCTGCTCGTTGAGAAAGAACGTGCAGAATTGTTGTGTGCTCGCCAACAGAATCTCCCTTTCTTTATGCGTGCGCCGCTCTTGCCATTTCGCCGGAGTGGATCCCGGCGAGCAGGCTCTGAATGTCCATGATCTCAGTGGTGCGCTGCTGGATGATCGCAGTTCCCAACACGCCCGGGCGCCCGGTATCCGGCTGCAAAACCACGGATTCCTCAACGATGTCGAGGATCTGATCGATGACCAGGCCAACGCTGTGTCCGTTCTCGGTGTACACCACGACCTGGGCCGGCTGCGAATCCTCGTCGGGCACGGCGGATGGCGAACTGCCCAGAAGATCGGCGAGCCGGACCAGCCGCAGGATTTGTCCGCGGTACTGCACCACTTCCTGCCCCCCCGCCCGCTCGATGAGTTTGCGGGGAAATTCCTCGAGCCGTGCCACCATGGACAAGTCAATCGCCATCCGTTCGTGGTCTCCGTTCTGCAGCACCAGCACGGTCCTTCGGCTATCCTTTGCCGCGGCCGCCGGTTTTTTTCCGTCTTTCTCAGACAGGGCTCGATCGCGTACTTCGCTGACTACGCCGGCACGCTGCGCCAGACCCAGCACATCCAATATCAGCGCGACCTTGCCGTCGCCCATGATGGTGGCCCCGGCGTAGCAATTCAGTCCTTTCAGCTGATTGCCCAGAGGCTTGACCACGATCTCCTGGGTGTCACTGATGCCATCGACCACCAGACCGAACTGCCGGTCCTCGGCCTGCAAGACCACGATGTTGATCGCCTCGGCTGGCTCTGCCGGTTCGGCGACTTGTAGCACGCGGTTCAGATATACCAACGGCAACAGCTTTCCCCGCCGGCGATACACCGGTGTGCCGTGAACGCTCTCAATCTGCTTGTGTCCTTCGTCGCCTTCCAGACGAACCAGTTCGAGGAGGCTCGCCTGAGGAATGACGAAACGCTCTTCCCGGCCGGCTTGACCGCATCCGCCGTGCCGGTTCTGCAGGGTGACGACCAGCCCGGGAATGATGGCCAGGGTGAGAGGAATCTTGATCTTGATGGTCGCGCCACCTCCCAGCTTGCTGGTAAGGTCGACGCTGCCACCGATCTTCTCGATGTTGGTCTTGACCACATCCATCCCGACACCGCGGCCGGAGACGTTCGTGACCTTCTCCGCGGTGGAAAGACCGGGCAGGAAGACCAGGTTGAGCGCTTCCCGTGCACTCATGCGCGCCGCCTGCTCGGGGCGGATCAGTCCTTTCTGCAACGCCTTGTTCTTGATCTTCTCCGCATCGATGCCGGCACCGTCGTCCGAAATTTCGATATTGACGTGGCCGCCCTCGTGAAAAGCGCGCAACAGCAGACGGCCCTGCGGATTCTTGCCCTGGCGCGATCGCGCTTCCGGAGTTTCGATGCCGTGGTCGCAGGAGTTGCGCACGATGTGCGTGAGCGGGTCCTTGATCGCCTCAATGATGGTCTTGTCCAGTTCGGTCTCGGCGCCGTCCATCTCGATCTGGATTTTCTTGCCGCAGCTGGCGGCCAGATCGCGCACCACGCGCGGCAGCTTGTTCCACACCACGCCGATGGGCTGCATCCGCGTCTTCATCACACCCTCTTGCAGCTCCGAGGTGATAAGGTTCAGGCGCTGTGAGGTTGCGGTGAAGGTGGAGTCCTGGGTGGCAGTGACCTGCAGGATCTGATTCCGCGCCAGGACCAGCTCCCCCACCAGATTCATCAGTTTGTCGAGCAGGCCCACGTCGACGCGAATGCTGGAGTCAGAGACCTTGGACGAAGGCGCTTCCTTCTGTTCCTCCAGCGCCTCCCGAACCGCGGCCGGTTGCACGACGCCGTGGTCCACCAGGATTTCGCCTAGGTGCCGTGGGTCGCCTTGTTTCTGCTGTTCCACGGCGGCCGCTACGTCTTCCGCCTTCGCCCCGGCGTTCTCGATGAGTAGCTCACCTATATTCTTTGCTGGACCATTCGCAGGAGCGCCCTTTACAGGTTCGGCGGGATCGGCGGCGGGTTTAGCGTCGGGAGCGGCGGCAGCTTTCTTGGTGGCAGATTTGTGGGTTTCCTCCAGCCTTTGCCGAAGGTCCTGATAAATGTCTTTGCCCTCGGCGCCACTGGCTTCAATACGACCCAGCACAGCCTTGACGGCATCGACGGTCTCCAGCACCAGCGAGATCAGCTCCGGAGTCAGTTCGCGCTGCTTGTCCCGCACCTGGCTCAGAATGTTTTCTGCGATGTGGGTGATCGATCCCAGAATCGTGAATCCGAAGAACCCGCACGTGCCCTTGATGGTGTGAATGGTGCGGAAGATGCTGGCGATCAGCTCTGCGTCTTGCGGACGCCGCTCGAGTTCCACCAGTTCCCGGTCGAGGTTAGCCAGGTTCTCGTTGCTCTCGATCAGGAACTCCCGGATTGTCTCGTCATCCATCATGCCTGTTCCTTCTGTACTCACGGCAAGTAACGCTCCCTCGCTGCCCTTCCTGACGTCGACGCCAATGGCTGACTGGCTGAGTGACTGACATGAATCTCTGGGACGCTTCCACAAAAGCACTTCCTGTGCCACCCAGGAGGAAACTCAGATTAGAAATGTGTAACGGGCACGCTCGCCCTGACGTGTCACGACAGACAGGACTAGCTGAACCAATTCGCGGTCCAAAGTGCATCTCAATGAGGAAACGATGCTCAGATGGAAAGCGGGGGATCGAGATTCTGAGCATCAATAGACTCGTCGGCGAGGATGGCGCGGACTTTAGGGCGCTGACCCACGCGCTACACTGGAGTCGTTACTTTGGTCAGGAGCAGCGGCGGGGACTATAAAATTCGTCTCCCGTGTGTGGCTAAGGGGACAGCGTGAGTCTGGAAGAAGCACTGCTAAGCATCTGGCGGCAGGTCCCGGTCGACCGGACAGAGAACCTTGTCATCGACGGCAGTTCTTTTCCCGTAACCGAGACTTCGCGTAGCTGACTGAAGCAGACTACGCTACCTTAGCGCAGGGCAGAACGTCAGGTCCCGGGTGCAACGCGATCCCTTTGAAAGCATATTGATAAGCTGGTAGAGTTTCACCCGCCGGATCGTCAGGAGATCAGGCAGTTAACGATCAGAAACGGACCCGTAGCTCAACCGGATAGAGCACTGCGCTTCGAACGCAGGGGTTGGGAGTTCAAGTCTCTCCGGGTCCGCCAGATTCCCTTCTCAGAGGAAAGGCTCGCACGAGCACATACGCAGCGCACTCGGAACGAAACCTGCCTAGTCTTTTATAGAACCGTTCGTCGTGATGCGCGTGGCACGCCCCATCTCACGCGCCACCTTCGCCAACTCCTCAACGTTCCGGTTGGGTACATCTTCGGAGAGGACCGAGCCCGCGGCCAGGGTAAAGCGCACAGCGTCCTCCGGATTTTCAAAATACAAGACCACTTGGTTCGACGACATGGAATAACCTCCTGCTGGCCTGCCTCATCATAAGCGGAAGTACGTCGGCTTTATCTATACTCTCTTGGTACCCGGCGCAGGTTAACGCCCGATTGGAAAGCCAGCCGTCTTCTCTGGCGTTCCGGCACTTTGGTAGCCACAAACCAGCGATTACCCCACCCCTAATTACGTTCGGCATCCGCCGGAATCTGGTTAAGCAATAGGCTTGCGGTGCTGGCATAATATTCGCGCCGCAAGGAGGCCAGTCATGGGCAGCGCAGCGAAACGACTTTCAAGCCAATCGCTTTATAGCGTTCATCCCGGCGTCGCCATGGCGAAAAAGTGGGTTGCTGAACTTCCGCAGAAGACGGGCCGCTCCTTGAACGAATGGATTGCGTTGGTAAGAAAATCCGGGCCTCCGACGGAGAAAGAACGTCGCGATTGGCTCAAGAAGAACTACAAACTGGGGACGAACAGCGCGTGGTGGATTGCGGAGCGCGGCGACGGAAAAGGGACAGAAGCAGACGATCCAGATGCCTACCTTGAAGCGGCGGAGGGATTTGTAGAAGAAATGTATTCCGGCGCTAAGGCAAACTTACGCCCAATCTACGATGCGCTTCTCAAGCTAGGACTGCGAATAGGGTCGGATGTGAAAGCCTGTCCCTGCAAAACGATTGTGCCGCTTTACCGCAATCATGTTTTCGCTCAGATAAAGCCCACGACCAATACGCGAATTGACCTCGGCCTTTCCCTGGGTAAACGTAAGACACCGAAACGAGTGATCGACACCGGCGGGTACGAAAAGAAAGATCGAATCACCCACCGTATTCCAATCAGCAAGCTAGCTGAGATCGATGCCGAAGTGAAGCAGTGGCTGAAGGTCGCTTACGACCTGGATGCTTAGGGCGTACAAGCCGGGGGAATCGCCTCCAAATAAGAAGCGCCCCAGACTCTTTCGAGTCGTGGGACGCCCGAACAGCCCTCCCCCAGAACTGCTCGAATGCAAAGTTATATCTGTAGCCGCTCTCTGTAAATGACACTTGCGTGCCACGGCATGGCACGAAATGGCTAGCGGTGGCCACCTCGTTTCATCTTGTCTGAAGTGGTGACCTCATCGGGACGGCTCTTCGGGCCCGCAAACGACGTGGCGCACGTGTAACCCTAGTCCTGCCAACAGACAGCAGTAACCTCGCACGACTTCTCATTTACAAGAGAACTAACTCATCAAGCTCTTGAGCTCTAAGTGTCCTAACTGCGCTGGCACCGTGAATGGTTACGGGAGTAATCAAGACGGCGGGGATTACGGTTGACTGCGAAAGCAGGGGTACTTACATTCGCCAGCAGGGGGTTTTCATGAAGGATATTCACGAGGTATTACGCCGCAAGCAGGCAAAGTACGCACAATTGGCCAAGCAGATCGAAATGCTGCAGCAGGCGGCCGAAAAGTTGCGCGAGGTTGCCCCTCTGCTTGCCGAGAACGAAGACGACGACAACAGCGTCTTGGCAGAAACCGACGATCAGGGTGCCTTGGCTGCCAAAGCCGGCGCCTCGTCAGGCAGTTCTGCAGCTCCGGCAAAGCCCTCTCGGGTCGCGCCGCGTTGGCCGTAAGTTGGTAGAGCCAGGTCGGAGAACATCTCTGCATGAATCTTCAGGCACTGCTGGTTTCGAAGGACGACAACGCATCCGAAGCTCTAAGCCGCGTTCTGGCCAGCTTCGAGGTTGCCGTGGAACGCTCCAGCGATCCTGAGGTTGCCGTCTCCCGGCTGGGCGAACAGAGATTCGACGAAGTTATCGTCGACTTCGATGAGGCGGAAACTGCCACTCGCGTTTTGCAGAGTGTACGCGAACTCACTTCGGGCGCGAATGCGGTAACTGTGGCTCTGATCAGCGACGAAGCGAAAGTGCGCACCACCTTCGGAGCCGGTGCCAACTTCGTTCTCCTGAAACCTATATCCGCGACGCAAGCCACAGCCACTCTGAAAGCGGCTACAGCCTTACTTAAACGTGAGCGGCGCCGGGCGTTTCGCGTCCCCGTGCAGGCTCCGGTTGCGCTCAGCATTCCCGGTGGTCAGGAAGTCGAAGCCATCATGTTGGACCTGAGTGAAAGCGGCGTCGATGTGCTTGCCGCGCAGCCGCTGTGCCCCTCTTCTCCGATTGGCCTCCGGTTTTCCTTGCCCAACAGTCGAGGTGAAATAAGCGCTCACGGCGAGGTAGCGTGGGCTAATCCCAACGGCCAGTCGGGCGTGCGGTTTACCGATCTCAACGACGAAATCCAGAACCAGTTGAACCAGTGGCTGGCCGCCAATTCCGCGGAGGCCCTGCCGGAGGAAGCCGACGCCGTTTCTCCTTGCAAGCTCACAGATCTGAGTTTGGGCGGATGCTACGTCGAGACCGAATCTCCCTTTCCGGAACAGGCTGTGGTCGATCTTTGCCTGAAGGCCGCAGACATGGAAATTCACGCCGAAGGATTAGTTCGCGTCATGCACCCCGTATTCGGAATGGGCATTGAGTTCCCTTCGCGCACGCAGGAACAGCGGACTAAAGTCGGCGATCTGATTCAGTTCCTGACAAGCCGTCCCGGAACACAACCTGAGTTGCTGATCTCGCCTCGTTCCCTGGTTCTGGATGAGTCAGACTTCACGGTCGCTGGCCATGGTCACGAGCTGGAAGACGCGCTCGTCGAACTGCTCCGCAGCGGGGCAGGCCTGAGTCGTGATGAGTTCATGGCCGAACTCCGCAAGCAACGCAGCTCCGAAGCTGTAGCTTCTTCCTGAACTACCCACCCAATTTTGTTGAAGTTGATTCTGTCGGCGATTCCCACAACCGTCTGCCGCTCTGCCCAGCTGGCGCTGGTTTCGAGGACTCGGGAGCCCATACCCCGTCTCTGATATGAGCCCCTGATTCCTCGTGGTCTGTTCCACCTCGAATACACACAAACTAGATCGCCCGTATTACAGCGATGTGGCTGCCCTGTTAATTTTCGATGAAAGCGCAAGGGGACGCGAATCACAGCTTTTGGTGATAGATGTCACTGTGGGAAGTGGCCTTCCGGGGCGATAAGGGAGTAGCGGACCTCCGTTCCGCACGCGTCTGCGAGGAGGTGTCCGATGGCTACTACAGCTGCCCGAAGCACCCGTCTTTCTGTAAAAAACATCCTATTCACAACCGATTTCTCGACCGCTTCCCAGGGCGCGCTTCCCTATGCGCTCGCCTTCGCCCGCTGGTACGGTGCAAAAGTGTTTGTCGCCCATGCCATTCCCCCAGAGCCGCAACTGAGCGTGCCTTTGGAAGTCATTGCGCGCGAAGATGACCCCTATTGGAGCTACGCGCGCCATAAGATGGACCAGTTGCTCGAACCGAAGCCGTTTGGAACCACGCCGTACGAAGTGCTGATGCTGCAGGGCGACATGTGGCATGTGCTCTCCAACATCATCCAACGGCAAGACATCGACTTCCTGACCCTAGGCACGCACGGCCGTCATGGATTAAAGAAAATTGTGCTGGGATCGGCAGCCGAGCAGATCTTCAGGCTTGCACCCTGCCCGGTATTGACCGTGGGCCCAAAGGCGGCGCGCACTGATGTCGAGTTCGGAAACTTCAAGCACATCCTGTTCGCAACTGACTTCTCGCCCGCCTCGCTGAAGGCTCTCCCGTACGCGTTGTCGATTGCAGAAGAGAATCAGTCCGAGTTGACCCTGCTTCATTTGATATCTCTGGTTCCGATGCAGCACCAGGAGGCGGTTGCCAGTCAGGCAAAGCGGCGACTCGAAGAGTTGCTACCACCCGACGCCGGCCTGTGGTGTGAGCCGAACATCGTGGTGCTGCTCGAGTTTGCTACCGACGGGATCTTACGAGTTGCGGAGCAGACCAAGGCCGACCTCATTGTGATGGGCGTTCACAAGAGCGCAGCAGCGAGAGCCGTGTCGCATGTGCCATGGGCGATCGCCTACGATGTCGTCTGCGATGCCCACTGCCCGGTTCTGACCGTACGGGGCTGACTATTTTTGCATAGTCACGGTAACGGCACTTTTCTTCGTGGCTAGGGACCCGCTCAATCCTGCCGGGTCCCAGTTCTTTCTGCCATCGTCGTAAGCCAACGTTGCCACACTTGGCCCACAAGTGTTGGGCGAGTCGACCCCGGAATAGGCGCAATCACCAGTGGACTTGCTGTATCTTCATTTTGCCGGCGGAAATGCGTAGTGGCCGGTCAAGCGGGAGACAGCTCTGACACAAGCCCTCGAAAAAGACTGCGCGTCTGGGCAATCGGTGGAAAAGTTCCGGCCTGAACACGGTACGCCTTCGTTGTTCTTTCTGCCCGCCCTCACTATCGCGGCCGCGGCATTTGTTGTCGTTCTGCCGTTCTTCTTCTGGGGAAATCCGTCCGGACACGATTTCGAATTCCACCTCTTCTCGTGGATGGAGGTTTTAGGCCAGTGGAAGCAAGGCATTGTTTATCCCCACTGGGCGTCGTTGGCTCACTGGGGCTACGGAGAGGCGCGCTTTCTTTTTTATCCTCCCACGTCTTGGACACTGGGCGCCCTCATTGGCTCCGTCTTCCCCTGGAGGATGGTGCCGGGAATCTATGTCTGGATTGCTCTGAGCGCTTCCGGATTTTCCATGTTCCATCTCGCCCGGCGCTGGCTGGATCGTAAAGACGCCATTTTTGCCGCCGTACTATACGCCGCGAATCCCTATTACATCGTGATCGTCTACTGGCGAAGTGCCTTCGCAGAGTTGCTGGCGGGGGCGCTGCTTCCTCTGCTGCTTCTGTTCGTCTTGCGCATGGAACGAGAAGGCCGCAGGATGGTTATCCCTTTGGCCCTGGTAGTGATGGCCGCATGGTTGACGAACGCGCCTTCCGCCGTGATGGTGAACTATTCGCTGGCACTGTTGGTTGTGGCTTTGGCGATTATCAAGAAGTCGCCGCGCATCGTCGTGTTTGGTGGCGCCTCCGTTGTTCTGGGAGCTGCGTTGGCAGCGTTCTATATCCTGCCGGCCGCCTACGAAGAGAAATGGGTCAACATCGCGGAAGTGCTGGCGCCGGGAGTGCGTCCGCAGGACAACTTCCTCTTCACCGCCATCAACGACCCTGACCACAACCGTTTCAATCTCCTTACTTCGATCGTCGCAACTGCGGAGATCATGATTCTGTTCGCCTGCGGTTGGCTCGCTCGACGATGGCGGGATTCTCAGAAAGAAGGATGGTGGCTGCTCGTGCTCTGGGCGTCGGCGGCGATTCTCCTGATGCTCCCCGTCACCGCTATCTTCTGGCTATACCTCCCCGAGTTGCGCTTTGTGCAGTTGCCCTGGCGCTGGCTGCTCTGCCTGAATGTGGCCTTCGCGCTCTTCGTGAGTATGGGCCTCAGGCGCTGGTTCAATCGAGCCGTCTTGAGCTTGGGGCTGCTGCTGGTGATCGCGTCGGTCTGGCATCGAGTTCAAGCTCCTTGGTGGGACAATGCTGCCGACATCGAAGAGATGCACGAGTCCGTTCATACCGGCGAAGGTTACGAGGGCACCGACGAATACGTGCCCGCCGACGACGATCCTTACGAACTCAACAAGGCTGCTCCACTTGTTTCGAGCGACGAAGCCGGCTCTGCTGGTGTTCGTATCAAAGCCTGGGAGGCACAGACGAAGGAATTCTCCGTGGACATGAACACTCCCGGCACACTCGTTCCCCGCCTCTTCGCCTATCCTGCATGGCGCGTCGAGGTGAACGGCCAGGTTGTACAAACCCACGCTGAACCTGTCACAGGACAGATGACAATTCCGGTGACGGCTGGGCGGAATCGGGTGAAGATCACCTTCGAGCGAACGCAGGATCAGAAGCTCGGAGATGCGATCTCCGTCTGCACTGCCCTGCTCCTGATTTTCGCAGGCTTAGTCAGACGCAGAGCATACTTACGAACTTCATGAAGCGAGTTCTGATTGCTACCTCAAACGCCGGAAAGCTTCGCGACTTCGCGGGCGCTGCCGCCGCTTTCGGAATCGAAGTGGCCGGTTTAGCAAACTTTGCTTCCCTTACCCAGGTCGTGGAAGACGGCCTTACGTTTGAGGCGAACGCGCGCAAGAAGGCCGAGGCCTACAGCCTCCACGCGCCGAATGAAATTGTCATTGCCGATGACTCCGGAATTGAGATCGATGCGCTGGAGGGGGCCCCGGGCATTCACTCTGCACGATATGCGACCGACCATCCGCCGTCGGCCGAGAGCAATTCTGATGATGAGGCCAACAATGCCCGCGTCCTTCGTGAACTTCAAGGAGTACCGCCGGAAAAGCGCACGGGACGTTTCGTCTGCGTGATTGCAGCGGCGCGTGATGGCAAAACACTTCAGGTCTTTCGCGGCAAGGCCGAAGGAATCATTCTCGATTCGCCGCGCGGCACGAACGGCTTTGGCTACGATCCGTTATTTTACTTTCCTCAGATCCAGAACGCCTTTGCTGAGCTCACCGCAGAAGAAAAAGCGCGCTACAGTCACCGCGGTGCTGCCTTTCGAAAATTTCTGGAGTGGTACAAAGCAAACTCGGCTCACCCGTCGCTAATTCCTGACTGAAATCTTGCGACGACTCAAGCAGCTGACTCCTGATCGTCACCTCCTTTCCTTGACTTCCCTTCTTCCGCGACAAGATAATGAAAGGTTCGTCACTGACATCCGGAACCGTCTGGAGTCATAAGGAGCGGCTCTGTGGCATCGACAGCCAGTCCTGCAGGTCAAGTAAGGCTTAGTGGTGGGGTGGCTCCCCTGCGCGCCGGTCAGGGATATTCTTTTCTCCTGCGCCGTCTTCATTCGCTGAGCGGAATCGTTCCCGTCGGGCTTTTTCTCATCGAGCACTTCGTCTCCAACGCATTTGCCACGAAGGGGCCGGCCGCCTATACCAAGCAAGTGGAACTGTTGACCAGCTTTCCCTTCGTAGTCGGCCTCGAGCTGTTCGGAATCTGGCTGCCGATTCTCTATCACTCGCTGTACGGATTTTATGTGTGGTACCGCGGCGAGGTGAACGTTGGCGAATATCCCTGGATCGGCAACTGGCTCTACACTTCGCAGCGCTGGACCGGCGCGATCGCTTTCTTCTACATGCTTTACCACACCTACCATCTGCGATTTACGGGTGTGCATCTGCTTTCCCATCCCGCGCAGGCATTTCCGAAGGTGCAGGCGGAGTTTCAAAACCCGTGGATCGTGGCGTTCTATGCGGTAGGGATCATCGCGGCATCATGGCACTTCGCCTACGGGCTGTGGCTGTTTGCAGCGAAATGGGGGATCACGACCGGCGAAAACGCGCGCCGCCGCTGGGGCTACATTTGCCTTGGGATCGCGGTCATATTCATTGCCGTGGGCGCTCTCACCATGTATTCGTTCCTGAACACGCCGCTTCAACCGCTTGACACCGGTACAGGCGTCGAGTCCTACACGATGCGGTAAGGCCCGGCGCGTCCGGGCAGATTGGAATTCGTTTCGCATGGCAGCTAATCCGAAAATTATCGTGATCGGCGGAGGTCTCGCCGGACTGTCTGCAGTCATAAAGATTGCCGAGATGGGCGGGCAGGTCGACCTGTTTTCCATCGTCCCCGTGAAGCGCTCGCACTCCGTCTGCGCGCAAGGCGGTATCAACGCGGCCAAGAATCTCAAAGGCGAGGGCGATTCTACCTGGCAGCATTTCGACGACACCATTTACGGTGGGGACTTCCTCGCTGACCAGCCTCCCGTGAAAGCTATGTGCGACGCCGCGCCCGGCATCATCGACCTGCTCGACCGCATGGGAGTGCCATTCAACCGCACGCCCGAAGGTCTCCTCGATTTTCGCCGCTTCGGAGGCACTCTCTACAATCGCACCGCTTTTGCCGGTGCGACCACGGGGCAGCAGTTACTGTACGCACTCGATGAACAGGTTCGCCGCTACGAATCCGAAGGCAAGGTGAAGAAGTACGAGCACTGGGAGTTCTTGTCCGCGGTGCTCGACGGCAACCGCGTCTGCCGTGGCATCTGCGCGATGGACCTGCGCACCATGGAGGTCCGGACCTTCCCAGCCGACGCGATTATCGTCGCCACCGGAGGCATCGGCGCGATCTTCGGCAAGTCGACCAATTCCGTTGTATGCACTGGCTCGGCGCAGTCGGCGCTCTATCAGCAAGGCTGCTATTACGCCAATGGCGAATTCATCCAGGTACACCCCACGTCGATTCCCGGCGAAGACAAACTACGTCTGATGTCGGAATCGGCGCGCGGTGAGGGCGGTCGCGTCTGGGTGCCGAAGACTTCCGGCGACAAGCGTGATCCGAAGTCCATCCCCGAAAGTGAGCGCTGGTACTTCCTCGAAGAGTGGTATCCCAAGTACGGCAATCTAGTGCCGCGCGACGTCGCAACTCGCGCCATACACAAGGTTGTCTACGAGTGCGGCCTGGGCATCGACGGCAAGCCGATGGTATACCTCGACCTCACCCACATCGATCGCAAGATTCTGGACCGCAAGCTCGAAGGCATTCTCGAAATCTACGAGAAGTTCGTGGGTGACGACCCGCGCGACGTGCCCATGAAGATCTTCCCCGGCATGCACTACACCATGGGCGGCCTCTGGGTGGATTACAACCAGGCCACGAACGTTCCCGGCATCTTCGCGGCTGGCGAGTGCGAACACCAGTACCACGGCGCCAACCGCCTGGGAGCGAATTCGCTCGTCTCGTGCATCTTCGGGGGATTCGTCGTCGGGCCAAATGCCATGAAGTACGCGCGCAACCTCCAGGCTGCCCCGGCCAACGGACACTTCGATTCCGAGCGCAAGCGCCAGGAAGAAATCAATGCCAAGCTGATGAAGGCCGACGGCAATGAGAATCCCTTCAAGCTGTGGCAGGAACTCGGCGACATCATGACCCGCAACGTCACCGTCATCCGCTACAACAAGAACATCAAGGAAACGGATGCCAAGCTGGTGGAGTTGCTGGAGCGCTACCAGCACGTGAATCTGAGCGACCGCACGCAGTGGGCGAATACGACAATTGCGTTCACCCGGCAGCTCTACAACATGTTGCAATTGGCGCGTGTCATCGCCCAGGGAGCGGCTATGCGTGACGAATCGCGTGGCGCTCATTACAAGCCCGACTTCCCTGAGCGCGACGATAAGAACTGGATGAAGACGACGAAAGCGTCTTTCGCCCCGGATGCAGACGAGCCGAAGTTTGAGTTCGCGCCAGTGGACGCGTCATTGATTCAGCCGCGGCCGAGGAAGTACTGAGAACGCTCCCATCTCCTCGCATTGTTTTGCGCGGAGCCAAGAGCTAATGGCTAAAAGCTTAAGAGCAAAGACCTAGATAATCATGGCCAACAACAAACCCGTCATCATCAAGATCAAACGCCAACTCACTCCCGACGCCAAGCCGCACTGGGAGGAGTTTGAACTCCCCTACACGCCCGGCAGAAACGTAACGTCTGCCCTGATGGAGATCGCGGCCAATCCCGTCACGCGTGACGGCAAGAAAACCACGCCCATAACCTACGACTCCAATTGTCTCGAGGAAGTCTGCGGCTCGTGCGCCATGCTGATCAACGGCAAGGCAAAAATGGCGTGCTCTGCGCTGTTGGACAAGCTCGAGCAGCCGATTCGGCTTGAGCCGTTTTCGAAATTTCCCGTGGTCCGTGATCTGGCGGTCGACCGTAGCGTCCTGTTCGAGAACCTGAAAGCGGTCAAGGCCTGGGTGCCCATCGACGGCACTTACGACCTTGGCGCTGGCCCGCGCATGACCGCCGAAGCGCAGGAGGCGGCTTATCCGCTCTCGCGCTGCATTTCCTGCTGCTGCTGCATGGAAGCCTGCCCGCAGTTCAACGAGTCGACTGGCTTTGTAGGAGCGGCGGCGATCTCTCAGGCTCGCTTGTTCAATACTCACCCCACGGGCGCGGCACTCAAGCGCGAAAGACTTACGGCACTCATGGGTGACGGTGGCATTCAGGAGTGCGGCTATGCCCAGAATTGCGTCGAGATTTGCCCCAAGGACATTCCTCTGACCCGTTCCATCTCTGAAGTTGGCCGCGACGTCATGACGCAAGCCATCGGCGATTTGTTCAGAAAATAGGCCACTGTTTAACGAAGTGCACAGCACAACGCACGAAATCAGTTTGTTTTCGTCGAGCCATCAATCAGTTAACCAGAGCAAAAGCCGCGCCGGACGGCCCTTCTCGTGCTCACAGTAACCTCCGGTAACACATTACCAGGTCCCTACCTTCGTAACTGAAGATTAGCCCAAAGGTGGGGTATTTGCTTTTTGCAGGGCTGGGGTACAATAAGCCCTCGCTTCGACTCTGGCGTGTTTTGGCATTCCGAGGCTACTTCGTGAAAATGGGAACACCGCGGTCGGTAACTCTGGCTCTGTTGCTTGTGGGGCTGCTCTGCAGCCCGGCGCTTGGCTTGCGCCGCACCACCAAGCATGCGCACCATACGGGCAAAGGACGCTTCCGTCGCCTGTTTTGGAACCCGATGTTCCGGCCGTCGCACGATTCCCTCTTACGCCAGAACGAGGAAATCGACCGGCTCGATCTGCCACGAATTTACGATGACGACGAACTGGAGCAACTGAAGCTCAGCGAAGCTCTGGTTCCCATCAATCAAAGCCAGTACCTGCGCTTCGATCCGCGGCTCGATCCGAATCGCCGTTATTGCCGTCCCTGGACCCGCGATTTTCTCGAGGACCTGAGCCAGGCCTACTACCACCGCTTTCACGATCAGATTCAGGTCAACTCGGCCGTCCGTACAGTCCTAATGCAGCGCAGGCTTCGCCGCCACAATCGCAACGCCGCGCCGGAGTCGGGCGAGACCGCGTCTTCTCACCTTGCAGGCCTCACAGTCGATATTCAGCGCCGGGGCATGAATCGTGACCAGGTACGTTTCGTGGAACGATACCTCTTCTACCTGCGCGCTCTCGGTTTGGTCGAACCTGAAGAAGAGCGCCATCAGTGGGTGTTCCACGTCATGGTTGGTGAGGGCTACGCCGACTGGCGCCAAACCCAGACGATTGCACCCATTGCGCCGCAGGTCCCAGTCGAGGCTGTGCAAGCGGCCAACAAGTAGTCGCCCGTCCACTCTTTAAAATCCTGTCAAGAAAATGATCGTTCTCATGGCCGGACTCCCAGGAACCGGCAAGACTACAATCGCAATCGAGCTCGCGGCTCAGGCGGGCGGCGTTGTACTGAGCAAGGACGCGATTCGTGCCGCCCTGTTTCCGCCTGAGGACATCGAGTACTCGACCGGGCAAGACGACTTCTGCATGGAAGTCATGCTGGAGACCGCTGCCTACCTCCTGGGTAAGAGCTCAGAACGATTTGTTTTTCTCGATGGCCGGACGTTTTCGCGCCGGTATCAGGTCGACCGCGTTCTCGATCGCGCTGCGCAACTCAATCAACCATGGCGCATTTTGGAGTGCGTCTGCTCGGACGCGACAGCAAAACAACGCTTGCAGGCGCAGCAGGCCTCCGGGGAGCACGTCGCGGCCAACCGTGACTATGCTCTGTATTCGCAGGTGAAGGCACGATTCGAAGAGATCACGATGCCGAAGACCGTGATCGATACTGACCAGGCTCTTCCTGTATGCGTGAGTCGTGCTCTGAGCGCGTTGCGCTGAATTCAGGTTCGTGATCCTGCCTTGCGCCGTATACAATCTTTCACTTGCGCCGAGACATCGGCGTCTTCCCCTATGACCAAGCGGCGTATGCGCTTTGTTTTTTCTCAGTCTGCGGTACTGGCCTTTGTGTGCGGGCTCGCAATTGCCCAGACCCCGGCGGGTTCCAACGTTAGTGCTAGAGCCCGGCAGATTCACGAATCGGCGATCATCGTTGACACCCACGCCGATACTCCCCAACGATTTCTCGACGAGAACTACGACATTGGCAGCACCGACCCTAAAGATACCGGCCACATCAGCCTGGACAAAGCTCGGGCCGGCAACCTCGGCGCCGAATTCTTTTCCATCTGGGTCGAGCCCAAGACGAATGATGGGCACTTCGCCCAGCACACCCTCGATCTGATCGATTCCGTCTATCTCCAGGCCGCCCGCCATCCCGACCGCATGATGATGGCCTTCAGCGTCGACGATATCGAGCGTGCCCACAAGCAGAAGAAGCTCGCCGCCTTAATGGGCATCGAGGGCGGGCACTCGATCGAAAACGACATTCACTTGCTGCGCGATTTCTACCGATTGGGCGTTCGCTACATGACCCTGAGCTGGTCGAACACGAACGAGTGGGCCGACTCCTCGGGCGACATCGATGACCCCAAGGTCCCGCATCATAACGGTCTCACCGATTTCGGCAAGGAAGTCGTCCAGGAGATGAATCGCCTGGGCATGCTGGTCGACATCTCGCACGTGGCCGATAAAACGTTCTGGGACGCCATCGCCACAACCAAGGCGCCGCTGATCGCTTCCCACTCCTCGTCGCGCGCGCTGACGAACCACCCCCGGAACATGACCGACGACATGTTGCGCGCGGTCGCGAAGAATGGCGGCGTCGTGCAGGTTAACTTCTACAATGCATTCATCGACGAGAACTATCGCAGGGCAGCCGAGGCACAAAAAGATGCTCGGGAAGGGGCCGTCACTGCATTCATCAACCAGCGCAAGGCGGCCGGCCAGCCGGTTACCTACATTGAAATGGACCGAATCGAACGGGAGTGGGCGGCGAAGATTCCGCGGCCGCCGTTGAAGTCGCTGATCGACCACATCGATCACATCGCCAAAGTAGCAGGCGTCGACCACGTGGGCCTCGGTTCCGACTTTGACGGTGTCAGCGGGGCTACGCCCGAGGGAATCGATTCGGCGGCCGATTTACCCAGGATTACCCAGGCGTTGCTTGACCGCGGCTACAGCGCTGACGATATCCATAAAATTCTTGGCGGCAATCTGCTGCGGGTATTTCGCGAAGCCGAACGTATCAGCCAGCAAATACAAAACCCGGGTTCAGCAACGGCGGGAGCGAAGTAAACTGACAGTTGTCGTAGAATCGTTCATTGTGTGCATGAGCGCGCAGTTCATGCGCCTTACATTTCTGAGGAGCAACTATCGATGCGCAAATATCTCGGTATCATTCCCGCTGTTTGTCTGATTTCCGCTTTGGTGTGGTCTCAGGCAACACCCTCCGGGAAACCAGCAGCAACACCGAAGCCGTCCACCGCGACAAAATCTGCTGCGCCGAAAGCAGCCAGTTCAGGCGAGCCCACCGCCGTCATCGACACCACCGCCGGCAAGCTGCGCTGCAAATTGTTTGAGAAGGAGACGCCGATCACGGTGATGAACTTTATCGCCCTTGCTAACGGCACCAAGGATTGGAAAAATCCCGTGAGTGGCGCCACCAAGCACAACACACCGCTCTACGACGGGACCATATTCCATCGCGTGATTCCCGGCTTCATGATCCAGGGGGGAGATCCTGCAGGCAACGGCAGCGGCGACGCTGGTTACACCTTCAAAGACGAGATCGTCTCCACCCTTGCTTTTGACCGCCCGGGCCGCTTGGCTATGGCTAACTCTGGCCCGAACACGAACAGTTCTCAGTTTTTCATCACTGAGGTTCCCACACCCCACCTGAACGGGCACCACACGATTTTCGGCCAATGTGATGAGGCCAGCGTTGAATTGGTCAAGCAGATTGCCCGAATGGCTCGTGATCCCCGCGACGACAAGCCGTTCCGGGCAGTGCGCATCACTCACATTACGATCGAGCGCGGAACAGTGACTCCGGCGGCCGCCACGCCTAAACCCGCCGCGGGCAAGCCCGCCGCAAGCAACTAACTGCTGACTAGCAGCGACCGGCTAATAACGAGCACCATCGGAAAGGACTATTCATGGCAAGGCAACCCGGCACTTATGCGATCTTCAACACCAGCGAAGGCACTATCGTGTGCCGTCTGTTTGAAAAAGAGGCACCCAAGACCGTTGCCAACTTTGTGGAACTCGCCGAGGGCAAGCGTGAGTGGGCGCATCCCGTGACTCACAAGAAGGGCAAAGATCGGCTCTACGACGGCACTATTTTTCACCGCGTGATCCCGAATTTCATGATTCAGGGCGGCGACCCGGCGGGCACCGGTTTCGGTGGACCCGGTTACCAGTTCGAAGACGAAACCAAAGGCTCGCCTCACAAGTTCAACAAGACCGGAAAGCTGGCCATGGCCAACTCCGGACCAAACACTAACGGCTCGCAGATCTTCATCACCGTAGCGCCAACTGACTGGTTGACCGGCAAGCACACGATTTTTGGCGAAGTGGTCGAGGGGCAGGACATCGCCGACAAGATTGCCAACGTTCCTCGTGGGCGGCAGGACAAGCCGGTAAAGGACGTGGTGGTAAAGTCGGTTGCAATTGAGCGGGTGTAGTTCCCGGCGTGAGAGCACTTGTTAAATAAAAATCCCGCCTGCGTAGGCGGGATTCTCTTCTTTCCGAGAACTCACAACTGAGAACCGCTCCTATACCCCGATCACCCCCACCAACTCCTTCACCGACGCGACGCTCTTGTCCAGTTGAGCCTTCTCCTCGTGGGTCAGCTTGATTTCGATAATCTGCTCGATCCCTTTTGCTCCAAGCTTCACGGGCACGCCTACGTACAGCCCATGTACGCCGTATTCCCCTTCCAGGTACGCAGCACAAGGCAGAATCTTCTTCTTGTCCTTCAGGATCGCTTCCACCATCTCGGTGACCGCTGCCGACGGCGCATAATATGCGCTGCCCGTCTTCAGATATTTGACGATTTCGGCTCCGCCATCGCGCGTACGCTGAATGAGTCGCTCCAGGGTGGCCGCATCCATCAGTTCCGTGATTGGAATGCCTGCCACGGTCGAATACCGGGCCAGGGGAACCATGGTGTCACCGTGTCCGCCGAGCACGAACGCGGTTACGTTCTCCACGCTCACACTCAACTCCTGCGCGATAAATGTGCGGAATCGCGCCGAATCCAGCACTCCCGCCATTCCGATGACCCGCTCACGCGGAAACCCGCTCATCTTGAACGCCGCCTGCGCCATGGCGTCCAGGGGGTTCGAAACGATGATCAGGATGCTATGCGGCGAGTGCTTCACCGCCTGGCTCACCACGTCCTTCATGATCTTGTGATTGATATTGAGCAGATCATCGCGGCTCATGCCTGGCTTGCGTGGCACTCCCGCGGTGATGACGACGATGTCGGAATTCGCGGTGTCCGCATAATCCTGCGTGCCGATGACGTGGCTGTCGCGCTTCTCGATCGGCATGGCTTCGAGCAGATCGAGCCCCTTGCCCTGGGGCACGCCTTCGACGATGTCGATTAGAACAACATCGGCCAGTTCCTTGGACGCGATCCAGTGGGCGGCCGTCGCGCCCACATTTCCCGATCCCACAATCGTGACTTTCTTGCGCATGAATATCCTTTCTATGAAATCCTGAGCAGACGCACAACCGCCCTTTTATCAGAACAGAAATTCAACCACGAGCCAGGCGAGAGCGCATCAGGGAAAGCGTAATCCGGCTTACCCTACGACTACCTTTCGTCCCTTTTTGGTCTTGAACGCTAACTCGACGGCCGCAGCTCTGACCAACCTGAACAGCCAAGAAGCCTACACCTCGGCCAGCACGGTCGACTCCATGTTCTGGATGATGAAGTTGGCAAACTCGCTGGTCTTCACCTTGGTAGCGCCTTCCATCAGGCGCTCGAAGTCATAAGTAACCTTCTTCTGCTCGATGGTGCGCTCCAGACCGCGCTCGATCATGTCGGCAGCCTCTCCCCAGCCCAGGAAGCGGAACATCATCACACCTGAGAGAATCACGGAACCCGGATTGATTACATCCTTGTCCGCGTACTTCGGCGCAGTGCCGTGCGTCGCCTCGAATATGGCATACCCATCGCCCACGTTCGCTCCGGGCGCAATCCCCAACCCGCCGACCTGCGCCGCACAAGCGTCAGAAATGTAGTCGCCGTTCAGATTGGGCGTTGCCAGTACCGAGTACTCATCGGCCCGCGTCACCACCTGCTGGAAGATCGAGTCGGCAATGCGATCGTTCACCATAAGCTTCTTCTTCCACGCACCCTTGCCGTGGCTGGCATAAATCTTGTCGAGGACATCTTTGACCTCGGCGTACACCGACTTGCGGAACTCTTCCGCCGCAAACTCCAGACCCGGCTCGACGAGATTTCCGTTTTGCTCGACCGTAAGGTTCGGATTCTTGTCTTTGTTGTCGAGAATCCAACTCTCGCGCTCGGTGACAACTTTGTCGCGAAATTCCTCCGTGGCCAGCTCGTAGCCCCACTTCCGGAAAGCACCTTCCGTAAATTTCTGGATATTGCCCTTGTGCACCAGCGTGACCGATTTCCGACCGCTCCCCAACGCAAACTGGATGGCCATCCGCACAAGGCGTTTCGTACCGGTCACGGAGATCGGCTTGATGCCGACGCCGGAATCCAGCCGTACCTGCTTCTTGCCGCCCTTCAACATTTCTTTGTTGAGGAATTCGATCAGCCGCGCCGCTTCAGGAGTTCCCTGCTCCCACTCGATGCCGGCATACACGTCTTCGGTGTTCTCGCGGTAGATGACCACATCCATTCGCTCGGGATGCTTTACCGGTGAAGGCGTGCCCTTGTAATACTTCACCGGGCGGATGCAGGCGTAAAGATCCAGTATCTGTCTCAGTGCGACGTTCAAGGAGCGAATACCACCGCCGACCGGTGTAGTCAAAGGCCCTTTGATCGCGACGCGCAAGTCTCGGATCGCGCTCACGGTGTCATCCGGGAGCCAGGCTTTGAAATTCGCCATCGCCTTCTCCCCGGCGAAAACTTCGTACCACGCCACCCGGCGTTTTCCTTTGTAGGCACGTTCCACCGCAGCATCGAAAACACGAACCGAAGCCTTCCAGATGTCGCGGCCCGTGCCGTCGCCCTCGATGAAGGGGACGATTGGATTGTCCGGCACCTGGTACCGACCCTTGTCATAGCCGATCCTGGCCCCGCTCGTCGGCACCGCGATCCCGTTGTATGAAGCCGCCATTACACTCCTCCGCCTTGATTGAGTAAGAGCGACAATTATAAAGAATTGGCCTCCACATCGGGAAATGACGAGCCACTGGTACAAGACGAGCCAGTTCTCGGCAATTCCTGAAGAAACAGGAAATCGTTACGAAGGGAACGTAGCCAACGCGGTTCTGCAACCTGTTTCATGCACATGCACCGTTAGAATGCTTACTATGTCATGTGTGCTCGGGCGGAAGGCCGCTTCCCGGATGAGAACCGTGCTGGTTTTGGCTCTCGCGGTGATGGCCACGCTCGTGCACGCTTTCGCGCAAGCCATCCCACCCAAGCCTGAACCGGTATCCGCCGACGCGGTCTCTGCCTTACCCGCTTTCAGTCGCACGATGCTAGCCTCTCCATTCGCTCTGAAAGCCCTGCCTCCCACCCATGAGTTTTGGGATCGCGAGAATCTCTTGTTGTTCGCGGGTGTGGGCGTTATGCGCACCCTGGATTACACATCCACGCACAACATGCTCCGCCGCGGAAGAGAGGAACTCTTGATACCCGACGATGTCGTCAAAAACGACGCTGGGTTTGCCGCTCTGGAAGCGGCTGCTTCGGTCACCTCGATCGGTATCTCCTACATTTTTCATCACTATCGCCACCACACCATGGAACGGTGGGTTTCCATCGTCCACATGAGCGTGACCGGCTTCGGCGCTGCGCATAACTATGCGCTGAAGACCAAGCGCTGAGCCTTACCCTTCACCCCACATTTCTGCCATAATCAGAGCCGCACGCGCGTGCTGGGCCGGCGAAAGGGAGTACTGGATATGTGCAGAACGGCGTCTTCTCTGCTGGGCGTTTTCATAGCGATCGCAGTTCTAAGTGGCAATGTGCTCGCGAAGTCGCGGCCTGACCGCACTCAATTCAACCGAGACATTCGCGTGGAATCCGGTGAGAAGACCGGCGACGTGACCTGCTTCAACTGCTCGATCTACATTCGGGGTGAGGTCAGCGGTGACGCCACCGCCTTCCACGGGCGGATCGTTGTGGAAACTGGCGCTTCCGTTGCCGGAGACGCGACAGCTTTTCTCGGCGACGTGCGCGTCGAACCCGGCTCTAGGCTTGCCGGCGATGTCACCGTGTTCGGAGGCTCCCTTCACCGCGATACCGGCGCCGCAGTCGCCGGGGACGTGACGTCTTTTGAGAATAAGGTCTGGGTGTTTCTGATTCTCCTTATCCCCCTGGTTTTTGTTGGGCTGATCATCGCCCTGATCGTATGGCTGGTTGAGCGAAGCCGAAGGTCCGTTCCCGTCGCCGCGTAGAGTCACAGCCCTCCCCACGCCTTCAGCGCAGCACACGACCATAGATTTCGCGTACATGCCGGCAGGTCTTGAGCAACTCCGATTCCAGCCCGTCCGGAAAGCTGCGTCCCAGTATTCCGGAGACCAGCCTCTCTGTCGCTTCGCGCGTGTGCTTAGTCTGCGGTAACCACCTGGCCGCCCGTTCCGCTACCAGGCGAATCACGTGATCGACAGTTCGAAACAGCTCAGCGGCATGGTCGAGTTCGCCGGTGTCCGGCTTGGCCAGCACTCCTGCCGCTGCACACCGCCATAAGCGCTCCCGGAGTGTTCCTCGCTTATCGTGAATGCTGTTCTTCACCAGTAGATAGCTGGTGAGGAAATCAATGTCGTAGATTCCACCCGCCGATGTTTTGAAATTGACTGCACCAGATGTTGCGGCCTCCAGCTTTCCCCTCATTTCGATCACTGCCGGGAGAAATGTGGAGGATCCGGCAAAGCGCCGAAACAGCGTTTCCGTCGCGTCCCACGTAGTCTTCGCCACCTTCTGCGCGCCGGCCAACAGGCGGAGCTTGGTGTACGTCATGGCCTCCCAGGGCTGAGCCTCGTGCTGAAAGTATGCTTCCAACTGGGAAGGAGTCTGAAGCAGATCGCCCTCATTGCCACGCGGACGCAGCCGCGTATCCACAGAAAAAGCAATTCCCTCGCGCGTGTATGCGGACAGCACTTGCATGAGTTTCTCGGCGGACTTGGTCAGCGCCACCGCGTCCCGGCCCTCCTCGTAAGTAAACAAGAGGTCCGCGTCGGAAAACACATCGAATTCTGTCGTGCCCAGCCGGCCAAGGGCCAGCACCGCTAGACCTTCCGGGGCGCCCGCAATCGTGAATGCCGTGGCGATTGCATCTTCGGCCGCGGCGCTGGTCGATCCCAGTGACACGTAAACATCCCGCAACTCAGTGATGTCGCGCACCCCTGCCGCGAACACGCGGTGCCGATAATGCCGCCGCAGGAGCGACAGCTTCTCACTGTACGAATTTGAAGCCCCCGCAATGTACGCGAACACCGGATCACTAACCGCACCGGAGTAGCCTTGTCCGTGACCGAACCCGTTATCCGCCCGGCCTTCCGGCATCCCCCGAAACAGATAATCGCTGCCGACTCGAGCACTCGTCTTCCCCAGTTCCGCCAGAGTTGCGACTTCCTCCGGATGCCGGATCAAAATCTCGCTCAGGTACTCGCTCGTGTCGAATAGCACAAGCGCCTTCTCCAGTGCCCGCGGATGGCGGCGCACGGCCGCGTAGCGCTGAGAACTGGTTAACGCGGAGCTAAGGAGGCGAAACAAATTGCGCCGGGCTTGCGGGCTCAGGTCCTCACCGCGACCGATAGCGTAGAGTTCGGGTGAGTCGGCGGCCAATCGCTCCAACAACTGCCGGTGGGCGTGGTCCGCAGCCGGCTCGATCATGTTTCTCAGTTCGAACTCCCCCTCGGGCAGATTCGGATCTTCTCCGGCACGGTGGGCATGAATAATCCGGTTGTAAATCTCCGACACCGCGGCCATCCTTCGACGTAGCGTTCCGTGGATATCGTCGATCTGATCCTCGCCGCGCAAGCAGCCTGTAAGCGATCTCTTCAAGGCCCCCAGCCCCGGCTCGCCAGATGGCAAGTAGTGCCTCTGCTGGCCTTGCCACAACTGCAAGCGATGTTCCACGTGACGCAGAAATTCATAGGTAGTCGTCAGTTCGTGGAATTCCTTGCCGCTCAGATGCTGCTTGTCGTGCAGCTTCTGCAGGGAAAACAGAGTCCCTCCCGACCGCAGCCAAGGTTCCGTTCCCCCGTACACTCTCTGCAGGCACTGCACCAGGAACTCGATGTCCCGAATGCCGCCACGGTCGAATTTCACATCGATCCGCTCGCCGGCATCCGGGTCAGCGAAACCCCGGCGACGCCGGTGCATCCTTTCCCGCGACTGCAAAGCGGTCTCCGTCGCCGCGAAGTTGATTCTTCCCGATAGCCTGCCGCCACCATGCCCTTCTGTGCCCGACTCCGCACTTCGTGACCGGCCAGCCTCCTCATACTCGACATAAACGTAGGGCTGGACCCCACGCAGGAAGCTGCGCGCCAGCGACCGGCTTCCGGCGGAGAACCGCGCCTTGATCAGCGCCTGGCGCTCCCAGTCCTGCGCCGCCTCGACGTAGTAATGCAGGGCATGGCTCAAACTGACGGCCAGTTCACCCTGACTCCCCTGCGGACGCAACCGCATATCAATCCGGAAGACCGGACCGACTTCCGTCACTCGCGAGAGAATTTGTGTCAATTGCTGGGCCAGGCGAACGAAGTACTCGTGATTCGACATGGCAGCATCAGGCGGCTCTTCCCCGTCACCGAACACGTACAGCAAATCCACGTCCGAGCTGTAGTTCAGCTCGTAGCCGCCCAACTTTCCCAACGAAAGGACGGCAAAAGGCGTGTTCACAAGTCGGTCTTCGCTGTCTCTGTGCCGAGGTGTTCCGTAGCGGCGATCGAGCTGACTTTCTGCCTCTCGCAGCGCATCCTGGATCAACACATCCGCCAGCGCTGAAATCTCCGCCGTCGTCTCGGCCAGCGGCGCAAGCTTCAGGCAATCCCGCAGCATGATGCGCACATACTCGCGCCGCTTGAATCGCGCCAATAGGAGCGAGACATCGGTCGCGCGCGATCTCGAGCGGAACCGCGCCAGACTCGCACACAATTCCTCGTGCGAGAGACTGCGATCGAGATTCCGTTCACTCAGGCTTTGCAGGAGATCGGGGTCCTGAAGCAACGTCTCGCCCAGGTATCGGCTGTGTCCAAAGACCACGATCGCGTAGTGCGCCAGAAAATGATATTGGTTGAGTAGGCCCAGCACTTCCTCGCCCTGGCCGGTCAAACGCTCGAACTGGATGAGGGCCGAGTCAGGATCAGGGGAGTCGACCAGCAGCGACGGAATCGTCGTCGCTAGCTGAGGCGAGACATGCCGCGCGATCTCTGCCAGCATCTCCGCCGCTCGCTGCACATCTTGGAAGGGGATTTTTTCGAGCGCAGAATGGACCGGGTGGTTCAGGCTGGCTGCGGATGCGCTGCCGCTCGGCGTAGGCCGCGAACATTTGGCAGTCTGCTCTCGGACAAGGAGGTCAGCTCGCAATTTCAGCATAGCACGCAGAGGACCAAGCGAACTCCGGCGGTGTCACTCGTCGCCTGCTGCTTATTCCCTGCGCTTTCCGAAATATTTCCTGACTCCGATTACGGTGTACCGTCCCCACGGGCCGTTCGTGCCCAGGTCGGCCGGGCCCAGATTTCGATCGCGAGCCCCCAGACGTTGAAACAGGAAATGCTGGGTCACGCGCAGTTGCAAGCCGTAGCCCACCTCAATGCCCGCACCCCATGCCCTTTCCCAGCCGATGGCGTCCATCGACCCTGTGTACAACGCCTGCGGCACGTTCTTCCCGAACAGGAAGTTGGGCATGCCGAAGAACATCAGCCGCCGCAGTTGGGTGCGTGCGAAAGGATGCACTTCCACGTAGCTCGACAGCATATAACGCGCAAACAGGTTGCAGGGAGCGTCGGCGCCGCCGTATTGGCGCGCGTTGGCGGCGCACATGTTGGGGTCGGGCTCGTTGTGCGGCGGGGCGATGTCGAACTGCGCGTATCCCCACAGCATGTCGCGCGGCGAAAACATCTTGCTCTGTTCCTCCGGGACTTTTCCCTCTTGCGCAAAACACGCGCAGGACATGCCAACGCAAAGCGCAATCCACAGCAGGTGCTTCATCGGGCCTCCGACACGAAAATGTTCGAGTGATTCGCTCGCGGCACTCGGGACAGAGGCGTGAAATACCTGTTCCTCTCAGTGGCCCCAAGCGTTTGAGCGGCGGCACATTGTACTACTGCGGTCGCGCGTGGCCTTTTTCCTGGCTGGGTTGGGGGAAGTTCGCGGTGCGGAGTTGAGGGTACCCCCCTCCCCCCGTGCATCCGCAAAATCTAGAAAACAAAAGCCCGGCCCAGGCGACACACCGCAAAATCTAGATTCGAAAGATTTTAAAGGCAAAATCTAGAAAAGAAAGAGATTAGCTAATAGATATTTTCTTCCAGATCATCTTTGCTCAGAGAACAGGCACGCCCCGCCTCCCAGCACTTCCCTTACACTTCGCCTCTCAGTTTTCAAAGATCCGAGTGCTAACGACTAGCTGTCGAACAAGGAGTCTGACGTGGGAGGAAGAGCGCCGTCAAGGACGCGTATCACCGGAGAGAGTGCAAGTCGGGAATTGAAGAATTGGGGGCTTGGGGAAAAAATGCGGATTCCCTTGCCGCTCGCCGGTTCGGAATGACAAGAATGTTGCGGCGCGACCACCCCAACTGATCGCAATAAGCGCGAATGAGCAGGCCACGCGCAATGCGTCTTTGACGGGTGGCATCGTTGGCGGGCGTTTAGTGTTAAATTAAATAATCCGCCCAGGCGATTGCCCACCGCGAAACCAGTCTCAGGGTCGAGGTGCATCTACTGGAAGTGGACTCATCATAGAGAAGTCATTTTCCAGACGAAGCGAGGAAAACAGGCCATGAAAATCGGTTTGCTAACAGGTGGAGGCGATTGCCCGGGGCTCAACGCAGTAATTCGCGCGGTGGTGCGCAAGGGCGTTTTTCACTATGAGGACGAGTTCGTCGGATTCATGGAGGGCTGGCGCGGATTGCTGGAAGACAAGACCATGCCGCTTGATCTTTCTAGCGTGGGCGGCATTCTTCCTCGCGGCGGCACGATTCTCCGGACCTCGCGCACCAATCCCTCCAAGCATCCCGATGGGCTGCAACACTGTGCCGATACTTTAAAGAAGCACGGGGCCGAGGCTCTGGTGGCCATCGGTGGCGACGACACGCTGTCCGTAGCGCAGAAGCTCCACCAGAAGGGTGTAAAGGTGGTTGGAGTGCCGAAGACGATCGACAACGATCTGGCGGGCACCGACTTTACGTTCGGGTTTGATACTGCGGTGAATGTCGCAACCAGCGCCATTGATCGCGTACACACGACGGCGGAAGCGCACAATCGCGTCATCGTGGTGGAAGTGATGGGCCGGGACTCGGGCTGGATCGCCTTGTACAGCGGTGTTGCTGGGGGCGCTGATGTCATTCTGATTCCGGAACGCCCCTTCGACATCGACAAAGTCGCGGAGTTGATCAAGCAGCGGCATGCTCGCGGCCGGTATTTCAGCATTGTGGTGGCAGCCGAGGGCGCGAAGTTTGCCGGTGACGTGGAACTGCACGATGGGGCACCGATTGTGCAGGATATCGGCAAGGACGAATTTGGCCACCTGCGGCTGGGGGGTATTGGAAACGTGCTGGCGCGGGAGATCGAAAAGCGTACCGGGTTCGAGACCCGCTCGGTGGTGCTGGGGCATATTCAGCGTGGAGGTTCTCCAAGCGCGTTCGACCGCATGTTGGCGACGCGCTACGGCCTGGGCGCCATCGACATGGTGCATCGCGGCGAATTCGGCATGATGGCTGCGCTGCGCGGCAACAGGATCATCTCGATTCCTTTGGCGGAGGCGATTGCCAGCAATCGCAAGGTCGATCAGGAGATGATCGACGTGGCCGTAGGTATTCTCGACAAGCTGAACGAAGAGAAGGAATCAGCCGCTTCGCAGATGGGCATCCGCTAGACTGGTGCTGCTGGTACCCGGCGAATGAACAACTCTCTGAAATGGCCTCCACGCTGAACGGCGCAGGAGGCCTTTTCATCTAGGCTATCGCGGGCGTTCGCTGCCGCTGCTCATCCGGATTGACAATCCCCTCTTCCCCACTGACAATCCCGCCAGATGTCTGAACTGGCGCGCATCTCTTCTCCCCTGATTCTGATCGTCGAACTGGTCATGGTGCTTGCCGCCGTGACCATGATCTTCGTGATTGCTGGAAAGTATCGGCTCAAAGCCGCACCAGACCGATTTTTGCGAATGGAGAAGTTTCTTGGGTCGCTGGCGCGGCGCCGCGCCGTGGCCGTTCTAACGGTTGGGCTTTTCGTTCTTTCCATGCGCGTAGTGTTGATACCCGTCCTGGGAGTTCCCTCCCCACGCTGGCACGACGAGTTCAGTTATCTTCTCGCTGCGGACACGTTCGCCCACGGCCGGCTAACCAATCCGACGCCGGCGATGTGGGATCACTTCGAAAGCTTTCACATCATCCTCCAGCCAACCTACATGTCGATGTATCCGCCGGGCGAGGGCCTGGTGATGGCAGTAGGGCAGCGGTTGGGGAATCCATGGATTGGCCAGTTGCTGGTCACAGCGCTCTTTTGCTCAGCGATTTGCTGGATGCTCCAGGGCTGGGTGCCTCCGCCATGGGCGCTGCTGGGCGGGATGCTCGCCGCATTGCGACTTGGGATTCTCAGCTATTGGATGAACGGGTACTGGTCGGCAAGCCTGCCCGCGCTGGGAGGAGCTTTAGTTTTGGGCGCGCTGCCGCGGATGATAAAGCGTGCTCGCGTGACGGACGCAGTCTGGATGTCGTTGGGGTTGGCGATTCTGGCAAACACTCGGCCTTACGAGGGATTGCTGCTCAGCTTGCCTGTGGCGTTCGTGCTGGGCAGGTGGCTGCTCAGGAAAGAGAAGTTTCCCTCTGCGGTCGTGTTCGTGCGCATTGTGCTGCCGATCGTGCTCATTGTCGCAGCCGCAGGCGCGGCCACTTGCTATTACTACTATCGCGTGACCGGAAACCCCTTCCGAATGACCTACCAAGTAAACCGCGAGACGTACGCGACGACGCCTTACTTTCTTTGGCAATCTCCAAGGCCTGAGCCGCAATATCACCACGTGATGATGCGGGATTTCTATCGCAGAGAGTTGATGGAATTTGAGGAGAAGCGAACGATTTCCGGCGCGTTGCGCTTTACGGTTGAGAAGGTCGTAGCGCTCTGGGCCTTTTTCCTCGGACCTGCCCTGACGATCCCCCTGCTGGCGTTTCCCGCGATCTTTCGCGATCGCAAAATGCGTTTCGTTTTGGCGGCCCTTGCATTTTTTCTGCTTGGCCTGGCAGTCGAGACGTGGACGATGCCTCACTACTTCGCACCGGCCACGGGACTTCTGTATATCGTCGTCGTACAGTGCATGCGCCACCTGCGGTTCTGGCGGTGGCGTGGCCAAGCCGTGGTCGCAGCGATGGTGCGCATGGTTCCGATCACCTGCGTTGCAATGATCGTCCTGCGCGTTGCCGCTGCGGCGGCGAATACGCCCGTCGAGCCGCCCTGGCCGCGCGGCGACATGCATCGCGCGGCGATTGTTCGAACCTTGAATCAAACTCCCGGGCAGCACCTAGTCATCGTGCGCTATGGCTCAAGCGCGACGGGAGAACACGATCTGAATCGAGAATGGGTCTACAACGCGGCAGATATCGACGCCTCAAAGATTATCTGGGCGCGCGACATGGGCGAGAGCAAGAATGGAGAGCTCATCCGTTACTTTAAGAGTCGAGAGGTGTGGGTGGTAAACGAGGACGACACGCCGCCGCGGCTCGAACCCTACACAACGTCACCCTAGCAGCCTCTCAGAATGCTTACGCCTGGCCGTTTTCCCGCACGCTGGTCCGCAGTTCTTCGACTATGTCCTTAGCGGCCTTGCGGGCCGCTACATCCTGCGAAACGTCGAAGGAAATCGCCCCAACACGGGCGTGACCGCCACCGCCGTAGCGCTCACAAATTTTGGCAAGATTCACGAAGCGATCGCCTTGAGCCCAGGGGTTGGAGCCAACCGAGACCTTCACCCGGAAGCTGCTCTTACTTAAACCAACGCTGTAAGTGCTCTCTGGATGTAGATAGTACGGAATGAATTTGTTGTAACCCTCAAGATCCTGGTCACTGACGTCAAAGAAGACCGTTCCGTCCCTGGATTCGATTCTCTTCCGCAGAATTTCTACCGAGCGTTCGTGCCTTTCCATCAGAGGTGGCAGCACCGACGCAACGAACGGTTCCTGCAGGGTCTGCTCGAGGGGTTGAGTGGCGAGAAGCGGAATGAGGCGGCGGACAAAGTCGTAGTCTTTGGCGGACTCGATGGCCATGGTGAGCTTCATGGCGGGCGCCTTCATCTCGACCGCAGCCTTGGCATCCTCGTACATAGCGCCGTCGACGATGTCGGTCCAATGCACAAGATCGGCGACCGGCTCGGGATGAAATCCGAAATGCTCCTCGGCGATGGTGGCGATGAAGCTGGTGCACGACTTGAAATCGGGATCGTAAAACTTGCGGTTGCTCTGGTCCTGCTCGAAGTGCGCCGCGTCGCCCGGAGTGAGGAACGCGCTCTCATGGTGATCGAACCACCAGGTGATCTTGGGAGAGCTGGAGTACTTGAAATCAACAATGACATTCTCGTCGCCGTCGAAATCGTTCTCGTTGAACAGCGAGCCGGCGCGGTGGAGAAGGCCGCTATAGACAAATTCGACGTCGCTGCGGATGCGTTCCCGGTAGAAACGGGAGAACAGGGCGGCCGAGGATGCGCCGTCGAAACACTTGTCGTGATAGAACACCCGAACTCGCAATGGATTCCTTCCCCATGTCTGCCGCCAGTCCCATCCCGTCGTCTGGGCGGATAATCAGCCACGGACCAAAAGCTAATAGGAATGCCATTCCCGAGAGGTTCTGTCAAGCACAGCTTGAGACGGGTGGTGGTGCAATTTGATTCCTGATGGCGGTGGAGATGCACGCCAGGTCCTTCGCTCCGCCTGAAGAACGGCTTTGCTCAGGATAACGTCTGTCGAGAAGTGGATGGTCAAAATCCAAACTGCACAACTACCATCAGACGCGACGGGCGCCCCCGCTCAAATCCTGAGTGAGGACGCCCGCGACGAGTCAGTCAGAATGCCGCCTTCCCTGAGGCTTAAGCGTTGGCCTGCTTTTCGGCGAAGTCGCCGATGAACGGCAGCTTCCACATCTGGCCCTGGTTCGCCTTGAGCAGCAGCACGATCCACAGGATGAAGGCGCCCAGTGAAATCAGCATGTGCAGCGGGATGGTGACGAACACCAGAATCGGCACGATAGCCAAGACCGATATCGCGATGTGAAGCGCGATGAGCGCCACGCACAAGAAGATGCACTGGAACGAATGGAAGCGGATGAACCGATTGGTGTTATATGGAGCCACCACGAGGAAAATGATCGCCGGAATAATGGTGACGTAGGCGAGCATCCCGGCCACGTTGTCGGTAAGACCGCCAGCGGCGGGAGCCGGAGCGGCAGCGGGAGCAGCACCGGCCGAGCCAGTCGCACGACCGCAGGCTGGGCAGGCAGCGGCTCCTGCTGGAATCTGTCCACCGCATGAGCTGCAAAAAGCCATAAGGGTTCCCCCTGGTAAATCGAGGTTGTGATTGACTCCAAACAACGGGCAAACCGGGCCCGGTTGTTTGCGCGCAAGTTAACAGAATCCCCGCCGCAAAGCAAACGGAATCAGGGGTATTGCCGTGTCATAGCCTGCAACCCTTCCGGCTTTGGTAAAGGGGCTTGGTCTAGCGGTGCGGTACGGAACGTCTAAACCACTCGTCCGGAGCCGTTTTTCTTACGGCAGTCTTCGCAAACGCCGTAAATCTGGAAGGTGTGGCGGGTGGTCTGGTAGCGGTATTTGCCGCCGATTTCCTGCTCGAGGTGATCGATCTCCGGCGAGAAAAACTCCACCGAGCTGCCACAACTGGTGCAAACCATGTGATGGTGGCTGCGCCGGTTGTACTGGTGCTCGTAGCGGGCGATACCGTCGTGGAAGGCGACCTCGCTGGCCAGTCCGCATTCGGCGAGCAGCTTCAGCGTACGGTACACGGTGGTAAAGCCGATCTTGGGGTCTTTTTTCTTCACCAGACGATGGAGTTCGTCGGTGGAGAGATGCTCGCGAGTCTCAAGAAAAGTACGCAGGATCGTGTCGCGCTGGCCGGTGTGCTTCAGGCCCACACGCTTGAGGTGCTGATGAAGAATCTGCTCCGCCTCGCGGATCATCTGGCGCGAGATCGTGGGCTGATCGTCAATGCGTTTCTGAAGCATGAAATCCGGCTGATTCGTAGTCGAAGTGGTTGGGGGAACGCAAGAGTCTGCGGACGCTCGCCGCACAGACGCCATCCCCAAAATAACCAACAGAATAATACGGGCTTTTCAGAGGCTCGCCAATTGGATTGTGTTAGCGTCTCTGCGCCCCTAGAATCAGAATTTCCATGGCGACGATTACGACTCCTGCAGTTACAGCTCCCAAGCGGCGTTGGGTGCTTCGTACTGTCCTCTTTGTGATTCTGCTGTTCTTGCTGGCTGCCGGCGGCATGATCGGGTGGTTCTATTCGGTTGCGCGAGCGGCTCTGCCGCAGCTGGATGGCACGCTCGCGGTACGCGGCCTCTCAGCGCCAGTCACCGTAACCCGCGACGCTCACGGCATTCCGACGATTGACGCCGCCTCCCTCGAAGACCTGTTCTTCGCGCAGGGATATGTCACCGCACAGGACCGCTTGTGGCAGATGGACGTAATCCGGCGATTTGCTGCTGGAGAAATGTCGGAACTTCTGGGCCCCGAGCTGTTGAAACACGACCGGGAGCAGAGGATTTTAGGATTGCGGGCGGCTTCGAAGCACGCCGAGCAAGGCCTTTCGTCCCGCGACCGCGGTTATTTCGAGGCATACGCACGGGGCGTCAATGCATTCATCGATTCTCATCACGACATGCTGCCAATCGAATTCCGCATTCTTCGCTATGCCCCGCGCCCCTGGACCGTCGAGGACTGCATGCTCATGGGCGCACGCATGGTTCAGGACTTGAATCATGGATATTTCGAGCGCGCTCTTGAGAAGGAGAAGATTCTGGCGAAGCTGGGGCCGGAATTGACGGCGGATCTTTATGTCAACTCGTCGTGGCGAGATCACCCACCGTCAGCGAAGCCACGCCGGCTCGACCAGCAGAAGCCCGATGACGATGATGACAACGGGCCGGACGACGGCGGCGCAGTCGCCGATGCAGTCCCCGGAGTCTCAAGCTTTGGACATTCAAGCGCGTCAACTACGACCGCCTTCGATCAGGCCAGCACGATTCAGGATCCGGAGCTCGTTCCCGGCTCCAACAACTGGGCCGTCAGCGGGGAGCACACAGAGACGGGAAAGCCGCTGCTGTCGAATGACATGCACCTGGGCCACCAGATGCCGAACCTGTGGTATGCGGTCCACTTGCGCAGCGGAAGCTTCGACGTAACGGGCGTAGTCGTGCCCGGGATGCCCTTTGTTATCGTCGGTCACAATCAGCGGATTGCGTGGGGGGTCACCAACGTTGGGCCGACTGTGGAAGATGTTTACGTCGAGGAGTTCAACGGCGCGGGCCAATGCCGCACTCCCGACGGTTGGCGCGCTCCGGAGCGCCGCACTGAAGTCATTCACGTCAAAGGCAAGCCGGATGTAACCGTGGACGTCGTGGTCACGCGGCACGGACCGATTATCAGCGACCTGCTTCCCAGGGAGACGCGCAAACTCGCGCTGCGTTGGACGCTTTATGATTCGCTCGCCGATCCCTTCTTCGACGTCGATGCGGCGCAGAACTGGACCGAGTTTCTAAAGGCGCTCGCGCCCTGGGACGCGCCCTCGCAGAACGCGATGTACGCCGATGTTGACGGCCACATCGGCTATCAGGCCACCGGGCATATTCCTATCCGCACCGCTGGCGATGGCAGTCTGCCCGTGAGCGGCGCCGATAACACCCACGAGTGGACGGGATATGTTCCCTTCGACAAGCTGCCGCGCGTGTACGATCCGCCATCGGGCATTCTTGCGACGGCGAACGGTCGTATCACGCCGAACGGTTATCCCTACAACTTGAGTACGGAGTGGGGCTCGCCGTGGCGCACCGAACGCATCTACCGGGTGCTGGATTCGGGAAAGAAATTCGCACCACCGGACATGCTCGCGCTCGAAACCGATGTCTATTCCGCGTTCGACCGCCTCTGCGCCGAGCACTTCGTTTACGCGCTCGATCACGCGAAGAATGTTTCTCCGCGCGCTGCACAAGCACGGGAACTGCTGCGTGACTGGGACGGCCGGCTTACGGTGGAATCAGCGGCGGCGACGATTGAGAATCGCTCGCGATATGAATTAACTCGTCTATTACTCGAGCCTAAGCTGGGCACGGATAGCCATTCCGCTAAGGAGGGCGCCTCGGAAGAGGAAGAGCTTACCTGGAAGCAGTACCGCTGGTTTATGTCGTCGATCTGGCTGGAGAACATTCTGCAGAAGCAGCCGAAGCGATGGTTGCCGGCTAATTACGCGAGCTACGACAGCGTGCTGGCGGCCGCGGTGGAAGCTGCGGTCAGCGAGCCGGAGGCTCCCAAGGAACTCGGCCAGTGGCGCTGGGGAAAGTACTCTCCGATCGACATCGAGCACCCAATTCTCGGCCGGCTGCCGATCATCGGAAAATGGTCGGGGCCGGGACTGCTGGAGCAATCCGGTGGCGGATACACGGTCAAGCAGGTAGGTCGTACTTTCGGTCCCTCGGAGCGCTACACCGCAAACCTCGCGGACCTGGATCAAAGCACGCTGAACCTGGTGACCGGCGAAGGAGGAAATTTCCTGAGCCCGTATTACATGGACCAGTGGAAAGCCTGGTACGAGGGATTCACATTTCCGTTGCCGTTCTCGAAAGACGCAGTGGAGAAGGCGAGGACGCACCAGGTGGTGTTGCGGCCGCAGTGAGGGCGTTTTAGAAGTCGTCTTTCGGTATGGGATTACTGAGCACCGCATAATATAGTGACGCGGCTTTGAGCGGATTTCGTGGGCCCGGGGGCACCCAGGCAGAATCTCTAGTAGTCAGGCGTGATCACGTCAATCAACTGACCGCTAAAGGGGATCTGATCGACGATGGGGCGAAGGGCGTCGATGGTGGTGTCGTAAATGAAGAACTGGTTGTTCTGCACGACGTAACAGATGTTGCGTTTGGCGATTGCCTGTATTCCTGTAGCGTCCCCATTTTGCGGCGGAACCACAACGTTGCCGTTGAGCGTGTTGTAGATCGAAAGGCAACCGCGCGTTTCGCCGCCGGAGATGCTGATGTTCGTGCAGTTCCGCGAGCCGATGAAGAGCTGGCCGTTGTCGCTGAGGCTCAACCGGATGTGATAGCCGTCGGTGATGACGGCGGTCCCTGTGACCGTTTTCGCGTTCAGATCGACGATGCTGAGCCGGCCGCAGGTAGTCGCAGCTGTGTTCGCGCCGGCGCACGAGTTGGCCGGAGAAGTGGGTGGGGTTCCGGCGACGTAAAGAGTCGTCCCCTGAAGCAGCCCCACGCTGACAGCGGCTACGGGAATTGGCGCTCCCGATAGACTGTTCGTGTTGAGGTCAACCTCCTGAATACTGGCTTCCTTCCCACCGCACTGAGGGCCACAATTCAAAACCCAGGCGGTGCTGTCGTCGGTGCTGAAGAAGGCATATAACGGGTGATCGAAGCCAGCGATTTCACTGGTGATCGTCTGGGCCGTGCCGATGTTGCCGGTGTAGACGACGGTGGCAGCATCAGAGTTGTCGCTAAAAACCAAAAGACGATTGCCGTTGTGACTGGAGAAAACGTAGTGAGCAGCTGGCAACGGTAAGATGGTGGAAATGGCGGGTGTAGAAGCGGCCAGGTTCAGAACGTAAATGGCCCCTGGCGCCAGGCCGGGCACAGGAGCATTGCTGACCGCGGCGTAACCAGTGGCGCCATTCGGGGAAATGGCGATGCTTTCGCTATAAGCTGGCAGCGTAATAGTCCCGGACTGGCTCTCCTGCTGGTTGTTGATGACTGAGACAATGTTGTCCTCTGTACCCAGCACCAAGGTGATGCTCTTGTTTGGAGCCAGGATCATCCGTCCCGCAGTGTTGTTCGTGTTGATGACGACTGTGGACCGAATGTCCTGGGTCGCGTCCACGATGAAAAGACCGGGTGTCACTCCGGCGGGAAATGTGGGCGAGGTCGGCAACTGCACGTCCTGCGAAATAAACGCACGGAACGTCAGCCCGCTGGTCGCTCCTTTGCTGCCAGTGCTGGTGGAGGACGAACTGCCACTGCTCCCGCTGCTGCTGGTGCTGCCAGTGCTTGAGGTGCTCGGGCTGCTGGATGAACTGCAGGAGAGAGCAAGGCTGCTCAGAATAAGCGCAACCAACGTGAGGGCAATTCGTTTCAATCCTGGGACTCCCAAGGTCATGCCGGACAGAGTTTTAGATGCGAGAAGGGCGATTATAACAGAGCACTTTTTTCACCTACCTTCGTGCGGCGGGATTGTCCGGGTGCAGATGCAAAACTAACCTCCATCTTGTATTCTCGAAGCAGTGCCTTCCGACCTGCTAGCCCGCCTTAAACAGTCTCCTGTGTTGTGCGACGGGGCCATGGGTACGCTTTTGTATTCAAAGGGCGTATTCATCAATCGCTGTTACGACGAACTGAATCTTTCCCAGCCCGACCTGATCCGGGGCATTCATCATGAATACCTGCAGGCTGGGGCTGACATCATCGAGACCAACACGTTTGGGGGAAATTCGGTTCGCCTGGCCCGGCATACCCTCGCCGATAAGGTTCGTGAAATCAACATGGCAGGCGTGCAAGTCGCGCGGGAAGCCGCCAAGAGCTTCGATGTCTGGGTGGCAGGTTCGGTCGGACCGCTGGGGATTCGCATCGAACCCCTGGGCAAGATGTCGTTCCGGGAAGCCTACGAGGTCTTTCACGAGCAGATTGCCGCCTTGGTGGAAGCGGGCCCTGACCTGATCATGCTGGAGACGTTCGGATACCTCGAGGAACTCCACCAGGCTCTTCTGGCGGCACGCGATGTCGCCCCGAAGATTCCGATCGTTGCGCAGGTAACCATCGATGAGGATGGCAATTGCCTCGATGGCGCGGACGTCGAAACCTCCGCGCAAAAGCTGGAAGAGTGGGGCGCGGATGTCATCGGTTGCAACTGCAGCGTCGGCCCCGTAGCCATGCTGGACGCCATCGAGCGCGTGCGAGCAGTTACTTCCCTGCCGCTGGCGGCACAACCGAATGCCGGCATTCCCCGGTCGGTGGAAGGACGGAATATTTATCTGTGCTCGCCGGAATACATGGCAAGTTATGCGCGCAAGTTCGTAACGGCGGGCGCCAGACTGGTTGGGGGATGCTGCGGAACTACTCCCGACCACATTCAGGAAATGAAATCGGCTTTGCGAGTGGGAGAGGCGCGTTCAAAGACACTCTCCAAACCCGCCGCCGCGCATCACGCCACGCTTGCCGCTAAGCCGGCGATGCCGTTGGCTGAACGTTCGCAGCTGGGAGCGAAACTGGCTGCGGGCGAATTTGTCACCATGGTAGAGATCGTTCCCCCCAAGGGTACCGACATCAGGAAAGAAGTCGACGGCGCCCGCTTCCTGAAATCGGTGGGGGTCGACGGCATCAACATCCCGGATAGTCCCCGGGCATCGGCGCGAATGAGTAATCAGGCCCTGTGCCTGCTGGTAAAGCAGGAGGTGGGAATTGAGCCGATTCTGCATTACACCTGCCGCGACCGCAACGTGCTGTGCATTCAGTCTGACCTGCTGGGAGCCGCTGCTACGGGCATTCGCAACTTGATCTGCATCACCGGCGATCCGCCCAAGATGGGCAACTACCCCGATGCGACCGCGGTGTTCGATGTCGACGCGATTGGACTGGTCAACATCGTCCACAATCTGAACCTGGGTCTCGACATAGGCGGCAACCCGATCGGCGACGGGACGGCTTTTGTCATCGGCGTAGGCGCTAATCCCGGTCTCCCCAATATCGACGAAGAGATCCGGCGTTTTGAATACAAGGTTGAAGCTGGCGCCGAGTATGCGGTAACCCAGCCGGTGTTCGATCTATCACTGTTAGAGAAATTCATGCGCCGGATTGAGCATTGCCGTGTCCCGGTGGTCGCGGGTATTTGGCCGCTGGTGAGCGCGCGCAACGCGGAGTTCATGAAGAACGAGCTGCGAGTATCGGTACCCGATTCGATTCTGGAACGCATGAACCGGGCGGCGTCGCCTGAAGCAGCACGAGAGGTGGGAGTCGAGATCGCTCGAGAGATGCTGTTAGCCGCGAGGCAGATGGTCCAGGGTGCGCAGATCAGCGCGCCGCTGGGAAGATACACATCCGCCGTGGATGTCCTCGAAGCTTTGGGAACTTCGTCTACTACTGGTTCCGCCTAACATTCGCGGCTGGCGCGAGATTTCCGCAAAATTCCCACAGGAAATTCACAGAAATTTTACTGGACGCCCTATGCAGAAGTCTGCAATACAATAGAACTCAGGAGTCGATCCGTTGGCAAAGTTTGAAGAGTGTCTTCAGAGGTTAGAGAAAATCGTCCAAGAACTGGAAAAGGGCGATGTGCCTCTGGAAAAGTCACTGACTCTCTTCGAAGAGGGAATGCAACTTTCCTCTACCTGCCGTACCGAATTGGAACAGGCAGAAGGCAAAGTGGAAATTCTCCTCAAAAAGAACGGAAAGCTCCAAGCAGAACCGTTCGAGCCCCTGACCGAAAAGGCGCCAGTTCGAAAGTAGTGCTGATTCGGGTAGTTTCGCTCGTATTTTGAAAAGTGGCTGTGGTGGCAACTAAGTTTTGTGGCCGCAGCCCAGTAGACCGTGGCGACGGTAATTCACAGGGGGAAGTATGCAGCCCGCGAGTGTAGTAGTTTTCCAGAGCGATTCCCGGATCGCTCATGCCTTGTCCTCCAGCCTAAGTCAGCATTTCCACTCCGTGCGCATGGCTCGATCGGCCGATGAAGTGCGCACAACCATTGCCCGGCACCGGGCGGAAGTTCTAATTGTGGACATCGAACCCTCAAACCTTTCCGAAGTCGAGAAATTGCATAAGGAATTTCCTGGCTTATCCATCGTTTGCACCCACCGCTTGGCGGATGAAGAAATGTGGGCGGCGGCACTCGGTGCCGGAGCTGCCGATGTTCTACCTTCCTCCGATACGACGGGCATTCTCCATTCGGCCCTGCGAAGTGCTAAGACGGCGCATTCCGCCGTGGCCTGACACCAAGCTTGACTTCCATGAAGGACGCCCCAGCGGCGTCCTTTTGCTTGCTGGCTTCCAGTCCATTCCTGGATCACAGCGCTTCTGAAAACTTGCAGGGCCGCTTGTTATACTCCCTCTTCATGCTCAAGGACACTCTTGAACAAGGCCGCGCCGCGACCGACGCCGCTCTGGAACGACTGCTTCCGCCGGAGAGCCAGTACCCCTACTCGATCCACAAAGCGATGCGCCACAGCATTTTCGCTGGCGGCAAACGCATCCGGCCGATTCTGTGCATGGAGGCAGGACGGATGATTGCGGACTCCCTTCCCGCCGGTATCGAAGATCTCGGAGCGGCGTTGGAGATGCTGCACACCTACTCGCTGATCCACGACGATCTTCCCGCTCTCGACAACGACGATCTGCGCAGGGGCCGTCCCACATGCCACAAGGCATTTGGCGAGGCGATCGCCATTCTTGCCGGAGATGCGCTGCAGACACAGGCCTATGAAGTGCTGGCGGGTTTGCGTTGTCCGGCTGAGGCGCGGGTGAAGATTGTAGGAGAGCTTGCGCGCGGCACGGGCACAGTGCAAGGCATGATTGGCGGGCAAGTGGCAGATCTGGAGGCGGAGCACACCAAGCCCGACGCGGCCAGGCTGGAATACATACATCGGTCTAAGACTGCCGCCTTGATTGCAGCCAGTGTTGTCAGTGGCGGACTCTACGCCGGCGCATGCGATGACGCCATCACCAAACTCCGGAATTTCGGTCAGAGCATCGGCCTGGCATTTCAGATCGTGGACGACGTACTGGACGTGACCCAGACGTCCGCTCAATTGGGAAAAACCGCGGGCAAAGACACAGCTGCCGAGAAGGCTACATACCCGGCACTGTTTGGAATCGAGGAATCCACCAGAAAGGCCGACCAGCTGGTGGATGGCGCATGTTCGCAACTCGACAGTTTTGGCCCGCGCGCCGACACGTTGAAGTCGCTGGCGCGATTTCTGGTGGAGAGGAAGAAGTAGAATCCAGCGAATAGATCACAGTGATATCGAGAGTGCGGCTTAATTCTTCTCCTGGCATGCACAGGTTTTCGTGCATCCAAATTTCATTTATTGCTTTGGGGAGACGCTCAGGCGCAGGCGACTGGCGACCGGAGACCCATCCTTGAAGGCAGGTATGAATCTCCATTTTTCGGCAGAGGCGATGAGACCTTTGTCAATGTGCTTCTTGTTCCCCGCCGGTTCTGCAGACCTGACCTTACCGGCGGAATCAATCACCAAATCGAGGACAGTTTCGCTCTCGGCTGTGATCTCATGCGTCTCCAGCGAAGGGCGTTGAAGAAGAATTGGTTCGGGCGGGACAACCTCCAGCTTGCTTGCAGATTGTGACCTGGCAATGGCATCGAAAATCTTGGCCCTTTTCTTGTGAGAACTGGGAACGTCTGCAGTGACGCCGTCCACCTGGACCAGTATTCCTCGGGAGCGCATATCCGATATAGCCGCGCGAATGCGATCAATGTCCTGTGCGGGCCACATCTCTGCCAGGGAACGCCATGCCTCCGGCTCACGGCCGCTATAGAGATACAGCCAGACGATTCCCAGCGCCTGTGCTTTCATGCGCCTCAAACGGTGTAATCGCTCTGCGGAGAGAGTTGCGGTAAGGGTCCACAACCGTCCATCACTGTTTTTAAAGTCACGCTGATCCTGTAGATCGACACCAGCCTGCAACTTTGTGATTTTCTCGTCGAAATAGGGTCGGAATTCTGAGCTGGCGTCAAGTAATCGCCTCCCGGCAAAGCGGAGCACTATGTCAGGTGGCTCCACTTCGGCCAAAGACAGTCCCTCAAAGCCATTTACTGCGGCGGCATCGTTGGTCCATATTTCGACCCGACCATCCAGATCCTTGTCATTCGCACTAAAGAGTGCTCCACCAGTAATGCTGCGTAGCAACCGCGGGACTTTCTGCATGGAGTAGATCTGGTAGGCCATGCAGCATTCCGCATCAGACTTCTTCACTTGGAACGTAACGACCGGCGCACCCAGACCCAGGTCGATGCCAAACGCGTCAACATCCAATTGCGCAACTCCGGTCGCTACGTCGACTTCCTGCTTGCCCCAACTCAGGATCGCGTCGCAGGAACGCGTAGCCAAGGCTCCGTTCCTCGATGCCCCCACCCGCACCGATACGCCGGTATGGAATTGTGCTTCAAAACTACCGCTGCCTGCGCTGCACACAAAGTCCGTCGGTGCGATCTGGCCGAGACAAGTCGCCGCAATGATCATTCCCAGCCAAGCCGTAGCCATCACACCGCAGAGCGATCGGAAACCGGCCGTCCGCCTGCGGGAAGCTCGCACGATGGTTTCTGCTGTTAGCACGGATGTCCTGTATGACGCGCGGATTCTAGATGAGGAAGTAGTCTGCGTCCAGTCCGCCAGTTGTGCCATAGGAACCTGTGATTACTTCTGTACTCCTTCGTGATCCGAAAACTTTGTGGTACAAAAGATCGAGGGCGATGGAGTTCGCCATAACCGCCTGCCGTCAGGCTGATAACTCCTACCAGATCCGAAGTGGTCTCTTAGGAGAAACTCCGTGCTCGACTTCCTCGCGATTTCCCTCGGCGCAATCATCGGCGCCAACGCCCGTTACCTCGTAAGCCGGTACGCGGCCCATGTACTGGGGCCCGTCTTTCCCTATGGGACGCTGTTCATCAATGTGGTGGGCAGCTTCATCGTGGGCTGGTTTGTCGTTTGGACCACGGAGCGGGCGTTGGTTGACCCGCGCTGGCGGCTACTGGTGGTTGTCGGATTCTGCGGCGGCCTTACCACTTTCTCCAGCTACGCTTACGAAACCATGGCGTATTTCGAACAGGGGCAATGGCTGCTGATGGCTACCAACTTTCTGACCAATAATCTGCTCTGCCTGGGCGCGGCACTGGCCGGCATGGGCCTGGCGCGGGTGCTGTAAAATGCCAGACGCGATGGCGGTACAAGTTACGATCTACCTTAACGAAGCCGACCAGTGGCACCACCGGCCTCTCCACATGGAAATGCTCAACTATCTTCGCCAGGAGAATGTCTACGCCGCTACGGCGGTTCATGCGGTGGCGGGGTTCCTCGGGCGTCACAGGGTGCAGACAGCGCATCTGGTCGACGTGGGCGGAAAGTTGCCGGTCATCATCACCTTCGTCGACACCGACGAGCATGTCTCGCGCGTGCTGCCCAAACTGAAGGAAATGGCGGCGCACCGGCTGATCGTGCGCGAAAACGTAGTGCTCGAGCAGGGCGACCTTGACTGAACTATCCGCTCCACTCGACGTTCTCGCGCTTGCCGCTCACCGCGACGACGTCGAGCAGACCTGTGGCGGCACCCTGCTGAAGATGGCCGAACTCGGCCATCGCACCGGAATCCTCGATCTCACCCGCGGTGAGATGGGCACGCGTGGCACCGCTGAAGATCGCGAGCACGAAGCCGCCGAGGCAGCCCGGATCCTGCGCGTTACCTGGCGCGATGCTCTCGACATCCCGGACGGCCGCGTCGAGAACACCTGGGAAAATCGCCTGAAGATCGCGCGCGTGATTCGCGAGCGGCGCCCGCGAGTGTTGATCCTTCCCTACTGGAAGGGCCGGCATCCCGATCACTACACGGCGTCGGTGCTGGGCTACGAGGCATGTTTTGTCGCTGGATTGGTGAAGCTGGACTTAAGCAAAGCCTTTAGCCAGGACCCTTATCTGGAGCCGCACCGCCCATTCAAGATCGTCTATGCCAGCCTCTATTACGATGTGCGGCCCAGCTTCGTGGTCGACATCACCGATCAGTTCGAAACGCGCTTTCAATCGCTGATGGCCTACAAGTCGCAATTCAGCGGTCAAGCTGCCGGCAAAGACCTCTTCCCTGCTCAAGCCGAAATTCGGGCGCGGGTGGACTCGATGGCTCGCTTCTATGGGGCCCTGGGTGGGGTTACCTATGCCGAGCCCTTCGTGCAGAAGGAAGTCGGCCTAGTGGACGATCTGTTACAGATTCCGGTGAAGTCGATTTAGGCGACCGTGGTGGGTCCATCGCTTTTCACTAAGAAAAGACGATTACCACGAAGGACAGGAAGTTTCACGAGGGGCTTCGGCCGCAATGTTTTCTTTGTGTGCAATCGTGCCCTTTGTGGTTAAACTCGGCGGGTCGAGACACAAGTCTGGGCGACGTTACTTCTTTACCGCCACGGCCACTCCATCGCGCAGCGGCAAGATTGTCGTGAAGAACTCCGCTGAGCCGTACAGCAGGCGGTTGAACTCGAGAATGGCTTTGGTCTCGGCATCGCTTGGATTCTTGTCGGCCACCTTGCCGCTCCAGAGAACGTTGTCGGTGATGAACAGGCCGCCCTTGCGAAGCTTCTTCGACACGATGCGAAACACGCGGGGATAGTCTTCCTTGTCCACATCATTGAAGATGATGTCGAACTCCTGCTTCTGTTCGGAGAGAAGTTCGAGTGCGTCCCCGGTGTGGAGCGTTATCCGGTCGGCCACGCCTGCGCGGGCGAAGTATTTGCGTGCCTTATCGGCGTTCTTGGCGTCGCCGTCGGTATAGATCACGCGGCCACCGGCGCCCACGGCACGCGCCCACCAGATAGTCGAGTAGCCGATGGCAGACCCCATCTCAAAGACGGTCTTGGCGCCAATCAACATGGCAAGCTGCTGAAACACCCGCGCGACGGCGGGTCCTACGATGGGCACGTCGTGCCGTGCCGCTTCGGTTTCCATCTCCGCCAGTACCTCGTCGCGTGGCGGCAGCATGGAGTAGAGGTAGTCTTCGACGGCGTCGGCGGTGATCCCGCCCATACGCCAGGATGCGTTCAAGTCTTGGTCTGGCAAGCGAACCTCGATTCGATGAAGGCAGTATTCCGGCGAATCCTCGCCGGACATGATCTCGCGATCGCGCTGCAATAGACTCTCACGAATAGCACAACTACGAAACGGTTTGGCCCGGCTTCATTTCCAGCACTTCCACGCTCGGGACAAGCTTCTGCAAATGGGCCGGTCTGCCGATGAGCGGCGGGAACGTCCCAAAATGCATGGGAATGACCGTCTTGGCTTTCAGCAAATTGCAGGCGTAAGCCGCCTCCCGGGGTGACATCGTGTAATGGTCACCGATCGGAAGCATCGCGATTTCCGGTGCGTACAGATCGCGGATAATCGCCATGTCACCGAACACGTTGGTGTCGCCGGCGTGGTAGATCTTGACGCCGTTCGAGAACTCGACCACGTACCCGCACGCCTCTCCCGCGTAGACCATCTCATCGCCATCTTGAATGCCGCAGGAATGATCGGCATGAACCATGGTGACCTTGATGTCGCCGACGGCTTGCGTGCCACCCTTGTTCATTTCGGCAAGACCGCCGACGCCCTTCTTCTCCAGCCAATGGCAGAGTTCAGGGTTTCCAACTACTTTTGGATTGTGCTTCTTTGCGATTCCGACCGCATCGCCAATGTGATCAAGATGCCCGTGCGTAACCAGCATGATATCGACCTTCTTGACGTCTTTTTCGGCGGGGGGACACATGGGATTTTGCATCACCCAGGGATCGATGATGATGGTCTTGCCCCCCGGCGTTTCAATGCGGAACGTCGCATGACCTAACCACGTGAGTTTGATTCCGTTCAGGTTCATAAGCTTTCAGTGACCGTTCTTCTTAAGAAGTTTGGAATAATGGAATCCCGTGAGCGCAGCACGATCCCGTCGCGGGAGAACCGTACGTATTCTAGTGAGGTGCGCCCGTGCCTGCAACGAGCCGCGTTCTGGCCTGCCCTCCATCGTCTCTCGAATCTTTCTTTTCCATTCGGCTGGTTAGCGGCTAATATGTTCGCCGTGTCCGAACTGAAAATCCTGATTCCCCGTGACAAGATTGCCCAGCGTGTGGCTGAAATGGGCGCCGAGATTACCCGCGACTTCCAGGGTGAGACCATCATCTTCGTCGGCGTGCTGAAGGGCGCTGCCATTTTTCTCAGCGATCTCGCACGCCAGGTGACGCTCGATGCCACCTTCGATTTCATCGGCGTGTCCAGCTACGGAAGCCGAGCGAATAACAACCAGGAGGTAAAGGGCGGTTGGGATTCGACGGGTGAGGTGCGCCTGACCAAGGATGTCGACAACGCCATGGTGAAAAGGAACGTCATTCTCGTCGAGGACATTCTCGACACCGGGCTTACGCTGACCTATCTGCAGCGGGTCATGATGGCGCATCAGCCCAAGAGCTTGAAGATCGCCGCGCTTCTCGACAAGCCTTCCCGCCGCAAGAAGCCCATCAAGGCCGACTACGTTGGCTTTACGATTCCCGACGAGTTTGTCGTCGGCTACGGCCTCGACCACGCGGAAAGGTACCGAAATCTGCCGGATATTTGCGTGCTGCCCACTGGCGGTTGATTCGCGGCGAAGTCAGACGGAGGTCTCCTGCTTTCCCGGCCCGCGACTTCTCTGCCGTGAACGCTACGAACCTTGGTGACAACGAGTCACCCTGACACGGCTGTTATCATAAACACAGTGGACACCACCACAACTCAACTCGCTCCTCTTCCCAACATTGAGCCTTTGCTTCTGGAAGTGGCCGACGCCGTCAACAGCACGCTCGACCTGGAGACATCTCTGCGCCGGGTCGCGGAACTGGTGCGCAAGGTCATTGACTACGAGATCTTCGCCATTCTCCTGCTGAACGACAAGGCGCATGAGCTTTACGTCCGCTTTCACGTTGGCTATCCCAAGGAAGTCGCCGACAAAATTCGGATCAAGCTGGGAGAGGGCGTTACGGGCAGGGCGGCTGCGTCGCGAGAGGCCGTGCTCGTCGACGACGTCCGGCAACAGGACGGCTACATCGATGCCGTGCCGAATGTGCGGTCCGAACTTGCCATCCCGCTGATCGTGAAGAATCGTGTGATTGGCGTGATCGACATCGAAGCGCGGGAGGTCGGGTATTTCAAGGAAGAGCACAAGCGTTTGCTGCTGCTGATTGCGTCGCGGATGGCTGTAGGGATCGAAAATGCGAGGTTGCATACCCGCACGACACGGCAGGCACGCACTCTGCTGCTGCTGAATGAGATTTCGCGCGAGCTCACTTCGATCCTCAATCTTGACCAGCTTCTGCAGCGAATTGCGGACCTTTTGAGCCGGCTGATTGATTACCAGATGTTCAGCATTCTGCTGCTGGATTCATCGAGCAACATGCTGCAGCATCGATTCGCTCTGCGCTTTAAGGAAAATATCCAGCTGAAACACGAAGTCCCCCTGGGCCGGGGCCTTGTAGGATGGGCGGCGGAAAACAAGCAGGCAGCACTGGTGCCCGATGTGAGCAAGGACCCGCGCTACATTCTGCTGAATCCCGAGACGCGGTCCGAGCTTGCGGTCCCGCTCATCTACAAAGACAAGGTCATTGGGGTGCTCGACCTAGAGCATACCAAGCGCGGCTTCTTCACCGAGGACCACAAGCGCACGATGACCACCCTTGCCGCGCAAGTCGCGATTGCCATCGAAAATGCGCAGCTCTACGAGCAGATTGCGCTTCAGGAAAAACGCCTGGAGAGAGACCTGGCACTGGCGCGTGAATTGCAATTCAGGCTGTTGCCGCCGGTTCTTCCGCAGCTGGAGAATGCGGAGTTTGCGGCGAAGTTCGTGCCCGCGCGGGCGATCGGTGGAGACCTCTACGATTTTGTGAACTACTCGCTGGCGCGACTGGGAATTGTGATCGGCGATGTCAGCGGCAAAGGTGCACCGGCTGCGATCTATGCCGCGCTGGTCAGCGGAATCCTGCGTTCACATGCACCCATCGAGCCGGGTCCCGCCGAAATGCTCTCGGCAGTGAACAATTCGCTGGGGGAACGCCGCATCGACGGGCAGTTTGTCTCCATCATCTATGCGGTGTGGGACGACAGTCGCCGCACGCTGCAGATCGCGAACTCCGGTCTTCCCCGGCCCGTTTACTGTCACGACGGCAAGCTCGAAATCATTGAGGCAACAGGTTTGCCGCTCGGCCTGTTTGACGACGCCGACTACGACGAGTTCACATTCCGCGCCAAGCCGGGCGATCTGTTCGTGTTCTTCAGCGACGGCATCCTGGATGCGCGGAACAAGAGTGGCGACATGTTCGGTAGAAAGCGCGTGGAAGAGATCGTGGCCCGCTGTGCGGACAAGCCGGCGGATTGGGTCGTTGATTCCCTGTTCAAGGCCGTGCTCGACCACGCTGCCGGCGAAGATCCTTTCGACGATCAAACCGTTGTCGCGCTCAGAGTCAAGGGCGCTCCCGCCAAACGCAAATGAGTTCCCGTCACACCCAGGATGGACCGCGTCCTCCGGCCTTTGTGTATCGCAAGGTCAAGAACAATAGTCCGGGTTCCACCGCGGGGTCGGTGCTGTGTTGCGACGACGTGCCCCTGCCTCGGCTGGCAAGACGTTTTGGAACGCCGCTGTATATCTATTCGGCATCCGCCATCGCACGCCGCCTGCACGAGTTCGATGCCGCCTTCGCAAGCGTCCCCCATACCGTCTGCTATTCCGTGAAGGCGAATTCCAGCCTTGCCATCCTGCGGCTCGTGTCACGGCTGAAATGCGGATTTGACGTGGTGTCGGGCGGCGAACTGGAGCGCGTGCTGAGGGCGAGCCGCAGTTCTGCAAAGAACGTCGTATTTTCCGGGGTTGGCAAGACGAAAGAAGAGATGACGTCAGCTTTGAAAGCCGGCATCCTTCTGTTCAACGTGGAGAGTGAGTCGGAGCTCGCGGCTTTGGCGGAGTGTGCCCGCCGGGCAAGAAAAATGGCGCGGATGGCTTTGCGCGTGAATCCCGATGTCTCCGTGAAGACTCACCCGTACATTTCAACCGGCCTGCATAAGCACAAGTTCGGCATTCCGATCGCGGAAGCGCGCAAGCTGTATGGGCAGGCCGCGAAGAGCCGGTATTTGCAGGTGGCAGGCGTCAGCGTCCATATTGGTTCGCAGATCACCGATGTGGGCCCGTTTGGCGAAGCCCTGGAACGGGTGGCGGATCTAGTGCGCGCGTTGCAGTCGGACGGCCACGACATCGAGTATGTCGACGCCGGAGGTGGCCTCGGTATTGACTACTCAAATCAGACTCTACCCGCGTTTGCGAAATATGCGGCGGAATACGCCGCCGCGGTCACGCGCCCACTGCAAGGATTAGGTGTTCACCTTCTGCTTGAGCCCGGACGGTCTATCGTGGGGCCGGCGGGTGCGCTGCTCACATCGGTTCTCTACAGGAAGAAGAACAACGGCAAGGGATTTCTGATTGTGGATGCGGCGATGAACGACCTGGTGCGTCCGGCGTTATACGGGGCAAATCATGAGATTGTTCCGGTCACTCGGCCGTCGAAACGACAAATCGGTCAAGAGACCGTCGACATTGTCGGGCCCGTCTGCGAGACCGGCGACTTTCTGGCTCGCGACCGCGAGATGCCTGCTGTCGACGAAGGCGATTTACTGGCCGTGCTTGACGCCGGCGCATACGGGATGGTTCTGGCTTCGAACTACAACACGCGTCCCCGGCCCGCGGAAGTGCTGGTCAATGGCAAGACGGTGAAGTTGGTTCGAAAGAGAGAAACGTTCGCCGACCTGATTCGGACGGAAAGTTAGACACTTCCCAGAACACGCGTTTCGGAAATCTGCCACACTCAGCTAGCGCTGCGATCGCTCATCCGAACTGGCTGTGCCGGCGTCGAATACCTGCTTCCCTCCCACAAAAGTTCGCAACACCCTTACATCGCGAATCCTGACGGGATCGATCGCGAAGATGTCGTCGCTGAGCAGAACCATGTCGGCCAATTTGCCGCGAGTGATCGATCCCTTTTCCTGATCCTGAAATTCGGCATAGGCCGAACCCATGGTGTAGGCCTCAACCGCCTCCGCGACAGTAAGCTTCTGCTCTGGAAACCACCCGTTGGGGTTCTTGTCGTCGAGCGTCGCACGGGTAACCGCTGCATACACTGACAGCAACGGGTTCAGCGGCGCCACCGTCCAGTCCGTGCCGAAGGCAAGCCGCACACCATGATTGAGAAAAGTGCGGAAAGCATACGTGCGGCTGGCGCGATCGTGGCCAATGCGCTCTTCTGCCCAGCGCCCGTCGTCGATGGCCTGATAGGGCTGCATCGACGCTATGACGTGAAGATCCGTAAACCGCGCAAAATCCTTGGCCGCCATGTGCTGCGCGTGCTCGATGCGCAACCGCCGATCCGCTTCGCCATGGGCCTTCACCACGTCGGTGTAGAGGTCGAGGATAACTGAAATCCCCTGGTCACCAATGGCGTGGGTGCAGATCTGTATTCCGGCAGCATCTGCCTTAATCATGCGATCCCGCATGAGAGAGATAGGATGCATCCCGCCCGCCAGTAATCCACGGTTGTTGGGTTGGTTCAGAAACGGTTCGAAGAAGTACGCCGTCCCCGATCCCAGCGATCCGTCGGCATAGGCTTTCACCGCGCCAATGCGCAGGTAGGGACCACCAAATGCGTGCCGGACGCCAACCTTGGCTTCGTCGTCAACCTGAGTGATGAGCGGCGCCGCGTAGATGCGCGCTGTCAGCTCGCCGCGCTCGAGCAAGTCCGCATACGCCGCCACGTCGGCGAATTCGGGATTCATCTCCTGCACGCTGGTCACGCCCAAAGCTGCCGCATGCGCGAGAGCTCGTCTCGCATAATGCAGACGTTGCTCATGAGTAAGCGGAGGAATGATATTGAGAACCAGTGATTCAGCGGCATCTTTGAGCGCACCTGTAGGATTGCCCTGCGCGTCGCGCACGATGGAACCGCCTGGCGGGTCGGGCGTCTTCGCTGTTACGCCTGCGAGACGGAGCGCCTCCGAGTTGGCCAGCGACATGTGGCCGTCGTAGCGGCTGATAAACACGGGATTGTTCGGCGTGATCGGATCGATCTGCTCCCGGGTTGGAAGTTGTGCCGGAGTCCACTTGGTCTCGTCCCAGTCGCCCCCAGTGATCCACTCGCCTTTTGGCGTCTTCCTGGCCTTTTCGGCAACGCGGCGAAGAAACTCGCTCAAACTGGTAGCGTCATTCAGTTCGACGCTGTCCAACTGCTGCCCGCCAGTCATAAAGTGCACGTGCGCGTCGTTGAAGCCCGGCAGCAGCAGCTTTCCGTCTGCGTCGATCATTTGCGTCTTCGGGCCGCGCCACGCGTCCACGTCAGCGCTTGAGCCAACCGCGACGATGCGATCTCCCAGCACGGCCACGGCGTGCGCCTTCGGAAGCGCCTTGTCGACGGTCCAGACATTAGCGTTGGTGATGATGAGATCCGCGGCGGGCCTGGAATCGTTTTGCGCGAATAGACTAGCCGCGAACAAGAGAGTAAGAGTTGAAGCGAGCACGATTTTCTGCATGGTCTCCCGATATCAATAAGGCTCGGACCTAAGTGCTTTGCGGGTGGAAAAATGCCGGTCGTCCACATCGCTACGCTATTCTATTTTTCACCCCATTTGAGCTTGGTGCGCAGGACCTCGAAGAATGTCTTCTGCAAGCGCAGAAGCCTGACTTTGTGGTCTGACTTTCGGCAGCGAATGTGATCCCCGTCATCGAGCGGCATTCCGAGTTGACCATCCACGCTGAGGTAGACCTGCTCCTCTCCGGTTTTCACAACCACTTCGATGTTGACGCTGTCGCGAACCACGAGCGGCCGATGGGTCAAAGAGTGAGGTGACACAGGGGTGATGAGGAGCGCGTCCACGGCGGGGGTGAGGATCGGCCCGCCGGCTGCCAATGAGTATGCGGTCGATCCCGTGGGCGTACTTACGATCAGGCCATCAGCCTTGTAACTGGAGACGAACAATCCGTCAATCAGCAGCTGCAGATGATTGAGACGTGAAATCGTCCCTTTGCCAATCACGACATCGTTGAGGGCAGAATATTCCGCGATGCGCCTGTCTCCACGAATGACTTCGCAGTCGAGCATGGAACGCCCATCGAGCCACAGCTGGTCACTCTGAAGTGATTCGAGCGTCGGATACAGGGCCGGCAATGGCACTTCCGTAAGGAATCCTAACGAACCGAGGTTCACGCCCAGGATGGGGATGTTCGCCTTGGACAGGACGCGGGCGGCGGAAAGCAAGGTGCCGTCGCCGCCCAGGACGATGGCGAAATCCAGGGATTGAGACGCCAACTCTTCACGTGGCACGATCTGCGGACCCTGCACGTAGGCCGAGGTTTCGCCATCGATCACGACTCTGTAATTGCGCTTGGCAAACCAGGCCAGCAGTTCCGGGAGTATCTGAACCAGTTCAGGCTTGTTCGGCTTCGATACCAGGGCGGCCGACTTGGTCGCATGAGAAGAGAGACGGAAGGTTTCCATGGTGAAAACGAGATTGTACAGCCCCGTCGAGCGATTGGGCCATTGGAGCGATTAAGCGCTGCATGCCGAATTGTGCCGGAAAGGCGCCCGCGTCCTAGAATCTTCCGTACAACAGGAACTCCCGATTTCCCTCGGCACCAAGTATCGGTGATTCGATGAATTCCGTGACCGTGCATCCGGCGCCAATCAGCACCCGCCGAACCTTGTCCACGGCGCCCAGCTGAGCGTCCTGGTCGCGGACGATTCCACCTTTGCCTACGAGCTCGCGCCCAACTTCAAATTGAGGCTTGACCAAAATCACGACTTGCCGGCCTTGGCGCTCCGACAAGCTATCCGGAAAGCCCGCCGCGAGTACGGCAGGCAACACGAGCGTCGCCGAAATGAAAGAGACATCCATGACCACGAGATCGACAGTATCTCCCACATCCTGTTTGGTCAGATAGCGGGCGTTCGTTTTTTCGAGCAAATGAACCCGCGGGTCCTGACGCAGACGGAAGTTCATCTGACCGTATCCGGTGTCGACTGCAATGACGCGACTTGCGCCGTGTTGCAATAGGCAATCGGAAAAGCCCCCGGTGGAAGCGCCGATATCGAGACAAATCTTTCCCTGCACATTGATTCGCCAGTGTTCGAGGGCGTGTTCCAGCTTCAAACCACCACGGCTCACAAACTTCAGGTCTTCGCCGAGCAGCCGCAGTGGCACCGCCGGTTCGAAGACCGAGCCGGCTTTCTCGATCTTCTGTTCGTTGACCAGAACTTTTCCCGCGAGAATGAGTGCTTGGGCGCGCTCGCGTGACGCCGCGAGACCACGGTCCACCAATAATTTGTCGAGGCGAATCTTCAACCAATCTCCACTTCAGGTGTTCACCCGAAACACAGAAGTGCCAGCACCCGAGTCAGTGCAATATGCAGAACGTTCTCGCATTGAATTACTTACCTGAATACTTCCCAGCTTTTCCACAGAATTTTGCACTGCAGTGTTGAAAAACGAGCCGAAAAGAAAAGAGCCGCCCGATGGGGCGGCCCTCTAACTCTTTGTTCGTGGCAACTACGTTGTCACTTCTTCCAGCAGTTTCTGGTCAATGTCGAAGTTGGAATGAACGTTCTGCACGTCATCGTTATCTTCAAGCGCTTCCATCAGCCGGATCATCTGCGACGCGGCGGCGCCCTCAAGTTTGATGTAGTTCTGCGGGATGAGGCCGACACTCGCGGCCGCCGGTTCGATACCCGCCTTCTTGACAGCCTCGAGAACGCCTTCGTAGCTGGCAGGGTCAGTCAGGATTTCCCAATTGTCGCCGTCATCGCGGAGATCTTCGCCGCCCGCTTCGATCACGATGGCCATGAGGTCGTCTTCTTTCGCTGCCGCCTTGGGAATGACGATGTCGCCCTTCTTGTGGAACATCCAAGAGACCGCGCCAGCCTCCGCCATGTTGCCTCCGTTTTTGCCGAAGACGTGGCGGATTTCGCTCACCGTGCGGTTCCGATTGTCGGTGTTGATCTCAGCCAGCAGCGCGACGCCGCCGGGACCGTAGCCCTCGAGCGTGAATTCTTCGTAGTTGACACCAGGCAGTTCGCCGGTGCCGCGCTGGATGGCGCGCTTGATGTTGTCGGCGGGCATGTTCTCCGCTTTGGCTGCGGCAATCGCTCCACGCAGACGCGGGTTGCTGTCGGGATCGCCTCCGCCATTCTTGGCCGCGATTGTGATTTCCTTAATGAGGCGGGTAAATATCTTGCCGCGTTTTGCGTCAAGCGCCCCTTTTTTATGCTTGATTGTGGCCCATTTTGAATGGCCAGACATGGAAGTACCTCGTTTTAATGAACTTTAATTGCGCTGCTGTTAAGAAACAGGACTCGCCCGGTAGAGGAGATCACAAGATTGCCTCGAAAACAACGAAGGCGACGGCAAAATTATAGCACGCAGGTACAAGGCCCAATCCCGGTCAGGATAGCCTTTGCGGTTTCGGCAGCTGCTTGCCAGGGCTGCCGGCACGGCGTTCAGCGTGGCGAGGTAGTGGATTCACGCTGGGCCAAGCGTGATTTGTAAGCGAAAATCACAGCCAACAAAGGGGGTGCCAGCAACACGCCCCAAAGTGGCAGGACGATTCCCAGGACAATAGGCGTCAAAATCGACGCCCATATGGGTACCTTGGCGGTTCGCCGCATGATGTAGGGCTGAAGAAACAAGCCATCTGTCACCGCAACGGCAGCGTACAAGATCAGCACGTAGAGCGGATGCTCCCAGTCGCCCCAATGGAAAGTAGCCGCGAGTGCAGGACCGATGAGGCCGAGTACAGGTCCGAAGTGTGGGACAACCTGCAACGTGGCCGCCAGAAGTGCCCACAACGGCGCCCACGGCACCTTCAGAAGGTAAAGACCGACCAGCCACAAAAGCCCGACCGCGATTGAGTCCTGGACCTGGGCAACCATCCAGTTTTTCAGCGCGTTCCCAGTAATATGAAAGTGTTCGCCGAGGTTCACAGTAATTCAGATGCCCTCGATTGTCGTCGCGGCCGGGAGAATGTGCACAAAGAAATCTACTCCTACCGTAAACCCTGGACGATGAAATTCGTCCATTCTTCTGCAGAGCCCGAGACTGTGGCGCCGATATTCTTCGTGGAGACAGCACTGACCAGCGCGATCGAGGTACCGGGCTCAAGGCCGGCTCGCGCCATCACTGCCGAAGAGTTTGATGAGGTGGTAAGGCAAAACCAGAGGCGGGTTTATCGCGTGCTCTGGATGCTGGTGCGCAATCACGATGAAGCCGACACTCTGACGCAGGAGTGCTTTCTTCGCGCATACCAGAAGCTTTCCACCTTTCGTGGCGAGTCGAGCATTGAGACATGGCTATTGCGGATAGCCGTGAACCTGACGCGCGACGCGTCGCGAAATCGTAAGCTGGCGTTCTGGAAAAGACTGATCGGTATCGATGGCGATCAGGGCAATCCCGCCACCGCGAAACAGTTCACCGCACCCGACCCCTCGCCCGAGGAAAGGCTGATGGCGCGGGAAGAACTGAAAGCGGTATGGGACGTCGTCGCCGAGCTTTCACCCCAGCAGCGCGCAGTTTTCACATTGCGCTTTGTCGAGGAGATGGAACTTCAGGAAATCGCACACGTGTTGGGAGTGCGGGTCGGAAGCGTCAAGTCACAATTGTTCAGATCAGTCCGGGCAGTGCGCGAAGAATTGAGGAGGCAGCAGTGGAGACAATGAGATGAAGTGGAATTCGGAACATGGGGAACTCGCCAAGGTCTTCCTGACCAACGCCTCGCGTCGCCCAGCGCCGGAGATAGATAAGGTGCAGGAATCAGAAATCCAACAACTGGAACGGACACTGTATGAGTTCGGCGAAGCAACTCGCAGCACGGCCGAGCGTCCTGACGAGTTCTGGCGACGACAGCGTGCCGCCATCTGGTCGCGGGTCCTTGCGGAAGGAAGACGAGCCGTCAGCCGCACGATCGCGGCGTGGGCCGGCGTGGCCGCCTTGATTTTACTCGGCGCGACTCTCCTGGCGAGTGGTGCACCTCCAGCCGTTACTCCCACTCTCGTTCAGACTGATGCCGATCACGAATTACTTTTGGCGGTCGAGCATGACGTGCAGAGCGAGGTTCCCGATGCCCTTCAACCCGCCGCCCTTCTAGCCCAAGAAATGAATGACGGCATGCGGTCACGTTCTGTCAACGCCCGTTCCAGCAAGGAGAAAGCAAATGAGGATTAGCACGTTCGCGTGGTTTTTCGCAGTTGTATTTCAGTTATCGCTATGGGGCCAAGTGACGACTTCGCACTCCGGAGGCGGCTTCGGAATGGCCGTGGCCGACGGCGCTATGGGGGGAGCGACCGGACCGGGCCCTGTGAAGGTGATGGTCCAGCACGAGATGGGCAAGTGGTGGCAAAACTCGGAGATTGCAAAGAAACTTCAGCTCAACGACGGGCAGGTCAAGCAGCTGAATCAGATCTTCTTCGAACATCGCCTCAAGCTGATTGATTACGAAGCCGACACCCAGAAACAGGATCTGAAGCTGCAGACTTTATTGGACGCCGATCAGCCCGATATTAGCCAAGTAGGTGGACAGGTTGACCAGCTTTTGGCCGCACGCGGAAAGCTGGAGCGTGAGTTCACATTCATGAATCTTGACCTCCGCAAGGTGCTTACTCTGGACCAGTGGCGCCAGCTGAAGACCATTCGAGAAGAACGCGGTCCGGAGAATGTTCTCTTTTACAGGAAGATTGGCCCGGGCGGTCCGGGCGGGGGACCTCTGCTCCCACCGCCCCCGTTTCCACCCGGTTCGCCCGATGACCGCGATTGAGGGACCCCGACGCTGTAGAACCTCGTGGTTCCTGGTCACGCTCGAACCGTGGGACTGCTTTCTTTCGTGCTAGACTTTTGACAATCCTCGAAAAGCGAAGGGCCGCCTCATGAAATTCGGCGTCATCATCTTCCCCGGTTCGAACTGCGACCACGATGCCTACTGGACAATTCAGCAGGTCGCCAAGCAGCCCGTCACATTTCTTTGGCACGACTCACATAACTTGGAGAATTGTGACGCCATCATCGTGCCGGGCGGATTTGCCTACGGTGACTATCTTAGAACCGGGGCAATCGCCAAGTTTTCGCCCGTCATGGAATCGGTAAAGAAGTTCGCCGAGGGTGGCGGATTGGTGCTCGGCATCTGCAACGGCTTCCAGATTCTGTGCGAATCCGGCCTGTTGCCCGGAGCGCTCACTCGCAACATGGGCCTCAAATACGTATGTAAGCCGGTCCACGTACGGGTAGAAAATGCTGATACGCCATTTACCAACGCCTGTCGACAAGGTGAGGTCCTCACTATTCCAATCGGTCACATGGAGGGAAACTATTTCTGTGATGAGGCGACACTCGCTGAGTTGAGACGAGATAACCGGATTGTGTTTCGCTACTCGACGCCCGACGGTCAAATCACGACAGAATCGAATCCGAATGGCTCGCTCGACAATATCGCCGGTATCTGCAGTCAAGGTAGAAATGTCCTCGGGATGATGCCTCATCCCGAGCGGTCTGCCGAGCCTGAACTCGGATGCACCGAGGGCTTCAAGGTTTTCGAATCTCTAGTTGGCGCGATGGCGACGAAGTAAGTCGGTCGGTTGGCAGCTCCGCTGATATCCGCGTTCCCGCAGCCTTAATCTAGTTCCCCTGTTAGATTGTCTTTTTTCCTGTTTTATTCACAGGCCTTTCTGTTAATCTTCCGCGCGGTACCCCTTACCTTCCCCGCGGCCCCAGCAGACGGCCCCAGTAGACCCCAATTCAATATTCACTCACGCGGAGGTTTCTCTCGATGACAGCGCAGGAGATCTTCAACCATTTTTCCGAGAGCTTGCTGCAGGACGAGCGGATTCTAAGTACACGGGAAAGGGAGCTTCTCGCCAATATGCTTCAGCATGCACGCGGGGATTCGAACGCACACCATCCACAATATGTCGCGATTTCGGAAACAATCAGCCGCGCCGTGGGAGAAACTGTAGCCCAACGCGCCTACGCTGTGCTAGGCAGCGAGATCTTGCGTCAGGTGGCATTGTCTGAACCTTTACCGCAATCCCAGGATGCAGACTACAGGATTGCGATGGGTCCGATACCGCCTGCCAAGGGACCCATACCACCCGCTAAGGGACCGATCCCGCCGGCCAAAGGGCCCATACCTCCCGCCAAGGGACCGATACCGCCTGCCAAGGGACCCATACCACCCGCTAAGGGACCGATACCGCCGGCCAGGGGGCCCATACCACCAACGGCCCACAGTCAACCTCAAAGTCAACCAACGAGTGTGGCGGTCTTGGAAGAAACGACGTTTCTCCCGACACAGTGCGTTGTGTTTGACGAGTTTCTTGTGCCGGAGGAACTCGATCGTCTGACGCAGCACGCACTGGACCACGAAGCTGACTTCCAGGTCAGCGAAGTGATTTCTCCGGGCGTCAACGCAGGAACGGTCGACTACGAGGCCAGGCGGTCGCATGTGCTGATGAACCGGGACGAGGAAACCGCGGTGCTAACCAAGCGGATCCAGGCTTTTCTGCCGCGGGTTTTGCAGAAGCTGGGGCAGGAGGTCTTCCCCGTCTCGCAGATCGAAGCCCAAATCACCGCCAGCAACCACGGCGACTTCTTTTATTGCCATACCGACGACAGTGCGGAGGAAATCAGCAGCCGAGCACTCACCTTCGTGTATTTCTTCCATCGGGAACCGAAGGCTTTCACCGGAGGAGAGTTGCGCATCTACGATTCACAACGCGAGAACGGGCAATGGGTGAAGGCAGATCACTGTCAGACAATTGTGCCAGAGCAGAATCGGATCGTTTTTTTCCCGAGTTCTCTGGTGCATGAGATAACCCCGGTCGAATGTCCGTCTCAGGCGTTCGCCGACAGCCGGCTTACGGTAAATGGATGGTTTCACCGGTAAAAGACGTAGCGTGGATGGAATGGATCACCCGCCTTATGGGGGAGCCGCCGGTTCGGCAGGTGCCGGATACCGTACTCCCCTCTTCTTCTTTTCATTGCCTTCTGGACGAGCAACCAACTCATCTAACGCCGTCGCGGTGGTTGCGGGATGAGGCCAGCATTTCGGCACGGGGACTTATCGTCAATCCGCATTCCTGCTTCTGTCGCGATGGAATTTTTCCTCAGGCGCTTCCCCTCGCCTACGGTGATCTTCAGTGTTTCGCTCTGCAGCATGAGACAGTGTGGATTCAAGATCCCAGAACTGACACGTTTATTCCATTCTGGCCGGGGCCGACCTTGAGTTCTTTGCTTGCGAACTCCTCGCCGGGTGATCCCGAACCTCCCCTTCTGCCGGAGTGGGCTCGTTGGGTGCTAGCCAACGCCGGAATCTTGGTTGAAGAGGGCGCTCTTGCGCGCCAGCGCAAGAGTTGGGCCGAGGCCGTTTTGCATTGCAGGAAAGCTTTCCGGAACGGTTACGTGCCGGTCGGAGGACTGATCCACCCTTTCCACCTCGCGGCCCTGCGTCGTTACTACCGACAGCTGATACGAAGAGGAAAGGCCGGGTGGGACAACGAGAGTCCACTACGCTATGGTTTGCACAACGATCCCGTGGCCCGATTTTTCCACCACCACCTGGCGCCGCTGGTCACCGACATAGCTGGAGAAGCCGTGAAACCTTCGTATGTGTATGTGGCGTCCTACCAGAGCGGGGCAAGATTGCGCAAGCATGCGGACCGCGAGCAGTGTGAGTTCAGCATCACGTTGTGCCTGGACTACGCTCCCGAGCCTGGGGCGCATACTCCATGGCCTCTGTATCTCGAAGCACGAACGGGAGTGGTCAAGGTCTATCAGGCGCTAGGGGATGCTCTTCTGTATCGCGGCCGCGAGATACCACACTATCGGCATCGTCTGCCTGAGCGTAGTACTTCAACCTCTATCTTCTTTCATTATGTTCGAGAGAATTTCGCAGGACCGCTTGACTGAGGCGTGCGTTTCCGTGAGCCACTTACTTCAGGCCGGCAATGTTGTACAGAACGGAGAGTCTCTGGTAGTAGCTGTAAACGACGCGCGAGGCGTCCGTATTGATCACAATCGGCCCTACTGATACTACACCGGCATGTTCCGAGGGAACAATCGCACGAATGAGTTCCCGCCTTCCCGAGGTGAGATCGACTTTGTAAATCTTTGCCGGCAGTTCGCCTGCTTCATAGACGTATAAGCCCTTACTGTCCTGCGACCACTGGATCAGCGAGTAGCCGGCCTGCAGCCCTGGAAGTTGTTGTGGCGCACTACCGTCCAGCGGAAATACCATCAGACTCTTGTCGGCGCCAACCCCGGCGGCATAACGGCCGTCGGGAGAAACAAACTTTGCCAGCATGCCTTCCGGCGTAATTGGTGTTGCCTTTCCACCGTCGAGATCCTGCATGTAAGTACGGGCACGATGGCCGCGCTGATTGGCACTCAGAAGAATCCGTTTGCCATCGGGGAAAAAATGAGCTGAGCCGTTCTGGATATTTTCCAGCCCGTGCAAAGGAATGTCGCGGGGCTGGCCCGGGCCGATCGGTAGCAGCGTCACATGCTCGGGCTCACCGGTAAAGATTGACAACGCCCACTTGCCGTCGGGAGATAATCCTCCGGTGCTGCCCTCGCCCAACCGAACCGGAGGAGAACCATCGAATTTGCGAATACCTACAACATAGTTTTGCCCGGCGGGCTCGCTGCTCTCCTCGAACAAGACCGACTGACCATCCCGGGAGATGTCCTTGGCCAGCGTCCAGTCATACCAGGAAAGATCCCGAGTGTCCTTGCCGCCTGCAATCGACGCTTCCATGGCGACGCGCTCGTTGTCGAGTGTGACCAGGACATTCCCGTCCGCGGATATGTCGTGTAAGGTGAGCCCTCCCGGCACGCTCAGAACGGTTCGAAGATGTCCCCCCATATCGACCGCCATCAAGCGACGGTTGTATCCCTTCTCGATGGCAGTGAACCAGACCTCATTGCCTCGAGGGTTCCAGGCCAGCCCGTCCTCCGATTCCCAGCCCGAGGACAAGGTGGTCTTTCGCCCCGCCAAGTCGACGACCTCCACGGTACCGCGATCGTCCCAAAACGCTGGATGCTCCATGAAAGCTACTTTGTCGCCCTCCGGAGAGACACGGATGTTGCTGATCCAGCCGGACGATTCGTACAGGCGTTTTCCGAGGGGATATTCCAGCAGAATTCTGGTCCCTGCCGAGTAAACTGCAGCAAGGTCCCCATTAGGTCCCCAATCCGCCCATCGCACATGTTCAAGCACTTCGCGAGGCGCACCTCCGGCCAGCGGGGTACGGGCGAGCGTGCCATCCACAACGGCAACGCGTTCCCCATGGATTCCGTGCAATTCGAGGGCAAGTTCATTTGAACGTGAGATGGCAAGCAGCTGCCCGTCGCTCACATCCAGAGCTTGCTCTAGCGGCGCATCCGCAACTGTCGTGTAGAGCCTTAACGGCTGACTGTTCCAGCAGGCTCCGTAAATCACATTTCGACCGTCCGAGGTAAAGCGAGCGGAGTAAACCGTGCCCCGCTCGAATGTCAGTCGCCGGTAAACAAGCGTCTCCGTCTTCTCTCCCAGCTTGAAGCCAAACAGAAGGCCTGCAACAGCCAGCACGCCCGCGACCGCGGTCAAAAGGACAATCCTCTTCCGGGACCGTGACTTGATAGCCCGCATCGCCACCACGGTCTTACTCGTGGAACTACTCGCGACGGCACCCAAGGCGAAGGCCAAGTCTCGCGCCGACTGAAAGCGGTTATTCGGATCCTTCTCCAGGCAATGGGCGATCAGAGGTTCCAAGGCCGACGGCAATTCGGGACGCAGGTCGGTCAGGGAAGGAGGCTCTTCCTTCAGAATGGCGGTGATGGTATCGACGCTGGTTTCACCCGGAAAAGCTCTATGGCCTGAGAGCATCTCATAGAGAATCGCCCCCAAGCTGAAGATGTCGGTGCGGTGGTCGACGGCTTTGCCGCGCAGTTGCTCCGGCGACATGTAGGCAACCGTGCCCAGGACGATCCCAGATTTAGTCTGGGTGGCCATGGTTCGCGACTGATTCGTCCTCTTCTTCCTGATCGATCAGCTTGGCGATGCCGAAATCGAGAATCTTGACCCGGCTATCTTTGGTGACGAACAGGTTTTCCGGCTTCAGATCGCGATGGACGATATGTTTTTCGTGAGCTGCAGCCAATCCCTGCGCCACCTGTAGACCGTACTCCGCAGCTTGACGCACGGACAGAGGCCCCGCGGACAGTCGTTCCCTGAGAGTCTGCCCTTCCAGCAACTCGGAGACGATGTATGAGCAGCCTTCGAATACACCAATGTCGAAGATTGCTACGATGTTGGGATGATTAAGAGCTGCCGCCGCCCGCGCCTCCAGCTCGAACCGCCGCAAACGATCCTGGCCACTGGAGGACGAGGGGCGAACAATTTTCACAGCCACATCGCGGGCGAGCCGATCGTCCGTGGCACGATAGACCTCTCCCATGCCGCCGGAGCCTATGAGTTCCACGATCCGATAGTGACCTAGGGTTTGGCCGATCATCTGCACCAAGCACGCCTTTAAGTTGGCAGGCATGTTAGGCTTCGGAACAAGGCAAGTCAATGACACTACCGGGTCATAACAAGCCATGATTCGTTTCGGGATTCTGGGATTTGGACTCCACGCGGTCCGCAGGCTCATGCCGGGTTTCGCGCTGGCCAAGAATTGCGGAGTTGCGGCTTTATCCCGGCGAGATATCAACAAAGCCGAGGAGTCGGCACGGCAGTTTGGGATACCCCTGGCCTTCGATTCGGCGGAGGCGCTTTGCCGCTCCTCAGAGATCGATGCCGTATTTGTAACCACCCCGAACGCTCTACACCTGCAGGACGTCCTGCTGGCGGTGGAATCTGGTAAGCCGGTGTTGTGCGAGAAACCGATGGGGGTAAATGCAGACCAATGCCGCCGCATGGTTGATGCCGCTAGAGAGGCCAACGTCCTGCTAGGCGTTGCCCAGGTATTTCGTTTCGAGGAGAGCACACGCCGTTTGAGAGAACGCGTTGCTGCAGGACAGATCGGGCAACCGGTGTTTGCGCGTTCTGAGTTCTCTTTCCCAGGCCGCGGTCACGCTCGAACCTGGATCAACGACCCGGTGTTGTCTGGCGGAGGACCGATTGCAGACATTGGAGTCCACTGCATCGATACTCTTCGCTACATTCTGCAGGATGAGGTTGTGCGGTTAAGTGTCACCGGACACTCGGATCCTGATTCTGGCGGTGTGGAAGCTGCGGCTGTGATGTCGTTGGACTTCTCTCGAGGCACTCTCGGAGCCGTTCTGGTCTCCACGCGGGCGGAGTACCGAACTCCACTGGAAATCGTCGGGGAGAACGGCGTTCTTCGAGCGGAGGACGGTTTGAACGTAGAACGGCCTATTACCCTGGAGCTGCGTCGCGGCGGAGTAGTGGTTGAAAGCGAAACAGTGTCGAACCAACGCGCCTACGCCGCGCAGGTAGACTCTTTCGCTGACGCAGTAGAAGGCAAGGCCCCGTTCCCCGTCCCTGGAGAAGAAGGATGGCAGAATCAGGAAGTCCTCGATGCCGCGTATCGAAGCTTGAAAAGTCGAAAATCGGAGGACGTGCCCCTCATCGCCAGAGGGTAAGATCTTGCCTGCCGGCTGGACTTACTCGGGCAGTTTTGGCTGTGGCGGGATGCCCTTCGCTTGGACGATCGCCCAATGCCAGTCCTGGTCGGAAATCGGACCGCCGACTAAGGTTTCGCGAAATACCGTCGTGGTCGACGGCGCTGCACTTCCCTTCAAATGGTAAAGCACGGTCATGTCGGACCGCTTTTCAGCAGGTGCAGGTGTTTCTGGATCGATAGCGGAGGCGGGAATTAGTCTCCCTGCATGGTGTTTCGCCGCGGTCGGGTTTGACCCCGCGTGACGCACGATTGTCAGGCCTACGGTAATTTCCCGCAGGCTCCAAGCGCTTCCGTTGTAGACGTTGATCTCCAGCGCGTTGTCCTTTAGGCTGGCGGGACCGTCGAGCTTGAGGAGTTCGTTGGTCGGCAATTCCTGCGACACAAATGGATCGGAAAGAAGCGCGGAGGCCTGGCCGCTGAAAGAAAGGCTACAGGTCACATCGGGTGAAGAAACCTTGAAGCCCTTGCCGGCCTCGTCGATTGAAAAAAGCATGGACGCGCCAGTTAACTTCCGGGTCTCCGCGTCGTCCACCACCTGGGTCAGATTGTCGTTGTCGATGACCGAATGAGCGGGCAGTTCCCTGTTCTTGCGAAGGCTCCGGGCGAGGTCCCCCAACGACATGCCGCCGTCGTCCTGCGCGAAAGCGGCGAGAGGCAACGCCAGGCCCGCCAGCAACAAGCCAACCGCCAACCGAAGCTTCAGATTTGTCACGCTGATCATTGCAAGGGGCCAGATCATCCTGCCGCAGCCGCAGCGGCGCAAGAGCGCACTCAGGTAATGACGAACTCAGTTAGTCACTACTGAGTAAGCCAGCCGCGGCCTAACAAAATTGTATCCAGAGAAAACGGTGGGCTGGGGCACTGCGAGGTACACCTTGGTATTAGTACTTTGGAAGAGTCAGGCAGGCCGGAATCGGGTCGAAATGGAACAACCGGGCGCGCGTGACGAAGTGTCGCGCAACGGGACGCGCGCCCGCTAAACTCTCTTCCCGAAACGTCTTACAGAAGGCCCGAGGTACGAAAACGGGTTACAGGGTCGACCACCGGTACGGGTCGTCGCCGAAATATCCACCGTGCCACCGCAAACCCTATAGCCGCATAGCACAGATGCATCACTTTCATGATCCACCCCGCCAAATGCACAATGTTCCTTGCACGGAGGGGAGTAGCTGGAGCCCGTGTTACACGATCACAGTAACAACCGGGCACCGGTGGGTCAATGAACTAAAAGTGCCATAGGCATAGCACGGAAGTCACATGTTATTTTACTGAATGGTAACTAGCGGCCACTCGCAATCTGCCCTGATAGCCGTCAAATCACCAGTTGTCCAGTCCGCCCGCTAGCGTTCTGAACCGGCGCGGCCAACTCCCCCAGCCGCGGGGACCACAATCGCCTGAATCCCTTGTTCATTCGTAAGCTTCTGAAACGAGACGACGTCTGCACGTTGCAGCTCTTCCCAGAGAGCCAGTTCTTCGTCCGCCTCTTTCTTCAGCTTGGCGAACTCCTGGTAAGAGGCTTCGGTCGGGGCCGAGTCCGATTGTCCTCCCACGGCCATTGCCAGATATGCCAGCTTGCCGTCGATCTGCGGAGGATAAGCCAAGGAGTCTTCGTTTGCCGTTATTTTCAGGTTGATAAGTTTGTCCCGCACCGCCGTCAACTTCTGGTCCAGGCCGCTGGCTGCCGCGACTACTGTTTTCGCACTTCCGTTCTCCGGTAGCCTCTTAGCGAGTCCATTGACCTGCGAGCGCACATCCTGAATCTGGTTCACGGCGTCAAAAACCCGGCTCAATTCGTCGCGAATGTCCATCAGCAGCTTGAACTGCTTCTCGAGGTCCGACTGCGCGACGTTGACGCGCGGATCTAGCTTCAGCTCGAGAGGCGCGGTCTGGCTCTTGCCGTCGATGGTCAGACGAACCTGGTACTGGCCGGGAACCGCGAGCGGCCCGCGCGCGCCGTCCTTGTACTCATAGAGGTAGTAGTCGGAGACAGCGCTGGCGCTTTCGTAGTGGAGATCCCAAATGAACCGGTTCAGTCCAGCTTCAGTTTTGATTTCTTTTTCCGGCCTCTTGTCATCAGGGTCGAGGGGTTCCTGCAATTCCCTCATCTTGTTGCTCGAATATCGGCGAATCACATTGCCCGCAGCATCGAGGACTTCGATTTTCGTCTCCTGCTTGGGCGCTTGCTTCACGTAGTAATAGATCACCGCGCCGGGGGGCGGATTCTGGCCCACAGCGACAGGCTTGGCCTCGGACTCCGACTCTTCGTTGTCGTGGAAGCGATAAGCTGTACCCGGCGTGTATAGATGGACGTCAGCACTCGCAATCTGATCGGTGAATTGCCGCAGCGGCGTGACGTCGTCGAGAATCCAGAACGCCCGGCCGTGCGTGGCCAAAACCAGATCGTCATTCTTCACGACCAGGTCATGCACAGGCGTTCGCGGCAGGTTGAGCTGCAGCGCGCGCCAGTCGGCTCCGTCGTTGAAGGAAACATACACGCCGGTTTCGGTGCCGGCATAAAGCAGCCCGCGCTTCTTGGGATCTTCTCTTACTGCGCGGACGAATGTGTTGTCGGGAATTCCCTTGCCCAGCTTCGTCCATGTCTTTCCGTAGTCGCCGGTCTTGTAGATGTAAGGACGGAAATCGTCATTCTGGTGACGGTCGACCGCAACATATGCGGTACCAGCATCGTGCGGTGATGCATCGATCAAACTGATGCGGCTCCATTCGGGCAAATCCTTCGGCGTAACGTTGGCCCAGTTTTTTCCGCCGTCGCGAGTGAGCTGAACGAGTCCATCGTCCGTGCCCACCCATATCATGCCTTTCGTGATCGGCGACTCGGCGATAGAAAATACCGTGTCGTAGTACTCCGTTCCAGTGTCATCAATAGTGATCGGCCCGCCGGATGCTTGCTGCTTGCTCTTGTCATTGCGCGTGAGGTCGGGACTGATCGCCTCCCAGTGCATCCCACCATCCGTCGTCTTAAACACGCGTTCGCCACCGTAATAAAGTGTGTTGGGATCATGCGGAGAAATCTGCATGGGTGCGGTCCATTGAAAGCGGTGATCGAGACTCGCCGCGCCCTGCGCGTCCGAGAGTTCAGGCTGCACACCAATGTTCTTGACTTGCCCTGTGCGCTTGTCGAAGCGCGTGAGGTTGCCTTCGTAATCACCCGCGAAGACGATGTTGGGATCGGGCGGGTAAGGCGCGATGTAGCCGGCCTCGCCACCGCCTACGTCGTACCAGTTGGAGCGATTGATCGTTCCTTCGTCGCTGCGGCTGGCAATCGCGATGGTGGTGTTGTCCTGCTGTGCGCCGTAGACATAATACGGACTACGAGTGTCCGTAATCACGTGGTAAAACTGCGCCGTGGGTTGATTGTCCTGGCGGCTCCAGCTCTTGCCACCATCCAGGGAAAGCGTCACGCCACCGTCATTTGAGACAATCAGCCGCCGCGGGTTTTGCGGATCAATCCACAGACCGTGATTGTCGCCGTGCGGCACCTTCACCTTGTTGAACGTGCGCCCACCATCGGAAGACTTGTAGCTCTCCACATTCAGGATGTAGACCGTCTCAGGGTCCTGCGGGTCAGCGATGACATGCATGTAGTACCAGGCGCGCTGTGTAAAGCTGTGGCTGCCATTTACCAGCTGCCAGCTTTCACCACCGTCGTCCGTGCGGTACAGACCGCCTTCCTTCGCTTCGATCAGAGCGTAAGCGCGATCCGAGTTCGCGGCGACGGCGACGCCGATTTTTCCATAAGGTGGTTTGGGAAGGCCGTGCTCCTGTAATTCCTTCCAGGTACTGCCACCGTCGATCGAACGGTAAAGACCGCTACCAGGGCCGCCGCTGGTGAGGCTCCAGGGGGTCCGGCGCGCTTCCCACAAAGAGGCATACAAAATATTAGGATTGTGGGGATCGAACGCGATGTCGATCGCGCCAGTGTTCTCATCCTTATATAGGACCTTCTCCCAGCTCTTCCCGCCGTCCAGTGTGCGAAACACGCCGCGCTCACTGTTAGGACCGAAAGGGTGGCCGAGCGCGGCCACGAAAATGATATCGGGGTTTTTGGGATTGATGATGACCCTGCCGATGGATCGGCTGTCGCGCAGGCCAACATTCTTCCAGGTCTTGCCGGCATCGATGGACTTGTACACGCCGTCGCCGTGCGAGATGTTTCCGCGAATGCACGCTTCTCCCGTTCCGACGTAAACCGTGTTCGGGTCGGAGGCTGCCACCGCGAGACTGCCAATGGATGACGTACCCTCCTTGTCGAAAACGGAGTTCCACGTCAGAGCGCCATCGGCCGACTTCCACACGCCACCGCCGGTCGCGCCGAAATAATAGGTGGTCGGATCGCCCGGTATGCCTGCCGCCGTTAGTGATCTGCCGCCGCGAAACGGACCAATGGAGCGGTACTTCATCCCTTTAAACAGAGGGTCCTCGTTCTCCGTTTTGGAGGCATCGTCCGTTCTTGCCGGGGCGTCAGTTTTGGCGTCTGTTGCGGGTCTTCTGCTTCGCTCAGTCGTGTTCTGGGCAGGAGCGACGACGACGTAGCCTGCAACGATTGAGGCCGCCAGCAGCCAGTTCATCAAGCGATCGATCACACACATCTGCTTGTCTCCGGGAGAAGAATGGTGAATCGACATGTTACGGGAGAAATGACGACGGGGAAAAGATGTTTTAACGTTTCAACAACCGGAAATAGCAATTCGCGATACGCGCCACAAAACAGTGTCCCGGAGTCATCTCTGGCTTGGACGTTTCTGAGTGCCTCAGCTTGGAGAAGTTGAGCAACGCCATCTTCTTATACAATCGCCAACTGTTAAGACCGCCAACTGATGAGGTTACTCGAAGCGATGAACCGAAAAATCAGCGTTTTTGTCCTCTGCGTACTCCTCGCAACGGGCGTTGCGGTCGCACAGGAACTGCCTGGAGCTAAACCCGAGTCTGTCGGACTCTCCTCAGAACGGCTGGAACGAATTGGCACGGCTGTCCAGCGCAGCATGGACGACAAGCGAATCACAGGTGCGGTCACATTGGTGGTTCGGCACGGTAAGGTCGCTTGGTTCAAAGCGCAGGGCATGGCGGACCGCGAGGCCGGTAAGCCGATGCGTACCGACTCGATGTTCCGCATCTGCTCCATGACCAAGCCCATCACGAGTGTTGCTGTGATGATGTTGTACGAAGAGGGTCGATTCCTGCTGGAAGACCCCATCTCGAAATACCTGCCGGAGTTCAAGAATCCGAAGGTGCTGGTCAAACCAGCATCGGGCACTCCCTACTCGATCCCAGCCACAAGAGAGATTACGATTCGCGACCTGCTGCGGCATACTTCGGGGATTACTTACCAGTGGAATGCCGACCTCGGCCCCATGTACGCAGCCGCAAATGTGGGGCACGGCCTGCTGCCCTACGACGGCACGATCGAAGACAGCACCAAGCGTCTTGCAGGAGTTCCGCTTCTCTTCAACCCAGGAGATCGGTTTGAATATGGTCTTAGCCTGGATGTGCTGGGACGTCTGGTGGAAGTCGCTTCCGGCAAAACTCTCGACGAGTTCTTCCGCACCCGCATTTTCGAACCGCTGGGAATGAAGGACACCTACTTTTACCCGCCCGACAACAAACTCGACAGGCTCGCCACCGCATACACGTATTATGCGGATAAGGGTCTCAACCGTTTCCCGGACACGCCAATCACGGAAGGGGCCTTCTCTTATTCCGCTGACTATCCGTATCGCGGTCCCAAGAAATTGTTTTCCGGAGGCGCTGGCCTTGTATCAACTGCCGCGGACTACGCCCGTTTCTGCCAGATGATGCTGGACAACGGAAAGGTCGGCAACAAGCAGCTGTTGAGCCGCAAATCGGTTGAGCTCATGACCCATGATCAATTGGGAAAGATTGGTCCCGATCAGGGCTTTGGTCTCGGTTTCGGCGTGGACGGTGTGAAAGCCCCGCTTTCTGAGCTGGGGTCGGTAGGGGAATACGGTTGGGGTGGCTTCTTCTACACCACCTTCACGGTTGACCCGAAAGAAGAGATGATCGTCGTTTTTATGGGGCAACTGCATCCGTCGGGCGACTTGATGCTCAACAATGAGGTGCCCGCGCTGGCTTACCAGGCGATTATTGACTGAGTGAATCGCTTCGCGGGCTGCTAAAGAAATGTGTATCCGGGGCCTAAAGGCTGGTTCCCAGGCGGCCAATTGCGGCATGCCTGAAGGCATGCCCTGATACAAATCGGCAAGTCCCAGCCTCCCGCTACTCCTTCTTTTCGAGCAGTGCGCGCGCAGCTTGCAATTCCTTGCGCTTGGCGGCGTCTACCTTGGGATAAGCGAGGTCGAGGTCTTCCAAGGTATCGACGATCGCCGATGCAACCACCAGCCGCGTATACCACTTGTTGTCTGCGGGAACCACGTACCAGGGCGCGTCGGGCGTCGAGGTATTTTGAATCATGTCTTCGTAAGCTTCCATGTAATCGTCCCAAAATTCTCGTTCGTGAATGTCTGACGCGGAGAATTTCCAGTTCTTCTCCGGTTCTTCCAGCCGCGCCAGAAAACGCTTCTTCTGTTCCTTCTTCGAGACGTTCAGGAAGAACTTCCTTACGATGATTCCATTCCGGCCCAGATAGCGCTCAAACGCACAAATATCTTCGAAACGCTCGTTCCAGATGTTCTTGGTCACCAGCGGCGGAGGAATTTTCTCGTTCTTGAAGACTTCCGGATGCACGCGGACAATGAGCACTTCCTCATAGTACGAGCGATTAAAGATTCCAATTTTCCCGCGCTGCGGCGCGTGTTGCGAAGTGCGCCACAGATAGCCGTGCGCCAACTCTTCCGACGATGGCACTTTGAACGACGTGACCTCGCACCCTTGCGGGTTGACTCCCGACATCACGTGCTTGATGGCGCCATCCTTACCTGCCGCGTCCATGGCCTGAAAAATCAGCAACAGCGCCCACTGATCCTGCGCGTACAGCATGTCCTGAAGTTCCTCCAGCCGGGTGACACTCTTCTGAAGAATTTCCGTCGCGTGCTTGTCCGATTCGAATTTTCCGGTGTCCGTGGGATCGAAGTCCTTCAGCCGAAAATGTTTGCCATGATCGATTCGATAGGGCTTGGCAAGTTTGCCTAACTTGGTCATTGCTGCTCCTGGTTCTGAATGACGTGTCTAAAGAAGCCGGGTCTGAAGACGCGCGACATAAGCGTGCGTGCCCACCGTAGTCCGCGAAAGTGCAGTCTACACCAGCAAGTGGCCGGGATCAGCGAGCGCAATGATTCCGTCGCGCAGCGCAATTTGATTATTCTTCTGAAGGAGCAACTGGCGCGAACATCCTCTTCGGGTCGGCAACCTTGACATGTCCCTGACTCCGGCCCTTCTTAATACTTTCCGTGGAAGAGTCTGGAGTTCAAGTCCGGCCAATATTCCTTTATAAGGTTTGAGGCGCCATCGAGGCCGATCTGGAGGAGCCAACGCTGTCCGGTCTTGGTCCAGGTGCGCTCCTGCCTGGGGTAGTAAAAATTAGCCATCCCAGCAGCCGCTCCGTTTCCGATTATTTCGGAGACATTGGGCGAAATGCCACCATGATCGGTGCGGGTGACGAGCAAGCGCGAGATCGAATAACCCGTGCGGCGGAAGAAGCCACCCCTTCCCAATGTGTAGTAGCGGGGATCTTCACGCGTGAGTGTTGGTACAACGGCCTCGGTCATCAGGTTTCCACCCAGATTGTCGGCGAAACTATGCCAATAGTAGCGGCCATAAGCCGACCGAGCCTTTGTGAAACTCGGGATAGGAATTTTGGACTTGGCCAACCCCGGCAAGAATGCCCACGTAAATAAATGAAGAGTAGTCAAAGCTATCTTGAAACATCAGCTTGAATTTGCTTCCGGGCGAGAGTGGCGGCAACTTTGCGTCGACCGAGACGGAGCGAAAGTTGGGGATAATGCCGAGTATGCGTTTAGTTTGCTGTCCGTCCATGGAGGCAGGATTCGATGCCGTAGTTGTAGCCGCCCGTGACACCGAGGGATCGTCGGGTAACGTAGCACCGGCGCCTGAGTGAGGAGAACCCGGAGATTGCGCAAACAGCAACGGCGAGCAGATCACCATCACAATGACGACAGTCGCCAAAGAAAAGAGATGAGACCGAATACCTGGCATGATTTCAAGGTTAGATGCGTCGACGTCATGCGAGATGCTCAGGGTGGGGCCTCTCGCGAGTGGCAAGTTGATCTTTGAGGTGCTGGCGTCCAGAAATTTGGACTGGGCACAGTGTGGCCTTCGCGAACGCTGGCTAGGCGGGATCGTCGACTACGCAAGTCTTCATTGCGGATCCCACGTCATCTCTACGCGTATCGGAACATCGTTCTTCACGGGCAGCGTTAGCAGCGAAGGTGGTTCGATCTTGAAGTCATTGAGCGTTGCTGGAATGGTGCCTGATATCTGTTTTTCGTTCCCCTTGGTCACGACTTCGAATGCAACCTGCTTGTACTGGACAGTCTGCCCGGCAAACTGGATCTCGAGATCGGCCTTGATGGTCGTCAATCCCGATGCGGCTTCGGGTAAGCGGGTGCGGACGGCGACCATGGGAAACTCGGCTCCGCGCGTTACCTGGATCATGTGGAGATCGCGGTTGCTGTCCCCCGAGTCAAATGATTTGACCGGCACCGCAATCAGGAAATCGCATTCGCCGGCATGGCAAACGCCTTTGCCCCTGGCGGCATGGCTCACGCCCTCGGTCTGATGCAACGGGTGCGACACGTGATAGGTGACGGTGCTTTGCTTAAGGGCCCACTGGTTGTCGGCGGCGACAAGGGGCAGCGCCAACCATAAAACGACTGGCAGTATTTTCTTGTTCATAGGCTCGGTTCAGAATTTCACCGAGACGGACAAAAGAGCGGCCCCAAACGCCCCCGCCGTCACGATGGCCACCGGCAGGTGTGCCGAGGCAATTCCATGGATCCTTTCCCCACTGCTTTTTTGATTGTAGGCAATCGCTCCCAGGATCGGCGTCAGGATCATACCCGGACCATGAATCCAGGCCAGGGCCTTGTGCAATCGGATGGGTCCACGGGTCTCGGTTCCAGGCACCTTGGGCGCGCGGATGGCATAGTAAGCCGTGATGAAATATAAATCCCCGGCCACGGCCCCCAGTGCAAGATGGACGTTGCGTCCGGTCGTACTGGTGCTCTTGCCACCGGCGCCAGGAGAAGAGAGGACCGCAGCGAGCAAAGGCGCCGTTGTGATCAAGCCGAGCCGCTGATGAATCTTCAGCATGTGCGTCCGTTTATCGAGCAACGCCTGCTGTTTGGCACTTCCCTGAGACTCAGCCGAGGGGAAACCGAGATCCTCCAGCGACGGCGCCGTCTTACTGCTGGAGGGGGCATTCGGCAGGCTCTCCTGAGACGACGATTGGCCCTTCCCTGAACTTTGCGGATTAGCGGGCGTGGGAGTTAAAGCGAAGTCCAATGCTTGCGGCGCTCCTGTGGCCAGCGTCACTCTGCGTGTCCCGGTGTCGAATCCTTCTGCTGCGACGGAAATCTCGTAGTCCCCTGCGATGAGGTTGGGCACAGCGTAAGCGCCGGATGGGTCGGTCTGAGTGTCGAAGGATTGACTCGTGGACAAATTCTTGACGGAAATCTTGGCGTTGGGCACGACTCCTCCCGAAGCCTTCGTGACCGTGCCCGACAACGTGACGGTGGCATTCTGCGCGAAGAGCGGATGCGACATCAGCACAGAAAATAGTACAGCCCCCACACTCAAGACGACCTTAGCGCGTGACTTCATCTGGAGATTCTCCTCTGAATTCGCGAGGTGGACATTTCACAACAGATGCCTGTAGCAATGTTGAAAGATGTATGGGCAGTTGGATTCAGCCTTCACGAATCCTCCAAGACACGGTTATGGCTTGCAACTCCGACTCGGCGAGCCGCGACTAACGAAGAACTACACAATAACGAGATGAGTGGACTTTGGGAATCTATTCCAGTTCGCGGTTCAAGGCAAACTGATCTCCGGGTGTCCGCGAAATCGGTGGGGTTTCTCGTGCACTAATAACTACTGGAGCTTCGCGAATTCCACCTTGGCCTGCTTGAGGATGGGAATATCAGGGTCGGCGTCCTTCCAGAGGCCAAAGAAGTCCTGATAAGAGGACTTGGCCCGACTCGCATCGCCAGACATTGCGTAGGCCCTGCCGAGTTGGAGATGAGCCAGCGCGCCCAGCACAAAGTTCAGGACCACGCCCCGGTGGTCAATCAACTTGTGAAACTCGGCGGCGGCCAGCCGTCCATCTCCCTTTCGCAAGTAGGCTTCACCGCGCAGGTATGCGGGATAGAGTGTTCCGCCAATCTGCACTTGCGGATTGGGCTCGCCCAATTCGTATGCGGAGGTGGCTTGCAGCAGTTCGATGGCGCTGTCCGGTCGGTCGCGGGTCAGTTCCAGGGCGGCGCGTATGGTCGGAAGCCAATATCCGTTATACAAGCTGTTCAGAGGCGATTGTTGATGCAGCGTCTCGACCATCGATGCGACTTGCGGTGCGTCCCCGCTCCGCGCCAGGGCCAGCGCCGCCAGGATATTCACCCCCGGCGATGACGCCAACGAAGCCGCGGCTTTGACGCGCGCCAGAGCTTGGGATCGATCGCCAACTTCTATGTCGCGCAACACGGAGTTCAACAGCCACTCGGCCGCCGTCTCCTGCTTGTCGTGGCGCTTCGCCAACTCGGCCGCCTGCAGCGAGAGCTTGCGTCCCTCGTCAAAATGGCCAAAGTACGCTTCCGTATCCGACTGTACCGAGAGCATCAGGTCCTCGATCCCCGGTTTCCCTTTGACGAATGCAAGCTGACGCTCCATTTCTGGACCATCGTTCTCCAGGAATGCAATGCCATAGCGATTGACGTGCAGAATCGGGTTATCGAGTTTCAGGGTCAAGGCCCGTTCGTAGGCCGCCTCGGCCTGATCCAGACGGTAAGACGCAGCGCAATTGGCGATCAGATTGGAGTAGTTGGCCGGATCCGACGGGTTCAACTGCACTGTTTTTGCGCTCTCCGCGACGGCCTTGTCGTAGTTTCCGACCATGTTGTAGTTGAGCTGCAGCCGATCTGCCGGATTCGAGTCGCGAGGATAGTCGAGCGCCCACTGCTCCAACACCTGGTTCGCCTTTTCCAGTTCTCCTGTCACCGCTTCGTAGTAGTGAGCAGAGATCGAATACCTTTCCATCTCACTGACCCGATCCCGGAGAGCAAAAGCTTTGGCAATGTTTTCGCGCTCCAGGCCATACTCAGCGAGATTGGCATAGACGAGCGCAAGGCTGTCATAGGCGAGGGCAAAGTTAGGGTCGAGTTCAGTGACTTGCCGGTAGAGTTCGACGCTGGCGGCATCGCCTTTCCGTCTTTGGATAGTGCTGGCGACGCTGTACAGACGCAGCGCTTCCAACGAGGATGTCGTTGCTTGAGCTAGCGGGGTGTCGAACTTCTCGACGGTGGCGAGTGATTCACCCATTCCTCCGCGCAGCCTTGCCGCAGCGTCTCCCAAGGCATCGATTACCTTGCCCTTGGCCGCAACCGTAATCTGTTGGCGTGCCAGCGTGTCCCCTGATTGGCAATCCACGGTTTTCAGGCCGAGCACGTAGTCCGTACCTAAAGTGGCAATCGCGCCGGTGACGTATGCCTTACCCCCCGCACGTTGGCAGACCTCGCGCGCAACAGACGGAGTAAGGGGAGTGGCCTCATCCAGCGTCATCAGTCGCAGCGTCTTGCTGACTCGGTTCTCGGGAAGAATCTCCAGGAAGGGAGATTCGCGCAAGGCGATAAGAAGTGCCTGCTTGAGCGTGTCATCGAAAGCCTTGTCGCCCGTCGAATTGGTGAAGTCGGCGACGACAATGGTGTCCTGTGCCGTGAGTCTGGTAGTCGGTGGATGCTGCCGCCTGGCGTAGACGAAAAAGCCCACGACTCCAACAACCATGAGGGTCACTACGGACAAGAGAATCTTGCGGCGTACGGACACAGCCGGCTCGCCCTGAGTCCTCAGCGGCAGGAGATCGAAACCCTTGTTCGGTTCTGACGACCGCTGACTCGAGGCCTCTGCTTCAGCTCCCGAGGCCAGGCGAGCGCTCTGATCAGGCTCCATCTCGACTTTGGACGTCACGAGGCCAGTCGCGGCCTGTGTGGATTTGTCCTCATACCGACGTATCGCCTCGCTCTCACTGACCCGGGCGACAACGGCGCCGTCCGGCATGCTCACTGGAGCGACAAAACGATAGCCACGGCGGGGAACGGTTTCCAGGAACCTGGGATTGTCGGCAGAGTCACCGAGCGCGGCGCGGAGTTTCCGGACTGCGGTGTTTAACCCGTCGTCAAACTCAACAAAGGTATCCCCCGCCCAGAGCTTCTGGCGGATTTCTTCTCGGGTGACAATCTGGCCGGGGCGCTCCAGCAGTAGTCCAAGAATCTGAAACGGCTGATCCTGAAGGCGTATCCGCACCCCGGCCTTGGTGAGGGTGCCCTGTTGCAGGTCAGCCTCGTAGATCCCAAAGCGGTAAGTCCGGTTTCCCGATTCGGTCGGCATGGAGAAGGCAACGCCACAGAAAATGAGGCGCGATTATAGCACCTCCAGTTCAGAAGTACCCTCAACCCCCTTACCTTGCATAGCGTTAGCTGGTCAGCTTTGATTCGGAAACAGTTTCGTTGCCTTTTTTTCGTGCGAACCCCAAGGTGGCCTCCGTCACTCGGGAGAACCGAGAAACCTGCTTGGGAGGATTTGCCATGAACAAGTCTATGAATCACGTGAACCAAGAAAAGCTGACCACTTCTTTGCGGTGCGGAGCTCTGGTTATGCTTCTGCTGATCTCGACGGCGGCCCTGGCACAGGTGTCGTCTGCGAGTTCTATCGTACCTATGCTGGTTAACTTCAACGGCAACATCACCGATGCAAGTAACAAGCCACTGAGCGGTATCCATGGCGTCACGTTCTTTCTCTACAAGGACTCTCAAGGTGGCGCCCCGGTCTGGATGGAAACCCAAAACGTTCAGGCCGACAGTCGCGGGCACTACACCGTAGTTCTGGGATCCAACACGAGCCAGGGTCTACCCAAAGAATTATTCGCCTCGGGTGAGGCTCGCTGGCTCGGGGTGAAACCCGAAGGCCAGGAGGAGCAGCCCCGTGTCCTGCTAGTCAGCGTTCCCTACGCGTTGAAGTCCGCTGACGCAGAGACTCTCGGAGGACTGCCGGCATCCGCGTTCGTGCAGGCGGCTTCAAATCTGGCCGGCGGCACTGCGCGAGCGAAGAGCAGCTCGACGGCCCCGACGGCGAATCCTCAGGCCACCATTACGGGAAGTGGCAAAACCAACTTCCTTTCGATTTGGACGGGCACCACGACTCTGGGAAACTCGACGCTATTTCAGACTGGCGGAAAGGTGGGCATTGGCACAACGACACCCGGTGCCCTGCTCGACGTCAACGGAGCTGCAACGATTCGCAAATCATTGAATGTGACCGGGAGCGTCAATGCCAGCGCGGCCAACTTCACGGGAAACAACACCTCCAACATCGCCACCATTACACAGAACGGAACCGGCGTCGGTTTGAGTATCTCCGCCCCCAACGGGCTCGGCCTAGGGGTTTCCAGCACCTCTTTCCCTTACGCCATGCTCGTCAGTGGCGGATACTACGGCGCCATTGTGGAGAGCAGCCAGGATGCTTTCTATTCCGCCGCACTTTTTGCAGAGGCCGCTGGAAACACGCAGGAAACCTTTGGAGTTTACGGCTACAGCGCTTCTATGAGTGGCGCCGGGGTCTTCGGTCAGGTTTATCAAGGGAGCATTACAGGAGGGCAGGGTTCCCCCGGAGCCGGAGTTTGGGGTGATGCCGGATCTAACGGCGACACGGCGGTTCTGGGCACGTCCGACGACAGCCCCGCCTTCGTGGGAATCAATAACAGCGACCTGGAGGCCGCGTTCTTTTATAACCAGCGCCCTCTCGCAAACGGGATCGCGCCGATACTGTACACCATGGGGGATGGGCCCGGATCGTGCCAGTTTGACACCGCCAATAACTTTTACTGCAGTGGAAGCAAATCGGCAGTCGTTCCCGTCGACAGCGGGCGCAGTGTTGCTCTCTACGCTGTAGAGGCTACCGAGAACTGGTTCGAGGATTTCGGGACCGGCAAGCTCAGCAACGGCGCTGCCAAGATCACCTTCGACACCACCTACTCCCAGACCGTAAACACCGGCCTGCAGTACCACATCTTTCTCACTCCCAAAGGAGACTGCAAGGGACTGTATGTCAGCAACGAAGGTCCCGGCGGCTTCGAAGTGCACGAATTGGCGGGTGGAAATTCAGCCATCGAGTTCGACTATCGCATCGTGGCCCGTCGCAAGGGATACGAAAAGATTCGCATGGCGGATATGACGGAGAGGATGAAGAAAGGCGAAGCCCACAAGGCAACGCTGTTGCGCAAGCGGACAGGATCGGGTCCGGCACCAGTTCCGATCAAGACCTTGTTGAAGACGAACTAACTGTCGACCGGCGCCGCGCCCGTGAACGCGGCGCCGGAAACAGGGCGCAATTCAATTTCAGATTCTGTTTATGAAACCTACCTCTCTAAAAGGAGAATTGTCATGAAGAAAGCATCATTGCTGATCACCACCCTCCTCGTTCTTGCCTGTGGCGGTCTGTGCCAGGTACGGACGCCGCGTTCGATTATCGCTTCCCCTTCCTCGCAGCAGGCCGCTGCCGAGAAGCAGCACATGTACGTGGGCAACATCAGCCCCGAGTCGACCACCGCATGCAAATATACCTTCACCTCCGGTAGCGGCCTCGGGTACCTGAAATACTGCGTAACCAAGAACGGAAACATCACCCAATTCGAGAGCCCGAAGGGTGTGGAGTACATCAACGTGGGCACGATCGGGGAAGGCTACGCTTTCTGTGATTTCGACTCCGCTATCGCTTACTTCGACTATGCCGGCTACGGTGACAGCGGAAACTGGCAGCCGACGAAGCAGACCGGCAAGACGGCCACCGGTGTGAAGTTTTCCCGCACCACCAACGACGGCATCTACACCCTGACCCAATCCATCAATCAGAACGCCGGCAATGTGCTCGCCAACGTGACCATGGGGATCAAGAACAATAGCGGGTCCTCCCATCACATTGGCTTGCTCCGGTATGCGGACGTCGACGCCAACAGTTCGATGTTGAACGACTTCGACTACACGTTTCACACGGCTCTCGGCTACAACAGCGGCGTCAACGGTCTTCAGGAGAGGTACGGCTCAGGCAACACTCTGAACGGCGCGTTTACTCAAGATATCTCTGGCGGTCCTGACGCATGCCAGCCTTTCGAACATGTCCTCGCGCCGCTGGCCGGCGTCGACGGTTCGATCTTCATTCAGTACGACATCACATTGGCTCCCGGTGCAACGAGCACGGTCCAGGTGAACTACAAGGCTTTCTAGAGCGGACTTTGGCGAGCGGATTTTGGTTCGATCCGCTCGTCATCACTGGGGATCGGCGGTGTCCCACCAATAGGGGGTGTGGGCACCGCCGTCAGTGATGGTGCAATCGTTCGTGCGTCAAATACCGGACTTCCGAAGACCGGTCCGACAAGAGACGTTATCCGGAGCGAGTGCTATAGAATGCAGTTGTCTACGCACCCCGCCCGGGTGGCGAAACTGGCAGACGCACGGGACTTAAAATCCCGGGTCCTTAACAGGACGTATCGGTTCGATTCCGGTCCCGGGCACCACTTAACCCCGCCCATTTAATCGCATAGTCCACTCTGGCCTTCCTCGCGGTAAGGGTCTGTGCGCTCGTTTCGTGCTGACTGTGTGGCGAGCCGTCAACGACGGACTGGCGGCGTTGGTGCGCCTGCAGAAGCGTGACTCTAATCACAGCGGAAACTAGCTCTCCGGCGCTATAGTCTTAAGGAGTCCAACTCCCATGCCCGCTGCCGCCCCTGCCCTCGAAGCTGGGTTTCCCCAGTTAACGCCTGATCAGTTGCGCGCCGCCGTTGCCAACTTTCTGCCGAAAGGCGGGACCGCCGCCGAGCGGATCGCCACGGTCGAAGCCGGCCTGCGCAGTCCCTTGGGCCGATCTATGCGGGACGCGCTGGCGAAATGGATCGTCGATGAGATTGTCCCGGTAGAGAGGCTGGTCCCCGAGGCTTACGTGACGTGGCGTCCTCCAGTGCGCGACGCCATGATGTTCGTGGTGGCTCACCTCTCGCCCGCGCGCCTCGCCCCCAAGCTCATCGAGCAGCTAGAGCTTCCTGAGAACACTTCCGCGGAGGAGCGTTTACTCCGATTGATCGCGAAAGTCCCCGGCCTGCAGAAACTCGGGCAAGTGATAGCTCGCAACCGGAACCTCCGTCCTGCTCTGCGCAATGCACTCGCCCGGCTGGAAAATGGAATACGGGATGTGAAGCCGGAGGACATGCGAGACATCATTCAGCGCGATCTCGGAGCGCAGCTCAAGAAGTTCGATGTGCGCATCGACTCTTCCATCCTGTCAGAAGCCAGCGTCAGCGCGGTGGTGGGCTTCACCTGGCGCGATCCTGCAACCGGACGCCGCGAGCGAGGCGTCTTCAAAATCCTGAAGCCCCACATTCCCGAATACTTCGCCGAGGACATGGACTACTTGCAGGCGCTGGCCCAATACTTCGGAGACCGGAGCCACAACTACGGCTTTCCTGTTATCCCCGATACCTTCAAGAAGGTGCGGCGCCTGCTGCAGCACGAAGTCAACTTTGCGCGTGAACAGAAGACCCTGCTCGAAGCTGCGAACCTCTATCGCAACCTGGCCAAGGTGCGTGTGCCGAAGCTGATTCAACCACTCTGCACTCCCAGAATTACCGCGCTCACGCGCGAGCGAGGATCTAAGGTGACGAATGCGGCTACCCGCCTCTCGCCCGCGCGCCGCCAACGTCTGGGCGAGCAATTGATCGAAGCGCTGGTTGCCTTCCCTCTTCTTTCGGCGCAGGAGGACGTGATCTTCCACGGCGATCCGCATGCCGGCAATCTGCTCTACAACAACCGGACCGGGGAGCTGACGATCATCGACTGGGCGCTACGGGAGCGATTGAGCCGCGACCAGCGCCGGCATCTGGCGCTCCTGTTTGCGATGGTAGGCCTGCGCGACCCGGTGGGCACATGTAACGAAGTTCTGGCGCTCAGTCAGCAACGCATCCGCAACTCTTCCCCACGCGGACAGATGATCACCGAAACTGTCAGGACTTTTCTCGATGAGCTGCCAGCGGCACGCCTCCCAAACATGGTGGATGCGATGCTGCTTCTGGAGCGCATCGCGATGAAAGGCGTGAAATTTCCAGGCTCGCTGATCATGCTATCGAAGGTGATGTTTACGCTCGATGGAATTCTCAGGGATATCGGCGGAAGCGAGACCGGGATGAGTCTGGCGATTGTCCGTCACCTCACCCAGCACTGGATCAGCGATCGCAAAGCGTTCCGCTCGCCTTTGATGACGAAAGACTGGATCACGCTGCAGTGCAGCGCCCTGCTCTACTCAACCCGCCTGTGGGTGCGTTACGAAAAGACAGTGCTGGACCGTCTGCTGCCGACCGCTTCTTCTGCCCCACTCGCATCGGCCTGACCACCAGAAGGGGCGGCATCGTCCCAATTTGTTTTTGCGGCCGGCGGGATGAAGCTCATGGCCCGCTCGGCCAGTGCCGTGATCGTCAGGCTGGGGTTGACTCCGAGATTGGCTGCCACCACCGATCCATCGCAGATGTACATGTTCTTGTAGCCGAAGACGCGATGGCGTGAATCGACCACGCCGTGCGTGGAAGAATCAGCGATCACGCAGCCTCCGATACAGTGTGCCGTGCCCGGAACGTTGAATAGGATCTCGGGCAGCATGCTCATGGGAAATCCCCCGGTGAGCTGCGCAAATTTCTGGGCGAACTCATTAGCCTTCGGAATGTAAGTGGGGACCTTCTGCACCCGGCTCACCAGAAATTTCCGGAACGGCCAGAACCAGGGACGCTGCCAGTGCATCTCGATCTGGTTATCCAGCGCCTGCATGCAAAGCAGAATCACAAACTCGCGCGCCCATCCCCACGGCTGCAACACGCGCAAAGTCCTGAAGGGATGACGTAGCAGGGACCTGATGACATTCATTACCCAGAGCGCGATGCGCCGCGGGCCCGGGTGGCCGTTGGTCAAGATGGTGGTCAGCACGCCCATGGCGTCGGAACCATTCGGATAGCGTACCGCTTCAATGTGAGTATGCTCGTCAATGTAGACACCGGAGCCGATGGCGATGCCCAGCGACAGGTCTTCGTGATAGCCCGGCATACGCGCTCCGATAAGCGATTCGGAATTGGTGCGCACGTGCTTCCCCAGCTCCGGGCTGATGGACGGCAGCGAGCCTCTCTCTTTCAGTTGAAACAGCAGTTCCATCGTGCCCAGTGAAGATGCTGCGAATACCACTCCACGGCAGCTGAACCGCTGCGGATGCCGGCGAATCCAGGTCGTGGACTTGACCGTGCTCACTTCGTATCCCGCGCCGCCGTCGCTGCACCCGGCAAGGGCCTGACGTTGACAACCTGCGTTTCGGGAAAGAGCTGTGCGCCGTGCTTTTCCGCCAGGTAGAGGTAAGTGAGGTCCAGAGTATTTTTCGCGCCAAAGCGGCAACCCATCATGCACCCACCACAGCCGAGGCAGGTGGTTCGCGCGGGGCCTTCTCCGCCAAAGAATGGATCGGGGAAGGTCTGGTTGCTTGCCTGGCCCTCTGTCGCCTGAAAAATACCCACATGGGTGCGGTAGAAGGTATCTCCGGAACCCGCGGTTTCGGCGGTTCGCTGCAGAAGAAGGTCGGCTGGACCCAGGATTTTATTCTCGGTCACGCCCAGCATATGTGCGGCAGTTTCGTAGTACTGCGGCATTTCGGCTTTCCAGTCACCTAATCCAGTCCATGAGCCGGCGTCCCATACTTTCTCCGGAGGCGGAAGCAGGGTGCAGGCGTACGTTATCGACCCGCCACCCACGGCACAGCCGTGAAAAATGGTTACATGTCTGAAGAACTGCATGTTGAAGAAGCCATGCAGACCGAGCTTGGGACGCCAGAGCCAGCGACGGATCGACCAGCTGGTTCGCGGCAGTGAATCAGGCGTCCAGCGGCGGCCCATTTCCATAACCGCCACTCTGTAACCTTTTTCCACCAGGCGATGGGCCGAGACACTTCCGCCGAAACCGGAGCCGATCACGATAAAGTCGAAATCAAATTGGCCGTTGTGAGGCGACATCGAATTCCCTTATGAGTGGACGATTGAAAGAGCTTCCTTTTCCTTCTCGCGCTCTCCGAGGGCATCAGTGGACGTTGTGTGAGGAAGATAGGCTGGGACCTTTAGCAAATTCGGCGCGTTAGGAGGCGGATCGGCCACCATTGTCGTGACCATGCTGTCCGTGCTCCGCCACCAACCGAAGAACGTCTGGCCGCCGACGCACCGGACTTGCAGCCGGCTCCAGCCAGTAAGGCCAAATGCACTCTCATCGGGGCTCACGATCACATCCCGGGTATCAACTCTTAGCCCTTCGCGCAAGGCCTTCAGCGCGCTCTCTTTCGCACTCCACAGCAGTGCCAGAATCCGGGAGCGCTCGGCCGCAGATGCACACGTCACCAGATCCTGTTCTTCTTTCGTGAAATAGTCAGTGACGAAGGCGTCGCTTCGCGGCTCAACGATTTCCAGATCGCAGCCTAGCCGCGCTCCGGGAGATGCCACAGCGCACAGCGCCGTTCCTGCGCGGTGACTGATTGAAATGGTCACGGCGGCTGCGGCGTTTGCGACAAACGCTTCGGGCGCACCGGATGGTGCTGGGCGTATTTCTATTTGCGCAAGAGCACGCAGATGCGCCGGCAAATTCAGGCAAGAAGCTACCCCTAGTTTCGCCGTCCAGCGTCCCAGCCGCCAGTCGGCGCGGCGTTTGGCAAAGCGCATACCGTTCATGCGGCTGACTTCGCTGGGGCTCAGCCAATCATTCACGACCGGCACCTCGCATTCTCTCTGCTCCAGCCAGTACACATCCATCACATCTGCTCCTTGCGCGTTAAGCTGCCACGGCGTGCGTCTCGGCAGCTTTTCGAATGCGCCGATCCTTCTCTCTTTTTCATATTCCGCGTTCCACCGCGTCAATGAGATATGGACGCAGGTTAGCGGGCGGAATTATGCAATTCAGGGCGCCCACGTCGAGTGCCCGCCGCACGCTGTGCACCCGGTCAAACTCCGCCGCCATCTCTCCAAGCTTCTCCGAGTGGATGACTTTGAAGAGTTCGTCCCACTGCGTACGCAAGCGAACCTTTTCTGTGCCCTCGGCCTTGGCCATGGCCTGGGTCAGTTCCTGTAGACGTGGATCTTTCTTTGCTCTCGCTTCCACTTCCCCCGCGAAAACGACGGCCGCCGCGGGCGCACCGCCGATGACCGAGGCGTAGGTTCCCTCGAGGGCCGCCACTTCCAGTTGCTCATTGAGAGCACGCGAAAAGACTACGTACGCACCACCGTGATAGCGGCTGACAACACAGAAGACAATCGGACCTTTGAAATTCACCACAGCCCGGCCGATCTCGGCACCGTACTCGAGCTGGAGCCGACGCATCGATTCCGGCGAGCCATCAAATCCCGACAAATTGGCCAGCATCACTAACGGCCGGTTGTTGCTGGCCGCGTTGATGGCGCGGGCCACCTTTTTCGAGGACAGCGGGAAGAGGGTTCCGGCGCACCATTGGTCCGGCCCATCGGCGGGAACAAATCCAAACCGTGGTACCGGTCGAGATTCGATTCCTATCAGGCAAACCGGATAGCCGCCTAAATGTGCATCCCAGACTACGGCAGTCTCTGCTGCCCGCATACCAGCCCAGCGTTCCAGTGGCGCATGATCCTGGTCTGTAACCGCCATCATGACTTTGCGAATATCGAAAGACTTCTTGCGTCCGGGATTGGTCTCGTCCGAGAGAATGTCGCCGATGCGTTCGAAGCCTTCGTCTCCATTTTGACTGTGGGGATAAACGCGCACGTCGCGCCCGATGGGATCGTTGGTAGAAGCCTGGCGAGGAAAGCGCTCGCCCGGAGCTACATACGTATGGTCATAGTGGCGCATCAGGATGTGACAGGCCTCATCAATATCGTGCGCCCAATACTGCGCTTGCCCGTTCAGGCCCATGATGCGGTCGTAGCCGCCGATGCCCTGGTTGTCCTCAGCCGAGACGCTGCCCGAGTAGTCCAGGGCGCGCTTCCCTGTCAGGACCATCGCGGCTTTCGGCGTCATCACCAGAATGCCGCGCGTATGCATAAGCATTGTGGCCTCGGCATTCCAGTACGGCTGCGCACCTACGTTGATCCCGTTTACGATCAGATTCACTTCGCAACCTGCCTGGGTAAACTCGATCAGGCTACGCAGCACACGGGCAATCCAGTCCATGTTCTCCACGCCACTCTCCATCGAGATCTTGGCGCCGGCGGAAATGGGGAACCACTCGAGTGGAACATTCTTTTGCTGCGCAAGGTCCAGCGCAGCCAGAATGCGCTTGCATTCGGGTTCCGCGATGGCGCCCAGATCCTTGCTGGGATCGCCCAGCAGCAAGACGCGCGTCATGCCCTCCGGATAGCGGGTGGTAAAGTTTCGGATCACGCCAACGATGATGTTGGCCTTGTTCTTGCCGTATGGACGCTCGACGGGAAGCAGACGGCCTTCTGCATCGAGGTCGTGCTCGACAAAATCACCCGGCGGAAATTCGGCGCGCGTACTCTCCTGGGCGGGCGTCAGCATTCTGATGATTTCGTAAGGATAGATAAGCCCGCGCTGGCGCATGCGCACAACTTTCTGCTCGTATTCTCCCAGTGGCTTGATGGGCTGCAGCTTGTCGGCGGGGCGGAAGGTCACGAGCATTCCGGTCCCACCTGGACTGGAAATACGGACTACCATGTCGCGCAATTCTCCGGTCGCCGGATTGGGGATGCGAACGCGCACCACAACCTGCTCCAATCCCAAGCCCTCCGTCGCGGGAGAAAGCCGGCTCACAATGTCGCGCAACTCATCCCGCGAGAGGTTAAGAGGAGGCCACACGTAGAGGAATATCCGGTTCCAGTGCAGACGTTCCTGGGGACGCCGGTGCGACTGGAACAGGCGGATGCCGGCGAGGGCTTCCGTCAACATGCGCTCCAGATGCGGCAACTGCGTGATGCGGCCCTTCTCATCGCGAACTGGAGTTACGTCCCGCACTTCCGCGCACGCGAACAGCCGTTCATCTTTAGGATTGTCGCGGGCGATTGCGTGGATGAGATACAAGTCTTCGACTGAAGGCAGGCGCTCAATATTGAAACCGCTGAGGCGCCAGAGATGAAGCCTCTTGCCCATCATGGGGTGGAGTCCGCGATAGAGTTTCTCCTCCTCATATTGAGTTTCTCGAGGGCGAAAAGTGAAATGAAGCATGCCGCCCACACCTTCGCCACGACTCGGGCCCGCCACCGCCACCACGATGCGCCGGATCGGACGTGGGAAAGCAGCTGCGCTTAAGGTTTTTTGAATTTCCTGCAGGGTAGCCTCCGCATCGCCCAGCGAACCCGAGTGCCAGGTGAAAAAATCGATGACAACGTCATGATCCGCCGGCACTGCGGCGATCAGCGGGAACATTGCTTCTATCGACTCAGCAAGCTGGGCATAGTCGGCATGGGTAGCGAATACATGGATGTGCTTTCCTTCGTATTCGTATTCCGTCGTCGCGTAGCAATGGCCATCCACGTCCAACGAGCGGAGGTCGACCAGAGTGCGAATGCGATAGTACCTCCAGGTAATCGCCTCTAACATCAATTTGCGCATTGCTACATCCGCAGCTGCAAACTTGCCAGCCAGCAGACTCACCAGCGGCTGCGGACATTCCATAATGGCGCGCAATCTTTCATGCCGGTCCGTGGCATCCGGATGAGCCGCCATGTAGGCAAGCTGTTCTTCTACCTGGTCGTAAACCTGCTTTCGAGCCCGATCAAACAGCGCCTGGTCGAAGTAGCGGTAGCGCACCTCGCGTGCCAGATCGCTGATCGCCGGGAAGTTTCCGTTCGACATCGCAATCATGCGGTCCAGTAGGGTGCGGAACGACTCGCCTACGTGCGGTGCCATAGTTGCAACGCGTTTCAGACGGCGCTCGAGAACGCTCATGACCGGCGCGATCTGCTGCTCGACGCGTTGGTGGGACTTGTAGATCCAGAGCAGGCTCTCCTCGAGTTGAGGAGTGCGATCCAGACTACGCACACCATAGTGAGCCAAAGCACGCTGAAGAGCGCTGACAAAGGTGGGGGGCAGCCCTTCGCCGTGCGTTTCCAGCATGCGCAGATAAGAGAACAAGTACGCCTCAGCGCTGGGCTCTTCGCCGCTGGCTCGATGGTTTACCTCTGGTTCACGCTGGAACAGAGAGCAGATATCGACAAAGATGCTGAGGATCTCGTCCTCTTCCTCTCTTATCTCGTCGCTGTCGACGGGGCAGCTCTGACTCCACTCCGCCAGCAAGCGCGCGCTGTGCTTCGGATCCACATCGAAGCCCAACATGAGCTGGCGAAGTTGTTCGAGGCTGCGGTGGCAGCTGGATGGCGCCACTGCGTTGCTTCCCCCCGACACTTGCGACGCACCGAACTGCACTCGCTCAGTTGTCCCGGCGGTTTCTTCTCCGGCGTTCGGTTCAATCTGCAGGAGTGGGGCTCCCGTGTCTACCTGAACATTCGGCATCGTCATTACGTGCCGCACTCTGCCGGAACATGGCGCAACGACTTCCATCTCCATCTTCATGGCTTCCAGCACGGCAAGACGATCGCCCACCGAAACTGTATCTCCCGGCTTCACAGCGATCGACACCACCACCGCCGGAGAGGGAGCGTGCACGATGCCGCCGTCATCCCGGTCAATTTTGTGCGCGACACCATCCACTTCGATCCGGTAATTCAGTCCCTCGACGACGGACACGATGTGGAAGTGCCTGCCAAAGGCCGAGAGCCAATACTCAAACTGTCCCAGATGTTCGACGTGAGCATCGATGCGCGCCCCATCGACTTCGACGCGATACTGCTGAGGCCCGAGCCGATAGGTCTTGGCAGAGTAGCCCTGCCCTCGATAGCGCAGTTCCACGGTCCGGCCCACCTCGCTCCTGACGTGCGGCCGGCCGCGCACGGCGGAGGCATAGAACTGAGTCTGCTCTATGGCCAATTCTGCGTCGTAGGCTTCGATCGCGGCTTGTACGATGGCGACATCGGCATAGCGCCTGGAGACATGCTTGCCGTCCGCGGCCAGATGGTCCAGCCACCCGACGTGTACTTCTCCCCGTTGCACCTCGGGGCGGCTCAGCAGTTCAAGAAGAAACGGTTTGTTGCTGCTTCCTCCCTGGATGACGACGACACTCTCGCGTAAAGTCCGCTGCAGACGCGAGAGCGCCTCTTTCCGGGTTTGGCCGTGGGCGATGATCTTCGCAATCATGGAATCGAATTCTGACGCGACCCGATCGCCCTCTGCCACACCGGTGTCGATCCGCACTCCCGGCCCGGTCAGCATCCGGAAGCGCTCGATGGCGCCCGGAGCCGGAGCAAAACCGTTGTCCGAATCTTCCGCATTCAGTCGCACTTCGATAGCGTGGCCCGTGGTTCGCGGTGCTTCCCCTTCGAGATGCCCGCCCCGCGCAACGTGAATCTGCAGCTTGACCAGATCGATCCCGGTCGTGCATTCGGTCACCGGATGTTCCACTTGCAGCCGGGTGTTCATTTCCATGAACCAGAACTTGCCGCTATCCGGTTCGTAAAGGAACTCCACCGTGCCGGCATTGTGATAGCCCGCCGCTTCGCTCAAGCGCACAGCGGCGGCCCGCAATGTCCGATCTTGTTCCGGCGAGAGCACTGGCGAAGGCGCCTCCTCAAGGACTTTCTGATGGCGGCGTTGGATCGTGCAGTCGCGTACGCCGGCAGCCCACGTGGTGCCAAAGTGATCGGCGATGATCTGGACTTCCACGTGATGCGCGCCCTGGACCAAGCGTTCGAGAAAAACGGTGGGATCGCCGAAGGCCTTGAAAGCCTCTGCCCGCGCCCTTTCAAACGCCTGTGGCAACTGAGCGGCAGATTCGACCTTGCGGATCCCGTGGCCTCCGCCTCCGGCTGTCGCTTTAATAAGGATCGGATAACCGAGGCGTTCGGCAACCTGAAGGGCCGCGCTTGATGTCTCTACTGGCCCTCCGCTCCAGGGCGCTACGGGTATATGGGCTTGCTCTGCAAGACGTTTCGAGGCGATCTTGTCACCCACACACCGCATCGAATTGCCGTCCGGGCCGATGAACACAATGTCCATTTCGCGGCACAGGTCGGCAAATGCGGCATGCTCGGCCACGAATCCCCATCCCACCCAGACTGCTTCCGCGCGTGCGGAAGTCAAGGCTCTCGCCAAACGTTCATAGTCGACGTAGCTGCTCTTGAGCTGCTGGGTGTTTTGGTCGAGGACATGGGCGGGGCCAAGGCAAACCGTCTCATCCGCCTCGCGCACGAACATGGCATGGCGGTCAGGCTCGGTAAAGAGCGCGATTGTGCGCAGCGCATGTATCGTGCTCCAGATTGAACTCGCGGGCGGCGTGAATGAAGCGCATGGCGGCCTCACCGCGGTTGACGATCGCCACGCGTTGGAATTCGTGGTTCATAAGGGCTCCGATCGATAGATCATCACTTCAACCAGTCGCGCCCGCTCAGGCAGCGACGGCTTCCAGTGACATCATGGCTTGTAGAGCTTTCAACCGCTCAGGGTTGACGGCGTTCGGAATCGCGACCGTGCGATATCCGCTGAGCTGCACATATCGGTTTCCCTAGACGTCCACAACTTGGGCATCGAAGCTTCCATTTGCGGCATCAGGAGTCACGACGGCGTACAAGCCGGCCATCGTTTTGCCCTGGAGCGCGCAACGAGCACACCCGATCAACGTGCTGCGGCAACCCCATTCTGCCTTGCGTACCCATTTCCCAGATCCCTGCAGTCTGGAAACATAGTTCGATCAGCCGCGGTGTCATCAACGTTGGAAACTCGGACGGCTGATGATTGCTCGGCAGCCCTTTCGCCATCAGCCCGATCACCCGCTCCCCATCCCACCAGACCCGCTCCAGGACCTGGTACGCGGGACCGTGGAAGTAGAGACGATAGATATCCGCAGCTTCAATCGCGTGCCCGGCAGGCGAGCCGAGCGCCGGCATGGTGAGTGTTTCGGGGGCTTTCTTCGTTAGCCGTACGCACGCAGTGAAGTGCGTGGTCGTTTGCGGCTCCACTTGATTAGGCAGCGACCTGCGCCCGATTAAACGGCAGTCTGCGAGCAGGTCATCGCCCTGCGGATGAATGGTGGCCTCGACTGTCACCGCACGGGGCTCGCCCCGGTAGAACTTGAATGGAGCGAGGAAATCTACTTTCTCGACCGCCTCGATATGCCAATCGGGAAGAACGCGTAGCGCGGCTTCCGCAAAGGCTTCGATGCCCATGACGCCTGGCAGCACGGGCGTGCCGTCAATTTGATGGTCATGCAGGAACGGCTGCGCCTTCGGGTCAAGGGTAGTTTCAATCACGAGCCCGCTGTAAAGACCCACGCTCGCGATCTTGCCGATCATCGGCCCTTGCTTCTGTTGGCGACTCTCAATGCTCAGTTCTGAAGCGGATGTGTCTATTCCTCCCGTCGCATCCCACTCCTTCAGCAGCACGCCGAGTCGCTGACCGATCACGATTTCGCCGCGCGTCCCTCCCGCCGTCAATTCACGGCGGATCAACGGAACACCCGCTTCCGGTGGCAGCATATCGATGCCAGCCTGTTCCATCACTTTCGGGATGGAGCCGCGGGTGGCCATCCCGATCCCGCCCCAGGCAGTCCAGTCGATGGCGATGCCGCGCGTGGCCGGACGAGTGGTACGGAAGCTCGACGAGATCTTGCACAGCAGATCGTTGGCAGAGCTGTAGTCGGTCTGTCCGGGATTGCCGAAACGGCCCGCAATCGAACTGAACGCTACGGTCGCGCCGAGCGGCATGTCGCCGATAGCGTGAAGGAGATTGAAGAATCCGTCGCTCTTGACGTCGAAGACCAGATCGAATTCGCGAGGGTCTTTCTCCGCCAGAGAGCGGCTGCGCTCGATCCCAGCCGCGTGCAGCAGCACATCGATGCGCCCGCTGCGTTGGCGCACCTGGCTTACTACTTTGGCGACGCCTTCCGCGTCGGCGAGATTGACGCTGAAGTAGTGCACCGTGCCGTCCGCCGCACGAACGGCGTCGATGGCACTGAGCACGGCCCTTGCACGTTCCAGAGCCGCGAGTTCCCTCTCCACCAAAGCCGGCGTGGCTCGCTCGCCACGCGCCTGTATGCGCGCGAACAGATCGCGCTTAAGGCCTTCTTTGTCGGTCACGAAGCGCTTGAGGTCGGGATTGTTCGCATCGGGCTCGGGGACCAAGTCGAGCAGGTAGAAGGTGCCCCCGGAAGCCGATGCGAGGTCGGCGGTAATAGCTGAAACAATGCTCCCCGCGGCTCCGGTGACCAGGAATACAGTTTTCTCGTTCAGTGTCAGACCGGGCTGGCCATCGGCCGCAAACTGCTCCTCGAGCCCAACCGTCCAGCGCAGACCTTTCTTGTAGCCGATCTCAATTGCGCCCGGGTCGCGCAAGGTTTCCTCGATCAGAAGCTCGGCGATTTCGTTTGCATTTCGGCCTGCCTCGAAATCGACGGCTTTCACATGAGCATCCATCCGCTCACGCTTGTAAGTCTTAGTGAATCCTGTCACGGCGCCACCGAGCGGCGCGACTGCTCCGGCCTCGTCGTAACCGTGCTGCCCGCCGAGCCGTGTTGCCGATACGAAGAACGTGCCCGGCTTTTCGATCTGGTCGTAGAGCACGCGCATGGTGGTGTAGAGAGACTTGATACGTACCCGCACCGCCTCATGCCATGCAGCCAGGTCCATGTCGCGGAGGCTTGCTTCATGATCGAGCGCCGGGAGCCAGTACACTCCGTGGACAGGCCCCGCATCCATCCAACTCTTCAGACGGGTGGTCAGGTTGTCGGCATCTGGTGTCCCTTCGACGCGAAGGACTTCCACACCTTTTTTCTGCAGCAGTTCTGCGAGTGCATCCGCCACGCCGCCTTTGTCCGGCGCGATGATCACGCGGCGTCCATGCTCAAGGGCGACTCCGGTTGGCTTGCAGATGGTCAGCGCCGGGCGCAAGACCGGCACAGGCACGCGGCGTGGAATCTGATTCGCGGCATCCAGGCTGGCGGGAGCGGGACGCGGCGCCTTTACTGGCGCCGGAGTTGAGGATGACGCTGGCGGCTTCTTCGGTACTTCTAATGTTTTTTGAGAAGCGCGATCTGCCAAGCCGGACCTGTCTTGTGCAAATTTGATGACGAGAGCGAGGGTCGGAAAGTCGCGAAGCTTCAGGTTTTCATCGCGCGGAATGTTGTATGCGGCTCGGATGGCGGCAAACATTTCTGCCTGTTTGACGGTGTCGATCCCGAGATCGGCTTCGAGATCAAGATCGGGGTCCAGCATGTCCTTCGGGTAACCCGTCTTTTCAGCAACGATATCGAGCACCTTCTCTTTGATTGAGGCGGCTGAAATGGACGCATCCGGCACCGAGGGCGATGGGGGCTCTGGCGCGACGGGTACTTGCGCCAGGACTGTGGGTGACACGGGGGCGATTGATTCGCTGATTGTTGTGGATGAAGGAGGAGCAACAGCCAAGTCAGGGCGCTTCTCAAACACAAACCTGATCACGTGGGCCAGCGTGGGATAGTCGCGCAGTTTGCGGTTCTCGTCGCGAGGAATGCTGTAGATCTCGCGGATGGCCGCGAACATCTCCGCCTGTTTGACCGTATCGACACCGAGGTCTGCTTCGAGATCGAGATCCAGGTCCAGCATCTCTTTGGGGTAGCCGGTTTTTTCGACCACCAGAACCAAGACGCGGTCCTTGACGGAATCTGCACCGACAGCAGCAGTGGGCGTTGCGGCCACGAGTGTCGGCTCGGTGGACTTGGTCTCCTCCTTTGTTATTGGGGCGTCCGGAGCCTTTAACGTGGCTGCAGGAGCCGGGTGCACGGCAGCCAAGTCAGGTCGCTTCTCAAACACGAACCGGATCACGTGCGCCAGCGTCGGATAGTCACGCAGCTTCCGATTCTCGTCGCGAGGGATGTTGTAGATTTCGCGGATCGCCGCAAACATCTCAGCCTGCTTGACCGTATCCACCCCGAGATCAGCCTCGAGATCGAGGTCCAGGTCCAGCATGTCTTTGGGATAACCCGTCTTCTCTACGACCAGAGCGAGGACGCGATCTTTCACGGATTCGGCAGAACCTTCTTGCTGAGGAGGGGCGGCAGCTTTGGTTTCGGCAGATTCGAGGTGTGCTTCAGCCCTTGCCGTTGGACCCGCAGCCGGCAGAGTCGCGCCGGCTAAGTCAGGCCGCTTCTGATACACGAACCGGATCACATGCGCCAGGGTGGGGTAATCGCGCAGCTTGCGGTTTTCGTCGCGCGGGATGTTGTAGATCTCGCGGATCGCCGCAAACACCTCCGCCTGCTTGACCGTATCGACACCGAGGTCCGCTTCCAGATCGAGATCCAGATCGAGCATGTCAACCGGGTAACCGGTCTTCTCGGCCACCAGAGCAAGGACGCGATCTTTCACAGCCTCGCCGCTCGCGGCAATCGGCTGCAAAGGTGGCCGGCCCGGCTCGATCACCTGCACCTTCGCAGGCGCTTTGGGAACAGTCTCAACCGCCACGGGCTCCGGCTTCGCAGCGACGATCACAGCTGGAGTAGGTTTGGTGTCCGTCGAAAGTTCTCGTGCAGCGATCAAGTCCACTTTTGGTTGTGCCGAGACACCCGCAACCGGCGCCGCTCCCTGGTTGTGCACGCGGAGGGTATGCTGCACTACTTCCAGATCTGCAGCCGCATGGCCAGCGATCCTGCTAAGCCAGGCGTTCCAGGCGTTGGTATCCGCAATGCGATAGGCATAGCCCAGAGCATTCGGGCTTCGGCGAACATTGTCTTTGGTCGCCACCCAATGCAACAGCGTCATGCTGATCTGTGAACCGAACCCTGCGCCCAGGCGCAGCGCGTACTCAACGGGATAAGCCCCGCCCTTGGACAGGTTCAACGCGCCTAGCTCGGGATCGATCTCCTTGAAATTTGCCACGGGTGGCACCACGCCGGTCTCCAGAGCCTTCACGGCCAAAACATCTTCGATTCCGGTGGCCATGGCGTGACCGGTGAAGCCTTTTGTGTTGGCGATCACGATCTGATCGGCCGCATCGCCGAAGACGCGCCGTAGCGCATGAATCTCGGCGGATGCACTGCCACCCCGCGCAGGTGTGTAAGTTTCGTGGGAGACAAAGACAGTCTTGGGCGCGATCTGATGACGCCGAATTCCGCTGCGAGCTTCCGCCTTGGCCACCAGATCTTCCATCACCTGGCTGATGTGCTGCACGTCGAGCCGGGTGCCATGGAACGCACTGTTGGCCGTCACCGCGCTCAGCACCTCGCAAATCGGCTGGATTCCCCGCTCGCGTGCCGCCTCAGCGCTCTCGACCAACAGACCGGCGGCACCCATGCCGATGATCATGCCGTGACGGCGGCGGTCGAATGGGATGGCTGCTTCTTCTACAACGTCGTCAGTGGCAGCCGCTCCGCTGGCGAGAAAACCGGCGCCCATCCAGCCGATCAGCTGTTCGGTGGTGATGTCGTCGGCAGACACGACGACAACGCGACGGCAGCGGCCGGCGCGAATCCAGTCTTCCGCCAGCGCCACGGCCTGCGTCGTGCTTGCACACGCGGCGTTGATCGCCGTGTTCGGCCCGCGAGCGCCGATGAATTCGGCGAACTGGGAGTGTCCCATCGTCAACACGCGGAAGAGATAGCGGCGGTCGAATATGTATGGCTCTTTTTCGATGGCAGCGCGCAATTCCGTGATACGGCGATCAATTTCCTGGCCGACGCCGGAACGGCCGTCTTCAACCGCCAGTCGGAGGCGCAGGCTTTCGAGCGCCGCCAACTGCTCGCGGCGGCCATGGTCGGCGTAGTATCGCGACATTTCGTCTGCAAAGGAGTTCAAGCCTGGAAAGGCCGAGGCAAAGATCACGCCAGTGTCGTCGCGCAGCGCGTCTGGCAAAGCCCAGCGGTCCGGCAGTTGCGTGCCTTTGCTTGTGGTCTTGTAGCGCAGGACCAGTGGGATGCCGGCATCGCGCAGTGCGTCGAGGCCTACCGCGATCGCCAGCTGCGTAACGCGATCAAGAGCCGCCCGGCGTTCTGCGGACACGCCAAATTCAGTTTCCAGATCGAAGGCGCCACCGCGGCCTGCCAGTTTGATGACGTCGTCTACATTATTAATGGTCTCAAACGTGGCCCCGCCATTCTCGCTCTTCACCAGCCGCGTAATGTGCTTGTCCAGCATGGCGCGGCGAAGGTGCGCGGGGATGGTAGCGATGAACTGATCCCCGTGCAGAAGGCGTCCGATGTTGGAATCATCGAAGATGTGCTCCGTTCCCGGCAGGCCTAACGCTGCGCCCGTGATCGCGACCGGCAGCTCTGTCGGAGCTGCGTCGTGCGGGTGGTATATCTGCCAGCCGCGCTCAAGAACATCGGCGAACAAATGACCGAGCTCAGCGTAGTGATCGCCGTTCATGGGCGGCGCCCACGTGGCAGACACCTTGCTGGCGGTTGACGCTAGAGGAACAGGTTCAGATTCTTTCTCGGCCTCACGAGTGGCCGCCACCTTCGCGGAAGATGGCTCATACACCACTTCCCTGGTCGCACAGCCCAAACCGGCCGCATACATGCAACACAACGCCTGGTTGAATGCCGCGATGTCTCCGGTCTTCGGATGATTGCTGAAGATCGAGACGATATCGCCTTGATCGCCGAGCACATCCTCGGCAAATCCCTGCAATGCCTTCTTCGGCCCTACTTCCACAAACATGCGCGCGCCTGCGGCATACAGCGTGCGCAGGCCCTTGATGAATTGCACGGGAGCCGCGACCTGCTTCGCCAGAATGTCCAGCATCTGTGGGACAACATCCGGCCCTGTGGGATAAAACTCGCCATCTACGTTGGCTACGATGGGCAGACGAGGCGATCGCAAATGCAGGCGCGCCAGCACCTGCCGCAAGGGTTCGCTGGCAGGAGCGACGATCGAGGTGTGGAACGCATGGCTCACGGATAGCTGGCTTACGTCGTAGCCAGCCTTCTGCAGTGCTGCCATCGCTTGTTCGACGGCCTGACTGGCGCCGCCAATCACCGACTGGTGCTCGCTGTTGATGTTTGCGATCACAACATAGCCAGTCACTGTCTTGAGAATGCGCTCGATCTCTTCCAGCGGCGCAAATACCGCTGCCATCTTTCCCTTGTCTGCAGGCGAATAGCGCGTCATTTCGCGGCCACGCGCGCTCACGGCCTCAAGCGCATCCGCGAACGGAAAAGCTCCAGCCGCGATCAGAGCCCCATACTCTCCCAGGCTATGCCCCATGGTGAAATCCGGTTCCATGCCGTAGGCGGCCAGAAGCCGGGTCAGTGCGAGGTCGGCGGTCAGAACGGCTGGCTGCGTGATCGCCGTCTGCCGCAGTTCGTCTTCGGCCTTTGCGACGGCGTCAGCATCGTTGCGATCCACGAAAATGAATTCGCTGAGCGGCTTGCCGCCCAGTATCGGTTTCATGATCCGGTCGGCTTCTTCGAACGTATCGGCCACAATCGGCTCTGTCGCGCGCAGCGGTTGGAGCATGTTCAGATACTGCGAGCCTTGTCCGGGATACAGGAATGCCACCTTGGGCGCGGGACCGTGACCGCGGAAGATGCCTTGTGCGCGCAGAGCTCTCCACATCGCCGGTTGATTGGCGGCAACGGCCTTCAGAGCAGCCGCGGACTTGGTCGCCAGTTCGGCGGCATTGGCGTAGTCAATGGCTATACGTTCGGCTGCACGCAGGTCTGCCTCAGAGGGCGTGCTGGGAGCGGGTGCGCGGCCGTCCTTCGCATCTTTTTCGATGATACGCAGACGCTCGGCCAGTAGAGTTTCAGACGCGGCGCCGATCACCAGCGCGCCGCGCAACGGGGTCTTGCGGGAAGAAGCGGTATGTAGAGCTTTGCGAAACTTCGCTTACATGCATGATGGTCTCTGCCTTCACCGGCGGCATATCACTCACCGCCACAGATCTCTTGCCGTTTCCGTTGAGCCGGTGCGGAATGTATTCCTCCAGCACGGCGTGAAAGTTGGTGCCGCCAAACCCGAAAGCGCTCAAGCCTGCTCGCCGCACGCCGCCCTCGGGGATGTCCCAGGGTTTCAGTTCGGTATTCACATAAAGAGGAGAGTGGGCAAAGTCGATATCGGGATTGGGATGTTCGCAGTGCACGCTGGGCGGCAGAACCTTGTCATGCAGCGCCAGCGCAGCTTTCAGCAGTCCTGCCGCTCCAGCCGCTCCCTTGAGGTGGCCGAAATTCGATTTCACTGAGCCCAGCGCCACCGAATGAGGGGGGACATGAAGACTGTCAAGCACATTCGCCATGCTTTGCACTTCCACCACGTCTCCCACCTTGGTCGATGTGCCGTGGCCTTCAATGTAAGTAACCGTTTCCGGCGACAGCCCGGCGTTCTGCCCAGGCGCGCTCAATGGCAAATTTCTGGCCGACAGGGTTGGGAGCGGTAATGCCCTTCCCCTTTCCATCGCTTGAGGCCCCCATGCCGCGCAGGACCGCGTAGATCTTGTCCTGGTCGCGCTCGGCGTCCGCCAGCCGTTTGAGCAGGAAGATCGCTGCGCCTTCGCCCATGACGAAGCCGTCCGCTCCGTCCGCGTAGGGACGCGTGCCGGTCGCAGAGAGAGCGCCGATCTTGCAGAACTTCACAAAGGTCGAAACACCCATGTTGCGGTCAATGCCGCCGGTCACCGCGAAGTCGAAGTCGTTTTGGATCAGTCCCTCGGCGGCTGCGTTGATCGCGGCCATGGCGGACGCGCACGCCGCATCGCATACATAGTTTGGGCCGTGGAAGTTGAAAACATTCGCGATGCGGCCGGCAATGCAGTTGGCCAGTTCGCCGGGCATGCTGTCTTCCGTGATCTCCGGCAGATGCTTACCCATACGCGCCTGCAATTCGCTCATGATGTGCGCGCGCACCGCTTCTGGTAACGCAGCGAAGCTGGCGCTCTCCGCCAACTCGTGCGCGTATTCCGGAAAGTAAACACGCATCACAGTGAAGTAGTGACGTTCTCCGCCCATGGCGTTCCCAAGGATCACCGCCGTACGATCGGCATCCAGCGGCCGCCCGGGGTAGCCATAGTCTTCGAGCGCTGCGCGCGTGCAGGCGATTCCCCATTTCTGCGAAACGTCCATGGCGTCGGCCACACGTGGCGGGATGGGCAGCTTCCACTTGATCGGGTCCCAGGTGTACTCACGCACCCAGCCGCCGATCTTGGAGTAGGTCTTATCCGGAGCGGCGTGATCGGGATCGAAGTAGAGAGCCGGGTCCCAGCGGTCGGGCTTGACCTCGCTAATGCTGTAACGACCCTTTTTTATGTTTTCCCAGAAGGCGGTTACGTTCGGTGCATCGGGCAGGATGGCTCCCGCCCCAACAATCGCTATGGCTCGATGAGAACTGTTTTCCATGATGACACTCCACAACAACCGAGGAAGAATGATGACTCGAGTGCAAAAACACCGCTCATATAAGGTCTGTCTGTCATCGAACGTTAGGCACTTTGAACGTTATGCAGCTTTGTCCGCGCGTTTGGCGGCGCGGTTATAAAGCACGTCTCCGACAAAATCCATGTCACCAATCAGGCCCACCTGCCCCTGATGAATCGCAGGCAGCCCCAAGCTGTTTTCAAATGCGGGTAAGTCGGCGCCGCTTACGCCTCCCGCCCCGATCACCCATCGCAAGCCTTCCTCGCCAACCTTGAGCGCGGCTTCACGAGCAAAGATCCGGCTCATCGCCGCCAGCGCCGCGGCATCGAAACGACGGTTGCCCTTCTCGTTTAGTTTGTTTTCCGTCATGAGGGTCGCGCGACGAGCCAGACTGCCGGCGCATTCCGCATAAGCGATCAACTCGCCCAGCCGCAATAGGATGTGCTGGTACCGGGTCAACCGGGCGACGCGTGCTTTCTCCATAACTTCCGCCAGAGCGTGCATCGCCAGGGCCGCATTGTCTGCACCCACGTCCGGGCGCCGAGCATGCAGCTCTTCGCATTTCCGTGCCTGCTCGTGGTAGTACTGCCCGCGCGTCTTCAAATGAAGCTGCCAGCGGTCACGGCTGATGGTCATCTCCATGATCTCGGAGGTGCCTTCATAGATTGTGGTGATGCGCACGTCGCGCTTGATCTTTTCCACCATGTATTCGTGCGTGTAGCCGTAGCCGCCGAGCGCCTGGATGCTGGCGTCGGCCGCCAGATTGCCAGCCTCGGTCGCCATGTATTTCGCGATCGCGCCTTCAGTGTTCAAGCTGCCTTCGCCGGCGTCGATACGCTCCGCCGTTTCCTCGATGTAAGAGCGGGCCGCTTCCAACTTGACCACGTTCGGGACGATCAGTTTGTGTGTGTATCCCTGCTTTTCGGAGAGCGGTGCACCCGCCTGAATACGCGTTGTGGAATAAGGGATGGCACGATCGAGAGCTGACCATCCGGCGCCCAGCCCGAACGCCGCCACCATCAGGCGCGTGTAGCCGAATACGGCCTGCGCCTGGTTCAGGCCCTGGCCCTCCACACCACCGATAAGCCGGTCAGCGTCGACGTACACGTTGTCGAGCGCGAGAGCTGCAGTGTTGCTGAGGCGAATGCCATGCTTGTCCTCGGGCTCATCGTGCGTGAAGCCCTTGGCGCCTTTGTCGACGATGAACCAGCTCGGGCCGCCGGGAGTATTGGCGAGGATCGTGTACGCGTCGGCGATGCCGCCGTTGCTGATCCATTGCTTGTTGCCGGTGATCTTGTAACCGGCAATGCGCCCGTCCTGCATGACGCGGTCCGCCGTGGTGCGCAGCGCGCCCAGGTCGCTGCCGGCCTCCGGTTCGGTGGCGCCGTAAGCGAAGAGCAATTCCCTCTTCCGCAATGCGTCGCCAGCCATTTCTTCTTCTGCTCCGGGGTCGCCCCAACGGTGATGGGATCGCTGCCCAGGAAAGTAGCAAACAGGCTGGTGGCCACGCCCAGATCGATGCGCGCCATCTCTTCGCAAATGAGGTAGACATCAAACGTGCTGCCGCCCATGCCGCCGAATTCTTCCGGAATGAACAGCAGTTGAATGCCGAGCTTGTCGGGACTGCACATGTGCCGCACGATTTCGATCGGGCACTCGTCGCTTGTTGTCGAGATCGATCAGTTCCTGATCGGGCAGCCGTTTCCTGGCAAACTCCCGCATGATTTGAGACTGAGCTTCAAAGTCTTGGCTGTGATCATTTTCTATTGCTCGCATTTACCGTTCCTATTTCGCGGAAACGCTTTGCATTTCGCGGATCTTGTTAGTCATTTCCGGCAGGAACTCCAGGATGTCGTCGACAATCCCTATGTCCGCCACCTGGAAGATGGGGGCTTTGGGATTCTTGTTAATCGCGACGATGAACGGATTACCTTTAATCCCGGCCAGATGCTGGAACGCGCCACTGATGCCGCACGCCAGATAAACCTTGGGCTTCACGGTCTTCCCTGACGAGCCGACCTGCCGCGATTTTTCCAGCCACTTGGCGTCGACCACTGGCCGCGAGCAGCTCACCGCCGCGCCGAGCGCGTCCGCCAGTTCCTGCGCGATTCGCGACATTGTCTTTCTCCTGAATGCCGCGGCCGATGGAGACCAGCACGTTGTGCTTGGTGATGTCGACGTCGCCCGCCTCGGCAACCACCGTCTGCAGATACCGGCGCCCTGCCGTGAGCGTGCCAGCCTCGGCTGATTTATCTATGATCGGTTCCGCTGACAGCGGCGGTCTCAAAAGGCTTGAACGCGCCAGGACGGACCGTGATGACCGCGCCGCCGTGAAATATCGCAATGAACGATGCGCGCTCACTTGGCCGCCGAATTCCTGGCGAACTACTTTGAGAGCGGTGCCCTCGTACCTTCGTATTTCCAGTACGTCGGGGACATATGCTGCATTCAGCTTGATGGAAAGGCCCGGCGCGAGATCGATGCCGAAGTGATCGTGCGGAACCAGAACGATGCTGCCCGGCGGCAGCAATCCTGACCAGAGCTTTCCGGATCAACTCGGCATTGGGATAGGCGAGGGCGTCATTCGCGATCTTCCACACCTCCTTGATAAGAAGCGCGGACGGACTCGCAGACGCATCGAGTGCCGCGCCCCAGCCGGCGACGACGGCCGTGGCAGATGCATCGGTCAGTGCGATTCTCTGCGCTGCAGCTGAGCAGTTCCGCGGCGCTATCATCCGCGACGCCATTCCTTATGTACGATGTAAGCGAAGATTCGAGGCATTACTTCAACCCTCCCTTGGCGGCCACCAGCTCAACTAATTTTTCGATGTTCTCTTCCCGGCTGCCTTCGAGCATCTCGGCACCCTTGCCGAGCGTGGGCACGAAGTAGTCGACGCGCTTCACTTTCGCTGCCGCTTGCCCAACGGCGCTCGCGGTCGATGTCCCAAATCCGACACGCCGTACGTCGGGATCGGCACCGAAGCCACGGCACGGATGCCGCGCATCCCCACATAACGCGGCTCGTTAATTCCGGTCTGAATCGAGAGCACGCAGGGCAGATCGATCTCGCTGATCTCCTTGTTGCCGCCTTCGATTTCGCGGCTGACCTTCAGCTTTTTGCCAGTCGGGGCTTCGACTTCGATGGAACTGACCAGAGATGCGAAGGGATAATCGAGCATCGCCGCCAGCATGCCGCCGACCTGCGCGGCTCCGTCCTCCGCCTGAACTCCTGTCAGTACGAGATCGTAGTTGCCCTTTTGTACGAAACCCTTTCAGGATTGCTGCGATGCCCCGGCCGTCCGATCCCGCAAATGCATCGTCCGTGAGCAGCACGCCGTGATTCGCGCCCATCGCCATCTGGCGGCGCAGAATCTCTTCGTCGTCTTCGCCGCCCACCGTGACCACCGTGACGTTTCCGCCGACTTTGGCCGACGATCTGCAAGCGCCTCCTCGACCGCATAGTTGTCCGGCTTCGTTTACCGAATAGACCAACTCATCGCGCTCGATGTCGTTTCCAGCGCTGTTGAGTTCAATCTCGTTTTCCGAAGTGTCGGGCACTCTTCTTGCGCAAACTAGAATTTCCACGCTCACCTCCCGAGGCTGCATTCTTCCTGAATTTCTGAAACGCCTTCTGCTTCCACTACCGGATCGCGCACGCGATCTGCTGGTCCACCAGTTCCGTCAGATCGATGGCCGTCATCTTTCCTTCCAGCCCTGCGACCTTGATGGCATCTTCGATGTTGGCCATGCAGAATGGGCACGCGGTCACGATCACATTCGCGCTCCGCCTTCGGCCGCCATCTGCACACGCTGCACGCCCATTCGCTCGTCTTCTTTCGGCTCGTAGAACAGCATCAACCCGCCGCCACCGCAGCAGAACGAGCGGTCCCGCGAGCGCTCATTTCGACTCTCTTCAGTCCGGGAATGGCGTCGAGCACATCTCGCGGATCGTCGTAGACCTGGTTGTGCCGCCCGAGATAGCAGGGATCGTGGTAGGTGTAGACGCTGTCGTCACGTCTCCACCGGCTTGAACTTGATGTTGCCGGCTTTCACTTCCCGCGCAATGACCTGGCTGATGTGTTCGACTGGCGGCAGATCTTTGTAGTCGTGTTTCAGCGCATTGAAGGCGTGGGGATCGGCAGTAACGATTCGCGTCACTCCGGATGCCTTGATCGCCTCGAGCGTTGTGGTCGCGCAAGGGCCATGAACAGGGTTTCTTCGCCGAACCGGCGAACTTCATGGCCGCTGTCTCTTTCGGCTGCGCCGAGGATCCCGAACTTCTCGCCGACATGATCGAGAATGCTTGCGCCGTGGCGCGACCGATCGATTGCATGCGATCGTCGTAGGAAGTGATGCTGTCGACGAAATACAGAGTGTCTGCATCGTTGGCTTCGCTGGCACTGTTTTTAGCGTAAGCGTCTTGATGCGGCAGGCTTGCTGGAAATCCTTAGCGTTTGCCCAGTCGGCGCGCTTTCTTCTCCATCTTGCCGTAGGGATTGCCGCGGCTCTCCAGCGCCTTCAGCGGCTTTTGGAGAGACTGGGGAACATTGCCGTCGTCGATCAAGCCGCGCCGCAGATCGACGATCTTATCGATGTATTCCACCAGCAGCGGGCATTCCTCTTCGCACGCGCCGCACGTTGTACACGACCAGATTTCGTCCTCGGAATAAATGCCTCCGACCAGTGCCTTGCCGTTGCCGGTCTTGCCGAAGATCGGGTAATGCTGGAAGGCATAGTCTCTGGCCTTGATGCTGATGAACCGAGGCGACAGCGGCCGACCCGCCGCGTTGGCGGGGCAGTTGTCGGAACACCGTCCGCAGTCGGCGCAGGAATAGAAGTCGAGCATGTGCTTCCAGGTAAACTCCTCGAAGGTCTTCACGCCGAACGATTTCACCTGGTCCAGTTGCTCGTCGCTCACGCCCCACCTGCACCGGCTTCAACGGTGCCGCGATCGAGCTTCGCGAAGTAGACATTAAACAAGCGATGTCTCCACATGGAACTGAATCCCGAAGGGGCGGTAGCACAGAAGGAAGTAAAAAGTCACTTCATGCAGGAGGTAGGCGCCAAAGTAAAGCTTCCCCAGCGCAGGCAGAGAAAATGATGCGAGAGCGACCTGCAACATCCACGGCAGCGACAGGACCGCGAGAGCTTCAACCGATTGGGCGTGTTGAGCTTGAGCTGCGGCCTTGGCCGCCGCAAACAGGCTGTCGGCCACCATCAGAACCGCAATCAGCACCAGAAGGAAGATGGCATCGGCCGTGTGCGCCTTGCCGTATCTGGCCGGAACCGCATATCGCGCCGGTTTGAAGATCAGCCGTCGAACGATTGCGAACACCATGCAGAGGAAAACGACGGTCGCGGCGTAGTCGGTGATGATGTCGTAGACGTGGCCCGCCTCTCCCGAGAGACCGGGCATCACAAAGTTCTGGCGAGACGCCGACGATCAGGACGGTGAAGGCGCGGGTGGCAAGCAGAATGAATCCGGCAAAAATAAGGATGTGCAGGATTCCCGCGGTGCGATAGCGGGGATGCTTCCACTGTCCAAACCAGAACTTGAGGACGTTTCCCCAGCCGCGTCCAGCGGCCGGTCAAAACGAAGATCGCGTTCCGCCCGAACCAGCGGCACCATTCGCCGTGCCACGATGTAGGCGAAACATGCGACGCCCAGAACATGAACTGTCAGGAAGAGAGTTCGCCCTGGTTCCAACCATGATGTCAGTTGCAAGACTGGCTGAATGCCTTCCATGTTCAACACTTCTGCCTGACAATCTTCAGGCGGTCAATTGCGTAGACGTTCTTCTTTTCTTCAGCGATCGGCCCCGATGATCGCCGGGTTGCGACCTTGGGCTTCGTCTACCGGGAGTGGAATGGGTATGCGTACTGTGGTTGCTGGCTTTGCCACCGGCTTCGTCGCAACCTGTTTTTTGGCGCGCGCGCGCTTTCGCGGCGATCTCTTTCGCTCGGGGCTTGATTCCGGCGGCATCTCGCAGGTCGGCGAAATTCAATTTCAGAAATTTCTCGAAACGGCTCAGGTCGGGTGCGGCGTGCACATCTCCACTGAAGCCGAAATAGACCATCCCGTTGTAGCTGAGGATGGCGCAGTTGACGGCCAATTCGCCGCCGACCGGGACATAGGGATACCAATGCAGCATCTTGTGTCCCAGGACATAGAGCGGAAACTGCGGCCCCGGCACATTCGTGCAAACCATGTTGAACGGCGTGAACGGTACCTGGCTGATCATGGGGCCGGTGAAGGACTGCATCGGACTGGGCAGGATGCCGATCAAACCGCCAGTCAAACCGACTAACTCGGCGGCGTGGACGCGCTTGAGGAACTCAGTCCTCCTGTGAACTGCCGCCAGCAGCTTCTTCGGGTCGCGAATGTCGAGCGGAATCGTGACCGCGACCAGCGAGATGCGGTTCCCCAATTCACGCGCAGCTCGTCGTTGCCGCGCAAGTTGACGGGAACCATGATGCGAAGCAGGCGCCCTTTAACGCTGTCGCCGTGGAACTCCGAATAGCGCCGGACGGTTGCGGTCACCAGCGCGAGCAGCACATCGTTGATGCTCGTCCCGAAGGTGTGCCGTATGGCCTTGACTTCGGCCAGAGGAATTTCGGTGCAGGCGAATTTCTGCGGCCCGCGGTAGAGCACGTTGAACCGTAAGCGTTCGGTGGGAGCGGTAATTTCCGGCATCAGGCGGGAGAGTTCGTCGCTGGCCGGAATGCCACCATTCGCGACCGTCCGCTCGGTGATGTTCAGCACGTCGGCCCACGCTGAAAGAATGCGCTCCATGAAATTGGAGTACGAACTTGCCAAGCCGTCTACCAGCGAAGCACACAGTGTCGCGCGGCGGTGGGACATTCAGCTGGAGTTTTCGCTTCGGCATACGCGGCGTTTTTGGACTCGCATCCATGAGGGCGCTCATGATGCCCACGCCGGCAATTCCATCCGCGAGGCAGTGATGCATGCGGGCGACGATACCTGTCCGATTGCCTTTCAATCCATGGACCAGTGTCAGATCCCACAGCGGATGCTGCCGGTCCATCACCTTGCCCAGGATCTTCCCCGCCAGTGCCTTCAGCTCCGCATCCGTCCCGTGTTTCAGCGCTTGCCTCACGCACGTGGTTGCGAATATCGAAGGTCGGGTCGTAGTCCCAGCTGGGAAGTCCGACGTTCAGCGCGGAAGGCACCACACGCTTGAGATATCGAGGGATCAGCGGCAATCTCGACTCGACGAACCGGAGATAAGCTTCGAACGGGATATCGCCTTCCAGCACGCACAAGCAGGCCACATTGAGCGGCATGCCTTCGCGTTCCAGGTTCAGGAAAACCGTGTCGCCCCAGGACAGGCGATCACCGGGCTGATGGTTCCGCATGACAGCTCTCCTCTTGAATTGCCGGCGACTGCTCCTCTAAGTTGGCGAAGGTGAATCGCGGCGCCAGCCTCGCCAGCTTGAGCACTTTGTACACACTGACGTTGACACCTTGTAACTCGACCTTGACGGCCTTCTCGCCGGCGATGACGGCCAACCTCTCCAGCTCTCGAAGCACAGCTGGATCGATCACGGCGCACGGACGAAAAATCCAAGATCATTTCGATTCCTGCGCGGCCCAGCTTCTCACCGGCATCCTGCAGGTCTTGCACGATGTGCTCTCCACCCACCTTGAACCACGCAACTTTCTTTGCCATAGGCACACCCATCCTTCACGCTGTCTGTTGCTGCGATGCGCTGGCCACCTTCGCCTGGCCTCGCCCCCGGTAAGCCTCCCAGAACAGCTCGACCAATTCGCTTACCAGAGGCATGCGAGGGTTCGACCGCCAGGAAGGATCGTCAAAAGCGATCCTCGCCAGATCAGGCATCGCCCGCTCGAATTCTTCCTTCGATATGCCAAGGTCGCCGATCGAACGTGGAATCTTCAGCTGGTCGAGTAGTTGCTCGGTCGCGACAATCAGCTTCTTGACCTTTTCCTCAACCGTGGACCCGCCCAGGCCGAGCAAATCGGCGATCATTGCGTACTTTTTGTGTGCGACGTATCCCCGCTGGTTGGGCGATGGCATGAACTTCGTGGGTACCGACGCATTGAAGGCAATCACATGCGGCAACATGAGCGCGTTAGCGCGGCCGTGGGAGACGCCGAAACGCGCGCCGAAGGAATGCGCCAGCGCGTGATTGACGCCCACGGCTGCATTCGAGAACGCAATGGCGGCGATGCAGGCGGCGTTGTGCATCATGCTGCGTGCCTCTTCATCGCCGGGATGGTCGAAGGCGACGGGCAGATATTTGAACACCAGACGAATCGCCTGCATCGCGTTGGAGTCGGTGTAAGGCGAAGCGTAGATCGAGACGCCAGCTTCCAGCGCGTGGGTCAGACAGTCGATGCCGGTATCGGCGGTAAGTCCCTTCGGCATCGACATGACGAACTGCGGATCGACGATCGCCACGTCGGGGCTGAGCGAGTAGTCGACGAGCGTCACCTTGCGCCCCTGCTCCTTGTCGGTCATCACGGCAAACGGCGTGACCTCGCTCCCCGTCCCGCTTGTCGTCGAGATGGCAACCAACCGGGCCCGGTTGATCTTCTGGGTCGGGTACTTGACCACTCGCTTGCGGATATCCATAAACGGAGCGGCCAGTTCCTCGAGGTCCGCTTCCGGCGATTCGTACTTGAGCTTCATGATCTTCGCCGCGTCGATTACGGAACCACCGCCCAGCGCGATGATCTGGTCCACCTTGTAGAGGTTGAGGGCCTCCACTCCCTGCATCACCACCTTGACTTCAGGCTCCGCATCGGGAATGACCGAGACATGAACGGAAGTCTGTGCGGGAAGGTGACGCCGGACGACATCCACGTGGCCCATCTGCTCGAGAGCAGGGTTGGTAATAATGATGGTGGAGCGCGACTCGAGATCGCGCAGATTCTCCACCGCGTTCAGGTTGAAATAGATTTGATTGGGAACGCGGAACCACATGTGCGCCTGCGTCCTTCGGGCCACGCGTTTGATGTTGAGGTAGTGATAGACATTGACGTTGTCCATGGTGCTGTTGCCGCCGCCGGTTCCGCACCCGAAGGAAAACGTTGGAACCATGTCGTTGTAAACGCCGCCGAACGCTCCAATGGATCCCGGGGAATTCACGATGATCCGGCCTGCGTTCATCACCTCACCGAACTTACGGATGACCTCATCGTTGCGTGAGAAGACGACCGCCGTGTGTCCCAGGCCTCCGGCATGGTTCACGTCGATGCAGACCTTGAGTGCTTCATCTACCGACTTCGCTCGATAAACCGCCAGTACCGGGCACAGTTTCTCGGCTGACAGCGGATATTTGCGGCCCACACCCTTAATCGGTGCGATCAGAAGCTTGGTATTCGGCTTAACCGCAAGTCCGACCATGCGAGCGATGTCCGTGGCTTTCTGGCCTACCGCGATGGGGACCAGAAACCCGGTATCGGAATCGATCACGGTGCGCTCGAGGATTTCTGTCTCTTTCTCGTTGCAGATGTGCGCGCCCAGGTCCGCAAATTTCTTCAGAACGAGGTCATAAATCTCGTCGTCGATGACCACCGTCTGCTCTGAGGCGCAAATCGTGCCGTTGTCGAAGGTCTTGGAAGTGATGATGTCCACCACCGCCATGTTCAGGTCTGCGGTTTCTTCCAGATAGACCGGCGTATTGCCTGCGCCCACGCCGAGGGCCGGTTTGCCCGAGCTGTAAGCAGCTTTGACCACGCCGGGCCCGCCGGTGGCATCGATCAGGCCCACGTCTTTGTGCCGCATCAGGTAGGCGTTGTCTTCCAGCGTGTGCGATTCCAGGCAAGTGAAGATGCCTTCGGGCGCGCCGTGCTTCAGCGCAGTCTCATACATGATCTGCACGGCCTCATGGCAACAATGCCAGGCGCTTGGATGTGGACTGAAGATGACCGCGTTCCGCGTCTTGATCGCCATGATGCACTTGAAGAGGACTGTTGAAGTGGGGTTCGTGATCGGGGTGAGCGAAAAGATGATCCCGATCGGTTCCGCCATTTCCACCAGGCCGCGTTCCGGGAACTCGCGGATGGCGCCGACTGTGCGTTTGTCCTTTACGTAGTTGTAGACAAACTCCGTGGCCACCATATTCTTGAGGGCTTTGTCCTCGAGAACTCCGAGCCTGGTCTCGTCAACCGCCAGACGAGCCAGGTATTGAGCCTGTGACAGCCCCGCCAGGACCATCGGTTTGACGATACGATCCACATCCTCTTGTGTGAACTGGGTGAAGACGGCAGCGGCACTTCGGGCTTGGCTGACTAGCCCTTCCAGGTAGGCGACTCGCTCATCACTGAGGCTTTTTGTGGCAGGCGGGATCTCGACCCGCTTCTGTGTTATTTCGCTTGTGGCCATTGCCGTCCCCTTTTGACGTAGTGGCGGGGCCGTGTCCTTGAGAAGCACTCACTCCGGAGTTCCCGGCTCTCACCATCATGAGCAGGGTGTCAGCTGATCACGCTCGCTGCGAAAAATGGTCTTCTGTGTCTAGGCGTAGTCGATGGGGTGACGGTCGAACCAGTGCTCGTCCCGCACCCTGCCAATGTTCTTCATGGCGTCGCCGGTAACAGACGCGGTCAAGCCGCGGCTCTCCCAGGCCACGCCCACACCAAGCCCGATAACCCAACCCAGAAAACCGAACGCCAGTGCCTTGTGTACAGACCTTTGCCGATTACCTGGGCAACTGCCCAGCAAGCCCAGGCATGCACCAACAGCAGCCGGCGTCAAAGAATTTCGAATTACTTTTCCCAGAAACGGAGTGAGCGACCTTCCATGGAGGAATGCTTCTTGACCCGAACGCGCTCCCGCCAACCCAGAGGTCAGAACCTTGCGCCCGTAATCAACCTCGGACTTCGACCACCTGCGGAGATCCATAGAAATTGCCCTCATTGTCCCGGTTGAGACGGTTATCGTGTCTAACTACACCACTGTCAAAGGTTTGATTCCGTGGCGGGGGTCACGGCTGACTGTGATGTGTGTCCGTTCCGGGGGTGAGATCGGGCGGCGCTCCGTGTGAGGAGGGTGGGAGTGGGGGAACGAATCCGTGATCCGCTCCCTCAGGAATCAATTGGACAAATGTTTCAGCGCTCTTGGCCTACGCCAAGACGTACTTCCCAGTCTCGATTATTCGACGCGCGATCTTCTCGCGCAGAGCAACGGTATTGAACGGTTCGTACTTGCACAGGCGCCGCAAAATTGCCATCTGCGTGCGCAGCATGTCCCCTTCGCTCGCGGCTGCGATCACCATCCGGGCAGCGCTTTCAATTCTCTCGATCGCGCCCGTGATGTAAACGCGAGTCATCGCGATGGGCAACGCGCCGTTCACATCACCGTTGCGAGTGACGTACTTTTGCGCGCGCAGTACGGCTGACTCCATGGCATAGGTTTCAATGGTCATGTTGGCAATGGCGCCCATGATCTCCTGCTGGTCCTGAATCGCCTGCATATACTTCTGCGTGGCGACTCCCGCGGCGAACAGTCCGATCTTTTTCGCTGCTGCCACCAGCTTCCGCTCTTCGGCCAAAGGACCGTCCACGCTTTCGTCCCTGGCGCCAGAGATCACTTCGTCCATGAGCTTCTTGATTGCTGGCATCAAGGGAAGATGTCCGGACATTGCCCTCTTGAGCAGAAAACCGGTGATGACCAGCCGGTTGACTTCGTTCGTGCCTTCGAAAATCCGGTTGACGCGCGAGTCACGATAGTTGCGCTCGGCCGGATACTCCTCTACGAAGCCATACCCACCGTAGATCTGCACCGTTTCGTCCACGACGTGATCGAGGAACTCCGATCCCCACACTTTGAGGATGGAGCACTCGACGGCGTACTCGTCAATTACCTTGCGCACCGGACCCATGTCGTCGTGATTCGCCGCCAGCTGCGCAATGGCCGCGTCCATCATGCCGACGGTACGGTATGCCATCGCTTCGCCGGTGAAAATGCCCACCGCCATGTTGGCCAGTTTTTCGCGAACTAATCCGAAATCGGCAATCACCTTGCCGAACGCCTTGCGCTGTTTTGCGTAGGCAATAGCACTCTCAATGCTGTTGCGGGCCGCGCCGACACTTCCCGCACCCAGCTTGAAGCGGCCTACGTTCAGTACATTGAAAGCGATCAGGTGTCCCTTGCCGATCTCACCGAGAACATTCCCCACGGGCACCTTGCAGTCATTGAGGATGAGCGGACATGTAGAGGAACCACGAATGCCCATCTTGTGCTCTTCCGCGCCCACCGAAAATCCCGGGAACTTGCGTTCCACGATGAAGGCAGTAAATTTCTCACCGTTCACCTTGGCGAAGACGATGAACAGGTCGGCAAATCCGGCGTTCGTGATCCACATCTTCTCGCCGTTGAGAAGATAGTGTTTGCCGTCGGCCGAAAGCTCGGCCCGCGTGCGGCAATTCAGGGCGTCGGATCCCGAAGACGATTCTGAAAGCGCATAGGCTCCTACAGTTTCTCCGCTGGCCAGCCCGGGAAGATATTTCTTCTTCTGTTCCTCCGTGCCGAAGTAGACGATGGGCAGCGTACCGATGCAGGTGTGGGCGCCCCAAACCGTGCTGAAGCTGCCGTACTTGGCCAGCCGGTCGGCGATAAGGGCGGAAGTGACCTTATCCAGCTCCATGCCTCCGTACTGTTCGGGGACATCGGCGCCGCTAAGACCAAGCTCGCCGGCCTTCCTCACCAGTTCGCGGGTGAGCGCAAAGTCTTTATGCTCCAGTTTTTCGATGTTGGGTACGATTTCCTTGTTGGCGAATTCTTCCGCGGTTTGCGCAATCAGCAAGTGCTGGTCAGTAAAATCTTCGGGGGTAAACACTTCGTCCGGCGTGCGCTCCTCGATCAGGAAGCTGCCACCGGGAATCTTGGTATGGGGCAGTGCGGTAACCGTGGCCATATTTCACTCCTGTCGGACTGATTGAATCACTCTGCTTGATGAAGACTGACACCCTGTTGTGCAGAGCCCCTTGCCGTCCTTCCGAATCGACAGCCAGGCTTTGCTCCGCTCATTTACGAAACCGTGCTCTTCTGGGTCATCCAATATTTTTCCCGCAGCTCTCGCTTCATGAGCTTGCCGCTCCCGCTCTTGGGCAAGCTCTCCAGAAAGTCGACGGAGTGCGGGCACTTGTAGTGCGACAAATGGGAGCGGCAGAATTCGATAAGCTCCGTTGCGGTAGCCTGCGCTCCCGGCTTCAGAACCACCAAGGCTTTCGGAGCCTCGCCCCACTTTTCGTCGGGGACCGGAATCACTACCGCCTCGTACACTGCGGGATGGGCAAGAAGCGTCTTCTCTACTTCGAGAGACGAGATGTTCTCCCCACCACTGACGATTACATCCTTCTTACGATCCACGATGTGAAGATAATTGTTTGCGTCTACGGTAGCGATGTCGCCGGTGTGAAACCAGCCCCCCTCCAAGGCGGCCCGTGTCGCTGCCGGCTGGCGCCAGTAGCCCTCCATGACGGTGTCGCCCCTCGCCACGATCTCGCCCATCGCTTTGCCGTCGTGGGGCACTTCCCTTCCGTTGGGATCCAGCACTCGAAGCTCCACGCCCGGAATGGCAAACCCGGTCATGGCTTGGCCGGCATAGCGCTGTTCTCCTTTCCATAGACCTTCCGATTTCGCCGCCGACTTTGCCAGTGTGGGGCTGGTCTCCGTCAGCCCATACCCAGAGACACAGGAGCAGCCCAGCTTTTGCTCAGCCTCTTTAACCAACGTCGGAGATGAGGCAGCGCCGCCGATGGTGATCGTCTGCAGACTGCTCAAATCGTATTTCTGTCTGTCACCAGAGTGCACCAGGGCCGTGACCATCGTGGGCACCATGGCGCAGGCGGTCACCCGCTCCCGCTCAATCAGACGGAATACCTCCATAGGATTGAAATGGTGAAGCATGACATGAGTTCCGCCCACTAACGTGATCGTATGCGCCACGCCCCATCCATTAGCGTGAAAGAGCGGGATGGTGTGCAGAAACACGGCCCGGCAGGACATCTCTCCCAGAGTGGTGGTTGAAGTTTGTCCGGCAGCGATCACTGACAGTGCATGCAGGTACACGCTGCGATGAGTGAGCATCACGCCCTTCGGACGATCGCTGCTGCCGCTGGTGTAGAAGAGTTCAGCCAGTGAGTCTTCATCGACCTGCATGAAATCGCACTCGAATGGCGAGCCGTTCGCCAGCAAGTTGTCGTACGTACTCGATGCCAGCCAGTTCGCCTGCGGCTGACCATCTAAAAGGAAGAATGATTCGACCGACGGAACGGCTGCGCGGAACCCTTCCACCAGCGGCAAGAAGACCGGCTCGACGAACAGGAATCGTGGTTCGGCGTCATTCACTACGAACGCAAGTTCCTCCGGACTCAGACGGATGTTCAGGGGCAGCAGCACGCAGCCAGCCTCAAGAACGCCGTAGTAGGCTTCCAGCAGACGATGGCAGTTGGTGCTCAGGAAGCCGATCCGATCGCCCGGCCTCGCGCCGGCGGCGATGAGCGCTCCCGCCAGGCGGGCAACGCGCTCCGCAAACTGCGCGTAGGTGAACCGTTGATCGCCGCACACTACGCCGGCTTTGTTGGGAAATTGCTCACGTGCATAGCGCAGGAACCGGATGGGGGTTAAGGGGATCTTCATATGCGCCTCGCGGTTTATGACAGGTTGTGCTTCTCTGAGGCCCGCTTCTTTTCGGCGGGTGAAGACGCATGAGAGAACCACCAACGTGTCCTGACAGCTGACAGGACACGCTGGAGCAGTAAATCAGATAGCTGCCATCCTGAGCGGAGCAAAGCTTGGTGAAGGAGCGACATCTTCCCAAGCGATAGCGAGGACGAAGGTCCCACCTCAGAACTCAAGCGAATCTTCATCCTGATATGGCCCGCCTTTAGCGCGGGCCATATCCTACCCAGGATGGCAGATCTTGCGTATTTGTTTCCGGCCTGAGGTTCAAGCGGCCGCGGCAGCCGCCTTCTTCGCGCGTCCCTTCTTTACCGGGCGCTCGCGCTTGTGCTCCATCGCGGGCTTTACCATCACATCCATCAACGCCCTTTGCGCGTCGACGTAGCTTTTCACTCCCTCGCGGGTCAAGTCCGCCAACGGCACGAAGGGGAATGGTTTCAGGATTTCCAGCGTCTTGCCTGCCGTTTTCACGCTGTTGTTCATCTGCTGCCCGGCCAGATCGACCAGCTTCTTTTGGGCATCGATGAACGACTCCGTGGCCTGCCTGGCAAGCGCCGACAACTCCGTCTTCTTGGCCTTCCTGGCTCCGTTGGTGCGTTTGCCGCCGGTGGCCTTGGCGGTCTCATCAGCGATCACATCCATGAATTGCTTCTGAGCTTTGACAAACTTCTCCATGCCTTCGCGGGCGAGATCCACCAGATGTTCCGTGTGATACGGCTTGCCGGCTTTGGCTGCCTCCAGCCAGGTGTGGGTCTGCTTGCCGGCGATCTTCAGGAACTCCTGCTGCATCTCGATGAAGGTTTCCACGCTGCGGCGCACCAGGTCGGTGGCCGCATGGGCCGCGGGCCAATCCCCGACTCTTTCCTTCACGCCGCTCATCAGGATTTCGTTCTGTTTCTGTCCAAGCTCAAGAAGGATCATCTGTCCTTCGATGAAGTTGTTGACGCCTTCCCCGGCGACTTCGCCGAGAAGGGCGGTGGGAGAGTGATGGGGGTCGGACAATTGCTGCCGTACGGACTGCATTACGCTGGCATTCTGACGCATGGCGAGATCCAGCAGGATACGTTGGGTCGCAAAGAAACTCTGAACTCCCTGCTGGGCCCAACCGGTTAGTAGAGAAACAAAGGATGACTCCCGGGAATGAGTTCGGGAGGACTCGGATCTTTCGGCTGCCGGCATTTGACACCTCCAAAAAGGGCTATTGCTGCACTGCAGCATCAACTAAACTATACGTATATTGCGGTTTTTGTGTCAATATGTATTCGTCTTTTGTGCATAGCAACATTGGCTTTGGACCAAAATGGAACCCGCCACCGTCATCATTAAGAAGTATGGCAACCGCCGGCTCTACGACACTGCCGGCAGCCGCTATGTGAATCTCGACGATCTTGCCGAGTTCATTCGCCGGGGCAAGGACGTCCAGGTGGTCGACGCAAAAACGGGCAAGGACCTGACCCGGGTCACGCTGACGCAAATCATCACGGAAGATGCCAAAGATAAACCGACGGGCCTTCCACTCGAACTGCTTCGCCAGCTCATCGTTGCATCCGACGAAGTTCGGCAGGAGTTCGTGATGTGGTATCTGAAGTCCGCCTTCGACGCTTACCAGAAGGTGCAGGATGCGGTCCAGACTCGCCTGGGCGATGTCCAGTCCGCAATTCTGTCTCCGATGGACATGATGCAGAAGTTCCTGGGTACGCCTGCATCGGCCCGCCGCCCAGTTGAGGCCGAGCCGGAGCTCAAGGCGCTGCGTAAGCGAGTGGCGGAACTGGAGGCACGTCTCAAGAAACCGGCGCGCATAGAGACCCGTAAGCGCGCGCCAAAGAAAGCGGCCAAACGTTGAAAACAGACGTTGTGGCCGTATGCAGTGTGCAATCTTGAACGCAGAGGGCCCGAAGGTGCCATAGAGTCGGGCAAAACGCCGGGGTTATAATCCCCCATGGACGGGCATCCGCGGCGGCGTAGAATGCGCGTGGACGCTGGACGGTGCTGGAACGAAATTGCGCAGACAGAAAAGGGCCACAAATCCATCACGAGCCGAAGGGCGTAAGCACACGCCGAAAGCTCATCTGGAAGCAGATTTTTCGCCGTGGACAGAGGCATTGTTCGCGGCCGAGATCCTCCTTTTACATGCAACGCCCGTCTATTACGGACTTGGTGTACCGCATGGCGACGGCTCCGGGGTGGTCATCATTCCCGGCTTTCTTGGCACCGACCTTTACTTGATGGAGCTTCACGGTTGGCTGGGGCGCATCGGTTACCGGCCCTATTTTTCCGGCATCGGGATCAATGCGGATTGCCCCAACCTCCTGATCCAGCGTCACCTTGCCGACACGATTGCCACCGCCAGGGCTGAAACCGGACGAAAGATCCACCTGATCGGTCATAGTCTCGGAGGCGTAATTGCACGCTCGGTGGCGAGCCAGCGGCGAAAGGATGTCGCTTCCGTCATTACACTAGCTTCGCCCTTTCGCGGCACGGTCACCAGTCGGACCGTACTGCATGCCGCTGAGGCGATTCGCTTGCGAATCCTGCAGGAGCATGGCCGCGGGGTCCTGCCGGATTGCTATACCGGCCGCTGCACGTGCAATTTCGTCAGCTCGTTGAAGGCCGATCTCCCGGACTCCATAGTTGAGACCGCAATTTACACCCGCCAGGATGGCATCGTGGATTGGCGCTATTGCATGACCAGGAATGCTGAGGCTGACTTCGAAGTCCCGGGGACTCACATCGGAATGGCGTTTAATCCCGCTGCGTACACCATTGTTGCCGAGCGTCTCGCCAAGGCCAGCACGTCCCAGTAGATCACCCGCCAACCATCTCCAACACAGCGCCCGTAGTTGTCTCTAATGTTTCCACGGGTTGGCCGGGTCTCTCCACCCGAAGAACACCTTTTGCCAGGCTGTTGTTTACGACTTCGAAGCTGCCCGAACAGTTGGTCTTCAGGTAGGGCAAGCGATGAATGCTTAATCCTGTGCCGTTGATGGCGGCGTTCAGCTGGACGCCGTTCTTTGCCGAGCAACGAAAGTCCCAGCACAGCGGCTCGTGGTCTTTGTGGATGTCCCGCAGATTGCGGAACACATGCTGCTCCCTGTCATGCCAAAGCACGGCTTTGCGAAAGACCAGCCCAAGGGGCATCTCGTAGACCAATGCTTCCAGCGTGCTCGGCGGCCGGTCCGGCCGGAAAAAATACGCGTGCGTCCAGGCCCAGAAGTTCCGATGGCGATATCCGCAATTATGCCCTTGCACCCCGAAACCCAGAGGGGCTCCCGCAAAGCTCCGGCCATCGAGCGTGATCCTTCCAGAAAAGGCCGCGTCGGAATGTGGAGTCCGCGAAAAACCAATCCAGCCCTTGTCGCTTAACGTGACCCGAAACGTAGAACGATATTGCAGATCCCATGAGATTTCGTGCCCCGCGGCGTTCAACGTTCCTCGGCAGGAGTTCTCGTCGATTGCGTTGTCGCCAATGCAGAAGCGAAATGGCTGGCACCCTTTGGCGCTGAGATCTAGATCCTCTAATGGGAAACCTTGTATAAAGCTCTCTGGCTTCCCTTCCGCCGGAAACCATGTGGCCCAGACTTGCACCGGCATCCCGTTGGGATTTTCCGGGCAACCGCGCCGCCCCGGATTCATCAGCAGATAGCGGAACCACCAGGCACCGCTGCCGTCCGCCAATCCCATGCGAAGAAACCAGACTTCGTAACGGCGGCGAGTGGAGCGTGTGGAGAATACTTCGTTGAGGGTCTTCACCGATTTAGCAGAGAAGCGTCTCGCCTTTCGGCGAAATCATACGCCCGCAGTGGTGATGGAAGCTGTGAGATCACCCAGAGAGAGGGATCGAACCGAGCCGCTACAGCTCGAAGACGGTCTCGGCGGGATCGGCGTTTTGGCTGCGCCGCTGTTTTCGGAGTTCGCCCAGGAAGCCTTCCGCCGGGAGGCCCGCCTTGTGACGAAACAGGTCGAGAAGAGGATCGCTTCCCTCCTCCGTCGACGATAAAGATTTCGTGGCGCTGTCTGATTCCATGCCCTCAGGCTCGACTTGCAACTCGGGCAGAGCACCCTGGCTCTCCATCAGCAATTGGATGAAGCGTTCAACGTGCTGGCGCTGTTCCGAGGTCTTCTGCGTGAACTCAATGCCCATGCCGATTTCAGGATGCATCACGCGGACTGCGCCTTCCGCCCTAACCTCGAGGTCAGAGACGCGCATGGAAAGCACGATCTTGGTGTTGACGGGAAAAGGTGAGTTGACTTCGAGGTAGCATCCCCCAAGGCTGAGGTCGGTAAGCCGGCAACGGACCGGTGGATCGTCCTTTTCCGAGTCGGGCGCATTGTTGTTGAACCAAGTCTTCAAATGATGGTTGGAAACAGTTGAGAGATCGAGAAAGCGAATTCCCGTTTGACCCATGCCATTTTCCCAAGCCACCTCTCCGCAGGCCTCGATAGGGTCGATCTTGCCGGGAAGCACGAAACTGAAGTGCAGAGTCCCCCGCTCGAGCGATTTTCGTGGGACCTGAAGAGCAAATCCGCCCTCGCTGAAGTCCACGGTATTTGCCCGTTGGCCATTGTTAAAAGTGATCGGAATCTGGATCGGGAGGCGAAAATTGCGCCGCCGCTCGCGTTTCATCAGGGCACGCGCGGCCCGGAAGCTGGACTTGGCTCGCTCGGGAGAGAGCGGTTTGTACAGGACAAAGTGCGCCCCCATCTCGAAGGCGCCCTTCAGACCGGTTTGGGCCTCGACGATGGCGACCGAAACGGCGCGCTTATTTGACGGCGAATTTCTCACGCTCTTCAAAACGGCGGCTGCGGACTCCTGGTTTACGCAGTCGACGATGACCGCTTCAAACCGCTGACGCGTAAGTGTCCGGATAGCGTGATCGGCGTGGGTCGAGTGCTCGACACCGATTTCGAGGTCGTTCAGCACCCGGCGCAAGACGCGCACGATCTTCTCGTCGGCGCTGAGAACAAGAGACTTCAGACTCATGTTTGACATCTACCCTCTATCCGATCGCAGCAACAGCGTCAGCTCTGGCTGGCCGCCATTTCTTTTCCGTCTTCGTCACCGTCCAGTAGATGAGCAACGTTGCGGAGCCCCTCCGCTGCATGCTGGAGAGCTTCGATCTGTTTTGCCAGCTGCGCCTGCTGGGCCTGTTTTTTTCGGAGAACTTCGTGGATATCTTTCACAGTACCCCCTTTCCGCACTCTACGAAGGGGTGTCGACGGCGTCAATGGAACAGCCCGCGCTCGAATTACTCCAGTAACCAGACAGTTTGCACTTCGCAATGTGTTCGAGGCTTCGAGGGGCGGTAGGTCTCGTGCTTCGCGTTGTCTCGAATCTACGATTCTTCATATTCCGATGGGCGACAAGGGACTCACCATGGTAAACAAGCCCGCCCGTAGCAAAGTGCATAACCTAGCTACAAGAACATGTGTAACAAATTGTGTTTACATGAGTTAGCTACACAAAGTAACAATGTTGCATGATAATAAATGATTGACTTTTGGAGCAAAATGACCCTAGAATATGTGGTTTCCAAAAGTCATAAGATTCATACGGTGTGCTGAACTTTGGGATTGCCTTGTTTGTATGGGGTGTGAATCCAGGGGTTGGACGGTTGAATCTAACTTTTAGGTGCAAGTGTAAGAAGCAACAAACATCTTAAGTAAGAGGCGTTCTTTTCATGGCTAAGAGACGTGGAAATCCAAACTGGGGTAAGCCGGAGCCAATCGGGCCAATAACCCCCACCATCACCGAGTTCGAGCAGGTGGTACGCGAGTACAAACTTTCACCCGACCAGTACTTGCGGTCGACCCGGCTGCGGGAATGGGCGCGCCGGAACAAGAATTCCAAGTACATTCCGGAACCACTGTTGGAAGCTTGGGGATTTGAGATCGAATCCACCCTCTGATCGCGGTGGTCACGATGTAACCGGGGTCGCCTTTCGGCGGCCCTTTTGCTTTGTGTGGAAGAAGAGAAGAGGATAAGCTTTCATCTGGTTTCATGGCTGCGGGTAGGCTTCCCTGCTTCCTATGTGGCAAGCGGCAAAAGATCCCCTTCACGGATTAGTTGCGTTTCTCATCGCCACCAGCTTTGCCGCCGGCTTGAACGTCTACGCTACGGTAACGACGTTGGGTCTGCTGGCGAAAGCAGGTTGGCTGCCCCTTCCGCCGGGCCTCGACGTTTTGGGGAACTGGTACGTGATTGCCGCCGGCGGCGCACTCTTTCTCGTGGAGTTCGTAGCGGACAAGATCCCCGCCTTCGATCTGATCTGGAATGCATTGCACACGTTTATTCGTGTTCCTATCGCTGCTCTGTTGGCCTATCGCGCCACAGCGCAGCTCTCGCCCTCGGAACAACTAATCGCCGCAACTGTAGGAGGCGCCATTGCTTTGGCGGCACATGGCGGCAAGACGGCCGTGCGGGCTGCGGTCACTCCTTCGCCGGAGCCTTTCTCCAACTTTGCTCTTAGCCTGGGCGAAGATGGCGTGGCGATCTCTCTGACCTGGCTCGCCACCCGGCATCCTTACCTCGCTGCCGGTATCGTGCTGTGGATGCTGTTGATCATCGCGGTGGTCATGCGCTGGGTGATCCGAGCTTTGCGTTCGCTGTTCCGCGGCGCCGAGGAGCAAGTAGCTCATTGATAAGCAACGCGCCATGAGCCTATTTTGCTAGAATCCGATGAAAATGACTCCAGCATCCCCGTTTACCGATGTTCCCACCGCCATCGAGGAGATTCGTGCCGGCCGCATGATCGTAGTCGTGGACGACGAAGACCGCGAAAACGAAGGCGATCTTACCCTTGCGTCCGAGAAGGTCACCCCTGAAGCCATCAATTTCATGGCGAAGTACGGGCGCGGCCTGGTGTGCCTGGCCATGACCGAAGAACGCCTGGAGCATCTTCGCATCGGACCGATGACGGCTGAGAACACGTCGCAGTACGGCACGGCATTTTGTGAAGCGATCGACGCCCGCGAGGGTGTCACTACCGGGATCTCGGCCTATGATCGCGCTCGAACCATCAAAGTTGCGATCGATCCCGCCACCCGGCCCGCAGACCTGGCCCGTCCGGGGCACGTCTTTCCTCTCCGCGCGCGCAAGGGCGGCGTGCTGGTTCGAGCTGGACAGACAGAAGCCGCCGTCGATCTGGCTCGCCTCGCAGGCCTTGTGCCCTCGGGAATCATCTGCGAGATCATGAAGGACGACGGGACCATGGCGCGTATTCCCGACCTTCTCGAGTTCTGCGCCACTCACCATCTGAAGATGCTTACCGTCGCCGAGCTTATCCGTTACCGCATGGGGCACGAGCGCTACGTGCACCGCTGCGGCGAGGCGCTGGTCGATACACCCTATGGAGAGTTTCGTCTGGTCGCGTACGAAAGTGAGATTGACGGCGGCGAGTCCCATGTTGCCCTTGTGCGAGGCGATATCGACAAGAGCCGCGAACCTGTCCTGGTCCGCATGCATGCCCACTGTCTTCTGGGCGACGTTTTCGGCGCGACCACCTGCGACTGCCGGGCAACGGTGGAAGGATCGATGCAGGCGATTGCCCGCGAAGGCCGGGGCGCTTTGATCTATCTGCACCAGACGTCCAAGGGGTTCTCCGTAGAACGCCTCGGCGACCGCTCTGTGCTTGCCTTCCATCGCGACCGCCGCCTTCCTTCCCTGCCTGAGAGCGAACGCAAGACTCAGCGTGAGATCGGCATCGGCGCTCAGATTCTCTCTGACCTTGGTCTCACTCACATTCGGCTCTTGACCAATCATCCACGCCGGGTCGCGGCACTCGAAGGATTCGGAATCGAAATCGTGGAGCAAGTGCCGGTGCGGTTGGAGACGACGAAGGTAGGGAAAAACTAGGAGATTTTGGACGGAATACGAATGCCTGAGATTACGCCTGCGTTCGGGCGCCAGCACATTTCAGAAAGGTTTGCGCGGAACGATGTCATTGTCGCGAATGAAAAACTGGGTCGAGCAACTCTCTGATCCGCAGATTACCGGCAAAAGCCCCGCGATCTGTTTACGCGTAATCAGGCCCAGCGTGCCGCACGATGGGCAGGATAAGACCGCCCAGTAAGGGTCGTCCTTCTCCCCGACTTCGCCCGCGTTTTCCAGCACGAAGATCGTACCCGGCATCATCTGCTCGGGAATCCACTCATTCAGGACGCTCAGTTCTCCAATCATCTTGCCTCCCTGAAATGACTCACGACACCTTCTTCTTGCGCAGCGGTCTGACCGAGCTTGAAACGGATGCTTTACGCTTACTTCCAGCCCGAATCTCGGCCCGCACCTGGCGGACGGCATCGCTCAGGCATACGGCAAACATCGGCTGACGTGCATTCTTCAAAATGTCGACGATCTGCTGGGGCGAAGTTTCCAGGTACAGATTGCTTCCGTCGGTGAGCAGGTGATAGTCGGATGCACCGGTAACGGTTTCGGCGAGACTGCGGCCAAATTCGCGCTGCAGAAACCGGATGACCTTGCGCATGCCCTGCAGCGAAAAACCGCGGCGGCGCAACTCGCAAATGACGGCCACCTCAGCCAGGTTGTCCATGGAATAAAGACGGCGATGCCCCCGGCGCGCCGGGACCACGATGCCCCGCTCGTCCCACCACTGCAGTTGGCGTGGCGTAATGCCCGTAAGCTCCACTACCTCACCGGATGTGAACTGAGTTTCCATGAGTGCCCGCAAATGTTTAAAACACAATTACCCCAAAATGTTTCAAACATTTTAGGCGTGCCTTGTGGGATGTCAAGGCAAGACTATGAATTTTGGCTAGTTACTAAAGAAGTACGGGGCGTTAACCGAATCCTAAACACTCCGGCCAAGCTCAGTTCACGCCGCTTCCGCCGCCGACAAAATGGACAATCTCCAACCGGTCCCCTTCCGAGAGCTGGGTTTGGGACCACTGCTCTCGGGAAACGATCTCGCGATTCAGTTCGACCGCGACTCGATCCAACTTCATGCCCAACGCTTCCACCAGTCCGGCGAGCGTCAGTGGGCCATCGAAGTTGCGCGGCTCGCCGTTGATCTCAATTTTCATGTCGGCTTAATTTTCGCAGGTCGGAATCCCCCACGGCAACCACGCGGGATTCTTAGTGAGGAACTTTCAAGGTCCAGCTATTCCACCTTGCGCAGGCGGAACTTGCGCGTGGCGGTGCGGCCCGAATAATTCGCCTGAATGAGTACGGAAGCGTCGGGCAACGCCGATTCGTCCAGATTGAGCTTGACCTCCGCATGGCCGCCGAGATCGGTCGTCACCTGCGTGTAAAACGGCGCCGCGTCGGCCCTGGCGAAGCGGAACGTCAGCTTGGCGCCGCCAACTCCCGACCCGCCCTCAGTGACCCTCAAACGCATGGTCAGGTTCCGGTCGGCATGAACCGAAGCGGCATTCAGCCACTCCAGATCCAGCTCCTTCACCGCTGCCAATGCTTCCGGTGATTCGCGTTTGTCCAGAACTGATTCCAGTTTCCCATCGCGAATGGAGTCCAACACCAGCCGATGCTGGTCGCGGAGCCCCTGCTCCTTCTGCTGGTCGTTGAAACCGCCCTGCGCCAGTTTCTCAGCATAGGAAGTGGCCCGTTTGCCGATGCAGCGGCCACGCACGAACACCTGAGTCTGCAGAACCTGCTCGCTTTCGCGCGCTTCGCTCTGCACGTGGTAGACGGTGTCGCCATGTTTTACGTCGGTATTGAACCCAAAAATCATGCGCGCTCGATTCCGGCCAGCGAAAACACGTCGCTCAAGGTTAAATAAACGTTAAATTGTCGCGGCGTCGCTTGACACCACCGGAAGTGAAATCTAATCTAGAACGTTTAAGCAACTCTTGGCGCGAATTATATATAGCTCTCCTATGCCGGACAATTATTTCGCCCGTTACCTGCCGTTATTAGTTCACTTCATGTTTGCTGGTGCGCTGGCGAGCGGAATCGTCCTGCTTTCGTGGCTGCTCGGCTACCGAAAGCCCTCGCGGGCCAAGATGTCCCCTTACGAATGCGGTATGGCGCCGGTGGGCGACGCCCGGGGACGCTTTTCCGTCAAGTTCTACCTGGTCGCCATGCTGTTCATCCTTTTCGACGTGGAAGCCGTCTTCCTCTATCCCTGGGCCGTAATCCTGCGTCAACTCAAAATGTTCGGTTTCTGGGAGATGCTGGTGTACGTTCTGGTGGTCCTGGTCGGCTTCTTCTATATCTGGAAAAAGGGCGTCCTGGACTGGGGAAAGTCGTCCATCGTACGTAGAGGCGAGGTCTAATGCCTCTTTCCCCCGCCATCACCGATCTGCACGACCTGAAGGGCCACCCTGCGCTTGCCCTGCTGCTGCGTTGGAACTCGGCTGCCATCGAAGGCGCAAAATTCGATCGCGACGAGATGAGCATCCTGGTGGAACGTGCCCACATTCGGGATGCCTGCGTGCTTCTTCGGGACGACGCCAGCTGCCCGTTCAATTACCTTTCCGATCTCACCTGCGTCGACTGGTATCCTTCGGAACCTCGTTTTGAAGTGGTTTACCACCTGCTCTCGATCCCCAACAAAGAGCGGGTGCGGCTGAAGGTCCGCCTGGAAAGCGAAAGCCCGGTAGTGGAATCGGTCACCTCGGTCTGGCCCGCGGCCAACTACTTTGAGCGGGAAGTCTTCGACCTCTTCGGCGTTCGTTTCACCGGACATCCCTACCTGCGGCGGCTTCTGATGCCGGAAGATTGGGAAGGCCATCCTCTGCGCAAAGATTATCCGGTGGAGGGCTACCGCTAGTCATGGCCCACCTGACGCCTACGCCAGTCGATCGAGCCCGGCCAGGATCGCACCATGATCCTGAATATGGGCCCGCAGCACCCGTCGACCCACGGTGTGCTGCGCGTGATCCTCGAAATCGACGGCGAAACCATCGTTCGGATTATGCCGGACATCGGCTACCTGCACACCGGCATCGAGAAGACCTGCGAGGCCAAGTTCTACCAGCAGGTCGTGCCGCTCACCGACCGCATCGATTACCTGTGCCCGCTCACCAACAACCTTTGTTATGTGCTGGCGGTGGAGAAGTTGCTGGGGCTGGAGATCCCGCCGAAAGCGCAGTGGATGCGGGTTCTGCTGAACGAACTCACCCGCATCAACTCGCACCTGGTCTGGCTGGGCACGCACGCCATGGATATCGGCGCGATGACGGTATTCCTGTATTGCTTCCGCGAGCGCGAAGACGTTTTGCGCCTGTTCGAGATGGTGAGCGGCCAGCGCATGATGACGTCGTATTTCCGCATTGGCGGCCTCGCGCTGGAGCCGCCGCTGGGCTTCTTCGAGAAAGTACGGGAATTCGCCGACCGCTTCCCTGCCAATGTGGACGAGTACGAGAATCTGCTGACCGGCAATCCGATCTGGGGAATGCGCACGAAGGGTGTGGCCACGATCACTGCGGAAGACGCGATCGCGCTCGGCGCCAGTGGTCCCACCCTGCGCGGCAGCGGAGTGGACATCGATCTGCGCCGCGATATGCCGTACTCGGGCTACGAAAATTTCAAGTTCAAAGTGCCGGTCGCGCAAAGAAGGCGACGTGTTCGCGCGATACCTCTGCCGGGTGCAGGAACTGCGCGAGTCCATCGGCATCGTGCAAGCAGGCGCTCGACGGCATGCCGGAAGGCCCGATCAAAGCCGATGCACCGAAAGTCGTGCTGCCCGACCGCGAGAAGATGAAGACGCAGATGGAAGCGCTCATCTATCACTTCAAGATCATTACGGAAGGCTTTTCGGTGCCGGAGGGCGAGGTTTACCAGGCGGTGGAATCGCCGCGCGGCGAGATGGGCTATTACGTGGTCAGTGACGGCACCGCCAAGCCGTACCGCGTGCACATGCGTTCGGCATGCCTCGCGAATATGCAACTGCTGCCCAAGATGTGCGAGGGCCGGCTGATCGCCGACGTGGTGGCCGCCATCGGGAGCATCGACATTGTGCTGGGAGAGATTGACCGGTGAAGATTTTCCGACGAATTCGAAGCCCGGTTCGCCGAGATGATCACTCATTATCCGACGAAGCGTTCCGCGCTGGTGCCGACGCTGCTCTACGCGCAGGATGAAGCCGGCCATCTTAGCGACGAAGTGATCGCCGAACTTGCCGGACGCCTCGACCTGACCGAACTCGAGGTACGCAACGTGATCAGTTATTACTCGATGCTGATCACAAAACCGCGGGGCAAATACAATGTGCAGGTCTGCACCAACATCTCCTGCATGCTGCGCGGCGGCGAAGAACTTCTCGATCATTGCAAGAAGAAGCTGGGCATCGGCCACAAAGGCACGACGGGCGATGGGATGTTTTCTCTGGAGGAAGTCGAGTGCATCGGCGCGTGCAGCTGGGCTCCAGCGGCGCAGGTAAACTACGACTTCCACGAAAACCTGACGCCGGAAAAGATGGACGCGGTGATCGACGGCTGCAAAAAGAATTAGGAATGGCCACTCTCGTATCCCATCCCGACGAGGTAAAGGTCGTCTCCAAGCGCTTCGGCCAGGGTGCGACCAATATCGATCGCTACCTTGAGCTCGACGGCTATAAAGCCGTCCAGAAGGCGCTCGGCATGCAACCGGACGCGATTGTCAACGAGGTAAAGAATTCCGGCCTTCGCGGACGCGGCGGCGCCGGTTTCAACACCGGAATGAAATGGTCGTTCGTGCCCAAACAGTCCGCGAAACCGAAATATGTTCTCTGCAACGGCGATGAAAGCGAGCCCGGAACCTGCAAAGACCGCCTGATTTTCGAGCACGATCCGCATTCCGTGATCGAAGGCGTGATGATTGCCGCCCTCGCCGTCGGTTCCCACACCGGCTACATCTACATTCGCGGTGAGTACCGATACCTGTCGATCATCATGCAGAAGGCGATCGCAGACGCCTATGCGCGCGGCTTCCTCGGCAAGAATATCTTCGGCAGCGGATACGATCTGGACATTTATTGGCACGGTGGCGCGGGCGCCTACGAAGTCGGCGAAGAATCGGCGCTGATGGAGTCACTCGAAGGCAAGCGCGGCATCCCGCGTATTCGCCCGCCGTTCCCTGCTGTGGTCGGCCTCTGGGGCGGCCCCACGGTCATTAATAATGCTGAAACGCTGGCTAGCGTACCCCACATTATTCTGGGTGGCTCGGAATGGTACGCTGCCCTCGGTCCAGCGAAGAACGGCGGCACTCGCCTGTTCTGCCTGAGCGGCAACCTCGCTCGTCCCGGAGTCTACGAGCTTCCGATGGGCTACAACCTGAAGAAAATGATTTACGAGGTTGGCGGAGGCATTCCTAACGGCCGCAATCTGAAGGCAGTCGTTCCCGGCGGATCGTCCACGCCCTGTTTGACTCCGGATGAAATCGACGTCTCCATGGATTTTGATTCGCTCATGAAGGCTGGATCCATGCTCGGTTCGGGCGGCGTAGTCGTGCTCGATGATGCCGCCTGCATCGTGAAATTCGCCCTGCGGACGATGAAGTTCTACCAACATGAGAGCTGCGGCTGGTGCATTCCCTGCCGCGAGGGCACCGACTGGCTGAAAAAGACGCTCACTCGTTTTCATGCCGGTGGCGGCCTGAAAAAAGACATCGACAACATTCAGTATCTTGCGGAGAACATGCTGGGTCGGACGTTCTGCCCGCTCGGTGACGCGGCGGCCATGCCGACCATCGCGTTCGTGAAGAAGTTCCGCAAAGAGTTTGAAGACCACCTGGAAGGCAAGCCGTGTCCGTTCGAGAAAGACAGCTCGGTCGAACGGTTGCCGGTGTTCGCTTGAAGAGCAGCGATTGAGTAATTGGGAAATTTGGCAATTGAGTAATCAGTCGTTGGTCGTTCGTCGCTAGTGCTTTGCAAAACGAGACCACGACAGGCCAACGACGAACAACTAAGGACAGACGACGGTTCGAATGCCTGACATAAACATCACTGTGGACGGCAAGAAGGTTACGGCGCCTGCGGGCACGCTGCTGATCGAAGCGTGCAAGACCGTCGGCATCGAAGTGCCGTCGTTCTGCTACTACCCGAACCTCTCTTTGCAGGGCGCGTGCCGCATGTGCCTGGTAAAGATCGAGAAGATGCCGAAGCTGCAAACGGCCTGCACCACCGTGATCAGCGAAGGCATGGCGGTGACCACCGACAGCCCGGAAATTCACCAGGCGCGCAAGTCGATGGTCGAACTCCTGCTCGGCAATCACCCGCTCGACTGCCCGGTTTGCGATGCCGGCGGCGAGTGCGAACTGCAGGACATGACGTTCTCCTACGGCGCCGCCGAGTCGAAATACATGGAGGCCAAGAACCATCGCGAAGAGCAGCAATGGTCTCCCGTCGTGTTTTTCGATCGTCCCCGTTGCATCTTGTGCTACCGCTGCGTCCGCGTGTGCGGTGAGGGCATGGACGTCTGGGCGCTCGGCGTGCAGAATCGCGGTGTCAGCTCCATCATCGCCCCTAATAAAGAAGATCATCTCGAGTGCGAAGAGTGCGGCATGTGCATCGACATCTGCCCCGTCGGCGCGCTAACGTCTGGCGCATATCGTTACAAGACGCGTCCCTGGGAGATGAAGCACGTGGGCACCGTTTGCACGCATTGTGGCGACGGTTGCCGGACAACATTGGGTGTGCGCCGCGCCGATAACGGAATGCAGATTGTTCGGGGCGATAACCGCGATAAAGGCGGCATCAACGGCGACTTCCTCTGCATGAAGGGCCGCTACGGCTTCGATTTTGCCGACAGCCCGGAGCGGCTCACTCAGCCTCTCATCCGCAAGAACGGGCGCCTGGCGCCTTCCACTTGGGAAGAGGCATTTGCCCTGATCGGCAAGAAATTCTCCGAAGTTCGCGACAAAGATGGCGGACAAGCCATCGGGGTAGTGGGTTCCAACCGCACCACCAATGAAGAGAACTACCTCCTCTCGAAATTTGCGCGTGTCGTCCTGAAGACGAACAACGTGGATCATCACCGGACCGCGGACTTCCCGGCCTTTGCTTCAGCTCTCTCGGGCAAGCCTGGATTGACCGCCACCATACGCGACGTGTTCAATGCGCCTGCCATTCTGCTGATCGGCAACAATCCAACTGAACAACATCCTTTGCTGGCGTGGCAGATCCGGAACAACGTCCGGCTGCACAGGGCGAAGCTCTACGTCGTCAATTCCGAGAAGATCAAGCTGGCTCGGCAGGCAGCGAACTTCACGCAAATTCCGACAGGTGCCGAGGGCAAGTTAGCTGGCTTCCTCGCAGGCGACGACTCCGCGGTCGACGCATTAGTTAACGACGCTGCCAATCGCGATGCCTGGTTCGTGCTGCGTGACAAGCTTCGCGCTGAGCCGAACCTTGTCATCATCTTCGGCTCTGAACTCCGTGGCGCCGACATCGCCGCCCTCGTGAACTTTGGCAGTACGATCCCCGGTGCGAAGTTCGTCTGCCTCGGCGACTACTCAAACTCCCGCGGCGCCGCTGACATGGGGCTATATCCCGACCTTCTCCCCGGCTATCAGCAGGTATCGGGAAGCGGTGCGTTGCACAAAGAGTGGAACGCGCCATCCGCCGCAGGGCTCAGTTTGCCTGAGATGGCCGAGGCTGGGCGCGCCGGCAAGCTGAAGGCTCTATATGTGGTCGGTACGAACCCGATCAGCCGGTTCGGAATTGATCCTTTCGCTTTCTCTCAAGCCTTTGTTGTCGTGCAGGAGATGTTCCTGACCGAAACCGCACAGATGGCTGACGTTGTTCTGCCCGCCGCGAACGCGTACGAGAAGGCAGGCACGATTACCAACACTTGTGGCGACCTGCAACTCGCAAAGATGGCGGGCGAAGTGACAGACGCCAAGACCGATTTCGAGATGATCGTCCGCATCGCCGATGCCATGGGCTTCGATGTGCGCAAGCTCGTGCCCTTCGGAACCGGCGGCACTCACGCGGATATGGGCCAGTCGCGCGGTGCGCAGTCCGGCGAGGCAGATCGTCATGCCGTGTGGCTTGAGGCGCATGGCCTTGAGCCGAAGATGAGCCCGTTCGACCCAATGGCGATCTTCGACGAGATCCAGCGCCTGGTGCCGGGTTACGACGTATCGCGCATCAATCTGCTGGCGGGGAATGACCAGCACACCAGTCTCGCAGGCACCGGCACGTTGCCGGCGCAGAGCCCGGAATTGATCTCTCCGGCCAACGACAATCTGTTCAGTTCAGGAACCCTGGGACGGTACTCGCGCGCGTTGAACGCGGTCATGGAAAACAAAAAAAGGCCCGAGGAAGCCGAAGTCGCTGCCGATTAGCTTTCGAACAGTTTCTACGCCAATGAGTCAAGAACCGTTTCGTAAGTCAGGACGGAGCATTTGCCAAGCGTAACCACTTTCGTCATCGCCTCGGCGATCAAGTCCGTGATCGGGCTCGCGGTGCTGCTCACCGCGGTCGCCTATAGCGTTTGGCTGGAGCGCAAGGTGGTCGGCCATATCCAGAATCGTTGGGGACCCACGCGTGTCGGACCGTTTGGCTTGCTGCAGCCGCTGGCGGACGGCGTGAAGTTCATCCTGAAAGAAGACCTCACGCCCCCGTACGTGTACAAGACGCTCTACATCGCGGCGCCCATGATCGCCGTGATCTGCGCGGTGACTTCGATTTCGGTGATTCCGATCGGAAACTGGGTCACCATTTTCGGATACCAGACGCCGCTCGAGGTCACAGACGTCAACATCGGGCTGCTGATCATTCTCGGCATCACGTCCATCGGCGTGTACGGTGTGGCGCTGGCGGGCTGGTCCTCCAACAGCAAGTATTCCCTGCTCGGTGGACTGCGGGCGAGCGCCCAGATGGTCAGTTACGAAATCTCGCTCGGACTTTCGCTGATCGGCGTGCTCATCATGGCGGGCACTTTCAGCTTGCGCGGAATCGTCGATTCGCAGGCGGGAGTGTTCTGGGGCTTCATTCCCAAGTGGAACATCTTCCACGGTCAGACCATCGCGTTTTTTGTGTATCTGATGTCGGCGTTCGCCGAGACCAACCGGGTTCCGTTCGATCTTCCCGAAGCAGAAACTGAGTTGGTTGCCGGCTATCACACCGAGTACAGCGCCATGAAATTCGCCATGTTCTTCATGGCGGAATACGCCAACATGATCACGGTCTCCTGCCTTGCCACGCTGCTGTTCCTCGGCGGATGGCACGGACCGATCTTTGGTCCTCCTGTATTGCAGGCGATCCTGCCCGTGTTCTGGTTCCTGGCCAAGGTTTTCTGTTTTCTCTTTCTGTACATTTGGGTGCGGGGCACGCTGCCGCGCTTCCGCTATGACCAGTTGATGGCTTTTGCCTGGAAATTCCTGTTTCCGCTGGCGATCGCGAATCTGGTGATCACAGCGCTGATTGTGGCTTTGCGTGCATAGTACTTGGCTTCTAGCTTTTAGCTCTTAGCTCTTAACCGTTAGCTTTTGGCTTTTGGCATCACAGAGTGGCAACGGATTTGAGAAATACAAGTGAAGGCGGAACGGATCGTAATTCTTTCTCGTTGCGAGCTGGTCGAGAGCTAATGGCTAAGGGCCAACAGCTGGTTCTCATATGCTTCATCTTTCTCTTTTTCTGATTTTCGGAGCGGTCGCGGTTGCCGGCGCAATCAACCTGTTGGTGCAGCGGCATCCCATCAACAGCGCACTCTCGCTGATCGCCGTGATGGCGGCCCTCGCGGCGGAATACCTTTTGCTCGGTGCCGAGTTCGTGGCCGCCGTGCAGGTCATTGTCTACGCCGGTGCGGTGATGGTCCTGTTTGTATTCGTCATCATGTTGCTGAATGCGGGTGAAGAGGAGCACACAAAGGGCAGCCGGGTTGCCATCATTCTTGGCGTGCCCGGAATGCTGGTCGGCTCCCTGCTGGTTGCCTGGACGTTGTTGCGGCAGTCGGGAACCAGCGAGTTGGGAATCGGCGCATTGCCCGGCGCTCCCAGCACCATCGGCTGGCTGCTTTTTCACGACTTCCTGCTGCCGTTTGAAGTCACATCCATTCTGGTACTGATCGCCATCATGGGCGCAGTCGTGCTCGCGAGTAAGCCTGAACAAACTTCGCGATCCGGGAAGGAGGCGTGATGGTACCTCTTTCTTACTACCTGATCCTGAGCGGAATTCTGTTCAGCTGCGGCGTGCTGGGCTTTCTGATCAAGCGCAACATCATCACCATCTTCATGTCGATCGAGCTGATGCTCAACGGTGTGAACCTGTCGTTTGTAGCCTTCGCCGCGCACTGGCATGCGCTGAGCGGACAGGTGTTCGTCTTCTTCGTGATGGTAGTAGCGGCCGCGGAAGCCGCTGTCGGGCTGGCGATCATCATCGCCGTCTACCGCACGCGCGAGACTCTGAATGTGGACCAGGTGAACCTGCTCAAACTATGACGCCGTCTCTCCATCTCTGGCTGATTCCTATCCTGCCGATTATCGGTGCGGCTATCAACGGCTTTGTTGGCCGTCGCCTGACCCGTGAAGCATCCGCGTCGGTCGCGCTATTTTTCTGCGGATCGGCCTTCGCTGCGGCGTTGGTGATCGCGGCCAGATTCTCAACTCTCACTCTTCCCCACACCGAATATCTTGCGCACTGGATTCGCGCCGGCAGCTTTCAGGCTGACTTCTCTTTCTATCTGGACCAGCTTTCCCTGGTCATGCTGCTGGTGGTAACCGGCGTCGGTTTCCTCATCCATATTTATGCCGTCGGCTACATGTGGGACGATCCCGGGTTCTACCGCTTCTTCTGCTATCTGAACCTGTTCATGTTTTTCATGCTGACCCTGGTCCTGGCCAGCAACTACCTGCTGATGTTCATCGGCTGGGAGGGAGTGGGTCTGGCCTCCTATCTGCTGATCGGGTTCTGGTTCACCAAAGACTCCGCGGCATCCGCCGGGAAAAAAGCGTTCATCGTCAACCGCATCGGCGACTTCGGCTTCCTCATCGCACTCTTCCTGATGATCAAGCACTTCGGGTCGCTGAATTTTGGGGACGTGTTTCACAGCGTCTCCGGAATGGGTGTGGAAACCGCAGGCGCGGGATTGCTCACCTCCATCGGCCTTCTTCTGATGGTGGGCGCGGCGGGAAAGTCGGCTCAGCTTCCGCTTTATGTCTGGCTGCCCGACGCGATGGAGGGACCCACACCAGTTTCCGCTCTGATCCACGCCGCCACCATGGTGACCGCGGGCGTGTACATGGTCTCGCGTTCGCACACGATTTTCGAGCGCGCCCCCATGGCCCTGATGGTCGTGGCCGTCATCGGCACGCTCACGGCGCTCTTTGCGGCCACGATCGGCATCGCCCAAACCGATATCAAAAAGGTTCTGGCTTACTCGACTATTTCGCAGCTTGGCTACATGTTTATGGGATGCGGCGTCGCGCGCATTCTCCGCCGCGATCTTCCACTTGATGACGCACGCCTTCTTCAAGGGGCTGCTGTTCCTCGGCGCGGGCTCGGTGATTCACGCTCTCAGCGGCGAGCAGGATATGCGGCGCATGGGCGGCCTGCGTCGCGAAATTCCCTGGACATTCTGGACGATGACCTTCGCCACGATTGCGATCTCCGGCATTCCGCCGTTCGCCGGTTTCTTCAGCAAGGACGAGATTCTTTGGCGGGCGTCACGGGTCAGCCTGGTCTATTGGGGACTGGGCGTCTTCACGGCCTTCCTCACTTCGTTCTACATGTTCCGGCTGTGGTTCCTCACTTTCTTCGGAGATTATCGCGGCGCGGAACACGAGCCAGCCGAACACGGCGCAGCGCATGACGCCCATGGCCATGACGGATCATGGGCATGCTGTTCACGAGAGCCCCAAGATCATGCTTGTGCCCCTCATGATCCTCGCAGTCCTTTCACTCGTTGGCGGATGGGTCGGCGTGCCTGCCTCTCTTGGCGGCAGTGATCACTTCGATAAATTCCTGGCCCCGGTGTTCCACTCGACCACCCCCGCAGCCGAGGCCCAGGGCGTGCCTTCCGAGGCGAGCACCGAAGTCCCTGAATCCGGAGCAAGTCGCAGCCAGGAGCTGCTCTTCACCGGAATTTCCGTCTCTGCGGCTGGACTTGGCCTGCTGCTGGCGTGGCTTCTGTATTACCGCCGTCCTGACTTGCCTCAGGAAATTGCCCGCGGCTTGGGACGCCTGTATGGTGCAGTCGCGAACAAATACTACGTCGACGAGCTATATGCTGCGCTGTTCGTGACGCCTCTCGTAGACGGTTCCACACGCATCCTGTGGCACGGAGTCGATCAGAACGTGATTGACGCTTCCGTAAACGACGCTGCCGACGGCGCGCGTCATGTTTCCGACACCGTGCGGCACATGCAGTCCGGCAACATTCGCTCCTACGCGGGCTGGGTGGCCGTGGGCGCTGCGGTGATCATTGCTTATATGGTCTGGATGGGAGTCCGATGAGCTCGGAAATTCTCAATAGCTGGATTCTCACGCTGGTGACCTTCATCCCTCTGGGAGGCGCACTGTTGTTGCTGCTCTTCCCCAGGCGCGAGCGGGATATTCGCATCTTCGCGCTGGTCGTCACATTACTGACTTTCGCCCTTTCCCTGCACTTGCCGGTACATTTCCATCGCCTCCAGGCAGGCTTTCACTACGAGATCGACCGGCACTGGGTCGCCAGCCCCAACATTCATTACCACATGGGCGTTGACGGCATCTCCATGTGGCTGGTTGTCCTGACCACCTTTCTCACGCCGCTGTGTGTTCTCATTTCGTGGAAGTCGATTGCCGAGCGCGTGAAGGAATTCTTCATCCTCCTCCTCGTGCTCGAGACCGCATTGATCGGCGTCTTCACGTCGCTCGACCTGTTCCTCTTTTACTTCTTCTGGGAAGCCACGCTGATCCCGATGGCGCTGCTCATCGGGATGTACGGGCACGGGCGCAAGATATACGCCGCCGTGAAATTCTTCCTGTTCACGATGATCGCGTCCGTCTTCATGCTGGCAGCCATTCTGTGGCTTTATGCCAAAGTCGGCAGCTTTGATTTCGTCACGATTCAGGCAGCGGTTAAAAACGGCCAGGTAGAGGGCTTTGCCAGCGCAGCGACGTGGCTCTTCCTGGGATTCTTTGTAGCCTTTGCCGTGAAGGTGCCGCTCTTCCCTGTGCACACCTGGTTGCCGGATGCTCACGTAGAAGCGCCGACCGCCGGCTCCGTTCTGCTGGCAGGTGTGTTGCTGAAGATGGGGACCTACGGCATGCTTCGTTTCAACCTCGGCCTGTTCCCTGAGCAGTCGCGGCAGAACGCCCCCTGGATCATGGTTCTGGCCCTGATCGGCATCATCTATGGCGCACTGGTTGCCATGGTGCAGCCGAATCTGAAAAAGCTGATTGCCTACTCCTCGATCAGTCACCTCGGTTTCGTCGTGCTCGGCATTTTCAGCTTCACCAACGCAGGATTGAACGGCGCAGAGTTTGTCATGCTCGCCCACGGCGTGTCGACCGGTGCGCTGTTCATGCTGGCGGGCATCATCTATGAGCGCCGTCACACCTACGAGATCAAGGAACTCGGCGGCCTGGCCACTCCCATGCCGATGTACGCTACCTTCTTCCTGTTTATCACTCTCTCGTCCGTGGGTTTGCCCCTGCTGAACGGCTTCATCGGAGAATTTCTCGTCCTGAGTGGCGCTTTTCAAGCTCGCGCGGTTTACGGGATTCTTGCCGCCACTGGTGTGATCTGGAGCGCCTGTTACCTGCTCTGGATGTATCAGCGTGTGTTCTTCGGCAAGGTGACTCACGAGGTCAACAATACCCTGCCAGATCTTTCCGCTCGCGAGAAGACGGCGCTGTGGCCGACGGCAGTGGCCGCGCTTGCGATGGGGGTTCTGCCACTTATCTGGCTGAATGCCATCGATCCCGCCGTGCAGAATGCGCTGGCTCCCTTTGCCCAACTGGCCAGCAAGGTGGTGGGACAGTGAGCCCGATGGATCAGAGCCTACAAAGTATTCCGCAGGGCGCCGACTACATCCGCTTCCTGCCCGAACTGGTGCTGTGCGTCTTCGGCATCGTGGTGATGGTCCTCGATCCTCTTCTCGACGAAGAGCGCAGCCAGAAGACGCTGGGCCTGATCGCGCTCGTCGGCACCCTTGCCGCCCTGGCCGCCACGTTTTACATGTCGCAGTATCCCGGCTTCGGCTTCTGGAACATGATTCGCGTGGACGCGTTCAGCGTCTTCTTTCATTTTCTGATCATCACCATCGCCGCGGTTGTCATCCTGATGTCGTACGAGTACATGGCGGTGCAGCGCATTCGCGCTGGTGAGTATTACGGGCTGATCCTATTCGGCGTGGTGGGAATGGTGCTGATGTCATCCGCCGTCGAACTCGTCCTGATCTTCATCGCGCTCGAAATCTCATCAATCTCCACATACATCCTGGCGGGTTTCCGTTTGCGCGACGCTTCAAGCAGCGAGTCGTCGATCAAGTACTTCCTGCTGGGCTCTTTTGCGACGGCATTTTTTCTGTACGGCGTGGCCTTGATGTTCGGCGCCACCGGATCCACAAATATTCTCGCGATCAGCCAGGCTCTGCAGACGAACACGTCGGTTCTCGCTTATGTTGCCGTGGCCTTGATGTTCGTCGGGCTGGGCTTCAAAGTAGCGTCGGCGCCGTTTCACATCTGGACTCCCGACGTTTACGAAGGAGCCCCGGCCCCGATCGTTGCGCTCATGTCCACCGGCCCAAAAGCTGCCGTCTTTGCCGTGCTGTTGCGAGTCTTCTTTCAAGCCAACGCACCCGGGCGATTCTGGCTGATCTGGGTTTCAGCCGCGTTGTCGATGACCCTCGGCAATGTCGGCGCCCTGGTGCAAACCAACGTCAAGCGCCTGTTGGCGTACTCGTCCATCGCTCACGCCGGGTATTTACTAGTCGCGTTTGCGGCCGCACCGGAGCTGGGAACGTCCGCGGCCATGTTCTACACCGCCGCTTACGCGGCCATGAACGTCGGGGCATTTGCCGTGGTAAGCCATTTTGCCGGCTTTGGCGAGCGCTACGTGACTCTGGAGGACTATTCCGGACTGGGCCGCCGCTCTCCACTCCTGGCAGCAACGCTCACCATCTTCCTGCTGTCGCTGATCGGCATTCCGATCACGGGTGGTTTCTTCGCGAAGTTTTATGTATTCAGCGCCGCGTTCAAGGCGAACCTGGTCGGACTGACCATCATCGGCGTGATCAACAGCGCCATCGGCGCTTACTACTACCTGCGCGTCATCGTGGTGATGTACATGCGCGAACCTCGCGAGGAGACTGCCGTCCCTCCGGTTCCTGCCGCACTCGGAGTCGCACTGGCTGTCAGCCTGATAGCGACCATTTACCTTGGAGTTCTGCCAGAGAAAGTTCTGACCTACGCGCAAACCTCAGCCGCTCAGCTGGTACATTCGGAGACATCGGCGGCCGCCGCGCATCCGCTTGGGACGGCGCCTCCTGCTCGGCAGGAATAGTTCCTGATCACGTGAATCATTACTAAAGCGTCATCCTGAGCGGAGCGGCCGGATGTGGCTTCAGCAGCGGTTTAGAAAACTCCCTGCTTGGCCTGTGCTGACGGGCGAGCAACATGGGCTCCCTCGACTTCGCAGATTCGTTCGCAAGCGAACGAATCTACTTCGCTCGGGATGACAGTAGATGAGAAAGCCCTGGCCTAGTCCACGGCAACCGCGATGTCGCGCCGCGCAAAGATCCACGACGCCATTAACCAGAACAGCAGCGTCTCACCCACCGCCAGCGTCAGAACGCCCCAATCGACGTGCCACCGCGTCTCGAACGAAGCTTTCAGGAACAGATCGATCAGCGGATACACGGGAACGATGTATCCCCACTTCCCGCCGAACTCGACCATGATGATCGCCGGCAATCCCAGCACCGCCCCTGACGTCAGCGTGGCAAACAACGGAGGCATGAAGGTGGAAAACAACACCGCTACCGCCGCGGCCAGCAGGCACGCAATCAGGAACGAAAACATCATGAACCAGAGCAACGACACGGGAAAGCCGCCCTGCCCCAGAACCCAACTTCCGGTCAGGCCCATGCAGAAGCAATAGAGCGACACTGCGATCACGATTCCGGCCAGCAATCCGGAAACGTATTGCCGCCTTCCCACCGCCTTCGCCAGCACTGCCAGAATGCGGCGGGATTTACGCTCGTTGTGGATGGCTGAGCTGCCGAAAAACACCGCGAACGCCATGCCGTAGATGGCAAGCTGTTTGAAGATCAGCAGCATGTCTTCGCGTGCGCTGCGGACATCCACCGTCAATCCAAGAGCTGCCATGACCAGAACCCATAGCAGCAGCACCAGGATTGGCCAGCGCTGCTCACGCACAAAATTTTCGGCGATCAGCAGGACGGTCCTCACGCTGCACCTCCATGCGCCTTCGCGGCGGTCTCTGAAGTGACCTCCAGAAAGAGTTCTTCGAGCGACTTCCGCACGGGATTGACGCTCACGATCTCGCCACCTGCGGCCCACACGCGTTCCACGTTGGCGCGCTGTTCAGTCGCGGCAACGTTTATCTTGACCACGCCACTGGCCGCGACCGCGCCGGCAAAACTGGCGGGAGGCACACCTCGCGCCACAATCTCCACCTGGTGTCCGGATTGGAGCAGATCCGGTGTTCGTCCCAGGCGAACCAGGCGGCCTTTATTGAGGACTGCAACCCGGTCGCAGACGAGCTCGACTTCCGAGAGCAAGTGCGAACTCAGGAAGATTGTCTTCCCGGCCTCCCTGCTGGCAAGCAGCAGTTCCCGAACCGCAACCCGGGCAAGGGGATCCAATGCCGACGTCGGCTCATCCAGAATCAACAACTCCGGGTCGTTGACCAGCGCCTGCGCCAGGCCGACCCGCTGCAACATTCCGCGGGAGAATTGCCGTACATTGCGCCGTGACTCGCCACCCAGCGCCACCGCCTCCAGAACATCGTGCGACCTCTTTGCCAATAGACTTCCGCTCATGCCGTTGAGCGCTCCATAGAACCGAACCAGCCTTTCGGCAGGACGATGATAGAGAGCGACATTCTCCGCCAGGAAACCGACTCTGCGGCGAGTCATGGCGTCGCCGAAAGGCCTGCCGAGCATTCGCCCCGCCCCGCTGGTCGAGCGCATGAACCCCATCGCGAGATGGATCGCCGTGCTCTTGCCCGCTCCGTTGGGGCCAAGGAAACCGAAGATTTCACCCGATTCGATGCTCAGAGAGAACTGATCGAGGGCACGAACTCGCCGCCCGGAGCCGAACCAGCTCCGATATTCCTTCGTGATCTTGTCAAATTCGAGGACGGCGGGCATTGCCCTATTCTAATCGTGTCAACGTCACGCGAGTACAATGTGCAAACGTTTTGCCACTGCCAAAATCCGCTTCCCAAAGCATTTGACAAGCCGCTCCGGGCCCGTCATTATGTAGCCAACTAGTTAGCCAGCCCTAAATTGAGCCCAACCCCCGGAGGATGTATGAAAGTTTTCTTGCACAGAATCTGGTCAGACGAGGAAGGTCAGGACATTGCCGAATACGCCGTGATGCTGGCTGTGATCCTGGTGCTCGTCGTCGGAACGGTCCGCCTGATCGGGTCCAACTCCAACACGGTTTTCTCGAACGTCGCCAGTTCGATACAATAGCCGGCGGTCGTCAGCCGAGATTGAAGATCTGAAACTACGCCCTATGACGCGATTTACCTATTTCGTTTCGTCGTTTGGCTGCTACTCCTTTAGAGTCGCGGCGCCGACGGAGCGTTACGGTGGATCGACTTCACAGTGATCTCGTAACAGCTAAGGTATCCGTCAAGCGGCCGCGATTCTCAAGAATCGCGGCTTTTGTTTTTTTGAACTAAATCCCAGGAGAGGTCCTACCCAATGATTGTCAATATGTCCGATTCGGCCACTGAACAGGAAATCGCCCATGTAATCGACCGCATCCGTGAAGCTGGCTTTCAGCCCCATGTGACCCGGGGCACAGAGAAAACCATTGTTGCAGCCGTGGGCAGCGGAGGCCGCCGCCACGAGATTGAAGCCCTGCGAGTAGCCCCCGGCGTGGAAGACGTGGTTTCCATCGCCCAGCCCTTTAAGCTGGTCAGCCGCCAGGTAAAGCCGGAGCGGTCGGTAGTCCAGGTTGGCGGGGTAAAGATCGGCGGAAATGGCGTCGTCGTGATTGCCGGCCCTTGTTCAGTCGAATCCCGCGAGCAGCTGTTTTCGACCGCCCATGCCGTGAAGAAGGCTGGGGCGAGCCTGCTGCGAGGGGGAGCTTATAAGCCCCGCACCTCTCCGTACGATTTCCAGGGCCTGGGTATCGAAGCGCTGAAAATCCTCCGCGAAGCGCGCGAGGAAACCGGCCTTCCCGTCGTGACGGAGGTCATGAGTACCGAGGATGTCGACCTCATCTGCGAGCACGCCGACATGCTCCAGGTGGGCGCTCGCAATATGCAGAACTTCGCCCTGCTTCGCCGGCTGGCGGTGATCGACAAGCCGGTGCTGCTCAAACGCGGCCCTTCCGCCACCGTAAAGGAATGGCTGCTGGCGGCCGAGTATCTGCTCTCGGGGGGAAATCACAAGGTTGTACTGTGCGAGCGAGGCATCAAGACCTTTGAAACCGAGACTCGCAACACGATGGATTTGGCCGCCGTGGCACTGGCCCGTGAGCTTTCGCATCTGCCCGTGGTGGCTGATCCGTCCCATGGAACCGGCAAACAGAGCCTGATTGCAGCCATGTCGCGCGCCGCTGTAGCAGTTGGCGCGGACGGACTGATCATTGAAGTGCACCCTTGCCCCGAGCGAGCGCTTTCGGATGGTCCTCAGTCGTTGGATTTCGCAGGATTCGAGAAGGTTATGAAGGGACTGTCGGCACCGTTGCCGGAGGTCGCTCGTGCGTAGTTAGAGTTGGATAGGAAAGCCAGGGAAGGCAAGGCCAATCGCAGAGGATCACCTCGGAGCAGAAAAATCGAAGGCCCGGGCTATCGAACCAGCCACTCCGTTACCTGGTGAAGGCCCCAGAGCGCTCTGCCGTATGTAACCGTCACGACAATCGCGGTCACCATGACCGGTGGCACTGCGTAAAGCCAGCCGGAACGGCGGTTGCGGGTATGCTCAAGGTCTCTCCAGGCAAACAGGCGTTGTACCCGCGCACTCACCGATCCCACAGAACCGTGAAGCAGTCCTGCGACCGTTACAGGAGAGGTTTGTACCGGCACCATCCGGGAGAGCTTTATCAAAGCCGAAGCCAGGTCGAGCGCATCGCTGAAGGTGGAGACTGCGGCGTCATCGGCGGCCATCTCGGCTTCGTCCAACCACGCGGACTCGAGTCGCGCCATGCCGGGAAACGGTGAGAACTGAAACAGGAGCTTTTTCAGGTTGTCGTATCGCCGCGCGTGCGCAAGTTCGTGCTTCATGGCAGCGCTCAATTCCTCAGGACTGAGAACCGCCAGCGCGGTTTCCGATACCAGCACTTTCGGCGCGCACACACCTGCCAGTGCTAGTGGTGGCGTGCCCTTGCCGGTCTGAAAAACGGGGACTTCTGATTCTGCGCCCAAGCGCTTCGCCCCGTTTAACCAGTCCGTCACCACCTGCACGCTCCGCGCCTGAGCCGAGAGAGCCCGGGACAGCCCTCCGGCCAGCAATATCAGACATCCCGCCCCGAGGAGCAGGGGCATTGCACCGACGGCTTCGTCTGTACCGGCGGGTTCCAGAAGCAGGAAGGAAGGCACGGTGAAGGCAAAGGTCAGAATGGTGGAGGCGATCAGAGGCAAAGCGCGCACCACGAACAACAAGTCCGCCGGACACCGCGTCGGCCTGTCGCGGCGCGCCCGCCTCACGAGCTCCCATCCGCCAGCTACCAAGGCAGACAAGGCCACGTAGGACAGAACAAACACGGCGAGCGACACGGCAATACCGCGAGCCACGAACATCCCTATTTCTCCGAACTGCGCAATTCGCGACGCTTGCGCTCAACCAACTCCTGCAGCTGGTCCAGCAATTCGGCATCGTGATCGCTCAAAGCTTCTACCAGGTACGAAAGCGGAAGCGACGAAGAAGATCCGGAAGACAACAGTTGACGAATACCTTCGACCGCCGCCACGCGTTGCAATTCCTGCTGGGTCTGGCGTGGCTTGTAACGAAATGCTCTGCCCTCGACCACTCGGTTCAGCAGCCGCTTCTTGTAAAGGCGATCCAGCGTCGTCATCACGGTGGTGTAGGCGAGATCCTGCTTCTCTTCTTCATACAGCTCACGCACCGTAGCGCTACCTCGCGCCCACAGTTCTTCCATCATCTGCTTTTCTAATGGCCCCAGCTGGATCCCCGGACTCTGCCCCAGCGGCCCAAAAACTTGCTTCATTCAACTCACCTCAGTCCGCGAATTCTATCGTAAAGAGGCGCATTACAGAAGTTGCAATTTCTTGCATCCCGCGCCTGTACTTCCAGGAACGCAGCGCCTGAGTTCGGCGGCCCCACCAGTCGCTTCCGCTTTCGTTACATCGTTCTCCCGCTCATGCTAGATTCTCCGCCAGGACTTTCCGCCTAAATGATGCCCTCGCCTCAGGTTGGTCCGAGTAGCACCCTGCCGGGAACCGATTCCCACGCAGCCAAGCTCGTTCGCCGCGTCGGATTGTTTGACGCCACCATGGTAGTGATGGGCGGCATTGTGGGGGCTGGGATTTTTATTAATCCCTACGTGGTGGCCCGCCAGGTGCACACCCCTGTGCTGATCCTGGCTGCATGGATCGTGGGCGGCCTGATAGCCATGCTCGGCGCGTTCATTTATGCCGAACTTGCCGACCGCATGCCCAACGTCGGTGGCCAATACTCCTATCTGCGCGAGGCCTATCACCCCGCGCTCGGCTTTCTCTATGGATGGGTTCTGCTGCTGGTGGTACAAACCGGGGGCATGGCAGCGGTCACCGTCACCTTTGCCCGTTACTTCCTCGAACTCACTGGCTGGCCGCTCTCTGATCGCGTGGTCGCGGTGCTCGCGCTCACCATCCTGACCGTAATCAACTGCCTCGGTGTGAAGATGGGAAGCGGTTTGCAGAGCCTGCTCATGGTGCTGAAGATTGGAGCCATCGCGGGGCTGGTGATTGTGGGCTTGCTTTTCGTAAGAGACCCGCACCCGCTGAGCCATCCTGTGCTGGACCAGCCTCCTTCCTTTCGCCTGCTTACAGCATTTGGCACTGCCATGATCCCCGTTTTGTTCGCGTACGGCGGATGGCAGACCACAAACTTCATCGCTGGCGAGATCAAGGATCCGCGCAAAAACCTGCCGCGTGCGCTTCTCATGGGCGTGGCCGGAGTGATCGTGCTTTATGTAATGGTGAACCTGGTCTCGGTGCGCGCACTTGGGCCGGACGGACTCGCCAATACTACAGTTCCGGCAACCACCGTCATGCGGCTGGCCCTCGGCCAGCGCGGCGCCACGCTGATTGCTTTAGGGATCGCCATCTCGACTCTTGGTTTTCTCAGTCAGTCGATTTTGACAGCGCCTCGGGTTTACTTCGCGATGGCAGACGACGGGTTGTTCTTTCGCAGCGTCGCTTCCGTGAATGCCCGCACGCACGTGCCAGTCGTCGCTATCGTGCTGCAAAGCATCTGGACCGCGGTGGTCGCCCTTTCCGGACGCTACGATCAGATCCTGAATTACGTCGTCTCCATGGATTTTCTCTTCTTCGGGCTTACGGCTACCTGCATTTTTGTCTTTCGGAGGTGTGAGCAACAGAGCTCCGCTGGCTCGGCCAGCTCGAACGAAACAAGCGCGGGATACCGTGTGCCCGGTCATCCCTTCACCACGGTAGCCTTCATTCTTGCCTCGTGGCTCGTGGTGGCCGACACCATCTACCAGTACCCTTCCAATAGCTTGCTGGGCATGGCGATTCTGCTGCTGGGCCTGCCCGTGTATGCTTTCTGGCATCGACGAAACCAGCTCGCATCCGATAAAAACTAAACGATGACCTTTCTCCGCACGACTGCCCGCTCTCCCTACATGGAGTTTGCCAAGCTGCGCTCGGCAGCAGCCTACAATCTCGCGACCAGCGGCGTGATGAGCTATCCGCTGGCCGAGTTGCCCGTGCGCCTAGGCGACCTCGAGATCAATGGACCGACGATCTATGGCTACGCGCCCCTGCAGGAGCGTCTGGCGCACAAGAACGGAGTCTCACCGGATTGCGTTGTGGCTTCTACCGGCACCTCGATGTCCAATCACCTCGCCATGGCAGCCACGTTCGAACCGGGCGACGAAATCCTGGTCGAAGAACCGACGTATGAACTGCTCCTTAGCGCCGCGCGCTACCTGGGCGCGGAAATTCGCCGCTTCCCGCGTCGCTTCGAGGACGGCTTCAGCATCGATCCCGCAATCGTCACCAGACACATCACGCCGCGCACACGCCTCGTCATCATCACCAACCTTCACAATCCTTCTGGTGCGTTGACGGATGCGAAAACTCTCCTACAGTTAGGAGAGATTGCGCTTGGTGTTGGTGCCCGAGTTCTGGTTGACGAGGTTTACATGGAAACCCTGTTCGACCAGCCCCTGCCGTCTGCATTTCACCTCGGCAATCACTTTCTCGTGACGAACAGTCTGACGAAGGCATACGGGCTCAGCGGTCTTCGCTGTGGATGGATACTCGCGGAGCCTGCCCTCGCCGAACGGATCTGGAGGTTGAACGATCTCTTCGCCGCGACGCCTGCACATCCCGCAGAACTTCTCAGTGTCATTGCTCTCGATAATCTTGATCGCATTGCCGCCCGCGCGAAAAACATTCTCGACTCAAATCGACGCCACCTGAACGCCTTCCTCGACTCGCGAAATGATCTTGAGTGTGTTCGTCCCGAGTTCGGCACCGTTGCCTTCCCCAGGCTGAAGAACGGAGATGTCGACGAGTTGTTCACGCTCTTGACCACGAAACACGAAACCAGTGTTGTGCCGGGCCGTTTTTTCGAAATGCCGCAGCATTTTCGTGTTGGGATAGGTGGCGCCGAGGCGATGACGGCCGAGGCATTCGTCCGCCTGGGCCGGGCACTGGATGAGATGGGTCGAGGCTCCGCTTAGTCTCCAAGGTGTCCAGGCGCAGCACCTTTCCTCGTCCTCCACACTCACCGCATAGCGTAAGCTGAGTGAATCACGTATCCTGTCTGGTCTGAAGCGCAGCCTCTTGGAACTTGCGCACGGACACACCTTCTTAAGTGATCAGCCTGATCTCCATCGTCGTGCTGGGATTTTTTCTCGGGATGCGCCACGCCACCGATCCCGACCACGTCGTCGCCGTCACCACCATCGTCAGCCGCCAGCGCAATCTCAAGCGGGCGGCACTGACTGGAATTTCGTGGGGCATCGGCCACACCGTCACCATTCTGGTAGTGGGCGCAGGCATCATTCTCTTCAACCTGGTGATCCCACCGCGGATCGGACTCAGCATGGAGTTCTCGGTCGGAATCATGCTGATCATCCTGGGAGCATTCAACGTTTGGAGCTTCTTTCGCTCCATGCCCTCGAACGCCGCCGAAGCCGGCAACGAGCACGCTCACGGCGCCCCCCACTTCACTCACTCTCACGCTCACAGCCATGGCGACTTCATTCACGACCATCCCCACCAGCATTCGCCGGACGCCGCCCACAGACATGAGTCGAATCCTTTGTCGGCACTCGACCGAACCTTCGGCGGCCTCAGCCTCTATCAGCACATCCGGCCGCTGGTCGTGGGCATTGTGCACGGGCTGGCGGGCTCGGCGGCTGTGGCGCTGCTCGTCCTGACCACGATTCGCAACTCGTATTGGGCACTGGCCTACCTGCTGCTCTTTGGCATCGGCACCATCGCAGGCATGATGCTGATTACGATGAGCATCGCCTCGGCGTTTCGTTTTGTCGGCAGCAACGAGCGTTTCTCCCGCCAGCTGGGCATGGCCACGGGCCTTATCAGTCTTGCTTTCGGTCTCGTCGTCGCCTACCAGATCGGTGTTGTGAATGGTCTGTTCAGCGCGCATCCGCAATGGACGCCAAAGTAGTCGCCGCTGTGTTTCAGACTCGAAACTCCGAAAATGCTCAGGAGACTTCTTATGAAGTTGCTTCCAAAGAAACATTGCGTGGCCATAGCGCTTCTCGCGTTAGCCTGCGTACCACTCTGGGCCCAGACTCCGGCTCAACGCGAGATCGCCATCACCATCGACGACCTGCCCGCCGGCAACTCCAACAACATGACGGCAGCAGACATTACGGCCATGACCACAAAGCTGCTCGGCACTCTGCGCGACCAGAAGGTTCCGGCCGTAGGTTTCGTCAATGAGCGAAAACTCTTCAAGCTGGGCGAAGTGGATGAGCGCATCAAGGCGCTCAATATGTGGCTGGACTACGGATTCGAGCTCGGCAACCACACCTTCAGCCACGCTTCGCTCAATCAGGTTGGCCTGCAGGCGTGGGAGGAAGAGGTCATCCGCGGCGAGACCGTCACTTCCCTTCTGCTCGCCCAGCGTAAGATGAAGATGCGCTATTTCCGCCACCCCTACCTCGACACTGGACGCGACCTGCAGACCCGCCGCGAAGCGGAAGCTTTCCTCGTCAGCCGTAGCTATCGCATCGCCCCGATTACGATGGATGCGTGGGACTGGATGTATGCCTTCATCTACGAAGACGCCCGCAGCCACGGAGATACGGCGCTGCAACAGAAGCTCGTGACTTCCTATTTTTCACACACGACTGAGGTCTTCGATTATTACGAGAAGTTATCCAAAGAGCTGATCGGCTACGAGCCCAAACAGATTCTGCTTCTGCACGCGAACTGGCTCGAAGCTGACCACATCGCAGAACTTCTTGATCTGCTACGCAAACGCGGCTACCGGTTTGTGACGCTGGACAACGCCCTCAGCGATCAGGCATACGGCACGCCGGACGAATTCGTAGGGGAACAAGGCTCCGGCTGGATCGAGCACTGGGCCATCACGCGAGGCCGGCCACCGCGCGACAATCCACCGGTCCCGAAGTGGGTGAACGACCTGTGGGATGCCCTGCCGCCCCGCGCAACGCAGCCATAACGGCCCTTAGGACCCGGCTCGCGCGTCTGCGGATCGTCTAACGACGTTCTATCTCTGCTCTCCGAATTCGCGTCGTCTATACTGTCGCGATCGCTGTGTCTCCATTCGACTAACATTGCTGCCACTTCGAGTACCAGGGGAAAAGAATTGCTCGACCGCTATTTCAAGCTCACCGAAAACCGTACATCCGTACGGCAGGAAATGCTGGGCGGTCTCACAACATTCGTAACCATGGCATACATCGTCGTGGTCAATCCCCAGATTTTGTCGCAGGCCGGAATGCCCGCCGAAGGCGTGGTCTTCGCAACCTGCATCTCCGCTGCCGTGGCGACGCTCGTGATGGGCCTCTACGCAAACTACCCCATCGCCCTCGCTCCGGGCATGTCGCTGAACGCCTATTTCACCTATTCCGTCTGCATCGGCATGCATGTGCCCTGGCGAACGGCGCTGGCGGTCGTCTTTCTCTCTGGCGTGCTCTTTCTTCTGCTCACCGTGACTCGCCTCCGTGAGCAGATCGTTCATGGCATTCCCAATTGTCTGAAGCATTCCACCGCCGCCGGCATCGGCATGTTCATCGCGTTTGTCGGATTGAGAAATGCCAAGCTCGTGGTGGCAAACCAGGCCACCTTCGTCGGCCTGGGCAGCTTCAGCGACAAGGAAGTGCAGACCGCTTGCTTCGGCCTCGCCCTCACCCTCATCTTGATGGCGAGAAAGATCAACGGCGCGATCCTGATCGGCGTATTCGGTACGACTCTTCTGGGTATCCTTCGGGGCATCGCAAGCTGGCCAACGGCTTTGTTTTCGATGCCACACCCCTCCTCCACCTTTCTTCAGCTTGATTTCCGCAGCGCGAGCCACCTCGGCCTGTTAGAGATCCTCTTTGCTTTCCTGTTCGTAGACCTCTTCGACAACGTGGGCACTCTGGTTGGGGTTTGCGAACAGGGCGGCTTCGTTAAGAACGGCAGGATTCCACGCGTGGGCCGCGCACTTGTCGCGGACGCTACCGGAACGATCTTCGGCGCGCTAACCGGCACCTCGACAGTCACCAGCTACATCGAAAGCGCCGCTGGGGTTTCCGCCGGAGCTCGCACTGGCCTGAGCAATGTCGCAGTCGCCGCACTCTTCCTGCTCGCCACATTCTGCGCTCCGCTTGCCACTACGATCCCCGGCTACGCCACTGCGCCTGCTCTGATCCTGGTCGGCACTTTGATGGCGCAGTCCGTCGCTCGGGTCGAGTGGAGCGAGTTCAGCGAAGCTCTGCCGGCATTCATCACCATGCTGGCAACACCGCTCACTTTCAGTATCGCTACCGGCCTGAGCCTGGGATTGATTTCATTTACCGTGGTGAAGGTTGCAGCAGGAAAGCTTCGGGAAGTCACTCCGCTGATCTGGATCCTCACGGCCCTGTTCGTTCTGCGCTACGTCTATCTCGCGGCGGCCTGACCCTGCCGCGCGGTGGTGTACGTTACCTGGCGCGAATCAACAAATAGAGGATAATCGCAAGAATGATCAAGCTACCGAACAGCACCAGCCAGATAGCAGCCCATGGTTGCCGCCCTGCAGGCGTCCCCGACACAGAGATTTCGTCCTGCGCTGAAACAAAGTTTGCCAGCGACGCCTTGTAGGATCTCCAGAGGAAGAAATAGGGCAGTCCAACCACAAGAAGATAGACCGCCAGAAACACGGCCACATTGGGAAGTAAATGCTTGGCCGGCCTGCCGAATAGCTGGAGATCGATGACAAACATCGACCACGCATTTGCCAGCAGCATCCCCAGCCAGAGAATGGAGAGGTGGGCAAAATAAAACATCTTCAGAAAAGATCTGATCCTCAGCTCGTCTGCTTCGGACCTGACCACGTAGCCGCGATTGCGACGATCTCCCTGGAAAACGACTACGCGGCCGGCTTTTTCATCTCGGAAAGACCTGTCCACGATGGATTCAAGCAGACCCATGTGTATATTCTCCTAGGGTAGATTCCTCCGCGCCTGCGCCTACTCTATAACACTCGGAAAAACCAGCCCGTTGCCACCTCTGGTACAGATGTGGTGACAATGTCGATGCCGGGACGGTGGGCGGAGAAGGAGTGATCTGAAGTCGGGAGGAAAATCAATGGGGACAAGCGAGAAGACCGCCGCAAGGTCGTGGAATGACCCGGACGTTCTCTCTTCTAAAAGGAATGGCGGGGACGACGGGACTCGAACCCGCGGCCTCTGCCGTGACAGTCTAGGCATATACGTCTTATCAGCGACTTACATTCTCGCGGGGGCTGCCAAGTCGCTGAAAAGGACTGTAAGAACTGTTCTCTGTGGGTAAATCTGTGGGTAGGAATCGTCCGACTGGATAGGTGGGGAACTCAGCCGAAGTGCGCCGTGACGATTTTCATCCAAGACCGGAGTCTGCACGGCAAGGTAGGTGAGTTGGAACGCTACAATAACCACCAGCGCTCCGATTGCGAATACGGGGTGGAGACGACGATGTCGGAGGGTGTCTACCAATACGCACAGTAATAGGCAGGCATAAAAGGCGAGAAATTGCGGGAGTGGCTTCTGCGTGAAGAGCAACACAATCCTCGCAATCGCCGGAGCCAGCAGCGTAACAGCGGCGAGCGCCATCAGGCGCTTATGTATGTCGGGTTTTCTTCGAAACATCATCCCAAGTCCAACGAACCCGGCAAAGAGTAAAAGATTGACCGAGTTGATTCCCAGCAGATAGTGGAACCTGCCGATCTGATGAAGCCTGCCTTCTCTCGCAACGGCGTTGAGAGTCAGGGTCTCACCGAGCACTAGGACGATTGCGGCAAGCACAGCCATAAATATGCCCACGCGCTGGTGCAGCCGTATACGACGGGCTTCGATGAGCCATGTTTGAAGAATAAATCCGATGCACCACAGCGTCATGACCGCACCGTGAAGCTGCACGAGTGGCGGTAGGATGGGGGTATGAAAGAGAAATCGTAGATAGTAAGTGCGCGCGAATCCCGCGACTGCAATGGCGGCTGCGCCGACGGCAAGCCAGCGGTATTCGCCTCGCGTCAATTCGCGTTCTATCGGCATAAGACCCCGGTGGCTCTCAGCCCTTGAGCGTCCTTGCAATCTTCAGCATCCAATCCGCGAAGGCAATCCACGGTGCAGTGCTGCCTATAGGAATCGCGACTAGCAGCATGACGATTGAGAATAAGCCCGCCAACAGAGTCGCGCGGTGAATTCGCTTCAAGTACCACAAGTCGAATCCCGCGAGCAGCACAGTATATAGCTGGGTAAAAACGTTGTTGAGGTAAGGCAGAGTCGTGATCCTTGTCAGGGGTCTCGACCCGTCGCCGCATCCACGATCGTAATCGACGCGATCAGGATCAACCGCTTGTGGGTCGCGGGGTCGTGCCTCCAGCGATAGGCGAAGAACATCAGCACCGCAAACACGAGTATGTCGAACAGCGGCACTGCGTAAAACGTCCGCATGTCGATTGAGCCGACCATCTTGATTCGTCTCAGCGAATCGGTCGCCGCCATCACGCCAACGATGGTCATGCCGCAAGCCAAGCCAAATCCAAACAAGCCGAATTGCCTATGCAGATCAAATCGCTTTATGGAAATAAAAGTGGCCTGTGCAATCAGCAACAGAATCCAACACGAGAAAAGAAACGCGTGAAAGTGAATCAGTTTGTTCGGCAGTGGCGCTCGTACCAAACCCGCCAGAAAATAGGACCTCGCAAATCCGACCAGCACAGTCGCCAGCAAGAGAATCGACATCCCAACGAAAAATCTGTTCTCGACTTCGATGCCACGGACGGTTTGTGCGGCTGGCGGTACCACTGTGTGCAAAGTTGCCATAAGTTGTTTCCCCTACTATCGAAATTCGACGAACTGCGTTCCTCCTAGATGGGTCGCCCGAGCGTGAGCCAAGAACCCTCGATCACGATGTAGGCTAGGAGCACCAGAATGTAAGGGCGGGCTGCCAATCGGCGGCTCCGGTCGAACACGATTAGGGCTATCAGCAAGGCGTCGATCAAAGCAAGACAGACAGTCTGGGACGGAGCCTGCCGTACGTGGAAAAGGTATCCAAGCACTCTCGCCATTCCCGCTGGCAGCAACACCAGCGCGATGCAAATCATGCATCGCATGTGTGTCGCGACATCGCGCCGACGAATCGCCGCGATTGATACGGCATACAACGCGCCAAAAAGCAGAAGTTGGGCAGCGGACAGAAACTCGGCGTTGCGAGCCATGCTTATCGTCGCGCCGTCGATCAAGTGCTCGTGATATTCCTTCCACAACATCGCGACAGAGGAGACGAGCGCAATCGGTATCAGGATGTTCGAGAATTTCCCAAGAACGCGATGGGTCGGGATTGCTCTGTAGCGTATGGCCAGCGGCTGTACGATCAACAGGAGGAGAAAGCAAAACAGCGAAGCAGAGTGGACGTGGACTGCCATCGTGATGGTCTCGTCAAAATGAGGAATCTCTGAAAAATACGGAATCCAGAAACCCGCGACGAAAATTGGCAGAAGAACAAGTAAGACGTAGCCAAGATTGCGGTAGGAGCGCTCCATCTTCAGACCGTGTGCAAGTACGCCGGGAGGAAGGTTTCTGTGATGAACGATTCCAGAGCGGTGGGTGTCGTGTTTCGTGCCGACCGCGCTTCTTGGGGCACGATAAGCCCTGCATTCGCGCCCTCCCACATTTCAATGACCGATTCAGCAGTTTTCTGAAACAAGCCCATCTTAAGAAGAGTGTCCAGAAGCATCGAACTGGGCACTTGCACATATGCAACATCGGGCTTGCCGATCGCCTTGCCCACAACGGACGCCGCCTCGTTCATCGAAATATCGCGCTGCCCGTGCAGTTCCCGTATCGAACTGCCGGAAAAATCGCTGGCTGCGAGACGAGTTGCGGCATAAGCCCCGATGTCTTTCGTTGCTATCCAAGGCATCGGCACGTCGCCCCGCATTCCACCGGGCAGTGTCCCAGTTTCGCGCAAGGGCACGATACTCATGAACAGATTCTCCATAAAATACGCCGCCCGCAGGTGGAGGACATTGAGTCCTGCGACTCCGTCCAGCTTTTGTTCCTGATTATGTAACCCCACGATGAGACCGGTGCCTTTGGCGTTTTGAGCACCAATACTGCTCAAGTTAACCGCGAATCGCACTTGCGCGTTTGCGATTGCAGCCGCGTAGCAATCGGAAACCCGTTCTTGATGGGCACGCAAGTCCGGCTGTGACAAGTCTTCGGGTAGAACCAGATATGCTCCGGTCGCACCAGAAAAAGCTGCCGTCAGGAAAGAAATGTCTTCAACTGTGCCGACGAAAGGTTCCGCACCTAGCCCCACTAGCGGTGCGAGCTTTCTTGCATCTCGCCCAACAGCACGAACCTTTTCCCCTTGTGCTAGCAACACTTCTGTTACTCGTCGCCCTGTGCGTCCAGTTGCGCCTGTTACGACGATCATTGCGAACTCCTTGAAATTGCGTCAACCGAATTTGGTCGATCAGGTGTCAGCCAGCGGGCGCAGTATAGCAGAGCCTGACACCCTCGATGAGAATCAGCATTTGTGACACCCGCAGACATTTTCGCAGGGGCGACAGCAACATTCTCCCCCGACTCGCATGAACAGTTTAAGTCACTTAACCGACTATCTGCGCGAATGGGACGTTCTCGCGGGGGCTGCCAAGTCGCTGAAAAGGACTGTACGAACCGCTCGCTGTGGGTAAATTTGTGGGTAAGAATTTTTCAGTTTGCGCGGCTGTTGAACCCAGAGCGGCAGTTCCGACTAAGCACAGAACGATGAAAGACTTCAGATATTCTCGGCTCATACAATTTGCACACTTCGCCTGCCTAGCGGTTTACAAGGCTCTGCAAATGCGAGGGATACCTGTCCCCCTGAACCTCAATCGCCGAAATCGCATCGTGGATTTCCTTCAGATCGTCCGCTGTGAGCACCACATTTGCTGCGCCAAGATTCTCCTCAAGACGATGGAGCTTCGTAGTTCCGGGGATGGGTACGATCCACGGTTTTGAGCGAGCAGCCACGCAAGAGCAATCTGTGCCTTGGTCGCCTGCTTACGCTCTGCGATTTTCCCGAGCGCATCGACGACTGCTTGATTGGCTTTCCGGGCTTGCTCGGAAAATCGCGGAACGACATTGCGGAAGTCCGTCTTATCGAATTCCGTTTTCTCAGAAATTGCGCCTGTCAGGAAGCCCTTTCCAAGCGGACTGAACGGAACGAAACCAATTCCCAATTCCTCCAATGTCGGAAGAATTTCTTTCTCCGGTTCCCGCCACCACAATGAGTATTCGCTTTGCAGCGCTGCGACGCGCTGAACAGCGTGTGCGCGGCGAATGGTCTCCGCTCCTGCCTCAGACATCCCGAACTGTTTGACCTTGCCCTCTTGAATAAGGCTCTTGACCGTGCCTGCCACGTCCAATCGGCACGTTGGAGTCAACCCGATGTTGATAGAACAGGTCGATCACATCCGTGTTGAGACGCCTCAGCGCGGATTCAGCCACAGCCCTGATGCGTTGTGGCTGGCTATCGTGCCCTGACCCGGCATACCGTTTTCAAACCCAAACTTCGTTGCGATGACAACCTTGTCTCGAATGGGCGCAAGCGCCTCGCCGACCAGTTCTTCGTTCGTGAACGGGCCGTACGCTTCGGCAGTATCGAAGAAGGTGACGCCCCTGTCGTAAGCGGCACGAATGATCTTGATCGCTGCGCTCTTTTCGGTTGGCGGGCCATACCCAAAGCTCAATCCCATGCAACCGAATCCTAGGGCTGAGACTTCCAGTCCGCTACTTCCTAATTTTCTTTTCTTCATCTTATTCTCCCGTCTTTCTGCCGACGTAGCACGAGCGCCAAGTCTTGTGACAGATTGCGGCTCTCTCGAACTGCGCGGCTAATTGTTAGTGGACGTCAGTCTTACAGGCCTAAGCAGATGCGAAAACGTAAGCTGGGCCAGCTTCCATTGGCCGTTTTCCTTGATATAGACCTCAGTCACCATAAAGGCATTCGTGACTTGGTTTCCACCGACCACCGCCTGCAAATCAATGTCATTTAGAAGAACCGCCGCGTTGCCGAATGTGTTTACTACGACTGCGTAAACTTCAGCGTGCTTGTACCAAATGCCGCCGCTTTTGATCGTTTCAAGTTCCTGAGTTTTCCCCCAAGACCCCCCCATGTGAACAAACATGGCTTTTTCATCAAATAAATTCTTTAACGAATCGACGTTCTTCTTCTCCCCCATCCAATCCCATTTCTTCTTGGAGAGGTCGATGATTTCTTGTTGTTCGGGTGTATGGCTCGCGGCGGTCTTAATTGTTTCCCTTGGCGGGGGTGGCGGCTGCTGCGCGTAGGACGTTTGCACAGCCATTGCTAGTAGAAATAAACCGAAAATCGGGGTTTTCATAACTCTCTCCCTGTCTGGTTGATTTGTGAAGAGCGCTTCTTCAAGTCCTTCTCCCGCTTTGAAGATTGCCTGTGCCGACAATAAGGACGTCTGACCACCAAGCGGTAGCCCGATCCTGCCTTACTTATTGCCTATTTCTCTTGGCAGGAGAGAATTCAATGGCACCGCCACAGCCGGAGGGTTATCTTTGGGGTGCGCTTAAGCATATCGCTGACATGAAGAAAACGACACAAAGTGCCAGTATCAAAGCAAATGCCTCTAGAGAATTGCGTGCAGAACTGGCTCGGAAGATTGCCTCCTTATCGGCAATGAAGAGAATCGGATAACGGGGATTGCTGGCGTGAGCTTACATCGGCGGAGCGCCCCTACGCCTCCCTGCCGCACAACGTACCATCCGGGCATCATCGTGGTCGCCCAAGGCAGCAAGCAGGTGAACCTCGGACGGAACAGTTTTATTTACGATGCGGGGCATTTCCTGCTGACCGCAGTCGATTTGCCGATAGTTAGCTGGGTTGCCCAAGCTACCGAAGAAGCCCCATGCCTCGTGCTGTCGCTCAGGTTGGACATCTCTATGGTTCGGGAACTGCTAAACCGTGAGGAGATTCGCGTAGCGGATACCCCTTCTGATAGCCCTGCCATGTCCATCGGTGAGACGACGTCGGAATTCCTGAGCGCGTGCTGCCGTCTGCTCGATCTGTTGGATAGCCCGCAGGACATTCCTTTTCTGAGCGGACTCATTCAGCGTGAGATTATCTACCGCGTTCTACAAGGAGATGCGGGAACGCGCCTACGCGCAGTCGCAACACTCGGAGACCAAAGCCATCGGACAGCAAAAGCGATTGCTTGGATTACCGCGAACTATGCCAAGGCTTTGCGCGTGGAAGAACTCGCAGAGCTTGCGACTATGGGTGTGTCTACACTGCATCATCACTTCCGTGCGCTCACGGCGATGAGTCCGCTTCAGTATCAAAAACAACTCAGGCTCCAATCAGCGCGGAACCTGATGCTGAACAACGGTCTCGATGCCGCCAGCGCAGCTTTTGAGGTCGGTTACGAAAGTCCCACGCAATTCAATCGCGAATACAGCCGCTTCTTTGGTCAGCCACCGATGAAGGATATTCGCTCGCTCCGCTCGTCAGGCGTACCCGCAGGCGATCCGATCATGAATCAGACTAGCGCTGCCTAATTAGAACTTGAGGGCTGCCGCCGCAGACTGCTCACGCGTTCGCCCGTAGCTTCGTGCCGTCGCGTCGCAGCAGGTGACGGCGGAACGAATTGTAAAGGCAGTTGCTACGCATGGAGCGGTCGCCCCCGGTAACAGCAGCCACAGTTTCCTGTCAGCTTTGTACCGTCGCTCAAGGGCTGTCGAACCACTGGCACAGATTCGCTGGGTCGGCGTCTGGGTGCGCCCATTTCTGCGTCGCCTTGGCATCCCACTCAGCGAACTCCCCCTCGGCGGCGACCAGTTCTTCGCATGCCTCGGCGAATTGCATCTCGCGGAGCGTCTGCTCGTCCGAGATGTAGGGCTTGCCGTTGACCTTATCGACCTTCGTGGTCGTATCTTCGTCAAACAGTTTCGCGATCTCCGCGTCCAACTCATCTTCTGTTTTCATTCAGGCTCCTCGTTCATCGAATCGGCGAGACGCCGTCCTTCTATGATCCGCTCTATGTCGTGATCCGACAGCGGGCGGGCTGCGCACATTGGATCGTGGCGCATGAAACCTTTGTCCTCTTCATCTCGCTATGTTCGCCGCTCGATTCAATTCCCAGCGTCAGCGAGCCAACGGAAATGTGCAAACCACAGCTTGACCCTCTTGGTCGTGGACGCACGAACTGTGGATGCGAAGAAGTTCGCCCACGATCTCGGGCGTCAGGCTGCGTGGCTTGCGGAACATGATCTTACCGGTTTTCGCCTCCGCAGACATTCGCCAGTGTACTTTGCAGAGGGGAGTGCCATCCGGCAGGCGGTGCTTTGCGGGGTTCTTGCACCGGATCGTTGCTTGCCTTTGGCGTCCAGCACAGTTGGCAACGAACGCGGGGATTGACCTTACCCAGGATCGCGCTCCACAGGATCGTGAACGCCAGCGGCAGGTAGGACGAAATCGGGAAGTGCTCCGGCAGCGGCCGGGGGTATTGCGAAGACGTAAGCGAACTCCAAGCCGTAGGAAAACGCGAGCGAGGCGAACATCCATGCGGTCGTCTTGGCGTGCCTCCAGAGGAAGGAGCCGTGGCGCAACTTCCACTCTTCCACGCTGCCCTTGCCCCTCCAGAACCGTGATACCTACGAAGACGTAGGCGACTACGCTCCAAAAGGCGACCACCCACGGCGAAACCCAAAAGACGACCTGCGCCCCGATGGGATCGCGAACCAACCAGAAGCTCGCTACGGGCAAAATGAACGAAAGCGAAAACCAGAACGAACAGGATCAGCACGCGTTGCAGCAGCGCCATTCAAAAGCCACTTCATCGAGTCTCCTTTGTTGCGGATCGCTCTACGATCCGATGTGCTGACGTTTTGCTGATTCCCAGTTCTTTGGAGATTGCCGCGAGGCTCTTCCCGGCAGCGTGCAGCTTGAGGACTTTGTCACTGTCACATGCCAGTCGCGGACGACCGCCAACGCGCCCTGTGCGCGAGCGCGTTCGAGTCCGGCAATCGTCCTTAGGCTCAGCCTGTCACGTTCCTGTCGCGCCAGACATGCGAGGATCGAGATAACTCCGTCACGAAAAGGCCCAAGGCTATCGAGATACGGCTCGGTAAAGGAGCGGTACGCGACCCCATAGGACGTGAGCCGTTGCAGGTGTTGGAGAGTTTCAAGCGCACCCTCGCGGGAGAGTCGCGATAGTGACCAGAATAATAGGAGATCGAACTCGCGTTTTGAGGCGGCGATGAACATCTTCTTGAACTGCTCTCGGTCGCTGGTTTTGCCGCTGATGTTGTCGCTGAATTCATGAACGATTGTCCAACCGTCCTGCTTCGCAGCGAAGTCCCTTAGCTGGCGTTGCTGATTTTCGACGTCCTGTCCTCTGTCCTTCGTGCTGACCCGCGAGTAGAGGGCAACTTTCATGTCTCATTGTAATACGTATTTACGTAGATGCGTAGATGTACGATCGTACCTAAACGGTCGTTTTGGGGACGAGGTTCGGCGTCCAGCTAAGTGGTTGATTCTTCGTGGGTGCTGGGGGACGGTCTTGGACACCGTTTATGGGACGACCTCAGAGCAGCCCCCGGCCCGACGGAACCTAGACTCGGGCACGTTCGCCGTTGCGCGTCACTTACGTAGCTACGCAGGTGCGAGGTATACTGCGATTTCCACGAGGTGAGCTAATGGGAAGCAGAACCGTAAGCCGAAGCGCGGGCGTGCGCCGGGGTGCAAAGCGGAGAGATGGTAGCGCAAAGGACGAGCGAGTGGCACTCACTCTCAAGGTTGACCAAAAACTGTTCGAACGCCTGAGCACGTTTCGGGCAAAGGAGCGGAAGAAGAGCCAAGAAATCCTTCAGCAAGCGCTGCTGGAATACCTTGATCGTGCAGGAGCCTAGCGAAACGCGACGACCCTTCGAGTGAATTTGCCATGGCTGAACTTCTGTAAAGCCTGTTCTCGCTTCTCCCAGTCCGGCAGATAGGCGTGCATGAAGCTCTTGAAAACCTTCCCGTGGTTGGGCGCGAGGAGGTGAACAAGTTCATGCACGATGACGAACTCGCCCAAGTCCTTCGGCAAATCCAGCAATTCGGTGTTGAGCGTCAGCCGACCGACCGTGGAGAGCGATGCCCACTTCGTCCGCATCCCGCGCAGGTGAATCTGCGGAGTGCGGACGCCGATCTTCGTCGCCCAGTGGCGCACTGCCCAGCGGAGTTCCTCCGCATCGTGCCAACGATTACGTGTCTTTCATTGACCGACTGCCGTGCTTGCGGCACTCATACGCGCTGCAACCTCAACAGTTGGTTCGCCACTTCGATCATTTTCTCCGTGCCGACCAGCGGACGCAGGGCTTTGTAGAGTTCGGTTCGCAGCTTCCGCTCCTGCTCCTTGTTCCAACGGAAATCGGGTAGTTTCTCGAATAGGGCATTGAGGACTTTCGCTTGCATGCCATCCGAGCCGGGGCATGCGACGACAACCGTTTTGTAGATCGCGAACGTATTTTCATCCAGTCCGAGCCGCTGCCGCTCCGCATCCGCTTCAGTCGCTTCGCGGGCGAGCTTCTCGAATTCGAGCAAGGCTTGCTGCGTGGTGAGTTGGCGGTCTTCGTAGGCTTCGGCCAGCTTCTCGGCTCGCTCGCCGATCGAGAGCAGGAATGGCTGCGACAAGCCGTCCTGCTGCACCGTCTGCACGAGAATCTTGCGCAGGTTCAGAATCTTCGTGGTGTCCGAAGTGTCGCTCTCTTTCAGCTTGGCTAGTTCTTCTGCGCCGAGCGTGTGAATCGGCACCCGGTATCTCAAGCTGCCCGGTGATCGTGTGCTGCTGGAGCAGTTCGCGGGTCTTGTTCGAGACCTCCCGGTCAACGTAGATGCGGTCGCCGTATGCCGCTGCGGATCAGCGCGTAGAGTTCGGCGAGCGCCAGGTAGTCATCCATGAACGGGACGCAAGAAAGCGTCCGGGGAAATCACTTCGTAGAGGTTCTGTAGCTGGCGGAAGAACTTGAAGAAGTCTCCCCGCCGCTCCTTCTCCTCGAAGTGCGCGATGGCCCGCTCTTTGGCCTTGTCGTCCCATCCCTTGGCGAATGGCAAATATTCGGGAGCCTGCTCCTTGCATCATCGTGGCGAACAGCTGCTTCAGCACGTCGATGTTCTGGATGACCGACGCGACCACGTCGGAATCGAAGGCCAGCGCCTTCTCCAGCTTCTCGAAGATGCCGACGAAGTCGAGCACGAATCCATACGGCTTCACCTGCCCCTCGTCGTCCTCGTACGGACGATTGACGCGAGCGATGGCTTGAAGCAGCACGTGGTCGCGCATCGGCTTGTCGAGGTACATGCAATAGAGGATGGGCGCGTCGAAGCCGGTCAGCAGTTTCTCGGTGACGATCAGGATTTTCGGCTTCTCCGTCTTGCGGATGAAGTCCTTGCGGATTTTCTTCTCCTCGTCCTCGCTGAGGTAGAGAGCCTTGCAGTTCCTCCTTGTCGCCATGTGCGGGCGAGAACACGACGCGGGAATAGTCGGCAGGCAGATACTTGTCGAGAGCCTTCTTGTAGAGCGCGCACGCCTCGCGGTCTACCGCCACGACGAACGCCTTGAACCCCATCGGCTCGACGTTCTCGCGGAAGTGCGTCGCGACGTACTCCGCAATCTTGTCGATGCGGTCGGGAGCCTTCATCATCTCCTTCAGTTCGACCGCCCGGTCGAGGATGGCGTTCAACTCCTCAACGTCGCTGATGCCCTCGGCCTCCGCCAAGCTGAGGAACTTCTTTTCGAGCAGGTCGCGGTCAACGCGCAGGCTCGATGGCGCAAGCGCGTAGTTCAGCGTGACCGTCGTGCCGTCTTGGATGGACTCGGCGATGGAGTACTTGTCGAGGTAGCCCTGCTCGTCGTCGCCGCCGAAACCTTGAATGTGCCCTGCCCGCGCGAGAGGCGGTCAATCGGGCGTGCCCGTGAATCCGATGTAAGTGGCATTCGGCAGAGCACCCATCAGGTAGTTGCCGAGGTCGCCGCCCGTCGTGCGGTGCGCCTCGTCCACCAGAACCACCACGCTCTCGCGGGTATTGATGTTCGCCGGAATGTCATCGAACTTGTGAATCATCGAGACGACAAGCCCGCGATAGTCCGAGCCGAGGATGTCCTGAAGTTCTCTCTTGCTGTCAGCAACTCGGACGGTCTTGATGCCGTAGCCCTCGATGTTCTTTACAAGCTGCCCTTCGAGTTCGTTGCGGTCGATGAGCATCAGCACCGTCGGCTTCTCCGCGCCACGAGTCTCGCGGAGCAGCTTGGCGGCGACCGTCAGCATGGTCAGGGTCTTGCCGCTGCCTTGCGTGTGCCAGATGAGTCCACGCCGCTTCGTCGCATCAGCGACTCGCTGCGACGACCTTCTCGACGGCGCGGGTCTGGTGCTGGCGAAGAATCTTCTTCGTGAGTTCGTCGTTCTCCGTCATGAAAACGACGTAGTCGCGAACCAGCCGGAGGAAGCGCGGGCGGTTGAAGAACGCCTTGACCTTGCTCTCGTAGTTGCCGCGGCTGCTCGTCGCGCCAGTTGAACAGGTTCTTCCGGCTCGTGCTCCACGTCACACCGTAGAAGAAGTCGAGTAGTTGCGTGACCTCGAAGACCTGCGTGGCGACGAACATCTCCGGGGTCTCGCGGTGATAGCGGCGAATCTGGTCAACGCCGAGGGACATGCCGTCCTGCTTGGTCGCGTTCTTCAGTTCGGCGAGTGCGACCGGGATGCCGTTGATCAGGAAGACCACATCGGCACGGTTGTTGAAGACCACGCCCTTCTGCCACCACTCATCCGTCACGTGGAACAGGTTGTTTTCAGGCTTCTCGAAGTCGATGAGCCTGACGTTGCGCTCGCGGTTCTCCTCGGGGACGAAGACCGACTGTTCGCCACGAAGCCATGAGTGGGCTTCCCGGTTTCCTTCGATGGTGGGCTTGAGAAGATTCAGCCGCCGCAGGATGTCGGGAGTTCGGCTCAAGTCCACGACGCCGGGGTTCAGGCGGACAAGCTGCGCTTCGAGGATGCCGGTGAAGTACAGTCCTGTATCGCCGCCTCGGAAAGCCAGCGCATCATCCGGCTTGACGTACTCCCAGCCGATCTCCTGCGCGTACTTCAGCATCGGGTTCTGGACTGCGGAACGTTCGCTCATTGCGCTTGATGCTCCTCAATCAGCGGCGAGCAGAGAGCCGTCCCGTCATCAGCTCCTCAAGCATGCCCTGAAAAATTCTTCGAGTACTGCATTCTCTCGCTCGAGAGCCTCCATCTTGGAGTTAAAGGCCCGCAGTAATCTGCCGATTTCCTCTTGCTCTTCTCGTGGCGGGACAGGAATCAGAGTCTGGCCGAAGCTGCTGTGCATTTAGGTGCGATTGAGCAGCACGGTCGCTTTGGCCCTTGAGAGATCGCTGTGCGCCCTCACCCAACAGATATTGCGAGAGAAAATAGGATTCAATTTCATGAGCAAGGGGTTGAGACCACCATATCGTAGCCTGCAACTGCGTCTGCCCACCGACCGTCATACATAGCCACATCACCTTGTAAAGCCCCACTCCTCACTACGATGATGTCGCCTTTCGACAGGTATGGGTTTCTTGCCGGGGGATTGCATCGCGTTTGACGCGGACCACTCTCAGTGGACAAGACGCGTCCTTTCTTGATGTCAGTAGCCCGTATCATCGGAACACCTTGAGAGTCCAATTCTGGTCGTTCGCTCAGGCGTACCTCCCGACGAAATTACTGCGACAGCATCCAGGGCTACACATCGCCACTAGTTCGGGCTATCTCCGATTTCAGTTTTCTTGCTCGCCTCGTGGCGAGTGCCGTGGGTGAAGAGGTGTTCCATCAGCGCGGCCTTGCGCTCCCGCTCCAGTGCTAGTTCCCGCTGCTGCACCTCCATGGCTTGCTGCACAGTCGCTAAGACATGCGCTATCGCCCGCTGCTCGATAAAAGGGGGAAGTAGGAGAATTGGAACTGCCCAATCCCACCCCATGAAGTCCGAGGATGGTTCACACCGTGCGTGGTCTTGATCGCATGCTCGATGAACGGCTGGGAATGTAGCAAATTGACGAGATAGCCAGCTTCAACCTGTTCCTTGGGGCTTAGGACGAGAATATCGGTCGAGCACATCCCATCACGCGTAGCAAGCACCGCCTTGTCCAAGTAAGGTCGCAGCTTGCCATAGAGCACGTCGCCGCGCCGGAAACGATTTTTTGCGCTTCTGACCTCCGCTGCGTTCCCGGTTCGGCGGAGTGTCGGCTGGCGAGAGTCAATGTGCTCAAGTCCAACATACGGAAGCTCAAGAGCGTCCTGCGGAGCGATAGTATCTACGCGGAGCGAGCAAACATCGGTGAGGACAGCAGTGCGCCATTGTGTTTCGCTCGTCACTCGACATTCTCCAACCCCAATTCTTGGAGAATTTGGTCAAGATTGCACATCCCAGACTCACATGCCTTGCGGGCAGCGGAAAGGTCAGCGAGGATGCTTCTAAGAGATCGGTGATTGGATTTGTCGTTCGTCTCCACGAACAGCGACGGACTCAAGTTGTAATCCGCTTCGCGAACCTGCTCAAGGTGACCACCCGGCTCAGCTTTTCTCGCGACTCCCACCTCTGGAAGACGTCGGCTATGGCAGCGACGCCCTCGTCCGTCAACTCATTCTTCGGCTTCTTCTTCACGAAGAATCCCGAGGCATTGATGAGAAGGAACTGACCC
>CAVQFB010000004.1:0-443234 GCA_963711675.1 uncultured Acidobacteriota bacterium | reverse complement strand
TACTAGTTCGTATCCTTGCATCGAAAGCTGGTAACACGTTCAACCTGTCGCTTCTGGACGAAAACGGAAACCCTGCAGATCAAAGTTCAATTGGCGGCCTTTTCCAAGTCGGCGAAGTACCGACGAGCGCTGCTAACACACTGACGGCGACGGCTACGGACACAAGCGGGGGCGCGATGGCCTTTGCGGTTTACCTGGCTCCGAGTAACTTTACACGCGATTCATCGGACGATGGCCTAGCCAATCGGTCGGTTACCTTACAGATTGGAGGCACCTCGCAAGCGACGACTACGATAAATGTAGTGAGACCGCCTGTTGTAGTTATCCACGGGTTGTGGGGAACAAATTCGGATTGGAGCGGATTCACACCGCTCGTAAGTGATCCTCAAAACCGCTTTCATGTGGGGTACGCAGACTACAGCGGCTTCGTCCCTGGAATTACTGCAACATCACCCTCGTACTCTGGGGTCGACTTGACGAAAATACGCGCTAACGCACTCGGCTTCAACTATAACGCGATATCGGTGGAGAAGACTATTCGGTCGTATATCAACGACTTCAAATCCTCGCAAAATGTAGCAGCCGTTCAGGTGGATGTCGTCGGCCATAGTATGGGTGGAGATATCGCCCGACGTCTGGCTTCAGTGGTCGACTTTATGAGGAGCGACACATACGGCCAGGGCTTGATCGACAAGCTCATCACAGTGGGCACCCCCCACCTTGGAAGCCCTCTGGCCATCGATTTGTTAAGGTCGGACAACAACTGTACAAGCGGTCAATTGGCTACACATCGGCAGCCTTCGTTCACAAGCGTGACCATCAATAGTGCAACGGTGAGTGGGGCTGTCAACGATCTACAGGGAACTGGTGACGGAACGAACTTGAGCTCGGCGCTTGCTTCATTACAGGCTACTTCTCTTCCTTTTCCGCTTGCCTACATCTCGGTAACATCCACCAGTGCCAATATTGCGAACCTGGGAGCGTTCTTTTCGGATTCATATTGGCTGCGCACTTGGGTATGCCCCAACGACCCAATTGCGCAGGCGCTAACCCCAACCGGATGGCCAGCTTTGTTCAACAATGGGGCCTCCGATTCCGTGGTTCCCCTGAACAGTCAACAGAACGGCATTACTGGCTCCGGCGGTCCTTTTACAGGGATTATCCATTCCGCAGGATTGGAAGCTCTTGATTTCTCGCCGCCAGCAGAGTTAGATAGCGCGAGTCAACTTGCAACTGAAGTTATAACCCTTCTCAACGAAGCCAAGACTGGATCAGACTTCCATGTATATGTAGGTTCCCAATGAGCACTCTCACCTTTGCGTTGAAGCAGCCCTCGCTTGTTTTGCTGCTAGCGCTCTTGTGTGCAGTCGGGGAGGCTCGCGGTCAGAATTTGCTTCAGATTACCTCACCGGCGGATGGCACAGTCGTCCAGCAAGGGCAGACAATCAGCGTCACGTTTACCGCAGATCCATCGGTTTCCCACATCGCCGTTGAGGCAGAATTTGTTGGCGGGTGGGTTGGTCAAACCTCAGCGGAAAGTACTTTCTCCTTAACCATCCCATCAACGACGCCGATTGAACAATATCAGGTCTACATCAGTGGTACGGTCGGCGGGCAGAGTGTAGTATCGGCTCCCGTCTCTCTCGTTGTTGATACGCCACTTTCGATAGGCCTGGTTCAGACGAAACCTGGAACTTTGCAATTTGATAACGTCGGGGATACATTGCCATTGGTGGTGGTCGGCACGCTCGGTGATGGATCGTCAGAGTTCGTGACCTACTCGCCGCAGATATCCTTTTCGTCCAACAATCAAAACGTCGCAACGGTAGATGGCCGGGGGAACGTCACAGCGGTCGGATCAGGAAGCGCATTCATCACCATCGCGGGGGGAAGTACTCCCTATCGCGTTTACGTAAATGTACCGGTGCCTGCTGCGTCGAGTCCAATCTTTAGCCCTCCCGCCGGAATCTACAGTACTGCACAGACAGTTACGCTCAGTGATACAGTACCGGGAGCGACAGTGTATTACACAACGGATGGTACGCTCCCGACCGCGAGGTCTGCGCAATATAGCTCGCCACTCACTGTCAGCACCACCGAGACGATATCTGCGCTTGCTGTGGCCAGTGGCTACCCCAATAGTGAAGTTGCCAGTGCCGTGTACGCGATTGTCTCGCCGACGACCCTCAGCCTGAGCTCCAGTTCTAACCCCGCCAACCACGGTAGCCAGATCACCCTGACGGCAACCTTGAGCCCTTATTCCATCGGTGGACAAAGTACAAATGGCGAGGCCGTGACCTTCTACAACGGCGGAACTAGCCTTGGCACCGCCATGCTTTCATCGGGCGTAGCGACGTTCAATATCGGCTCATTGCCGGTCGGGACCGACATACTCACAGCAAGCTACAGCGGCGACGCTTTCTTCTCTGCTTCCGTATCGGCCACGATCGAGGAAACCATCGTCGGGCCAAACTACTCGTTGACAATCAGCCCCGGTGCGAGCACGGTGACCCAGGGCGGATCGGCGCAGGAGACAGTCACCGTTTCGCCGGCGGGTGGATTTCAGCAGCAAATTAGCTTTAGTTGCTCTGGGCTGCCTTCGTATTCGGTGTGCAGCTTCTCGCCACCAACCGTCATGCCAGATGGCACGAATACCGCGCAGAAGACAACGTTGACCGTGAGTACTCACCAGGCGACTGCGGCACTCCACAGTCCTCAAATTCGAAACAGTGGGCGGCGAGGTAACAGCTCTCTGGTTGCGTCTGCATTCGTCTTGCTCGGACTATGCGTACTGCCGATGCTGGGTAAGCCGGGACGCGCTCTCGACCGAAAGTATAGCACCTTAATCCTATTGATCAGCTTGATGTGTGTCGGAGCGACAGCTATGGTAGGCTGCGGAGGAGGAGGCTCCGGTTCGACAGTTGCCGCCAACACAACTCCTGCCGGCAACTACACAGTGACGGTAACGGGAATGGCTGGTAGCAACCTTCAGACAACCAAATTTACGCTGACTGTGCAGTAGAGAGGGGTTGGGGCGCGAGGAATGATGAAGAGTAGCCTCGATTCAAAAACCATATCGATTGCCAACGTGGCTACTTCTCGATGTTCTTGACGTAGGACGTCGGTCTCGATGACGCACATTCGAAGCCCACAGACATCTCCGCATGAGGGCGAATCGGGTCGGATAGACGGGCTATCTACCCCCATGCAAAGTGAACGACCAATAAATATAGAGGAAAGGAAAAGCTATCGCACAACACGACAGCACAACAAATAGCCAGGCGAACTTAAAAGAATGTCTTCCGCTGATAGCAAAGAATAAGGATACGATTGCAATGACAGCCGAGGTAAAAGGGATGATTACGAACATGAAATGAAAGGAAAGAAGAGCTCCAAAAACCTCATACTTTGCTACGAAAAAGGTCAAGGGAACAAGGCCAATTGCGATAGCGGAGAGAGGTATCGATATGACTGAGGCAAATAACATGCTTCCTCTATTATGTCGTGGATCATTCATTGAAGCGTGGTTGAAGATATAAGGTCAAGTATAAGCGCCGTAGGCTGCGCGTCAAGATCAAGTATTCGCTGACGGATCCGACTGCGGGTACGAAGCTTTCCGGTACCTGCTCGGATGATGACGCAAACAATCCTGATGCAGACGATCCGGATTGTGACTAGAACGAATGACTTGTCATCCGAACGACATTTGGTAGAGTGATGAGACGAATCGCGCTCGTGGTTTAGTTGATAGCATGGAGTGCGGGTTGGGTACTATCGCTTCTGAGTGCTATTTTCAGCAATAATTGGACCTTCGCGGCTAAGTTTCTCTCGATATCGGGAATATGTTTTTACAACATGCACAAATATCGAAAAGGGTTTGTTCACACGGAGTAGAAAATGCTGTCCGTCAAGTCGCAATATTGACATGCTCTCGAAACGGCGCGAGGTAGTAGACTCGATTTAACGGTGACGGTCTCGAACGCCCTTGCCACTGTCAGGGTCTCGGTACCGATCTCGGTTACTGCAAGGCGGTTCAAACGGATTGGTGCCGGCTAGGACTTGCATTGAGGGGTTTTGCGCAATTGGGCTCCTGCTGTTTCACTCGAAGGGTAGGCGCAATTGCGAGCTTGATCATGTATCAACCTAGTCTTCACCCTCATCGCATGTTCTGGGCCGCGGCTGGAGGTTGCGAGTAAGAAGGAGACCCGAATAGGAGAATTGGAGGTCGCATGGCTCGGTTATCAGTTGTTATTGGTCTGTCTCTAGCGCTGCTCATGGTCGGGTGCAGTTCTCGCTCCAAGGAGATGAAAAATGCCGAGACGTACATCCAAGTGAATGAACTTGGCAAGGCGAAGGAACTATTGGATTTGGAGATCCAGACGAACCCAAAAAACGCCGAAGCTTATGTGCTATTGGCTAAGGTATTCTTGCTTAGTGGCGACCCAATTGATGCACGAGCTTCATTCGACAAGGCGCTGTTGTTGGATGCCGACACCAAAAGTGAAATCTCGAAGACGTATTTCGAAGCCGCGCAGGGTCTTGCCGAAAGGAGAGGCGACGAATCATCTATTTCTCTTATCGCAGCATACCTTCAGGAGGCGGCGACGTTCGACCCAGCTCTGAAGGGCAAGATCGTTGATTGGGCCATTGAGCGCGCAAAGGCAGAAAGTTCAGCTGAGAAAACCACGGGCCCCGTTGAGCTGCTGCAGGCCGCTGCAAAAGCAGTTCCTGATTCGAGAGACAGAGTCTCGAACGCGCTGCTGGACACTGCTAAGACCTATCTTGATAAACAGTTCTTGCGCGAGGCCGCTGCGTACGCAATGGAGGCAGGTCAGCAGAGCCCGTCTAAATTGACCGAAGCGAGTAGTGTTTTGCGAAGCGCCTGCACGCTGCTACCGACACAGGATCGAGACTATGCACGAGCTTGTCTTGAGAAAGCAATACAGTGGAACCCCGCGCTTGCGAATGATGACGACGTATACTGGATGACGCGTGTCGGTCTTAACACCGACAGCGGCTCCGGCGCTGCTGACTATCTTGCAAAATTTCCAAATGGCAAGCACGCATCCGACGCGAAATCGATCCTCGCGGAAAAACAACAGGCTGCCGAGCAGGAGGTTAAAACCAGGGCGGAACTCATATATATGAACCGTGATTGCGATGGCACCGAAGATGGTCAGCCCGGTTCGCTCTACCGAGATCTGTCGCACCAGAATATAAATCGCTTTACGGTCGAGTTGCACCCGGGCTGCTTTTCTGGATATGTCCAACTTCCGCAGTCATGGGAATACTATCGAATGGAGGCGACTGGTTCCTTGCAAAACTGGTGGCTGGCATATAAGTGGTACCAGAGCAAGAATTCTGGCAGCGGACAGAACCCTCCATTGCAAGCAGCCCAGCTTGCGACTATGCGTCACGGATCCCACAAAATCCGCGTGCAGGGTAATGGTCAACTCGTGTTCTATCCGATTCCATGATTGGGTGTGCTCCACTATATTCATCTCAAACTGATGAGGACCTCCGAGGAGCTGGCCGCAACCCGCTTGGTATGTAGTAGATGAATATGGATGTTCCGACACGGTAGTCAGGTGGGGGAACATTCCCCATACCAGGCGTGGGTGACCTCAAAGCGGCGAGCCATGAATATGTGTCACTCGCATTTCTCGTGATTCCTGCTGCTGCCGGTTGCATAGCCAGTTCGAGGGCGTCGATCGATATAGCGAACCAATGGATACCGGTGTTTGCGGGAGTCCCTTGGACCGATGACCAGTTCACCGCACGGGCGCCGAGATAGTATCGAGGATCACCTCGACCAAGAGGGCCGACCGCAATGGATGCTATCTCCGGATGTTGATCCATAAAGGACCGAAGCCTCAGAAGATCCTGTCCCCAATCATAATTTGAATCGGTGGCCCAGTGATAACCGTTCCATGTCCCGCCCCCCAACTGGTTGTAATACGAAAGGAAGTAGGGCGCGGCAAACAGCGTTTCGAGAAGGAGCCACAATAGCAAGCTACCGAGTGCGACAAATCCTGCGGTTCGTGTGATGGGGTGACGTTGATGAATGTCACGCGAAGTTGCAAGCTGGCCCAGCATTGCCCAGACAACGTATGCATATGACGGCACCGCCCCAACTCTGGAGCCTCAACCGGTACCGGGCCACGATGATACCAATCATGGTACCGGATTCAATACTAGGGGGAACCTGACCAAGACCAGTCGCTGGCTGAAACTGAGTAGTACCTGGCTCAGTACGACTAATACATTTGACACGCTGGGGAACAAACTATCCACGACAGACCCGAATGGTAACCAGACGACATTCAGCTACGCCGATCTCTGGTCCAGTCCGGGATGTACAGCTTCCGGAAAGACGACCTACGCATTTGTGACCCTCGTGACCCAGCCGAATACATTGAACCAGCAGAGTGGAACGGTTCATCATCGTACGCAGAACACCTATTACCCCTGCACTGGTTTGATCGAGGGCACGCAGAACGAGAACGACATCCTGGCGGGTCGTGCTGGAACCACGTTCGGCTACGACCTGATGAATCGCAAGAACTCGGTCAGCTATCCGGACGGCGGTGGAACGACCTGGACATTTACGGATACCGTGCCAGTCAGCGCGTTGGCCAAGACCACGATCGATACAAGCCTGTTCCACAAGAAACAGACGACTCTTGATGGATTGGGTCGTCCGCTAAACGTGCTGAGCACGGACCCGGACTGCACCACGGGCGTGAACGCCGGCTGGACCGAGGTCGACTATGGCTATGGGTTTACGCCCGGCTCGAACACCAGCTTCAAGAGCGTCACAAATCCATACTGTCAAACCCCTGCCGGGACTACCACGACAAACTCGGATGCGCTGAATCGCGTTATCAGTGTCGCGCAAGCCGATGGTTCGACCGTTAGTACCAGCTACAGCGGCAACTGTTCGACCGTCACGGATGAAGCCGGCAAGACACGGGAATCTTGCTTCGACGGCCTGGGACGCATGACTCAGGTGTTCGAGGATCCGGGTTCCAGTCACTACGAAACGGACTACGCTTATGATGTTCTGGACAATCTCACTGGGGTTACCCAGAAGGGCGGGAGCACGTCAGGGAACTATCGAAACCGTAGCTTTACTTACGACTCGCTCTCCCGGTTGCGCTGCTCGGCCAACCCAGAGGTGACTTCGAGTGTCAATTCGGTGGCCACCTGCCCAGCGACGGACCAATCGTCGTACACTGCAGGCACGATCTCCTATTCCTACGACAACAATGGGAATTTGACCTCTAAAGTTGCAGCGGCGCCGAACCAGACGGGTACCACCACCGTGACTGCCACCACCAATTATGACGCCCTGAATCGCCCGCTAGACACCATCTACTCGGATGGAACGACTCCGAACTCCAGTTATCGCTACGACGACTCCTTAACCTGGTGGAATCTCCAGCCGACAAACGCGGTGGGACATGTGACGCTGGCCTCGGCTTCCTTAGGTGCGCTGGGCATGGTTTACAGCTACGATCCGATGGGACGGGTGATCCTCACCTACCAGAACCCGCCCAGCCTGACGTACAAGATCTTTAATTACACGTACTTCATGGATGGCGAGCCGAAAACAATCACGTATCCAAGCGGACGAGTGATCACATACACATCCAGCGTTGCTGGGCGGTCAACTTCGGCTGTGGATACTGCTAACGGCATCAATTATGCTACGGGTGTGAGTTATGCCCCATTTGGCGGGCTGACTGGTATGATCAACGGCTCCGGCGCAACGAATCCGATTTCGACCACGAATACCTACAACAGCCGTCTACAGCCACTGCGGCTCCACTCCTACTCGGGCAACAATCTGATTCTGGATCTCACCTACGACTTCCACGCCGGCGCCGGCGATAACGGTAACGTCTTAAAGATTACGAATGCCCGTGACGGCATGTCCGGTCAGACCGTCGGCACTGTCAGCTACACCTACGACGCCCTCAATCGCGTTGCGAGTGCCTCCACCAGCGGTACGGACTGCACCGTTATCGTCAATAACCTCACCAACAACTGGGGAGAGTCCTACGGGATTGACGCCTGGGGTAACGTGAATACCATTACTCCCACGAAATGCACGGCAGAGAATCTCGCCTTCTCTGCCAACGTCAGGAACCAGCCCAACGGATATTGTTATGACGCAGCCGGCAACTTGCTGGGCAGCTCCTCCTGCTCGACTCCCATCTATACCTTCGATGGAGCGAACCGGTTAACAGCTACGGCGGGTTACACGTACGCTTATGACGCGGATGGCCGCAGAGTGAAGAAGGCGGCTGGGTCGAGTGGCACTGCCTATTTCTACGATCCGGGCAGTGACGTTCTGACTGAGAGCGATCTGAGTGGCAACGTTCAGAACGAGTACATCTTCTTCAACGGCAAGAGGCTGGCACGGCGGGATGTTGGTGCGGCGGTGCACTATTACTATTCCGATTATCTGGGATCAGCGAACGTGACTGCCACAGCGGCGAATGGCACAATCGAGGACGAGGAGGACTTCTATCCCTTCGGGGGCAAGCGGCTGGTGATGAATCAGGCGACGCAGGAATACCAGTTCACCGGCAAGGAATTTGACTACGAATCGAACCTGGACTACTTCGGAGCACGGCACTACGCCAACGCATGGGGCCGGTTCGTTCAGGCGGACTGGGCCGAGAAACCGGCGGCGGTGCCGTATGCTCACTATGGGAATCCACAGAGTCTTAACCTCTACAGCTACGTAGAGAACAACCCGACCACGGTGGGTGATCCGGATGGACACGACAATGCGGCGACGGGCGACAAGATTGTCCCTACCTCGCAGGAGGTCCAGGCGCAAAATAGCGGGTGGTCTCTTTCCTGGCAGGTCAACGCCTCAGCGAACTTCCTAGTCGGTGAAGTGAAGGGGGTTGCGGACGCAACTGTAACTCCCGTCGTAAACGCAGTCGAGCATCCGATCCAAACCGTAGAGGGTATCGCCAATGCAGTAGAGCATCCAGTTGATACGGCCAAGGCTATTGCTAACGGAGCCGTGAACACAGTGAAGGCCGCAGCCAATGGTGATCCAAGAGCCTTTGGTCAGGTTGTCGGAACAGTGGCAGCCGTCGCATACGCGGCTGAAAACGTCAGGCCGCAGTCGTATCCGAACGCTGGCGGCGGCGGCGTCAACATTCTGAATACTCCAACCACGGGAAGCAGGATTGGGCTGGACGTTCACGGCATACCCGAAGCCGGTGGGGCCGTTCGCCCGCACATCGACATCACGATTAAGAAGCCGGGCGTCCCGTCGGGGCCGGGCAGCAATCTCGTGAATATAAAGCACTGGCCATGGTGAGATTATGGAGCTAGATGTCCAAAAGAAGCTTGCAACCTTACTTCGGGCCGCTGCTACGCAAACGGTTCCTGAGAAAGATTTCTGGGCACAGTTTAAGAGCCTTGTTGATCCGGTTCGTGAGCCGGTAGCCGGTCTTGCGTACGAATCTGCAATCCACTACTGGGGCAATTTCCACCAAAGAAACCTATTTCTAGTTCGGGTTAAACCTGACCGCCATCAGGTGCAACAGGGAAAGGAGCAGTTGAACCTTATCGCGGAAGGACTGGACCAAGATTGGCCGATTGAGGAGTTAAAGCGGAAGCTGGACGACGTATGATTCGGCGCAAAATCATAGTGCCAGCTTCACGATTGAAAAGAACGTTGTTAATGAACCCGCCACAGACAAGAGTGTCGGCCTCACGGGAAATACAAAAATCATAGGGGGAAGCGTCAGCGGTAGCGCATCAGCCAATCCCTCGCAACTTTCCGCCAAAGCCTCTCTCGATGCAGAGGTCCACGGTGTGAAGTCTGAGCTGAACTTTTCCAGCAATCCAAACGGTGGCCCCGGCCTAGCGAACGGAACGGTGTCAGTGAGTTCCTTTACCGCAGGCGCAGGTGCGAGTGCTGGAACCAGCGGTGTGACGGCCCAGGCCGAGGCTAGTTTGGTCAGCTTCGGAGGAAGTCTGAACATCGGCAAACTTACACTCGCCGGCACCGTGAATGCCGGTGCTGCTGGTGGACAAATTTCCATCACAAAGAGCGGCTTCTCGATAGGCGCAAATGCCTTGCTTGGTGCAGATGTCAAAGTCCAGTGGGGTTCAACGACAATCAAAACAGTGAGCGCGGAGGCGCAATAAGATGCGCAGAAAACACCTGAGTCTCTCGATACTCGCATTCATGCTCTTGGGGGCCGCACATGGGCAGCCATCATCCGATCCGCAAGCAAATATCGCGAAGCTGATCTCTGACTTTCAGCACGCAGCCGTCAGTGGTGCCCCTGTTGATCAGTTCTTCAGCCCCGAGGCCCGATCTCGCGATAAGCGAAAAATCGACTCTCTTCAATCGAAGCCGTTCTTGAAGTTCACGATTGCAGACTACAACCTTCCAAAGGGCCTCAAGTTGGTGGACGCCAATCATGCGACGCTGGATGCCACTGTTAACTGGGAGACCCGGGACGAGCAAGCATCGAAAACAACCACACTCAGCTTTGAACAGGAAGGTGGAACGTGGTACTTCAGCAGCGCTGACTTCTGGGCAGTCTCAGTGATGTGGGTGGTGTTTGGGGTCCCTCTGATCATTCTCGTTGTAGCATACGGATGCGGCGTGACGTTCATGTACTGGCATTCCAACAAACAGCAATGGTCGAACCCCAGAAAGAAAACCCTGTGGCAGACCCTTGCCGTTGTTCCTTTTTCAATTTTCTTCTACTGGTCCCGGAGGCCTTGGACGACGCCGTAGGCCGGTAGCGCAGATTAGGGGATACCACTACGACGGAGCGTGCCGTGAGTAGGCGCAAAATCAGAGCCAAGCCAAACACAACAGTTGTCGGCTAGTGACGTATCGAAGGGGATAAAGGCGTTCGACTCAGACAAGGACGATAAGAATCCCGGGAGCGCTATCGACGGCTTTGCATTGCTCATTAGCATGGGACAAGTGCAGGCATTGCCAGGCGAGTCCTACGTTGTTGGGCCCGAGCACATCGCAATGCTCGACAGGGCCGGCATCCAGTATGAGCTCGTAGCCCGATAACGCACCTTAACATTCTGATTTGGTATCATGAGCGGCCCGACAGCCGCTTATTTTTTTTGAATGAGGATTATGGGATGAGTGCTGCAGAACCCACCGACCCTTACTTGTACCGGTTCGACATTTACGTATCGTTGGCCGATAGAGCTGGGGTTCCGATTGATTACGCGAAGCTGAATAGCCTCAAGAATGAAATCATCCAGCGTTTCGGTGGACTCACGATGACCTCCATTTTTGGCAACCCAATCTATGACGGGTTCTGGAAGTCGCCAAAAAGTAGGAAGGTGGCACGCGATAAGAACAGCATCTTCACTGTGCTCGCTCCCCGATCCGATGCGACCATAAATTACTTTATCGAACGGCGCGGTGACTGGGAAGCTTCGCTGAATTACGAAAAACTGTTGATCACAGTTCACGAGCTGCAGACCCTGTAGCCCTATCGGCGTTTTGGCAAGCCCTTTCGAGCTCCGCCCGCCGCTCGCCACCAGGTTCAGTTTCAGGTCGATACGCAGATCCCAGCGAGACCATCAACTCGGGATGTTATGTGAATGGTGCTCTGAATGGGGCACGTTGTCTTTGAAATGCTGTACCGCGTTTCCATACGGCGTAAATGAGATGGACCAGCTTTCGCTCGACGGCACATAACGCCACGTTGTAGTGTTTACCCTCGCTGATTTTTTTCTCAAAATACGCTTTGAGATCTGGGTTCAGTCGACGAGCGGTGAACGCGGCATTCCAGAGAGCCCGCCGGAGAACACCGTTGCCGCGCTTGCTTATGTACCCTTTGCCTTTGACGGAGGTGCCACTTTCAAAGACTCGGCAATCGAGTCCGATGTACGCGACCAGCTTCTCTGGGGTCGCAAACCGATTCACATCGCCGATATAGGCGGCGAGTGCTGCTGCGACGAAGGGGCCGACACCGGGAATCGTTCGGAGTAGTTGTTGGGTCTCCGGCGCGTATTGCGCGAGCCGCCGGTCGATGGCGCGAATTTCGCACGCCACGGCGTTGAGAATTGGCGTGCGTCAATCGTGGAGAGGGCTCCTCACGGCTTGTTGCTTCGCCGCATGGGCTTCCGCGCGTTGTTTCAAAGCCACTCGCATGAAGACCAGCCCCTCGCGCTCGGTGATGAGCGCCTTGAGCGCAATCGTGTCTTCGCTGTCACTGTAGGGATAGCCGCGACCGAGGACCGCCATTTGCCGTATGAGATGGGCGTCTTTGCGGTCATTCTTGACGGTACGGATGCTCTGAGATGCCGCAAAGCGATGGCTTTCCAATGGATTGATGACGAAGATGCGCCATCCCAATTCTGCCAGTCGCGAGCAAAGCAGCAGGTGGTACGCACCAGTCGCTTCGACGCCAATCGTGGTATCAGACGACGTGATGCTCCGCATTTGGAGGTGTTTCAAAAAGGACGTGATTCCTTCAGAGGAATTCTGGAAGACGCTGATGCTCGATCCGTCGAACGCCGCGTGAAAGGAACGTTTGCTCATATCGATGCCGATGGAGTGCATGATTTTGATAAGGAAATATGTGGTTTATTTGAGGAGAAAGAAGAAAGAAGAAAAAGAGAGCGAGCGGCTCCTGCCTCGACCGGATATCCTTCAACATGCAGTTTCCTTCGCCATACGCGGCCGTTGCCGCACCTAGATAATCCGCATCAGATAAGGATTTTGCGAGGCCATAATTTTTGTTCGAGACCAAATGTCTAACGGAGCTCTGGTCATGGCCGCTCACAAAAAGCGTACCGTGTTAGGTACGCTTTTAATATAGGAAACGGAGCTGCCGGTGGGCAAACTCCGTAAATAAAGAGCTATGTGGCTTCGAGGACTTTCCTTGCAGCTTCGAGTTTTTCGAGCTGGCGTTTGGCCGCCTTGAATTCTTCTTCTTTCTTGGCGACGTCCTCTTTGCACCTTGTTGATCTGGTCGAGCACCACTTCGACCGGGGTTTTCTTCTTCCAAGCCTTTCGCGCTGTGGTGCTGGTTGTGACGGCAGTGGTTGCGGTTGAGGACCGGGACGATCCCGAGTCGGTGGACTTTTGTGCGGTCATTCACTCCTCCTTGTGAACTTCGGTAGAGGCTGAATACCGGCCCAGCGCCTTACGGTCTCACGGCAGGCTCGGCATTCATCGGTTTCGGCGGTCCCGTGCCGCTTCGTCTGATCGAGTACGATCAGCGAGCGGCCCGGGACGAAGATGAGGATTCCAAAGTTTGAGAAACTCTTCGGCTTCCTCGGGCGTCTGGTTGTGCGCCGCGATGGAATACTCGTTGCGGTACGAGTCGTAGGCGACAACCAGTTTTAGCCGTTGTTTTTCATTCACATCACTTTTCTCCTTTCTTGGCGTATCTCCTGTTGTTCGTTCTGTGAGTGCACTTACTTCGGAATTCACTCCTCAGTTGATCGAGTGGTTTCCGGGACAACCACGCTCTTCGGCGGCGTCGGCAAGTCGCGCCAAGCGCTTGAGAATCGTGCCGATGTACTGGACCGATTCGTCAACCCCGCTCCAAGCGCCGAGTGCCGCAAGATGATCTCCGTCACCCAACCGTTCGATCACCTCTTGGAGCCGCCCATCGACGCCTACAGCTTCCCGTTGGCAGTCGGCGAGCATCGGCAGGAACAGGTCTTCCCATCTCAACAAACGTGGTTGGTCCATTGTTTTCTCCTCCTTTCTTTTCAATGTTGCATCTCCACCCACGCTTCGAGTTTCCGGATCGCTTCGCGCTTCACCGGAAGCTCGATGTGGGTGTAGATGGAATTCACGTCCTCACCGCTTGAGTGGCCCATGAGGGCCTTGCGGATTTCCTGCATGACGCCGGCTTCCATGAGTCGGGTGTTGAAGGTGTGGCGCAGATCGTGGAAGCGGAAGTAGCGAATTCCGGCCCGGCGGATTGCGGCCTTCCAGGCGGTCTTGATCCGGTGGATTGGCTTGCCTTTGTAGGTGAAGACCAGGCCTTCCGGTCTGCTGCTGTGCGCGGAGCAGCTCGAAGAGACGTCCCGGTGAGCGGAATCTCGCGGGCTTCGCCTTCCGGGGTTTTCGAGTGCGTGACGGAGAGCAGCCGGCGGGTGAAGTCGATGTGCTCCCAGCGTTGAGTGAGGATTTCGCCCCGGCGCATGCCGGTATCGAGCGCGGCGATGATGATCGAGCGCAGGTGAGGAGCGGCCGCCAGGAGCAGCAGCTCCTCTTCGGCGAGCGAGACGACGAAGCGCGGCTTCCGCCGTTCCCGCGCCATGCGCACCCGGCTTAAGGGATTTGCCGCGAGCAGCCCTTCGTCGACGGCCCAGAAGAGCATGTGGCGAAGGGCTTCGAGATCGCGGTTCACGGTCGTCTCGGTGACGCTGCTTTTCGGCGTGTCGTTCGCGGCGGTAGTCGCGATGGCCATGGGCTTTGGTGATCCGACCGATTGGGGTCTCGCCCGAAGTACGGCAAGAGCACCTTCAATCGGTCGACGTGATAGGGACGGGGTTCGCCTTCGGCAAGGAAGCGGGCAGCGAGTTCCGCCGAAAGTCATCTCGGGCTGCGGCTGACTGATGCCCTGGCGCTGCAGGTTCAATTCATCTTTGAAACGCTGCTCGATCTGTCTCGGCCTGCTTGCGGTTCCCGGTCCCGGTCGACTTGGCGTGCCGGACGCCGTCCACATAGACGTAGGCCCAGATACACGTTGCCGCGCCTGAAGAGCGTCATCGGATTATACCTCCTTTCTGTCGCTGTTTCTCAAGGACCCAGCGGACTGATTTGGTTCCTGAAAGAACATGAGCTTTCCGGTCGGGGCGAGCCGGAAGTGCGGAAGGCCGAGCGGGAGGTAGCCGCTGCCGGACGGTCCAGACCGAACACCCGAGGAGCGCCGCTACCTTACTAATGGCATCGGTTCGCCCAGCGGGTCGGCTGCAACTGGCTGCACACCCTCTGTGCGGGCAATGGTGCGGGCAATGGTGCGGGCAGCATCTGCCCGAGGGGGCCTGCGAAAAGCCCAATGATTTTCGCGGCTTTGGCGTTCTCCGCCGAAAGCCGACTTCATCCGTCTCGTACCGCTGCCACCGCTCTTGCGCCGCTTATCGCCCATCTCTTGCGCTCCTTCCGCTTCAGAGCCGATGAATCAGCTTTCCGAAGCCATTCCGGGAGCATCGTCCAGAGGGCCCACAGAGTAAGGAGGAGAAGATCCGAGGCACGACGAGACCGGCCTGGACGAACGGGCTCTTCAGGAGTTCCACGAAGCACGGAGAGCGAGAGATACACGAGGAAGACGCCGAAGCCGAATCCGCAGAAGGAATCCGAGGACCCTCCACCAGAAGGAAACTTTGGGCTGGGGTGTCGAGAGTTCGCGGCTCCCGCACTGGGAGCAAACCGTCGCGAAGCGCGGATTGACGTGCAGCCGGGGACAGAGCTTTACGTCGTAACTCCGGCCGCAGAACTTGCAGAAGAGCGGCTCGCCCGAGGTCATGCGTCCGCATTGGTAGCAGTACTTCATGGGAGTTTCCCGAAAAAGTGGCTGGGTTCGTCGCCCTTCGGCCGGAGCCAGACGTGCGGAAGAACTGCCGTCACGGCGATCGTCGAAGCGTCGAGAACCAGAAAATCTTCTCCGTGACCGCCGCGACGGTCTTCCGGATCGAATGCATCCGCCGCTCCGAGTTCGCGATGACGAGCACGCGGAAGCGACGCTTGCCCGAAGCGCGTTCGAAGTCGCCGGAGAGCGCGAGCTGGAGATAGCTTTCGAACCTTCTCCTTCCACATCGCTGAGCCGCTCCGTGCCCGAGATCGACCTCGAGAAATGCGGCGAGTATCCCGCGGGAGTCGCAAGCTCGACGTATCCGTCGGGGAAGGAGCGACGGTGCGATCGGCTCGTCGAACGATAGCCAGCGCTCGAAGGCGACACCCGGGAGCGGAATGGGCTGGAACTTCAGAGCGCAATAGATTTCGTTGATCGCCAATCTGATGCTCGACGAAGCAATCGCCGACGAGCGCTTGTCGTCTCTGCGCCGCGGCAACCGCGGTGCGGCACGCCCACGAGCTGCGCCCCTTCCTCGAAAGCGTGTAGAGGGCCTTCTGTCGCCGCCCGAGGTTCCGAGAAAGAAGCGGCGCAGGAGCCCCGCGCGGGTGAGCGCCAGGAGCCGCGTATTGACGCGCGTGGTCGAACCAAAGCCGGCGACAGTCTTTGCCTGCTCGCGGTCAATGACCCGCATGACCGCCAGCTCTTCGAGCAACTGCCGGTCGCGGTCCTGAAGCACCATCCCGACGCGCCTATTCCCAGTCATGGATCGCCTCGCTCTTTCGTCGCGAGAACGCTGGGCTTGCCGCTTGCGATGTCGCGCTCGATCGTGCGCCCGCACGCGTCCTCGGCGTATAGCGAGCACGGTTCAGCAAGGTCGGTGTAGTCGACGCGGGGTGTCATGGACCGTCGGGCACGCGGAGTTCTGCTCCATCGCTCGGCGCCGGTCTTCACGATCGCGTGGCGCTGGTAGAGGTTCTTCAGCCGTTCGGCAAGCGGCTTGCCGCCGTCGAGCGCCTGGGCGATCTGCGCGGCATCCGCGCTCGAAAGCTGGAAGAAGATGTGCGTGCCGACCGAGAGGATCGCCGCCCGCATCTCCGCCGGATACTGGTCGAGGAACTGGTTCGCGGAGACGATCGCGACGCCGAACTTGCGGGCCTCCGAGAGCATCGTCTCGATGCCGCTGCCGTAGGCGACGAAGTTCTGGATCTCGTCGCAGTACACGGTGAAGAGCGATCGCTTCGCGCGGGCGAAGAGCGCGTTCTTGCAGCATCGTGAAGATCAGGCTCCCGAGGGTGAGCGCCTGTCGCCGAGTCGCCCTTTGTCGAGATTCACGATGACCCAGTAGCCCTCGTCCATCGCCTCGCGTATCGAGAACGTCGATGCGGTTGGCCCACGATGTGGCGGAAATGCGGGTCGGCGGTGAAGGCCGACGTCTTGTTGAGGATCGGCTCCCGCATCGTCGCCTGCATCGCTTCGCTCGCCTGGTCGTAGCGGAGTTCGAAGTACTGGCGGACTTCGGCGTTCGCGACCTCTTCAGGCACGCGGCGCGGAATGCCGAATTCGTGAGGAGCGGCGCCAGTTCGAGGAGCGTGAGGCCGTTCGCCGAGAGCGCATAGAGCGAGTTCCGCAGGAGTTCATCGGTGCGCGCGCCGAAGTGATCGAGTGCCCAGCGCTGCTTCAGGATCTGCGAGAACTTCGGCGATGCGGACAAAGTCCGGTCTTCGCTGTTCGAGCGGATTGAAGCCGACGGAGATACTCGGGTCGGCGGGCGCGATGAGATCGAGCTTGTCGCTCAGGTGACGGTGCTCCTGCCGCTCGCGCGCGTTGATCGTCCGCAGGAGAAACGGCGTGGCATCCCCGTGGAGGTCGAAGTAGAGGAACCCGCGGTCCGCTTCGATGTCCTGCTGGCTCAGGTGACGCAGCAGGGAACTCTTGCCGCTTCCGGTTTTCCCGAGGACGTGCGATGTGCATTGCGTGCGCTGCGTTCGCTGAGCGCTCACGTGCCGCCGCGTGACTTGCTCTCGACCACGCGGAACCCCAGATCCAGGCTTCCGCTCTCGGACCGTGCTCCGCGTCGCCGGCCGTGCAGGCGGTTCCAAAGACTAGCGATGAGTTGTTCGAGGAAAGTCTAATCATGCTTTGAGTGTCGGGGGGGCTGCCGACGAGAACGGTAACAAGTGCGCAACGAGGACGCGAAGCCAAAAGGCTCGGGTGGTCCGAGCCCCTGGGCGCTGAGGACGAGCATGAGTCGAGACTTGAGCAGGAACCGGGCTACGGCTTGAAATTCGTGATGAGCACTTCGCTGTAGCGGCGGCCGGCTTCCTTCTGCGCGGTGTAGGCGAGCTCGACTCCCTGGATGCGGAAGCCGTTGAAGATCGCGCGCACCTCGGGAACGTCGTTCAGCGACAGCACGAACTTGCCCTGCAGCCTCCTCGAGCCGCTCCGCCAGTCTCTCGAAATCCGCGGCGTCGAAGTTGTATCGGTAGAGCTTTCGTCCCCAATACGGCGGGTCGAGATAGAAAAGCGTCGTCGGGCGGTCGTAGCGTTTGAGCACCTCCTCGTAGGGCAGGCATTCGATCTGCACCCGCGCCAGTCGCTTATGCGTGTTTTCAATGAGCTCGGGAAGGCGCTCCGGGTTGAATCCCGGCGGCTGGACCACGTGCCAGTGATAGTTGGGATGGCGGACGAGGCTCGCAAAGCAGTTCTTCAGGAGATACAGGTGCCGGGCCGCCCGCTGGATGTCGGTGAGCGTGTGCGGGATCGGTCGCTTGCAGCAGCTCAAACCACTTCGCGGCTCACGACGACGAAGCGGAAATATCGGAGCAACTCCTCGTAGTGCTGCTGGCAGACGCGGAAGAAGTTCACGATCTCGCCGTCGAGATCGTTCAAGACCTCGACCTTCGACGGCTCCTTATGAAAGAACACCTGCGCGCCGCCCGCGAATGCCTCGACATACGTCGTGTGCTCCGGGAAGATCTCAATGACCCGCTTGGCGAGCGGCGCTTCCCGCCTATGTATGACAGTGGTCCAACCATTTGAACTGGGCCCTGCTGAGTTGGTTTGACTTCGACTCAGGCCCGTATCGAAGCGTGGTGAAAGCTTACCGCGCGGATGGAGAAAGAAAAGGCAGGAGATGTTGCCGCGAAAGGCAAACATCCTCGTCAATTGAGCATATGCCGGGCCCGTTTCTATCGTCGCTATGTTAATGCGCTACCTTCTGGAACTTGCGCAATCGAGCCGGATGAGTAGGATAAAAATGTCGCAGCCGATGAAAACGTTCACTCTAACAACCAGACTTTTGGCAGGTCGGTCGAGACGTGGTGCCCGCGTAGTGAGGGAACTTGAGGTCCATGAGGATTCGAGCCTCTACGATCTTGCCGAGGCCATCGTACATGCCCATGGCTTTGAGTTCGACCACGCCTTCGGGTTCTTCAGTCGTACGGGCGATGACTATTTACGTTCGGAGCGCAAGTACGAGCTCTTCGCCGACATGCCGGATATTGCCGCCGACCATCCCCAATCCCAAAGCGTGCAACATACCAAGGTGTCCGCCATCTGGAAACTTCTCGGCGACAGCATGACGTTCCTCTTTGACTACGGGGATACGTGGCAGTTTGCCGTCAAACTCATCGGCATCGGGGTTGCCGACCCGAAAGCGACATATCCCAGGATTTTGAAGAAAACGGGAAAGGCTCCGGAACAATATCCTCCGGTCGATGAAGAGTAGAGACGGTGGTGCCGGGGTCGCCTGGTTGCAAACCAGCATCTGCATCTAGGTGCTACCCATCCTCCGAGAGCAGTTCCATGACTGAGCGCCACTTCCAATAGATATCCGGGAATTCCCGCAACACCTCGGCTTCGTGCCGCTGGATCGCTTCCAAGAGTTCACTCATCCGCACCGGGAAAGGGTGCGGAATTGAGTCTTGAGCAGAGCTACGATTTTCCATTTCTCTCACACTAGCAGTTGTTCGCATTGTGTCAAATCGCGCCAGTTTTCAAGAGGCACATCTGATGACGGAGTTTGCAAACACCTTCATTTCTTGAGCCGACGATTTATCAATCGCGGCTCGCGGCAAACGCCGACCGGTGCGAACCATCCTGAGGTGCGCAAAAAGCAACCCCATTAGCGTGATGCGGGATCCAACAGGCCTGACCGCGGTCTATTCTTGTGAAGTTCTTCGAACCGGGTTTATGAAGTCATTTTCCAAAATAAAAGGACCGTTGTCAGGGACGGTCCGAAATTCGAAGTTGCCAGGGCTAAAAGAAGTCGCCAATCGTTTGAACGGGATAAAACACCAACAGAATCAGATCCTGGTGCTCCTCTCCTTCAATGCGTTGCTTCCAAGTCTCGAAAAATTTGCGAGCCGGTAGACTCTGGTCAATTCGAACGAGACCAAAAAGAAAAGTGAGATGGTCGATGGCCAGAGGCTTACCTTTCTTCTTCCACCATCCAGCGTACAACGGAGGAGCCAAGGGGTGTGCTTGGGTTATGCCTTCGTAATTGTCACAAGTGTTTTTGATGAAACGAGCGATTAGCTGATCGTCGAGCGCGTGAGTAACCTCACGCAACTTATGGCCTATTGGGTCAGGTTCTTTGACCTTGTAAGCGACGGGAATGTAGATTTCGAATCGTACGTAATGAGCCATTCGGCGTGCGGCTAAAATTCCGAATCAGATTTCCCGATAAGGAATGCGCATTTTCTGCAGAGCGACAAGTGTCCGTTCCGGCACTACAAAAACTCCTTCTTGCTCAGTGCCCACGACGGTGCCCAAAAATAAGACCGCATAGGTCCCTCGCGTTTTGTGAGGTTCGGCAAATTCAATTTTGCTCGCTCTCATCGTTGGCGCTTCGGTAGGCAAACTCGGCGTGATCTGAGAAACTTGCCGGCCGATTTCCCAGGCGATTTTTGCCTTTGCATTTGCAAAGACCGGAGTTTCTACATCCATCGTTGCGTGTATGGCCTTTAGCGTGGCGGAACTACTTGTCGGCATGCGCGTCTTTCTGGAGGAAGAAGCTGGAAACTTTAGCACCAGCATCCACTCACCGGCAAGTGTTAGAACTGCTTCCTTTTGGCCATCCCCTTTCTAAGGTATTGACAAATCAACCAGTTACAACTTTACTCCCCAGTCAGATTTCGTCAACATCACGAAAGGCGCAAATTACATAAGGCACGTTTGGATGCCAACGGATGCCTCAGCTTTGTTTCGCCCAATAAATTTTCGCTTTGCTTCATTTGATGCACCAAGAAACCTAAACGATCGACCAATCAACAGTCCCAAGATGATCGAATAGCACCTGTCACGGGAAGAAGGTGTCTCAGTTCCGCAGGCGGCAAGGGACGAGCGAACGGGTAGTGGTGCCGTTTCGCGTCCACAGGGTTCATTGGCTGCTAGTGCAGGTTCTTGTTTTGGCGTTGATTGTGAGTTTTGCTGCTCCCTGTGGAGCAATAGGTCTGGCGACGACCAGGACCACCACGTCAACTTTAGGCTCAGTTCCATCAGTTTTAGTAACCGGGGGTTTCGGTGTGATCGCAGTATCAAAGCCCATGGAGCACAGATCGTGCTGTATTGCTTCGCTTGCTTCCCGACTCCTCTCTCCGGTTGTTGAAACATTCACACCTGTTGATGGATGCAATGGGTATACCCCGCCGCCAAACCCTCCAAATAGGGAGAATGGTTCTAGTGGATATATGTTGCACTGTGCCGCCTGTAATGTTGCCGCAATATCGTCTGCGAATTGCGACGCTTCAGGGTTGCCTCCGAGATACGATACGCCGACTCTCATACCCGAAAATTGCTTGAGATGGTCGGCAATCACCGATTGTTGCTCTTTTGACAGTCTCCGCCATGCAACCCTAGCCTCCAATTCGACGCGTGCTGAGCGTTCAAGTTCGGTTTCCCTGTGCAATCTAGCAATTTCCGCCTCTTGTGCAAGGGCTTCGCTTTTTTGCAATGCAATCAGTTTCTTGTTTGCACGTGATGACATCACGTGTATCACCAATTCTCCGCCGACGCCAATCACTACTAGCAGGGTAAAGACCGCTGCCCAATTGTCGAGCACCGAGATAAGTCCTTCTAAAGCATCTTTGTCCATTGGTCGCCTCACGGAGGAGGACTGTGCATCACTGATCACGCTGCTCATTGCCATTCATAATTGTGATTAGACTACCCGAAAGAAGTGTACAACGCCCGAAGCAGGCGCTCCGGTTCGGCGCGCTAATCTGCACATCTGATCCGGTGAGCTGCTCGGGCAGCTTCTTCAACACACTAGCGAAGGTGCCCGGCTTGGCTTTTTCTTCGCCACAATTCGCGCCTACACTTCTGGTCCCCCGGTCGGGGGCACCATCGAGGTAAAGCAACAGAAAGCTCGCGCTCGGGGAGAGCGGTTCCAACTGACCTGACGGGGTCTATTCTTATGAAATTGTTCGAACCGGGTTTATGAAGTCATTTTCTTCGTCCTTGGAGTGATCGAAAAGGCTCGCGAAGGCCTTTATTTCTTGCAAGAGCTGGTTCCAACTCTCAACCGTGGGGGGCACCCCATGTGAAATCGGTGGTTCAGACTGCCGAAAAAACCTGAAAAGAAGCCCCAATTCGGCGGTTCCAATCTGTCCGGTGACAAAACCCACCGGAAGCACACGTTGATGGAACCGCTGCTTTTCTGCGGCAGTCAATCGGTCCCAGGTGCTGGCCAGATCGCCAAGCGGTCCTATCACTTTCTCCATGTGTTCTCGAATAGCCGCCACTGACACTCCCAGATCCCTTGATGCTCCTTCGAGGGCATCTTGCTTTGCGACCAAGGCTTTTTTTTCGGCGAGGAACTCGTTGTCGGTAATCAGATTTTGTGCCCTCATCGCGATGAGCTGCTTGACTTGTCCAGAAATCCGCGAGGCCTGATCCTTCTGCCGCTCCACATGTGCCCGGCGTCCGCGTTGACGCTCTTCAGCGGCTGCGAGAATCGTTTTCTGTAGATCGGATATCAGTTCTTCCTTCGGCGTGATACTGCTCAACCATGCCCTGAATTCGTCATGGACTGCCGCTGCCGCGTAGCTTTTCCCATTGCCGCATTGCCGATTGATGCAGCGATAGTAGGGGTAGGAGTCGCGTCGTCCGCGGGAGAAGCTTGATGTCATGTACCGTGTGCACGCGGGACAACGAACGGTTCCGCGCAACGGAAACTCGTCCCTTATACGATGGTGAGGAAGCGAACGATTCCGTTTCTCAATAGTCTGCTGCACCCGCGCGAATTCCTCTCGCGTCACCATGGGCAGATGCTTGCCTTCAGATTCTTCGCCTGACCAGGGATCGATGAGGACGCCTGCGTAGTATCTGTTTCGAAACAGGTTATCGAGCGATTGGTCGCTGATCGGTTCGCCCTTGCGGGTCAGAATTCCCCAGTTCGTCATGAGACGCTTAATTTCCGCTTTTGTGTACGCACCGGTCGCGAATGATTTCCATGCTCTTTGCAGGAGTCCGAAAACGGGTTGGTCAGGTTCGTCGGGTGCGAGTTTCTTTTCCGTGGCCGCCTGAGGACTGCGGTACCCGAGCGGCGGTTTCCAGGGAAATATTCCCTCCTGGAGCTTGCGCCGCATCCCTTGAACCGTGCGCATCGCCCGAACGTCATTGTCGAACTGGGCAAAGCCCGCGAGAATGGTCTCCAACAGATTGCCTTCGGGATTTGCGCCGATGGGTTCCGTGACGGATACGACGGTGATGCCGTATTTCAGAAGCGTAGCCTTGATGTTGAAGTGATCATTTACGTTACGGGCCAGCCGATCCAGCTTCCAAACCAGCAGCGTGTCGATTTCATTCCTATGTCTGCGGCAGTAGTCGAGGAGTTCCAGCAGCTCGGGCCGGTCGGCAAACTTTGCCGACTCACCACGACCGACAAATATTTTCAAGACGGCGATTCCTTGCGTCCGGGCGAATTCGCGACAGGCAAGTTCTTGCGATTCGAGGCTCGTTCCTTCGATCTGCTCCTTGGACGAAACCCGGCAATAGATGATGCCGTGCTTCATCCGAGTACGTTTGTGTTGTTCGACCTTTCATCGTTCATCGTACCGCCGGCCTTGGGCTTGTCAACGGGCCTGGTTGGCTCTTTCTGCGCTAGGGTTCCGCGCTCGCGTTCGTAGAGGCCAAGCAGAAGCTCGGCCATTGTCTGCATCTCCGCCTGGAGCGCGGCGTCTTTGAGATCCGCCGGATTTTTCCGCGAATGGGTAGGCATCTTTAAATGCTACGCGGCTAAACGGCATGGGGTAGGTAGGATTACTTGCCCGATGCGGCAAGCCTATGCCGCACACCAAGGACGAATTGCGGACTTTGACGAGCATGCATTTTTGTGCTTTAATCTGTGCGATTTTGGGCTGAATAGCCCGTGGTGACCTTCCGGACGTATTTGGCCCGTAAATACAGCCTACCTGCGGATTTCCTGCCGCTTCCGGCAAACACTCCTGCCTAGGCCAATGAGTATTTTCCGCTAGGCTGAAGCAAACAGTCGTAGTGCCGAACCTATCGTCTCCCCTCACCATGTTTTCTCGCGTCACCAATTATCTCCGATCGTATCGACGGAAGTCTGGTCTCAGCGAAGACGAGGTGGCGTTCCTGCTGGGCACGGAAGATGGCGGCAAGGTATCCCGGTACGAACGAGGACATCGGTTGCCGCCTCTGCGGACGGCATTGGCCCTCACGGCAATCTTCGGGGTTCCTTTGGGAATTTTGTTTGCAGGCACTCAGATGAGGATCGACAACGGAGTATTCGCGCGAATCGGTAAATTACGGGCGCGACTCGAGAGTAAACAAGAAGAGCATCGGAGCACCGCGAGAGACATGCGGAAACTTCGCTGGCTCAACGACCGCTGGTCGAGCGCTCACAATCAGCCCCCTTCGGCATGAACAACCGCAAGGAAGGGAAAATTCTCGCGCTTGATATGCATCCTCAAAGTTTTGGGTTTGTTGTCTTTGACGGTTCGGGTCACATTATCGATTGGGGAGTACGCAGTTTCCGACATGGCATAAATGCGGTAAAGATACCCATGAAAATGAAGCTGAAGTTGCTAATCGAGGAACACTGGCCGCGTGTGGTGCTCGTACGGCAACCGGCAGCTGGGATCTCAAGGATCACGACTGTGCTCCGGAAGCTTGCGAGTGCGTACTCTATTTCGCTGCGCCTCAGTTCGGGTGAGGCGCTCAGACACGCGTTCCCAAACGTCAACAATAAGGACGAACTGGCCTCGCGTGTCGCGGAACGCATTCCTGCCTTGTCATCATTCCTTCCTCCGCGACGCAAACCATGGAAACCGGAGCATTACCGCATCAGCATTTTCATGGCAGCGGCGCTTGCGTTGGCATACCTGCCAGCGCCGGGGTCGCAATGAACGATGCGAGGACTGAGCCTTTTCGTCGGCTCCCCGTTGACGTATAGACCGCATGAGGGTCCGTCAAGACGTGTGGGAGCCGACGAAAGGACTCACAAAACAGCGGGGCGCTGGCGGCTTGCCGCAGAGCAGTGCGACAGCTCAATACAAGGCCGAGAATACGACCGCGCTATCATCCTCCGGACGAAGGTTCCAACGATTGCACTACCGTAGAATTTAGGAACGCGGGAATACATGCCTCAGTGGCATTGAACCCACCAACCTGGAGGTCTAGAATTGACCTGTCCAGGGGGAGGTCTTTATGCCCCATTTGGCACGGAGCCAGTCTTCCACGTCACGGCCGTCTTCCCGGCCGCGCTCCTCGTAGAACTCATAGGCGAGGCGGCGAATTTCTTCTTCGAGGTTTGGGTTCGATTCAATAGCTATCTTTGCGGTTGGCTTCTGGGTCCGATCTTTTGGCATGAGGGACTCCCTTCTGACGTTCCGCGGGCGAGGCAGAGAAGACTCACCTGAAGGACGATAAACCTTAGCTTTGTGGACTCTTATAAAGCGAAAGCTACGCCTGCGTCAGAGCAGGGTCAATTGCTCAAAATTGGTGCAGTGAAGAATGGATATCCACGCCGCCATCGGCGTCAGCCGTGATGTCAGTTTAGCGTTTTCAACGGCTTAACTAGGGAGGCGTTAAATTTATTACACCATTCCTCCGGCTCGATCGGATCCTTCACGATCTCGCAGCCACCAACATGCCAGCCGCCCAGCGACCCACCCACGGATGAAGTGTGCGCACTCGTCGCAGGTATTCTTCCCCCTCGCGGGGTGCTCGAACCTGACCTCTGCGTGCGTGTACTTGTCCTTGTCCTGCCGCTCCGACGCCATTCTAACCTTCAGTCGTGGACCGTCGATGCTACTCACGGGTGGGTAGGTCCATCCGAAAGAGAGCACGCCCTCTCGAAGAAATCATTACGGAGGTCATCGGAGTCTCACCTGAGGGTAGGGTTCGCCCTCGCCCTGGAGACGGTGCCATCGTCTCGAAAATTTCGACGGCCGAGGATGCATTCCGAGCGCGTTAACTGACGTCTCAGAATCGGTCGGCCTGCACTGCACGCTTGCTGCTGCAAGAGAACATGAGGCCAAGGCTGCAGAGAAAATGAGAAAATCGCGGGGCATTCTGGTATCGGAAGAACCCCGCATCGAAAGGAGCCATCCCAAACGACGCGGGGTCAGCGCGGGGAACAACCCGAATCGTTCAAGCTAATCAGCGTTGGCCTTGCAAATACTCAATGTCTGATTGCTCAGCCGATTGCTTGCTGGCAGCGTCCTCTGGGGCACCCACTTTTTGGAAATACCGAGCCTGAGCTTCGGAAGGCTTCATTTCCACATAATCAGCGCCAGCTTCAAAAATGTCGGAAGGTGGCTCCCCGATGTCAAGAGACACAGCCTTTGCGTGAGTCTTGAGTTTGAGTGAGTGGTCAGATTGGCGTTCCTCGAACGTGAATTCCAAAGCCTCACAAGCTAGGTCTGGAGCTTTCCAGTCGATTACGCGGCCAGCATTCAAGTCGGACTCGATTCGGATCACCTTGTGTCCTAGAATCAAATCGTCACCGATAACATTTCGTTTCCCTTCTCGTTTTCCTTCGGGCATACAATCTGACGCTGGATTAAGCAAATGCTCTCTCAATCCAGCGAGGCGTGTCGCGGTCACGTGCCAACTCGACTTCGCCTGGATTGGGTCGTAGACTACGACCGATCTTCCGTCAAGAAATGTGAGCGTCTTAACGGTGTTACCTGAAGAAGGTTCCCCTACCGTTGAGATTACGGCAGTGGCTCCATCTGAGCGCCGCGCAACAGCCTCCTTGAGGAATAATTCTCCCTTGGGTCCCTTATCGTAGTTGTAGCTCTCCGTTCGAAGCACAAAGGGAACAATCCTGCCTTGTGCACTTGCGATGTGATACATAGTTAGCTTCGCTGCCCCGTAAAAGCACAGGGCAGCCATCGCCACATAGAGGACAATCCATGTTACTTTGTCTTTCATGGTTAACTCCTACCGTTTGATGTCGTCCAAACGCGCTCGCGTTTGAATTGGTGAGCAATTGTTCGGGCACATAGTGAAGGCACATCCCGTCAGATTACATTGCTGGAGGGACTTGGGCTCACAAGCGTAACCATTCGGCTCGTAACACTCATCGAGGATGCACATGGAGAGCAGGCCACAGGCTGCAATCTTCTTGCAACTGAAATCCTCGTTTCCGTTGCCTGTTATATTGTTGCACGTAGCCTTTGCTCGTTGGATTCCAAGGCCAACGGCAAGGGCACACACAAGAAGAGTGAACAGTAAACGTTTCATGTTCTTTCCTCCTTAAGTGAAAGAGTCAATCTTGACCAGAGTTTCGGAATTTCAGAACATCAGATATACCTCGGCCCAGCTGGGAGTGGCTTAAGACCGGCATGTTCCATGATCGATGTCGCAAGAAATGCGAAGGGATGCTGAGAGGACACGTTGGATACTCATCGAACAACTTCCAGACGGACAGATTATCCGCATTCGTACCACTGACATCACAATATGTCAATCAGGGAGCTTATTGAAAACCTAGCCAAAATGCGACTTAGAAATCCAGGATTCGGACACTGCAGCCTTAAGCCTTTTCAGCGGCGTGTTCCTTGAGCGGAGGGATAACTTTTTCTCCAAACACCCGGTTCTCAATTCACCATACACATACCCGGAGAGCACCTGGCGCTTCGGACGCTTGACGGGTCGACCGTTCTCCGGATGCTAAAGGTACGCGGATAGTCGTGATGAAGAGATCGCGAAGACGCCGGCTGCGGCGTTATTTTCTCGATCCCGGTCTTGGCGAGCTAACCCTGGCGGAAATCCGTGAACGCCTATCAACTGCAGCTGCTGGTCAACTGCTGTGGCACGTCATGTTTGATCCAGAGCCATCCGCGAAGATCCCCGAGTTTTTCGACATTCAATCACACAGAAGGAGGCGTGGGACATCGCGTCACGGGAGCAATATTGGCCATACGCAAAGTTCGAGAGCTATAAGCAAGATCTGGCAAAGGCGGGGTTTCATGTGGTCCCAACGATCATGCACAGAAAGGATCGCGTGCGGAAGGTAACCCGCAAGGTTCAAATTAGCCTGCCGGACTTCAGAGCCAAGCCGCGATTCTAGTGTGCTGGTGATCAAGAAGCCGGGGAAGCATTCTTCTCGCCCTTGATTCGTTTATGTTTCTCGCTTGTCAATTCGTGGATGCGGATGTCATTCCTAAACTCTTCGACGGTCAGTGGCCGCCGAAAGGTATGTCCGCACGCAGGACAAGGTCGATGGATAGCGCCTGGAGGTTTCCTGATCGTGGATGCAAGACTACGCTTTTGCCGCGTACACCTTCAATGCACTTTTCGGATGCTACCATGCGCGGCGGAGCTGTTTTTCAGTGCCAGCCCGGCGACGTAGCCGATTGCTCGTTGTCGTTGGATGGCCCGATGTAAGATTATCGCAGCCGTCGCGCGTCTTTTGAGCGATTTGACGCTAGACCAACTTTGCCCAGAAGAGCCAGGAATCTTTTCTCGCTTCTCAAAGGCTCCCATCGCCGTTCAACGTTGAGGTAGATGAGCCAATCACATTTCTGCTCGTAAGACGTTTCCAATGCTTCCAGTGCTCGCTGTTTGTCTTCGAGGCCAACGTAGACGAGCGCTTCTAGATAACCTGGCACGTACGCAATTCCCTCGAACTTCCGCAGTTGTGCCAAGTACGATCTGGCTGCGCTTTTATCACCGGCTTTCGCTGAAGCGTGGCCTAAGGACGCAAAAGCATCAGGAAACGGCGAGATTTTGAGCGAGTTCTTGTATTCTGTCATCGCCTGCGCAAGCATATCGCTTGTTTCCCAAGCATAGCCGCAGATAATGTGGCCGACGGCGAAGGGATCGAAATCCTTGATCGCTCGTTCAGCTTCGCCGACGGCTTCACTCGCTCGGCCGGCAAAAACCAGCATCCAGGGAACCGTGAAGACCGTCATAGGACTTCGCCAATCAAGCCCCGCAGCGCGGCGGGCGTGATCCAATCCGATGCCGAAATTGCCGCGAGATACTTCCATGTGCGCAGCAATAACGTGAGCATACTCGTCGTCCTGGTTCAACTCGAAGGCGCGCATCAAGCCGGCCTCCGCCTGTTTCCAGTCGTACTCGAATATGAGATGCGTGAGTGCGCGCAGCGCATACGCCGACGAAAACCGTGGATAGTGTTTCAATGCGTCGTCCAGGAGCGCTCGCGTTTTCGGGATTGTCCGCTGTGGCAGGTCAAGGCAAAACCCGGTGTGGCCTTGGTTGATATAGCACATCGCGAGATTGGCATAGGCATCGGCGTCGGGTCCCTCTCGTAGCACCTCCTCATATTTCGCGATAGATGCCCGCAGTGATTGCAGGGTATGAATATTCATCCGGTCGAGGCCAATGACTCGTGCCCGCTCTGCTGGTGGTACGGATGTTCCGGCTACTTCGGTCACGGGAACGCTGCTTGCCAGTCGATACCCGCGACCCCAGGCCCTCTCGATCTCAACTTCCTTTGGCAGAACCTTCCGAAGTTCGCTGATCACTGCATCGACCGGATGCCTGCGGTCCGCTTCTGCCCTTCGCCGTGGCCAAGGTCGAAATTCTTCCCGCAACACTACGCCACCTCTTCGCTCTACGAGCTGAAGAAACACCACAATCTGAATTTCTGAAAGTGGGAGTATGCTCCCCTTTTGGCGAACCTCGCGGGCATGCGTATCTAGCACGAGCGGGCCGACTTTATAAGATGGCTGCGGTTCGAAAGTTGGATTCATCGGTGATTCAGGTTACGAATGGTTCTCATTGAACAACCCCCACGAACCAACGCTGTTACGTCTTCAGCATAAGATTTTTTCAGCGTAACGCAAGGAATTGCTGAGGGCGGTTCCGCCAGGAACACTCCACGGCAGTCCTTACACATTCCCTACAAAGAGCTACACACTTCCCAACAGACAGCATTTCCGCTCTCGCCTATGGTGATTTGCAGAAGAGAACAAATGCGCGCTTTGTAGTCGAGAGGGCAGAGGAAAACCCGCCCTGCCCTCCGCTTTTCTAAACGCGAGAAAGCTGCCGGACCGTACGGACCGAGATCGACGATGAAGATAATTCTTGCTCTCGAAAAGGTTGTAGAAGGGCAGGCCCTTGAGGCAAGTCTCGAATCCTTCGGACACCGCGTGTTGATCTGTCGCGACTTGAACGCAGCGGCGAAGTCGGTTAGAGACTGGCAACCCGATGTGCTCGTCGCGGCTGAGAGTATTTGCCGAGAAGAGCCGGATCCGGTCTTCGCCTTGCGGAGCTTTGCAGAATGGCTGCTGAACGGGGCCAAGGATCGTTCTGCACAAAAGCGTTGATTCTCGTTCCCTTTGCTGATTGGGATCGCATCAATCGTGCGCGGCGAACCGGCGCTCACGTGATCGTGAAGTCGACAAACTTCGGCGCCGTCGTGAGGTACGTCCAAGTGATTGCCGACAATCTCACCACCGACCGGATGCTCGGTCCTATCCTCTTCGGAATTCATCGATTCTCGGGAGCAGTCCCGCATCACTGCGGGCATTGTGAATGGGTTGGAGCATCGGTGTCCTACGGCACAAGTCAGGCAGACATCCACTCCACCCCGGTACGTGCAGCGCTCTTTAATTGTCTTCTCTTTCACGGCCGGGGGCTGGCGGCAGCAGAAATCGTGAGAATGGTCAACGAGCATCGGTTCTTGAAATTGCTTCTGAAAGGTCGGGCTCTTCGAGCATCAGCAATAAAAATGGAGATCGCTCGCCTACGCCGAGACATAGCAGAAGGCTTGGAAAAATCGGTGCCCCCTACGATGGCGCGCACTTCCTTCCGCCGGTGCCACACGGTTTTGAACGATACCGGTTGATCGGAAACTGGCAGCTTTCGCACGTGCCCTTCGAATAGCAAAAAGGGGCGTTAATGCTTTTGGATCCCCCAAGCTTTGGGTGGACAGACCGCGCTATGCATTCTGATCGATGACAACATTCCAACCACACTCAGTTTGAGAATGCTCTGTTTAACAATTTCCATGCTTGACTCCAGATTGGGTAAAGAGCGAGAATTGGCTCGCTCGATTTGCGTCCCCCACCATAAGAAGTTTCTATCGAGCCCGGCCCCACAAATGACCCCTCGGAGAGAACTGTCATGGCGCAACTGCGTCTGTGTCTAATCTGCAGCTGTTTTCTCTTCACCAACTTTGCTCTAGCTCAAACTTGGAACGAGGACTTCCCGGCTGCAAGCCCGTCAGCAAGGAGCTACCACACCACGGCCTACGACACGGCCCGAGGTCAAGTCGTGTTATTTGGCGGAGAGATCTCGGGATTTCAAGAATTGAATGACACTTGGGTTTGGGACGGACAGAACTGGACGCAAAAGTTTCCCTCGATTGCTCCTTCAATTCGGGGTTCTTCCGCTGCAGCTTTTGATGCTGCACACGGACAAGTCGTAATGTTCGGGGGACTAGGACCGTCTGGAGATCTTGGCGACACATGGGTTTGGGATGGACAGAATTGGACCCAAGTGACGCCCGCCAACAGTCCCCCTGCGCGCTGTTGCACCTCGATGGCTTATGACCCACTCCGAGGTCAGGTCATTCTGTTTGGCGGCCACAATGGAAGCCTTGGATACCTAAACGATACGTGGAGTTGGGATGGCGCAAACTGGACAACAATTGAATCCGATAAACTCTCCGCCAGCCGACATTTCTGATCTCATTGTTTAGATACAACTCACCAGACGATAACTCTCTACGACAGTGTCTATCGGCAAACGTGGACATGGAGCGGAAACAACTGGGTGCAACAAACTCCGTCTTCGATGCCTTCCTCGCGATTTTACTCCCAGATGACAGACGATCCGGCACACAGTCAGGTTGTATTGTTTGGCGGTTTCGATTCCTCAACCGATCTTGGTCTCGCTGATACATGGGTTTGGGACGGCGCTAACTGGGACTGCATCTTCCCCTCACCTGAATCCCCCGGCGAGAGGGGGTTCTTCCCTGGTTTTTGACATCGCAACTGGCCGGGGACTTCTCTTTGGAGGGGACACGAACTTCCTGGACGGTAACAGTTCTCTCCTCGGCGATACTTGGGACTGGCTCGGATTTCTTAGCTTGCTATTTCCAGTCAAAAAAGATTTGCAGTGCGGAGGTGCATGCACGGCTGGAAATGCGCCGATCAATACCGTGTTCGATCATTACATGGCCCAGGCATATGAGTGCACGTCTCACAAAGCAGGATATGGAACCATCTCCGCTTTTACCCACGAGTCGGCCAATGTTCAAATACGGGGCCAAGGGCTACGGTTGTGTGGCAAACTGTACGGGTACACGAATCCCAACATCCCCAAACTTCCTAAACGGTTATAACTCACGGGTGACAACGGCAACAGAAGCGTACTCCTACTACGACAGCCACCCAGGAGTTGACTACAATTTCGCCTTTGGAGATAAGGGTGGGAAGCCGCTCTACCCGTCGTTGAATGGCTGCGTCACCTCACCTCCAGGGGGCCGCAGGTGTACCAGACCCGGCAACCGGCCACATTCTGACAATAATTCCTTATCCGGCCAAACCCAAAGGGGGACGCAAGAATGCCATTAACAACTCCGGTTACACGGTCGTATATATGCATCTTTCGTCGTACTACGACAAAACCAAACAGCAGGTCTACCGCTGTACCAATATAAGTCAGTGCAGCTCCGGGCAGGCCATTGTCCCTTGTCCAACATGCGCCCAACAGGACGAGTGGGTTACAACGAATCGCGCAAATCCTATTGGATATTCCGGGAACTTCTTCGTGACCAAGAAGCATCCTGATGGGTGGGGCGGCGTTGGACCACACCTGCATTTTGAGGTGGACCAAGTTCTTGGGAAAAATCTCCGCGGTGTCGATCCATACGGCTGGTGTGGACCGGAACTGACCCATACACAACCTTTATGGGACTTGTAAACACAACGTTATGGAGGCAATTCGTACTCACCTGCCCAGCGGACAAGCACTAATAGCCGGCCAGAATGCGAAAGCCCATCTCACGGTTTGCTTGCCGAATTCTCTCTGCAGCCTGTGAAGCTGCTAGAGCGTGCGAAAGGAGGGATACGTGATTGTGGGAAAACCAACGCAAATGATCGCTTTGCGCGAGCTGAAAGGTAACTTCTTGGAAGCACTTTTCTCTCAACTAAGTGGTTGTTTCGAAATCAACCGCTCGGAAGCGTAAGTGTTTGCTGCTTCACGACTGAGAATGCTCCGCCACTGTTTCGTCTTGAGGAGTCGTAGATAGTGTAGCTCACGGTATCTGTCGCGATCCAAGTAAAAAAAGCTCCGGCTGATGGTCCATTTATCCCATCCCAAAAGGATCTGATATGGGAGTAAGTTCTCCGCGTACACATCCCTGTTCTCAGTCACGCTGAAAACTACCACTCGCTCTGTGGATGACGCAGTAACATAGTCGTCGATCACGTAACGAGAGCCGGTGAAGGATCCGATGAGTTGCCCGGGTGGTAGGAAAGCATTCGTAGGTTGGTCGACTTGTTGCCTGCAAGATCAAACTGGTAATAGCCCAAATCATCGCCATTTTGATTATTTGAATAGGCGTGCATGAAGAGTCTGCCGCTATCTGCAAAAAGCAAGTCAACCTGTCCCGCGTATTCCCTTCGAAGAGCTGGGATGGCTTGCCACAAGCTGGGAACCAAGGTCGTCGCTTGAAGGGTGGCAGGATTTATTTGAACGAGTGCTGCATCGCAATTCGTGGAATCAGGATTCGGGTCGCACGCTGCATCAAGATAGTAGATCTTGTATGTGAAGTTCTGATAATTGATGCTGGATGAGAATTCGAACCCGTTCGAGGCGTCACCAGAACCTCGGTTTGGCATAGAGGTTGAAGCGTCACCAGTCGCGACGCTACTATACATAGGAGATGCATTTTGCGCCGAGGAACTCTTAGTCTTTGGGTTCGTCGAGCTTTGAGCAATCAATTGGGTTGTCGTCGAAACCTCACTTATTGGGTTTGGTGACAATTGGTACGACACCAATTGATTTGTCGTGCAAAACAAAATGATGCCAGCGACCAACAGCACGGCGAAAATGGCGGTTGCCCCCATCAGCGCAGATCCTTTTTGGTCCATTCCTTAAGAATAACAAACGGCTTTCTTGGTTCTTGTGGATAAGCGTGGCCGCGAATCACATGAAACGCTCCTGGCTCCGGTTCCTCCCAAGCGCTGACGGATACGATGAAAAACTGGCTTGGGAAATAGGCGGCGGCTCAAGCTGATCTGTGGAGCCAACGCTGAATGTCCGAATCCGGGCCCCCTTCTCGATTCTCTGGTCCGAGCTGTTCTATGTTTGGGCTCTCGTCGGAAAGTTTGCGGATGTGGCTACGGCTCTGGATCGCGGTCCTGATACGAATCGCAAGGGAAGATGCAGTCGAGCCACTTCCGCACTACGGGTACGATCGATATATTTCGGCGGCGTGGAGTGTCGTGAGCGGGGTTAGAATCCAAAGACTCTTCCGCTGTGGCGAGCAAACTGACACCGCTATCGAATTGAATAATTACGCGAGTGGTATCCCCGACGAAGGAACGAAAAGCGTCCTGCGAGGGTCGCGTATGGTTCTCCCTTCCCTGGGCCAATGGCGAAGCACCCCTTGGTTGTGACCTGCCCTCGAAAAACTCAACCAGCTAGAATTGGGGACCTCACGTCGCGGCAGTAGCGACGAAGGAGGGGCTGGAGCCATGAAGAGAGCGCGATTCAGCGAAGAGCAGATCGTCGGGATTCTGAAAGAGCACGAGGCGGGACGGAAGGTGGCAGAGTTGGCCCGCGAGCACGGAGTCAGCGAAGCCACGCTGTATGGCTGGAAGAGTAAGTATGGCGGGATGGAAGTGGGTGAAGCGCAGCGGCTGAGAAGTCTGGAAGATGAGAACCGCCGGTTGAAACACCTGGTGGCTGACCTCAGCCTGGACAAAGAAGCGCTGAAGGCGATCGTGCGAAAAAACGGGTGGAGCTTGCCGGCTTAAGGGCGGACGCGGCGTTTGCCATGAAGGAGTTCGCCATGAGTGAGCGCCGGGCTTGCAGGCTCGTGGAGCTAGACCGCAGCAGTTATCGTTATGAGCGGCGAGCGGACCACAACGCGCAACTGCGAGAAGAGTTGGTGAAGCTGGCGCGACAGAAGCCGCGCTACGGGTACCGGCGACTGCATGTGCTGTTGAGCAAACATCGACAGTCGGCCAGTGCCCAGCGGATTTATCGACTGTATCGGGAGGAGCGACTGATGGTTCGGCGGCTGAGGAGGAAACGATTGGTGCGTCCGGCGAACGAAGGACGGCTACTGTTGCGCTCCAATCAGGAATGGGCGTTAGATTTTGCCTGCGACGCCTTGGCCACAGGCCGCGCGATCCGCATCCTGGCCATCGTCGATGCATTCACCCGCGAGTGCCTGACCTTGGAAGTGGATACGAGTTTGTCGAGTCAGCGTGTAACTCGCGCTCTAGAACAAGCGATCGAGCAGCGAGGCATGCCGGAGTCGATTCGTTGTGACAACGGGCCGGAACTGACCTCGCGGCATTTCTTGGGCTGGTGCGAGGATCGTAAAATCCAGTTGATCCACATTCAGCCGGGGCGGCCCATGCAGAACGGCCACGTCGAAAGCTTCAATGGACGACTGCGAGATGAGTGTTTAAACGCCAGCTGGTTTCGGAACCTAGCCGATGCTAGAACGAAGATTTCTAACTGGCATAAGGAGTACAACAGCGAGCGACCCCACAGTAGTCGGGGCTATCGCACGCCCAACGAGTTCGCCGAAACGCTGAGATCCTCAGTTCTACATGGATGAGAAAAACGAGGCAGGTCAGTTGAACTCTAAGGATTTGGCAGCCTCAATTTTGCCTACACCGCTGTAGACGAAAATCCAGAAATGCGATCCATCTATTTGAAAAGATTGGTCGGGGAGAGAGGATTTGAACCTCCGACCCCCTGGTCCCGAACCAGGTGCTCTACCAGGCTGAGCCACTCCCCGACGAGAGAAGGAAACCGACCGGCGCTGCGGACCTCTAAACGACAGTCTCGCGAAGTCGCACGCGCCGCGTTCCGAGCTTTTGATTATAACGCATCCGAGTCAACGGTTCAGTTGAGCAGTATGCCAGGGTCTTATCGTAATGCTAGCTTTAGAACAGGACCATGGGCCATGAAGCCGGCTTTGGGAAAAACCGTGGACCAACTCCCATGCCCGAAAGCAGGCGCGATCTTGTATCACGAGAATCGAATGTCACCAGATCGATATCCTGAGGCAGGCTCTCGAGTCCTCAACGAAAATGCACTTCTTGCTTTCCGATAGAATGCTTTTCGGTCCACCTTAGCTGTCTGAGACTCCAGCTGTTCGAGACTCGGACTTTTCGAGACTACGGGCAGCACCGGAACCTGTGCCAAAGATGATCGCACTCACGGCGACCGCGCTTTTCACCCCCATCGAACGGGTGGAACAGCCTCTGCTGATCATGGAAGAAGGCAAGATTGTAGAGGTCACTTCCCGCGTGTCTTGTGACGTTCCTGGTGGCGCCCGGCTCGTGGATTTCGGCGACGCGGTGCTGGCCCCTGCCTTCATCGACATGCACATTCACGGAAGCGCCGGCTACGACGTCATGGACGCCAGAGCCGAGGTCTTGCCTGCCGTGGAAGAGTTGTTGGCACGGCACGGAGTGGCCAGCTACTGCCCCACAACGGTCACCGCACCGGTCGACGTGATTCTGGCCGCACTCGAGCGGCTGGCCTCGGCGATCGAAAATGCGGCGGACAACGGGTCGGCCAATGACCTGCGGGCGTGGCCGCTCGGGATTCACCTGGAAGGCCCGTTCATCAGTCATGCACGCCGGGGGGTGCATCCGCCGGAGAATCTGCTGCGTCCTTCGGTGGAGGTTTTCCAGCGCTTCTGGCAAGCGGCTCGCGGACATATCAAGGTCATCACGATCGCGCCCGAATTGGACGGCGCGGCGGAAGTCATCGCCGAAGCAGCGCGGCTCAAGGTCTGCGTCAGCCTGGGGCATTCCGATGCCTCGCTAGAATCGACCCGGGCGGCCGTAGAAGCTGGAGCTCGCCATGCCACACACACCTTCAATGCTATGAGACCTCTGGGGCATCGCGATCCCGGAATTCTGGCTGAGGTGCTGACCGATTCGCACCTTACCGCCGACATCATTGCAGACGGGGTGCATCTTGATCCCTCCATCGTGAAGCTGTTCCTTCACGCCAAGGGCTTGAACGGCAGCGTGCTCGTCACCGACGCCACCGCCGCGACCGGTATGCCGAACGGGAAGTATCGCCTCGGGTCATTTGAAGTCGAGGTGAAGGACGGAGTTTGTCTTGCCGACGGAAAGCTCGCGGGCAGCGTATTGACCATGGATCGCGCAGTGCAGAACGTTATGAAGTTCGCCGAGTGGGATCTGCAACGAGCTTTGCGGCCGGCCACGCTGAATCCGGCGCGCGTTCTGGGCATCTCGGAGCAGCGCGGTGCGCTGGTACCGGGGGCGCACGCGGACATCGTCGTGCTGAGTCCAGCGGGCGAGATCAGGAAAACGATCACCCGTGGCAATGTGGATCTTGATTAGTTTCTCGGGGTGACCGCGGGCGGACCAGATATGCCGAACCTGAGTCTTAGTTCGGCTTTCGGTTCTTGCCCTCGCTCAGGTATCTCAGCATGGCGGCGTCGGTGGTGTACTTCAGTCTTTCCGCCAAGGAAGCGGACTTGAAGGCCGTATCGTCTGCGCCTTTTTGACCAATGGATTGGCGCAGCTTTTCGCCGACTTCCGATTCATTGCTGACCACCTGCATATAGAACCAGAGGAAGTGGCGCATCTGGTCGAGTGCGGTCCTTAACACCTGAATCGCTTCGATCTCCGGCACCTCATTCAGGGCCTGCATGAGTTCGGGGTCGACGGGCGCCTGCATGGCAGCGTAGTTCAGTTCTTCCTGAATGGCGCGGAGGTCTTCGGTCACGCGCAGAATGCGAATGTGGATCTCGTCCAGGTAGTCGTCTCGGTCCATGGGATCAGTCATTCTGCGACGATCAAACTCACTCTCAACATCTCATCGGCGAAACAATGCGCCCAGATGTCCCCTGTGCATGAGCTTAGGTAATTGCGAGCATTACCTTGGTACACGAGGGCCGGCGCAAGCGGCGTTACTGCCCGTAGCCGCGCTTCTGGCGCGGCTTTTGCGGATTTGTGGAACGTTCCAGATTCGCGTTTCGGTGGGAGGATTCTCGACTGCCGCGTCGAGAGCGGTGACCATTTGCTCCAAGGTCACCAGTCCCAGGCGTTCGGCTCCCTCACGGGTGGCGGGCAGCGCTCCAAGAAGGCCGTAGAACGGAATCAGCAAATAAGGCCAGCGATGCCCGGGCCCCAGGACGTACCACGGGCGCAGTATGGTGGACCTCAGTCCATGAGCAGCGATGGAGGCTTCGCATTGCCGACGCACCTCTATATAGGACTGCATAATCGGAGCAGGGTGCGCGACGCTCACATAAATGAAGTGCTGAACGCGTGCTTTGGCCGCTGCCGAAACCCCCGCCAGGCCAGCAGGCAGATCGATACTGCGGAACGCGGCCCCTTTGCTCGGGCCAGGATGCGCCACCCCCACTAACTGAATGAAAGTGTCGCAGGGAGGCACTTTGTCGGCATAAGTGGAATGATCGAGCGCATTGCCGACCACAACCTCGCAGCCCTTGGGGAGCTTCGCTTCCGACCCTGGCCGTGTCAGGGCCCGGACCTGATGGCCATGATCGAGCAAGCGAGGAATCAAGCGCCCTCCGAGATACCCCGTTCCGCCAGTAATGAACACGCATCGGCCAGCCGTCCCCATACCCTCCTCCGACAGGTAATATGCCTGCTTCACTTTATACGCATCGCTGACGCTTCCGGATTGGCTGGTCGCCAAGGATCACCTTCCACCATCGCCAACCCCGATGTGATACAAACTCGCCTGTGACTTCGTCGCAGACTGATCTGGTTCGCGCCATTGGCCGCTGGAGTCTGGCGGCCTTGGTAGTGAATTCGGTGATTGGGAGCGGGGTTTTCGGGCTGCCCTCCGTGGTTGCGGGCCTGGTTGGAACCGCAAGCCCGATCGCAATGCTGGCCGCCGGAGTTGTCATCGGGATCATCATGGCCTGCTTCGCGGAGGTCGCGTCCCAGTTCACGCAAGCTGGCGGACCTTATTTATACGCGCGCGTGGCCTTCGGCAGGCTGGTTGGAATTCAGATGGGCTGGATGTTGTGGCTCGGCCAGATCGCCGCCCCTGCGGCCAATGCCAATCTTTTTGTCATCTATCTGGGTGAGTTCTGGCCGCAGGCCAATCAACCCCTTCCCCGATTCGTCATTCTCACAATTCTGGTGGGGGTGCTGGTTTTCGTGAACTACCGGGGTGTGCGGGCGGGCACGCGGGTAAGCAATGTCTTTACCGGCGCGAAAGTCCTGGCTCTCAGCGCGGTTATTGTCGCTGGAACGATTTATGTCTTCTCCGGCCACCACGCTTCTTATGCAGTCCAAGCCACGCCCCCTGCGAGTGCGTGGCTCAAGTCGGCGTTATTGCTTGTGTTTGCTTACGGCGGATTCGAGACGGCCTTGACTCCGATGGCTGAGGCCCGTGATCCCAAGCGGGACGCGGCCTTTGGACTATTTGTCGCTCTGGCAGCGTGTGTTGTTATCTACACACTGATTCAGTGGGTCGTCATCGCCGTTCTTCCTGACGCGGCGCACAGCCAACGCCCTCTGGCTGATGTTGCGCGACTGGCTATGGGACGAGGTGGCGCGGGATTGGTAGCAATCGGCGCTCTAGTGTCTTTCTATGGATACCTGAGCGCAAAGATCCTGGCAGTGCCGAGGGTGACCTATGCGCTGGCGGAGGCCGACGACTTTCCACGCATTTTTGCGGCAGTCCATCCCAGGTATCACACACCGTATGTCTCAATCATCGTGCTTGGAATTCTGGTGTGGCTGCTGGCGTTGTTAGGTAACTTCGCGTGGAATCTGACTCTGTCGGCGGTCGCAAGGCTGATTTACTACGGCGTGGCCTGCGCCGCGCTGCCGGCACTCCGGAAGAAGCAGCCCAACGCGGCGTTTTTCAGACTGCCCGCGGGAAATCTGTTTGCGTCTCTCGGAGTGATCATCTGCATAGTGCTTTTGACACAGGTGGATCTGAGCAAGTCTCTCGTCCTCATTGCTACCGTCGCGCTGGCCTTTGCGAATTGGCTTTGGGTGCGTCGCAAGCGTGGCCCAGCGGACTCCACCCCCTGATGCCTTGTTGGGGCAGATCGCGAAGTGCTACTCTCCGGCATCCATGAAAATCTCACGGCGCCTGGTCTTTCTTCTTTTCGTCTGTGAAGTACTGACGGTGGCCAGTTGGTTTCCGATCCGAGCCCAAGCCGAGAGCGTTAACTACGTCATCGCGAAAGACGTAGCCATCCCCATGCGAGACCGGGTCGTACTGCGCGCCGACATCCTGCTGCCCCGGCCGGACGGCTCGTTCCCGGTGCTGGTATATCGGACTCCCTACGGGAAGGAAGAGGCGCTCAAAAACTACAAGACCTTCACCCATGCCGTGGAGCGCGGTTACGCGGTTGTCGTGCAGGATGTGCGCGGCCGCTACGCGTCAGATGGCGAATTCCGTCCCTACCAGAACGAAGGGCGGGATGGCTACGACACCATCGAGTGGGCAGCGAGCCAGCCTTGGTCGAACGGCGCCGTCGGTACGTTTGGTCTGTCTTATCCGGGGGCGGTGCAGTGGCTCGCGGCAGTTGAGAATCCGCCCCATTTGAAAGCCATGGTTCCCGCCATGACGTTCTCCTCTCCGCAGAATTTCTTTTTCGCGGGTGGTACATGGGACATGTCGTGGATCGAGTGGATATGGGACAACATCGCGCCGGATGTTCGCGTGAAGAAAAACCTTCCCGGCCCGAACAACTACAAAGACGCGCTCACCGCATGGAGTCAACTCGGCCTGAAGATGGAAAGCGAGGTTCCGCTCGCAAGTCTTGGCCGAATTAAAAGACACGTCTCCTTACTACTATGAATGGCTCAGTCATCCAGCGGAAGATCCGTGGTGGGACTGGTGTGAACTGCGCAACAAATACGATCGCAATCATGCCGCCGTGCTCAACCTTTCCGCCTGGTATGACGATAACTATGGACCGGAAGGAGCTACCACCAACTTCGCGGGCCTGCTGAAGAGCCGCTCTGGGCAAGCCAATCCACGCACTCACCTGTTGCTCGGGCCGTGGGTGCATGGCGTTGACAACACCGGAAAAACCAAATCGGGAGAGCGGGAGTTCGGACCTGCTGCTGCCATCGACTACGACGACGTGGTTCTGCGCTGGATGGATCACTACCTGCGCGGTGTCGACAATGGGGTCGATCGCGAAAAGCTGGTCCGCTATTTCGTGATGGGAGCCAATCAGTGGCGAGATGCGGAATCGTGGCCACCCGTTTCGAAGGAGACTCCATATTTCTTGGCGGGCCTGAACCCGGAGAACCCACACGGCACGCTAAGCCTTGATGCCCCCGGCGGACGGGAAGAGTTCACGACGTTTGTGTCGGATCCGACCAACCCGGTGCGCAACGTCTATGGCTCGTCCGGCGCTCATGACTATCGAGAACTGGCAAAACGCGCGGACTTGCTCACGTTCGACTCGGCGATTCTGCCGCAAGACACAGAGGCGACCGGCCCCATTCATGCGCGCATCTTCTTTTCCTGCGACTGCCACGATGCAGATCTGTGGGTTCGCCTGCTGGACGTGGCTCCCGACGGCACTGCCTTCAATCTTATGAGTCCGGGACTCGACGTGGTGCGCGCGAGTTATCGCGACCTGAAGCAAGGGCGGCAATGGCTCACTCCAGATCGCATTTACGAAGTTCACTTCGACAACCTGATCACCAGCAACGTTTTTCAGAAAGGGCATCGCATTCGCGTGCAGATTTCTGCGAGCTTCTTTCCGAATTTTTCCCGTAATCTGCAAAGCGGGAAATCAGAGGTCACATCGGCCGAGGCCAAGGCAGCCAGCATTCGGATCTACCACGACCGCGATCATCCGTCCCGGATTATTCTTCCGATCATTGGCCAGTAATGGTGGGTCAGCGATGATCCGCCGAAAGCAGTGTGGGGACATCGCGGGCCCGTTATAATTCGCGGCGGCGATAGCCGACCGAGTGGAGGCGCTTCTTGTCGATTCGAACCTGGGTGCTGGGATTGCTCGCATGTGCGACGGGCGGTTTCTCGTTCGCGCAACGCGAGCCGGTTCTGAAGCAGATTGACCTGCCGCACGCCTATTACTTCCGCGAAATGTATCTGCCGCAGTTGACCACTGGGCCGAGTGCCGTGGCCTGGGCACCGGATTCTCATACCCTCGTCTATTCGATGGCGGGATCGCTGTGGCGACAGGATGTCGGGTCGACAGTAGCAGAGCAACTGACGGCGGGGCCGGGATACGACTACCAGCCTGACTGGTCTCCTGACGGGCGCTGGATCGTCTACACAACCTACAACAACGACGCGGTGGAGCTGTGGGTACTTGATGTGGCTAGCAAGCAAATCCATCAACTCACCCACGGCGGCGCGGTCAATCTTGAGCCGCGATTTTCTCCCGATGGCAAGCGGATCGCGTTTGTCTCGACTTCGTTTCATGGACACTTTCATATCTTCGTCGGCAAGTTTGAGAATGGTGAATTGAAAGATGTACAGCGGCTCACTGGGGAGAATCGCAGTTCCCTGCCCCGCTATTACTACAGCCAATACGATCACGAGATAAGCCCAGTGTGGTCGCCCGACGGGTCTGAGATTGTGTTCGTCTCCAATCGCGGGCATATCTACGGCACGGGCGGTTTCTGGAGGATGAAGGCCGAGCCGGGGTCGGAGGCTCGCGAAATTCACTACGAAGAGACGACGTGGAAAGCACGGCCAGACTTCTCGCCGGACGGCAGACGGATCGTCTACGCGTCTTATCTGGGTCAACAGTGGCACCAGCTTTGGGTAATGCCTGGCGCAGGGTGGAGACGCGCTCCCGCTCTCATATGGAGACTTTGACAACATCAATCCGCGCTGGTCACCCGATGGCAAACAGATAGCATTCATCTCCAACCGTGGCGGTAACACTTCCCTGTGGCTTCAAACTGTGCCGGGAGGCGAGCAGACGCAGGTCGCAGTGAAGGAGCGAAAGTATTTGAGGCCGATGGGCCGCCTTCTTGTGTCTGTGATCGACCCCGCGGGCAACCCGGCACCGGCCCGGATCTTTATCACAGGCGAAGATGGCCGCGCGTACGCTCCCGAAGCCGCCTGGATGAATGCGGATGACAGCTTCGATCGCAAGGAGAGCCGGTTTGAAGCGCATTACTTCCATAGCAGCGGTGCCACCGAAGTCGCGGTTCCTACCGGAAAAGTCACTGTAGAGATCATGAAAGGCTTTGAGTATCGCTTCGAAAAACAAACGGTGCAGGTGGATGCGGATCAAGACACGCGCGTCGTGATCCGGCTCAAGGCGCTGGATATACCCCGTGATCCGCACACGCAGTGGGTAAGCGGCGATGTTCACGTCCACATGAACTACGCAGGTGAGTACCGCAACACGCCCAAGCACCTCGTGGAGCAAGCGGCGGCGGAAAACCTGTCTATTGTTCAAGACCTAGTCGTCAATAAAGAGCAGCGTATTCCGGATATTGCTTACTTCAGCACGAAACCTGATCCGGCTTCGACGGCAGAGAATCTCCTGCTTCATGGACAGGAATTCCACACCAGCTACTGGGGTCACCTTGGGCTGTTGAACCTGACTCGCAACTTTCTGCTGCCGGGCTATTCGGCGTACCCGAACACCGCCGCCGCCAGCCTCTACCCAACTAACGCAGACGTCGCAGACATGGCCCACGAACAGCAGGGGGTAGTGGGATACGTTCATCCCTTCGAGTCCATCCCCGATCCGGATAAAGACGAATCGCTGACCGACGAACTGCCGGTAGACGTGGCGTTGGGGAAAGTTGATTACATCGAGGTTGTGGGCTTCGCCGATCACAAGTCCACGGCAGCGGTGTGGTATCGCCTGCTGAACTGCGGCTTCCGCCTGCCGACCGCGGCGGGCACAGATGCCATGGCCAACTACGCGTCCCTGCGTGGGCCGGTGGGTTTGAATCGCGTTTACGTGAAAGTTCCGGCCGGCCCCCTGAGCATTGAGCCATGGTTGGCGTCGCTGAAACAGGGTCACACCTTTGCTACAAATGGCCCATTGCTCGGCTTCAGCTTAGATGGGAAGGAGTTGGGTGACGAGGTGAAGTTGCCTGCGGGCAATCAGGAAGTGAAGTTCACTGCGTGGATGCGATCGATCGTCCCCATCGATCATCTGCAGGTGGTGTGCAATGGCAAAGTAGTCCGTGATTTGCAGCTCAACGAGGATCGTCAGAGCGCGAAGGTCGAAAGCACGTTGCCCATTTCTTCTACAGGTTGGTGCTTGCTGCGCGCGTGGAGCGAGAAAGCAGAATATCCGATTCTCGATCTTTATCCCTATGCCACAACCAGTCCGGTTTACATTGCGGTGGAGGGCAGCGCACCCAAGCCCAAAGAAGATGCCACGTATTTCGTTGCCTGGATTGACCGGCTGGCACAGGCAGCCAAGACGCATCCGGACTGGAACACGGAAGCCGAGAAGAATGGAGTGCTCGAGATGATGTCGCGAGCGCGTCGGGTCTACGAGAATCTCGAAAAATGAGATTCTGCGGAGCTGCGCTCCGCCGGGCGGGGGGGCACCCGCCCCTACGCGTTAGCTGCCTTTGCGGACGATCATCTTCCCTGCTGCTCCATTTCCAGAAGGGCCTCTTTCCGCTCGATTCCCCAGCGATAGCCACCCATTTCTCCCGTGGTGCGAACGACGCGATGGCACGGGATCGCAACCGCTACTGGGTTAGTGGCACAGGCACGAGCCACGGCTCGACTGGCTGTAGGCTGACCGATCGCCTTGGCAATCTGCTGATACGACCGCGTGGCGCCAAAGGGAATCGACTTAAGGTGCGACCACACGCGACGCTGAAATGCCGTCGCCCTGATGTCCAACGGCAGTGACGTGTTGCAGCTTGTGTCCCTTCATTTGCTGCAAGAGCGCTTCAGTCCATTTTTGCATCGCGCCGTCGTCCCGTTTGCGAGAGGCGAAGGGGAACTCGTGCTTCAATCCTTCCTGCAGTTCGTCGTCGGAATCGGCGAACTGGATCGCACAAATACCTTTGTCAGTCGCGGCAACCAACATGCGCCCGAGGGGAGAACTCGCAAACGTGTAGCGTATCGACGCCGCCACCGCACCGCGGCGGTACTTGTCGGGAGTCATTCCCAGCTGCGAAGCCGTCCGTTCGTAGAGGCGACTACTCGAGCTGTAGCCCGCGTCATACATGGCGCGAGTCACACTGTGTCCAGCCTGTAAGTTGCGTTTCAGCGAAGTGAGCCGGCAAGAATCGGCGTAAGCGCGGGGAGTAACGCCCAGCACGCCCTTGAACGTCCGCTGCAAGTGGAACGGACTGCGATGAAAAGTCTTTGCCAGTCGCGCAAGAGTGACTGGCTCGTCGAGGTGATGTTCGATATAGCGGCAAACCGACTTCACCAGGTCCGCTTGAGTATTGGCACCCGCTGATTTTGGGCGGCACCGCAGGCAAGCGCGATAACCGGCCTTTTCCGCCTGCTCGGGAAGTGGAAAGAAAGCTACGTTCTCGCGCCTTGGCCGCTTCGATGGGCACGACGGGCGACAGAAAACGCCGGTAGATGACACCGCAAACACGAAGGCTCCGTCCTGGCTCGCGTCCCGTGCCAGAACCGCCTGCCATCTGTGCTCGTCGGAAGTGGCTGTGGCCGTCGCCCTAGGCATCTCGATTTCCTGGTTGAGTATCGCATTGGTTGTCATAGTGAGGACAGTCTAAGAACCGGCGGCCTGGTGAGCTATCCAGTTCTTGCGGCCAAACCGAAATTGTGGAATTGGGTCTTGCTTCGTTGCAATTTGGCTGTGCGATGATGGACTCCATGTTCCAGCCATCCGGAGGATTGTCTGACGGCTAAACTTGGATTCGGCCTGATGGTGGTCTTCTTCTCGGTACTTATGATGAGCCAAGACTCTCCAAAGTCGCGCTGTTCGCCGGACAGTTCAGAGATTGTCGCCGCCGGAATCTCGCACGAGATTCGTCTAGACGCGCAGCATCCAGTTCCGGAGTGGCAAACTGCAAACCCCGTTACTTTCTGCGCGGACTGGCAGGGGAACAATGAAGATCCGGAGCGACAGACGACTGTGCGTCTCTTATGGACCCCAGTCACTTTTTACATGAGATTCGAATGCCGCTATCGAGAGCTCTTTGTGTTTGACGATTCGGATCCTGACGGACGCCGCGATCGTCTTTGGGATCGTGACGTCGCGGAGGTATTTCTCCAGCCGGACCCGGCGCGACCGCGATTTTATAAGGAGTTTGAAGTCAGCCCCAACGGACTCTGGATTGATCTCGACATTTCTCCGGGCCCGCTTGAGGATCTGAAAAGCGGAATGAAGCGTTCCGTATGGCTGGATGCGCAGTCTCACACCTGGTCTGCCGAAATCGCGGTTCCGATCAAGGCCTTAACCAGTCACTTCGATCCTGCTGCTGTCTGGCGGGCTAACTTCTTTCGCGTCGAAGGCAAAAAAGAGCCCCGTTTCTATTCCGCGTGGCAGCCGACCAACACGCCTGAACCGAACTTCCATGTCCCGAGCGCATTTGGCCGGATGCGTTTTGCGCAAGCGAAGCAGCAATAGCTATCCGCCTAAAGACAACGCACCTTGGCAACCTCACATGGCGTTGTGATCTCGTCCTTGCGCCTGTCTCCCACAAAAGCGTAAATTGTGAGCTTCCCAGAACACCACTCTAGAAATAGATAACAGGAGATGCGAATGAGATCCTTCCGCCTTATTGCACCAATCCTTCTGACCGCCCTTCTGGTTTCCGCAGCGGCTGCCCAGCAAGCGAAACCAGGAGTACTCAACAGCGACGACGTCAAGAAGGTAGTTCCCAAGGACTACTTTTTCCGTGGCCAGTCAGCACCGGTGCAGTTGCGAAATTCGGCCGGCATTCGCGCTACCCCGGACGGAAAACTGGTTCTGGCGGGATTTGTTGACACCTCAGGTTACGCGGCGGATGTCGCCCAGAAATACCAGGGATTGCTGATTACCGAGGTGAAGTTGGATATCGGCGGCAAGAGCCTGGGTCCGGGCGAATACGGATTCGGCTTCAGCAAAGACGGGAAGTTTCTGGTTATGGACGTTGGCGCCAATGATCTCTTCTCGGTCGACGCAAGCACGGACGACAACCTGAAGCGTCCGGTTCCGCTGAAGATCGTGGAAGATAGCGGCGGCTACCGGCTGTACGCTGGCAAGAAGTGGGTCAGCATCAAAACGCAATAGGCCCGAGGGCTTAGTGCGGCAGGGTTTGCAAAGGACCCAGCACGAGCGCGATTCCGGCGCGGTTGCGCATCTCCGTAAGCAGAGCCTGGGCCGCGTTCTGGTAGGTTTTGCTCGGGTCCGAGGAGTCCGACCAGACAGCGTCGTAAATAATCTGGGTGGCCTCGCGCAGGTCCATATGCAGTGCGCCTTCCATCAGGTCGGCACGCTCCTGCAGGTGGTTGTAGCAGCACTGGCAGATGGTCGCGGGTTCGTCGCTGCCGGCGTGATTCGCCGTAAGGCGGCACTGCTGCGGGGACGTGGTCGTGGTATTGATCTCGAGTGAAGCGCTGAGAACGTGGGACTTGAAGTCGCGAAGGAAGCGCTCGCGTTCCTCTTCGAGAGCGACAGGATCCACCGGGGGCTCAGTCGAAGGCCGGATTGTTCTCGCTGGAGTCTCGATGGGAGAAACCCGCTGCGTCGAATGGCAGATCGGGCATGACGGCAAATCAGCCGCGTAATATTTGCGGCACTTTGCGCACGGCAACCCATAGCCGGATTTCGGTGTGGGCGTGCCCGTTCTTTCGGCAATATTGCCGATTGCCGATTGCGCTGTCCGCTGTACGTCTCTGCCGGCAGGTAAAACCGCTTGCGATATCGTTTGTCCGCTGGAAGGATTCATTGTTCTGGTCGACTCCATATCCTGCTCCCTGGGCTGGCTTTAAAGACTTTCTGATCCTGTGCTTGCACTCATTCTAGGGTCGGCCTCGACGCTTGCCGACGCACGACGGTACATGTCCGCTCACGTTACCGGTTGCACTGCAGCTGAAACGCCAGACGCGACCGCCTACTGTTCGCGCGTCCTCATCAGCCTCAACAACTCTTCCTTGCGCGCCCGATAGAGGGTGTCGCTCGGGTCCAGATGAGAAGCAGTCTCCAGTTCCGCCAGTGCCTCGTCGTAGCGATTCAGAGTCATCAGGCAGGCGGCCAGCGAATAGTGGTTGTCTGCCGTCGGTTTCAGGTTCACAGCCTGACGGAATTCCTTCTCGGCAGCCTCGAACTTCTGGGCTTCAAAAAGAGCAGTTCCCAGGAAGTGGTGGGCCAGATCGGAATCGGGATTCAGCGAAACGGCGGTCTGCAGTTCGTTCAAGGCCTCGTCATCTTTTCCGACCAACAGCAAGGCCTGTCCGAGAATGCGGTGTTCGTTCGACCCGGTAGGATTGTGCTGCACCGCCAATCGCAACTCGGAGACGGCGGCGGCGTATTCATGCTTCGCCATGAAAGCTTTGGCCAGGCAGCCGTGTCCATTGGCCCACGCCGGAGCCATCTGATACAGCCCTCGTAGCTCGGTAATGGCCGCATCGTAGTCACCCTTGTCGCAGAACGTATTGCCGAGGTTACTGCGTACAGACTCCTCTTGCGGAGCGAGGCGTTTGGCTTCGCGATATTCGGCGATGGCGTCGTCCAGCTTTCCCTGGTCGTGCAAGACGATTCCGAGGTTGCTGTGAGTCTCCCAGGAGGACGGATTCAGAGTGAGAGCCCGCCGGTAGGCTGTGGCAGCGCCGTGCAGGTCGCCCTTGTCCTGCAATGTGATTCCGATGTCGTAGTATGCGTCGGCGTTCTCGGGTTCACGTGCCAGGGACTCCTCGTAGGCATGCATCGCAGCGTCATACTGGCCCGTGCTGTATAGCCCTAGCCCCAACCGCCGGTAGGCCTCTGCATTGGCGGGATCAAGACTGAGGGCGGTGCGCGCTTCGGCGATGGCATTGTCTCCGTCGCCCGAGAGGAAGAAGAGATAGGCCAGCTGGTTGTGGGTCTCGGGAAAGCCCGGCAGCAGTTGTGCCGATTGGGTGAGTTCCTCGAACGCGTCATCCCAGCGATCCTGTTTCTGTAAGGCATACCCCAGCGCGAAGTGCAACGCGGGATTCTGTGAGTCTGATTGCAGCAGCTCTCGCAGCTGGTTCTCTGCCTTTTCGAATTGCCTTCCTTTGGCGAATTCCGCTGCCTTTATGAGAAGTGGAGAACACTGTGAAGACTTAGCCGGAGCCTTTTTGCCCGCCATCTGAAGTGCTTGGATCAGGGCAGGGTTGCCGCCCGCGGCTTTCAGATAGCTCCCGTATTCAGGGGTGAGGGCAAAATCGGTGCCGTTTTCCTTTACCAGGCGAATGAGGCGATTGTTTGAGACTCCCCCTGCCAGCCAAGCAATCACTTGCGTACTGTTCAAGGGCTTGACCTGGGACTGGGCTTGCGTCGCAAGAATGATTGCCGTCACCAGAAGAATGAGTGCCAACCGCGTACGCTTCAAGACAACTCCTTCCGCGTGGCAGTGCCTGCCTCCACGCGGCTATTCTGGCAACATAAAGCGGACCGGTAATGTTCGGAAGGTCACGGAAGTAATGACTTAACCGCGAAAAACGCTACTTTGGCTCGGGACCCGTGTTTGAGCAGATTAGGCAAGTAGCTGTCGGTCAATTACATAGGTGGCGTCGCGTTCGCAGGAATATTTGACTGAGCGGTCCGAGCTTGGTAACGTTGTGTTGTACGCGCCGGATCATCCGGGAGGTTCCTCATGTTTGAAGGCTTATTCCAACCCATGCACCTGCTGGTCATTTTCTTTATTGCGCTTCTCGTGTTTGGTCCGAAGAAGCTGCCCGAATTGGGCAAAGGTCTGGGTGAAGGTATCCGTGCGCTCAAGGACGGCATGAAGGACCATCCGACCGAAGAGGCCAAGACGCCGCCATCGACAACCACGGAAACCAAGAGCTAAAGGCGCTGCTCGTTCGGAAAATCTGTCTTCCACAACCTCTCTGCTAAGCAGTGTCGAAGCTGAATCTGTACCCAATCCATCAATCGCGATACCCATCCATTCAGCAGGATTGTCGCCCGAGTATGGAGCAGGCATAAGTTGCGCCAAAAGGCGCATCATGGAAAAATGCCAAATGCTCCGACAACTTCCCGTTCTGCTTTTCTGCGCGCTCACGCTCGGCGCCCAGACCATGCCGCCACAGGCGGACATGCAGCTTGCTCACGACATCTACAAGCAATTTGTTGAAATCCAATCTGGCTTTACCACTGGCTCGACAACTCCGGTCGCTGAAGCGGCTGCCGCCCGTTTGAAAGCTGCGGGATTCCCCGATTCCGATATTTTTGTCGGCGGGGCAAATCCGAAGAAAGCGAACCTCGTGGTGCGTTACCACGGCACCGGAGCGGCCAAGCCGATCCTTCTCCTCGCCCACGAAGATGTGGTTGAGGCCCGGCGCGAAGACTGGAGCACGGACCCCTTCCAATTCATCGAGAAGGATGGCTTCTTCTATGGTCGCGGCACCGGCGATGACAAAGCGCAGGCGGCGGTCTGGATCGCCAACCTGATCCGGTACAAGCGTGAGGGATTCAAGCCGGACCGGGACATCATCGTCGCGCTGACCGCGGACGAAGAGGGCGGCGGCCCTTTTAACGGGATTGACTGGCTCATCAAGAACCATCGTGATCTGATCGATGCGGAGCTGGCGCTGAACGAGGGCGGTTGGGGCGAATCTGCGGGCGGAAAGAAGATATCGAACGACCTCCAGGTCAGCGAGAAGTATGTGATCAATTTCCGCTTTGAGGTCCGCAACAAGGGTGGACACAGCTCGCTTCCGGTGCCGGATAACGCGATCTATCATCTCGCGGGTGCTCTGGAGCGGCTTTCAAAATTCGGCTTCCCGCTGAAAACCAATGAGGTAACCGCCGCCTATTTCGGGCAGATGGCAAAGATCGAGACCGGGCCGATCAGTGCAGAGCTTGCGCAAGTTGCCCAAGGCTCTCACGCAGCGATGGAGAAAGTCGCCGCCGCTACGCCTGCCTGGAATGCCACACTGCGGACGACTTGTGTCGCCACGCAACTGGAAGGTGGTCACGCCGCGAACGCATTGCCACAGCTCGCGGCCGCCAACGTTAACTGCCGTGTTTTGCCCGAGGACTCGGTGGAATACGTGCAGAGCACGCTGCAAAAAGTGGTGGCAGATGATCAGGTTTCCATCACGATCGAGGGCGGCGAACCGGGTAAGGGACCAGCCTCCGCGATGCGCCCCGATGTCCTGAACGCCGTGAAACGCGCCACCGAATCTCAGTGGCCAGGAGTACCGGTCGTACCCACCATGGTCATGGGCGCCACGGATGGGCGATATTTGCGCACCGCCGGGATTCCGACTTACGGCATCCAGGGGTTCTTCATGGACCGCGATGACATCCGCTTTCACGGGCGCGACGAAAGGATGAGTGTCCAATCCTTCTATGAGGGCCAGACGTTCTTGTACGAACTGGTGAAGAGTCTGGCCAAGAACTCACATTGAGGTAACCGGCATTCGTCTGCCAGAAAGATGCGCCATCGTCGCAGTAAACCATTCCAAGAAACTGGGCCCGCGTGATTGAGGAAAATTCGTTGGTTGTTTTTTAAGGGAGGATTCCGTGCCGCGTTCGCAACGCTTCTTTGTAGTAGTGCTCTTCTTTCTCTCCACTCACCTTTTCGCTGACCAGCTTACCCTCAAGAACGGCGATCGCCTGAGTGGCCACATCGAGAAGTCCGACGGCAAGAATGTGGTGATCAAGACCGATTTTGAAGGCGAGGTCACAGTGCAGTGGGATGCCGTCGACAGTGTCACTTCTACCCAGGACTTGCATGTGGGCATGAAAGACGGCAAAACCGTCGTCGGACCCGTGACCACCTCAGACGGCAAGTTTGAAGTCGCGACCAAGACCACAGGTACGGTGGAAGTGCCCAAAGAGACCGTAGTGGCCATGCGCAATGATGCGGAACAGAAATCGTTTAAGTTGTCGCAGCATCCCGGGCTTCTTCAAGGCTGGAATGGAGGCGCCAATGTAGGATTTGCGACCACCCGCGGGAACAGCCAGACGAAGAGTCTTGCATTGGCGTTCACCGCAGCTCGCACGGGCCTCCACGACAAACTTGGTCTCTATTCGAACGCGGTGTATGCCAGTAACGACGCTGCGGGAGCGGTTCCCAGCACGACCGCCAACACCGTCCAGGGCGGAGCACGCTACGACCATGACTTGACGCCGAAGCTGTTCGCGTTCGTGAACGCCGACTTCATGACTGACGCGCTGCAGACCCTTGATCTCCGTTCGGTGTTTGGCGGTGGCCTTGGCGCGCACGTCATCAAACGGGATTCCACGACTCTTGATCTGCTGGGTGGTGTGAACTACACCCACGAAAAGTATTCGCTCTTCACACGCAACTTCTCTGCGGCGCAGATAGGCGAAGAATTCATGCACAAGATCCGCGCCAACACGGTCATTACCCAAAAGCTCTATTTCTTCCCTGACCTGAGCGATACCGGCGAGTACCGTGCCACCTTCGACTTCGGCACAGTGACGAAGATCAGCAAATGGCTGGGGTGGCAGAACACCTTCGCGGACGTGTATGTAACCAACCCGCCCGCCGGAAAGAAGCAGAACGACATCATCCTCAGCACGGGGCTGAACGTGTCATTCACGCACTGAGATTACGACCAAACTAGAGAGATGCGGGAATGCGGGCAGTCCGGCTGGGATAATGCATGCGGCTGAGTCGCCCGACGAGTCCACTCATGTGCTGGTAACGGTCGGCAATCGCCGCGGGAGAAAGTCTCACACCGGGCAACACGACTCCGAAGTACAGTTTGATCACCACCATGAGTGAGTACAAGCGGAGACGCAGAGCCGCGTCCACCAGCTCCTGACCGGCTGCCACGACGGCAGCATCGGAACTGCTGCGCGCTGACTCACCCAAGCGAAGCAGCACGGCGGCATTGCCGGCCACGCAGTTCACGTACTGCACCGCGGCCATGAAGCGGGCTCGCTGAACCGAGCGAAACTGCCTTGGGGGCAGATGGGTACGCAGGAATTCCTCGTCGTCCGGACTCATCAAGTTGCGGAAGGCTTCGAGGTCGACCGACCGGATCTGGTCGCGGATATCGGCCACTTCGTTCCGGCGAGGAAACCGACCTCTAGCGGCAAAGAACAACACCCCTAGGCTGACTAGCGACGCAAGAATCAGAGTTAAAGCAACAGTCATAGATTACAGAAGCCGCTGAAGTTCGTTGTTCCACTGCTGGAGATCATGCGGTGGAAGCTGGTTGATTCTCCGGGTTTCGTGTTCAGGGGCAAGCAAATAGAAGAGCCAAATTAAGACGCTGCAGTGATACGTGGCCATGCTGACCATGTTTAAGATCTCAGCAGCAGTGTTCGGTCCAAGCTGAGTCTTGATCGCACTCGTCGCAAGGTCAACACTGGCAAAGATACCGAGTCCGAGAGCTATTCCAAACACGTAGTTTCGCCATGTCAGTGCGAAATGTCTCGTGAAAAGGAATAAAAAGAAGATCAGTCCTGCTTGTACGATGCTTACGGCGCGACCGATGGCATAAATGGCCGCCACCAAATGGCTATTTTCACCCGGCGCAAAGGTCGCCGTGCCGACCGCCACTAGCAGGAGCACGACGGTAGCCCAGCGGAAAAGAACTTTCCGCAACTGATCGAGCGCGGAATAGTTTCGAAAGACATTTTCAAAGATCTCGTGAATGACGCCAAAACGAAGGGCGGCGCTCACTGCCACTCCAAAAAGGTAGGCGTCGTAATACTGCTGACTGGAGACCGAGGAAATCTGATCCAAAGCAAACAAAACGGAGAATTGGACAAACTCAAATACTGAGTAAACAAAGAAGGCCGGAAATTCTCTGAATAGCCTGCGACGAATCATCAGCACAGCCACCGCAATCAAAAGTAGGTGCGGCGCAATCCATAAGTAATAGAACAGCAGTCGAGAAAGCGTCATGGGCTACTGCGTGGCACTATACCGCTTAAACGCGGTAGCCCACAACTGGATATCGGGCCGCGAGCCTCTGCTCTTACCTCTGGACGAATTCCGCCGGAATAGCCGGTGGAGGTGCCGGTTTACACGGGCTGCCACCGCTGCAATATGGGGCGGGATTGCCGTCCGCCATCAGGCTGGTTGGAACCGAAATTGCGGTCAAGAACAGGACAAGGCTGGCCAAGGACAGGGCAAATTTCTTCACGGTGCGTCTCCTTTTCAAGTAAGCTGCACCGTGATAATGTCAGGCCAACGCGGGCCTGAACACGTAACCAAGGTAACGGTTCAAGTTTCCGGAAGTGTAAAGATTTAATGACCCTTAAGTCGGCTTTTGACGATCTGACCTCCACCACCCTGCAAGCTATCTCCGGCCTATGGGCACGGCTTGAATATGTCTCGGGGTTGCGCTCGGCGGGTGGCGCGTATATGCACTGGGGACTAGCCAAGGTTCACGGTGAGCAGGCGGCGCAAAAGGCTATAGCAGAAGCACATAGGGCTACCGTGGCGACCATTCTGAAGATGCCCCTGCGGGACTTGTCGGAGAGCTTGGGCGAGTCGAGCAGTGCTCAGGGTTTGACTCGAAGGGACTACGTAGAGAAGCTTTACCAGCGCAGGCAGGAGTTGCTGCCGGTCAAACCGGCCGGCGGGGCGGCCGCTCACCTCAGTTCAGTGCTGTACGCGCTTTTGACTCTGGAATCGACTCGGCGTGGTGCCAGTCGCCCAGGCGCATAGCCATTCCCACCACTTGCCCAATCACTTCTGCTTCCTGAGGGTGCTTTAACACCCTTAAGGGCACCGGAGACAAAGGATGCGGTTGCAATACTAATGTGTCACGCTTGAGAGCGCACCAGCAGCAAGCGTGTCCCTCCCGCGTTTCGACAAAGTAAATCGGGCGCTCATACTCGGAACGCCACACCCCCTCTGCAACCTTATTCTTGGACTCGTCCACCTGAACAAAGGTTCCAGGCTGCAACAGGGGATACATCGTGAAGTCCTCACTCCCGATGTACCCATAAGTAAATTCGTAGCTGGCGAAGTGGCTCAGATAAGCGAGGGGCACGAGACCCCATTTCTCCACCATCCGACCGAGGTTCGCGGTCTTGCGAAGGTCAAAGCTGGGATCCAGCTTGACCGGCACCTGCACTGCGGAAAGACTTTGGAAGGCACTGGATAAGTGAGACTTAGGTGGTATAGAGAGGCCCAGGTCAGAAGCCATGTGGTTGTAGTCAACCCCGTACAGCGAGAGTATCTCCCGCGGGTCGTGCCGATAAATGACGGCAAGAGAATAGATCCGGTAAATACTCGGGATAATCCCCTTGGTTTCGATGTCAGACAGGCGGCTCGGCGGGATCGCGAATTCCTCGTTTCGGTGCCGCTCCGCCACTCGAAGGCTGGCATTCTCAACGTCCCGCATGGTGAGTCCCAAATGATCGCGAATCGCGCGAAGCTTCTGTCCAGCCGAGAGCATCGCCCCCCTCCTAGATGCTGACGTTTCGGCGCCCACACGTACGCGCCGCACGACGGTACGTGAGGCCTTTACGTATACACTACCTCGGATGTTCACTTCAACCAGACTGTTCGCTTTTTGTAACGCTCCGTCTCCCTTTCGTCGGGGGTTTCAGTGGACCCAGCGCAGGGGTCGACGCCGGGGCAGGGCTAAGTGTATAGCCAGCCAGTTGTGATCTGTTCCAGTTTCGTAAAAACGGTCGGGTTTCCCCTGACATTTCCATGGCCGCAATATGGTCGAGCCAAACGTCTATTCGGGAATTCGGAAATCGAAAAAGTACTGTCGGCCACCAACCCACGGAGACTGATCCCACTGCCCCTGAAATGGCAGCTCCGCTTCTACCTTTTCTACCTTCCTACCGCTTTTCCACGTCATCAGGACGTCATATATCTCCAAAAGCCCTTCGCCTGAGCGTTTGAAATCCAGACACAAGTCTGCCTAACCGACAGAGGACCGGGCAGGCTGCGACAGGAGTGACTCTTACGCTGCACGTCCATCGAACTGATAGTCAAGGAGTTAACGGGCATTCCCCAAACGGCTGGCAACTGGCCTGCTCCTTGCATCGTTTAGGGCGGGGGAGACAGGTCATGTTTTCGGATTTCGAATCGCAATTCCTAGGCGTAAAGAGATTACTAGCAGTTGCCATAGTAACGATGCTCATCTTGGCCGCAGTGGGCTGTGGCAGCAGTGCATTGACTCCGGTCTCGCAGAGTTCGGGCTCGGGATCTGGCAGTGGAAGCAGTAGCGGAGGTGGAAGCGGCAGTGGAGGCTCGTCGAACAATAATAAGACCCAGGCGAAGAGTCCCGTCCAAGTCCGCATGGGCGACGATCCTTCGGATCTGGTCATGGTCTTTGCGGTCACGCTGAATTCTGTGACCCTAACCTCCAGCACCGGCGCAAGCGTGAATCTTCTGCTTAGCCCGACACAGCTTGACTTGGCCCACTTGTCTGACACGAGCGAGCCTCTGACTGTATTTTCTGTCCCCCAAGGAAATTACACGCAGATTCAAGTCGCACTGAGCAACGCGGTGGTGACGTACTTCGATCCGACAACGTTGGCGCCGGTCAAGAAACAAGTGGCGCCCGCCTCACCGGTTACGATTGCTTTCAATCCGGCGTTGGTCGTTGGTACGAATCCGAGTGTCCTGACGCTCGACTTCGATCTGAAGGACACTATCAACCTCAATATGGGGACCGGGGCGTTCAGTCTGAACACGCCAGTGATCAAGGTTTCTCAATCGGCAGTCGGAACATCGAATCAACTCGCCGAGACCGGGCAACTGAATCACCTGCTCGGGCAGGTCACGTCCGTCTCCGGTACGGCGTTCACCATGACGCTCGGACAAACCGGCCTGCCGGTGACCTTCGGGACCGATGGATCCACAGTCTTCACCAACGCAACTCTCAATACGCTGACCGGAATGATCGTGGCCGTGGACGGCAGCACCAACGCTGACGGGACGTGGTATGCGCAGAGCGTGCAAGCCTCGGAAAACTCGACCGGACTTGTTCTCGATGGCATGCTGAGCGGATATACCAACTCCGGGAACTTCAGCATGGTCACGCAGGATGGTATAGGTTCGGGAGTGACCCCGGCCCTCTTGGGTGCGACGGTAAGCGTAGACGTCAACACCACCAACTACGCCATAGATACGGCCGGCATGGACATGACGGGCATCACATTCTTGTTTGACATATCCGATTCGACTCCGGGCCAGAGTGTCGAGGTGCAGAGCTCGAGTGCGATGGCGCCCGATCCTGATGGCAACACCGGACTTGTCACGCCGCAGAATGTCGTATTGGAACAGCAAACGCTGGCTGGCACAGTCAGCAACTACGTTGCGGGCTCATCGTCAGGAACCGCCCAGTTTGATCTCAATCTGCCTGCCGACGGCAGCTCATACCTTAGCGCTGCCAATCCCGGAACCGCCACCGTCCACGTTTATCAGCAAGCGGGGACAGACATTCATAACCTGCCTAACGGAGTTCAGAACGGGCAGGCCGTGCGAGTGCGCGGCCTCCTCTTCTACAACCCCCTGGTGGGCTCTGAGTTTGGAAACTCGCAATCTTCCAATCCGTTCAACCAGGTGGCCGGCCGGATCAGCAACTAGCAGCAGGCACGGTAACAGTCGGCAGTCCCTCCCCCACTTTTCTTCCAGGATCTTGCCAATCTCATCTGGCTACGCCGCAGAGTCGTTCGATCACGAAGTGAATCGTCCTCGTTTAGACTGGCTGCAATGGTCACTCTTCATCGTTCCGCAATTTTGTGTGTGCTTCTTGCACTGACCCTGAATTCCTCTAATTCCGCAGCCCAGAACAAATATCAATATTTTAGGGTGGGAAACCCCGCTGATGTCCGCACCAAGACCGTCGGCGGATTCGCTCTGATGGGCGGAGGCGACGATCTCGATGCCGCTTTTCGATGGCTATGCGAAAGATCGGGCGGGGGAGACTTCCTTGTCCTTCGCGCCCGTGGTGACGACGCATACAACCCTTACGTTCGAGGTCTGTGCCGGGTCAACTCGGTAGCCACGCTGGTGATTCCCGGCCGTGAAGCTGCGGCAGATCCGTTTGTCTCAGCCACGATTCGCAGCGCTGAAGCAGTCTTCATCGCGGGCGGCGATCAGGCGCGTTATATCAACTGGTGGATGGGGACACCGGTGCAGGAAGCGATCAACGACTTGATTGCGCGCGGCGTGCCGGTTGGCGGCACAAGCGCTGGCCTGGCCATCCAGGGAGAGTTTGTCTATTCCGCGCAAGCAGATGCCCCCGACGATGAGGATCTGACCTCGGCGGAAACGCTGGCCAATCCTTACAACAAGCGTGTCACCATCGCCCATCAATTCCTGAATAACGGGATGTTGAAAGACGTGATTACTGACACGCACTTTGCAGCCCGCGATCGCATGGGGCGCAGCCTGGTATTCATGGCGAGAATCCTGCAGGACGGCCAAGCCAAGCAGATACGCGAGATTGCTGTTGATGAGCGCACCGCCGTCCTTCTCGAACAGGACGGCAGGGAGAAGGTCGTCGGCGCCGGGGACGCGTATTTCATGCGCGCGACCGCGCTCCCGGAGATCTGCAGGACCGGTGCCCCCCTGACTTTTCGTGGGGTCGAAGTCCGGGCATTGCACGCGGGACAGGCTTTCAATGTTCGCCAATGGTCAAGCGCGGAGGGAATCACCTACACGCTGTCGGTGGAAACCGGCGTGATCCGCTCGTCACAGGCCGGTGGCATGGTGTATGCACCAACAAGAAAGTAATTGCATTGCACGCGACTCGACAGGAACGCGGCTGCACCTCGTCTAGCTTGGCAGCAGAAGATTGATCTGGGAAACCAATTTCTGTGGATGCAGAGGTTTTTCCAGGAATTTAAACTCCAAGCCGCGCTGCCGAACAAGTCGGGCCAATTCCATGCCAGTAACGTCTCCCGAGAAAAGAATTACCTTGCAACTCGGGAACATGAGGGATACACGGACCGCCATTTCCGTGCCATTCATGTTAGGCATCACCACGTCGCTGATAAGCAAGTCGGGTTTGAACTCCGGCGCCACGGCAATAGCTTCCGTACCCGAATGAACCGCCTTCGCAGTGTGCCCCTCAAACCAGAGCACGTATGCGAGGGGATCGGCAATCGCGCAATTGTCATCAACCACCAATATTCGGTGGCTCTTCGAAACCGGTTCGCCCGCTGCTGGGGGACGTTTTTCAAGGTGTTCGCTCTCAATCGACGGGGAATCGTTGGAGTGCAGTTGCAAAATGGGCTGATCCAACACACGAGACATTTTTCCATTCCTTGCTGGGGTCGTGTAACCAGCCTCTTGTGCACCTCCAGTTCCAACCGAGCCCAGACAAAGTCATTAGTCTGCTGGGCTTTGCATGTTTCACTTCTGAGCGCTTGTCGCCCTACCGCATTCCTATGCACAATTGCTGAAGCAAAGAGAAACTCCATCAGCCTGACTACGCACGGGGTGCGAGTTCCCAATATGGGAGGCACGCCGCACGCGTATCGTAGAATCACAGTTCTTGTTGCGCTCAACTGAACTCGATCGTTTGTGCGTGGTACTGGTGAACGCGCGCAATCCCCTCAACATCGGGGCCGCTGCCCGGGCGTTGAGCAATTTCGGCTTCCTCCATCTGCGGCTGGTCAACCCGTATGACGAGTCCTTCCGCGAGGCGCGCTCCGCTATCGGAGCCTCGGCAATCGTTGCGAAGGCGGAAAAATACACCAGCTTGAGCGAAGCGGTTGCCGACTGTTCGCTGGTTGTCGGAACGAGCGCTGTACGCCACAGGGAACCGCAACAGCGAATCAAACGGCTGGAGCAGGGAGCGCGGCTGATCCGAAAACGACTGGGGTCGGGCCGCGTCGCGCTGCTCTTCGGTTCTGAAAAAGTCGGCCTGTCCAACCGAGACCTGAGTCACTGCAATTTTCTGATGCGCATCCCCACTCGCGAACAGCACCTTTCGATGAACCTGGGACAAGCCGTCGCGGTCTGCCTGTATGAACTGATTCGCGACACAAAAGTAGCGGCTGGACCCGACAGGCGAGACCTCGCCACGGCGGGAGACGCCGAGCGGATCACGGCCATGTTGTTCGATGCGCTGCACGCCAGCGGCTACGTGACCGCGGGATCGGCTGTGTCCAGCGAAGAGAAAATGCGTCGACTGGTCCGACGTTTGAAACTGAGCACCAGTGATGCTGAGGTTTTGCTTGGTATGTTGCGACAGATCCTGTGGAAATTGCGATCGCATTGAACACTTGCCCCGATCAATAACAGCGATAGAATCTTTTAATTGGACTTTCAAGGACTAGTCTGCGAGAGTTTGTTTCATCGTCGACTGCTGGGTAGTCGAAAACAGATACGAATTCTCAAGCGTAAATCTGGCCTATCCTTCCATCCGAATCGAAATGGGGTAAATGATGAGCACAACCTTGCAATACGGTATGGTGGCTGAGTTTCTGGAGGACTTGGCGAGATTTGCCGCAGACGAGGCGGATCGACAGCAATTGCTGCAGGCCGCCGTCAACTTCCGGACAGCAGCGCACCCCTTCGCGGTAGAGAATGACGCATTGGGCCACGAAGCGGCCTGATCTGAAGGCGTAAACCGCTCTCGAAATTCCGTGTCCTCGGGCTCGCTTTCAGCAAACGGATGGGAGTTCGAGCGGCACGATCTCGGTCAACACTAAGGAAGGCCGAAGGCATAGACCGAGCTGCCTGCAGCGATAGCGACGTATTCTTTGCCATCGACGGCAAACGCCATCGGCGAAGCGTATACCGCGCCACCCATCTGAAAGTGCCATAGAGCCTTGCCCGAGGCCGCGTCGAGGGCGATGAAATTTCCCTCCGCATCCCCAGTGAAAAGCAATCCGCCCGCCGTTGAAAGCACTCCCGACCAGCTTGGGGAAATGTGACGGAACTCCCACTTCACCTGGCCGGTTGAAGGATCGATGGCGCGCACGGCTCCCCAGTATGGTTCCGCCTTGTCGGAAGGAAAGTAAGCGCTGCCGTAGTAGGCGTGTCCGGCTTCGTAGGGCTGAGGCGAAGTACTGAAGATATCGCATTGCTCGCGTGCGCTCACGTAGAAGAGCCCTGTCTTCGCGTCAAAGCTCGGCGACATCCAGTTTGTGGTGCCCAATGCTCCGGGACAAACCGTCCTTCCTTCGGGCGTGGGCGAGCTTTGCTTGTTGGCGACGGGACGGCCCTCCGCGTCCTTGCTGTCGCTCCATGTGATGTGGCCATAGGCATTCGCGGCCATCAGCTTGCCGGTTGCGCGATCGAGCACATAAAAGAAGCCATTGCGGTTCGCCTGCGCGATCAAGTGTTTGTCGCCGGAATCGATCATGACCGGCACTTGCGTGGCATCCCAGTCATGCTCGTCGTGCTTGGTGAATTGAAAATACCAGTTGAGCTTACCGGTGTCGGCATTGAGAGCGAGCAGGCTGTTGCTGTAAAGATTGTCTCCGGAGCGCCCTTCGCCGCGATTGGAGGGCGACGGATTTCCCGTGGGCCAGAAGAGCTGGTTAGTTTTCGGATCGTAGGTGCCGGTCATCCACGCCGGAGCGCCTCCGATCTTCCAGGAGTCTCCTTCCCACGTGTCATGCCCGGGCTCCCCAGGAGCGGGAACCGTGTAGAAGCGCCACTTGCGTTTTCCCGTCTCGGCATCGTAAGCATCGATAAAACCGCGAATGCCATATTCACCGCCTGAGGCGCCGAGAATCACGAGGTTCTTCACGACGAGCGGCGCCGAGGTGAAGCTGTACCCTGGTTTGTAGTCGACCGCCGCAACATCCCAGACGACATTTCCGGTCTTCGCGTCCAACGCGGTGATGTGAGCGTCGAGCGTGCCGAGAAAAACCTTGTTGCCCAAGATAGCGAGCCCACGATTCACGCGGCCACAGCAGGGGCGAATGTCAGACGGCAACTGATGCTGATAGAGCCAGATCGGCCGGCCCGTGCGCGCATCCAGGGCAAAGGCGCGATCGTCCTGTCCCGTGGCGTACAGAATGCCATCCACGACCAAAGGTGTGGTTTCAAGTTTGCCCGTAGCAGCGGTCTGGTAGACCCACTTTGCGACCAGCGAACGCGCGTTGGATGCGTTCACCTGGTCCAAGGGGCTGAAGCGCTGGCCGGAGTAGTTTCCTGAGTACGTGAGCCAGTTCTGGGGTTCCTTCGCAGAATTGATCAGCCGGTCGAAGGTGACTTGTGCGAATGTTCCGGGCACGGACGCGACAGAGAAGACGAGAATCACACCGATGGCAAGAAGGTTCTTCATTTGCTCATTCCGTGCCCACGCCGAGCAGGTAAGCGACGATGTCGTGCAGATCCGAGTCAGTCAAAATCGTCGGGTTGTAGGCGGGCATCATGGATTGGCGCGTCTTGGTGATGGAACGCAGCTTGTCCTTTTCAAAAAGGTGAACGCGTTCGCTGGTGTCCATCATTTGCAGGCTGAACTGGTCTTCGTTCAGCGTCACTCCCTTGATCTGCTTGCCTTCGGAGGTCACGACCGTGACGGTTTCGTATTCCTGCGCGAACTCCTTAGTGGATTCGGCGAGCCCCCAAGCAAGACGCTGACTGGGATTACGAACCGACTCTACAATTGATTCGACGGTTCGCGAAGTCCCCACGGATGACAGGTCAGGTCCCAAACGTCCGCCCTTCCCTTCCACCATGTGACAGGACGAGCAGTTGCCGTCTCCGTAGAACAGTTCCTTGCCGTGCGCAGCATTGCCGATGGGCTTTGCCGGCGCTTTGACCTGGATGCTCCGCAGGTAAGTGATGATCTGCCAGATCTCGTCGTCAGTCATTCCGACGCCCTGCCCGTTGGTCCCATTAGCTGGCATAGCCGTGCCCGGAATTCCCTGGCTGATGTTCTGGAACATTTCGGCGTCGGCATCACCATGACGTTTGTGCGCGCGAGTCAGGTCCGGGCCGCGGCCGCCGCCGCGCGCTCCGAGGCCGTGGCAGAATGCGCAATTGATGCGGAATTCGAATTCGCCGGCCTGCGCGGCTTTAGCATCACCTTCAAAGGGATTACGAGTGTCGGCTACCAAGGGTGAAGAAGCCACAGCAGCCCAGAAAACCAGCTCCAGAATAACGGCGAGTGGCATTGCGAAGTAGCGGAGCGGCGTATCTGCGATCGGAGTTAATCTCTGGGACTGCATCCAGCCCACCTTCACCGGTCAGTATGGATTAGAAACTATCTCATAAAATCCTGTTCGGGGCAGTTGGCGCTATCGCCTGTCGTCAACAGTCGGCCTCCGCGAGGGTTAAGGTAGAATGTGGTTCGCGTAAGAAGGAATCAAAACGCCGTTGATCTGGCTTTATTTGGGGCAAATCCAATATTTGAAGACAATCGGAGGAATTGATGAAGCAGTTGCGGAGCATCCGTGTGTTCTGTTTCCTGCTGGTTGACCGTTGCCGCCGGCGCGCAGGCGGCGAAGCCAAAAGACGAACCTCGCACCATGGCGCAAGTACTGGATAGTGCCGCCAGCAACATGGAGCGGGAGTTTGTTTCAGCCGCCGAGGCCATGCCGGAAGATAAATATGGGTTCGCCCCGACCTCGGGCGCATTCAAAGGGGTGCGCACGTTCGGGCAGCAGGTCAGACATGTCGCTGCAGTGAACTACATGCTGGGTGCGGCGATCCTTCAGGAGAAACCTCCGGTAGAAGTGGGTGGAGAGTCGGGGCCGGAAGCAATCACCACGAAAGCGGATATTTTGAAATACCTGAAAGCTTCGTTTGAGTACGCGCACAGGGCAATTGGAACCATGAATGAGAAAACCTATATCGAGCCACTCAAGAGCCCGTTTGGCGAAGGCTCGATGACCCGCCTCGCGCTGGCTGTCACCGTTACCTCGCATGGCTTCGATCACTACGGGCAAATGGTGGTGTACCTGCGAAGCAATGGGATCGTGCCGCCGGCAAGCCGGTGATTTCGCCTCTCACACTGCGCGGAGGAGTTGCCTCCGCGCAGGGAGATGGAGGTGGGCAGGAGTTCTGCAATAAACCCGTGCCGCGACAAGTGCTTGCCCCAACTGGAGGATCCCTAGGGCGGCCGGGGTCAACCGGCGCACCCTTGCGAATACACTCATTGACCCCGGCTGGCGTCACCGCGTCACTTTCCAACATGCTGATTGCGGTCGAGTTCGTAACTGTTGACTTCCGACTTCCAGTGAGTGCATAATCCGTGCGCTCGGTCGGCGAGAACCCCAAGTTGGGTTCGGTCTTTTCAATTAAGCATCTTCCTTAGCTGTCTGGCGTTATTCAGTTCATTCCCCCAAGAAATCGGCCCCAAATTTTGCACAGTAGTTCCGCGAATGGGAAACATGCCCGAGACAAGGGCATCTTTGCCCTGCGCCTGGAATCCTCAGAGCGCTAGTCGGAACTGGATTCCGAGGGCCGCTCGGCTGGACGAAGCTGGCATGTAGTTGCCGCAAGATGCCGTCAGTTTGAAGGAGGTTCTATGACTCCAAGCAATCGGCTACCGCTGACCGGAACCCTGCTCTGTATGGTTCTCGCTCTCGGAGCCGCGGGCTGCGGTGGCGGAAGCTCGTCGACGACTTTGGCAGCGTCTAACTCGGGAACCACGTCTAACTCGGGACCGCTCGCGGTGTCCGTGTCGGCCAGTTCCGCGACCGTTCCTCCCGGATCAAGCACACAAATAACGGCAAGCGTGAGTAACGACTCCGCCAACGCAGGGGTCGCCTGGGTTCTCGGGTGCACGCCAGCGCTCCCGGGTCAACCTGCGATGCCATGCGGCACGATTTCTGCGAGTACAACACCGAGCGGAACGCCAATCACCTACACGGCTCCGAGTGTGGGAGATTTGACTGTCGCTATCACCGCCACCTCCGTAAGCAATGGCAATGTTTCAGCAGTCGCAAACCTCACAGTCCCGGGAATTGCCGTTTCGGTTTCCCCAGGCTCCGCCACCGTGAATATCGCCAGTAGCTCCCAGGTAACCGCGATGGTAGCGGACGACGCGGGCAATCAGGGGGTGACCTGGACTTTGTCTTACACCGTCAACGGCAGCCTGGTGCCCTGTCCCTCAGCCGCAGTATGCGGTTCAGTTTCGCCCGCCTCCACCGCGAGCGGGTTGCCCACTACTTACACGGCCCCCTCAACTCCACCTGTGGGTAGCCTGGAAGTGGCGCTCACCGCTACATCTGTGGCAAACACAGCGGCGTCAGCGCAGTCGTTCGTCACGGTTCCCGGAATCAATATTTTGATTGACCCAAACAGCGCTTCGTAGAGGCCGGTGGAAGCCAGCAGTTTACAGCCTCGGTTAGCAACGATCCGACAAACCAGGGTGTAACTTGGGCGGTATCATGTGCGACCTCGCCTTGTGGCACCATTTCTCCCGCCGCGACCGCGAGTGGAGCTCCCACTACGTACACGGCTCCACCCACCCCGCCAACAAGCGACCTAACCGTGAGCATCACGGCCACTTCTGTTCTCAACTCTCTCGCCTCGAGCTCCGCTACGGTGACTGTGCCTGCCATCGCAGTCGCAGTAAACCCAATCAGCGCCCTGTTGCCGCTAAACATCGCCCAGCAATTCAGCGCGACGGTCTCCCACGATCCGACCGGTAACGGCGTCACTTGGACCGCGATCCAAGCTGGGGCCAATTGCTCCCCCAGCTGCGGTTCAGTTGCTCCTTCCAGCACGGGAAGCGGTAGCCCAACCACTTACACCGCTCCCGCGACTCTTCCGACGAACGCAGTGGTCGCGTTAACCGCCATGTCCGCAGAGGACGCGACGAAATCGGCCAGCAGCACAATAACCTTATCCAATGGCAGCGTTGAACTCGTTCCGGACAGTTTGTTGTTCGGAGGCGTTTTTGTGAACAGCCACAGCAAACCACGGAACGTCATCTTGACGAACACAGGATCGTCCGCGTTGGCTATTGCCAGCGTTACCATCTCGGGCACTGACCCCAACGACTTCACTCAGACGAACACCTGCGGCACCAGCGTGCCCGCAGGAAATTCCTGCACCATAACTGTGACGCTCACACCCAAGGTGATGGGAGGCCGGAAGGCCACTCTCACCATTACCGATAGCAGCACGGATAGTCCACAACAGGTATCTCTGTCGGGCAACGGGTTTACCCGTCGCCCTCCCCTCAATGAACGCGCAGCGCGGTGGACACTAGCACATAGCAGCACGGCATCCGTGCCGGCACCCACGGGTTTGGCCAAGGTTGGCACACGCGTGATCGAGCTGGTTGACTCCGGCCGCAAGGATCCGTACCTGAGCACCGGTGCGAGCCGGCGGTTGCTGGTTCGCTTCTGGTTCCCCACGTCTCTCCGCGAACCCTGCAGGCTGGCAGCCTACACTTCACCTCAGGTCTGGAGTTACTTTTCTCAGCTGCTTTCATCCCCGCTGCCACGAGTCGCCACCCATAGCTGCTGGGAGGCTCCTGTCAGCGCGGGCAAACATCCGGTTGTCGTATTTACGCCCGGCTACACGGCCACGTTCACCGACTACACCTTCCTGTTCGAAGAACTCGCCAGCCGCGGTTACGTCGTCGCTTCGGTCGATCACACCTACGAAGCCACGGCGGTTGAATTCCCCGATGGCAAGATGGCCAAGTCTGTATTCGGCAGCCACCTGGGAGGTAAGCTGCGCGGCGACGATCAAGCGCTATCTTTCGCCAATTCGGTTCGACTTGCGGATTTGAAGTTCGTGGCGAACGAGCTACGCCTCCTGAATTCGCGGCCGGACAGCCCGTTTGCCGGCACATTGGATCTGACCCGCATGGCCGTAGCAGGTCACTCCATGGGAGGAGCCACCGCGTTTCTGGAACTCGTCCGAGACGCGCGCTTCCAGGCCGGCATCATGATTGACAGCCACCTTCCCGAAGAAATGATCCAGAAAACGCACACGCCGGTGCTGATTCTCGCCATGGGAGTCGATCACTGGACTTCAGATCAATGTCAGCTGTGGAGCAATCTGCGCGGCCCGCGCGTGGCCGTTAACTTCAAAGGCGCAGAGCACGTCACGCCGTCGGACGCGATCTGGCTGGCCAAGAACGCCATCAGGACGGGTCCCATGGGCCCTGATAGAACCATTGCGGCCATACGTGACTATATTGGCGCATTTCTTGACACACATCTTCGCCAAAGTCCGCTGAATCCGTTGCTCACTGCGCCGTCTTCGGATTATCCCGATGCCAGTGTGACCACCCAGCAGCAATCGCTGTGTCGCTAGCGCGGGCTTCAAGAAGCCGTGGATGCCCCCGAAGGAGCATCCACGGTCAGTTGGGCGGGGTTTGCGGACGAATTACGGGAGTGGAAGCGCGGGAAGGACGCCCGTTCCCTCAGCACGAACGGCATCGAGCATCCGTGGATCGATATGCAGGGCCTGGAGAATGGTCGGTGCCACCTGGGCAGTACCCACTGCAGCGCTTACCGTGGCGGGAGCGAAGCTGGGATTGGACAGCAACAGCACGACATTGGTGTCGTCATGGGAGAACCCGCCGTGTTCGGCCTGTTTCTTGGTGCTGCCGGAGTAAGTAACGCCCACGTTCGGAGTCACAATGATGTCCGGCGTACGCGGGTCGGTTAGCTCGTTATAGTTAAGCGAAAGTGCAGGACCGTAGTAGATTTGCCCCAGCGCGATTCCGGAGGCGGAAGCATTCTCCTGGAGAATTTTGACGCTTGGTTCAATATCGCTGTAGTTCTTCAGCCAGAGCAGCGAGACGTCATCTTCCGTCGGTCCAATGCCGGTGGGATTGTTGGTGGATTCTGAATTCGGGATGAAGCCCGCATTGGAGAGCAACGTGGCGGGCGAAGTCCCGTTGATGAGCTGAGACACGTAGCGGTTGGGATCGATTGGCGACTGGCCGTGCTTGGCGGTGATCACGATCAGGGTTGTATCAAGGAGACCTTTCGCCCTCAACTCGTTGACGAAGGCGCCGATGGAGGCGTCGACGAACTTGAATTCGTCGAGCAGCGCCGGGCTGGGCACCCCGGTGGCGTCCAGATATCCGCCCTTCACGCCAATGCTCTTTTCAATCAGTTTCTCGCCCACACTCACCGCCTGGAAGTTCATGCCGAAGATGGTAGGAACCTGGGTGGCTGCGGTGCCGAGGTGGTTCTTGCCATTGATCTCATTGAGGATGGCGTCCACTTTCAAAGTGTCGTAGCACTGAATGTTCTGGAAGCTGTTGGTCCAGGCCGTGAGGTCCGAGTTGGGATCGCGGATGGCGGCGCAGGAAATGCCGGTAGGGGTTGTGACTCCGGGAAGTCCAATCACGTTGGAGTTGATTTCAGGGGCATAGAAGTCGTCGAGCGCACTGGGGCCGATGCCGGAGGCGACCGAGGAGTATGCCGGGTGCTTGTCGGACCATGCGGCGTATCCGCCAGATTGGTGGATCACGCTAAAGATGCTGTTTACGCGGACGAACTGCCAAGGGTAAACGGGACTGCAGCCGTTACTCGGGTCGCGGACCAACCTGGCGGGATCGATGGACGCAATGCCGCCGTCGGTCAGAGCTGCGCCGGGCGCACCGCCGTTCACCTTCGTCTGGTCGATGTCGATGCCTTCTTCATACTCCGTGGTCGTACCCCATGGATACTGACCGGGGGTGCAGGGACCGGCCCCAAGGCCGTTGCCGGTGGTTTTCGCAGGAGGTTGGTAATTCCGGGAATAGGCGACGTCGTAATAGACGCCGGTCACGGCCGGGCTTCCGCCGGTGATGATTGCAGTCAGGCCGGGGAAAGAGTCAGAGGGTTTGGAGGTGCTGGCAGCGACGTAGTTGACGCCAGTCTTGGCCAAGGCGGCAATCGACGGGCAAAAGGGTGCGCCGTCGTTGGCTCCGCTGACGCCCTTGGTGCAGTTCAGAAAATCAAGAGCGTGCATTCCGTCGACACTGATGAGCAGAACTCGTTTAATTTCGGGTTGGGGATTGCCCTGGGCGACTGTGCTGCCCACGAAAAACACCGCTGCAAGGGAGAACAGAATAAGCGTCTTTTTCATTTTCGACCTCGAGCAACGATGGTATGAAGAGTTCTGTAAATAGAAGGTTACGAAGTGTTGAATTGTTCGTTAAAAGGCTGCGGGCAGGCATCAGATAAGTAGCCGCCTGACGACGACCTTTTAGTTGCACTCAATTTATTCGCACTCAATCCAAAGGGAACGGTCTGGCGCTCGCCGGAATGTGGCTTGGCTGGAATGACTCAAGGTTCATGAGCGTGAAAACGATTCGATGATCTGGGGTGAGTGGCCGGAAAACCGGAAGTAATCCGAGGCGCCAACTGGGAGGAATTCCCCCATTGGCGACCCATCGCCATCACACCATTAACGCGCAAAGACGGGTCAGGTATGAAATCAGTCCTAATGCACTTCCCTCTTCTGCAAAGTCTGCTTCGTGGCCAACGAGAATCTCGGCTCGGCCGGAGCATTCGACGTGATGCGATTGAAGACGTACTCTCCCATCGCCGGACCGTGCTTGAAGCCGTGGCCCGACCCTCCGCCGACCAGCCACACGTTCTTTAGCTGCGGATGCTGATCGACCAGGAAATCTCCGTTGGAAGTGTTTTCGTACTGACAAACCCTGGTCTCGGATATTGGCGCATCGGCCAGGATTGGGAAGCGCTTCGCCAAGTACGCCCGCATCTTCGCGATCGATTCGGCGCTGACTGCGCGCTCCATCGTATCGGGATCGGCCTGCGGGCCATGCCGGTCAGAGGCGATCTTGACTCCGCGATTATCGTCAAGCACAGGAATGCCGTAGATTTCGTCTGGCCCGGACATCCAGGTCGGCATGTTCGGAGGGCAAAATTGCGTATTTCCTTCCGGAACGCCGAAGTAGAACACCTCCTGCCGCGTGGGAAAAATACGGTGACCCAAGACTTCAGGAAAGAGTTTGCCGAGCCAGGGACCACACGCAAATATGAAAGTTCCGGCTTTTAGGCTGGTCCCGTTCTTGAGATCAACCTGATTAAGCTGGCCGCTACCGCGAGGTTCAAGTGCGGCGCCGCGAATGTATTTGACGCCAAGACGGCGACCTTCCTCGAAGACAGCAAGAACCGCCTGTCTGGCAAGGAGCGCGCCGGCATCGGGCTCGAACAGGCCCCACTCGTTGCTCCGGAAAGCAAATTGCGCAAAGCGCTGCTCAAGTTGCGGCTTGCTCAATTTTTCGAGCTTCACCTGAAGCCGGTTCAGCACTTCTTCCGTGGCTTTCGCGGAGGGATCGTCTCCGGCTACCCATAAAACCCCGGTTTGCCGAAAAACCGTTTTCCCCGTGCTCGCGGAAAACTCCTTCCAGAGCGTCAGGGAGCGCGTGGCCCAGCGCGAATAAAGTTCATCCGGACCGTAGCCAGCCCGGATCACACGCGACTCATCGCCGGAACTGGCGCGGCTGTTGGCGGGGCCATAGCTATCGATCAACGCGACGCGAGCGCCGGACCGGACAAAGTTGAGCGCGATCCAGGACCCGAACACGCCCGCGCCAATCACCACAACGTCGAAGCTGCCATCTTTCGCCGGAGTGGGCGAATCAGTGCTGGGTTGGGATTGGGCGAACGAAGATGAAGATTGTCCGGTAACTGCAGCCACAGCACCTCCGAGTGCGGACTTCAGAAAGCCGCGGCGATCTAGACTCATATTGCGACACGTTGAGTGACAGACCCAGCTATTTGTGGCGCCTATTGGCGCTACTGACCGGAAGACCCAATCTTGCTGCCGATCACTTCACCGGAAACGATGATCTCCACCCGGCGATTTTTCTGACGTCCCTGAGCGGTCGCATTGTCGGCCACAGGCATCTGCTGTCCCATACCCTTGGCCACAACCGAGTCGGCATTTAGACCTTGGGCTACCAGATAATCGCGGACATTGCTGGCACGTTTTTCCGATAGCTTCTGGTTGAATTCTTCGGTGCCCGTACTGTCGGTGTGGCCTTCGATGGTGAGCTGGAGCGAGGGATAGTTGAGCACAATGCCGGAGAGCTTGGCCAGCGCCTCGCGAGCGCCGGGACGCAGGTCGGCTTTGGCAGTATCGAACAAGACGTCTCCCATGTTCACCACCAAACCGCGGGGCGTGTCGGTGGTGGGCAGTACGCGGTTGAACTGGTCGAGCAGTTTGGCCCGCAGTTCCTGTTTTTCGCGCTCAGACTGAGCGGCAGCGTCACGTTCGCGCTGCGCCTGTTCCTGAGCTTGTTTCTCCTTGGCCTCCGCTTCGGTGCGCGCCTGGGCTTCCTTGGCAGCTGCTGCTTCCGCCTCAGCCCTCGCCTGCGCGGATTGTGCCGCTTGCGCCTCGGCTTGAGCCCGGGCTAGGGCTTCCTGTTTCTGTGCTGCTTCGGCCTGGGCGCGCTTCTGTGCCTCAGCATCCTGGGCCGCTTGAGCGGCCTTCTGCTGGTTTGCGAGTTGCTCTTCTTCCTGGTGCTTTACCGAAAGCGTCCGGGCATCTTCAGCAGCTTGTACCGCGCCCCGCGCAACTGTCGGTACGGAGTTCTTCTGCTTGCGATTCTGATAGTCCTCGGCCTGGGCGAGCGCGGCCTGCGCCTTGGCGAAAGACTCAGGAGCGTATTTGTCGGCCTGTTGCCACTTAGCAATACGTAAGGCGTTCCGCGCTTGATAAAGGTCAAGAGGAACCTTGGGATCGATCTGGAAGGCCTCGAGGTGAGCATCGTCATAACGCCCGCGTTGCAGCAGCTTCGTGTCCACGTTGACGACGGCCCCCTGGGTGTCGCTGCGAATCTTGTTCTCCAAGACGACTTCATCGCTCGGAACCCCGACGGCAAAATAAGGCTCTGCGGTCACGATCATGCCGAAGGTCTGGAGCTTGGTCGTGACCTGGATCTGGCCCTTTCCTTCCTTCACGACGATTTGTCCCAGGTTGTTCGGCCGGCCTTCGGGGGTAATGCCCCACAACACGTACACGAGATAGGCAGGCCCAAAACTGCTGGGCGCTTCGAGCCCTTTGAAATCGGCACTGATGGTCAGGCTGCCGCCTTTGGCTTCGACCTTCGCTTGTCCATCCGCGCGAGGCATCAATGCCGTTCCGATGAAGTCGACTTTCGTCGATCCGCGCGACCAGTAGTTCACCGCCTGGATACTTCGCGACACGGTAATGTTGATGATGGATCCTGGACGTCTGCTTGGCGTCTTGCGCGAACGCAACACCAATGGCGACGAATCCGACAAGCAAGGTCAATCTGAAGACGGCGCGCATCTCTTTCCTCCTGGTCCCAGGTGGCACTGGGAGTCGTAGCAAGTGGAAGTATTCCGGTTTGCGACTTTACCACATGCCCTTAGGCTCATACAGTGGGCAAAGGCTGTGCCCTCGGTGGTACCATCGAGTGCTTTCAGGAACTCCGCATTTCGGAACTGACAGATGACCAGAGCCTCACACTCCGTGGCGTCTCCGCGGGTGGTTTGCATTGAAGATTTCCGTCCTATCGCCCGCCAACGAGTGCCGCAATCGGTTTTTGATTATCTGGATGGTGGCGCCGAAGGCGAGGTCACGCTGCGCGAGAACTGCCGCGTCTTTGCGGATGTCACCTTCCGCCCGCGGCACGCGGTCGTCGTGCCGGAATGCAGTACGCGAACGCGCGTTCTGGGCTTCGACCTCGCGCTCCCCTTCATGCTCGCGCCCGTGGGTTACAGCCGCCTGATGCATCCCGGAGGCGAAGTTGCCGCAGCGCGTGCAGCCGGTCAGGCCGGAACCGCTTACATCCTCTCTACGATTTCCGGACACAAGTTGGAAGATGTGAAAGCGGCATCCTCCGCGCCCGTGTTCTACCAGCTTTATCTGATGGGCGGACGCGCCGCTGCCGAAGGCGCCATCGAACGCGCACGCACTGCAGGCTTTTCGGCGCTTGTCGTGACGATCGACACACCCGTCTCGGGCATTCGCGAGCGTGACTTCCGGAACGGCATGAAAGAACTGGTTAGCGGCGGCCTGTTACAGAAAATTCCGTTTCTGCCACAAGTGCTCGCGCGCCCAACCTGGCTTGCGAGTTTCCTGCTTGACGGGGGTTTGCCGTGCCTCCCGAACGTAGTGGTTCCAGGCAAAGGGCCGATGCAACTGGTCGACATCGGCGCGGCGCTCGCGGAGTCCGCTGTGACGTGGGCCGATCTGCGCTGGATCAGAGAACTGTGGCAAGGACCCATCGTGGTCAAGGGTGTTCTCACGGGTGACGATGCACGCCATGCCATCGATCAGGGCGCGGCGGCGATCTCAGTGTCGAACCATGGTGGCCGCCAGCTCGACTGCGTACAAGCATCTCTGCGAGCTTTGCCCGAAGTTGTGAAAGCTGTAAATGGTGAGATCGAGGTGTGGATGGACGGTGGTATCCGGCGCGGCGGTGACATCGTCAAAGCAATTTGCCTGGGTGCCCGCGCGGTACTCTGTGGCCGCGCCTATGCCTATGGCCTTGCCGCCGCCGGAGAGGCCGGCGTTCGCCGCGCTATCGAAATCCTCAAGGCCGATCTGGAGCGTACTCTCCGGCTGCTCGGTTGCTCCTCAGTCGCGGCTCTCGATCGCTCCTACGTGAATGTCCCAAAGGATTGGGAGTAACGCTACGCACCCAGGGCGTCACCGAAGATCAGAACGGTTTACCGGCATGACGATGAAGCGATGCCGGCTTCCGAGGGTAGCGGAGCGTAGCAAATCCCCACAGTCCAAGTGCCAGGGAGGAGATCAGGGCGAATGCTCCCAGGCCAAGCCAGCAGTCAAAAGCGAATCGAAACAGCGGTACTAAGGCGCGCCACATTCGTGCTCCTCCCAATGTGGATTAGGGAGAGGGCTACAACTCGCTCGGCATATCCGTTGGAAACTCACTAGCGTTGGGGGCGGAGGTCTCTAACCGGGGAGGCGTTTGGCGGGGGAGGTAAACACGAGTCACCGCGTTTACAGCTCGCTTTCTTATGGGGCAGTTTTGATACCAAAATCGCAGGAAGATTTAACCCGTGGAAACTGCGAGTTACAGGCAAGTCCGCCAATCGCCACAAGACGCCTGCACTTAAAGCGCAAAGTCGTGCACGATTCCGGGCCTTATTTTGTGCGGAAAATGCGGAGCCGCGAGGAACCTAGAGTGGTCTGGACCCTTTGGTCAGCACCGGAACCGCCGCAACAACGAGAGCAGCGCATCGGGCCAGACCCTTTACAGCGGCGAACAGTACCTGTGAAGTTCTCACCGAGGGCGGCGCACCCGCCGGCACATATCGACGCATCGGCGGGTGTGGCTGTGCCGGGGCCTTTTCGATGACCGCGGGCCGTGCCACTGGCACTTCTTTCCCTGACTCCGCCGGGAAGTTTAATAGGGGGAGGGGCTCATCGAATGCACAAACTTCCGGGTGGAAAGGATGCTGTTGCTTGGCGCGCTGGTCGAAGAGCGCTCGGACTTCATCCTCATCAGTCTCACGGTCGAAGTAGACCAGATAACCTTGCCTGCAGGTAACCTCTGGGCAAGTCAGCTTGATTCCGGTTCGGTTTTCACGACTAAAGCGCTCGACCAGAGTGCCGTAGCGGCTTAGAACGACGTCTTTCTTAATTGCTATTGCCATGTGCGGAGAGCCAATTCCCACGGTTGCATGGTTGTTGCCATACAGAGAGTCTCGTCGGTAAAGAACTTACGCCAAAGGAAGCGTACAGGATCAGGTATCGGTTACACATCAGGTGAGCTTCGTTACATCGTTACGAAGGTAATACGACGGACGCACTCTTCTGCGGCATCGTGGGAGCAAAGCCAGGAATCGCGATTCCCGGCGGGGTGTAGGATCGTAATCCCAAATGCCCGGGGTCCGGCTCGCGAGCGGGACGTCAGTTGCCTGACGCGGTCTCTTGCTTGCGCCGGAGAGATCCGTCCTCTAATCCGCGCACCAGATTCAGGGCAAACCCAGCGATGAGGTGCAGTTCCCATCCGATCCAAAGCAACGCAGCTGTGATTACGAGCAGTGCGAGATCGCCCAATTGCATTCAATGCCTCCATTTACAAGGCATGATACAACGAAATCAGGAGCTACCCACCGGTCCCATTCGTTGACTTGCACTCGCATCACGCCTAACATGGCCCGACTCCATGATCGGCCAGACCATTTCTCACTACCGCATTGTCGAGAAGCTGGGTGGCGGCGGTATGGGTGTCGTCTACAAGGCAGAGGATACTGAACTCGGCCGCTTCGTGGCGCTGAAGTTCTTGCCCGACGACGTGGCTCACGATGATCCTGCGCTCGAGCGCTTCCGCCGCGAAGCGCGGGCCGCCTCTGCTCTCAATCACCCCAGCATCTGCACCATCTACGAGATCGGAAAGCATGAAGGTCAATCCTTCATTGCCATGGAGTACCTCGACGGCTCGACTCTCAAGCATGTGATCGGAGATCGTCCGCTCGAACTGGAGCGCCTGCTGGGAGTGGCCATCGAAGTCGCGGACGCACTCGACGCAGCACATACCAAGGGAATCGTGCACCGCGATATCAAGCCGGCGAACATCTTCGTTTCCAAACGCGGGCACGCGAAGATACTGGACTTCGGGCTGGCCAAGATCACTTCTCCGGAGAAATCAGTCAGCAGTGACTCGCAGACCGTGGGCGACGTAGCAAAACTGGCTCTAACCAGCCCGGGGACGGCGCTGGGTACGGTAGCCTACATGTCGCCGGAGCAGGTGCGAGGCAAAGAACTCGACGGCCGTACCGACCTTTTTTCATTCGGAATCGTCCTCTACGAGATGGCCACTGCAACGGTGCCGTTTCGTGGAGAAACCTCGGGCGTCATCACCGAGGCCATCCTCAACCGTGCTCCTGCGCCTGCGATCCGCTTGAATCCTGATCTGCCGCTTGAGTTAGAAAGAATCATCAATAAGGCGCTCGAGAAAGACATCGAGTTGCGATATCAGACTGCGGCCGAGATCCGCGGCGATCTGAAGCGCCTGAAGCGCGAGCTGGATTCCTCTCGCATTTCTTTAGCAACATCCAGCGGAGCCCAGGCCGCCGCCGTCGCGGCTTCTGCGGCTCAAATCGCATCCACTCCACGACCGGCGCAGAAGGTCGTGCCACCGAGTCGCTACCGCTTAGCGCTAGGTTTAGCCGGACTTGGGTTGCTGGCCGCGGTGGTGATGGGATTCCTGCTGATTCACCGTCCGGAGCAAGCGTCATCACCCGCCTATCACCTGCTGACATATCGAAGAGGCACGATCCGGATGGCCCGGCTGGCCCCTGACGGCAAGACGGTGATTTACAGCGCCGCTTGGGAAGGAGCGCCGGTCGAAGTCTTCACGACGCGTCCGGAAAGTCCTGAGTCACGATCCCTGGGACTTCCGAAGGCGGAGATCATGTCCGTCTCCGCCGCCGGGGAGATGGCCGTGTTGCTAGGTAGCCATCAGGCCAATCCATATTCCTCAAGTGGAACTCTGGCCCGGGTGCCCCTGGTCGGAGGGGCGCCGCGCGAAATTCTGGAGGATGTCGAGTGGGCCGATTGGGCTCCGGACGGAAACACACTGGCCGTGGTGCGACATGTGGCCGGACGAAGCCGCCTGGAGTATCCGATCGGCAAGGTACTCTACGAAACCGGTGGATGGATCAGCCATCCTCGCTTCTCGTCCAAGGGCGACAAGGTCGCCTTCATCGACCATCCGTTCCCCGGCGACAGCATCGGCGCAGTAGCCATCGTGGACCTTCAGGGAAACAAGAAGGTGCTTTCCAGCTCGCAGACCGGCGGCGCCTTAGGTTTGGCTTGGTCACCAGCGGGCGACGAGATCTGGTTTACGGCCACTAAAGTCGGGATCGATCGCGCCCTTTTCGCCGTCAACCTTTCGGGAGCCGAGCATTTGGTGGCGCGCGTACCGGCCGACCTCACCCTGCAGGACAGCTGGCGCGACGGGCGAGTCTTGCTCACCCGCGACAACTGGCGGAGAGGTGTCACGGTTCTGGCTCCCGGTGCGACAGGCGAGCGAGACCTGACGTGGCTTGACTGGTCGTATCCTCTTACTCTCTCCGACGACGGCAAGACCCTGCTTTTCCGCGAAGAAGGCGAGGCTGGCGGGCCCAGCTATGCGGTTTACCTGCGCACCACGGATGGCACGGCTGCCGTGCGTCTGGGTGAAGGCGCAGCCATGGCACTCTCTCCCGACGGCAAGTGGGCTCTGTGTACACGTCCGGATGAGCCGTCTCAACTCTTCCTGCTCCCAACTAGAGCTGGGGAAGCAAAGTCGGTGGGACACGGCCAGCTCAGTGAGGTGATTTCGACCCACGCGGAGTGGTTCCCGGACGGCAAGCGCGTGCTCTTCTCTGCCACCGAAGCTGGAAAGAGTGTTCGGCTTTATGTTCAAGACCTGGAGGGTGGCACGCCTAAGCCGATTAGTCCCGAGGGAACCAACCCGATCGGTTTCGCGGTGTCCCGCGATGGCCAAGTGGTTGCGGCAGTCGGTCCGGATGCGAAGGGCTATTTTTTCCCTCTCACTGGCGGCGAGCCGCGCCCGATCCCGGGCCTGGCTCAAGAGGAGATACCCATTCAGTGGGATGCCATTGGGCACTCACTGTATGTCTACCGGCCCAGTGAGTTGCCTGCTCGGGTTTACCGTCTGGACGTCGACAGCGGGAAACGCACTCTGTGGAAGGAATTGATGCCGCCTGATCCGGCCGGAGTCGAATACGTCGGTCCCGTCCTGCCCACCCCCGACGGCAAGGCCTATGTTTACGGCTACCGCCGCCTGCTTTCCGATCTGTATCTGGTCGAAGGACTGAAGTGAGTAGCAGACTCACCCGAAGTCGACCTACTCCACGCTATCGACGCTGATTTTTCCCGGCGCTTCCTGCCTGACCAGCAGCAGGCCCGTATTGCCTTTTCCAAAGCCCAGCACCGTCTTCGGTTCGACTGCCAACTTCTTCATCGTCGTGCCCGTTGTGTCCCAATAACCGATCGCCGTCTGCTCCAGACGATAGGCGTCCAGCTCCAGCGCTATTACCTTCATTCCTGCGGGAGCCAAGGCTACTGCAAAAATTGGATTCCCGCTGCTTTCAGACTTGTTAAGCCTCTTACCCGTGGCGCTGTCATACAATTCAACGGTTCCTTCTGCCCCGGCCAGTGCAAATTTCTTACCGTCCGCAGACAAACTCAAGTCGAAGGGCTCAAGCAAACCGCTATCCACCGAATAAACCAGCTTTCCCCTCCGGTCGTAACCGCGAATGTGGGTGTCTCCATCCGCGGCAACGATCAGGTTGCCGTCAGGAACGATTCCGATTGCCGTCGTGTTGCCAAAATCTGTCGAGCCGGTCCACAGAAGCTTGCCGCTGGCCACGTCCCAAACCTGGACCGGCGAGTTGATCGTGGCCACGGCCAGCCGATCTCCGTCCGAGGAAAGCGCGACCGCGGCGAGCTCATGTTTCATTTCGATTCGCCGCTTTTCGTTGCCCGCGGCGTCGAACACAACCACCGTACCGTCTCTGAATCCCGCCGCCAACGCTTTCCCGTTGCACGTCATGAGGCTGATGTGCCCACCCTTAACGCCGACCGAGCGCCGCGGACCGGCAGGCAGGGACCACGCGTAGATGTCGTGTTCTCCGGCAACTCCGGCGATGCTTCCGCCACCACCACACACCGTGGCAAAGCGCAATTCACCTGGCGCTTCCAGCTTCACCAGCGGCTTTACAGTCTGCCCGTAAGACACACTTGCCAACATGAGGCAAAGAACCGCCGCAAGAGCTTTCTTCACAGCGCCTCCATGACCAATTCAAAGGTGGCGCTCGCCATCATCGTATTGGGCGCATCCTTCAGCAGGATCGGCCGCACCAGTTCAATGGAAGGGCAGTCGTCGTTGGGATTCTTCGCCGGATCCCCTTTAAAAACGGGATCGGACGCGAAATACATTTGCGTCACCAGCGGCTTTTGTCCCGGTGCCCTTACCAGGAAATGGATGTGCTGGCACACTCGCGCCGGATAATGTCCGGGTATCACCGACTGAAAGTCATATTGACCGCCTGCCCCTGCAACCAGCTTTGCGCGATAGCGGTAACCACTCAAATCGTAGAAGCCAGCGTGATTGGTTTGCCACACTTCAATTTCCGCGCCAGGCAGGGCTTCTCCTCGCGTGCTGTAGACGGCGCCCGCGACTGCCAGCGCCAGCCCTGGATCGCTTGCGCCACGCAGCATGGCGGTATTCGGAGAGTCCTTTTTATAGAACGGCCCAAGCTGGTCGATCGGCGTGGCCGGACGCGTGGTCTTCTCCGCTCGCATCCACGCTTCCGCGGCGGTCGCGGGAGTCAATCCCACGCCAAGTCTAACCACACCCAGCGCCATACATTTGTAAAGCAAGTCGCGGCGATTGAGTTCCATGGCACCCCTCCTACTTGGTCATCGGTTGGTAACCAGCAGCCTGCGGAAATTGCATCGGACAGCGGGAGAATATTACTGACGTCCGTGTAGCGACACAAGTAGAAGATCGCAGTAGAAAATGGGGCAAAGATTTTAAATGGCAGGCCCGAATGGACTCGAACCATCGACCTCTTCCGTGTCAAGGTCTACGCTAGCCGTAACTGTGCACTGGCAGCCACCTTTGGCGTTGTAGGAACTATCAGAAACCGCTAACGGACCCCAATTGGACCTGGATTCTGGCATCACGGACTTCTTCTCTTGTGGATTGCTTCTGGATGGCTCGCAATGCTGCCGCGGACAATGGCTCACCCGGGGCAACGTTCCGCAGGAGGTCGCCAACCTGAAGTACGGGCATTACCTAGTACGGTCTGCAAGACCCGTCGAGCTCCAAGCGGTGACAGCGGCCCTCTGATTCGTTTGTCTCAACGCGCAAGAATCCGGTTCTAGTTTGAATGCAATGGTCAAAATTGACCATTTTGCTGCCGCCCAAACACGGATGATGCAGTTATGAGAGTAACCGAGCAACAAGCATTGTCGGTCAGGTGTCCCACCTGTGGCGCGAAGCCGGGAGAGAAGTGTGAACTCGGTAGCGGGCAGCCGCGCACCGAACCCCATCGAGATCGGCGCCTGGCGGCTTCAGAGAAGTAGCACGCTCGGAAAACGCGTAGCCACCGCGCTCCACGAGCCTCTAAGCCAAATCTCGTTGTGGTACCTCGTTGCGGTGCTTCGCCGTTGGTTGTTTGCCATATGAATCCATCGGCTCTTCACTTTGGACTACAATGAAGGTTGATGGCGTCTGCTGCAGCATTCAAGAAGAACCGCGGGTTTAGCCCTCGTACCTTCCTTGCGACAATCGGGCAGGGCAGGAAGAACCTGACTGTTGCCAAGAAACAAGGGATCTTCACACAAGGGGAGCCGGCTGACGCTGTCTTCTACATCCAAAAAGGCAAGGTACGGCTCACTGTCGTCTCGAAGGTCGGCAAAGAAGCCACGATCGGCATATTGAGCGAGGGAAAGTTTTTTGGGGAAGGCTCGCTGGCAGGCCAGACTGTCCGCATGGGATCCGCCGAGGCAATGACGGATTGTCAGCTTCTCCGCATCGAGAAGACGGCCATGATGGAAGCGCTCCATCGGGAGCACGCTTTTTCCGATATGTTCGTGGCCTATTTGCTTGCGCGCAACATCCGCTATGAAGAGGACCTGGTCGACCAACTGTTCAATTCCAGCGAAAAAAGACTGGCACGTGTCCTTCTCATGCTTGCGCATTTTGGCAAGGAAGGTGTCCCCGAGACCGTGGTTCCGAAGATCAGCCAGGAGACCCTGGCAGAGATGGTGGGCACCACTCGTTCGCGAGTGAGTTTTTTCATGAACCGTTTCAGGAAGTTGGGCTTCATTCATTATGCCGGCGGGATCGAAGGCGGTCTGCAGGTGCACAGTTCACTGCTGAACATAGTTCTCAACGATTGAGCAGTTTCTGGCTGCTCTTCTCTCCTTATAGTCAGCTACACTCTGCCAGCCATGCCCAGAGGCTGCACGCCAGACTTGGGCCGAGCACTTCCTTGCTTCGCATAATGGTCAATTGTGACCAGAGATTGTACCCAAGTCTGTGGTAACAACATGACTATGCGTAAGCGAGAGTGCTTGGGATGCGGTGGTGAGCTGGTGATGGCGTTCCGTCCCAGCGAAAATGCTCGACTAAGCCCTGATGCGGGAAGCCCAGTGATGCCAAACGCAAAGTGGAGATGCGGCACCTGTGGCCAGGCCTTCAGCGCGGAGCAACTTCGGGCAGAAAAGCGGGCAAGTACGAAAGTGGCCGAGCATACATAACCATGACTCGGTTTTTCTTAGCACGCCATCTGCACGGATGGGCGAATGACAAATTGAACAAAGGAGAATCACGGAATGGATGTTGCATCGCCAGAAAAGACCGAAATAAGCACAAAAAAAACGGCCTTAGGGTCTTCGCAGTCGTCCGGCAATAAGCACGCGGAACATAGAAGGGCCAACAAGCTGAGAAAAAAGCGAGCGCACAGACGTACGCTCAGACGGTCGAACGCTAACGGTTAAGGAAACTACGCGTTGCTCACTCGCGTGGGACTCGATCCAGTTCGCCGCGGGTTGTGATGTCAGCCGGATTCAGAGCCTTGACGGATTGCCATTCAACAGGAGGGAATTGCCGGGTGACGCCCGTCTCGCCTGCTTTGTTTTGTCCGTGGCCGCACGACAGGCAAATCGCTCCAATCTCACGTATATCGCTCTCTTTTGATATCTCGTTTTCCCGCACCGCGAGCGAACCGCTGACAACCGGCCCTTGGCATTTATCACAACGATAAGCGGAGAGGTGAAGATACTGTTTTCTCATTTTCAACCACCAATGCGGAAACCGCGCAATCGGGAGGAATCGAGTCTTCGTTCCCTTTCGACTTTCTAAGCTGGCCTAAGTGACTTGCCGCACTCGAGGCAACATGTTTCGTGCCGGGCCGTGATGAGTCCGCAAAATGGACACATCCGCTGCGAGGCGAAATCGCCGTCGCGCGGCACCATCCTCAACAGCTTCCTTAGCGAAGCAGCTATGTAAGCGAGCAGGCTACGAATACGGACAAGAAATAGATGCATGGCAGTATCCCTGGCTAAATTCTCCGAATTCCCTGAATGCAGACAAACCGCGCCATCGGGTCAGGTCCGTTGGTCAGAAACCCAAGTTCATAATGACAGGTGAATCCCACCAATTCTGTGCAAGATTGCTCAGTTGTGCCCTAGCAGGATGCGGAAAAAGTGATTCGCAGACTGCTAAAAGGCATATTTCTAATAGGCTTTCCACCGGGCATTATTTGAAAGAGGTTCAACACGTCTTTGGCTGCCTAGTTTCCTTGAACCATCGTCAGCCGACGACCAGGAGACCGGCGAAGATGAGCACGTCGAACAGAAGAGCGGCGCCAAGTCCCGCCACGGCGCGCCACACGCGGACCTTCTTTCCCTTAGCGAGGCTGCTGGCCGCGACAGCGAGCACGAGCAGTATGTTCGATGACGTGACAGCCAAGAGTAAGATCGCATCCCGCCCCTGGTATGGCACCATCGTTGACGTCCACCCTCTTGGGGAAAACGGCGGGCGCATGCCGATAAATCCAAAGCCAGTCGGGATGTGGGGATGGAAGAACCCAAAGACGCGGAATATGGCCATCGCCAGGCCCACGCTTGCGCCCAATACGTAGTCGTGCCAAGACGGGGGATGAAACACGAACAACAGATAGGCCATTCCAAACACAAGAACAAGCCATTGGGAGCCGTTAGCAGAACGATATTCCTCGAAATGTGCGGAAAGCGCGAAGACAGAAAAGCACAAGGTGGACGTTACCCGCAAGAAAATGTCAGAGATCGACTCGCTCTTTTTCACATCCCGGGCCGCAAAGAACACCGCAAGCAATAAAGGTGCGAGCGAGACGCTGAGCCATGTGAAATAATAAGAATCTGCTGCCAGTGGCGTTGCGCGCAGTGATGGATAGCGCTTTTCATCGACTAGGTGCTGATTCATGGCCTCCAAAGCCCACGCTGAGTAGACACAAACGACCACACTCCCATACAAAGCCAATTTTCTGGAGATAGCTGCGGCGGCCCTTCTCAAGACTCCGGCGATGGTGAGTGCCAGCGCTGCCAGTTGTGGCAGCCAAGCGAAGTTATAGGGCCATGTAAAGTTCCAAGATTGCCGCAGCGCACTGTTGATGTCTTGGTTCCACCGAAACAAATCCGGGTGCAACAGAAGGATCAGCGCCGTAAGCCCGTAGACGGTGGGAACGAATAGCACAGTGTCTTCCAGTCGCTTCAAAGAAGTGTGGCTAGCACGTGCCAGGTTCCCGGTGAACCGCGAAATGGAACTTGCCTCGAACCCCTCGGTCCGCAGTTGTGGGACGGCTGGCTGGCGCACAGCCGCAATCGTGTCGCGCAACACAGTACCGGTAGCAAGGAGTAGGAATGGAAAAAATGGAAGAAGAAAAAGGAGGAAATGTTGACTGGTCGCAAAAAAGCACCATTGGCTGCTCGGCGGAAAAAACACGTAATACGACCACGAAAACAGGCAACCAATTCCACTGGCTCCCGTTGCTCTCCGGGAGCGACCCCACCAGAATGCTGTCGCCCATGCAGCTGCAGCCAGAACCGCGAATGCGGTCGGCCGCGCGGCCGGTCCGGTAAACCAAGGAAGTGACTGCTGCCCACCAAGAATAATCGTCTTCAAGTCGGACAGGACGATCAACTGTGAGAGCATTCCGATCGCCAGTCCGGTGCGCAAAGTGGTGCGAAGCCAACCAGTTTTCACAGGTCTTGGATCTCCTGAATGAGTCCCTGCGTGACCTTGACAGCATGCATGATTGCTTTCTAGCACAGCCCGTCAGCCTGCTCCGCATGACCAACGTAATCGGCGCTCCTTGATGCCGCACCCATAACGTTCGAGTTCAACGAGGTCGAAAAAAGGCACCACCTATGCAATAGGTGATCGTTCGCATCACCAATCCAGTGAAAGGAAACATCTTGAGGAATGCAGCACCGCGGATGTCAAAAGGCCAACTGCCGTGTTCAACGGAACGTAGTGGCGTTCATCCGTGCAATCCAACTTGCGTCAACTTATGCGGTCTCTACCGGGGTGCTGAAAACTACTCCCAATCCACAGCCACGTGTGATAGGAGAAGGCATGCGCGGAGACGATGAGCAGCAGAATCACATCTTCAGTTACTTGTCGCCGGAGGAGCGAGTGCGGAGGGATCATCCGCTCCGCGCCATCCGGGCCATGGTCGATGAAGTACTTACCCAACTTTCGCGACGGTTCGACAGGATGTACGCCCGCGTGGGCCGTCCCTCGATTGCGCCGGAGAAGCTGTTGCGGGCGCAACTGTTGCAGATGCTGTACTCGATCCGCAGTGAGCGACTGCTGATGGAAGAGATGGACTACAACCTGCTCTTTCGCTGGTTCGTGGGGCTGAACGCGGATGACGTGGTGTGGGACCCGACCGTATTCACCAAGAACCGTGATCGTTTGCTGGAGGCCGACGTGGCTAAAGAGTTCTTGTCGCGGGTGGTCGAGCAAGCGCGAGCCAAGAGCCTGACCAGCGACGAACACTTTACCGTGGATGGCACACTGCTGGAAGCCTGGGCAGGAGCGAAGAGTTTTAAGCCCAGGGACGGTAAGTCCTCTCCGCTGTCCGATGAGGATCCGGGCAATCCTACGGTGAACTTTCGCGGGGAGCGGCGGTCGAATAAGACGCACGAATCCAAGACCGATCCGGAAGCGCTGCTGGCGCGCAAGAGCGAGGGCAAGGAGTCGAAGTTGAGTTACACGGGGAATTTGTTGGTGGAGAATCGCAACGGACTGATTGTGGACGCGGAAGTACTCCAGGCCAACGGGACGGCGGAGAGGGATGCGGCACTGATCATGTTGGAGAGACTTCCGGCACGCAGACGATCACGGTAGGCGGCGACAAAGGATTCGACACGCACGGATTTGTCGAGGAGTGCCGGAATCTACGGGTGACGCCGCACGTGGCACAGAACCTGGTAAGGCGCGGCGGTAGCACGATCGATGGCCGCACCACGCGTCACACGGGCTACGCCCTCAGTCAGAGAAAGCGGAAGCGGATCGAAGAATGCTTCGGTTGGTTGAAGACCATCGCGCTCATGCGGAAGGTACGCCATCGCGGAGCAAAGTGCATTGGATCTTTACTCTGGCCTGCGCCGCCTACAATCTCCTGCGCCTTCGGAACTTGGCTGCGGCAGTTCCGGCGGTGTAAGTCAGGACCGCAGTGTGTCTGCAGTCGCCGCGAGTGAGAGCCCGAGGCTACAAAAACACCGAAACTCAAGCTGTCCGGCATTGTGAACGATGAGAAACATTGAGAAACAGAAAGAAGAACCCCCTGCGAATCAATTTTTCCGCAGCCTGCTAGATATACGACGATATACGACTTGCACCGGTAGCCGAAGACCAGAGCGTCTCAGGTCGCGACAAAAAGTGAGCAATTCAGACCAGCTATTCTTCTGTGGGTAGGCGATCATGATGCTTGAGACGAGCACTCCTTCTCTCTCTTTCAGGTCTTCTGAGCTAAGTCAGCCCATCTGAAGTCTTCTCCTCTTAGTTCCGAAACTCCGAAAGGAACAATTCATGAGAAAAACAATTTCCCTGCTGTTAATGAGCTTCGTAGGCTTGGTTGGAACATTTGCCTGGGCGGGATCAGCTCGCCAGGATACGGATACTCGCTTGCAATCGTCCGTCGAGGTTCTGCACGCCATCATGGCAACGCCAGACAAAGGTATCCCTGAAGAAGTACTGAGCAACGCCAAGTGCATCCTGGTGGTTCCCAATTTGATCAAAGGCGGCTTCATTTTCGGTGGCAAGCACGGACGCGGTGTGGCCACTTGCCGCACGTCGGAAGGCTGGAGTGCGCCGGCATTTGTCTCGGTTGGCGGCGGAAGCTGGGGGTTGCAGATCGGAGTCGAAGGCGTGGACCTGGTTATGCTGGTCATGAACGAGCAGGGCTTCCAGCATCTGCTGTCCAGCAAGTTCGAACTCACGGGTGAGGGATCGGTTGCGGCGGGTCCGGTAGGCCGTCACGCTTCTGCAGGAACTGACTGGAAAATGAACACCGAGATGCTGACCTACTCGCGCTCAAAAGGCGTGTTCGCCGGCTTGACGCTGGAAGGTGCGGTTATCGAGCAGGATAACGACTCGACGCACGCGATTTACGGCAAGAACATGAAGTTCAGTAACATTCTTTCGGGCAAGGTGTCCACGCCAAGAAGTGCGGATGCATTCCTGAAGGCTGTGTCCGATGCGGGTCAACAGGCCCGGATCGCCGAAGCAAAAGAAGACAAGAAATAACTACATCGGAAACTCGTCAGAGAGCTGGACTTCTAAGCTGACCGGAACCGCGTACGGGTTTCCGGTCAGCACCACCTTTTGCGATCGTCTGAAAGGGGCAAGAAAATGAAAGTCAGCTTCCGGAAGTATCTTTGGGCGCAAGCAGCCTGCCTCGTTATTTTGCCCATTCTCGGGTTGGCCCAGTCCTCAGATCTTTCGCAGAATCTGGAGGCCTGCAAGAACGGCCGCGAAACCTGCGATCGCTCCAGATTGAACCCGGCGCAATCGGCTGAAGTGGCCAAAGCAGACCAACTGCGGAACATTTCAAATTGCAGGAGCGGCATTGGATCTTGTGACCGTTCGAAACTCTCCGAACAGGAAGCTGCTGCCTGGGCTGTGGCCGATCACCGGCGCAACGTTTCTAACTGTAACGAAGCCTCGTCATCCTGCGACCCGTCCAAACTCACACCGTCCGAGGCTCGTGAAGTGGATACGAGGTGGCACCAGCGCAACGTGGAGGACTGCAAGGATGGTGTGGGCGCGTGCGATCGCTCCAAACTGACTCAGTCGGAAGCCGAGCAAGTGAACGTAGCGAGGCGCGAACTCAACGTCTCCGACTGCAAGAATGGCGCCGGGCTCTGCGACCATTCCAAGCTGAGTCTTTCGGAGGCTAAAGACGTAACCGCCGCGGAACACCAGCGCAACACGCAGAATTGCGAGAACGGCTGGGACGAGTGTGACCGCTCTAAACTGACGCCTCCCGAGGCTCGTGAAACGGTCCGCGCAGAACACAAGCGCAATCTCTCCGCATGTAAAGACGGGCAGGAGGCGTGCGATTACTCGAAGCTTACTCAGTTGGAAGCCAGCACACTGGCCGCGGCCGAGCGACAGCGCAACTACTCTGCCTGTTCTAAAGGCTACGGTTACTGTGACCGCTCGCGGCTAACGGCGGCAGAAGCTGCCTCGATTCCTACTGCGCTCAGCTCAACGCCACAGTAGCACTCAATGACGAACCAGGCACCGTATAGGTCTGATCATCCTCTCCCGAGGATGGCCGCAGTAGACTGGAAATAGGAAATGCTGAGTGAGCCATGCTAGCATCGTTCATGCAGTATTCCTGCGCTTACATTTGAGGTTGCCACTGCAGATCTACAGAGCTCCCTTTTCTGCTTGTCGGGCACGGCATCGAAAAGGGGCTCCGCCTGGCTATGGACGACATTAAGAGACCAATCGACCCCGGTAAAGAAGAAGACCCCCTCGCGGACGACGCGGCGAGTGACCGGAGTCCGCACCACATGTCCCCACTGGACACGGAGGATCTGCTCACCAATCTTCGCACCTGGGGCCTCGACGTAATTGATAGCGATCCTCTGCTGCCTCGGTCGGGAGCGGAGGAAAGGCATGCGAAAGAAGCAGAGGACATCGACCTTGACCTTACTCCGGCAGCTGCTGAGAGTGCCAGCGATCCCGTGCGACTTTACTTGCGCGAAATGGGCGCCTCGCCGCTACTTACCCGCGAAGGGGAGGTGGAGATCGCCAAACGCATCGAGCGCGGACAGCTATCTGCGCTGAAAGCGCTTTCGCGCTCAGCCCTCGTGATCCACCAGGTTCTAGCCATCGGCGACGAGTTGAAGGGTGGCTTGCGCTCGATCAAGGATACGGTTGTCTTCGATGAGGAAGAGATTACCGACGAGATCCTGCAGCGCCGTGCGAAGGACACCCTGCGCCGCATCGATGAGCTGCATAAGCATTACAGAACAGCCTGCCGGCTGACCGAACGGTTGGCCACCATACCCGCGAAAAAGAAAGCACGCGAATACCAGCGCTGCCGATGCCAGTTGAGCCGCGAGATAGTTCGGATTTCGCGCATCGTCCGCAACCTCGGTCTTGCCGCCTCGGAGCGCAAGCATCTGGCGGACCGAGTCGCTAAAACGGTGGAGATCATGCAGTCCCTCGACCGGCAGCTCACTCACCTGGAGAAGAAGATTGCAAGCACGTCCAGCGAGGAACACCGGCAAAACTACCGTACGACACAGCGACAGCATCGCGCCGACCTGAAGAGGCTACAAAGTGATGCCGGGGTTACGTTTCCCGAACTGCACCGGACGCGGCGCGAAATCATCCAGGGCGAGATGGATGCCGAGCGCGCCAAGCATGAGCTGATTGAAGCCAATCTACGTCTGGTTGTTTCTATCGCCAAAAAGTATGGCAACCGCGGGCTTCAGTTCCTGGACCTGGTCCAGGAGGGCAACGTCGGCCTGATGAAGGCGGTGGACAAGTTCGACTACCGCCGCGGCTACAAGTTTTCCACGTACGCCACATGGTGGATTCGCCAGGCCATTAGCCGGGCCCTTGCCGATCAGGGGCGCACCATCCGCCTCCCCGTGCACATGATCGAGACCGTCAACAAGCTCACTCGCACGTCACGGAGATTGGTACAGACGTTAGGCCGCGAGCCCACGTCGACCGAGATTGCCCAGCAGATGGACATCCCCGAGGCTATGGTGCGCAAGGTGTTCAAGATCATGCGGACGCCGGTCTCGCTGGAGACTCCGATCGGCGAGGAAGGGGATTCCCACCTTGGCGACCTTATCGAAGACCGTTCAGGAGTCTCCCCTGCCGAGGCAGCCATAAGCGTGAACCAGAAGGAACGGACCGAGCACGTGCTGCGCACTCTCAGTCCGCGGGAAGAAAAGATCATCAAGATGCGCTTTGGTCTGGAGGACGGCTCGGAGCACACGCTGGAGGAGGTAGGACAGTCGTTCGACGTGACCCGGGAGCGCATTCGCCAGATCGAAGCCAAGGCCTTGCGCAAGCTGCGGCACCCGTCGCGCTCGGGTAAGCTCAGATCCCTTCTCGACGATGTGCATAAATGACAATCGGAACTGGGCGCCAAGGCCGGTCATGAGCGCTTGCATGCTCGCCCGTTGTCGTTCACAAACTCGTTCTTGAGATCGGCAACGCTAAGCCGCCTTGGGCGCCCGAACCTTCGGTGAGTCGAATTCGCGTCCACAATCAAAACAAACCCGGTATGTGCGGCGTTTTATGGTGAACACGCGGCTCATGTGGCGGTGTCGGCACCCAAAGGCGAACTGGAAAATCCAAAGTACGGGATTCATCGATCCTGCTCTCGCCTGCGCTCGCAACTCTCGCTCGCATTCGCATCCAGCCAAGCGAGGAGAGAACGAACACTTGCCCGCGCCAAGGCAATGGAGCAATCTGCGGCGCCGTAATAGAAGTTCACCGTATCGCCATCCTGATCCATGGTGTAGCCGCAGGGGAAGACAACGTCCTTAACGTCACCATTGCGCTCGTAGTCGGCCTCAGGCCCAAATATCCACGAGTCGCCTCGAAGCAGACACTTCTCAGGATTTTCAAGATCAAACAGAGCCAGGCCCAATCGATACAGGCAACCCGAGGGTGTGTGCCGGACTCCGTGGTAGAGCACCAGCCACCCTCTGGAAGTCTCGATGGGTGGCGGTGACAAGCCAATCTTGTTTGCGTCCCACCAGGCGCCGCGCCGCGCTTCCAATATCAGCCGATGCCTGCCCCAATGACGCAGGTCCGGAGAATAGGAAATCCACATGTGCGACCCGAGCGGTGTCATAGGCCGATGAATGAGCGCCCAGTAGCCGTCAATTCTTCGCGGCAAAAGTGCGGAGTCCTTGTCATCAGGTGGCATGATGACGCCGTAGCGCTCGAAGTTACGAAAGTCCTTGGTCAGGGCCAGAGACACCCCGGGGCCACCGCGCGAATAGGACGTATAAGTGACCACGTACTGTTGCAGTTCGGGCACAAAAGTGATGCGGGGGTCCTCGATGCCCCAAAGCTCCTCTGGATATTGCTTCGGACTCGGCATCAGAGTCGGCTCGCTATCAATCTGCCAGCCATCCACGCCGTTTCGAGAGCGGGCCGCGCAAAGATGGGATAGGCCACGCCGATCTTCTATCCGGCAAAGCAATAGAGTCGAGCCATCGGCAAGCAACGTCGCACCTGCGTTGAAGACACTGTTGATGGAGTAGGGCCAGTCCTTGGCCGTTAGGATCGGGTTGGCAGGATGGCGAAGCAGCAGAGGCTCGTAACGAGTTGCTGTAGCAATGTTCATAAGGATTTCACGGAAAGGGAAGAAACAACTTCAAAAGGTACATGCGCAGTGGGGTCATCCCTGTCGGCTGCAAGTGCTGAACAGTTCGCGACTTGATTGTGCGCCGTCAACTTCTCCCATGCAAGCGCATTTCGACTTGCGCCATCAGGAAGGCCAGTGTCGATTCTGCGCCCTGGTTTTCATTTACGCGCTCTGGGTGCAACCCGTCTCGACAACCGCCTGTGATGGGATCGTAAAGAGCAATTTGCAAATCATTGTCACCCAGGAACCAGTTGAAGGCAGACCAGGCCTCCTTGCGCCAACGATCGTCTCCCGTTGCGCGATATGCTTCGAGACATGCAGAGACCGCGCCACCCGCTTCAACCGGTTGTTGATCGAAGCGTGCTCTCTCGCCGCCCTTGCGATAAAACCCTTGCGAACCGATGGGCACGAAATGATCGCTGCCCTGCGTTGCGCTGAGTTCTAGCAGAGCCAATTCAGTGCGCCGAGGCCGACCGATGTCATCTGGTGATCGGAGTTACGACGGCCGGCGATCAACACAGCCTGGGCCAATCTGGCATTCGAGTATGCCAGAACGTCTTCGAACCAGGCCCAGTCCGGCGACTGGTTCGCGTGTAGAGTTCGACCAGCCGAGTTGACAGCACCGAGCTGACTCTTTGAGCATCCCTGTCGCCGGGAAAGGAATTGAGGTACTCCTCAATCCCCAGCAAGTGCGAAAGCCCAGGCGCGCGGACTGGTGAAGGCAACGACCGCGGGAACGGCGATCTCGAAAAGGCGACCCGCCGCACCTCTGAGCGCTTGATCTTTAGAGCGTCCCAAAACAGTCCCGAGCGCCCACAACGCACGGCCATGACAATCCTCGGATCCTTGCACTTCGCTCCATGTGCGGGCATAGCTCAGGAAGTTTCTGAATCTCCCATTTGATCGGATTCAGAGCATTCCCAAGAAAGGCCAGATACCGCGGGGCGAGATTGTCAGTCGCCAACGACTCCGTTTGACCAAGTTGTTCGAGGAGGATCGGTGAGAACGAGAGCGCGCGCATTATCGTCGGTGGTGTACCCCTCGCTGTAGTTGGGAACGGTGAAAGGTCGCATGCTGAAGCATGCCGGTGTCGTCGGTCAACCGATGCAAGTGGTCCAGTTTGAGAGCCGGCAGTTTGTCGAGACATTTTTCGGATAGTTTCATCCGCGAACATCACGCGTGGCTCCCGCATGCGGTCACTGCGAGCCTGTCCAAAACTCGCCATGTAACCCTGGGCTACTCTCTTCCAGACCATCTCCCGTGCGTACGAGATAAGCACGTTTACGCATGGCGTGGCGTATCGCGGGAGTATCCAGGAGTTCGACTGTCTTTCGCGCGATGGCGTCTGGATCCTGGAATGGAACCAGCGCACCGCGGCGATCGTCCAATAACTCGATCGCATGCCAGTACGGAGTCGAAATGATCGCCTTGCCCGCTCCTAACGCATAGGCAAGTGTCCCGGAAACGACCTGCTCCTCGTGGCGGTACGGAGTGATGTAGATGTCCGCGGCGCCGATGAACTCCACCATCTCCTCAGGGCTGACAAAGCGGTTGTGGAAGATCACGTTCGACTCCACTCCGATCTCTTTCGCCAAAGCCTGCAAGCGCTCTCGATAGTGATCGCCTTCACGGCGGAGAATATGAGGGTGGGTCGCGCCTGCGACGATGTAGACGACGTTCTTGTGCTTCGACAAAATCTGCGGCAGTCGCCTGAATAACGTTTTCGATTCCCTTGTTCGGGGAGAGCAGGCCGAACGTGAGCAGTACCGCTTTTCCTTCTACGCCGAAACCGGTCTTTGAAGAAAGTTGGGATCCAGGAATGGCAGGTCGGGAACGCCGTGCGGAACCATATCGATCTTGCCGCCCGGCACTTTGAAGATTTCTTGCAGAAATTGGGAGGACAGCTGGCTCATCACGATCAGACGGTCCGATAGCGCTGCGATCTCCTCCATCACTCGCGTTGGTCCGGATTCGGTTCGCGGAGAACTGTATGGAGTGTGGTGATGACAGGCATCTTGAGGCGTCGGAGAAGAGCCAGAATGTGACTCCCCGCCGGCCCTCCAAAGATTCCGTACTCGTGTTGCAGGCATACCAAATCGAAATTAGTGAAATTCAGGAAGTCAGCAGCCTGCTCGTACGAGGACAAATCGTCCTGCGCAAGCGCCAGTCTTACCCGCGCCGGGTAGGCATAACCCGATTCCGTGTCGTTGACCGGCACAGCGAATAACCGTGCATCACCACATTCAGTGGAAATTGCGTCACACAAATCGGTGGTAAAGGTGGCAATCCCGCATTGCCGCGGAAGATAGTTGCCCACCACCGCGATCCGGCTCGGGAGTCCCGCAGTCGATTGCGGTCGAACGGGCGCCGTGGGCGCTTGACGGGATGGACCAGGGTGCCGGTTAGCCAGTTCGAGGGTTCCGGTGGAAAGTACAGTTTCTACGTCTGACATCAATGTCCTGATTGGCCGAAAATGGCATGAAGAAGGTTGATTTCTGGACTGAGCGCCCGCTCATCAGTTTCGAAGCAAAACCGGCAAGCACGCTGGATCTCACTTAAGATTCAGCATGTTGGCGCAGTGTGTGGTCGCCAACATCTAGTATCCGCTTGTTGGGTGGGAAAGGACTGGTCAAAATTGACCAGATTGCAAGCGAAGCATCGTCTAACCTTCCAGGTAAGCTAACATCTGCTGGAGAGTTCCTCCGCAATTTGTCCGCGGAGGCTCTTCCGCAGCACTTCCTCGTGTGTGTGCCTTGTTTTTTCGGAGGTGTGTCTCATGATGGCACCAGAGCAAGGTCCCAACCGCTTGAACATGAAGTTCACAGACGGCGGCAGAAAAGTGGTTATTCATCTTGTCCGCGGGCTTCCCCCCAAAATAAGCAGAGACAAAAAGACAATCACAATCACTTTTCCAGACCACAAGCCGACCCGCAACAAGGACCCAAAAGGTTAGGTCACACAACACCTTTACCTGACCAAAACACTTACGGTCAACGAGCGCGATCAGCGGGGATAGCAGAGCGGCGGTCGCGATGTCCATCGGGCAGATCGGAGAAAGTGACTTCTATTTTGGAATACCTCTCTAGCCTTCGCCAGGAAATCACGATCCTACGGAACTTGAATGCCCGCTATTCGGAGAAGAGCGCGCACAGCCAGTTGGACCAATCGGCTTTGGAACTGCGTACCAACCGCCTGTTAGAGATCAAGAAGGAGTTGTCGAAGATTCTCCATCGTCCCGGCGATCCTAATGTGTGGTGGGAAAAGGCTCGCAGTCAAAGCCGCACAACTTAGGCGCGGTACCTCGAAGAGTTGCAGGAACACGGGCGCTTGCCATCCTTCCAATCGCCAATCCCCGACATTGCTGGTCGTCCAGCGCGAACGAAAGTAATGCCGATGCCGGGTGCATGAATTGACAGTTCGGCAGCGCTGGCTCACTGTGGAGTAGTGGAACCCGGTTCGTCGCCGGCCAGTCCGGTAGGTGTCCGTGCCGATCGCAACAGCGGAGGTAGATTGAACGACATCGCAACGATGACACCGCAAAAACGAGAACGGTACGTGCAGTGGCTACGTACATCCGGTGTCGAAAACCCCTCGGATGAACTGATCAACCAAACCCAAAAACGAGCACTCTTACAGATCTCAAAAGCTAGAGACAAGGTGCTGCGACGCAACGTGAAACTGGTCGCAATCATTGTCTGTTGTCTGGTTGTAACTATCTGCATTTGGTTCAAACTCTGACGCCCCACAACGCCAGTGCAGGTGGACCCGTCGAACGCTAAGCTCTTCTAGCACCCCGTAGTCCTTGACACACAACCGCAATTGACAACGGCGGTAAATGAGACTAGGGTCGAAATAGAGCGAATATCGCTTGTCCCTCGTTCAGGTCCTCTGAGCTAAGTCAGCCTATCTGAAGTTCTTCCTCTTAGATTAATTATCAACTGACGGAGGTTGACATGTTTGCACGTAATGTCGCTGTTCACCTGAAGCCCAATTCATTGAGCGAATTCAAGCTGGTTCTCGAAAAAGAAGTGCTTCCCATTCTGCGAAAACAAACAGGGTTCCAGGACGAAATCACCTTTGCCACGTCCAGTGGCACGGACGTGATCGCTATCAGCCTGTGGGATACCAAAGAGCACGCGGAAGCTTACAACGTGACGGGATATCCCGAGGTGCTCAAGAGCATGAACAAGGTAATAGACGGCAATCCCAGGGTGCGGGTTTCCGACGTGATCAGCTCGACTTTTCAGAAGACCGCTGCCATTGCGGCATAAGCCATTTTGTCGACTCGTTCGGGGCGGCTACACAGTCGCCTCGATCTCACATCACCTTAGAATCGGGAGAAGTCTATGACGTCAAGGATTCAAGTCGGTACGATCCTGATCGCCGACGAGTCCCCGCGCATGGCCGAGATCCTTGCCTTAAAAAGTGAGCCGTATTTGGGCAAATGGAGTGTCCTCCAAATTCTTGATGGCTTTGCTGCGGACGACAAAATCCATGCTGCTGGGTGGAACTTCTTTTTCATGGCAGCCGAAACGAAGGTGATGTTCTGGGGCGCAGTTGGAGCCCAGAGAATCAAGAATGCTGTGAATCGAATTCTGAAGAAAGTTGGACCGCAGAACTTCAATTGCCTCGAAGTAACCGGAATTGTGGCGAAGCATTTTCTCGGTGTGCCCTATGCCACCGTCTCCGCACATTCACGGCACATCCAACAGAGCTGCCAGCTTGATAGCCTCGAAAGCAGGCGAGCCGACCAGGCGGGCGCGGATTGGGCCAGAGGTTAACAGCGAAGCGAACACGAGATTTGGAAGGATAAGTTCAATGCTCACAAGAATTGTCAAGTGGAGTGCGATGGCGGCCTTGATCGGAGGCTTGTTCTTGAGATCACTGCCGAACGTCGGACTGGTGTTACAGTTTGCCATTGTTGCGGCAGCGGTTGTGGTTCTCACTCAAGCTGCAACTATGCGCCGATATGTTTGGATGGCTTTGTTTGGTCTAGTTGTCTGCCTGTTTAATCCTGTTTTCCCTGTCCCATTCTCCAGCTACATTTTCGCTATTGTAACGGCCTTCACGTTACTCCTATTCTTTCTTCTCAGTGGAGCTTCTGCAGCCGAAACCCAGGCTGTCGATAGCCTCGATCACCGATCGAATGCCGGGAAGTGAGTCGCTATGAAGCTAGACATCGCTCAGAGTCTCGACCGAGTCCTTGAGTCTGCTGTCATCGTGAGTTGGGCAGACTTGATGAAAGAAACTGACGCGGGATTAATTCATCTCGAATATAGATTCGCGCTGGATAGTTCCTTGGAGTCTCTGAAAGTTTTGTCATCGGCAACCCGAGGCTACTGGTCGCTTGTGTGCGACTACTGGATGTCAACTTCCGTATCTCACGGCAGTGGCATCCATTTCGAAAATGGATTTCGATCTGAAAGCTTAAGTAGAATCCTCGAATTCATCATGGAACACCAGCATGATTTCGTGGCTCCGCCCAACGTTGGGCGCGATGGTTTGCTACAGATCCAAGCGCCCACAGGAGAAGAGAGCACGGAAGCAGCCAGGTCAGTGCGGGAAGCCTTCTGCCGCGTCAATGCCTTTTCGGCAGAACCGTCGATCGCCTGAGGCTGGACTCCGAGGCCACGGCGACGGCTTCCGTAATCGAGGTAGCAGTCTCGCAGACAGCCCAGCGTGTAGAACTCGTTCGGAAAGGTCTCTCTTTGGTGTGAAACAAGGTCTGTCCCACAGCCGGCACATCAGCACCATTTCTAAGCATCCGTAAGGCTCACTGACTACTGCACTTTGTGCTGAATCGCTTCCTCTTGGAACCGGCGGTCACGCGTATATCACGATTGACGGCAATAGCTACGAAGGGCCTACCCTCTTGGGCATGTCGTTCCCGGATAACGATAAAAGCAAAGGTCGGAAATGAGTCTTACCGTCACATCGAAAACGTGGCCGAAAGAGAAGTGGTCGGGGGAGTCTCGGCAGAGACTCCCTTTCACGAGCGGATTGCCACGCGGTTCCCCTAGTAGGTGATCGTGGCGGAAATTACCTCGACGGTGAACCCGACTTGCAACTCGACGAAATAAGTCCAGTTCTTGTTGTCGATTTTCCCGTTGGTTATCGCACTGGTCTTCAGACACTGCATGGAGCCGTTGCCCGCTGGAGCCTGCACAGTCGCCATCAACTCCGGAGGAGTGAACGCGCTGTTGGCTGGGTTGATGGTCTTGCGCCACAAGTTACCCACGAAGGTCTGGTCGTTGGTATCGTTTCGGCCGCATACCTTGAACACGGCCACCACTGCGCCCTGCGGCACGTCGACGTTGGCGATTCCATCTGCCACTGGGCTTGAGCTATTGCCCGCTACTAGTCCAAGGCCTTGCGTGTAGTCGGGCGTACCCGCGATGTAATTAAAGCTCATGGCGTTGATGACGAGGTGATTGTTTTGAGCTGTGGCTGGCAAACCGCAAGCCAGAACTAGCAGACCCAGAGCCGTGGCAGAAAGAAAATTCTTCATACGATCCTCCTTGTTTTAGTTCAATCTGATTTTTCCGACCCGGGCACTGTTTCCAGCGGCGGAACAAAGTGTTTCAGCGGCTGCCAGATTCGCTGCCCGTTTCTGTTGCGCACCTATAACGCGCAAACGCTCGAGCAACTGGCTCACGGCGGGCGTAATTATTTTTTTCTGGCCCGAGGGTCGACCCGGGGAACCGCATTCTTAGGCAGGATGTCGCTTAAGGCATCCCGGCACAGGCTCACCGTGTTTGGCCAGAAGGACCCTGGGCGTGCCCGTTAGCTGCTGATTACAAAGGACATTCCCCGGAACTGTGCGGTACGGGGCGGAGCTATACTTCTGAAACCTCGTAGGGCGCTGGCACGCGGAGAGCGCGGGGCTGCATGAGCTTACCCAGAGAAACAATCAAGAACCCCACAACACCGAGTGGGAAGGAACTGGCTCCCGAGGATTGGACCTCTCTGCTTTATTCCGAATTACGGCGGCTGGCCGGCCACTACATGCGGCAGGAACGTGGGGATCACACCTTGCAGGCTACCGCTCTCGTGCACGAGGTCTATCTTCGTATCGTCGATCAGCGCGGAGTGCAATGGGAGAATCGCAATCAGTTCATGGGCGTTGCGGCACAGCTCATGCGCCGTATTCTGCTGGACTACGGCCGCAGCCATCGGGCCGCAAAACGGGGCGGCGATGCTGGCAAGGTGTTTCTCGAAGAAGCCACTGTTCTGGGCAAGACGGTGCCAGCAGACATCGTTGCGTTGGATGAAGCTTTGATCCGGCTTGCTGAAATTGACCCGGAGCAAGCCCGGTTAGTGGAATTGCGCTTCTTCGGTGGCTTGAGTATCGAGGAGGCGGCTGGAGTTCTTGAGGTGTCTCCCGCTACCGTCAAACGCAATTGGCGTGTGGCCAAAGCCTGGCTGGCTCGGGAACTCCAGCGAGGGCAGGGCCAGGATGCATGAGAAATGGAACCAGGTAAAAGAGATCCTGGCGCTCGCCCTGGAAAAAGATCCTGGCGAGCGCGGCGCCTTCATCCGTCAGGCTTGCGGCGAAGACGCGGCTCTCCGCGCCGAGGTGGAATCCCTGGCGTCGCATTGCGATAGCGCCGATAGTCTCCTGGAAAATTCTCCCGCAGCCCACATGCCCTGGTTCAGGCCCGAAGCCATGGCATCGAGAAAGCTTGGTGCCTATCGCATCAGCCGCATGATCGGGCAGGGTGGGATGGCGGTCGTCTACCTTGGGGAACGGGACGATCAGGAGTTCCGGAAATCGGTCGCCATCAAGATGGTCCTGCCAGGAACGAACGCTACAGAAGTCTTTCAGCGCTTTCGCAACGAGAGGCAGACGCTGGCGGCGCTTGATCATCCCAATATTGTCCGCCTCCTCGACGGCGGCAGCACGGAAGAAGGCCTGCCCTACCTGGTCATGGACTATGTCGACGGCCTGCCCATCGACCAGTATTGCGATCTTCACGAGTCATCCATAGACGAGCGCCTCGAGTTGTTTCGCACGATTTGTTCTGCCGTGCAATATGCCCATGACAAGCAGATCATCCATCGCGATCTCAAACCGGGGAACATTCTGATTACCAAGGAAGGCGTTCCCCGCCTCCTTGATTTCGGGATCGCGAAGTTGCTCGATCCTGAGCTCTACCAGAAAGCTCTCGTTACCCAAACCAGCTGGCGTCCGATGACACCGGAGTACGCGAGCCCTGAGCAGGTGCGTGGACAATCTGTCACCCGGTCATCTGACATTTATTCGCTGGGCGTGCTTCTCTATCAGCTGCTGACCGGTCACCGGCCTTATCGTTCGGCCGAGTCTCTGTTGGAAATCGAGCACGCAATTTGCGATGAGGAAGCTGAAAAGCCGAGCACCGCGGTTACGCTGTCGGTGAATCAGAGAACGCGCGCTGGTAGCTCCCCAATCACTCCGGAGCTAGTCAGCAAAAACCGCGGGTCTGCTCCGGGTGATCTGCGGCGGCGCTTGCAGGGCGACCTCGATACCATTGTGATGAAGGCACTGCGGAAGGAACCTGAGAATCGTTATCGCTCCGCGGCGGAGTTTTCGGACGACATTAAGCGGCACTTGAGCGGCAAGCCGGTGACAGCTCGCCAACCTACCGTGGCTTATCGCGGCGCGAGGTTCGTGCAGCGGCACAAGGAGACGGCAACCGCAGCTACCCTCGCGCTGACGGTGATCGCAGGCGTAGCCCTCTGGGAGACACATAGAGTAAGGCAACCGGGACACCATGGATCGCCATTGGCCAACGCGCAGGTTCGAATGCGCCCTACCTTGGCGTTATTGGGTTTCAGCAATCTTTCTAACCGCGCCGACACTGCTTGGGTCTCGACTGCCTTGTCAGAAATGTTGGCGACAGAACTCGCTGCAGGCGAGGAATTGAGGACGACTCCAGGTGAGACGGTCGCGCGCACCAAAGTCGATCTTGGTTTAGCCGATGCAGAAAGCATTGCGCCCGAGACTCTTGAACAGGTTCGCAAAAACCTGGGCAGCGATTTCGTCGTTCTTGGCTCCTATTTTGATTCGGGAAAGGACAAGGGGGGCAGCGTTCGGTTGGATCTCCGGCTTGAGGATGCAATCAAGAAAGAAACCATTGCCACGGTCTCTGAAATGGGCAGTGAGACGCAGTTACTGAGCCTGGTTTCACAGGCTGGCACCCGGCTGCGAGAGCGGCTTGGGTTATCGCAAATCTCCCCGTTGGAGGCACAGGAAGTTCGGGCTTCTGTCGCTTCAAATCCTGAGGCCATTCGGCTCTACTCCCAGGGCCTGACAAAACTTCGGACCTTCGATGCCCTCACCGCCCGCGATTTGCTCACGGGGGCGATCGCCGCGGACAGTTCCTATCCCCTTGCGCATTCTGCGTTGGCATCGACGTGGGTGTCGCTCGGCTACGATGCCAAGGCTCAGGACGAAGCGAAGCAAGCCCTCGATCTCTCCGACAAGCTCGCTCGCGAGGATCACTTACTGGTGGAAGCGCGTTACTACGAGACCGGTAAGAACTGGCAAAAGGCGATTGAAGCTTACCGCGCCTTGTTCAATTTTTTCCCTGACAACCTCGACTATGGGCTCGCCCTTGCGCGCGCTCAAAGTGCCGCCGGCAAGGGCAAAGACGCGCTCAATACTGTAGCAGCGCTGCTGCCAACGAGCCCTTCTGCCAAGGACGACCCGCGCATCGACCTGGCAGTGGCGGAAGCGGCCGCATCGTTAGGAGACGACAGACTTCGCCGGGACGCAGCTGAGCGTGCCGCAACAAAAGCGGATCGGGAAGGCGCCAAGCTACTGCTGGCGCGAGCCAGAAACACGGAGTGCCGCGCTCTCGCCAACCTTGGCGATAACGATAAGGCCAACGCGGCGTGCGACCAAGCCAGAACGATTTTCACCGAGGCGGGAGATCGCGAAGGGCTGGCTCGCGCCTTCCATACTAGCGCGGAGGTTCCTCTCAATCAGGGTGATCTGGCTTCAGCAGAAAAACTCTACCGGCAAGCCCTGGCTATCCTGCAGGAAATCGGCTCCACGTCTACCGGAAGCGAGTTGGGCAACTTAGGCCTGATCTATGTGAAACGCGGAGATTTCGCCGCTGGCCATAAGCTGTATGCGCAGGCCCTGAGAAGCTATCAGACCGCAGGCGACAAGAACGGAATTGCGGTAGTCACCGGTAACAATGGAAATCTCCTGCGCTCTGAAGGAAAACTCTCGGAAGCGCTCGCGGAGTACGAAACTACCTTGAAGTTATCGAACGAGTTGGGACATCGCGGTTCCGCGGCTCTTTGCCTGCAGGCGATCGGAGATGCGCTGGTCGAGAAGGGAGATCTTGCCGGCGCGTACAAAATGTACCAGCAAGCACTCGCTATTCAGCGACAGATCGGCGCAAAAAGTAACTACGCATCCTCACTCGTGAGTATGGGAAAGATCTTCCGGCAGCAGGCAGAGCCGGATAAGGCGTTGACCAGCTATCAGGAAGCTCTACACATGCAGCAGCAGTTGGGAGAAAACGGCAGCGTGGCGGAAACACAACTGGCGCTGGCTGAATTGGCTTATGACTCGGACAAGGGCGCGGAGGCGGAGAGTCTCGCCCGCGCAGCTTTGCACGAGTTTCAAACTCAGAAAGAGCTACTCCAGGAAGTCTCCGCGCGGTGCCTGCTGTCGCGGTCGCTCCTTCTGCAGGGCAAGACGAGCGAAGCCAGGGAAAGCATCGCACGAGCGTCCGAACTGTCAGAAAAGACACCGGACACCATCAGAAGACTGTCACTCAACCTCGACAACGCCCGGGTTATGACTGCAACAAAAAGACTGCTCGCGGCGGAAACCGCTGTCCGGCACGTGCTGGCCGAGGCACGCAGGCTGGGCTTGGTCCGCCTGGAACTGGAAGCTGCCCTCGCCCTGGACGGGATTCAACTGGAAGCGACGAAGTCACGGGACAGCCGCGCCCGGCTCTCTAGCTTGTCGACAGACGCTCGAGCAAAGGGCTTCCTTCTAATTGCGCAAGAGGCTGCCACAGCAGCAGTAAATTGATGTCGTGTCTCGTCTTGCCACGCTCAACCCTGAACGTACGTGCTTCGTGGTCGAACCGCTTCCTGGCCTCGGGGTTTTCAGAAAGATAGGAGAAGAGAATCTTGACGGCGACCGTGCGGTCGAGGCAAGAGTCGCGTGCCCTGTAGACCTCGCCCATGCCACCACGCCTGGAGGCGACAGAAGCTGGTCGACACGACTCTACCCACCGGATCGCCGTCTCAAAGCAGGTCGACCGTGGTTCAGTAAATCCTCCAAGCCAGTTCATTCCGCAGCTCGATGAAGAATTGCAAATGGGCATTTTTCTTGGAGTTGGGGATTCTGGACCCCAATGGACCCAGATTTCAGGAAGGGGTTTGGTTAAGTGGTTGAAAATATGGTAGGCCCGAATGGACTCGAACCATCGACCTCTTCCGTGTCAAGGAAGCGCTCTAACCAGACTGAGCTACGGGCCTACAACAACTTTCGAGTTTATCAGGGAACGTTTCGGAACAAAAGCCGCCAAGACCGCTCCGACGACGTTTGATTGCGCTACCTGCCGACCTTCTGGAAGTAGCCAGCATCCGCCTGAAACAATGCCTGACGAAATTGTTATGCTGGTAGAAGCGAACAATCGAGTCGGCTAACGCGAGTGTCTGAGAGGGTGTTTATGGATTTCCGTCGTGACGCAAAGAATCCCGATACACCAACGGCTAGAGTTTGCGAGTATTGCAGAACAGTTGATCCAGACTTCGTCCTTCGTCCTGACCTTGATCAATTGGTGCATGGTCCTGATTCAGCGGCGCACCATCTCGCCGAAAATGGCCATGTGCGTCACCGAGTGCTTGAGGTAAGCCTTAGGATTCAGCCTGGGCGCGGCAAGCACGATCATCCCGCGGCGTGATGGTTGTTCCCCACCGAACCGCCCAATCGTCCGTCAGGTCATGGCTTACCCGATCTCTCCTGTAACTCACAGCGAAAAGCACCCCCCCAAGTTAACGCCAAAATCGAGACGCCAACCCGGGGGATTTGTCAAAGTGTCGACAGTCAAATCCGTTTCACGGGATCATTACTTGTGAAGGACGGAGAGTGACCGCCAATGCGCGTATATTGTGTTGCCACCATTACTTTTCCACTGTACGTCCACTGTATGTGAGCCGGGCGTGACGCCAAATTGGTAGAAGCTAGCCGAATGCGATTGGGCCCACAGCACGTCGTTGCCGGAGAATTGAACTTCGCCGGGCAGGAGTTCACTACCATCAAGCAGGACGCGCAGCTGCATGAGTTCGCTGTTTGGAGCGAATGAAACTGCCGACACGTCAACCTTTAAACAAGTCTTGGTCGGCCCCGGAAGGGTGAAAGTCACCGAGAGCGGTGTCAAATCTGTGAAGGTGGTGGAGGTTGTGCTGACGCCTTCGTCACCATTCGTGGCGACATAGGAAACCTTCGGAGTGCCGTAAACGCAGTTTCTCGAAACAGACGGAGGGCCGACGGTTTTCTGGCCACCGCCGTCGGGGACGCCAGAAGACTGTGCTGCCATGGGCAGAACAGAGCCAGCCAGCAGAAGAGAAGTACATAGACAAACGCTGATGCGGGACATACGTCCTCCTAGCTTTGGATTTGCGGACCTAATACTGGGACCTGAAGACTTAGGGAAGATTGGCGCGCCAGAACTGCTACCCAACAATCTGAAGAACTAGCGTTTCCCGTGATCGGGAGCTTCCGTTGGGAATTGCCAGAACACGAATTGCGCGGATGCTATCAGAAACGCTTTACGTTGCCATGATGCAGGTTTTTGCACCACCAGCACCTTCGCAAACTGTCTCGTAGGGAGGCTCTTGGAAAAGTGACCTTGATGCTTTGAATGGCGGGAAGCGGAGCAACATTGAGGATGCTTTAATTGCGGAAGTTGCCCTTAAGCGGGGTTCTCCATTAGTGACCGCAGATTATGACCTGTTTCAGGTAGCCACAAGCCACGGTATCAAAGTTCATTATTTCAAAAAAACAATTGGCTGCCAGTTGACCCGCCTGTCGGCGTGTAGGGGAGTTCGTACCAGTGAGGCCTTATGTAAGAGCGGTTGAGAGAACTCCTTGCCGGGCCACTGGCGAGGGCGGGCAGTATGGGGTCCCGCTTCGCATGTTCGTTCGCGGGCACTCGGCGTCGCTCGGGATGACAAGAAGAACAAAGCACCTGGAAGTTCACGGCGCCGTAAATTCGGACACCACCCAGGAAGCTCCATAGTTGCAATGCACGTATGAGAACAGAGACAATCATTCCGTGCACAACTCATCGGTTCCGCCCGCCGGCTCAAGTGGCGTTGGCCCCTTTCAGCCAGGGACCATGGTGGTCGCAACACTAGGGAACCCACGCGAGAAATTCTGGGGCGTGATTCTCTCGCTCACGGCCGAGGGACTCAGCTTGCGCGGCGCGGAACTGGCTTCGTTTGAAGATCTCGTCGCCATGGTAAAAGAGGGCGAGCCGTTCTCTCCCGGCGTCGTGTTCTTTCCCATGCACCGGCTGGAGCGCATGGAGTTGGACCTGCCAGACGGTTCTCTGCCTTCTCTCTCGCAGCGCTTCACGGAAAAAACCGGTCTCGACCCCGCGGGCCTCCTGATCGATAAATATCTTGCACCCCAAGGGATGGGGGAGGTGCGGTGAAGCTCTCGCAACTATTCACTGCGCCGAATCAGCTCACGCTGGCGAGGATGATCTTTCTCCCATTCATCATCATCAATCTTCTGAGCCACCACTATCATTGGGCGCTGGTGTTGTTCGTGCTGGCGGGACTCAGCGATGGACTGGACGGCTTGCTGGCCCGCAGGCTGCACCAGCAGACCCTCCTCGGCCAGTATCTTGATCCGATCGCTGACAAATTGCTCATGACCACGATGTTCCTGGTGCTTGCCATCCTGCAGAAGATTCCCTGGAAATACACGGTCGTGGTGTTCAGCCGGGACATCTCAATTCTCGCTTTCAGCGCGGTGCTATACGCGATCGCGGGGTTGCGCGATTTTCGCCCCAGCATCTTCGGGAAGGCAAATACGTTCGCGCAGGTGGCGGCGGTCTTTTTTGTGCTGCTGTTTGAAATCGACCGCATGCGCTGGGTGTGGATTGCGCGTGTGGTTTTTCTGCGTGCGGTCTTCTTTTTTACGATTATCTCTGCCCTGCACTATCTTCTGCTGGTGCAGCAACGCCTGAAAGCGCACGGGCACCCGCATGCGCCTGCGGCGTGAATGAAGTCGCATTTGACCGCCTTTCTGAAGTCCCCCTAGAATGACAGGTTCGTTTGCGCAATTCCCGTCTCTCCATGGCGCTTCGTCTCTTTAATACGCTCTCCGGCAAGATCGAGGAATTCCGTCCCCTTGTGGACAATGAAGTGCGCATGTACGCTTGCGGGCCGACGGTTTACGACTACGGCCACATCGGAAATTTCCGCACTTTCATCGCCGTCGACCTGTTGCAGCGCTTTCTGCGCCAGAGCGGATACAACGTGCGCTACGTCATGAACATCACCGATGTGGATGACAAGATCATTCGCAACTCCGCGCGCGATGGGGTCAGCGTCAAGCAATACACGGCCAAGTACGAGAAGGCTTTCCTCGAAGATGCAGCCACTCTAAATATCGAGCAGCCCGTCTTGGTGCGCGCCACCGATCACATTCCCGAGATGGCAGCTTTTATCGCGGAGCTGGTGAAAAAAGGTTTCGCCTACCGCGCCGAGGACGGGTCGTACTATTTTCGAATCGCAAGATTTCCCGCATACGGCAAGCTCTCGAAGAAAGATTTTGCCGGAATGGAAGACGGCGCACGGGTCGATGTCGACGAATATGAAAAGGACAGCGCGCGTGATTTCGCCCTATGGAAGGCACCAAAACCGGGTGAGGCGTCGTGGGAGACCTCGATTGGGCCGGGCCGTCCGGGCTGGCATATCGAGTGCTCGGTGATGTCCATGGAAGAACTCGGAGAGAGCTTTGATCTTCACGCCGGCGGCGAGGATCTGATCTTTCCGCACCATGAAAATGAAATCGCTCAGTCGGAAGCCTTGACCGGCAAGCCGTTCGCGCATTTCTGGTTTCATGCCCGCTTCCTGCTCGTGGAAGGCGAGAAGATGTCGAAGAGCCTCGGAAATTTCTTTACCCCGCGCGACCTGGTTCTTAAAGGCCATAAGCCTTCTTCCATCCGTTATCTGCTAACTTCTGTTCCATACCGCAATCAGCTGAACTTCACCTTCGATGGCTTGAAGCAAGCAGCCAGTGCCGTGGACAAATTGCGGAACTTTCAGCGGCGGCTGACGACCACCCAATTTCCCGAGGGCGCGACAGACGCCATGGCGCAACTCGCCCGCGAAAGCGGTGAACGCATGAAGGCAGCGCTGGACGATGACCTGAATACAGCCCAGGCGCAGGGGATCATCTTCGAGATGGTGCGAGCAGCCAACGCAGCCATCGATTCGGGTAACATGCGAAAGCAGGACGCCGCTGACCTGCTCGCTATTCTCGGGCGATTCGACGAGATCTTCGCCGTCCTGAAGGATGAAGACGCAGCTCGAATGAAGGCGATCGTCGATTGGGCGCGTAGCGCAGGCCGAGAGAAAGACATCAGCAAGGATGCCAGCGATACCGTGCAGTCCGGCCAACTCGGTGACGAGCAGGTAAATCAGAAAGTTGTTGCCCTTGAGGCGGCTCGCAAGGCCCGAGACTTCAAGACCTCGGATGCCATTCGCGCCGAGCTCAGTCAGGCTGGCATCATCGTGGAGAACACCAAAGACGGCGTGCGCTGGAAGAGGAAGTAGGCGCGATCGCCGAAGCCGACACCATGAAGTCCCTCGACGAATATCTTCGCGATGCGGAGCGGGCGCACGGGCACCTGTGTGCCGGCCAGGTTCTCGGAGTACGCCTGGCCATGCTCGGTCTAATCAAACTTGGCATCGATGATCCCCATGGCAAGGATCGCAAGCGGCTGGTCACCTTCGTGGAGATCGATCGCTGCGCCACGGATGCGGTCGCAGTCGTGACTGGTTGCCGCCTGGGCAAACGCGCTCTAAAGTTTCGCGACTGGGGCAAGGTAGCCGCCACGTTCGTTGATCTAGAGACCGGCAAATCGATTCGGATCGCCGCGAAAGAATCGTCCAAAGCGCTCGCGCGCCAAATGCACCCGGAGATCGAGAGCAAGAACCAGCAACAGATGCTGGCTTACCGCGAAATGCCGGACGACGACCTGTTTGTATCGCAGTGGGTGAAGGTGGAACTTCCAGAGGAAGAATTCCCGGGATACAAAGGCCAGCGCATCGTGTGCGATGCATGCGGCGAAGGCATCAATTTCCGCCGTGAAGTTCGACAGAAAGACAAGATTCTCTGCCGCGGATGTGCGGGCGAAAATTACTACCGGCCCCTCTAGTTCTTGGTGGATTGTTCGTAGGCATGCGCGATCCGCAAAATGCCCGCTTCGTTGAAGTGACGCCCAAGAATCTGCAACCCGATCGGTAACTTCGATTGTGTTTGCCCGCACGGCACCGAAATGCCCGGAATCCCCGCCAGGTCGGCAGTCACCGTGTAGATGTCCGCCAGGTACATTGCTAAAGGATCGTTCGCTTTTTCGCCAATCTTGAAAGCCGGAGTCGGGCTGGTAGGCGTGACGATCGCGTCGACTTTCTTGAAGGCCTCGTCGAAATCGCGGGTCAACAGCGTCCGGACTTTTTGCGCTTTCAGGTAATAGGCATCATAGTATCCGGCACTCAGAGCGTACGTGCCCAGCATAATGCGGCGCTTCACCTCCGCGCCGAATGCCTCGTCGCGGCTGCGGCGATACATTTCGGACAGCATACGCGCATTCTTTGCGCGGTATCCGTAGCGCACGCCGTCAAAGCGCGCAAGGTTGGAAGACGCTTCCGCGGTCGCGACAATGTAGTACGTCGGGATAGCGTATTCAGTGTGCGGCAGCGAGACGGGCACGACTTCGCAGCCCAGTTCCGCGATTTTCTGGATCGCGTCTTCCACTGCCTTTCGGACTTCGCTATCCAGCCCTTCGCCAAAGTACTCCTTCGCCACGCCGATCTTCATGCCCTTCACCGGTTTTTCCAGTTCGGCAACATAGTCGGGCACGGGAATCTCAGCGGAAGTCGAGTCCATCGGATCGCGCCCGGCAATCGTCCGCAGCATGATGGCTGCGTCTTTCACCGTTTTCGTCAGCGGGCCGATGTGGTCGAGCGACGATGCAAACGCGATCAGGCCGTAGCGTGAGACGCGCCCATAGGTAGGCATCAATCCCACGACGCCGCAGAAAGAAGCCGGCTGGCGGATCGAGCCGCCAGTGTCGGAACCCAACGTCGCAACTGCCATCCCCGCCGCCACAGCCGCGGCAGATCCGCCCGAGGAACCTCCGGGAACGCGGCTGGTGTCATGCGGATTGCGCACGGGGTGGAATGCCGAGTTCTCATTGGACGACCCCATGGCGAACTCGTCGCAATTCATCTTGCCCAGGACCACCGCACCGGCCGCTTCCAGGCGAGCCACGGCTGTGCAGTCATACGGTGGAATGTAATTGCCCAGAATCTTCGAGCCGGCTGTGGTGCGCACCCCGCGCGTAATCATCACGTCTTTGATTCCGACGGGAACGCCCGCGAGCGGCGGCAGCGGCTTCCCCTCGGCGGCAAGGCGATCGATACGGTCCGCCGTCTCAAGAGCGCGTTCCTTCGAGAGGGTCAGGAAAGCGCCAATTTGGTTATCTTCCTTCTGGATCTTGGCGTAGCACGACTCAGCCAGACTCAGAGCAGTGGCCCGGCGGTCGGCGACCGCGGCACGGGCTTCGTCGATGGTGAGGGTGTTGAGGTCCATATTGATTGACCGGGAGCTACGCTATCTCTCAATCACCTTAGGCACTTCGAAGAACGTTCCGTCTGAGTCCGGAGCGTTCTGCAACGCTTCTTCATGCGGCAGCGATTCGCGCAAGCCCTTGTGTATGTCCGGCCGCGTCGCGTAGGCAAATCGCTCGCTTCCCTGCTTTGCTTCGTCTACACCATAACGGTCGGAAACCTGCGCCATCGGGGGGACCTGATCCGTATCGAGTTCTTTCAGCCGCTCGATGTAGTCGAGAATCGAGTTCAGATCGCGGACCATGCGAGTCCGCTCCTCCGCTGTCAACTCGAGGTTCGCCAGATCGGCAACATAGGAAACGTCTTTTTCACTGACCTTCATGCTTCCCTTATCTTCTAAGCTTCGATGGCCTTCATGCTCGTGTGGCGCGGGCGCCCTCGCCCGCGGTCCTCTCGGGCGTCACCACAAACTCGATCCGCCTCACACTCTCGCTGGCATAGCGGTTGATCACAGCAAGATATTGCGGCGCCAGACTCTGCAACTCTTTTTTCCAGCCAGAGTCAGGGACCTTCACCCGCAGGATGCCGCCTGCGAAATCGAGGGCCGTCGTCCGCTCCGCGACGGCACTTCCGCATGCGATCGGCCATGCCAGAAGCGGGCCCTCCGCAGCAGGCGCCCGGCGCAACGTGCCAGCCACGATCTTCTCGATTCCTGAGCCTGCGCGCTCCAAGATTTCGCTCCTAAGGAAGTGCGGAATTACGCGGAACATGAATTTTAGCACTGCGTTCCGGCCGGGAATCTCTTGATCTCGCGAAGCGCAAAGAACGCTGGCTCGGGATGACAAAAGGCTGTGAGATAATTTATTGACACCACACGAGGACGAGAATGGCAGAACACATGGTCAATTGCGTCAAGTTGCACAAGGAATTGCCGGGCCTGGACGAGCCGCCCTTCGACACCGAACTGGGCCAGAAGATTTACGAGAACGTCTCGCAGCAGGCGTGGGCCTCGTGGGGGGATGTCTGCAAGATGATCCTGAACGAATATCGCCTGAACCCCGCGCGTAAAGAGGATCAGGAAGTCATAGTCAAGCAGATGGAACTCTATTTCTTCGGCGAGGCTGCGGTGGTGCCCAAGGAATACGTGCCTCCCGCTCAGAAATAAGTCCTTAATAAGTCCTTTCGACGCTTCCGTTTTAACCTGCCTGTAACAATAGCCCGCCGGCGCGCGTGATTACCCTCTGAGTACCCAGGTTTACATTTCCCGTCACCCATTCATCACCTCTTAACATTGATGCACTACAAATGAGGCATATGGGCGCGCCTGTCTACGACACGCTTATCCTGTCGGACCTGCACCTGGGGTCCGAAGTCTGCCGCGCGTACGACGCGACGCGCATGCTCAAGGAAAATTCCTTCCGGCGGCTCATCCTCCTGGGCGACATCTTTTCCGACCTCAATTTTGGGCGGTTGAAAAAAGAGCACTGGCAGTTTCTGGGGTACATCCGGAAGCTCTCCAATCCCAAACGCAAAGTCGAGGTCATCTGGGTCGAGGGAAATCACGACCATGGCCTGACGAACGTCATGTCGCACCTGGTGGGCGTGAAGGTCTACCAGGAATATGTCTGGCAATACGCAGGCCTGACGCACGCTGCCATCCACGGCCATCAGTTCGACGGTTTTCAAGTTAACAACCTGAGGCTCAGCTCGATCGGCACATCGCTTTACCTGCAGTTGCAGAAGCTCGACCTGAAGGGGAAACCCTTCGCCAGGCTGATCGATCGTCTGAACACTAACTGGTTGCGCATGTCCCCGAAGGTGGCGTCGGGCGCAGTTTCTTACGCGAAGGTGCACGGATTCGATCGCGTTTTTTGTGGCCACACCCACGCGGCCATGCATCTTAATCAAGATGGAGTGCAGTATTACAACTCGGGAGGGTGGACCGATTCACGCCCTACCTACATCACCGTAAACGAGGAAGGGGTTCAGATCCATGAACACCATGAGCGAACTGACCATCGTGATTCCGGCCAAGAACGAAGCGAAACTGATACCGCGCTTGCTGACTTCGCTGACGAAGCAGGACTACTCGAAGATGTCGAGTACGAGGGTGTTGGTCGCTGACGCGAACTCGACTGACGGCACGCCGGACATTGTTCGCAGCTTTCGCAACGTGCTGAACGTCAGTGTCATTCCGGGCGGGATGCCGTCGGTGGGGCGCAATCAGGGCGCCCGGATGGCAGAGTCCAAGTACGTTCTATTCATGGACGCGGATATCGAGCCCGCCTCTGATTCGCTGATCCGCGATGCGGTGGAGTCGGCCCAGAAGAAACAGCTCCAGTGTGTCACGACGAACATACTCTGTCGTGGCGGGAACCTGATCGACAGGACGCTGTATTTGGGCAACAACCTCTTTCAGCACCTGTCTCGCATTCACCGGCCTTTCAGCACGGGCATGTTCATGCTGTTCGATCGTGAGAAATTTCAGGAACTGGGCGGATTCCACGAGCAGGTACAGTTCGCCGAGGACTACCTTCTGAGCAGCCAGGTAGCGCGCAGCAAGTTTGGCATTGTGCGGGGCGGAGTCTACACGACAAACCGGCGCTTCCAGAGGATGGGACACTTCCGGGTGGCGCGCCTGTTCGTGAAGGCCGCGTTCAATTTCTGGAATCAGAACTTCTTCCTGCGCGATCACAAGTACTGGCAGACCTAGAGCAACTCTGGACGACTCCGAACCCCGTCCTCCGGGGCGCAGCCCCATGCTCAATCAGCACAGTTCGGCTTGGCAGCTGTTAGTTTGCGGGTCCGGCAAACAGCAGCAGATTCCCATCCGGATCCTTGACGACGAAATTCTTGGCGCCCCAAGGCTGCTTTTTCAGCGTCTGGTGAAAGACAACACCAGCGGACTGAAACTCAAGAAACAATAGCTTGATCTCGTCCGCTGTAGCGACGGTCATAGATACCGACAACAGTTCCTCCTGATCGCGGACTTTCGCCTCGATTACGGATCGCTCGACACACCTTAGATTGAGACGCGCCGCGTCGCGACCCACCTGTGCATAGTAGGGAGGTTTGCCGTAACTGAATACAAGCGAAAAGCCTAACTTCTGGCGGAAAAATTCGCATGATCTCTGGATATCGGTGACGAACAGTTGCGGCTCCGCACTAACAATCGTTGCTTTCGATGGCAATGATTTCACCTTGAGCGACGCGGTCGAGAGGCCAGTTTTCAGGGCTTGCCAACTATCGAAGCCTTGCTGTCTTGCGATCATTTCTTGGGCATCGCTGAGCTTGAAGTTCGCCGCAAGAATCTCGGAGTCGGGCATATTCAGGAAACGCGGCAAATGCCCGCGGATTTGTGCAGCGACGGGATAGTGGCGTTCGCGATGCCACCGCAATATGAGCTTGGCTTGCTTTTTGAGGTTCTCTAGATTGGGCATGCAGGCCTCCACGATGAGATCGTAGGTGGGCATTGCCCTTCGGCGGCGTGCCGTTGCATCCTACATGCGCAGGTTGCAGTATCCGCGACCGTGTCAGTAGTTGTCAATTGAGAAGGACGCCGCGCCGCACGTGGTCGGGCCGCTTTTTCTCCGGAAAAGAATGTGAACTTTTCGGCCCGCGGTGAGTCAAACAATTATGTTCCGGCGTTGGCTGGTTGTCCTCATTGTGCTTTCCACCTTTGCGCCGCTGGCTCCGTTGCGGGCCGACGGCCAGAATACCCAGGCTCAGACCCAAGATCGCAAGACGAGCACACCTTACACCGGTGATCTCTCCATCTTCGATTCGCCTGGGCGTGAAGATCGTCTACAGATCGATCGCGTGATGGACATCCTGGGAATCGCGAAGGGCAAGAACGTCGCCGATATCGGAGCTGGCTCGGGGTGGTTCACCGTACGAGCGGCGAAACGCCTCACCGCGACGGGAACAATTTATGCGGTGGACATCAACCCCAAATCAATCGAATACATAAATCGTCGGGCTCAGCGGGAACACGCCGACAATGTAAGAACCATCCTGAGCAGTGCGGACGATCCGCAGCTGCCTGCGAACAGTATCGACGCCGTCCTTCTACTCAAGACTTATCACGAGATCAGCGAGCCAATTGCGCTGCTGAAGAATCTCCGTCGAGCGCTTCGATCCGGTGCTAGAGTTGGAATCATCGACCGCAATGGCAACGGGGAAAATCACGGCGTAAATCGGGATGTCGTGATCAAAGAAGCCGCCGAAGCCGGTTACCGGCTCCTCGAGCAGTACGACTTCGTAAAGGCCGATAACATGGATTACTTCCTGGTTCTCGGCCTCAAGTGATCGGCCTCGGGATCTGGGCGAATGTCGCCTAGAAGTTGAAAACCAGTCCTGTGGAGAGGCGGAAATCGCTCTGCGTACCGCTGAAGTAGCGGGTGCCTACGTAATCCCCTTCGAATCGCCAGGCTGCTACGTGGAAGAGCTTGTAGTCAATTCCACCTCCGAAAGCATCCCCGAACGAGGTATCTGAGTTGGAAGACCCGTTGCTGCTCAGGCTTTCATGAGCCACTCCCACCAGAAAATGGGCAAACGGGCGAATCTTGCCTACCGAAAGCGATACCCGCGGCCCGAAAAGCACGTTGGTTTGATGAATACTGGTGTGAACGTTGATACAGCCACCCCCGGGAATGATGAGCACTGGGCATATGGAAGGCGAATCGTTACCGCCGTAAACGCCGCTTAGATCCGCCACAATTCCCACATGCGGAAAAATCCTACCCTCGAGCGAACCGTTCCAGCCATTGAGATTCACGTTATTGCCGCCGCCGACGTCGGCATGAGCATAGGAATATCCGATAAAGACATTTCCCTTGGGCAGGAGCTGCGCGCTGCTCAAGGTCACAAACAGGAATGATACACAGGCTGCAGCGATCAATGTGCGCATGGAAAATCCTCCGAGATTAAGAACCCGCGTTTCCATAAAGTGTTGTGTTTTGGATGCGGAAAAGGGAAAGTGGTTGTGCCCGCTTTCCGAAAAAAGGAGCGGATGAAACCACCTTCATCAACGGTACGGCAGTCCCTACGGCGTGGTCAGAGTTCTGTTCTTCTTCTTCTTGGTTAACCGAAGAACAATGCCGGTTGAAACTCGAAAGTTGTCTTCCTTGTTGGCGAAAAATTTTGTCTGCAAATAGTCCGCCTGGACCCGCCATGCCAGCCGTGGGGTAATGCGGTAATCCGCCCCGAATCCCAACGCCATTCCGAACTTGGTATCCAGCTCTGATGTCCCTCCAAACTGCCCGTTGACGTGCGCTTTGCCGAAAAGCAATTGCGCGTACGGCGTGAACCGATCCCACTTGCGATAAGGAACGTCCGCACCGAACAGATACGAGTAGAGCTTGGTATCCACGGAAAACGTCGACGAGGAGGGAGGGCAAAAGGGAGCGCAGGGAGGAAAAGGTGCTGGAAAGAGTACGGGAAGTTTCACATGCCCATAGTCGCCGCTGAAATCAGCGACGATTCCCAGCCAGGGGGCGAAGTTAAGTCTCACCGCGCCCTCCCAACCGTTCAAACCTGTGCGCTGACTCGTGGCATAGGGATCGGCTCCAGCGTAAGAGTATCCACCGAAGAACTCGGCTCTCGGCATTTCCTGGGCTGCAAAAAAAGCGCTAGAACATAATATGAAGACGGTCAGACAAATCCATTTCTTCACCACCACCTCCTGGCACGGGGACTCTTTTCAAGATAAACCATGGCCGCTCCCAGCCACCGAATCCGTCATTCTACTGGAGACCACCCGTCTGATCGGTGTCTCGCATCGCCAAATGCGCACCGCGATTCGGGTTTCGCCCGCTCAGTCTTCCCGCTGAAAGCGGTACCGCCCTTCGCGTTCGAGTGCGACCGCCTCCGCGACCTTGAGAAACGCGCGCGCCGCGTGTGACAGGCTGGCTTCCTTCCGATACACCAGCCGGAGCTTGCGCTGCAGGCGAAGCTCACGCACTGGAATGCGCACCAGTTCGCCGCGCGCGATTTCATTCTCGACGCTAATCTCAGGCACAAACGCCACTCCGTTTCCCATGGCGACAAATCGCTTGATGGCCTGCAGCGTGGGCAGTTCGATATCCATGTGAAGCGGCGTCTTGTACCTCTTGAAAGCCTGGATGACCTTGTCCCGGTACGGCGAAGACACGATATGCGCCACAAACGATTCGGCTCCAAGCTGCCGGATGCTGACCTGGCGCTCCGAAGCCAGCGGGTGAGTGGGAGGAACCACAAGCGCCAACTCATCCAGATAGACCACGAACGACCGCAGTTGCGGCTCCTGCGGGTCGTAGGAGAGCACACCCAACTCCACCGCATGCCGCAGCAGGTCATCGGGAATGTGACTCCCCAGCGAGCGTTGCACCATGATCCTGATCATTGGATGCAGGCGGCGGAATTCGGCGAGTACTGGAAGCAGGTAGAGGGCAGTGAATTCATTGGCCGCGATCACCAGCTTGCCCTTTTGCACCTCGCGCAACTCGAGCAGCGCTTCCTGGGCGTCGCCACGAAGGTTCAGCAACTTCTCGGCGTATTCTCGCAGCACCCGGCCCGCATCGGTGAGCACCCCTTCCCGGGAGGAGCGATCGAACAACGGCTCCCCAAGCTCGTCTTCCAGCTTGCGGATGGTCTGGCTCACAGCGGACTGCGTGCGGAACAGCTTCTCAGCCGCCCGGGAGAAACGGCCTTCTCGCGCAACCGTCAGAAACACTTCGAGTTGAGAGAGTTCCATATGCGCACTTAAGCAATGCTTATAAAGACATTAGCCAAACTTATATTCTCAACAATTGCTAATGATATTTGCAGGATTATAAGCTTTTCTTTAATGCACTGTCCACGTAGCATCTAAGCTCACCCTCAGGGGAGGTCTGTCCCATGGAACGAGCACGTATTTCGGTTTTCGATACCACCTTGCGAGATGGCGAGCAGTCGCCCGGCTGCAGCATGAATGTGCAGGAAAAGCTGCGCCTCGCTCACCAACTCGATCGCCTGGGCGTGGACATCATTGAAGCCGGATTCCCCATCGCATCGGAAGGCGATTTCGCCGCAGTGCAGGCCATCGCCGCCACCATCTCGCGACCGACCATTGCCGGCCTGGCACGCGCTTGCAAGCCAGATATTGAACGTGCATGGCATGCGTTGAAGGGCGCGGCTCATCCGCGGATCCACGTTTTCCTCGCCACTTCCGACATTCATCTCAAGCACAAGCTTCGGATTTCCCGCCAGGAATGCCTTGAGCACGCGCGCGATGCCGTCCGTCTGGCCAAGTCGCTTTGTCAGGACGTTGAATTCTCGCCCGAGGACGCTACCCGCACTGCACCAGAGTTTCTCTGCCAAATCCTCGAAGCGGTGATCGAGGCCGGCGCCACGACCTTGAACATTCCCGACACCGTGGGTTATACGATGCCGGCAGAGTTTGGCGCGCTGATCCGGACCATCCGCGAGCGCGTCCGCGGAATTGAAAAGGTCACGATCTCCGCTCACTGCCACAACGACCTCGGCCTTGCTGTGGCCAATTCCTTGGCCGCCATCGACGCCGGGGCGCGGCAGGTGGAGTGCAGCATCAACGGAATCGGCGAGCGCGCCGGAAATGCTTCTCTGGAAGAGATCGTGATGGCTATGCGCGTCCGTGCCGACCTGCATCCCTACGAAACCGGCATCGTCAGCGAGCACCTCTTCCCGTCCAGCCAGATGCTGAGCGAGATTACTGGCGTTCCCGTCCAGCCCAACAAGGCGATCACCGGGCGCAATGCCTTTGCTCACGAAGCTGGCATCCATCAGGACGGTGTGCTGAAGAATCCGCTGACTTACGAGATCATGACGCCGCAGTCGGTGGGCGTTCCGGACTCAACTTTGGTTCTGGGCAAGCACTCGGGCCGGCATGCGCTCGGTCTGAGGTGCGAACAGCTGGGTTATCAGTTTGACCGTCGTCAACTCGACGAGGTTTACCGCGAGTTCGTGATCCTCGCCGACCGGATCAAGCACGTTCAGGATCATCATCTGCTGGAGTTGATCCGGGAGACGCACGGCCACACACAGCGACAACCGCTTTCCGGCCTCGGAGAGATGCCCATTGCCCTGGCCGCCGCCGCGCCGGAAACGCGCTCGGTCGAGCCCTTCATTCACAGATCGTTTCCCATGGCCTTCTCCGCCGAGGTCCACACCTCCGACCTGCCGCGGAATTCCATGGCGGAACATCACTGCGAACAGGAAGACTACCTCTGGGGAGTTTAGCTTTGGGAGTCTGGGATGCGCGAGAACGAGTGCGCGCCCTGGACTCAAGGTCTCATCTCTACCCGAGGCTGCCGGCCTCGCAAATGTAAAGACCCCGCTGTTCGTTTTGCGTTCACGCCCACTCACACTAAAATGACTCTCCCATGCTTCTGAAACTCACCACCTTGCCCGGCGACGGTATTGGACCGGAAGTCACCGCGGAAGCCATTCGCGTACTCGAAGTGGTTGCGAATTCTTTCCAGCACAAACTGGAGATCGTACAAAAAGACATTGGTGGCGCAGCCCTGACTTCGAGCAACGACCCGCTGCCGCCCGATACGCTGCAAGCCTGTTTGTCGTCGTCCGCGGTTCTGCTGGGCGCGGTTGGCGGGCCTGCGTTTGACAGCTATCCCAGCCATCTTCGCCCAGAAAAAGGTCTGCTCAGGCTTCGCCAGGAATTGGGTGCGTTCGCCAATCTTCGTCCCGCCTTTGCCTACTCCGCGCTGGAGGATTGCTCGCCTCTCCGCCCTGATGTTGTCAGGGGCACGGACATCATGATCGTCCGGGAGCTGCTGGGTGGACTTTATTTCGGAGATCCCCGTCAGATCGAGGGCGCCCCGTGCGAGCGAGCGGCAATGAACACCATGCGGTACAGTGAGCACGAGATCGAGCGCATCGCCCGCGTGGCTTTCGATCTGGCTCGTACGCGCCGTCACCGGCTGGTCTCGATCGACAAGGCGAATGTCCTTGAGTGTTCTCGGCTGTGGCGCGATGTCGTGTCGCGGATCGGCCGCGACTATCCCGACGTCAAACTCTCGCACATGTACGTGGACTCGGCCGCCATGCTGCTGGTGATGCGGCCAACTGAATTCGACGTGGTCGTCACCGAAAACATGTTCGGCGACATTCTTTCCGATCAGGCCGGCGGTATTGTGGGTTCCCTCGGACTTCTCGCCTCAGCCAGCATCGGCGGTCCGGTTGGACTCTACGAGCCAGTGCATGGGTCGGCTCCCGACATTGCCGGCCGCGGAATTGCCAATCCTCTGGGTTCGATTCTTTCCGCGGCGATGCTCCTGCGCTACTCCTTCCGGTTGGAACGTGAGGCCGCCTGCATCGAGTCAGCCGTTGCCGCTGTGCTGGCGGATGGCAACAGAACCGTCGACCTGGCGAAACCAACCCAGCCTTCGATTGGCACCGTGGAAATGGGTAGGCGGGTGACCGCCAGAGTTGAGGAACTGGCGCATTCCAGTTTGGCTAACTCGGCTACCGAAGAACGATCAGCATAGGTTCGACCGCTTTATCTGCCAGCTTTGCATAACTTTGCATAGTTTCCACAAGCAAACCGAGCAATACGGGGTTAAACTGCGGTTATCCCATCCGTAGGCAGCCCGCTGTATGGTTTCGAAGTGCGCTAACCCCGCCTGTTCTGTTCAATTCCGCTATTGGCATGAAGGTCGGCTTTATCGGATCGAGCGGCATTCCCCCGCGAAACCGCAAGCCCCCAGTTTGCTCCCTGGAGATCCTGACCATGGACGGCTGGCGCCGCGCGTGGAATTCTTCTGGCTTTGTGATCAGTGTGCAGCGGTGATGACTCTGAGCTTCGAAGAGGGCAAAGGCGTCAGGCTGCATCCCCGGGTTCAGGACCTGCGATCAGCCTCATAGAGCCTCAACCGAGTGCGTGCGAGGGGTATCGTATTTCCCCGAGAGTGAGTACCAGCGAATCTTGAGCATCTCCCAGAACATGTGCATGCCGTCACGGAAGTAGCGAATGCGGCTGCCTTCGCTGTGCGCCCACGCGATCGGAATCTCGGAGACCTTGAACCCGAACCGTTTCGCGAGAAAAAGCAGTTCCGGATCGAAGCCCCACCGGTCGATCCTCTGCAGCGGGAAAATGATGTGAGCCGCTCGGCGGGTAAATATCTTGAACCCACACTGCGTATCGGCATAGCTCAGTCCCAGGACGATTCGCAACGCAGCGTTGAAAATACGCCCAAAAAGCTGGCGATACAGAGGCTGCCGTTGCGTTTGGGTCTCCGACCGCAACCACCGTGAGCCGACCGCGACGTCCGCGCCAGCTGCAATGGCCTCCAGTAGCTTGGGAGCTTCCTCGATCGGCGACGACATGTCCGCATCCGTGAAGAACAGCAGTTCCCCGGAGGCGTTCATCATGCCGTTGCGGACGCTGTATCCTTTTCCGCGGTTCCCGGGGTTCTCCACCAGCCGCAGCCGACTGTCCCGCTCGGCAAAGCTGCGCACAACCGCCGCCGTGTCATCGCGCGAGCCGTCATTGACAACGATGACTTCCGCGTTCCACGACCGGCTGTCTACATAGGCCAGCACTCTTTTCAGAGTCGCGCCAATGCGCGCGCTCTCGTTGTACGCCGGTATTACGATGCTGTAGGTGAACGATTTCAACCCGGGTTCCCAGTGCCCCTCATGGGCTCAGACGATGTTTCCAGCCAACTGTCAACCTCACACTTAGATGCGACTTGCAGAGGGGCCAGAGACGAGCCGGCTGCTGCTAAGAAGAGTTAGCTGCAAACCACTGAAAGGTAACATACTAGACGCCTGTCCGGAAGCTGGGCGCGAAGCCAACCTGGGTCTGGTCCAGGGCAGTTGGCGGAAAACCCTTAGGCGACGTGCCGCTTCTTCTCCAACATGGAAAAGAACTCGTTGACCATTTCGGCGTCCCAAAGACCTGACTTGGCTTCATTGCGCATGGTCAATGCAGACTGTTCGTGGGTCAGCGCCGGTTTGTAAGGACGAGCGGTACGAAGTGCGTCATACACGTCGACGACCTGGAGGATACGTGGCAGCAGCGGGATCTCATTCTTTCGCAGCCCATCGGGATAGCCGCTGCCGTCGGAATGCTCGTGATGGTGGCGAATGATCGGCAGGACGAACCGTAATGTTCGCAGCGGCCTGCAAATATTCTCGCCGGTCACCGGGTGCTGCTTCATCACCTTCCATTCTTCTGCGGTTAGATTGCTGCCCTTCTTGAGGATTTCGTCCGGGACGGCAATCTTGCCCAGGTCGTGCAGGTAGCCACCGCGGCGCAAGGCAACGATGGACTCCTCCTGCAGACCGAGGTGGCGACCGAGATCCGACGCGTTTTGTGCCAGGCGTTCGCAATGGCCGTCGGTGTAGGGGTCGCGTGACTCAACGCTCCGGCCCAAAGTGCACAGCACGGACTCGGCAGTTTCGAGTTCGTCGGTGAATTCCTTCAGCTTGATCAGGGACTTGACGCGGGCGAAAAGTTCCTCGGGAAAGATGGGCTTGTTGAGAAAATCGTCGGCTCCGGCCTCAATTCCCCTCAATCGGTCTTGGCGATCGCTGAGCCCGGTAATCATCACGATCGGGATCAGCCGCGTGGCGGGATCCTCTTTCAGTTCACGGCAGAGCTCGTAGCCCGACTTCCCCGGCATGACCACATCCAGCAGGATGAGGTCCGGAGGATCACGGCGAATCTCAGCTTCCGCATCAGCCGCGTGGAGCACCACCACCGCGTCGTAGCCCCGGCTGGAGAGTAGCATGCTCATCAGGGCCGCGTTATCCGCATTGTCGTCGACTACCAGCACGCGCGGCGCACGCCGGCGAACCAATACCTCTTCCAGACGATGTTGGGAATTGCGTTTGAAGGGGAGGTTACCCGGGGATCTGAGGGGGAATTCATGCCTACACCAAATCGAAATACTGCTCCGTACGACTATTGAATCATTTTAATAGATTTTTCTCACAGCGGTAGTTTAACGGTCCCAAAATCGTTTCCGCGCGAATCCGGAGAATTACCAAGGTCTCGGCGTGCCAGTCTCGATCGATTTCCGCTTCTGAACCTGACCTGACCAAACGTGTGTATCAATCAAACTTGTTTTCCGCGTGCACTGGTGCCTAGGCTGATAGCATGTCACCCCAGTTCCTGAGCCTTGCCCTCTCACTTTCGCTTTTTCTCGCGCCAATCGCGCGTTCTGCCACTAAAGCCCACGTCATCACCTTCGGGAAGGCGACCCCGACAAAGTTCCAGCTGGGTCAAGGCGATGAGAAATACGTCAATCTCAAAGTGAGACCCCTGTACGTGGACGCTCGCCTGAAGGAATACACAATCGGTGCACCCCATGAAGTCACGGAGCGCCTGTTCGTGGTGCGGCGGGGCTTTCGTCTGAATGACACTCTGCCGGACGAATCCGCTGCGGCACCCCGCTGGCAGTGGCAACGCGGCGGCTGGTTGCTGGTTGACCGGATGACAGCCCGAATTTCTCAGATCAACTTGCCCGAATTCGACAGCTTTGTCTCGACCGCCAATTGGTATCGGGACTACATTGCCTACTGCGGCGTCTCCGACGACGGGAAGAAAGTGTTTGCCGTAGTCGCCCAGCTGGGGCGGCGCAAGCCCGTGCTGAAGAAGCCCATGGGAGAGGGAGATCCCGGCGACACCTCAGAGGAAGAGTGCTCCGCTCCCAGGTGGCAGCGCGATCCAGTGCGAGTCACCTTCGAATCGCCCGATGGGAAGAAGCTGACCTTCTCCATTCGCGGACACATTGTCGACCTGGTCAACGACAAGGAAGAAGAGGCGGAGAGCTCAGAATAGGTCGGGCTGACGCTACTGCCGCTTTGCGGCACTCCCCAGTTCCCTGGCCTTCTGGAGCGCAGCGTCTGCCTCCGCGGTCCTTCCCTGGACTGTATACGCCAACCCCAACAACCGGTACGCCTCCCCATTTTTCGGGTTGAGCGACACGGCTTGCTGGTAGGCCTGCACGGCTTCGCTCTCCCGACCCAGCCCGTCTAGCGATGATCCCAGCATCATCCAGACTTCATCATCTCTCGGGTTGGACTGCGAGAGCTTCACAAAAATCTGCCGCGCCGGTTCAAAACGATTGGTGGATTGATAGAGAAGGCCAAGATTGTATTGCACCGCCGGATCGCTGGGATCGTTGGCCTCGGCCCGCTTTAGCGTAACTTCTGCCTGGGCATAATCCTTCTTCTGCAAGTAGGCATTTCCCAGCAGCACGAGAGCAGTATTGTCCTTGGAATTTTTTCCAACATTTTGCAAGGCCTTGATGGCAGCGTCGGGCTGTCCCTTGGCGAGAGCGTCGCGCGCCTGCACCACAAAAACAACATCCCCTTCTTGACGCTTCACCAGAGCGCCCGACGCGAGTAGCACGATCGCCGCCAGCATGAAAACGAAGCGTTCGCGTCCGGCCCGCGACTCGGGAGTCTCGGTCAGAAACTGGCCGATCACCGCCCCCAAGGCCAGCCCCATCAGGAGGCCGCCGATGTGCGCTGAGTTGTCGATCCCGCGACCGACAGCACCGAACAGCAAGTTGTAGCCGGCAAAGGTCAACAGGCTACGAAGAGTCTTCTGGAATCCCTGCCGCGGAAACGGCAGCTTTCCCAGATATATTGCCGTGATCAATGCACCGGCGAGGCCAAAGATCGCACCAGACGCGCCGGCGCCATACACCATCGGGTGCCACCACAGGCTCGCGATGCTGCCCGCCAAGCCGCACGCCGTATAGATCAGCAGCAACGTCCACCGGCCGAAGATGAACTCCGAGAGCTGGCCGAGATCCCACAGGCACCACATGTTCAGGGCAATGTGGATGATTCCAATGTGCAGGTAATTCGACGTCAGCAGGCGCCAGGGCTGATCACCCAGCGACAGCGGTCCCCAATTCGCTCCCCATTTCAGCAGCTGGGCAGTAGTGGGTTCGGTCGGCGAAATGCCGCTCGCGACCATCAATACGAATACGGCCGCGTTGATCCCGACCAGCGCTCGTGTCACCACAGGTGTAGGAATGATTCGCCGCAAGGGCACAGAATTCTCAGGCGCTGGATAGCCAGTTGAAGTCTGGCCGTCTTGATAGGAAATGCTCATATTCTTGCTCTACGCACGCTCGAATCCCGTGTCAATCTCCGGCCGCTTCGACTGCTGGCATTTCTTCCGCCACGGTCTTCGCGCTTACCTTCGCGCTTGTCACCAGAATCACGGAGGCGACAACCACGGCGCTGCCCGCAAGAATATACGCATCGACGCTTTCGTGCTCGATCAGCCAGCCGAGAAATACCGCGACCACCGGATTCACATAGGCGTAGGTCGCGACTTTAGAAGTAGGAACGTGACGCAACAGCCAGATATAAGCGGTGTAGCCGATCCACGATCCGCCGACGACCAGATAAAGGACCGCGCTAACGCCTCGAACCGTCCAAACCGTGTGTGAGATGTCCTCAAAGAGCAATGCGAAGATCAGATTCGCCAGACCGGCGAAGATCACTTGCCAGGCGGTACCGCTGAAGGGATCAACCTCCGCCGACTGCCAGCGTTTTGACAGGACCGAACCCAGCGCCCAACTGAACGATCCTCCGAGCAGGCTCAGCGACCACCACAGTTCCTGCTTGCCGATTGAACCGGTGGCCGTGAGTTTGGGCCACAGCAACACGACGATTCCCGCGATGCCCAGTCCAAGCCCAACCAAGCCGCGCGCTGAGATGTGATGGTCGCCAAGCAGAAGCGAATCCAGGACCAGAAACCAGAGCGGCGTGCTCGCGATCACGAGCGCGGCCAATCCCGAAGGCACAGTCTTCTCCGCGTAGGAGAGCGTCAGGTTTCCACCCATCAGCAGGAGCGTGCCGATCGTCGCCATGTGCATAAGCTGCACGGCGCTGTAGCGTACCCGCCGCCCCTTGAGACGGCAGTAAGCCAGCATCAGCGTACCGGCTATGCTGAAGCGCACGCCGCACATCAGCGCGGGCGGGATGTGTTCGACCGCGATGCGAATGCCTAGGTACGTCGACCCCCAGAACAGGTAGACCAGTCCGAAGGCAAGGATCACGCTCCAACGGTGCTGGCGCTGCGCTTCAGTCATGACTATTTAAGGGGAGTAAAACATATAAGACGCAAAACATGGCAAGCCGGATTCCGTATATTCCACGCTCACGTGTGGCGCGGGCGCCCTCGCCCGCGTTGTCTGATCCCCGCGTGGGTACCCTTGACCACGTGGACAACTCTTGCCCGCGCGCTCCTCGACTTAACGCAGACGCATCAGTGCCTTCTGTACCCCCGAAGCACCACCAATCATCATCTACTCAGCCCCGGAGGGGCGTCGTGACAATGCTGGGTGCACGACAAATATGACCCAGTCCCATAGGGACGGCTGAACACTCATTCCTTCTCATTCCCCAGAGAGAGATAACTACTGTCGGCTCGACGTTCTTGATGTGAACAGAAGTAACTAAATCCTCGCGATTGGGGGTTACGCCGCGCCATTTTCGGAGCTATAATCAAGGTGTAATCGTCCAAATGATCATGCGCCGCGAACATCCCAATTCGCACCTGCCGGTCTGCTGGCTACACTGCCTGGTGTGCCCGCGCCGTTATCTCGCGGTGCTGCCTTCGCAGGTGCGTCCCAGCCTCTTCGGTTCCGACTAGCTCGTCCTCCTCGTAGCTCTGTGCTGGCATCGTTTCGCTCTGCGTCTGCGACCACTCATCGCTACTCGCTCCGAGCCGATCATCCGACTGCCAGACCCTCAAGAACCGAGAACCGAAATTTAGGAGGATCCCATGCCAACCAAGACTCTAGTCGCCGGCCCCAAGATCAAGACCGCACTGCCCGGCCCCAACGCGAAGCGCGTTCTCGCGGGCGATGAAAAGTACATTTCGCCGTCTTACACCCGTTCCTACCCGCTGGTCGCCAAGCGTGGCCGCGGCATCGTCGTCGAAGACGTCGACGGCAACGAGTTCTTCGACTTCTCCGCCGGGATCGCGGTGACGTCGACCGGGCACTGCCACCCCGAGGTTGTCGCCGCCATCCAGAAGCAGGCCGCGGAGCTGATCCACATGTCGGGCACCGACTTCTACTACGAACAGATGCCGGCGCTCGCCGAGCGGCTGTCGAAGATCGCTCCCATGCCCGGCCCGCATCGCGTCTACTACGGCAACTCCGGCGCCGAGGCCATCGAGACCGCGCTGAAGCTCTCCCGCTATCACACCAAGCGGCAGAACATCATCGCCTTTTACGGAGCGTTCCACGGACGCACCATGGGCGCGCTGTCACTCACCGCGTCGAAGCCGCAGCAGAAGCGCCGGTTCGCGCCGCTGGTTCCCGGCGTGACGCACATCCGCTATCCCGACGTCTATCGCGGCTGCGAAGGCGGCTCGCAACAGGCAGACGCTTTCGCGCTCGGCTGCGCCCGCTTCATCGAGGACAAGCTCTTCAAGACCACGCTTCCTCCCGAGGAAGTCGCGGCCATCTTCGTCGAGCCTATCCAGGGCGAGGGCGGCTACGTGGTCGCTCCCACCGTCTTCATGCAGGAACTGCGCCGCATCTGCGACAAGCACGGCATCCTGCTGGTCGTCGACGAAGTCCAGAGCGGCGTCGGCCGCACCGGCAAGTGGTGGGCAGTCGAGCACACCGGCGTGCATCCTGACATCGTCTGCAGCGCCAAGGGCATCGCATCAGGCATGCCGCTCAGCGCTGTCATCACGACCGCGCCGAAATCATGGACTGGGTTCCCGGCTCGCACGCGTCGACCTTCGGCGGCAATCCGGTTTCGCATCGCGGCCGCGATGGCCACGCTCGACGTGATCGAGAAGGAAGGCCTGCTCGGCAACTCGACCGAAGTCGGCAATCACATGCTGAAGCGCATGGCAGACTGGACGAAGAAGTTCACGATCGTCGGCGACGTGCGCGGACGCGGCCTCATGCTCGGCGTCGAGATCGTCAAAGACCAGCAGACCAAGGAATACGGCGCTGCCGGGCGCGATCGCATCGTCGAACTCGCCTTCGAGCGCGGCATTCTCTTCCTCGGCTGCGGCCCGAGCACCATCCGCCTCGCGCCGCCGCTCGTCGTCACCAAAGATGAAGCTGATGTCGCGATCGACGTGCTCGAAGAGTGCATCACGATCGTCGCAAAAGAAACGCACTAACTAAAACGTGTGGGGCGGACACTCTTGTCCGCCTTTTTTCTTTGATTGAGATTTTTGTTAGGTGACGTCGTCCTGTCGGGGTTCGTATCAGGGCACGCCTTCAGGCGTGCCGCCGGGGTGCCCCATTCTTTCGCGTTCTTTGCGAAAGGGTGGGATACATGACTGCCTGACCGTTCGCGGCAGCCTCGACTCGGGAGGGCACGCCTTCAGGCGTGCCGCCACCGGCTAATTAAGAGACAGGGGCTTTAGCCCCGAGGTTGTACCCATGTTCACCGGAACCGTCGACTCGATTCACATTGCCCCGGCCGCCAAGGAACCGACGCACGCCGTTGACGAGGTCCACGCCATCCCCGGAGTCGGGCTCGAAGGAGACCGCTACGCCCTCAAGCAGGGCACCTTCTACAAACCCGAGCCTGCTTTCGAGCTCACCCTGATCGAGGCCGAAGCCATCGAAGCGATCAAGACCGAATACAAAGTCGAACTCGCTCCCGGCGACGCGCGGCGCAACCTGGTCACGCGCGGCGTGCCGCTGAACCACCTCGTCGGACGCGAATTCCGCATCGGTGACGTCCTCATCCGCGGCATTCGCCTCTGCGAACCCTGCAGTCACCTGGAAGCGCTGACGCAGCAGCCCGTCATGAAGTCCCTGCGCCATCGCGGAGGCCTGCGCGCCCAGATTCTGAAAGAAGGAACTATCCGCGTGGGCGATACCGTCAGCGAGTAGGGCGGGCTCGTATCTGCTGCACGAGTTCGTCATCATGCCCGATCATGTGCACGCGCTCATCAAACCAGCTTCCGAGATTTCTCTCGAACGGGCGGTTCAGTTCATCAAAGGAGGGTTTTCGTTTCGTCTGAAATCTCGGTTTCCGGTTTGGCAAGCCGGCTTCAGCAATCATCGGGTCCGTAATTTCGAGGATTACCAGAATCATAGGGAGTACATCTGGCTTAATCCGGTGCGGGCAGGGCTCTCGGAGCGAGCGGAAGCGTATCGCTATTCGTCGGCGAGCAAGGCATGGACGCTCGATCCGATTCCACGGGGGCTAAAGCCCATCATGATAAGCGCCTAACGCGGCCCTACAGGGCCGCTCTTCCACGGTGGCTCCCAACGCCACGTTTCGCGCTCCCTACGTTGCGCTGCCTGGCGCGTGTCATAGATAAAATGAGAGAGCGTCTGACGCGGACCTGAAGGCCCAATCTTCCACGAAAAATCCCAAACGTACAGCGTCTGAGTCAAAACCGGAACACAAGGCCTAAAGGCCTCGTCGGGAATGCGCCTAACGCGGCCCTAAAGGGCCGCTCTTCCACAGTGGCTCCCAACGCCACGTTTCCCGCTCCTTCCGCTACGCTCCCTCGCGCGGGTCATAGATGAAATGAGAGCGCCTGACGCGGGCCTGAAGGCCCGCTCTTCGACGTCGCGGCAAAGCTTCACGGACGCGAAAAAGTGGGCCATCCCAACCCGTGACCAAGAGCCCGATTGGGCAGGATGAATCCCTGTGCGCTCTCTCGCGGATTTTGCATCGAGGATACGTCGCGGGATCAGCCCGCCGATCCCCGCCTACTGCAGTTTCGCGTACTCTGACTTGGCTTCTTTCAGGATAGGGATATCGGGGTCGGCGTCTTTCCAGAGGGCGAAGAAATCCTGGTAGGCCGTTTTCGCTTGGGCGCCGTCCCCCGCAAGAGCGTAAGCACGCCCCAGTCCGAGGTGCGCGAGCGAGCCGGTAATGAAATTCGCGACGAGGGCGCGGTGGTCGATGATCTTCTGATATTCAGCCGCTGCTTCCTTGCCCTTCTTCATGGCCATGTATGCCTGCGCCCGCACGTAGGTGGGACACATCATCGCCTGCACATTCGGTGATGGAGTGGGGGCGCCGAACTCGTATGGACCCACAGCCTGCAAAACTTCCAGGGCTTTCGCCGGATTGTTGCGGCTGATTTCAAGGCTGGCCCGGATGCTGGGCAGCCAGTAGCTGTTCACCAGCGTATCCTCGGGATAGCGTTTTGCCAGTTCATCGGCCATCTTTGCGGCCTGCGTCGTATCGCCTGCCCGCGCGAGGCTCAAGGCACCCAGAATCTGCGAATCGTGCTCCGATGCCAAAGCTATGGCGTCAGCAGCCAGTCTTTTAGCCTCGACCACATTCCCGATCTCGGCTTCACGCAATGCCGCATTCATCTGCCACAGGACAGCCGTTTCTTTCTGGTCGTTGCGCTTGGCCGCATCCACGGCGCGCCGCGAGATTTCGCGCGCTTTTCCCATTCGGCCGTAATACGCCTCGGTGTCAGAAGAAATGGAGAGAAGCTGGTCCTCCGATCCCTGCTTGCCGCTTGCCCATGCTACTTGCCGATTCATCTCGGCTTTGTCGCCCTCGAGAAAAGCTACGGCGTACATATTCGAGTGCAGAACCGAGTTTTCGGATTTCTCGGCGACCGCCCTCTGATACTCAGCCTTGGCTTCATCCATGCGATTAGCCAGGAAGTAACTTCCGACGAGATTTCCATAGCTCAGGGCCTGATCGGGGGCTACCCGCTTCGCTTCCAGAGTGTCCTTGATGGCCTGGTCGTATCGCCCCTGGAACTGGTCAATGACACCCAGGTCGAGGTAGGGTGTGAAATCTCGTGGATACGCCTGGCCCCATTCCGCGAACGCCTGGCGTGACTTCTCGACATTCCCCGTCACGAACTGGTGGTAATCTGCCTCGATGTGAAATCGCTCCCGTTCGCTTACGCGATTCCGCAGCTCGTAAGCCTTGGCAATGTTTTCGTTGGAAACACCGATCTCGCCGAGATTGGAGTAGGCCACACCGAGGGCCAGGTAGGCGCTGGCAAAATTGGGATCAAGTTCAATGGCGCGCTTGTAGTAGGAGATCTCCGGTCCGGAATTTCCGGCTAAACGAATCTTCACTCCCTGGGAGTATGCTTTCAGCGCTTCCAGCGAAGATGTCGTGGCGGACTGCAGGGGCGCGTCATATTTCTGGATGGTGCTGAGCGATTCGCCCAGCTTCTCGCGCATCTGCGTTCCGAGCTGCCCGAGCTGGCCCAGCACGTGGTCCTTGTCAGGTACTTCCGCTTGCACGCTGGCCAGGGAATCCCCGTTCGCACAATTTACGGCGCCCAGGATGAGGTTGTAGCGGCTGCCGACCTGACCGATCGAACCGGCGAGCATCGCTTTGCTGGAGGTACGCTGGCAGATCTCTCGAGCCACTTCCCTGGTGAGGCGATCGCTCGGCTGGCGGCCCATCATCTTCAGCGTTTCGCTCACTTCCTGATCCGACACGATATTCAAAAAAGGAGACTGCGCCAGGCTGACCGAGAGCGCCTGCTTGAGCGTGTCGTCAAAACTGGTGTCGCCGGTGGAGTTGGTGAAGTCTGCGATAACCACCTTGTCTTTGTCGGTGAGCTTGGGAGCGCGATGCGAATTCCAGTACAGGCCGCCCCCGATCGCTCCGGCGATCACAAGCGCCGCAACGACAGCCAGAAGCTTCCCTCGAGCGCTTTTCTCAGCTATAGGCGGCGCCTCGGACGGCAACTTCGGCGCAGTCCCCGACGACTTTATCGGCGCGACCGCACTTGCCGACCGGGCCCGATCGACGGACGCTCCCCCTGCGGCCTGCTCCTCCGCATTGGCTGCCAGCCCAGAACCGGACCGGTTGGTCGCGGAGTCTGTGTCTCGCTTCAGCCGCATCAGCTCGGCTTTCATCTCGGAAGCGTGCTGGTAGCGCAATTCGCGGTCTTTCTCCAACGCACGGTTGATGATGCGTTCCAGCTCCGCGGGCGCTTCCCGGTTGAGGCGGACCGGGGCCGTTGGAGCCTTGTGCAGAATGGCGTCAAAAATCGCGCCCGAGGTCTCCCCGGTAAAGGGCACTACGCCCGTTGCCATCTCATACAACACCGCTCCAAACGAAAACAGATCGGTGCGTGCGTCCAGCGGCTTTCCCAAAACTTGCTCGGGCGACATGTAAGCCACTGTGCCCAGGGCTGTGCCCGGACTGGTGAGGTGATGATCGCTCACACCGGCCGTGGGACCGGAAGCATCCGCCTTGCCTCCGCTTTCGATCCTCATCTTGGCCAAGCCGAAGTCAAGAATCTTCGCGTGCCCGCGCTTGGTCACAAACAGGTTGGCCGGTTTGATGTCGCGGTGAATGATGCCTGCGGAATGCGCCGCATCCAGCGCATCGGCAATAGAAATCGCCAGCGACAGGAGAACGCTCATTTCCAGCGGCCGACCCGCAATGTGGTGCTTTAGCGTCTCGCCATCCAGGAATTCCATGACGATGAACGCCTGCCCATCCTGCTCACCGATGTCATGGATGGTGCAGATGCTGGGATGGTTCAGGGCGGACGCCGCCTGTGCCTCGCGCTGGAAACGGGCCAGAGCTTGAGGGTCTCCAGCTACCTCTGGCGGCAAAAACTTGAGCGCGACAAAGCGGTGAAGGCGGGAGTCCTCTGCCTTGTAAACCACACCCATGCCACCGCCACCGAGCCTCTCAACGATGCGATAGTGGGAGATGGTTTTGCCAATCATGGAGTCGGGCAATATTAGGCGGGAGGCGAGAGCAAGTCAATGAAAGCGCGCAGCGAGGGAGTGGCTGAATTTACCTGCAGAAGTAGACCTTCTCCGCCCAGGTTTGGCTCAGGATGGGATTGCCTGACGGTTACGATGATCCTTGAGCGGAGAGACGCCTCGTCGCTTTTCCCAGTTAGAATGCCGTGGGGATGCCATCCCGCTTCACAACCCGAGTGGTGTTGGCGCTGGGCGCGACCATGCTCCTGTGGGCGTCGGCGTATGCCGGCATCCGCGCGGGCTTGAGGGCCTACTCGCCTGGGCAACTGGCGGTGTTCCGGTTTCTGACGGCGTCGCTGGTGTTGGCCGTCTATGCCGGCCTGGCGCACTTCCGGCGTCCGGCCGTGCGCGACCTGCCCGGACTCATCGTGATCGGGATCCTCGGCGTCAGCTTCTACAACCTGGCACTGAACTACGGCGAGACACGGGTTGTGGCGGGCGCGGCCAGCCTGCTGATCGCATCGGTGCCGATCTGGACGGCGCTGCTCGCCAGGTTTTTCCTGCGCGAACGATTGACGGTTCTCGGATGGTTGGGCGTATTCGTGAGTTTCACCGGCGTCTCGCTGATTGCGAGCGGTGAGGGCGAAGGGATTCGCCTGTCTCCGCAAGCACTCTTTATTCTTGCGGCGGCGCTGAGCTCGGCGATTTACATGGTCGTCCTGAAGCAGTATCAGGACCGGTACAACGCGCTGGAATTCACCGCGTACACGATCTGGTTCGGAACATTGTTCATGCTGCCGTTCAGCGGCGGGCTGGGTCACGCGATCACGCGTGCAGCGATGCCCAGCACTCTGGCGGTTATCTATCTGGGAATTTTCCCGGGCGCGATCGCGTACGTGGCGTGGGCGTATGTGCTGTCGCACGGACCGGCGGGGAGAACGTCGAGTTATCTCTTTGTTAATCCGGTGCTGGCGATCTTCATCGCGTGGATCTGGCTGGGTGAGGTGCCGCGCGGGCTGTCGCTGGTTGGGGGCGCGATTGCGCTGGCAGGAGTGGTGACGGTGCATCTGTGGGGCCGAGAGGGAGCGCGGACGCTGGAGGCGGTGGGAGAGGCGGAGGCGGCAGACTAGGTCGCCCCCGGAGATCGCATGTTCAGAAAGACTGGGGTGCCATCGTAACCTTCGTGACGCAAGCGGCCATGCCGCTGGGATCGTCTATGGGCACTTTCACGGAATGGCGGCCGGGGAGGACGGGCAAGCGGCGAAGGTGTGCACCCGACGCGCCTGGCGCTTCGTTGACTTGGCTGGTTGGCGGCACGTAAGATTCGTGGCCTATGATTGGCGAGACTATCTCGCACTACCGGGTTGTGGAGAAGCTCGGTGGCGGCGGGATGGGTGTGGTCTATAAGGCCCAGGACATCAAACTGGACCGGTTCGTTGCGCTGAAGTTCCTGCCCGACGACGTTGCCAGAGATCCCCAAGCCCTGAGCCGCTTCCAGCGGGAGGCCAAGGCCGCTTCTGCGCTGAATCACCCCAATATCTGCACAATTTACGAAATCGACGATCAGCATGGGCAGGCGTTCATCGCCATGGAGTATCTGGACGGTGTGACGCTGAAACACATGATCACGGGGCGCCCGCTGGAAGTGGAAACTTTGCTGGCGCTGGCGATCGAGATTGCCGATGCGCTGGATGCGGCACACAGTGAAGGCATTGTCCATCGCGACATCAAGCCGGCGAACATCTTCGTGACCAAGCGGGGACACGCGAAGATTCTGGATTTTGGTCTGGCGAAGGTGGCGGCGGCAAAGAGCTCGGCGAGCCAGGTGGCGGCGCTGAACACGAATTCCGGAACAATGGCGGCGGAGAACCTCACGAGTCCCGGGTCGGCGATTGGGACGGTGGCGTACATGTCGCCGGAACAGGCGAAGGCCAAGGAACTGGATGCGCGGACCGATCTCTTCTCATTCGGTGCGGTGCTTTATGAGATGGCGACGGCGATGGTGCCATTCCGAGGAGACAGTACCGCGATCATTTTCGAAGCGATTTTGAACCGGGCGCCGGTAGCGCCGGTACGGCTGAATCCCGATCTGCCGCTGGAGCTGGAACGCATCATCAATAAGGCGCTCGAGAAGGATCGGGAGCTCCGATATCAGCACGCGTCGGACATGCGGGCGGACCTGAAACGGTTGAAGCGGGAGACGGATTCGAGCAGGAGCGTTCCGGTCGCGGATTCGAGCCCTGCGTTGGCGGCACCGGTGCCGTCGTCAAGGCCGTCGGGAAGTTCGCAGGCGGTACCGATGGTACAGGCGGCATCGGCAGGAAGCGTACCCGCCGTCGCTGTGGCGGCCGCGGGCAGTGGAACCGTATCGGCAGCGAGCCAGCCTGCGCAGCGCCGGAAACTATGGTATGGACTTGCGGCGGCAGTGGTTGTGATCGCTGGAGTTTTCGGTCTTTTATACACACGCAAGGCAAGGGCGATCACGGAGAAGGATTCGATCCTGGTGACGGACTTCGTGAACACAACGGGTGATCCGGTGTTCGACGGAACTCTGAAGCAGGCGCTGGCGGTGCAACTGGAGCAGTCGCCATACCTGAACCTGATGCCGGAACCAAAAGTTCGCGAGGCGCTTCGGTTCATGGGACGCAAGCCGGACGAGCGGGTCACGAGTGATGTGGGCCGGGAAATTTGCTTGCGCCAGGGCGTGAAAGCGATGCTGACGGAGTCGATTGCCAGCCTGGGCAATCAGTACGTAATCACGCTGGCTGCGGTGAATGCGCAATCGGGCGAGTCGCTGGCCAGGGAGCAGGCGGAGGCCAACAGCAAGGAACAGGTGCTGAAGTCGCTGGACGAAGCGGCGTCCCACCTGCGGCAGAAGATGGGCGAGTCGCTGGCGTCGGTGCAGCAATTCGCGAAGCCGCTGGAGCAGGCGACGACTTCGTCGCTGGAAGCGCTGCAAGCGTTCAGCATGGGGCAGGCAGAGCATCAGAAGACGAACGATGCCAACGCCATTCCGCATCTGAAGCGGGCGGTGGAACTGGACCCCAATTTCGCCATGGCATACGCGACGTTAGGTGTGGCGCAGTTGAATCTTGGCGCCTCCAAAGAGGGGGTCGAAGCGCTCAAGAAAGCCTACGATCTGCGGGAACGGGCCAGCGAACGGGAAAAGTTTTATATCCAGGCCCACTACTATGACGAGGTGACGCTGGATCTGGACAAGGCAATAGGCGTCTATGGAGAGTGGAGCCAGATGTATCCGCACGACACGACTCCGCTCGACAACCTGGCGCTGGCATACTCCCAGATGGGAAAGTTCGAAAAGGCGGTGGATGCCGCCAGTCAGTCCATGCGCATAGATCAAAATGAAGGCTATGCGTACCAAAATCTCGCGTCAGCCTATCTGGCGCTGAACCGATTCGATGAAGCGAAGACGGTGGCGGAGCAGGCTGTAGCCAGAAAAGTGGACAGTTTCGGCGTGCATCTCACGTTCATAGACTTGGCGTACATCCGCCATGATCAAGCAGCATACGATCATGAGTTTGCGCGGGTCGTCGGCACTACCGACGAGCCCTTCTCGTTGTTCTGGAGAGCGATGGGCGAGGATGCCTTGGGAAAGATGAAGTCGGCGCGAGAGTCGTGGAACAAGGCAAGGTCAGAGATGAACCAGCAGGGGTTGAAGGATTTTGCTGCTGGCCTGCTGGCAGCTGAATCAATCCGGGACTGCCGGCATGGATATATAGCAGAGGCGCGTCAGAAGGCAACGGAAGCGATGACTCTCTCGACGATCAGCGACGTGAAAGCTGGCGCCGCGGAAACGTTTGCCTGCACGGGAGACATCGCGAAGTCAAAGAGCATCATGGATGAAGTGCGCAAGGAGTCGCCGGAGAACCAGTACCTGCAGGTGATCAGCGCGTCGTTAGTGCAAGCTGTGCAGGCATTGCAAAGAAATCAGCCGGGGGAAGCTATTGCGGCGCTGGAGCCGGTGCGTCCGTTCGAGCTGGGCAACGGGCCCCATGGGCTGCAGTTCGAAGGAAACTACATCCGGGGCCAGGCTTATTTGCAACAGCATGACGGCGTGAAGGCAGCAGGGGAATTCCAGAAGATTCTGGACCATCAGGGCGCTGACGCGACCAGCGAGCAATATTTTCTGGCGCAGTTGAACCTGGCACGAGCCTACACCGTACAGGGCGACAAGGCGAAGGCGAAGACGGCGTACCAGGATTTCTTCGCGATGTGGAAGGACGCGGACTCAGACGTGCCGGTGCTGAAGGACGCGAAGGCGGAATACGCGAAGCTGCAGTAAGATATCGTCCTAGATTCATGGATTGGAGGAATTAGGGAATCAGGGATTGACGATTTGATTTGCTCCAGTCGCCCCACCGCCGTCCCGCTAACCATTGACCGGTCCACTTGGATTCGAAGATCGCCTGACGTTCAAAGCAAACCTCCGGCGGGTGAGCGCCGTCACTTCCAGCGACAAATTCGACGAGTAGACTCGACCGGATTGGATGCTGGAGATGTCGGGGAGCCTCACCCACGCCCTCGTGCGCACACTGGACTGGCTGGCCGAGCGATTTCTGCAGCCTGACGATTTACCGGCACACCAGAAGATCGGGCGGAGGGGCGAAGAGGATGCGTACTTCCACCTGCGGAAGCTGGGCTACGTGATGGTGGCCCGCAATTTCCGTTCACCACACCGGCGGGGGGAGATCGACCTGATCGGGTGGGATGGAGATGTGCTTTGCTTTATTGAGGTTAAAACGCGGTCCACGCGCGATGTGAAGCCTGCAGGAGCCGCTGTGGACGAGGAAAAGCAGCAGGAACTGGCGGGCATGGCACGGGAGTACATGCGAATGCTACAGGGGCCGTGCCAGTGGCGCGTGGATGTGGTCAGCGTGTATTATGACGGTCGCGCCTCCCAGCCGCTGATCGAGCTGTTCAGGAATTCCTGCCCTGCGCCGTAGATCGGGAGGCTCCCTCGTGAAAGGATTTAATCAACGTGCCCGAACTACGTAAAGATCCCATTGTTGGCCGATGGGTGATCATCTCAACCGATCGTGCAAAACGGCCAACCGATTTCGTCCGAGAAGGAGTCAAGATCAGAGGGGGATTCTGCCCCTTCTGTTATGGCAATGAGAGCAAGACCCCGCCCGAGATACAGGCCTATCGTCCGAACCCGAACGGAGGGCCGCCGCCGATGCGGGACTCACCGGGCTGGATGGTGCGCGTAGTACCGAACAAGTTTCCGGCGCTGGGGATCGAGGGCAATCTGAACCGCCAGGCCGAGGGCATGTTCGACAAGATGAACGGGATCGGGGCCCATGAGGTCATCATTGAGACGCCCGACCACAACTCAACGCTGGCGACTCTGCGCGCCCAAGCGGATCGAAGATGTGTTGTGGACCTTCCGGGACCGGATTCTCGACCTGAAGAAAGACCGGCGCTTCAAGTACATTCTGATTTTCAAGAACCATGGCGAGGCAGCGGGAGCGTCGCTGGAACATGCGCACTCGCAGCTGATTGCGCTGCCGATTCTTCCGATCTACGTGGCGGAGGAGCTGGAGGGCGCGAAGCAGTATTACATCTACAAGGAACGCTGCGTTTTTTGCGACTTGATCCGGCAGGAGATTGATACCGGGACGCGGGTGGTGGCGGAGAACGAAGACTTTCTCACGCTGGCGCCGTACGCGCCGCGATTTCCGTTCGAGACATGGATTCTGCCGAAGCAGCACGAGTCGGCGTTTGAGAACTCGTCGTCCCACCTGTTTGAAAATTTGGCGAAGGCACTCAGAACGCTGCTCAGGAAGGCCGATCGGGTGCTGGACAATCCGCCCTACAACCTGGTGATTCACACCTCCCCGGTACAAGATCCGACCAACGACCACTACCACTGGCACATCGAGTTCATGCCCAAGCTGACCAAGACGGCGGGATTCGAATGGGGAACCGGGTTCTATATCAACCCGACGCCGCCCGAGGAAGCTGCCAGGTTTCTGCGCGAGGCCAGCGTGGAAGATCCGGTGCCGGCAACGGTGGGATAAGTAGCTGCACCTGCCGGCTCATTCTCGAGAAAATTCCAGACAATAAAAGGAGGGCCCGGAATAAACCCCGGACCCTTTTTCAGTCTGAGAGAGAAGGTTCACTTTGAAGCCGGTAACAATGCGTGTTCGCCCTGCGGAACAAGCGACCCAGGGTGAGCAAACAGGAGATCCATCAACGCGAGGGGCCAGGTTCTGCATCTCGCGCGCACCCACTACCCGACTGAAAGCAGCTTAGAAGGGGATGAGAGGAAAGTTGTCAGAGAAATGTCAAAAGTTGGTCGCGAGTTTGCAAGAAATGAAATTCGGCGGAGGGAGTGGGGAAAGATGATCCTCTTTGAGTTGGCTAGCCCTGCGTGCGGTCGAGGAATTCGTCGTGCCAGGCCATCTGGATAGCTTCGAGCTTGCCTTCGTTGGACTTCTGCGGATCGTCCTTGAAATCGGGGAGTTCGGTGACGTAGCGGTGCAGATCGGTGAAACGCACGGCTAGGGGATCGAGCTCGGGATGAGTCTGGGAGAGGAGGATGCCGATGTCTTCAGCGTCGTCCCAGGTGAGAGGTTTGGGCATGTGGCACGGACTCCTTGCTTACAGTTTCAAGTTTCAAGTTTCGAGTATCCGAAAGTCGAAGGTTACAGGACTGCTCGAAACTGGAAACCTGAAACTCGAAACTGACCTAGTGCTCTTCCGAAACGTAGTTGCGATTCCAGGCAGGAATTTCGACGACGACCTTGCCTGGTTTAGTGATGACCGCCTGACAGCCGAGGCGAGAGTTTAACTGAAGATCGGCAGCCATGTCGAGACGGTCGGCCTCGTCGTCGTCCATGTCGGAAAGATTCTCCGCGCCCTCCTTCACCCAAACGTGGCAGGTGGTGCAGGCGCAGTTGCCACCGCAGGCGTGGTCGAGGCGGATGCCATTGTTCAGAGCGATGTCGAGAATGGACTCTTCCTTGCCGTGGTCTTTGTAGGGAAGCTTGCCGTGCTCATACTGCACGGTTTTCCCCTCTGGCAGAAAAGTGATCTGGACAGTGTTCTCGCCGGGTGCGTCAATAGTGGCGGCGTTGGATCGTGATTTTTCGTCGGGCATTGCGTTTCGAGTCTCCAAATTTTGCGTTCAGGCGGCGGATGCAGAAGCCGTGGTCGCCTTCTCGGCCAGCGAGGCCAGAAGATTGGCCATGGCCGCGATAACTGGCTCGGTCTGTGCGCCAAGCTGGTGACGAGCGGCGAGCCAGCGCGGATCGTTGTAAGTAATCTTCGCAGCGCCGGATTCGTCCTCCCAAACAAGTATCTTGAGCGGCAGGTCGAGACCTGCGACTTGATTCGCTTGCATCAGCCTGGTTCCGGCGGTCGGATTGCCAAACGCGAGGACGGTCGTCGGACGCAGCGATAGGCCAGCGTCTTTCGCCGCCGCGGCGTGATCAAAGACGGCGAACACGGCCATACCAACTCCCTGCAGTGCTGCCTGCAGGCGAGTGAGGGTATCCGTAGCGGAGAGTGTGCTATTCACCGTAATCAAACCTGTTTCACTCATTGAAATGTCTCGCCTTCATTGAAATCTGTTTCACCCATTCTGTTATTCAAAATCTGCCTTCGCGACCGGGTGGCCGGCTTGCGGGCCTTCACCCATGTCAGCTTCGTTCATGTTCTTGCCTTTGAGGGCCGTAGCCACTGCGGTATCCATCATTAGCTCCGCAAGACGCATAGTTCCCTGGTTGAGCGCGTCGATGGCCTTGCGGATAGCCTGATAGTCGTCGGTGGCTTTGACGGCGTTCAGAGCCTTTTCGAGTTTGTCGATCTGCCTGCGCTCGTCGGAGGTGAGCTGCCGCCATGCCGGATGGTTGCGGCCCTTTTCGAGCGCGGATTGAATGGTGCCGGCTTCGTTGCGAGCCTCGATGACCTGACGCTGGCGAAAATCCTCCTCGGCGTAGTCGAAGGAGTCGAGAATCATGCTCTCGACCTGATCGTCAGTAAGACCGTAGCTCGGCTGAACGTCGATCTCCGCCTGCTTGCCGCTGCGCTGCTCGCGCGCGGAGACGTGCAGAATGCCGTTGGCGTCGATCAGGAATTTAACTTCGATACGAGGCATGCCGGCGGGCATCGGCGGAACACCCTTCAGGTCGAAACGGGCCAGCGAGCGGCAATCTTTCGCTAGTTCGCGCTCACCCTGAAGGACGTGAATCGCAACATTGGTCTGTCCTTCGACCTGAGTCGTATAGAACTGCGTCGCCGACGCAGGAATCGTCGAGTTGCGAAGGATGATTTTGTCGGTCACGCCGCCGGCGACTTCAATGCCGAGCGAAAGCGGGGTAACGTCGAGCAGAAGCATGTCCTGCGTGGCTTCGGAACCGCCGCCGAGAATGTTGGCCTGCACAGCCGCGCCAAGGGCAACGACCTCGTCCGGGTTGAGATCGGTGTGAGGCACGCGCTGAAAAAGGTTTTGAACGAGTTCGCGAACCTTGGGAATGCGGGTGGATCCGCCGACGAGGACAACTTCATCGATCTGTTCGGGCTTGAGGTTGGCGTCTTTGAGTGCCTGCTTGCAAGGTCCGACCGTGCGGTCGAGAATCGGTTGAGCCAGCTGTTCGAACTGTTCGCGCGTGATCTCGCGCTGGTAGCGCTTGCCCCCCGGCAAATCGATGTCGAGTTTCGTAGATGCCTGAGAGGAGAGAGCAATCTTGGCTTCAATCACCGCCTTGCGAATGGTCTGCACGCCTTCGCCGCTGCGGCGAAGATCGAGACCCATGTCGCCACGAATGTCATCGAGGGCGATGGTGATGAGCAGGTTGTCGATGTCATCGCCGCCGAGGTGTGTGTCGCCGTTCGTCGAAATGACTTCGAAGATGCCGTCATGGAGCTTGAGGATCGAAATGTCAAAGGTGCCGCCGCCGAGGTCGTAAACCGCAACGATGCCGTTTTTCTTCTTGTCGAGGCCGTAGGCGAGAGACGCTGCGGTCGGTTCGTTGACAAGGCGGAGAACTTCGAGGCCAGCGATGCGGCCGGCGTCTTTCGTAGCCTGGCGTTGGGCGTCGTTGAAATAGGCGGGCACGGTGATTACGGCTTTCGTAACAGATCCCCCGAAAAAACGCTCGGCGTTGCGCTTGAGCTGGCGGAGGATGAAGGCAGAAATTTCAGGAGGGGTGAAAGTCTTCTCGCCGAGCCTGATGCGCAGGACTTCGCCAGACTGGAGATCTTCGGCGAGTCGAAACGGAAAAAGCTTGAGTTCCTCCTGTATATCTTCGGAGCCACGGCCCATGAGGCGCTTGATGGAGTAGACGGCGCGCTCGGGCGTTTCAATGAGATATTTGCGGGCAGCATTGCCAATGATGACTTGATCGTTTTCGTCGAGCGCGACGACCGAAGGGACGAGGTTCAAGCCGTCTTCGCCGGGGATGACGACGGGCACGGCGTCGCCAACTCCACCGTTCGCCTGCTGCGACGCCATATAGGCGACCAGCGAGTTGGTGGTGCCAAGGTCGATTCCGACAATGCGATCAGAGGACATTTTCCAGCTCTTAGCTCTTAGCCTTCAGCTCTCAGCTAAGACAGTTCCAACACTTCATTGACATCTCTTACCAGGTTGCGGATGTAGTTGCGGCGGTTGAGCAGGTCAACCATCTTGTCGCGCACTTTGATTCGATCGTCTTCCGTGCCTCTGTCAACCAGTCGGTCCCATTGGTTCCAATCCGATTTCAATTCGCGGGAGAGCGCTTCCATCTTTTCTTCGAGTTCGAGCTTGTGGCGGCCCAGCTCCTCGATGAGGGCGGGATCGTCTTCGCCCATTTTCTTCTGCATGCGCAGCTCCTGGAGCTGCATATTCAGATCAAAAACTTCTTCAAGCAGATCCGGCGGAACCACCTGCTTCTTGACTTCGCCGGTGGCACGGGCGGCCTCGGTTGCCGTCTTCGATTGTTCTTCGAGTTCGACACCTTCCAGGCGCAGCAGATATTGCGTTCGCTTGATGGGATCTTTCAACGTGCGATAGGCGTCATTAAGGAGCGAGCTCTGTTCGAGGCTCCATTCCAGTTCACGCTTGTCGGCACGGGCGTAGAGATCGGGATGGAGCTTGCGGCTGAGAGAGTAGAACTCTTTTTCGAGAGCGAGTGCGTCGATGTTCAGCTTGCGCGGAAGCGCGAAGAAAGTGAAGTAGTCAACGGGCGCGGGGGGCTGGACCTTGCCACATGCGCTGCAGAAATGTGCGGCTCGCATATCGCCGCAGGACCAACAGGATGCGGTGGTCTCACCGGGCATGATCAGCGAGGAAGTCGACTTGTGAACGTCAGACATGGGACAGTTTCAGAGTTTCGAGTTTCAAGTGCATTCATGCAGCCGTCTGCATTGCGAAATCAGGAACCGCTCGCGTTTCGTTCGAAAGCAAGGTTCTTTCGCGGGCGAGGGCGCCCGCGCCACACGGCCTGTGCTACACGGCAGCGCCAGATGCGTCATGCCGAGAAGGAAGTGCCGCAGCCGCATGACTTCGTCGAGTTGGGATTCACGAAGACGAAGCCTTGCTGCATGAGGGTTTCCTGATAATCGAGGATCATGCCGTGCAGATAGATGAACGATTTTGGATCCACGAAGACCCGCACATCGTCGAACTGGAAGATGCGGTCGCGTTCGCGAGGTTGCGTATCGAAACGTATGTTGTAGCTCAGACCGGAGCAGCCACCACCCTGCACACCGAGACGCAGGCCGCCCTGCTCGGGCGAGATGCCTTCCTTGGCCATTGCAGAACGAATTTTCGCGATGGCTTTGTCGGTGACCTGCACGCCCTTGATCGGGGCGGTTTTCGTCGTTTCTGCGGTCATGGTTGTCATAGGTTAATTTCAGTCACAGGGGCTAAAGCCCATGTTCTATCCGCGTCCTTACCCGGGCCTAAAGGCCCGCTCTTCCACGGTAGCGCCGAGATCCGATTTCCCAACTAGGCGTTCACGATCCGCAGGGGCTAAAGCCTCCTGCTTATTCTCGACCTGCCTCGGCACGCCTGAAGGCGTGCCCTGATACGAAGCCTGTTCGTTTTTTCGCTGCAGGAGCTAAACGCCTCAGGTCGTTCTCGAGCTCCGTGGCACGACTGAAGTCGTGCCCTCCCGATCATGCCCTCCCGTTTCGCGCCCTGCGACGAGACGACGAGAGACCGCCGACCATCCTAGTGGCTCTGTGCGCCTGCCGAGACAGATGCCGGTTCCGTCGAGCCGTTCTTTTTCTTCCAGTCGTGAATTGCGGCGCGGATGGCGTCTTCGGCCAAAACCGAACAGTGAATCTTCACCGGCGGAAGCGATAGCTCTTTCACGATCTCGGTGTTCTTGATCGCCAGAGCCTCGTCGACAGTCTTGCCCTTGACCCACTCGGTGGCGAGCGAGGAAGAAGCAATGGCCGAGCCGCAGCCGAAGGTTTTGAATTTCGCGTCTTCGATGATGTTGGTCTGCGGATTGACCTTGATCTGCAACTTCATCACGTCGCCGCACTCGGGTGCGCCGACCAGACCCGTGCCCACGTCCTGGCTGCTCTTATCGAGCGAGCCCACGTTGCGGGGGTTGGAATAATGATCAAGAACTTTGTCGCTGTATGCCATGTAATCTCCTAGCTGTTAGCTACTAGCTTTTGGCTGCTAGCGTAAAAATTGCTTTCTAGCTGTCAGCTATCAGCTGTCAGCTTTCAGAAACCCCAAATTCAGGTTTCAAAGTTTCAAGGTTTCAGAGTTTCAACCCCGACGTGCAAGCTTCACAGTTCATTGAAACATTGAAACCTTTGCACCTTGAAACCTTTACTCTGCCGCCCACTTCACCGACTTCAGATCCACTCCCTCTTTCGCCATCTCATATAGAGGCGATAACTCGCGGAGGCGTTGCACAGTTTCGACAACGCGATCGGCAACGTAGTCGACTTCAGCCTCGGTGTTGAAACGGCCGATGCCGAAGCGAATCGAGCTATGGGCCAGATCGTCCCCTGTACCGAGAGCCTTCAATACATAAGATGGCTCAAGCGTCGCGGAGGTGCAGGCCGATCCGCTGGAAACTGCGATGTCGTTGATGCCCATCAGCAGCGACTCACCCTCGACGTAAGCAAAGCTGATGTTGAGGTTCCCGGGCAGGCGGTGCTCCATGGTGCCATTGATGTAGACCTCATCGAGACGGCTCATGATGCTGTCCTTCAGACGATTACGCAGCGCAGCAAGGTGGACGGACTCTGTGGGTAGCTCTTCCATCGCGATCGCGCAGGCTTTACCGAGGCCGACGATGCCGGGAACATTGAGCGTGCCGGAACGCATGCCGCGTTCGTGGCCGCCGCCATCGATGATGGCGGAAATCTGCACGCGTGGATTCTTGCGGCGCACATAAAGCGCGCCTACGCCCTTGGGACCATAAATCTTGTGCGCCGTGATCGACATGAGATCAATGTTGTCTTTGTTCACATCGATGGGAACCTTGCCCACGGCTTGCACCGCGTCGGAGTGGAAGAGCACGCCACGCTCGCGGCAGATCTTTCCAATTTCGCGCCAGGGCTGAAGCACGCCGATTTCGTTGTTCGCGGCCATGATGGTCACGAGGATGGTCTTGTCATCAATGGCGCGCTTGAGGTCGTCGAGATCGACGAGGCCGTTCTTCTGCACAGGCAAGTAGGTCACGCGATAGCCGTACTTTTCGAGACGCTTGCAGGTATCGAGCACCGCCTTGTGCTCGGTGACGGCGGTGATGATGTGATTGCCCTTCTCCCGGTACATTTCGGCGACGCCCTTGATGGCGAGGTTGTCGCTCTCGGTGGCGCCGGAGGTGAAAATGATCTCTTTGGTGGTCGCGCCGACCAGTTTCGCGATACGCTCGCGCGCCTGCTCCACGCCTTCTTCTGCGACCCAGCCGAAGGGATGATTGCGGCTCGCGGAGTTGCCGAACTTGCTGGTGAAATAGGGCAGCATTTCTTCCAGCACGCGGGGGTCGACCGGCGTGGTGGCATGGTTATCCATGTAGATGGGCAGCTTGATGCCGTTCGGTGCAACGTGCTGCTGGGTTGGCTTGTCGGCCAGGGTCGGGGTCGTCACTTCGGTAGCCATGATTGCTTTTTCTCCATCACTCGGTCGTTAGTCGTTAGTCGTTAGTCTTGCGTCCTTGATCGCTTCCCTACGAGAGCGTCACCAGTTCGGCCACTTTCACAGGCTCGACGGCGGAGTCGGCGGGCTCTTCTTTCATCGCTGATATGGTGATGCGCTTCAGAACCTGTTCGATGCTCTCGTTCACCTTGCGCAGCGGCTCGCGGATGGTGCAGCGGTCGGATTGGCCGCACTCGCCGCGAACTGTGGTGCACGAAGTGATGAACAGAGGCCCATCAATAGCCTGAATCACTTCAAAAGCAGAAATCTTGCGGGCGTCCCGCGCCAGGGTATAGCCCCCGTTTGTGCCGTGCTGCGAATGCAGGAGTCCGGCCTTAGCTAGCCGCTGCAGAATCTTGGCCAGGGCCTCGGGAGGTATCCCGTAGGACTCGGCGACATCCTTGGCGCTGCAGGCACCGTTATGCGCATGCTCCGCCAGATGCTTCATGGCCATGAGCGCGTAGTCGGCCTTCTTGGTGAGCTTCAACATTCGGTGGTTCTGGCCTGTTTCACTCAGCTACTGCCAGCGGTCTCGGATAATCCATTCCGACTGATTTTGTCGGATATAATTGCGACCTTTTGAGTCGTATATAGTGTACCGCGACGGGCCATTTTCACGCAAGTCATAGCAGGCAATAGCGGAAAGTGGTGTGCGAATGGGCAATTCGAGCATGGAAAGGCGGCGGCGTAATGAGAGTTTGAGGGAAGGTCGGTAACCGATAGGTAAGTCAGGATGAATGGACTGCGGCGAGCCAATCGGGCGAGTACGAGATCCGTTAGTTCCGGAGGGGGGACTTGACAACGTTAGGGGTCGGGCTAAAATACCCAAAATTTCCGGAAAATTCTGCCCTGTGGTGGTCGCCTCGGGGCACTACCGGATTTATGAATCCCATTCCCGCCGTCGCCAGCCCCCGCGTAGAGAAGACCCATGGATCAGTGTAAGCACCCGCGCGTGCAAATCGTGGCCCGCGAAGAAGACGCCGAATTCGTAGAGTGTCTGGAATGCGGCGAGGTCTTTGAAGCCAGCGAGTTCAAAGACATGGCCATCGAGGAACGCACGCCGAACAACGAAATCTAGCCCTCCGAGCGTCGATCAATGACCGGCTGAGAAACGGGGTCGGAAGTGCGTCTGACTATCGCGCAGTATGTCGACTCACGTGACGAAGGTAACTTGGCGTCTCCGCGTGGGACCTTGTTAGCTCAACAGAACGTCTGTTAGTGTCAACCCGGGGTACGCGCAGCGAGAAACGGAGTCGGGGAATGCCGCTGGTGGCACTGGTGGTTGACGATTCCATGTTGATACGGCACACGGTGTGCCGCTTCCTGGAAGAACGCGGGTTCGAGGTGGAATCCGCGACCAACGGGCGGGAAGCCCTCGACATGATGCAGGCGTTGCGCCCTGATCTGATCATTACCGACATGCAGATGCCGCAGATGGACGGCACGCAGTTCATAACGGCGCTGAAGAGCAAGCCAGAAACCGCAGGGATTCCGATTGTAGTTTTGTCCGGGCGGCAAAGCGGCTTCGACGGGAAGGAAGACCGGGCGCACTACTGCATATATAAGGATATCGAAATTGAGGCCCAGCTGGAGAAGGCGCTGGAAGTAACGCTGACGCCGGGCAAATCGAAGTCGAAGTCGGCTGGGCGGAGTTAGGAGCCAGTACCTAGTACCCGGTAGCTAGTACCTAGTTCTCTTTTCCTCTCTTTGTTCTTCTGTCCCTCTTAGGCTTCTCATCAAGTCACGAGGCTTCTTCAGAATTAGATCATCCTCCGGAGGACTAGGTCTTTGGTGATCTTATGGGCCGGGGCAGCGGTTGTTATCGTGGGGTCGCAGTCACAGAAAGGCGCGACTCCACATGTCTACGACTTCGTCCAAGCTGAAGGTGCTGTATTGCGAATCCGATGAGGAATTGCTGGCGTCCCAGTCTGCCGGGATCGCCAAGGCAGGCCATCAGGTAACGAACGCGTTGGGACGTAAGGCAGCCCTAGGGGTCTTGAAGAAGGAGTCGTTTGACCTGGTCATCCTCGGCTGGAGCCTGAGCAAGAACGATCGCCATCACCTTCCTTACATGGCGAAAAAGTCGCACGAGGCCACTAAGGTCCTGGTTGCTCGCACCGGCGGACACCATCACGAGGTGGATGCGACAGCAGATGGCGAGCGCGGTGTGGATGCGATAGTCGCAGCGATCTCGGCGATGGGATTGAAGCCCGCGACCGGAAAAGCGGCGGTCGCCGGCAAGTAAGGTTCAAGAATTGTCGTCCGACAGGCGCGAACTGCGAGGCTTTCGCTCTCCTCGAATCTCACGATTTCAAATTAAAGAAGACTATCTTGCGCCGGTTCCTGCTGGCGTTTGTCGTTGTCATAGAAAGACCTCCCAAGACAAATGCAGATTCCTCGCGGCTTCTTTTGCGCGCGTTGACGAGGGGCTCGGAAACAGCAGGTCCCTCGACTTTGCGAGGTGACTCTCAAGCGAGCCACCCCACGTTCGCTCGGGATGACACTACAATACGACACCGCGGAGGGCGAGGCTGGATTCGGCGGAGAAGTCCATCGGCGCAAAATCATTCGCCAGGAATTTCGGAAAGGCTGCGGCGGCGATCATGGCGGCGTTGTCGGTGGAGAGTGGCCGCGAGGGAAAGAAAACTGGCAACCCTTGTTGAGCGGCCTCCTGCTCGAAGGTCTGACGCAATTCGTTGTTGGCGGCGACACCACCAGTGACAAATAGAGAAGCGACATCGTAAGCCTGAGCGGCAGCAAGCGTCTTGGTTACGAGGTCATTAATCATGGCGCGCTGAAAAGACGCGACGAGGTTGAGGCTCTCGCGGTTACAGACGGACAAGTAGTCCTCAAGCTTCGGTTGGGGGATCGCGGCGAGCTGGTGCCGTCGTGCTTCGATCGAGTCCCGCATGGCGTGAGTTTCGACGTAGCGCAGAACGGCGGTCTTGATACCGCTGTAGGAGAAATCGAAGCGGGGCGCGATAGTGGGCCGTGCACCTCCCTGCGCGGAGCTCATGCCGCCGATGGCGGTCCTGGCGCGATCGCGACGGTCAACGTGTTTGATCTGGGATGGCGGAAAGCTCACGGCATTGGGGTCGCCGTGTTTGGAGAGGCGATCGATGATGGGACCGCCGGGATATCCCATGCCGAGGAGTTTAGCCACCTTGTCGAAAGCCTCGCCGGCGGCATCGTCGCGGGTGTGGCCGATGTTCCGGTAGGACCAGCCGGCATTTTTCTCTTCCGCTAAATAAAGATGGGTGTGTCCGCCAGAGACGACCAGAGCGAGCACGGGGAAAGCAATCTCGTGGTTGCCCTTCTGCCGCTCTTCGAGTAGCACGGCGTGAATGTGGCCCTCGAGGTGGTTGACGGCGATGAGCGGCTTGTCGAGGGCGAAGGCGAGCGCTTTGGCATAGCTGATGCCGACGAGGAGCGCACCGGCGAGTCCCGGCCCTTGGGTGACGGCGAGGGCGTCGATGGACTGGTAGGTTTGGCCGGCGTCCGCCAGGGCTTTGCGCACGACGGGAACGATGGCGCGCAGATGTTCGCGGGAAGCGAGTTCAGGCACGACGCCACCATAGGGCTGATGGGTGGCGATCTGCGAGAAGACCACGTTCGAGATCACTTGTTCGCCGGAGCGGACGACGGCGGCGGCGGTCTCGTCGCAGGAGCTTTCGATGCCGAGGATGAAGGTCATAAGACAGCTTTCAGCTTTTGGCTTTTGGCTTTTAGCTTTTAGCTTTTAGCTTCCGATTAGCTGACCTCATTATAGAAAACACAGGCCGGAGCCGACTGCAGACGCAGTACCCGCGCAGCGGGTCTGGTCGGGACGCTTTATTATGGAGCCAATGGGGTCACTGCAGGAGCACTCGGTTGACATTATCCGCGCCTTACGCGAGCGAGGACACCAGGCCTATCTCGTGGGCGGATGCGTGCGTGATCTGTTGCTGGGGCGAGAACCTGCGGATTACGACGTAGCTACCGACGCGACTCCCAATGAGGTAATGAGTATTTTCCCCGAGACTTATGCGGTTGGAGCACAGTTTGGGGTGGTGCTGGTGCCGGTGAAGGGCGAAGCGAGGGCGGCCGCGACGGGAGATAACACGGCAGACGCGGGCGAGGGGGCCCGCACCACACAAAACAGCGCCACACTGGCAGGTTCTTTGAAGGTCAAAGGCGGCGGACAGGAGTGTCCGCCCCACACGAGGACCAAAGGCGGACAGGAGAATCAGTCCACAAAGGGGACCAAGTCCGGTGCGGTCGAGGTCGCGACTTTTCGTTCGGATCTCGGCTACAGCGACGGGCGGCACCCGGACGAGGTGCGGTTCAGTAAAGATCCGCGGGAAGATGTGGCGCGGCGGGATTTCACGATCAATGGGATGATGCTGGACATCACACCAGACGGCGAATTGCCCGACCCCATCAGCGCTGGATTACTTGATTTTGTGGGCGGACGCAGGGACCTTGAGTCCCGCGTGATCCGTGCGATTGGCGATCCTGAACTACGGTTTGCGGAAGACAAGCTGCGAATGCTGCGAGGCGTGCGTTTCGCGGCGCGCTTCGACTACGCGATTGAGCCCAAGACTTTGGCGGCGATTCAGAAGTTGGCTCCGCAAATCAGTCAGGTCTCGCGCGAGCGGGTGCGCGACGAACTGACGAAGATGCTTACCGAGGGCCAGGCCCGGCGCGCCTTCCTGCTTCTCGACGAGACCGGTTTGTTGCGCGAGGTGCTGCCGGAAATTTCGGCGATGAAGGGCGTGGAGCAGCCCCCGGAGTTTCATCCTGAAGGCGATGTGTTCGTACACACGCTGCTGTTGCTGGACAATCTGCCACACCCGAGTCCGGCGACGCTGGCCTGGGGAGCGCTTCTGCACGATGTGGGCAAGCCTCCCACATTTCGGGTGGCGGACCGGATCCGCTTTGACGGGCACGTGGAAGTGGGCGTGAAAATGGCGGAAGAAATCTGCCGCCGGCTGCGATTTTCGAACGACGACACGGAACACATTCTGGCGCTGATAGATAACCACATGCGCTTCGGTCACGTGCAGCGCATGAAAGAGTCAACCCTTAAGAAGTTCATTCGCATACCACGATTCGAGGAGCACCTGGAACTGCACTGGCTGGATTGCCGGGCGAGCCACGGCGACCTGACCAGTTACAACTTCACACGCGAGAAAATCGCGAACATGCCTCCCGAAGTGGTCCGACCGGCTCCGCTGATCACGGGTAGAGATTTGATTGAGGCGGGGTACGAGCCGGGGCCAGTGTTCAAGCAGATTCTTTCTGAGGTCGAGGACGCGCAACTCGAAGGCAGACTGCAATCGCGGGAGCAGGCGATGGAGTTCGTGCGCGAACGATTCCCTAAGCCGAAGCTACCGTGATTCAGTTCTGGTGGCCAATTTTTTCGGGGTCAACCGCTTGGTCGAGATAGATCCAGAGGACGCGGGCAAGCAAGGTAAGGGCGGGCGCCAGGGGTAGAAACAAGAGGATGGCCCAAATGGTGAGTTTGTCCAGTCGCCAATGAGTGAGAAACCAGAGCACAACGGCCATGGCAAGGATAACGACGAGAGCCAAGCCGTAGCTGATGTACATCGCGCCGAGAAAATAACCGGATTCGCGCTGAAACTGGAGATTACAGATAGGGCAGCGCTCGTGCATCCTGGGAAAGCCAAAATAGATGGAGGAACGAAAAATGTGACCGGATCGACATCGCGGACAGAGTTGGCGGAAGATGCCGGCGAATGCCGAGACCTCGGCGCGGCTATGCATGCAACAAAACTACAGGTTCCTTGGGCAGGCGTGAGAGAAAAATTCCTGTCCGAGGAACCTGGGGGAACTCGAAGAGATCGGGAGATTCGAGATCTCAAGCTATCAGGGTCTGGGAGATGTCCCCTCCTTCGGATTGCCGGATGGAGAACGGCGGCTTTCGTTCAAATCTCTTCAGCACGACCGCTCCGCCTTTATCCAGAATGACTTGCATGGTCTTGCAGCAAATCTCACACAGATAAAAGAACTCGGAGATCCGGGATCCATCGGTCATCGGGGATTCATCTCTCTCGCGAGCGTCGGAAGGACGGTCGACCAGGAAAAGTCTCCCTCCCCGTAAGTAGCGGAAGGGCACGGCGCAGGCCGGGTTTGCGCACTTCGTTGTCATACAGCCTCCCTCGGACGCGGCTTGGACAATGTCGCAGGCCAGAGGAATTTTGGATGTGACAGCTATCACGAGGGATGTGAGGCGGCATGTGGAAATCTCGCGCTCTGTGGAAATTCGACGGGGAACAGGACGTGAAGGGCAGAAACCGAGAAACCGTCGGTTACTCCGGTTACGATCGTTTCTCGAGGTTCGAGGGTATGATGCGAGGCAGGTGCTTCAATGAAAAGGTTTAAAGTCCTCATCTCGCTGACGAATAACGATAACGATTATCAGATCGAACAAGCAGCGGCGGCGAAGGAGGCATCGCGTCGGCTGGGGATAGAAATCGAAATTATCTACGCCGACAACGACGCGATCACGCAGAGCCAGCAACTTCTGAAGGTCATTCAGTCGTCTACAGGTCCGCGACCCGATGCGATTGTGCTCGAGCCAGTCGGGGCCACGGCTCTACCACAGGTAGCGCGAGCTGCTGCTGGTGCGGGTATGGGTTGGGTGGTCCTGAACCAAGAGGTGGACTACCTTGCCGAGCTAAGAAAAACTTACAAGGTACCGATGTTCGCGATCACTTCGAATCATGAAGAGATCGGGAGAATCCAAGGCAAGCAGTTCGCCGCGATGATGCCCAAGGGCGGATCCGTGCTGTACATCCAGGGACCTTCGGAAAGCCCGGCAGCCAGGCAGCGGACCAGCGGCGTGTATGAAACGAAACCGGTGGACGTACAGATCAAGACCCTCAAGGCACATTGGACGGAAGCGAGTTCATATAAGGCCGTTTCGGCGTGGCTGCGCTTGTCGACATCGCGGGAGTCGCACATCGACCTGATTTCAGCCCAGGACGACTCGATGGCCATGGGCGCAAGAAAAGCGATCCAGGAGCATCTGGACGGAGCTGAACGCGACCGATGGTTGAAGTTGCCGTTCTTCGGGTGTGACGGACTGCCGAAAACCGGGCAAGCCTGGGTGCAAAGTGGACTGCTGACCGGCACGGTCGTGGTTCCGACAAATACGGATGTTGCGTTGGAAATGTTAACCAAAGCCGTTCAGCAGGGCGTACAACCGCCCGAACGGAAATTGACAGTACCGAGGTCTTTCCCCTCCATCGAGGAACTGGCGAACCGTCATGGAAAAACCAAGGGCGCGGCGGGAAATCTTTAGCTTTTGGCTTTTGGCTTTTAGCTTTTGGCTTTTAACCTTCTAACTTCTGCCTTCCGGCCGCGGGTTACTTCCCTCACTCCCCAATCCACGGCATATCGGCGCAATGTGCGTCCCTTGCTAAAGTGGGTGATGGCGAAGAAGTAGGAATTTCGTACCTGGTCACCTCTGATGGCGGTGGAGACACGCGCCAGATCGACCGAGAAGCAAACCAGTCAGGATCCAAACTCCACCATTTTCAGGTCCCTTTGCAGATTGACCTCCGAGCGGGTTGGTACTAACCTTCCTGACGTGTGTCTCGGGAGGCATCCATGTTCTGCAAGCAAGCTTCTGCAGGTCCTGTCTGGGCGTTTGTGCTAATTCTGGGTTTGTGTCTTTCATTGGCCGGCATGGCCGCGGGGCAGCAAAAGCCGCTCACCAATGATGACGTGATTTCGATGGTCAAGAACGGGTTGCCGGAAAGCGTCATCATCGGGTCGATGCAAGCCAACCCCACGGACTTTGACGTCACCCCCAATGGGCTGATAGCTCTCAAGAAAGCAGGTGTCGGCCAGAAGGTGATGGACGCAATGCTGGCCGCAGAGACAAACAAGCGGAAGAGCGGTGGAGGAACAGCGCCGGGAAGTACACCGGCCGCTGCAATGCAAAGTAGCGCAGCATCGCCGGGTCAGCCAGCGGTCACGGCGATCAGCAAGAGTGGAAGACAGGGGCTAAACCTGGAGAAGACACAACTGGCCGAAACCAAGACGAAACCATCTTCGATGAGCGCGTTGGCCGGAGATTCGGCGCTGAACCAGGCGTTGCGGGAAGGAATCAACCAGGCCGCTTGGCAGACCGCCATCCATTCAGGTAGCTACGGCAGTTACTCCGCAATCAATTCGGCGACCAGTATCGGCGGAGGGCTGCTGAGTCACAAGAAATCGAACCCGACGGTGACTTATGTTTGGGCGTTGCCGGCACCGAATTCGACCAGCAGCCTGAGCTCAAATATGCCGAATTTCGATGTGAACTTTGCCGGGATCCCGGGAGTGAATGCGAGCGAATACGAACCGGCCATCGTGAAGCTGACGCCGACGCCGAATAACTGGAGGCTGGTGGGCGCGACCGAGGGCAAAGCGGACAGCCAGCAGAGCAGCGCGTTCGACTGGCCGGTGTACTCGTCGTTTGTAGAAGAACGCGTACCGACCACGGTCAAGCAGATCGGGCCGGGGCACGATGAGATCGCCCCTGCGTCGGCGCTTGCGCCCGGGGAATACGGCGTGGTGCTGAGGCCGCTTTCGCGAGCCAAGAAATATTCAGGATCAGACATCGCGAAGAGCCAGGGCGAAGGGCTGTGCTTCAACTCAGTGTGGTCGTTTCAGGTGAAGTAGATTCAGATACGCTTGCGACAATCCGGTCATAGCCGTGGCTAAGACTAAGATAGCGACCGCCTCCTATCTGATCTTTGCCGGTTGTGTCCTACTCACAGGCCTGCTGCACGGCGAGTGCGTCAGGAATCACGATCATCGTTCCAACAAAAGCTCAGGCTTGCTGATTACCGACTTCGTCATCACTGGCACGCAATCGCTCAGTTCCGATGAACTCGGCGGAATCAAGAGCAATCTGACAGGTTCGTGTTTCGATGAGAACTCCGAAGATCTTGAAGAGCGGGTGCGAGACCTGTTTCAAAACCAGGGATATTTTGCCGCGGTAGTGAAGAGTTTGCACGTCAAGGCGAGTGATCCCCTAGCCCTACCGAAGCCGGCTACGCTTGAGGCGGAAGTCCTGGAAGGCCCACGCTATCAGGTTGGAGAAATCAAGTTCAGCCGAAATCACATCTTCAGCAGCGCCAAGCTGCGAAGTGCGTTTCCTGTTAACAAGGGAGATGTGTTTCAGAGAGACAAAATCGCCGTTGGCATAGAGGGCGTTCGCGACCTTTATGTCAGAGACGGATTCATTGATTTCGTGGCCATACCCGACACGCAGATTTTCTCCAACGCGACCGTCGGTCTTAAGATGTCAGTTATCGAGGGTCCGCAGTACAGAATGGGTAAGCTGACAGTATTCGCCGGAAAGGAACTCAGTGAGAGGCTACGCGCCGAGTGGCAACTATCGGAAGGAGCGGTATTCGACGCTGGATATGTTGACAAGTACATCAGCGCCAATCGCTCGCTTCTGCCCGTGGGATTCACGCGAGAAAATGTGCAGGTGGTGCGGGATTGCCCGGACGCCTCAGTGGAAATCGGGGTGCTGATCGACGCGACTAACCCGCTATCCCGAATTAAGCCAAAAGACGTTGAGTGCGAAGCGCCTAAAAACGGCTCGAAATAGGCTACAAAGAGAGTCGAATTCGTGAGCCTCAGCGCCTGAAGGCGTATGCAAACGGTCAGTTGCGGCATGCCTGAAGGCATGCCCTGATACAAACTGGCATTCTCCGGTCAGCCTCTGAGGTCGCACCCTTCCACGAAGACTCCTGTGAGACAACCTCGGGCTTAGAGAGCGTAGTTCCCGCGTCAGCCGTTGGCTTTGGCGACGAGCAGGATCGCGAAGGCATAAAAGACGAACATCAAGACCAGATAGAGCTTGGCCTTGCTGCCTGCGCCGGCGAATTCCTTCCACGCAAGTACTCCCCACAATGCGGCGACCATCGGCGCGGACTGGCCAATGGCGTAGGAGATGGCGAAGCTGGTCGATTTGCCCGCGACAACGTTGAAAACTGTACCCACCCCCCAGATAAATCCGCCGAGAAGGCCCAGTAGATGACCAGAAGTTGGGCCACTGAAAAATCCACTGATACTTACCGGCTCGCCGGCGAGCGGTCGCTTCATAAAGTAAAGATTCCAGACAAAGCAGGACAGCAGCGCACCCAGCGTCAGAAACACAACAGAGCTATAGGGTGTGAGAGGGTTTCCGCGGGTCGCGCCGTAGGCGACAAACGGATTCCACAATCCCATCAACACGCCGGAGACGATACAGGTGATGATGCTTTTCTTCGAGACGGAGCGTCCGGTGCTGGCGAGACTGCCGTAGGCTTTGCCGTCGAGGATAACCGCGATGAGAGCGCAAATGACGCCGGCGGCGAGGAGCACGCCGTTGCCCTTGGGTTGGAGTGTGTAGCTGAGCACAACACCGACGACGAGGGCGATGCCGATCGAGACGGGGAAGGCGATGGCAAGACCGGCCATGTCGATGGCTGCAACGAGGAGAAGGTTGGCGAGATTGAAGATGGCGCCGCCGACCATGGTGGAAACGATGTTGGCTGTGTCAGCGGAGTGGACGTTGGCGAGGAAGCTGTTCGCGTCGTGGCCGGTGCTTCCCATGGTGAGCGCGAGAAAAAGCGAGATCAGAAAGATGCCGACGGCGTAGTCCCAATAGAAAAGCTCAAAGCGGTAGTTCTTTACGCCCTTGTAGGTGTTGGCCCACGAACCCCAGCAGATCGCGCTGGTGATCATCATGAGGAGAGCGATGGTCAGACTCGATGGTGTGAACATGGTATGTCGATCATTTACCGCGAATTCTGGAAACAAAAAGCTGCAAGAAACGATCGGCATCAACATCGACGCAGACCTTGGCGTTAGGCGTCACTTTCTCGACACCCTCGATCACGTAGCGGTCTCCATGAAGAACGTTACGTTCGATATACCCGTGGCGATTTCCAACGGTCTCTCCGCGGGTAAATTCGCCGCGGGTTTCAACATCGACGTGCATTTCCTCGGTCTTGACTAATGTGGCATCAATGGCCACGGCGACGGCGGAGGGATCATACATGGGCGATCCCGGCATGCCAAAGCTGTCGGCAAGGCCGAGGAGGTACTTGTTCACTCCATAGATGAAGTCGTTGATGGGGCCGTGTGTCTTGCCGAGTTCGTCGAGATACTTGTGGGTGAAGAGGGCTTTGTCGCCGACCTCAAGACCGACCATGGTGAGCGGCCATCCTGCCTGAAAGACGATTTGCGCGGCTTCGGGGTCGTTGTAAATGTTCGCTTCGGCCGCGGCGTTGACATTGCCGCCACTGATGGAACCTCCCATGAGGATGACTTCTTTCACCAGCGGAACGATGGAAGGATCTTTCTCAACGGCGAGCGCGATGTTGGTGAGCGGGCCGATGGGAACGAGCGTGATCTCATGCGGCGAGGCGTGGACCAGCTGAATGATGAGGTCTGGGCCGAAGCGGGAATCGACCTTGCACTTGCTCGGCGGCAACTCGATGTTCGCGAGTCCGTTCTTGCCGTGCCAGAACTCGGCGGTGATCAGTTTCTGAAACAGCGGATGCTTGGCACCGCCCGCAACGGGAATGTCGCAGCGGTTGGCGAGCGAGATCATGCGCAGCGCATTTTCTAGGCCCATCTCGGCAGTGACGTTGCCGGGCACGACAGTCACGGCGCGGACGTCAAGCTCGGGAGAGTTGAGCGCAAGCATGAGGGCGAGAGCGTCGTCGGTGCCGGGGTCAGTGTCGATGATGATTTTCTTCGCAGCGAGAGCCGGGAGCGCGAAGATCAGGAGTAAGACCGGCAGGAGAAGCGATACAGAACGAAGATAACGGCGATAATCAAAGGACGGCGGAAGGGTAATAATCTTCATGGGTCCCGAAATAACAGCGCTGTAGGCTAGCGGTCAGGATGAGGAGTGTCAAGGCGAAAGTACGCGACGAGATGAAGGTAGCAGACTGAACAGGAAAGGGCCTGCCGAACCGGCGGCACTTTGCTTTTCCCCATTCTGCCGTACAATTGCGTCGCAAAGGTAACCTGGGGTGACCGCTGGTCGCCAGGTTGAAAGCATCGAATCGCAGGGTCGGCGGAAGACATCCAAATGTCGGTGGAAAACAGAACACGCTACGGCGTTGCAGAAAGTGCCAGCGGTACTCCTGGCGAAGGATTGTTCCCGAGCTCCAATGAGCCGCTGGCGACGCTGGGCGGGCGTCCACTTCTCTCGAACCGCGGCATACCCCTCAACATAGACTGGCTGCAACAGGTTCGGGTGAATACCAGTGCGGTGGAACGCCGGGCGCAAAGCCATGTTGCGCGGCGAACGGTAAAGAAGGAGTGGCAGGCGGCGTGGCTATTGCGAGCCATCACGTGCATGGACCTTACGACCCTGTCGGGCGATGACACGGACGAGCGTGTGCGGAGGTTGTGCTCGAAGGCGCGGCAGCCGATCCAGCATGAACTGGTGGAGCAACTGGGAATTGAGGATCTGAAAATCCAAGTTGCCGCGGTGTGCGTGTATCACAGATTTGTGGAGACAGCGCGACGAGCGCTTGAGGGTAGTGGCGTGCGGGTTGCGGCGGTGTCGACGGGATTTCCGGCGGGTCTTTCGCCGCTGTCGGAGCGGATCGAGGAGATTCGGCGGTCGGTTGAGGCGGGAGCCCAGGATATTGATGTGGTGATCACACGGGCGCATGTGTTCGGCGGGCGCTGGCAGGAACTCTATGATGAAATCGCAGCGTTCAAACTGGCGAGCGGCCCGGCGCACATGAAGGTAATTCTGGGGACCGGAGATTTGCTCACGCTGCGAAATGTGGCGCGCTCGAGTTTTGTGGCGATGATGGCAGGTGCGGATTTCATCAAAACATCCACGGGTAAAGAGCCGACCAATGCAACGTTGCCGGTGGGATTTGTGATGACGCGGGCGATCCGGGAATACGCGCAGGAGACGGGAATGGCGGTTGGATTCAAGCCGGCGGGTGGAATTCGCACAGCCAAACAGTCGATCGAGTGGCTGGCATTGATGAAAGAAGAACTCGGCTTGCCCTGGATGAAGTCGGAGTTGTTCCGGTTTGGGGCGAGTGGACTGTTGAACGATATCGAGCGGCAACTGGAACATCATGCAACCGGGCGCTATTCGGCAGACTACCGCCATCCGATTGCGTAGGGTGACAAGGGCAGCTCCGTGAAGAATGTTTGAGCGGAATTGAATGAGCATCGCAGAAAAATTCGTTGCAATGGAATACGGCCCGGCGCCGGAAGATCCGAAGGAAGCGCTTGCCTGGCTCGATCGTCATGGGCGGCGCTTTGGTCACTTTGTAGATGGGAAGTGGCTGAAGCCGGCGGCGGGAGAGTATTTCGAAACCGCAGATCCCTCGACTGGTGAAAAGCTGGCGAGCGTCGCGCAAGGATCGCCAGCGGATGTCGACGCAGCGGTGAAGGCGGCCAGGACTGCGTTTCCGAAGTGGCAGGCGCTGAGCGCGCATAAGCGGGCTCGTTATTTGTACGCGCTGGCTCGGCAGGTGCAAAAACATTCGCGACGGCTGGCGGTGCTGGAGACGATGGACAACGGGAAACCGATTCGCGAGAGCCGCGACATCGACATCCCGCTGGTGGCAAGGCATTTCTACTATCACGCGGGATGGGCGCAACTTCTCCATCAGGAGTTTCCCGGCTACACGGCCTGCGGCGTGGTAGGCCAGATTATTCCGTGGAATTTTCCGCTGCTCATGCTGGCATGGAAGATTGCGCCGGCTTTGGCCACCGGAAATACCGTGGTACTGAAGCCGGCAGAGTTCACGCCGCTGACTGCGCTGGCGTTTGCGGAGATTTGTGAGGAGATCGGGCTGCCCGCGGGTGTAGTGAACATTGTGACCGGCGACGGTCTGACAGGCGAAGCGCTGGTCAAACATCCGGATGTCGACAAGATCGCGTTTACGGGATCGACGGAAGTGGGGCGGGCGATCCGTGCCGCGACGGCGAAAAGTCACAAGCGACTTTCGCTCGAACTGGGCGGAAAATCTCCCTTCATTGTTTTCGAGGATGTCGACCTCGACAGCGCGGTCGAAGGTTTGGTGGACGGAATCTGGTTCAATCAGGGTCAGGTTTGCTGCGCGGGATCGCGGCTGCTTATGCAGGAGAGCATCGTCGAGCCGCTGATCGCGAAGATACAGGATCGCATGAGCACGCTGCGCGCGGGGCCCCCGCTCGACAAGGCGATCGACATTGGCGCGATTGTTGATCGCGTGCAACTGGATCGGATTCAGCGACTGGTGGACCAAGGCGTGGCTGAGGGAGCGACCTGCTGGCAACCGCAGATCGAGTTGCCATCGCAAGGGCTGTATTTTCCTCCCACATTGTTGAGTAACGTACATCCGACATCGATCGTGGCGCAGCAGGAAATTTTCGGCCCGGTGCTGGCGGCAATGACGTTCCGGACGCCGAGCGAAGCGGTGGAGTTGGCGAATAACACGGCCTACGGCCTGGCAGCGTGCGTGTGGAGCGAGAACCTCAACGTGTCGCTGCACGTGGCAGCACAACTGAAGGCCGGGGTGGTGTGGGTGAATTGCACCAACCTGTTTGACGCGTCTTGCGGATTCGGTGGCTACCGCGAAAGCGGTTACGGACGCGAGGGCGGCAAGGAAGGCCTGCTGGAATACCTGGAGCCGGCATGGTTCAAGAATGCCTCTACGTTGCCCCCTACGAAAAGTGCACCGTCGGAAATGCGGAAGGGGCCGGGGAGCCCGCGGACTTGGCAATCGATCGCACGGTGAAGCTGTATATCGGCGGGAAGCAGGCGCGTCCAGATTCCGGCTACAGCATGGAGGTGCGCGACCCGCAGGGCAAGCTGCTGGGCGAAGCTCCCCTTGGAAATCGCAAAGACATCCGCAATGCAGTCGAGGCCGCGCGCAAGGCGGGCGGTTGGGCGAAGAATACCGCGCACAACCGGGCGCAGATCCTTTATTACATGGCCGAAAATCTGTCGCTGCGGCGGACTGAGGTTGCCGGGCGGTTGGCGGCCGCCGTGGGTGAGAAGCAGGCGATCCACGAGGTGGATGCCGGCATCGAGCGCATCTTCTCGTATGCGGCGTGGGCAGACAAGTTCGATGGCGCGGTGCACAACCCGCCGTTCCGCAACATCGCGATTGCCATGAATGAGCCGGTTGGGACCGTGGGAGTGATTTGTCCGAATGATGTGCCGCTGCTTGGTTTCCTGTCGACGGTGCTGCCACTGATCACGGCTGGAAACACCGTGGTGGCGGTCCTTCGGAGAGTTATCCCCTGATCACAGGAGATCTATATCAACTGTTCGATACGAGTGATCTGCCGGGTGGAGTCGTCAATATCGTCACGGGATATCAGTCGCAACTGCTGAAGACGATTGCCGAGCATGACGACGTGGATGCGGTCTGGTGTTTTGCGGATGAGGCGAGCGCGGCGGCGGCAAAATCGTATTCGATCGGGAACTTGAAGCAAGTCTTCACGAATGAGGGCCGTGTGATCGACTGGTTCGACGTGAAGCAGGGCGAAGGCCGCTGGTTTTTGCAGCACGCGACCCAGGTGAAGAACATCTGGGTCCCGTACGGGGAGTGAGCCCACTCTACCTGAGATGATGGCTCAATTTGAAGCGCTCCGCGCCAGATCCCTCGCTCCGCTGGAGAAAACGCGGAGCTTCGGGATGACGGTCCGATAGAACACTGACAAATTAAGCCACTACTGCACCGGATAATTCGTTGACAAGGATTGAGGCCGCTGACTAGACTCGGCGGTCTTTCTTTTAAGGAAACAAGTTTTTTCAATCGAGCAAGTCCAATTGAGAAATAAGTCTTGGGGCACTCCTATGGCAAAGACTCCTCGCATCGCGGTAGTGGGCAGCGCAAACATCGACCTGACTACATTCACCGATCGCTTTCCGAAGCCGGGGGAGACGATTTTTGGGCAGTCGTTCGACCTCGGGTTTGGCGGCAAGGGCGCGAATCAGGCGGTAGCTTCGAAGTTGTGCGGTGCAGAGGTGTTCATGGTCGCGAGAGTGGGAAGCGACCTGTTCGGCCCCGCGACCATCAAGAACTTCAAGAACCTGGGCATCGACGCGACGCACGTGAAAGAGATCGCCGGTGTTTCCAGCGGTGTGGCGCCTATTTTTGTCGAGCCCAACGGACAGAATCGCATCTTCGTGGTGAAGGGTGCGAACGATCTGCTCAAGCCTGCCGACGTGGATGCCGCGGCCGATCTGCTGAAGACGGTCGACTGCATGGTGCTGCAATTCGAAATTCCGCTGGAGACGGTCTATTACGCGGTCAGCTTTGCACATAAGAACGGCATCCGCTGCATTGTGAACCCAGCGCCGGCTCAACCCGTCGATTTGAAAGCTCTTGCGGGACTGGACTATTTCGTTCCCAACGAGAGCGAGGCCGAGACGATCTCAGGCATGCCGGTGCGGAACGTTGCTGACGCGAAGAAGTGCGCGAAGAAACTGCTCTCCGGTGGCGTCAAGCGGGTCATCCTCACCCTCGGAGCCAACGGTTCGCTGCTGGCGGGCCAAGACGGGATGGAACACATTCCGGCGTTCAGGGTGAAGAGCATTGACAGCACCGGCGCCGGTGACGCGTTCATCGGAAGCTTTGCTGTATTCCTCGGAGAAGGGTTGCCGGAGCGTGAGGCGGTGAAGCGTGCCAACCTCTACGCGGGGCTCTCAACCACGGGCGTGGGAACGCAGAAGTCCTTCTATGATCGCGCCCGCTACGATGCCGAATGGGTGGCACGCAGCAAATCCTAGCGCGGATCGCCTGTCCAGGAAGAACCTCACAACTAATCGCCGGAATATCTGTCGGGCTCAGCATTCGAGGAGCAGTCGCACTCTCTCATCTTGGTCGCCCGCTAGTGGATGTCGGCGTGCACTGACCGAAAGAAATCTTCGCCAGCGATGAGGGCTAAACGGTGAAGTGTGGCTGTGGTAATCAAGTACGTCCTCAATTTTATCGAACGAACCTATCGATTTTTTGAGGGAGGGAGTTGCCTGGTCAGGCACAAAACACAATTGACGCGGTGTCCGTTTGCGAAGATCGTCGCGTGCGAAAACGAAATCCGAAGCGAGAGAAGCGCGAACTGCATGAGAGAAAAATATGGTTTCGCGTAGGGATCAAATTGAAATTGGAATTCAGCAGTTCAGTTCCCTTGACGTGACGACATTGCGGATCGGGATCAAGCCAGAAATGTCTTGACTTTGGAAGGCAAGTCCAGTTATATGGCCCGTTTATATTTCTGAGACTTTTCGCTTCTGTGGGGAAGCTTAGAGTTTTTACGCGTCACTCAACCTGCGATATTCAGGGGGTATCGATGCTAAGCAAAAGAGCGCTGCTCGGGGTGTTGTCGTGTTCGCTGGTGTTGTGTGTTTGTCCACTCCTGTATGGCCAAGCGAATGGGAGTTTCTCCGGCACTATTGCCGACAAGACCGGATCCGTCATCTCAGGAGCGACGGTGAAGGTGACCTCGCAGGGCACGGGGCTGGTGCGCGAGGCGAAGACCGACGATACGGGACATTACCTGATCCCATTGCTGCCCGTTGCGTTCTATACCGTGCAGGTGGAGTTCCAGGGTTTCCAGACGGCACTGGAGAAGGACGTGCGCCTGCAGGTGGACGAGCACCGCGAACTGAACTTCACACTGGCGCCCGCGTCGGTGCAGTCGACGGTGGAAGTGAGCGCCGAGGAAGTGGCGGTGCAGACTTCCAACCCGACACTGGGCCAGGTCATTACTTCCGAGCAGGTGGCCGACCTGCCACTGAACGGGCGCGACTTCGTGCAGTTGGCGACACTTACGCCGGGCACAACGCAGGAAACCAATCCGAACAGCTTTTTCAACGGGGGCGCCAGCAGCGAGGTTTCCGCGCGGGGAACCTATTCGCTTTCGGTAGGGGGATCGCGCGCGCAGAGCACGGACTGGCTTCTTGACGGCATCGACAACAACGAACTGACAGCCGGGGGCATCGCAATTCTGCCGTCGATCGATGCCATTCAGGAGTTCAAGGTTCTCACGTACAACTACTCCGCGGAGTTCGGCACCCGAGCGGGTCCGACCGTGCTGGTCACGACCAAGTCGGGCACGAACCAGTTTCACGGCTCGCTGTTCGAGTTTTTCCGCAACACCAAGCTGGATGCCAAGAGCTACTTCGCGGCGACCAAGGAACAATTCAATCTGAACCAGTTTGGGGGTGCGGTGGGCGGCCCGATCCAGAAGGACAAGACATTCTTTTTTGCCGATTACCAGGCCAAGAGGCAGCGGCACGGCATACCGTTCACCGGCCTGGTGCCAACACCGGCGATGATGAACGGAGATTTTACGCTGGATCCGCTGGGGCAGGTACGCGGGCCGAATAATCCATCCGGGTTCGGAAACCTGTCCAATCCACTCGGAGGTTTCGGGACGTTCATGTGCGATGCTGCGGGTAACCCGATTCCCGGCAATCCTGATGGGACCCAGACCGGTGGTACACCATGTAACAAGATCCCGGCGAACCTGTTCGATCCCATTGGCCATGCGATGATTCAGCTCTATCCGCAGAGCACCACGCCGGACCTGGCAACCGGAACTAACTATGCGAACGTGCCGGTGAGGCGATTGAACGAGGGAGAGTTCGATATCAAGCTGGACCACAACTTCTCCAGCAAAGACTCAGCGTTTGCGCGTTTCAGCTACGACCAAGCCACGTCGTTTGTACCCGGTGGCTCGCCCGGATTCGCTGAGGCAAATGCTTTTGGGAGCACGCAAAATATCACCAATCACGGGCGCAATGTTGCGATATCGGAAACACATATCTTTTCGGATCACAACATCAACCAGATCAATGCTGGGTTCAACCGAATCTTCAACCACATCAAGTCGTTCGGCGATAACAGTTGCGAGTCCGCGATCCTCGGCATCCAGGGCGCGAACCTGAACAGCAAGTGCCCCGGCGCCCCGGCAGGTTTATCGCAGTCCACGAAGGATTGCATGAGTTGCGGTCTGAGTTCCACGCTGATGAACAACTACTGGGCGTTGGGTGACCGCGGATTTGCGCCCTTCCAGGGCGGGACCAATGTTTTCGCTATTTCCGACTCGTTCGATATGATTCGCGGCAAGCACGACATCAAGATCGGCGGTGGGATTCGTGCCCAGCAAATGAATGTCGAGACCAACGCTTTCCAGGACGGTTTCTACATTAACTTTGGACTGAGTGGTGACGCCGCGGCGGATCTGCTTCTCGGACAGTTGGGCGGGGGTATCCACGACCAGACGTTCAATGGCGCCACCACAGGCCGACGTTGGAAACTTTTCCGTCCGTTTGTCGAGGATGATTGGCGGGTAACGAACAACCTGACCTTGAACCTCGGCGTGGCGTGGGCGTTGGTGACGCCGATCACCGAGGCGCAAAACCGTCAGGCGAATTTCGACTTCGCAACGGGCAAGTTTTTTGTTGCCGGGAAGACTCAGATCAGCGGTTGCAGTTATTGCGTGCAGTCTGATGGCAGGGTCGGCGTCCAGATGGACAAGACGGCATTCGAGCCAAGAATTGGTTTGGCATGGAAGCCATTCAACAGCGCGAACACTGCGGTGCGTGCGGGATACGCAATCTTCCATGATTCGTCCTGGAACCAGGGAGCGCAGGGGTTATGGGAGAATCCGCCGTATTTTGCGGAATCTGATAACTTCCCGGGCCCTTGCCCGTTTGGCAATACCACACTTAATTGCGGTCTGGCACGGATGTTCCTCGTGCCACAGACGGGCGGCACCTTCGGGCCCATCACTTCACCGCTGAGTCCCTCCGCATTTCCCGGAGCAATTCAGTCGCAGAATCTTAATTTCAAGCAGGGACGGGTGCAGCAGTGGAACCTGAACATCGAGCACCAGTTGCCGGGCAATGTGGTCCTGACAGCAGGGTACGCAGGCTCGCGGAGTTCGCATATTCTGGTGGATGGTTTGAATTTGAATGTGGGATCGCCGTCTGCCTGTGGCAAGGTTGCCGGTTACACGCTGGGGTGCGGTGCGGGCGGAGCGGCTTTCGCCCCCAAGTGGGGATCGCCGACATTCCTGTTCCCATTGACGATCAACAACAACAATGACTACGGAAAAGCTCACTACGACTCCCTGCAGATCAAAGCAGAAACCAAGAGTGCGAGACATGGGCTATATGCGCTGCTTGGATATACCTACGCCCGGACCTTTGACAACGGGTTGCCCGATGGCCTGGGAACCTTCCCTGGCGCAACCTACTTCCCGCTGCCCGGTACGTCCAAGGCGGATTGGGGACTATCTACGCTCAACCTTAATCATCAATTCACGGCCAGCATGACGTACAACTTGCCGTTCGGAAAGGGCAAGCAGTTCGGAAGTAATTGGAGCGGTCCGGTGAACACCGTTCTCGGGAACTGGGAAGTCGACGTGATCCAGAAGGTCACAACAGGGTTCCCGCTCTTTGTAGTGGATAGCAATAACGGAGGCTCGGGCCCAGGGGCATCAGGAGTAGCATTCTCCTGGAACGGAAACGGGCTGAACCGACCCGACAAGTGGGCGACCCGAACAAAGCAGGGCCGGTCGCCGCCAATCGAATGTTCAGGCCAATCGCTGCGCGATCCCACCCGGGTAGCATCACCCTGTACAAAACTGGTTCAATCCTTGTGCGTTTGCGCATGCGGCGCCGGGGGAACTGGGGAATTCCAATCGCGCCCCGATCTATGGGCCGCGGTTTGTAAATACGGATCTCTCCTTCATCAAGCATTTCCCGTTGCCTTACGAGAGTATGCGGCTGGACTTCCGTGCGGAACTGTTCAACGTCTTTAACCACGCACAGTTCTACCTTCCGGGCGGCAGCAGCCAAATGCAGGACGTCAATGCGCTGTCCAGCTTTGGAGTGGTGAGTGCGACGGTAAACAATCCGCGCGTGATACAGTTCGCCCTGAAGCTAAACTTCTAGCGGCTGAGACGAACGGCTTAAAATCGGGCAGACTGAGCAGACTGGGGCGACTCAGGTCATGTTCGGTCTGCCCTTAAGTTTGTCGTGGAGAAAAATCGGAGGGAACCGATGGAGAGCTGCAGGTGGAGGCTTGTGCTGGCGTGGTTGGTGCTGGTTGCGAGTGCAGCGGCGGCGCAGAAGATCAAAGTCATCGTCGATCAGGATGCGCGCGGGCCGGGAACGAGCGATCAGCAGGCAATTCTGGTATTCCTGCAGTCGGAGAAGTTTGACGTGCTGGGCATCACGACGGTGAGTGGCGATCAGTGGGTGAAGGAAGAGACGCAGCACGTGTTGCGGCTGGAGGAGATTGCCGGGCGGACCGACGTGCCGGTGTACCAGGGTGCGGAATTTCCCTTGCTCAATTCAAAGGAAGAGACGGAGCGATGGGAGAAGCTTTACGGGAAGCTGGAGTACAAGGGCTGCTGGACGGAGCACTTCGCAGCAAATCGGTCGACGGTATACGACGAGCCTTACCACGCGCCGGACGTGGTTCCACCTATGGACGAAGGCGCGCCGCATATCGAGGCGGCGCGAGGGACCGCAGCAGAATTCATCGTCAACATGGTACACAAGTATCCTGGCGAGGTCGTGCTCTGGGCAGGCGGTCCGCTGACTAACTACGCGCTGGCACTGAAGCTTGATCCGTCGGTGGCAACACTGGCCAAAGAGTTTGTCATGATGGGCGGCGGATTGTACGCAGACAAAGGGGCGATCGATCCTGGCGCAATTGACGCCCGGCGCGAATTTAACTGGTGGTTCGATCCGGAAGCGACTCGTATTGTGCTGCGTGCGCCCTGGAAGAAGGTGACGATCACGCCGATTGATATTTCCGTGAAGACGCGGTTCACAACGGAAATGAAGGCGACGATCGGGAAGGCAGGCACTCCGATCACGCAATACCTGGACAAGTATTCGCTGCCGGGTTACATGTGGGATGAGATTGCGGGCGCGGCGTTGATCGATCCGACGATCATTACCGGGCAAAAACAGCTGTACATGGATATCGATATAGATCACGGCGCCAGCTACGGCAAGACCCTGTTTTGGAGTTCGAAGGCCGAAGTACCACCCTATCTGAGACTCGCAAACGTGCAATTCGACATTGACGCCGAGAAGTTTTACAAGCTGTACATCGACCTGATGACCCGGCCCCTGCACAAATGAGTGAAGACTCGACACGCTCGGTTTGACGCTGGCTTTCTGCTGATAGCAGGCGCTTCCGGCTCTGGCACAGCAGCGTCGCAAGGTGATTATCAACGAGGACTGCTCCGGGCCGGGAGGCAGCAATCTTCAGACTCTTCTGGTGATGATTCAGTCTCCACAGGTTGAGGTGCTGGGAATCACTGTGGTCAGCGGAGACCAGTGGCGCGACGAAGAAGTGGCGCACACGCTGAGGCTGCTGGAGCTGATTGGCCGCACGGACATTCCAGTCGTGCCGGGAGCTGTATTCCCCCTTGTGCGACGCCGGGAAGAAGCGCAACGCTGGCAGGAGCGCCATGGGAAAGCTGCGTATGCGGGGGCGTGGGACGACCGCTGGTGGCATGAAGCATATGTTGTTCCGCCGCTCCCGGAAGGCCAGCCGACGACCAAGCCGAGTACGGAAGATGCTGCGCATTTTCTGGTAAGGATGGTGCACAAGTATCCGCATGAGGTCACGATCTACGAGGGCGGGCCGATGACGAACCTGGCGCTCGCGATCTCGATCGACCCACAATTCCCGGAGTTGGCGGAAGGACTAGTGTTCATGGGAGGAAGCCTGAGTCCTGATTCGGACGACCCGGAGTGGGTAAACAATCCGCGGCACGAATTCAATTTCTGGTTCGACCCGGAGGCCGCTCATATCGTGTTGCGGCCGCGTGGAAGAAGATCGTGTGCACACCAACGGATATCTCGATCAAGACCTTGCTGTCCCAAGCGATGGTGAAAGAGCTCGACTCGAGCGGAACGGTGATTGGGCAATACATTGCGCGCTACTACATCCCCGTGAAAGGCGCGGACTACATGTGGGACGAGCTGGCGGCGGCGGCATGGATCGACCCTACTTTGATCACCAAAAAGGAAGTGCGCTACATGAGCGTCGACATCGACCACGGCGCAGGGTACGGAAACACGATCACATGGAGCGAACAGGACAAGGCGCACGTTGGCGGGCAGAGAGTGGAGGTCCAGGTCGATCTGGACAAAGAGAAGTTCTACCGGATGTTTATAGGGTTAATGACCGGACCGACTCCGGCGGCGCGGTGAAAGCTCGCGATTTTCGTCCCGCAAGATTGATTTACTTCGGTTGAGGCGCCGGGGAGGGTTGGCCTCGCAGAGTGTAGACGAATTGCGGCATCTCCCGCCGTTCACGTTCGAGATCTTCGGCACTCTTCTTCAGTAGTTCAGTGTAAAGCTGTGTTTCCTGCTGAGCCTTCGTCGTCTCGCCGACCTGCCGGTACGCCTGCGCAATCCGATAGTGCGATTCCTCGAGATCGGGGCTGACGTCAATTGCCTTCTGATACGCCGCAATCGCCCCCTGAAAATCCTTGCGCTCAAAATAAAGAATGCCGAGTTGCAGATGAGCCAGGCCGAGTTTGGGATCGAGCCGGATGGCTTTCTGCAATAAGGATTCCGCCTCGGTGAAGGCTGCGGAGTCATCGGTGCCGTTGCGGCGCTTCCAGACGCTGACCGCGTAGTAGTAGTTGGCCAAGGCGTTGTCGGGTTGGAGCCGGGCAAAGCGTGCGAGCCGCTGTGCTGAGGCTTCGGATGGCGTGGTCCAGGTTTGTTGCAGCCTTCCGAGAAAGAGATAGGGCTCGGGATCGTTTGGATTCAGGTCGGACGCGTCGCAGAGATACTGGGCGGCTTTGTCGGAGGCGCCGCGGGCGTTCCAGGCAACGCCCAGACCGATCAGCATACGTGAGGATTTTGGGAAGAGGTGATTGCCTTTGGTGAAGACCTCGGCCGCAGGTTCGCTGGCGTGATGAACGAGAAGTTCGGCGCCCCAGTCGAAGAGATTGGATTCGCTGGGATCGAGTTCCGCAGCCCGCTGATATTCGCGCACGGCATCGAGGGGATGGTTGAGTTTCTCTTCGACGTCGGCCAGTTGATGGTGGGCGTCGGCTTGGTCATGCTTGGCGAGCAGTTCTAGCAGGGTTGAGCGGGCACGCTCGTAGTTAGCCGAGGCGGCATAGGCGCGGGCAAGCGCGAGGGAATTTTCGTAGTCGGAGGGATTGACAGTGCTGGAAGCGGATTTCGGAGACGACGTTTCTTTGGTTAGCGAGGTTATTTTGCGGGTGAGCGATTCAGTGTTGCGCGCGGTTGCGGTCGAGCCGTGGCCGCCGAGGCTGGTTGTATCAGTGACCCCGGCAACGGTGAATTGAGGTTCGTCGTAGAACTGAGGCGCCTCGGCAGGACCTGGTGAGGTAGAAGTCTTCGAGGGTATGAGAGTGAGATCAATTTTCTTTGTTTCACCTTTGTCGATCGTGAAGGGACCGAAAGCGGCATCGACGAAGCCGGCAGCTTTGGACCGCAGCGTGTACAAACCTTCACGAACCGGAGAGCGGCGGTAAGTCCCGTCTGCTTCGGTGTGGGCGATCAGGATTGGGGACGCATCTTTGTCCTTGGCTTGAAGGTAGACGGCAGCGCCTGCGACGGGCGTGCCATTGGAATCACGTATCGTGCCTTGCAATGTGGATGAGTTGCGGGAGACCTGAGACTGGGCGTGAACCGGCAAAGGCGTAAGGATCGCTGTCGCCACAAGAAACATGGCGAGAAGGGCTCGCGGACCTCGGGTTCGGCGGGCGGTTAAGCAGAGCAAGTCGTAATCCGTGGTTCGAGCAACATTCTATTGACTGGCGGAGTGACTCGCAATCCGCCGCAAAGCGGCAAGACGACTCAGCTGGCCGCGGACTTCGTCTGGCGAGCTAAGAGATCGACGTAGGCTTCCGCGAGGAGATGCTCCTTTTCGATATGGAATTCGGAGAGAAGCGCTTCGGCGATGTGCCGGCCTTCGCCGTCACCTTGATCGGGACGAAGGACTACTTCCAGTTCAAGAAAATCTCCCAGTCCATCGACGCGGTCAAGATGGACGCGAGTCTGGCCGATCACGTAGAGGGTGCGCGTTTTCCTGACTTCTCCGGTGCGGCCGAGCGTGGGGGTCAGGATGTCGAGCAGCGCATGGGGATCTTCGGTGCGGGCGATCGTGTAGTTTGAGCGACGGACTTCAGCGGCGTCGGCGCGTTGGTAGCGAATCAACTCTCCGTGATTCGTCCCGAGAATGCGAAGCTTAAGGCGAGCTCCCTCGCAGCGGAAGAAGACGTCGTACTGGTGGATAACTTCGGGGGCAGTATCGCTCAGGCGGGCTGCGACGGCTTCGACCTCGGCACGATCCTTCAGGACAGCTTTGATCTCGATGTTTGATGCCATGGAGACTGAGTGAGGTTAGCGCGAACGGGTGTGGGGATGTCAATGCCTTGGAATCGGCACATCACTCAAAGAAAATTGGGAATCCCTCTTAAAAGCTGGTGGTGTGCGGCCTCGGAGAATTACAATGCTCGGTTTTGTTCGCAAGTGCGGGACGCGCGGGCGCGGGTGCGTCACGAGCGTAGGCGGAGCAGGGCAGGAGACGCGAACATGAGGTGGCAGACCATGAGTGAAATGACCAGGCGGCAGTTTGTGACGTCGTCGGCTGCATTAGTAGCCGCGGGCGGCCTTGGGTTGGGAACTCTGGGCGAGGCGCGAGCGGCGGAAGAGGCTGGCGGCAACTCGGCACAGGGAGCTGGCCGTAATCCTTCACGCGTGATCATCGATACTGACCCCGGCGTCGATGATGCGTTCGCATTGCTGCTGGCGATGCGGTCGCCGGAGTTGAAGATTGAAGGCATCACTCCGGTGGCGGGAAACGTGCCGCTGGAGTTGACGCTCCCGAACGCCCTGCGCATGGTGGAGATCGCGGGGAGAATGGATATTCCCGTGGCGGCGGGCGCAAGCGCGCCTCTGGTGCGGCGGCTGGTGACGGCGACGTATGCTCATGGCGAAAACGGATTGGGCGGGGCAGAATTTCCCGAGCCGAAGACCAAGCCGGTCGCGGAACACGCGGCGGAGTTCATCCGGCAAACTGTGCGGAAGTATCCGCGCGAAGTCACTCTCATTACGCTGGGACCGCTGACGAACGTGGCGACGGCGTTGAATACCGACCCGGAACTCGCCGGAATGGTGAAAGGTGTAGTCATGATGGGTGGGTCGCTCTCGGGTGGAAACATCACGCCAGCAGCGGAGTTCAACTTCTACGTGGATCCGGAGGCGGCGCGCATTGTGTTTCAGTCGGGAATTCCGCTTACCATGGTGGGACTGGACGTAACGCGCAAAACGACTCTAACCGACGAGCACCAGCGCACGCTGGAGGCAGCGCAGAATCCGGTGAGCCAGGCGGCGGCAAAGATTGCGCGCAAGGCGATCGATCACACGCGGGAGCGCGGATTCCTGGTGGGACCGAATATGCATGACTCGCTGGCGGTCGCGACGTTCATCGATCCGTCAGTGGTAAAGCTGCAGGAGTATTACGTGGACGTCGAGACGACGGGTGAACTGACCGCTGGGCAGACGCTGGGGTATAGCCCCGTAGCGGGCGATCTGCGGCGGCGGCCGGGCATGGAGAAAGAAGCGCTGAACATGCCGATTCGCGGGTCGGCACCGACGCTGGCCAGCACAAAGACCTCTCCTGTGCTGCGTGAAAAGTGGGTGCCGAATGCCCGAGTGGCGGTGGAGGTCGATTCGGCGCGATTTTTCGAGATGCTGATTGGGAGATTGGCGGGGAAAGCGTAGAGTTCTCTAATTTCTGAGGTGGACGATGAAAGCGGGCCGAGTTGGAGTTTGGATCATAGTGGCGCTCGTGGCTTCGTGTCTCGCCAGCGGGACGATGAAGTGTTGGGCGCAGGCACATGGCGAAAGGCGGAAGATCATTATCGATCAGGATGCAGCGGGGCCGGCGGGCACGGACCAGACGTCGATCCTGCTGCTGATCCAGTCGCCACAAACCGAGGTGCTGGGCGTAACGGTGGTTACGGGCGACCAGTGGCTGAAGGCGGAGGTGGCGCACACGCTACGCATGCTGGAGATCATTGGGCGAACGGACATTCCGGTAGTCCCGGGTGCGGAGTATCCGCTGGTGCGGCGAAAGGCGGAGACGGAGCTGTGGGAGGAGCAGTACCGGCCGGTGGCGTGGCTGGGCGCGTGGACACCGCGTCTTTATCATCCGCCCGACGAACTGGGAGACATGCCCGAAGGCAAGCCGACCACGAAGCCGGCCGACGAAGATGCGGCGCATTTCATGATCCGCATGGTGCGGAAGTATCCGCATGAAGTGACGATTTATGCGGGCGGGCCGATGACGAATCTGGCGCTGGCGCTGACCATCGATCCGGAATTCCCCAAGCTGGCGAAAGAGCTGGTGTACATGGGCGCGAGTTTGAATCCGCAGACAGACGATCCGGAGTTTGTGAACACGCCGCGGCATGAATTTAATTTGTGGTTTGATCCGGAAGCGGCGCATACGGTGCTGCAGGCGCCATGGGCAAAGATCGTGTGCACGACGGTGGACATTTCGGTGAAGACGCACATGACCCAGGAACTACTCGACCGTGTGAAGGAAGGAAAGTCACCGGCGGCGGAGTATGTGGGCAAGTACACGCGCATGCATGGAAAGTACAACTATCTTTGGGATGAGCTGGCGGCGGTGGCGTGGCTGGATCCGAGCCTGATCACGAAGAAAGAGACGCGGTATCTGGATATCGATTTGAGCCGAGGCGCGGGTTACGGCGACACGCTGACCTGGACAGACAAGGACAAGCCGAAACTCGAGCTACAACCAGAGGAGATCCAGGTGGATCTCGACACAGAGAAGTTCTACAGGGATTATGTGGAGCTGCTGAAGGCGGAGACGCTGGGACGGAGGTAAGAGGTCGGTCCAATCCTTCTTCAAAGGCACCGCAACGAATCGCCTCTCCATGGTCCCCGTCGGACGCTTCGAACTACTCCGCGATTATCGTCTTTCTATTCGGGCTCCAAGCGAGGCGACCCCTCTTACCTGGCATAGCTGCACCATCCCTGTCTGGCCATTCAAATTGGACGGAAATCTCGAGGTTAAAGCGTTTTGCCAAATGCAAGGCATTCTTCCATGCCGTATTGGCTTCGACGTTTTGAACAGAAACATTAATATCCGAGAGGTAGTGGAATCCGCTATCGCTTTTCCGACCTGGCACAATGTTGGATAAGGTAGAAGACCTTAGCGCATCCATGTCTTTCACCTTTGCGACGGCCTGTCGATGAGCCAGATGTACAAGTTCGTTCCAGTGTGACGCTGTCTGGCCCGCAATCTCCGCCTGGACGATGCGCGTGTGCCTCAAGTCTGGCGCGTCATAAGGGCTAAAGTCCTTTACCACGATAACGAACCCATGATTACTTCGAACTTCGGGGGGAGATTGCCGTCCTTGTCCTGTGCGGCTGTCATACAAATCGAGAAGGCGCTCGATGACACTGGCGGGAGTATCTACAAAAGGCGTGGCAATTGCCTGGAGACGACCAAAAAGTGAATCCGAGACCCGAATAACCGGCATCATGTCTACCTCCAATAGTTACAAAGTAACATCTGGACGTTGACGGTGTCAAGGCCTTAATAAACAATCGAGGGAAACAATGCTTATTCCCCCAGCTGCACCAACATCTTCTTTGCTTGCGCGTGACCAGGATGCTGCTTGAGTAGTTCCTGCAGCACGGCACGCGCCTTCTCCGTATCTCCTTCGATCGCATAAACGCGGGCCAGATTCAAGTACGACTGGTCGAACGCCGGCGCGACGCGGATGCACTCCTCAAAACTTGCTACCGCAAGATCACGGCGCTGGGTGCGCAGGTAGAGCACACCGAGATTGCTCAGAGCTTCGGGATAACCGGGACGAAACTGCAGGGCCTTCTGCAGATACTCGTAGGCGCGGTCGCTCCGGTCGAGCTGCGCGTAGACCATGCCCAGACTGTAGTTTGCCTCGGGATCGGTAGGGCCGACCTGAACGGCGCGCTCGAGAGTTTGGCGTGCGTCGTCCCAGCGCTTCTGCTGACGATAGGCGTTGCCCAGATTCTCGAGAGCGATGAGGTGGTCGGGGCTGAGCTTGAGAGCCTCCTGAAAGTATGGGATCGCTTCGGCGGTGCGGCCCTGCTGCGTGGCGAGCAGGCCGAGATTGTTCCAGGCATTGGGCAAGGTTCCGGGATAGCTGGCGCGAAGCTGTATGGCGCGCTCGAAGGCGTCGTTGGCTTCGGTGGGTTTCTGCTGCTTGAGGTAGACGCTGCCCAGGCCGTAGAGAGCTTCGGCGCTTTGGGGATCGTCACGGAGAGCGATGCGGAATGAGGCCTCGGCCTGATCGTAGTAGCCGCGCTGGAAGAAGATGGAACCGGAGGAGAGATAGTTGCGCTGAAATTCGGTAGTGTCGGTGACACCGGGAAAAGGCAGCGCGCGAGTGAGACGCTCGGCGGCAGTTTGAGGAATGTGGTGGAAGTCGTAGGCGAGGTGGTCGGGATTGAGCTGGCCCTGGTAGAGCGCGACGATGTCACCGTGGGCGTCGATGAGGAATGACGTGGGGAGAGTGAGGTCGCGGTGACGGTCGAAGAGCTGGCGGTAAAGGATGTTGTAGAGGCCGGCCACGTCATCGGTGCCGAGAAGGATGGGCAAACGAAAGGTTGAGATCGCGGACGAAGGACGCGAGTTTTGTCAGGAGCGGCGGGAGCGTCGAGGTTGAGGGCGAGGAACTGGAAGTCGGATGACGAGTTGTGAAGTTGGTTGAGGAGTTTGAGGTCTTGGGTGGAGTTCGGAGAGGCGGTCGCCCAGAAATGTATGAGTGTAGGTTTGCCGTGCAGAGCGGAGAGAGTACGAGTATGGCCGGCCAGGTCGGGGAGAGAGAAGTCGGGAGCAGCGATTGGCGCGATAAGCCAGGTTTCGACGGTGGTGGGCAAGAGTTCGGCTTCCTGCAGTCGGGTGACGGGTAGTTGATCGACCCGTGGGTGTCGGCCTTGAACGGCTCCACTTTTGACGGTGGCTTGCCTTCTTCCACCCAGATGCGGTGATTGATTGGAAGATTGGGAAGTGCCTGCACGAGGCCGCTGGGCCAACGAATGGAGGCGACCACAGGGCCTTTTGCCTCGCCGAGTCCGAAGAAAATCTCTTTGCTGTGTTGCGAGAGAAATCCCGAGCCGGCTTGCAGCGTGCGGGTCTGGCGTCCCACGTCGGTTTCTATTGTGACAACGGTACCGATCGCGTCGCGATTGCTTTTCATGCCGCGCAGGCGGAAGGCAATCGACGGCGGAAGGTCTCTCATTACGTTCTTCAGGACGCGCAACTGCGGGCCGTTGCGATTTTTCAGGAAGACTTCCTGGCGACCGTCATGGTCGAAATCCGCGAGCGCGAAGGAGCGACCGTCTTCGAGAAAATCGAGACCAATGGCGCCGGAGACATCGGAAAACGTGCCGTCACCGATTGTTGGCGTAGAAGACGTTGCGCTCGTAGCCGCTCCAGGTGCCGTCAGAGCGAATGAGCTCGTTGATGGCAGTCCAGCCTTGCTCGTAGTCGGGCGAGGGCCTCGCGTCCGGCGGCGAGAAGGCGACTACCTGCCGCCAGAAGAAACTGTTGAGATCGTCGCGCGAGGGGCCGGAGACCATGCCATTGGCGATGTAGAGATCGGGGAAGCCGTCGTGATCGAAGTCCCAGGCATCGCTCGACCAGGCCCAGCGGCCCATCCGCACGCCGGCCGATGCGCTCAGGTCGCTGAAATGCGCCCGTCGCCTACATTGCGGAAGAGCGAGTTGCCCATGGCGTGCTTGCGATAGAGCGCGCGGATGTTGGCGGGAGCGTCTTTCTGGAAATTTTCCTGCGCGGTGATGCGCTCTCCGGCGGCGGTCCACATGTCGGCGACATAGAGGTCTTCCGCTGCCGTCGTTGTCGTAGTCGAACCAGCAGACGCCCATGCCAGCGCCGATGTCTTCCACACCTGCCTGCGCGGCGATGTCGGTAAAGGTGCCGTCGCCATTGTTGCGGTAAAGATTCTTGCGGCCGAAATCGTTGACAACGTAGAGATCGGGCCAGCCGTCGTGGTTGAAGTCGGCCCAGCCACAGCAAAAACTATAGCGGGTATTGTTCTGGTTGAGGCCAGTGGCGGCGGTCACGTCGCGAAACGTGCCATCACGGTTGTTGCGCATCAGGAAATTGGGCGGGCCGTTTTCGGCGTCGTAATAAGGAGAGGGATATTTGTACTGCTCGGCGCCCTGGTAATAGATGTAGAGGCAGAAGTAGATGTCGAGCCAGCCATCGCGATCATAGTCGGCGACGGCGGCGCCGGTGAAGGTACCCTGCGGAGGACTGGCGAAGTGGAAGGCGTCGGGCTTCTGCACGAAATTTGCCGCTGCCATCGTTCACGAACAGCAAGGGACCAGTCGTGCGGACGACGATCAAGTCCTGGTAGCCGTCGTTGTGAAGTCGACAAAGAGCGCGCAGGCAGTATTTTCGAGGACGCCGACGCCCGAAGACTCGGTGATGTCCTCGAAAGTACCATCGCGGCGATTGCGATAAGAGCGGTTGGGCAGGCCCGCGGGCTGGCAGATATAGAGATCGTCAAAGCCGTCGCCATCGATGTCGCCGACAGAGACGCCGTTGTGACCGTAAATGTCGATGCCGCAGGCGGCGTCGAGCACGGTGCGCCAGTAGTCAGTGCCGTGAAGAAGTTGGGAAGAGTAGGAAGGATTGCTGCCCAGGGCTTGGGACGCGACGTCGAGAAAGGCGGGATCGGTGCAACGGGCGCGGGTTTCATCTAGAGAGCGCCAGGAATGAAGAGCGGAACCGGCAGGAGACGAGGACGGCTCCCATTCGAGGTCCCAGGATCCGGTACGTTGCTCGCGGTGGAAGTCTTTGCCGGAGCCGACGATGTCGTAGCGTACGCGCGTGCGGAGATGAGTTGGAGGTTCGGAGTTCGGCGGTGGCTGGAGTCCCGCATCGATACTGGTGACCTGGAATTCGGCTGTGAGGATTTTAGAAAAAGAGTTGAGGGAAGAGGCGAACTGCTTCGCGAAGGCGTCGCGGCTGAGAGTGGGTGTCTCTGCAAACTTGTTTTGGCGGATGTCGAACGCTGGGCCGGGCCGGATGAGGCGCGACTCAGACGGGCTCAGGGAGACGCCCGAAAACTCCTGCGCCAGGGTCTTCTCGATCGCGGCTAGGTGCTGGGGTGATTGAAGGAGACTGGAAGTCCAGTTGGCGAGAATCGCTGCTATCTGGTCGGCATATTTTTCGGTGATGAAACTGTCGAGGCCGGCCTTGGTCTTGAGCAACAATGCATCGAGCGGCATCTGCGCGCGGTAATGAGGATGCAGGTGGAAGGCGGTACCGGGAAGCGCGTTGGGCGAATCTCCAGATCCCGACGCGGGAAAAGAGAGACCGCGCAGCCTCGGGGTAAACAGCGCTGCCGAGGCACCCTGGCAGCAGCGGATGAGGAAATTGCGCCGGCAAAGGTCGACTGGATGACTCGGCTTTCCTTCCTGCCTCAGAGAGATGTCCCTCGGGTATCCACGATTGGAACCGAAGCTAACATCCACTACGGGGAGCGTCAAGGTACACGACTTCCTGTGGTAGGCTTGGCGGTTTCAGTTGTAAGAATTGGCTGTGCTGGAGACCGCGTTGAGCATTCCTCGAATCACAGTTGTGGGTAGCTACGCGACCGGCCTGACCATGAAGGTGAAGCGTCTGCCAAGCCGGGGTGAGACATTGCTGGGGACAGGCTATCGCGTGGATTTTGGCGGCAAGGGTTCGAATCAGGCTGTGGGATGCGCGAGACTGGGTGCGCACGTGAGCTTCGTCGCAAAGATCGGGAAAGACAGTTTCGGCGAGATGGCGCTGGGGATGTATCGCGACGAAGGGATCGACGTGGCTCACGTGAGACAGGTGCAGGACGCGCCCACGGGAGTCGGGTTTATCGTGGTGGAAGAGGGGAGTGGGAACAACTGCATCGTGCTTGATCCGGGAGCGAATGAGCTTTTGACTAGAGACGATGTGGCGGCGAGCAACGGGGCATTTGATGGCGCGGCGGTGGTGCTCACGCAGCTTGAGATTCCAGTCGAGGCAGCGGGAGCCGCCATGGTGCGAGGCCGGGCGCAGGGCGCGAGTACGATTCTGAACCCGGCGCCGGTGCGGCCCCTGCCAGTGTCGGTGTTGCAGACGGTGGACGTGCTCACGCCGAATGAGAGTGAGGCCAAGGTTCTGACCGGACGAAGTCCGGATGCAGCGGTCGAACCGGAAACGGTCGCGCGCGAGTTGATTCTCCACGGCGTGAAACAGGTGGTGATGACTCTGGGTGAAAAGGGAGCCATGATCGTAACGGCTGCATCGGTCAGGCGTGTACCGGCGCTCGCGATGACGGCAGTGGACACGACGGGTGCCGGAGATGCGTTTAATGCGGGGTTGGCGACGGCGCTGGCTTCGGGCGCGAGCCTGGAAGATGCGGTACAGCTTGCGGTCGTGACAGGAGGATTGGCGGTGACCAAAGAAGGAGTGATCCCATCGTTGCCCCGGCGGGAAGATGTGATTCGACTTTGTCGGGAGCGCGGACTCGGACTCCCAGCGGGGTTCAGGGCATGACCGTCGCCAAGTCACAGGGGAATTCTGCGGCCTCCGGGGGCGAGGCTTCCCTGCTGGCTGCGCGCATGCAGTCCACGCTGGTCTCGAATTGTGTAACTCAGGCGCAGTGGGAGAATCATATCGCTGAGTGCCTGCATTACCGGTTTCAGGCCGCCATGATTCCTGCGGCTTGGGTGAAGAAAACAGCGGATAAGCTGCGAGGTACAGGGATCAAGGTTGCGTCGTTTATCGATCTTCCCCTCGGAACGATGACGAGCGCGGGGAAGGCGTTTGAGGCGGGAAAGCTGGTGCAGGATGGGGCGGAGGAGATCGACCTGATGCCCAATGTCGGGTTTCTGGTCTCCGGCATGGAGAAAGAGTATTTCTCAGATATTCGCGGCGTGGTTGAGGCTGCCGGGGGGCGGCCGGTGAAAGTCATGCTGGAGTTGCCGCTGTTGAATTCGCAGCAGAGGGAACGCGCCGTGACGTTGTGCGTCGAGGCCGGGGTCGCGTATTTGAAGAATGCGAGCAGCGGGGCGGTAGGCGTGGCAAAGGCGGAGGAAATCCGATTTCTGCGGGAGCGGGCGCCGGCGAACGTTCGCGTGAAGGCTTCGGGGGGGATCAAGACAGCTCGACATGTCAAGGAGCTGCTGGAAGCGGGAGCAGATCTGGTGGGGACAAGTGCAGCCGTGCAGATTGTGAAAGAGCTGTCTGGTAGCGGCGGACAGGAACAAGAGAAGGGTTCGTCCCGGTACTGAAGACTGATAGTATCGCGATCAAAGGGTGCACCAGCGCATACATATAGATAAGGAGGCGGCTCGGTGAAATCAGCTGGGTTCGTGCTGGCTTTGATGTACGCGATGACTGCGGTTGGTGTAGGGCAAGATGAGGCGGCGGTGCGCACGAAGATTATTGCCCTGGAAAAAGCGTGGAAGCAGGCTTACAAGATGGGAGATACGCACGCCCTGAACGACATCCTGGATAACGGGATCGTGCTGATCAACGATGACGGCGGCGTCCAGAGCAAACACGAGTTTCTGGCGGGCGTGAAGGCTACGAATTCGCAAGAGCAGCAGGTGGCGCCGGAATCGATGACGGTGCATGTGTTCGGCGATACAGCCGTCGCAACGGGAGTCTTTCGTGCCAAAGGAGTGGAAGGCGGGAAGCCGTACACCAGGCGGGAACGTTTTGTCGATACGTGGATTCTAAGGAATGGAAGGTGGGTATGCGTCGCCACCAACGCGACACCGGTCGCTCCCATTGAGTTTGAAGGCGCATGATATCCCCACTGGCGAAGTTGGGCAGCACACAATGAGGGGGGGCTATCACTGGAGATGGACGGCGATTGCGTTACTGGCGCTGGCTTCGCCGTGGAACAATGCTTGGTCTCAACAATCTCCTGACGCGAAATCTACAACTCATGACGCTCCCGCCACACACCTGGGCAAAGGCTATGAGGCGCTGAAGCTGGAGCGGTACGAGGAGGCAGCGAGTGAATTTCGCGCGGCCCTCGCGCTCGATCCTAAAATGGTGGAGAGAGCCCAATTCCCGCTGGCGGTTGCGCTCTTCGAGATGCACAAGGATGATGAGGCGCGGCGCGAATTTGAGGCCGTGCGCACTGTCATTGGTAACCATCCTAACGTTCTTTACTACTTGGGAAGGCTGGATCTCAATGATGGAAATCTGCCCGGCGCAATCGGACACTTGAGCCAAGCTGCAGTGAAGCCACCCTTCCCCGACACGGCTTACTACCTGGGCTACGCCTACTTCAAGCAGGACAATCTGCCGGCGGCCGAAAAGTGGCTGAAGGAGGCAGCGCGCTTCGATCCGCAGGACTCTCGGACGCAGTATCAGTTGGCGCAGGTGTTCCGAAAAGAAGGAAAAGAAGATGACGCGAAGAATGCGTTCGCGCGGTCGGAGGAGTTGCGGCAGCATAGTACAAGAGAAAGCCAGCTGAAGTTGGAGTGCAGTCAAAAGCTCGATCAGGGTTCGCGCGAGGATGCGGAGGCGGTTTGCGAACAGCTTTACGATCCCGACAATGCCGAGAAACTGACCGCGCTGGGAACCATCTATGGGCAACACGGCGACTTGGAAGCGGCCTTAAAGCCGTTGCAGAGGGCGGCGGAACTGGAGCCACAGTCGCCGCAAATGCAGTACAACCTGGCGCTGGTCTATTTTCAGATGGGCAGGTTCGAGGAAGCGCGTGAGCCACTAGAGACCGCGCTGAAACGGTGGCCGGACTTGTTTCAGCTCAACTCGCTGTACGGTGCGGTGCTGGTGAAGCTGGGAGAGGACAGAGTGGCGTATCAGGCTTTGCGTCATGCGTACGAGTTGAACTCACAGGACAAGGGGACCGGGGATCTGCTCTACCTGACCACGCTGGGACTTGGGCGCAAGGCTCAGGAGGCCAAGCAATACTCCGAAGGGCTGAGGTATTTTGTAGAGGCGGCACAGGTGCGTCCGCAAGAACCGGCTCCGCACCGATACATGGCAGAGGTCTATAAGGCGATGGGGAGGGTTACCGAGGCAGCATCCGAACAGCAAGAAGCCGAGCAGTTGATGAAGAACCTTGGCCAATTGAAGTAGCAGCGCGTGCCTGCAGGAATTGGCTTGGAGAGCCGATATATCAAGAGAATCCAGATTTGCGGTATACGTGTGCCCTGGTGAGCGTGTGCTGGTGAGGAGAAAGACGGTCGCATGACGCAAGAAGAGATTCGACTCGCGGAGTCTGGGTCGCGTAAGAAACACTGGAAGCGCTGGGGACCGTACCTGAGCGAGCGGCCTGGGGCACGGTGCGCGAGGACTACAGCGCGAACGGGACAGCCTGGGAGTATTTCCCCCACGACCACGCGCGGTCGCGCGCTTATCGCTGGAGCGAAGACGGCCTGGCGGGTATCAGCGACCGCCAGGCAGACAGTCTGCTTCGCCGCTGGCGCTATGGAACGAGCGCGATCCGATCCTCAAGGAGCGGCTTGTTCGGTCTGACGGGCAACGAAGGCAATCATGGCGAGGATGTGAAGGAGTATTACTTCTACCTCGATTCGACGCCGACCCATTCCTACATGAAGTATCTGTACAAGTATCCGCAGGCGGAGTTTCCTTACGCCAGACTGGTCGGAAGAAAATCGACAGGCGAGGCAAGAGCGAACCGGAATTCGAACTGCATCGACACGGGCGTGTTCGAAGAGAATCGCTATTTCGACGTGTTCGTGGAATACGCCAAGGCCGATATCGGAAGATATCCTGATCAAGATCACGGTCGCGAACCGCGGGCCGGAAGCAGCGCAATCTGCGACTGTTGCCGACGCTATGGTTCCGCAACACCTGGTCATGGGGACGAAGGCCGTGCATCGGCCGGAACTTCACGCAAAGCGATCAAACGCACTGGCGCCTGTGATCGAACTGAGACAGCCGTTTCGGGAAGCGGTGGCTGCACTGCGAAGGCTCGCCGGAATTGCTGTTCACCGAGAACGAAACCAACACGCTGCGCTTGTTCGGAGTGCAGAACCGCACGCCGTATGTCAAGGACGGTTTCCATCGAGTACGTCGTGAATGGAGCGACCGATGCGGTCAATCCCGGCGCAGACAGGAACGAAGGCGGCGGCGCATTACAGACTGGCAATCGGCGCAGGGGAGACCGCCATGGTCCGGTTACGTCTGACGCGCTCCGAGTTTCACGGCGCACAAGCGTTTGATTCTTTCGACGCGACATTTTCGTCAGCGTCAACGCGAAGCGGACGAATTCTACGCAACGGTCATTCCGCAGGACCTTTCCGAGGACGCGCAGAATGTGATGCGACAGGGCTTTGCAGGGCATGCTGTGGTCCAAGCAGTTCTACCACTACGTGGTGCAAGACTGGCTGGAGGGCGATCCGGGCAATCCGCCGCCACCCGAGGAGCGCAAGAAGGGCCGGAATCACGACTGGACGCACCTGTACAACGCCGACGTCATCTCGATGCCGGACAAGTGGGAGTACCCGTGGTATGCCGCATGGGATCTGGCCTTTCACTGCATTCCGCTTGCGCTCGTCGATCGCGGATTTCGCCAAGGAACAGCTCATCCTGCTGCTGCGCGAGTGGTACATGCATCCCAACGGGCAGCTGCCGGCGTACGAGTGGGCATTCGGCGACGTGAATCCGCCGGTGCACGCGTGGGCGGCATGGCGCGTCTACAAGATCGACAAGAAACGTCGCGGGCAAAGGGGATCGCGCGTTCCTGCAGCGCGTCTTCCACAAGCTGCTGCTGAATTTCACCTGGTGGGTGAACCGCAAAGACGCCGAGGGCATGAACATCTTTCAGGGCGGATTTCTGGGCCTGGACAACATCGGCGTGTTTGACCGCAGCGCAGCCGCTGCCCACCGGCGGCTATCTCGAGCAATCCGACGGCACCAGCTGGATGGCCATGTACTGCTTGAACATGCTGGCCATCGCGCTGGAACTGGCGAGCGAGGAGCCGGCTATGAAGACGTCGCCAGCAAATTCTGGGAGCATTTCATTTACATCGCGCACGCGATGAGCCACCGCGGCCACGATGGCATGGGATTGTGGAATGAGGAAGACGGGTTCTTCTACGACGTGCTGAAGTTTCCGGATGGCACGCATCTGCCCATGAAGATCCGCTCGATGGTGGGACTGATCCCGCTATTTGCCGTCGAAACGCTGGAGCCGGATGTGCTCGACAAACTGCCGGACTTCAAGCGACGGCTTACAGTGGTTCATCGAGAACCGGCCCGACCTGACGGGAGGAGTGGCCTGCATGGACGAGCCCGGCCGAGGCGAGCGGCGGCTGCTCTCGATCGCAGATGCAGATCAACTTCGCAGAATTCTAAGGTTCATGCTGGATGAGACTGAATTCCTTTCGTCGCATGGCATTCGCGCGCTATCGCAATATCACCGCGACCATCCGTATTGCCTGTCGGTGGATGGCGTGAAACACTGTGTCGCCTATGAACCGGGAGAATCGGAGAGCGGCTTGTTTGGCGGGAATTCGAACTGGCGGGGACCGGTCTGGTTCCCCGTCGAATTTCCTGCTGGTCGAGTCGCTGCAGAAATTTCACCACTACCTCGGGGATGACTTCAAAGTCGAGTTCCCGACCGGCTCGGGAAAGATGATGACGCTTTGGGATGTGGCTGGCGAGTTATCGCGCCGACTGACAAATACTTTTCGTGCGCGATGAAAAGGGGCGCCGGCCCGTCTTCGGGAAGAGCGAGAAATTTCAGGCCGACCCGCACTGGCGCGATCTTGTGCTTTTTTACGAATACTTCCACGGAGACTCGGGAGCGGGCTTGGGAGCGAGCCACCAGACCGGCTGGACGGGCCTGGTCACCAAGCTGATGCAACAGAGCGGAGAATCCCGCAAGAAGAGAAAGACCACCCAGGCGACCGCCGGGGTGGCCACCTAGTCTCGACCTTATGGCACAGCCGACGACTTCTGGCCTGTTCCTTTGTGCTTTCCAAAAGCCATTGACTTTGATTACTGCCTCTGGGATGATTCGCTCCCGAATGGCTAGCCAAGGAGGCACCATGCCACATTACCTGCATCAGGTCGCATACTCACAGGACGGTTGGGCAGCTCTGCTCGCCCAACCCCAGGACCGAATTGAGGCAGTAAGGCCAGCAATCGAGAAGTTGGGAGGCAAGATCGAGAGTGCCTGGTTTGCGTTTGGGGACTACGACATTGTGGTGATCACGGAAATGCCGGACAACGTAAGTGCAGCGGCCATCGCGATCGCGTTTGCCGGCGGAGGCGCCTGCAAGAGCGTTCTGACCACGCCTTTGATATCACGGGAGGAAGCCATCCAGGCCCTCCAGAAAGCTAACGAATGCGGCTACCGCCCCGTCAGAACGATGACCCGGGCAGCATAAGCACAAGAAAAGAACGTCAGGAATGAGAGGCGGCCACCAAAGGCCGCCTCTTTTGTCATCGACTGGAGTTGGGCAACCTGGATTGGAAGCGACCGATGGCGCGCAGCCTGCCGTCGTTCAATTTGTCGTTCACGCACCGTCGTCGAATCAGATTCCGTGCGCGAATGCGAATTAACTCTCGATCCGAATTGCAAGGTCTGCCGGCGGCACTCGGTACATGCCGGTCGAACCGACCGCCACGCAATTGTTGCACTCTGTCTATTGCCGCGCCTCCCCGCTTTTCCCCATCACACTGAATCGTGATGGCTGCCGCTGCGCACCTAACCAAACCCGCACACGCTTAATGTGACATTCGCTGGATGTTTCCATCGAGTGTCGGTATCTTGTTCGTAGTTTTATTGGCCGCATCAGACCAGATTTCTAGGAACCCGGAAATATAGAGGCTCCCCACCGAATGGAGCCGGAGGCTCTTTGTGAAGAGAAACGTACAATTGTGGACCCGGACCGGGAAGCAGGTCTGTCTGGTCGGCATCGCAGTTTTGCTGCTGACAGGTTTCTGCCTCAGCCAGGCGGCCATTTCGCTCTCGCCCGCGAGCGGTCAGCCCACCACCCAAGCCGCGTGGAGACAGTTCCACACGCAAAACATGGTGCGCTTCAACCAGTTTGAGAATGTCCTTAACATCAACAACGTTGGGAATCTCCGCTGGAGGTGGAGCTTCAAAACCGGGGGTGCAGTGCATTCCTCACCTGCCGTCGTGGATCGGGTGGTTTATATCGGCTCCAATGACCAGAAGGTGTACGCGCTGAACGCCAACACGGGCGCCAAGCTGTGGGGGCATAACACCGGCGGTCTGGTATGGTCTTCGCCCGCCGTCGTCAACGGGGTGGTGTATGTCGGCTCGGCCGACAACAACGTATACGCGCTGAACGCCGGCACCGGGGCCCTACGGTGGAGCTATCCCACCGGTGGCCCTGTCTATTCCTCGCCCGCCGTGGTGAAGGGCGTGGTTTACATCGGTTCAAACGACAAGAAGGTGTACGCGCTGGACGCCCGCACCGGAGCCCGACTGTGGAGCTATCCCACCGGTGGCCCTGTTTATTCCTCGCCCGCTGTGGCGAATGGTGTGGTTTACGTCGGTTCGTACGACCGCAAGGTATACGCCTTGAACGCCAGCACCGGAGCCCTGCTGTGGAACTATACAGCTACCGACGTTTACTCCTCCCCCGCCGTAGCGGATGGGGTGGTCTATTTCGACACAATTTCCTATGCCAGCAACGTGTACGCGCTGAACGCCAGCACCGGCGCTCTGCTGTGGAGCTACACCACCGGCTTCCCAGTGAGGTCCTCGCCCGCCGTGGCGAATGGGATAGTGTATGTCGGCTCAACCGACGGCACCGTGTCTGCGCTGAACGCGAACTCGGGTACTTTGCTGTGGAATTACGCTACCGGCGGCGAAGTGCATTCCTCGCCTGCGGTGGCGAATGGCGTGGTTTATATCGGATCGATTAACCGCAATTTGTATGCGCTTAACGGCAGCACCGGCGCCAAGCTGTGGAGCTATACCACCGGCAGCGAAGTGTTTTCCTCACCGGTAGTCGTGAATGGCAGGGTTTATGTCGGGTCTCTGGATCACAAGGTTTACGCCTTCGGCCTGAAGTGAAGCATGGTCGGGAGCAAGCAAGGTGCAGCTTCCAACCTCCCGGCCAGAGGATGCTTCATCCTGACTTCGGAACTTAAGGTGTCCCCGCGTCAATGAGCCCGCACCGCTCCGAGCGCGGGATCGAGATCGGCTTGGGTGGGGGCAAAGATTCCTCGATATGTCCAAGCAAGATCAGCGCGTCCCTCATGATCCTCGAGACCGCCTCGCGATGCTGGTGCTGCCAGTGATGGGCGAGAGCTTTGTCGATGCCGAATGCTCTGACGTTGGCGCCCTGCCGTGCTCGCTAACTAGGTTTTCCTCGAATGGGTTGGACTCAGTGCCAAGGTTGGTGGGCCCGCAAGGATTTGAACCTTGGACCAATGGATTATGAGTCCACTGCTCTAACCGCTGAGCTACGGGCCCGGCAGAAACAGACATTGCGGCATCTGCGCAGGTTCAATTGTAGCGGGTGCGGGACATTTTGGCTCGTCAGCGACAACGTGCTGTTATCTGAGCAGGCGAATTCCAAATGCTCGACAGAGGGTCGTTCCTGCTAACAGGGCCATACCCAATCGAATGAGAATCACCGCCCGGTTCTGCTTCCAGTACCCCGCAGCCAGCTTCCACGGGGATGGACGCAAGTCAGAGAGAGTATTACCAGTACTGGACACGCACGCTCCTTGGGGCCAGGGCGACGACGAGGCGGAAGAAGGGACTTTAATTTGGCTAGTGTTGAAAAGAGGCTACCACAGGCCGAAATCAGGCGCAAAAATATGTTGGGCAAGGTAGCCGGAAGCTACAACTCGGAAGAATGGCGTTGATCTAGGCGGCAAAAATGGAGTTGCTCTTGCACACTTTGTAGCCGCGAGCCGTGAGCCGCACGACTCCTCTCATCTGCTCTTCCACGTAACCCTCGTTCCTCAGTTCGGCCAGAGCCACGCGCATAAATGAGGAATCGACCGGTTTCCTTCGGCAAGGTCACAAAATGGCAGGGATTCAGCTCGTAGTTGCTCGCGAGCAGAAGAAGCAGTTCCTTATTGATGACTTTTGTGTACATGAGCGTTTTCTCGCTACCCGTTAATTGTCGGCGGAGCCGTCCGCGCGCACCATGGCACACCCGTGCCAAAGCCGGGGCACATCAGTAACTCCTCAAATTCCTGCCGATTCGGGAGATCGGCCGTGGACTTTAGTGTTTGAAGAACCCCATTTGCTGGCCGGCGGCTCGGGTCCTCAGAGCATGTTCTGGGTCACAGCTGCACGTGAGACGCGTCACCGCCGGGTTCTCACGTGGCAACTACCATCACTGTGTAATCGTCTGGCCACGCCCAAGACAGAAGGACCGCTCGGGCTCACTCTAGCCTGCTCAGGAGGCAGCCCGTGAATTTGCGAGAAGAAGACACCCTTCAGGTTGGCTTCCTGCACAGCCTTAGCCCAAGTTCACAACAGAAGTTGCTCTCCTACGCGGAGATTCTCCAGTACGACCGGGATGAGGTGATTTTCAGGCAGAACGATCCCAGCCTCTACCTTTGCCTGGTAAAGAGCGGATGTGTGGCTATCGAGGTTTATGTGCCCACTCGCGGCTTGCGAAGAATTCTAACCCTGGGGCCGGGCGAGGTGTTCAGTTGGTCGGCGCTGATTGAGCCGCGGCACGAGACGGCGAGCGCCCGAGCGATGGAGCCCACCGAGGTGTTTGGCATCAAGGGCGGAATGCTGATTGACCGGTGTCTGGTCGACTGTCCGTTCGGGTACGAGATTTACAAGGCTTTGGCTGGCGTGATCAGCACACGGCTTAAGGCTACGCAACTGCAAATGCTGGACGTGTTTGCCGCCGACTAGGAAAGGGGACTATGTCTGCCGCTGGAATTCCGCGAGTCGCCGCCAGCGTGGTCCTGCCCAAGCCCGCATTTCAAGTAGTGTTGGACAACCTGCGGAATGCCGGATTTGCGCTGATTGGTCCCACGGTCCGCGATGGCGCGGTGACTCTGGAAGAGATTCAGGGGGTGCAAGACCTTCCACGCGGCTTTCGTGACGACCAGCAGCCTGGCCACTACAAGGTGGAAAAGTCGGCGGACAGCCAGTGGTTTTCCTTCAATGTGAGCGCGCAGTCGTGGAAGCAGTTTCTGCACGCGCCCTCGATCACGCTGTATTCCGTAAACAAGGAGTCGGGCCAGTGGGTGCTGCAGCGTCCGGAGAAGGTCGGCCCCCGGTTTGCTTTTATTGGAGTGCGGCCTTGCGACTTGAATGCGATCTTCGTCCAGGACCGCGTTTTTCTGGGCGATGATTACCGTGATCCGCACTATGCCCGGCGCCGCGAACATGCGTTCCTTCTGGTGGTGAACTGCACCACGGCAAGCTCTTCCTGCTTCTGCACATCAACCAAAACGGGCCCTAAAGCCGTAAGCGGGTTTGATCTGGCTCTGACGGAACTAACCGACAGCTTCCTGTTGGAGGTCGGCTCCGAAGCGGGGTCGGAAATGTTGCGCGACAGCGGCTGGCAGGCAGCGACGGCGTTTGATCTGGGACGGGCAACGCAAGTCATGCAGCACACGGAACGCCAGATCCGGCGGGAGATGCGGACCGATGATCTGCCCCAACTGCTCTACCGCAATCTGGAACACCCGCGGTGGGAGGCGGTGGCGAAGCGTTGTCTCTCCTGTGCCAACTGCACGATGGTGTGTCCCACCTGCTTCTGCACAACGGTTGAGGATTCGAGCGACCTGCGCGCAACTGCCGCCGAACGCACGCGGGTGTGGGACTCCTGCTTTGTGCTCGACTTCTCGCATGTGCATGGCGGAAATCTGCGGCCAACGGTGCGGTCGCGGTACCGGCAGTGGCTCACGCACAAACTGGCTTCATGGATCGATCAGTTCGGGATGCTGGGTTGCGTGGGCTGCGGGCGCTGCATTACCTGGTGCCCGGTGGGGATCGACATCACCGAGGAATTAAGGGCGATTCGCGCGACAGGTGCGAAATGAGCGATGCGATCATGACGGTGCCTGAGATTGTCACGCATGCGGATCCTATGCTGCCTAATGCGGCGGTGGTTCGGTTCATCAAACCGGAGGCGTACGGCATCTCGACGTTTTTTCTGGAGTTTCAAGATCCGATGGTGGCCGCGGCTTATCACTTCCTGCCCGGCCAGTTCAACATGCTCTATCTGCCAGGGTTCGGAGAAGTCGCGATTTCGATGAGTTCCGATCCCAGCCAGCCCCAACCCCTCGGCCACACGATCCGCTACGCGGGGAGCGTGACTCGAGCGATGGGCCGCCTGAAGGTGAACGACATCATTGGCGTGCGAGGTCCGTATGGCAGCGCGTGGCCGATGGAGAAAGCGCTCGGCAAGGACCTGCTGATCGTTACCGGCGGGATCGGGTTGGCGCCACTTCGTCCCCTGATTCTTACCGTGCTGCGCAACCGTAAGGACTATGGACGCGTGACCTTGATGTATGGCGGACGCACTCCTCCGGACCTGCTGTACACCGATGAATTTGACGAGTGGCAACGTGGCGGTGTCGAAGTGCACGTCACGGTGGATCGGGCCGACGAAAACTGGCGCGGGCAGGTCGGTGTTGTCCCCATGCTGTTCTATCGCATCCGCATCGATCATCCGCGGACTCTGGTGCTGACCTGTGGGCCGGAGATCATGATGCGCTTTGTGATTTATGAAGCTCTGGCTCGCCGGGTGCCGAAGGAGTCGATCTTCATCTCGATGGAGCGGAATATGAAGTGCGCGGTGGGCTTCTGCGGACACTGCCAGTTCGGGCCGACGTTCATGTGCCGCCAGGGACCGGTGCTCAACTACGCAGCGATTGAGCCATTTTTCGGGAAGGAGGACTTCTAATGCCGGCGAATGGCAAGCCCCGGCTGGCGGTCTTCAAGTTCGCCTCTTGCGATGGGTGCCAGCTCTCGCTGCTCGATCTTGAGGATGAACTGCTGGCACTGGCGGCTGAAGTCCACATTGTTCATTTCCTCGAAGCCCGAACGCACACCGAACCGGGGCCGTACGACGTCGCCCTGGTGGAAGGATCGATCACGACCGAGCACGATATCGAGCGGATCCGCCAGGTGCGGCGGGATTCGAAGTATCTGGTCACGATTGGCGCCTGCGCGACCGTAGGCGGGATTCAGGCACTGCGGAACTGGAAGGATATTGGAGAGTTCGTGCGGGCTGTTTATGCCACGCCGGCATACATCGACACGCTGGCGAAATCAACGCCGATTTCTTCGCACGTGGCGGTGGACTTCGAGTTGAACGGTTGCCCGGTCAACCGGTATCAGCTGCTGGAAGTGCTCACGGCGCTGCTTCTGGGCCGAGAGCCGCACTTGCCGGCGCACTCGGTGTGCGTGGAATGCAAGAGGAGAGGAACAACCTGCGTTCTGGTCGCGCACGGAACTCCGTGCCTGGGCCCGTTGACGCACGCAGGTTGTGGGGCAATTTGTCCGGCTTACAACCGCGGCTGCTACGGATGTTTCGGGCCAATGGAGACGCCCAATCCCGAATCGCTTGGTTCTTACATGCTGAGCACAGGAATGCAGCGCGATGCGCTGGTTCGCCTGCTGCGCGGATTCACTGGATATGCGGAGGCCTTCCGTTCCGCGAGCGAAAAGCTGGGAGGCACCGGGCAATGACGCAGGACATTACTCGGACGTTGCGGCTGGAGAATCTCTCGCGAGTGGAGGGCGAAGGAGGAATCTCGCTGTGCCTGGAGGGCGGGCAGGTCAAAGATGTGCAGCTCAATATCTTTGAACCGCCTCGGTTCTTTGAAGCTTTTCTGCAGGGTCGGCACATCCAGGAAGTGCCCGACATTGTTGCCCGAATCTGCGGGATCTGCCCGGTTGCTTACCAGATGAGTTCGGTGCACGCTCTGGAGAATGGGCTGGGCATCGTGGCGGATCCGGCGGTCCGTGCGTTGCGCCGTCTTCTTTATTGCGCGGAATGGATCGAAAGCCACGCGCTGCACATTTACCTGCTGCACGCCCCGGACTTTCTCGGCTATGAAAGCGCGGTCTCAATGGCCGAAAAGTATGGCGCCGAAGTGAAGCGTGGGCTGCGGCTGAAGAAGATCGGCAACCATCTTCTTGAATTGCTTGGTGGACGGGCAATTCACCCGGTGTCGGTTTGCGTGGGCGGATTCTACAAGGTTCCGCGGCGGGAAGAGCTGCTCAAATTACGATCGGACCTGGATTGGGCAATCAAGGCGGCACTTGAGACAGTGAACTGGGTCAGTGGTTTTCGTTTTCCTGACATTACCCCAGACTATGAGTTCGTTTGCCTCTCGCATCCGGACGAATACGCGATGAATGAGGGAACCGTAGTTTCGTCACGAGGCCTCAATCTCCCTCCCTCCCAGTACGAGCATGCGTTTCTGGAGGAGCACGTTAAGCGGTCCACGGCACTGCACTCGGTCCGGGCGCAGGCGGGAACAAGCTACTTTGTGGGGCCACTGGCGCGTCTGAACCTGAATCACGACAGACTATTCCCGCAAGCGAAGCAGGCATGGATGGCAGCGGGGATGACGCTGCCGGTGCGGAATCCCTTCCTCGGTGCCCTGGCGCGTGCGGTTGAACTCGTGCATGCATGCGGAGAGGCTCTGGCTGTCATCGAGTCCTACCAGGAACCGCAGCGCAGCCGCGTGGACTTCACGATTCGAAAGGGAGAAGGGTGCGCGGCAACGGAAGCGCCACGGGGAATTCTGTTTCATCGCTATCGTTTCAGCGAGCAGGGACTGGTCGAGTTCGCCAAGATTGTGCCGCCAACGTCGCAGAACCTGCGGCGCATGGAGGACGACCTGCGTCTACTGGTGCCGTCACTCATACAGCGGCCTGACGAGGAGATCATCCGCGCCTGCGAGCATCTGGTGCGGAACTACGACCCGTGCATTTCATGCTCGACTCATTTTACGAAGGTGAGAATTCGGCGGAGCTAGAAATGGAGAGTACCGAGCAAAACAGAGCGCTGGAAGAACCGAATCACAACCTGGGACGGGTCCTGGTGGTTGGACTGGGAAACGGTCTAGCCGGCGACGATGCAGTCGGTTTGCAGTTGATATCTCAACTGCGCCAACAGGGGCTGGTGGCCTGCCACTTCCTTGAGCTTCCGCAAATGGATGTGCTTGAGATTCTGGACGAGGCCGACACTATCGTCTTTGTAGACGCGCTCGTCTCGGGCGCCGCGCCGGGGACAATTCAATTGCTGGCCTTATCGGCTGCAGAGATGGAGTCACGAAATGAAGCGGCTTTTTCGCTCCATGGATGGGGCTTGAAGGAAATCCTCGAACTACGTAGGGCGTTGGGGTTGCAATCGCCTCGAATGTTCCTTTTGGGTATTGAGATAGAGAGTGCTGCGCCGAGCACGGAGTTGTCAGCGGCGGTCCAAATAGCAGTAAAGAAGGTAGTCCAACATTTCCCACAGCTGCTGGATCAGCTTCAGGAGGGCACCGAGCGTCAACTCTGGGAGCCGGACACAGCTACCGACGGAACGATAGGAGATATTTATGTCGCTCACCAGACTTAAGGATTTCTTGGATAGTTATGGGGTCAAGTATGTAGTGATTACTCACTCTGTTGCATATACCGCACAAGGAGTGGCAGCGCTGGCGCATGTCCGCGGCCGGGAGTTAGCCAAAACCGTAATCGTGAAGCTTGACGGAGAATTCGCTATGGCAGTGGTGCCGGCTGCTGTCCATGTAGATCTGGCTCTGCTGAAGAGAATCACCGGAGCGAAGACGGCCGAGTTGGCGTCGGAACTGGAATTCAAGAGCAGATTTCCCGACTGCGAGACGGGCGCGATGCCGCCGTTCGGCAATCTATACGGCATGAAAGTTTTCGTCGACGAGACGCTTTCCGAGGACAAGGAAATCGCTTTCAACGCAGGATCGCACCGGGAGTTGATGCGACTGGCATGGGCAGATTTCGAGCGCCTGGTCAAGCCGACCGTGCAGCAGATCGTCAATGAGACGGCGTGGTCGACTGTTTAAGCAGATCTCGCCACGGACGATCTCGCAGATGAAGTGATCGTGACGGGCCTTTGGTAGAGCTGTGGTTGGAGGAGCAGGGCTTTTTCGTTTCAGTGATCTGGAATTACCCGCTCTCGACCGAGACATAACACAGGAGGAACTATGGCCGTAACCAAGCAACAAGCACTTGACTATCATTCTGGCTCGCGCCCGGGGAAAATTGAAGTTACTCCCACGAAGCCTTGCCGTACCCAGCGCGATTTGAGCCTGGCGTATACGCCGGGGGTTGCGGAACCCTGCCTGGAGATTCAGAAGAACCCGCACGATGCCTACAAATACACGGCACGGGGAAACCTGGTTGCTGTCGTAAGTAACGGCACTGCGGTCCTCGGCCTGGGTGATATCGGCGCCCTTGCCGGCAAGCCAGTCATGGAGGGCAAGTGCGTTCTATTTAAGCGGTTCGCGGACGTGGATGTGTTCGATATCGAAGTCAACACGCACGATCCAGAGGAAGTGATCAAATTCTGCCAATTGCTCGAGCCAACGTTCGGGGGCATCAATCTGGAGGACATCAAGGCGCCGGAGTGCTTCCACATCGAAGAAACGCTGAAGAAGACGATGAAGATCCCGGTATTCCACGACGATCAGCACGGGACCGCGATCATTACCGGTGCGGCCCTGCTGAATGCGCTGGAAGTTGCGGGCAAGGAAATCAGCAAGGTACATGTGGTGTTCAACGGCGCGGGCGCCTCCGGGATCTCGTGCGCCGAGCATTACGTGCGGCTCGGTGTGAAGCGCGAGAACATTACTATGTGCGACACCTCGGGGGTGATCTACCAGGGACGCACGAAAGGGATGAACCCGTACAAGGAGCGGTTCGCGCACCCGAGCGAGTTGCGGACTCTGGCCGACGCGATGCAAGGTGCTGACGTCTTTGTCGGGCTCTCGGGTAAAGGTGTGGTGACGCAGGCGATGGTAGTGTCCATGGGACCGCGTCCGATCGTTTTTGCCATGGCGAATCCGGATCCGGAGATCACATATGAAGACGCCAGGGCGTGCCGCGACGACGTAATCATGGCGACTGGGCGCTCTGACTATCCCAACCAGGTGAACAACGTTCTCGGCTTCCCCTTCATCTTCCGGGGTGCCCTGGATGTTCGGGCAACCGCTATTAATGAAGAGATGAAGCTGGCGGCGACGCGCGCTCTGGCGGCATTGGCGAAGGAAGATGTTCCGGATTCGGTGTGCCGGGCCTACGGCGTTGAGCGACTGAAGTTCGGCCCTGACTATCTGATTCCGAAGCCGTTCGATCCCCGTGTTCTGGTGTGGGAGGCAGCAGCCGTGGCCAGAGCCGCTATGGAAAGCGGAGTGGCACAGGAGCCGGTTGACCTGGCGAGTTACCGTGAACAGCTGGAGCGCCGGCTGGGCAAGAGCCATGAGATCGCACGCATGATGGTTCATAAGGCGCAAGCAAAACCGAAGCAGGTAGTCTTTCCCGAGGGAGAGAATCAAAAAATCTTGCGGGCGTGCCACACCCTGGTGGAAGAAAAGATTGCGGTGCCGATTCTGCTGGGTAGAGCGGCGACGATTAAAGCCGAAGCCGTCGACCTGGGCCTGGAGCTGAAAGATGTGAAGATCGTGGACCCAGCGACATCTCCGCTGCGCGAACGATATGTACAGGAACTCTTCCGGCTGCGGCAGCGCCGCGGAGTAACGCTGACCGAGGCCGCTAGCCTCATCAACGATCACAACGTATTTGGTTCGATGATGGTGCACATGGGGGATGCCGACGCGCTGGTTTCGGGTGTCAGTCAGCATTTTCCAGATGTGATCCGCCCCGCGCTGCAAATCCTGCGCGTGCGCGAAGGCCTGCACAAGGTCTCCGGGTGTTACGCGATGATCACACGCAAGGGAGAAGTCTATTTTCTCGCGGATACCAGTGTGAATATCGAGCCCAGCGCGGAGGACTTGGTGGAAATTGCCCTGTGTACGGCGGATGTGGCGCGGCGTTTCGAGGTGGAACCGCGTGTGGCCATGCTGTCATTCTCCAGCTTTGGCAGCAGTAACCATCCGGTCTGCGACAAGGTGCGCAAGGCGGTCGAATTGCTGCACAAGGCTGATCCCGATCTAATGGTGGATGGAGAGATCATGGCGGACGTGGCATTGTCTCCAGAGATTCTGCAGGAGACTTACCCGTTCAGCACCCTCAAGGGCGGAGCCAACGTGTTGATCTTCCCCGATCTGAATTCGGCCAATATCGCCTACAAGCTCCTGTCGAAAATTGGAGGCGCTGAGACGCTCGGCCCGATCCTCATGGGCATGAGCAGGCCTGTGCACCTTTTGGCGCGGGGAGCAGAGGTGGAGGAGATCGTAAACGCGGCTGCCATTGCCGTAGTGGACGCACAGGAGACCGAGATGACGACGCGTGCGCCGGAAACCGTAACCTCGCCCGCGGTTGCGGGCTAGCTGGATTTCGGGGGAGTGGGGAGAGGTTGGGTCGCACCTCTCCCCTTTTTACTTGCGGAAAACACTGCTTAGAGAGCATTCGGGAAGACTGACCAGCCCGCCTAAGAAACCATACTGAGTTTTCCCTTGAAGGGTTACAATCAGGCGCGCAATTTTGACGCAGTCGTGTCTCGATTTCTATCCATATGGCCAGTCATCAGAAAGAGATCTCTTCGCGGCATCGTGGCCTGCTGATGAAGTCTGCGCGCAAGGCGATGAAGAATGCCTATGCTCCTTTCTCACATTTCAAAGTGGGAGCCGCGATCCTGACCGGCCGTGGGGAAGTGTTCACAGGCTGCAATGTGGAGAACAGTTCGTACGGGATGACGAATTGCGCGGAGCGGACGGCAATCTTTTCCGCAGTGGCGCAATCAGGGCCGAAGCTGGTGATTCGCGCGGTGGCGGTCGTCACCGAGCAAGATGTTGCGTGCTCTCCGTGCGGTGCGTGTCGCCAGGTGATCTACGAATTTGGCCCCAAGGCCACGATTTTCTTCAAAAGCGCGAAGGGCTGGACGGAAGCACCGATTACCGATCTTCTGCCGGAAGGATTTCGACTCAGTGAATAAGCCGCAAACTGTCACGCCCCATATTCGCGTGATTGATGTGATCCGGCGAAAGCGGGATGGGCACGAACTGTCACAGGCGGAGATCGAGCACCTTGTTAATAGTTACACGCGAGGTGAAACTGCCGACTATCAGGTTTCAGCCTGGCTGATGGCGACGGTCCTGCGCGGCATGACGCGCGCCGAGACTGCGGCACTTACGCACGCGATGCTGCACTCCGGAGAGGTGCTGGATCTTTCGTCGCACCCCGCGAAGAAGGTGGATAAACACTCGACGGGCGGCGTAGGCGACAAGACTTCCCTGGTGCTCGCGCCATTAGTTGCCGCTGGCGGGCTCGCCGTTCCGATGATCAGCGGGCGTGGGCTGGGACACACTGGCGGAACCCTGGACAAGCTGGAATCGATTCCAGGCTTCAATGTAAATCTTTCCGTGGAGAGGTTTCGCGAGGTGCTGCACGCGTGCGGCTGCGCGATGATCGGGCAAACAGCAGAGATTGCTCCCGCGGACCGAAAACTGTATGCGCTGCGGGATGTGACGGGCACGGTCGAAAGTCCGAGCCTGATCTGCGCCTCGATCATGAGCAAGAAACTCGCGGAGGGCATCGACGCGCTTGTCCTGGATGTGAAGACGGGCTCCGGCGCCTTCATGAAGAAAGAAGAAGATGCCGTTCACCTGGCAGAACTGATGGTGGAAACCGGTGAGCGCATGGGGAAGCGCGTGGTTGCGTTGATTACCGACATGGACCAGCCGCTCGGCCTTAAGGTGGGCAACACCCTGGAGGTAGAGGAGGTCCTCGACGTTCTGCGCGGAGGTGGGCCGGAGGATTTGCGAGAGCTTTGCCTGGAACTGGCAGGATGGATGTTCTACGTCGGCGGGAGCGTCTCGAGTGTGGAAGAGGGGAAGAAGGTTTCGGAGGAAATGATTCGATCCGGAAAAGCACTCGAAAGATTCCGCCAAATGGTGGCACTGCATGGCGGAGACGTCAAGGCGATCGACGATCCCACGCGACTGCCACATGCAAAGCACACACTGGAAGTGAAGAGTGCTCAAAGCGGATTCGTAACCGCCATCCAGTGCGAAGCGGTGGGTACGGCGTGCGTGATCCTGGGCGGAGGGCGCGAGAAGAAAGAAGACGCGGTCGATCCAGCCGTCGGGATTGTGCTGCATAAGAAGGTGGGGGAGCGCGTGGAGCGCGGCGAGTCACTATGCACCATCCACTTCAATTCTGAGGCTAAGGCCGAACGCGCGAAGAAGATGCTCGCGGAGAGTTACCAGATCGGCGAAGCGCCGCCGACACACAGGCGTCCGCTAATTCATCGGGTCATAGAAAAATCCGGGGGGAAAAGCTAAATGGGGCGATTCACCGGCATTCTCGGTCTGCTCACGATGTTAGCGTTGGGATACGCGTTCTCCACCGACCGGCGAGCCATTCGCATGAAGACAGTGGCGTGGGGACTGGGGCTGCAGCTGACGTTTGCCGTGTTTGTGTTGCGAGCCGAAATTGGCCGCTTGATGTTTCAGAAAGCGGGAGACGGAGTTAACCGGCTGCTCAGCTACGCCTTCTCCGGATCCCAATTTCTCTTCGGTGAGTTGGGGAAGCCCGGTTCGAAGCTCGGCTTCTACTTCGCCTTTCAGGTTCTGCCCACCATCATCTTTATTGCAGCGCTGTTCGCAATTCTCTACCACATAGGCGTAATGCAGTTCGTCGTGAAGCAGGCGGCGCGGGTGATGACGCGCTTCATGGGCGCCAGCGGTGCTGAGTCGCTGAACGTCGCGGCGAGCATCTTCATGGGACAGACCGAGGCACCGCTGACGATTCGCCCATTCCTTCCAGACCTGACAAAGTCTGAGCTGATGACCGTAATGACCAGCGGGATGGCACACGTTTCCGGTGGCATGATGGCAGCGTATATCGCATTTGGGGCGGAGCCGAAGCATCTGTTGAGCGCAGTGATCATGACCGCGCCGGGAACCATCCTGATGTCGAAGATGCTGGTGCCCGAGACAGAATTTCCCAAGACCGCCGGGCGCGTGGTGATGAGCGAAGAGGAGGTGGCGACGGAGAAGAGTGAGAATCTGCTGGGAGCGATCGCGCGGGGAACGACCGACGGTCTGAACTTGTCGCTGAATGTGGCAGCTATGCTGATCGCCTTTCTGTCGCTGATTGCTCTAGCAAACGGGATCATGGGCGGCATTCACAACGGCCTGGCAAACCATGGTTTTATGTGGTTCCCGACCAGCCTGGAGCGAGTATTGGGAGCGCTGTTCGCGCCGGTGGCATGGGTGATCGGAATACCGTGGCACGATTGCATGACTGTGGGGAATCTGCTGGGAACGCGGATGGTCCTGAATGAGCTGGTAGCGTACTCAGCGCTGGGTGCGCAAAAGGCGACCATGGATCCGCGCTCTTTCACAATTGCGACGTTTGCGCTGTGTGGATTCGCGAATTTGAGTTCGATCGGAATTCAGATCGGCGGGATTGGCGCGCTCGCTCCTAATAAGAAGAGTGAACTGGCACGGTTTGGCGTGCGGGCCATGCTGGCGGGAACGATGGCGAACCTCATGTCGGCATCGATCGCGGGAATACTTCTGTAGCGCTTTCGCGCGCATCTCCCAGGCGCCGACAAGCCGTTTCGAGCGACACGCGCGGCATTCGAGTCAATCTTCATGTGAGTTCGTTCAATATAGGTAAAGATTTGTAAAGGTTTTTGATAAATCAGCGCTCTGCAAGAGGTTTCTGTGACAATGGGGTTGTACTTTTCAGGGCGTGCGATCTCACATTCAGCGTCCAAATAGCCGCTCTTTCAGATAAGCCGCAACCGAGTCTCGAGGTTGCGCGTCCAATAAGTGCACGCGTTATGAAGATACTAATGAGATGCCTTGCCGGTTGTTATTCTAATAGTAATCATCCCCTGTTCTTGGTGAGTGGGAGCAATTCTTTGACGGCAGATGGAAGAGTTCTTTCCGAGCAACGGCAACCGGTCCTGAGGGTGGCTGCGCAGTTTGCGGTCGTGCTGATGCTCTGCGCGATGCTGGTGAGCTGCAGCAACAGCGATCCGAAACCGACGACGGCGCGAGCAGCGGCGGCTCAAGTGGTTCCTGTTGGCGTAGCGACGGCGAAAAAGCAAGACATGCCTGTGTACCTATCGGGTCTGGGATCGGTTACGGCTTACAACACTGTGAGCTTGAAGAGCCGGGTAGACGGTCAACTGGTGCAAGTGAACTTCAAAGAAGGCCAACACGTCAATCAAGGCGAACTGCTGGCGCTGATCGATCCACGTCCGTACGAGGTCGCTCTAAGTCAGGCACAAGCCCAGTTGTTTCGCGATCAAGCCTCATTGCGCGACGCCAAGCTGAATTACCAGCGTTTCAAGGATTTGTTGCAACAGTCAGGGGCGATGTCGCAACAGCAGGTGGACACGCAACAGGCGACCGCCGACCAGCTCGAAGGCGCGGTTCGTGCGGATCAAGCGGCGGTCGACAACGCGAAGCTCAATCTCGCTTACTGTCACATCACGGCGCCGATCAGCGGCAGGATTGGGCTGAGACTGGTAGATGTGGGGAATATGGTGCATGCGACCGACACCAATCCAATGCTGGTCATCACGCAGCTGCAACCGATCAGCGTGATCTTCACGCTGCCGGAAGATCAGCTTCCCGCAGTGGCGCAAAAGATGGCGAAGGGCACGTTGCCGGTCGACGCATACAGCCGCGACGACCAGACGAAACTGGCAACGGGCAAGCTGCTGACGATCGACAACCAGATCGACCAGACCACGGGCACGGGGCGGCTGAAAGCAATTTTTGACAACAAAGATGCCACCCTGTGGCCGAATCAATTCGTGAATGTGCAGCTTCTGCTGGAGACCAGGAAGGACGCAACCATCGTGCCGGCAGCGGCGATCCAGCGCGGGCCGCAAGGAAACTTTGTTTACGCGGTCAAGACGGACAAGACGGTTGAGGTCAAGCCGGTCACGGTGGCAATCACACAAAACAACCTGACCGCGATCGCGAGCGGTATCGCTCCAGGCGATGTGGTGGTGACGGACGGCCAGGACAAACTGCAGGGCGGATCGAAAGTGGAACCGCGCGTTAGCGGTTCGGGCGGAGGACGATCGGCACAGTCGGCTTCTTCCGCTGCTGCCGGAGGGTCATGAGTCCGTCGCGGATTTTCGTTTTACGGCCAGTCGCAACGACCCTGTTAATGGTCGGCCTGATGCTGGTCGGGATGGTCGCGTACACACAACTTCCAGTGTCCGCGCTCCCGGAAGTTGACTATCCCACGATTCAAGTAGTCACGTTTTATCCGGGCGCCGATCCGGACGTGATGGCGTCGTCGGTGACGGCACCACTCGAGCGCCAGTTTGGGCAAGTGCCGGGCCTGCAGCAGATGACGTCGACCAGTTCCTTTGGGAGTTCGGTCATCACGCTGCAATTCAACCTTGATCAGAACATCGACATCGAGGAGCAGCAGGTACAAGCGGCCATCAATGCTGGCTCTACATATCTGCCCGTCGATCTTCCGAACCCTCCGATTTACAGCAAAGTAAATCCTGCCGACGCGCCGATTCTCACCCTAGCGCTAACCTCGGAGACGCTCGCACTGTCGAAAGTCGAGGATCTGGCGGACACCGCACTGGCCCAAAAGATTTCGCAGCTTCCGGGCGTGGGTCTGGTTTCTATCAGCGGCGGCCAGAAGCCGGCGGTGCGAATTCAGGCGAATCCGACGGCGCTGGCGTCGTACGGCTTGAGTCTGGAAGATTTGCGAACGGCGCTGGCAGCGGCGAATGTCGACCAGGCCAAAGGCGTGCTGGACGGGCCGCGGCAGTCGTACACGATAGGGGCAAACGATCAACTGCTGGCGAGCAGCCAGTACGGGCCCATCATTATCGCTTACCGGAACGGCGCGCCGGTGCGAGTTTCGGATGTCGCCACCGTCGTGGATGGCGTGGAGAACACGCAGCAGGCCGCGTGGATGAACCAGACGCCGGCTGTGATTGTGAACATCCAGCGGCAGCCCGGCGCGAACATTATCAGCGTGGTGGATCGGATCAAGAAGCTGTTGCCGCAACTGCAGGCTTCGCTTCCGTCCTCCGTTCGAGTGGCGATTCTTACTGATCGCACTCAGACCATTCGAGCGTCGGTGAAGGACGTTCAGTTTGAGCTGATGTTGACCGTTGCGCTGGTAGTGATGGTCATTTTCCTGTTTTTGCGGAACCTGTCTGCGACGGTGATCCCGAGCGTGGCGGTTCCGCTGTCGCTGGTGGGCACGTTCGGCGTCATGTACCTGCTGGGATACAGCCTGAACAATCTCACGTTGATGGCGTTGACGATCTCCACAGGGTTCGTGGTCGATGACGCGATTGTAATGATTGAGAACATCGACCGCTTCCTGGAGGAAGGCGATTCGCCACTCGAGGCGGCGCTCAAGGGATCCGGTCAGATCGGTTTCACGATTATTTCGCTGACGGTGTCGTTGATTGCGGTGCTGATCCCGCTTTTGTTCATGGGCGACATCGTGGGCAGATTGTTCCGCGAGTTCGCAGTGACGCTGGCAGTAACGATTATCGTCTCGGCGCTGGTGTCCTTGTCGCTGACGCCGATGATGGCCGCGAAACTGCTGCGGAGGCACGACCCCAACAAGCAGGGGCGGTTCTATCGGGCGTCGGAGAATTTTTATAACAGCGTGGTGGCGTTCTACGGGCGGACGCTGAAGTTCGTGCTGAAGCACCAGACGATCACGTTGTTAGTGACCTTTGGAACGTTGGTTCTCACGCTCTTTCTTTACGTGGTCGTACCCAAAGGCTTTTTCCCGGTGCAGGATACGGGCGTGATTTTGGGCATCTCGGAGGCACCGGAGAATATTTCCTTCGATGCATTGGCGAAGCGGCAGCAGGCGCTGGCCGGGATTATTTTGAAAGACCCGGACGTGGAGAGTTTGTCATCTTTCATCGGGGTCGACGGAACCAATACGACACCGAACAGCGGGCGTATTCAGATCAACCTGAAATCGCGTGACGAGAGGGACACGACAGCATCGGATGTGATTCGAAGGCTGCAGCCGGAACTAGCAAAGGTTGAAGGCATCACGCTCTACATGCAGCCGGTGCAGGACCTGACGGTAGAAGACCGTGTCAGCCGGACCCAGTACCAGTATTCGATGGAAGATACGGATGCGCAGGAACTGGCGGCGTGGTCGACGAAGCTGGTAGAGAAACTGCGCACGTTACCGCAGATGCACGACGTGGCAACCGATCAGCAGAACAACGGCCTGGAGGCGAATCTCGTCATCGATCGTGATACGGCGTCGCGGCTCGGCATTCTTCCGCAAGCCATCGACAACACGCTGTACGACGCGTTTGGGCAGCGGCAGGTGTCGACGATGTTCACGCAGTTGAACCAGTATCACGTCGTGCTGGAGGTCGATCCGCAGTTCCGGCAAGATCCGGAAGCGCTGAAAGACATTTATGTGAAGTCGAGCAATGGGACGCAGGTTCCGCTGGCGTCGTTTACCCACTTTCAGCCCTCGAATGCCGCGCTGGCGATCAATCACCAGGGCCAGTTCCCCGTCGTGACGGTGTCTTTCAACCTGGCGCCGGGCGTATCGCTGGGAGAGGCGACGAAGGCGATCGATGAAGCGGAAAAGGAGATCGGCCTTCCGGCGAGCATTCACACCAGTTTCCAGGGAACGGCGGCAGCGTTTCGTAATTCTCTCTCCTCGGAACCGCTGTTGATTCTGGCCGCAGTGATCACGGTTTATATCGTGCTCGGTGTGCTGTACGAGAGCTACATCCATCCCATCACGATTCTTTCGACTCTGCCCTCGGCTGGTGTAGGCGCAATTCTGGCTTTGCTGATCACAGGAAATGATCTGGGTGTTGTGGCGCTGATCGGCATCATCCTGCTGATCGGAATCGTAAAGAAGAACGCCATCATGATGATCGACTTCGCCCTGGAGGCGGAGCGCGTAGAGCACAAGGAACCGGAAGAGGCGATCTTCCAGGCGAGCCTGTTGCGTTTCCGGCCCATCATGATGACGACGATGGCGGCATTACTCGGCGGCCTGCCCCTCGCCTTGGGCGGTGGAACAGGCTCGGAGTTACGTCGCCCGCTGGGTATCACGATCGTGGGCGGACTGATTTTGAGCCAGTTGCTGACGCTGTATACCACTCCGGTGGTCTATCTGGCGTTCGACCGGATGGCGCAGCGATTCTCCCGCTTCCGCATCGGGAATAAGATCGAAGAACCGATAGAGGAGCACTCGTCGGCGGACTAGGCCATGAATATTTCGGCTCCATTTATCAAGCGGCCGATCGGCACTTCGCTTCTGGCCATAGCTCTTCTGATGGCGGGCGCACTGGCCTTCAATTTCCTTCCCGTGGCGCCGCTTCCGCAAGTGGAATTCCCCGTCATCCAGGTTTCTGCAGGTCTGCCTGGCGCGAGTCCAGCGACCATGGCATCGGCGGTCGCGACACCGCTGGAGCGGCAGTTTGGGCGAATTGCAGGCGTCAATCAGATGACGTCGACCAGCCAACTGGGGTCGACCAGCATCGTGCTGCAATTCGATCTGAACCGAAATATTGATGCTGCGGGCCGGGATGTTCAGGCGGCGATTAACGCTGCACGGGGACAGCTTCCCACCAACCTGCCTCAGACACCTTACTACCGGAAAGCGAACCCGGCAGACGCGCCGATCCTGATTCTGGCGTTGACGTCTGATACCGTCACGCTGCCGCGCATTTACGACGCAGCTGACTCAATCCTCTCCCAGAAGCTAGCGCAGGTGGAAGGAGTAGGACAGGTATTCGTCGGAGGGGGAGCGCGGCCGGCCGTGCGAGCCGAGATCAATCCGACTCTGGTGAACAAGTTCGGGATCGGATTGGAGCAGGTGCGTACGGCTCTCGGCGCGGCCAATGCAAACCGTCCGAAGGGAGAAGTTTCCAACACCCTAAATGCGTGGACGATCGATGACACCGATCAGCTGTTTTTGTCTGACCAGTACAAGTCCCTGATCGTCGGCTACAACAACAGCACGGGGGCTGCAGTCCGACTGGGAGACGTGGCCGACGTGCAGGACTCGGTCGAGGACATCCGGAATATTGGACTGTCGGATGGCAAGCCCGCGGTGCTGATCATCGTTTTCCGGCAGCCGGGCGCAAACATCATTGGCACGGTGGACCGCGTGCGGGCGCTGATGCCACAGCTGCAGTCATCGATTTCGCCGGCAATCAACGTGACCATTGCCCTGGATCGCACGACGACGATTCGTGCGTCGGTGCATGACATCGAAGTGACGCTCCTCATCTCGATCATCTTGGTGATTCTGGTCGTGTTCGTATTTCTGCGCACGGTACGGGCGACGATGATCCCGAGCGTGGCCGTCCCGCTGTCACTGGTGGGAACGTTTGCGGTGATGTACCTCCTGGGCTACAGCCTGAACAACCTGTCTCTGATGGCGTTGGCGATCTCGACTGGATTCGTCGTGGATGACGCGATTGTGGTCCTGGAGAACATCACGCGCTACCTGGAACAGGGCATGCCGCCGGTGCAGGCCGCCTATCGCGGAGCGAGGGAGATCGGGTTCACGGTACTCTCGATGAGCACGTCGCTGGTGGCGGTGTTCATACCGATCCTGTTGATGGGCGGCATCGTGGGCCGACTGTTCCGGGAGTTCGCCGTGACGTTGAGCGTGGCGATTGGTGTGTCGCTGCTGGTGTCGTTGACGACGACTCCGACCATGTGCGCGAAGTTCCTAAAGCCGCTAGACGAAGAGAAGCACGGCAGGGTGTACCGGTTGAGCGAGGGCGTCTTCAACAGGATTCACCTCGGGTATCAACACGGTTTGAAGTGGGTGCTGCGCCATCAGGCCTTCACTCTGTTGGTCACCGTGGCGACGGCCGCGTTGAGTGTTTACCTGTACATCATCGTTCCCAAGGGGTTCTTTCCGCAGCAGGATACGGGCAGAGTCATGGGTTCCGTGCAAGCCTCGCAGGACATCTCGTTCGGCCTCATGCGCCGCAAGATGACGCAATTCCTGACCATCGTGATGAAGGATCCGGCGGTGAATACGGTGATGGGGTTTGCTGGAGGGAACACAGCAGCCAATCAGGGCCGCTTCTTCATGACATTGAAGCCGCTGAGCGAGCGCAAAGTTTCCGCAGATCAGGTGATCAACAGGCTTCGCCCAAAACTCGCAGTCGTGCCCGGCGCAACGCTCTTCCTGCAGTCGGCACAGGATCTCACGATTGGCGGCCGGCAGAGCCAGGCGCAATTCCAGTACACCCTTCAGGGCGAAGATCTGGACGAACTGAACACCTGGGCGCCGCGACTGTTGGCAAAGATGCGCACGATCCCCAGCCTGCGTGACGTGAATACAGACCAGCAGGATAAGGGACTGGAGGCACGGATCGTGGTGGATCGGGACACGGCGTCGCGGTTGGGAGTGACCGCCCAAACGATTGACAACGCGCTCTACGACGCCTTTGGTCAGCGGCAGGTTTCGACCATGTACCGGCCATTGAACCAGTATCACGTGGTGATGGAGGTCGAGCCGCGTTTCTATCAGAGCCAGGACGGATTGAACGACATCTATGTGCCGTCGACGACAGGCACGCAGGTTCCGCTGTCTGCGTTTACGCACTTCGAAACCGACAACACGGCCCTGGCGGTCAACCACCAGGGACAGTTCCCGTCGGTGACCATTTCGTTCAATCTCGCGCCCAACATTTCGCTGGGGCAGGCTACCAGGGATATTGAGATCGCAGAGCGCCAGATCGGCTTTCCAGGCACGATTCATCCCAGTTTCCAGGGAACGGCGGCAGCTTTCCAGCAGTCGCTGGCGAACGAGCCGATACTCATTCTGGCGGCGCTGGTGACGGTCTACATTGTTCTGGGCATTCTGTATGAAAGCTATATTCACCCAATCACGATTCTCTCGACCCTGCCGTCAGCGGGCGTGGGAGCGTTGTTGGCTTTGCTGCTCACACACAATGCGCTGGATGTCATCGGCTTGATTGGGATCATCCTGCTGATTGGAATCGTGAAGAAAAACGCGATCATGATGATCGACTTTGCGCTCGAAACAGAGCGCAAGGACGGCAAGAATTCGACGGACTCGATTTACGAAGCGTGTGTTCTTCGCTTCCGGCCAATCATGATGACGACTGCAGCGGCGCTACTGGGCGGATTGCCTCTGGCTTTAGGAACGGGAACAGGTGCAGAGCTGCGGCGGCCATTGGGAATCACAATCGTCGGAGGTTTGATTGTCAGCCAGGCACTGACGCTGTTCACTACACCCGTTGTCTACATCTATCTGGACCGGTTCCACACCTGGGCGGTTCGCCGCAAGGCAGCCAAAAGTCCGAGTTTGCCCACGGTTCCGCCGCGGCCCCATCCGGCGGACTAAGCCCCTGGATGTAAGAGAGGACACGCCACATCGCTAGAGAATTTAGCCAACCATGGCGGCCGCAAGTGGTGTAATCGCCTTGAGCTTGCGGGCAAGTTGGTGCTTCGCTCTGTCGATATCGTAATTGGCCTGAAGATTCAGCCAGAATTGCTCGGTCGTACTGAAATAGCGGGCAAGCAGTACGGCAGTCTCGGGCGTGATACCCCGCTTCTTAAGAACGATGTCGTTGATCCGGGGAGTTGGCACGCCCAGTTTCTTGGCGAGCTGGTAGGTCGTCATTCCCAACGGATTGAGGAACTCTTCTTTCAGAATCTCGCCAGGATGAACCTTCCAGTTCGGATTACCCGTTCTCTCGATGCTCATAACCCGGTCCCCCATCCTGTTTCGGTTGTATCAGTGCTCGTCTGCCAATCTGACATCGTGCGCGTTGCCGTCCTTCCACGTGAAAAATAGCCGATACTTCTGGTTCACTCGGATACTGTATTGACCTTTGCGGTGGTCCTGGTACTTCTCAAAATTGTTTCCCGGTACTGCCGCAAGATCACCTAACGTTGTTGCCGAGTCCAACACGGCGAACTTTCGTATCAACGCTCTGGCCGGCGGATCTTGCGACTTTCCCGTCTCCCACGCTTTCCGCGTCTTGTCGTCGGCAAAGCTTCTGATCACGACGCCATATAGTAACGTGTATCGTTAATAACGTCAAGAGTTACTATGAACATGGTTTGGTGGGCTGTTCGAGCTAGGTTCCCCCTAGACTTTGGTAACATCAGGTTTTCCGATAGCGATCTGTATTGGAGAAGGGGGCTCTCAGAGCCAGTTCGCGCAATAATTTCATACACTTCGAGGCGGAGGTTCCCCAACCGGGGCCACGCCGAACCAGGATAAGCGCGTCCGGACAGGACCCTCCGGCATCAAATACCGCTTAGACCTGCGGCAGTATGCAGGATATACTCCCCGTACGGTAAGGGCCTTTTCGCTTGGATCCGTTTATCACTCACTTCCGGCCGCACCCTAACCTCAGCGATGTGGTAAATCGCCATATTGTGCAATCGGAGATCGAAGGTGGGGTATCGCTGCAGGACCTGGCGCCGGAGACGACATTGCTCGTCCAGACGCAGCACAGTTGCTACCGTGTAGTGTTGCAGGGTGACGGGCAGGCATTGATTTCGGGCCACCCCGAGTATTGTCCTGAGCCCGTGCTGGTGACGCTGGAAGGTTGTACCTGGGGCGGGTCGATGCTCAAGCCCCGTTATATCGGGCGGGGGATGCACCTGGAATTCCGGCATCCCGGATATTCCGCACCGATCGTGACCTCACAGATCCAGGAGATCCAGTCTCTTTACGAAGCGGGCAAGACCAGCCAACGCGGAAACGTCGGCGTCAGCTAAAAGAACCGGAAGCATTTCTCCGCATCGGTTAGCCTATTCCTACTTCCCACCGCCGGAACCCGACTTCTGCAAATCATCGAGCGCCGCCAGCACTTCCTGGCTATGTTTGTTTGGATCGACGCTGGTGTAGCTCTTCGCGACTTTGCCCTGGGGATCGATGATGAACGTGTGACGGGCGGCCACTTTAACCACGCCAAAGTTCATCAGCGAGTCGTACTGCTTTGAGACCTCTTTATCAGTGTCAGCCAACAACTTGAAATTCAGGCCTTCCTTGGCGCAAAACTGCTTATGGGAATCCACGCTGTCGACGCTCACGCCCAGAATGACCGCATTCTTCTGCGTGTACTGGGCAAGGTCACGCTGGAAGTTGTGTGCCTCAATGGTGCAGCCGGGCGTTTGATCCTTGGGATAGAAGTAGAGGACTACCCACTTGCCACGAAAATCCTTGAGGCTGACGGTTGAACCTTCCTGCGAAGTAAGGGTGAAATCGGGGGCGACGCTGCCGACTTCCGGCGCTGAGCTGCCATGCAGAAACTGCGGGATTAGAGCGGCGGCGGCGGCAAGGATCACGAACAGAATCGCGTAACGTAACATGGAAAGTTGCTCCTCTCGGGGCCATCCTCGGCAGACACAAAGCATAGATGATATCGCAGCGGCGTGGCTGCTATTTTTCTTCCGCCGACGCAGGCGAATTCTTAAGGACCCGCCAGCAAAAATCCGCATTATTGAATATGATGGAGTGTTTAGCGCCTAAAGGATGGTGATATCAGGTGGCTGAGACTCAGCAGACGAACGGCCTGGAAGTGGTGGAAACGCGCGAGTGGCTTGATTCATTGGACTATGTGCTTTCCAAAGGCGGACCGGACCGCGCGGGAAGGCTGCTGCAACAATTGGCGTTGCATGCACGGCGCGAAGCGGGCGTAAACCTGCCCTTTACCGCGACCACTCCTTATCAGAACACGATTCCCTCGAAGCAGCAGCCGCCGTTCCCCGGCAGCCAGGAGATGGAGCGCCGGATCAAAAGCCTGGTGCGCTGGAACGCGCTGGCCATGGTAGTAAGGGCGAACAAGCTTCAGGACGGAATCGGTGGGCACATTTCGACTTTTGCGTCGGCCGCGACTCTGTACGAAGTGGCGTTCAACCATTTTCTTCACGCGCAGACCGAAGGTGGCGATCGGGATATCGTCTACTTTCAGGGGCACGCGGCGCCGGGCATCTACGCCCGCGCTTTTCTGGAAGGCCGCATTCCCAGCCAGAAACTGGAGAACTTTCGGCGGGAGTTGAAGCCCGAAGGCGGGCTGTCCTCGTATCCGCATCCGTGGCTCATGCCTGAGTTCTGGGAGTTCCCCACTGTGTCGATGGGACTGGGGCCGATTCAGGCGATCTATCAGGCGCGGTTCATCAAGTACCTGGAGAATCGCGGGCTGAAACTGGCCACCGGCGGCAAGGTCTGGGCGTTCCTGGGCGATGGCGAGATGGATGAGCCCGAGTCACTGGGCTCGATCACGCTGGCTTCGCGCGAGAGGCTCGACAACCTCATTTTCGTAGTGAACTGCAACCTGCAGCGGCTGGATGGCCCCGTGCGCGGAAACGGAAAGATCATTCAGGAATTGGAAGCGATCTTCCGTGGCGCGGGATGGAACGTGATCAAGTGTCATCTGGGGCAGCGATTGGGATCTGCTGATCCAGAACGATCGCGACGGGCTGCTGGTGCGGCGCATGGGCGAGATCACCGACGGCCAGTATCAGAAATATTTCGTCGAGAGCGGCGCATATTTCCGGCAGAACTTCTTCGGGACCGATCCGCGGCTGCTCAAGATGGTGGAGCACCTGTCGGATGAACAGCTGGCGCGCATGCGGCTGGGCGGACACGACCCAATCAAGGTTCATGCGGCTTACAGAGCGGCGGTCGATCACACGGGATCGCCGACGATCATTCTGGCAAAGACGATCAAGGGCTACGGACTGGGTGAAGCGGGCGAAGGCAAGAACATCACCCACCAGCAGAAGAAGCTGAACGACGAAGAGCTTAGCGTATTTCCGCTCGCGATTTGGTATCCCGATTCCCGATGACGAACTGCACAATGCGCCGTTCTACCGTCCTGCCGATGATAGCGCCGAGATCAAGTACATGCAGGAGCGGCGCAAACAACTGGGCGGATATCTGCCGGAGCGCAAGAATGCGGGCCACACCGCTGAAGCCGGTGGCGGAATCGCACTTCGAGGAATTCTACAAGGGCACCGAGGGACGCGAGGCTTCGACCACGATGGTGTTTGTGCGCATGCTGTCGAAGCTGCTGCGCGATCCCGAGGTCGGCAAGCTGATTGTTCCGATCATTCCGGACGAAGCGCGCACGTTCGGCATGGAGGCGCTGTTCCGGCAGGTGGGCATTTATTCGAGCGTCGGACAGCTTTATGAGCCGGTCGATATGGACACGCTCCTTTACTACAAGGAGGCGAAGAACGGGCAGATTCTGGAAGAAGGCATCACCGAAGCCGGCTCGATGTGCTCGTTCATCGCGGCGGGGACGGCGTATGCGAATCACGGGATCAATACGATCCCGTTCTTTATTTATTACTCCATGTTCGGATTGCAGCGGATCGGAGATTTGATCTGGGCTGCTGCTGACATGAGGTGCCGCGGGTTCCTGATTGGCGGTACGGCAGGGAGGACGACGCTCGCGGGCGAGGGCTTGCAGCACCAGGACGGGCACAGCCATGTGCTGGCACTGTCGGTGCCAAACCTGATGGCGTACGATCCGGCGTTCGCGTACGAGATCGCCGTCATCATTCAGGATGGCATCAAGCGCATGTACGTGGATGGCGAGTCTATCTTCTACTACCTGACGGTTACGAACGAGCCGCTGCCGATGCCGGAGATGCCGGCGGGGCAAGGTGTGCGGGACGGAATCCTCAAGGGGCTGTACCGCTTCAAGACTTCCGGGAAGAAAGACGCGAAGATGCGCGCTCAGCTCTTCGGCAGCGGGACGATCATGTTTGAGGTCCTGAAGGCGCAGCAGATCCTGGAAGAGAAATATGGCGTGGGTGCGGACGTGTGGAGCGTGACCAGCTACAAGCAGCTCTACCGCGAGGCCAACGATTGCGAGCGCTGGAACATGCTGCATCCGGGGGCAACGCCGAAGGTGCCGTATCTGAGCCAGACTTTGAAGGATGCACCGGGCGTGTTCGTTGCGGCATCGGATTATATGAAGGTTTTGCCGGAGAGCATTGCCCGCTGGGTACCGGGACGGCTGGTGGCCCTTGGAACCGATGGCTTTGGGCGGAGCGAGAATCGTGCGTCTCTGCGTGATTTCTTCGAGGTGGATGCCAAGCACATCGTGCTCGCGACGCTGAACGCTCTGGCACGGGAAAAGCAACTAACGCCGCAGGTGGTGCAGCAGGCGATCCAGGATCTCGGGATCAATCCGGAGAAGGCCAATCCGGTGATCAGCTAGGAAAGGAAACGAAGAGTGACGGAATTCAAACTTCCCGAGCTGGGCGAGAACATCGATCAGGGTGACCTGGTCCGCCTGATGATCGCCCGGGGGCCAGCATCAGCGAGGGCCAGCCCGTGATGGAACTCGAGACGGACAAGGCGGTGATCGAGGTGCCGTCGTCCGTAGCGGGACGGTGAGTGAAGTCAGGGTGAAGGAAGGCGACAAGCTCAGAGTCGGGCAAGTGATTTTCACGGTGGAGAACGGTGCCGGAGCGAAGACTGCGCCGGCGAAGGTCGAGAGCGCTCGCGCCACGAGAGAGCAGCCGCCAGCGGCGCAACCTCGAGCCCTTGCGGAGACCTCAGCACCAGATGCGCCCGCGCCCGCACCGGCACCGGCCACATCCGCGCAGCCTACTGTGGAACGTCGAGCAGCGGCTGTCAAACCTGGAGCGACAGAGTTCACTCTGCCGGAACTTGGAGAAAACATCGATCAGGGCGACCTGGTGCGACTGATGATTGCACCGGGAGCGAAAGTTTCCGAGGGCCAGCCGGTGATGGAACTGGAGACCGACAAAGCAGTGGTCGAGGTTCCTTCGTCGGTGAGCGGCACGGTCAAAGAGATCAAAGTAAAAGAGGGCCAGAAAGTCAAAGTTGGACAGGTCATTTTCACTTTGGAAGGCGGTGCGACAGCAACCGTGCCGGTTGAGCGACCGCGAACGTCGCCGGTAGAGCATGTCTCAGGTCAGCAGGCGGCACGGTTGGCATTCCAGCTGGCGATGCAGGCAGAGGGCAAGACCGAGCAGCAGGCGCTGCCGCCAGATCAGCCACCTCCTCCGTTGCCGACGTTCACCATGCCGGCGCAGTTGGGCAAGGTGGCGGGTACCGAACATCGCGAGCCGGTTGCAGCTGCTCCGCATGTTCGGCGGCTGGCGCGAGAACTCGGCGTCGATATTCACGATGTCAAGGGTTCAGGTCCGGGCGGCCGGATCAGTGAAGACGACGTGAAGGCTCACACCAAGGCGGTCCTGACTTCCGCTGTGACTGCCGCTCAGGCACCGAAGGCTGGGTTCGCTGAGCCAGCATTGCCGGACTTTGCCAAGTGGGGCAAGGTGGAGCGCGTTTCGATGCGGGGCGTACGGCGCAAGACTGCGCAACATCTGACGGTAGCGTGGAACACAATTCCGCACGTCACGCAGCAGGACCGGGCCGACATCACCGAACTTGAACAGTTGCGAGCGCGCTTCGCGCCCAGGGCGGAAGAGGCGGGCGGCAAGATGACGGTCACGGCCATCGCGCTGAAGGTTTGTGCGTCGGCGCTGAAAGTTTTCCCCCAATTCAATGCGTCCATCGATATGGGGAAAGAAGAGATCGTTTACAAGCAGTACATCCACCTTGGAGTGGCGGTGGACACAGATCGCGGATTGCTGGTGCCCGTGATTCGCGATGTCGACAAGAAGAATATCGTCGAGTTGGCGGCTGAGTTGACGCGACTTTCGAAGAAGGCGAAAGAGAAAAAGCTTACGCCCGACGAAATGGAAGGCGGCACCTTCACGATCACGAACCTCGGCGGCATCGGAGGCACGGGCTTCTCTCCGATCGTGAACCATCCGGAAGTGGCGATCCTCGGGCTGTCGCGATCGAGCATGGAGCCGGTGTGGGTGAACGGAAAATTCGAGCCCCGGCTGGTGCTGCCGCTTTCGCTCTCCTACGATCACCGGTTGATCGACGGCGCTGATGCCGCGCGCTTCCTGCGCTGGATCGCTGAGGCATTTGAACAACCCTTCCTTCTCTCAGTTCAAGGATAGATAGCTAAGAAGAAAGACAGACAGGACATGGCTGAAACTTCGAACTTAAACATAGCAGTTGTGGGCGGTGGACCGGGCGGTTATGCCGCGGCATTTCTTGCGGCCGACTTGGGCATGAAGGTCAACGCTCATCGACCCCGAGGTGAATCCGGGCGGCGTTTGCCTTTATCGCGGTTGCATTCCTTCCAAGGCGCTGCTGCATGTCGCGAAACTGATTGAGGAATCGCACCAGGCCAAGAATTGGGGCATCGAGTTCGGCGAGCCGAAAATCGATCTCGCGAAGCTGCGAGGTTTTAAAGAAGGTGTGGTCAAGAAGCTGACCGGCGGGCTGGGGCAGCTTTCCAAGCAACATCACATTCAGTACGTCCAAGGGAAAGCGGCGTTTCAGAATTCGAATACGTTGAAGGTTGCAAAGACGGGCGGCGGAGAAGAGACGCTCAGTTTTGACCGCATCGTGATTGCGACCGGATCGCGGCCGGCCGTGATTCCCAGCCTGAAGATCGACAGCAAGCGATTCATGGATTCGACCGGCGCGCTCGACTTGCCGGACATTCCCAAGAGCTTGCTGGTAATTGGCGGAGGATACATCGGGCTGGAACTCGGCTCGGTTTATGCCACGCTCGGGACGAAGGTGACTTGCGTAGAGATGTTGCCAGGGCTACTGCCGGGCGCGGATAGGGATCTGGTGCTGCCACTGCACAAGAAGTTGGAGAAGCTTTTCGAATCGATCCAGCTGAATACGACGGTGGCTGCGCTGAAGGAAGAGAGCGAGCGGAATTCGCGCGACCTTGAAAACGCAAGACGGCAAGACGACTGAGAAAGTTTTCGACCGCGTGCTGATGTCGGTGGGGCGCAAGCCAAACTCGGAGATCCCCGGCCTCGACAAGACGAAGGTTCAAGTAAACCAGCGCGGCTTCATCCAGGTGAACGAGCAGCTGCAAACCAACGACCCGTCCATCTATGCGATCGGCGATGTCGTGGGTGAGCCGATGCTCGCGCATAAGGCTTCGCATGAAGGCCGCACGGCGGTAGAAGCGATCGCCGGACACAAGGTTGCATTTGAGCCGAATGCGATTCCGGCAGTGGTATTCACCGATCCTGAGATTGCATGGGCCGGATTGACGGAAACGCAAGCAAAGGATCAGGGCCGAGAGATTGCAGTGGCGAAGTTTCCCTGGGCGGCGTCAGGAAGAGCGATCACGCTCGACCGACCGGAAGGACTGACCAAGCTGATCATCGATCCTAAGACTGAGCGCGTACTGGGCGTGGGAATCGTGGGAGCAGGCGCGGGAGAGTTGATCGCGGAAGGCGTGCTGGCCATCGAGATGTGCGCTGTGGCGGCGGACCTGGAGTTGACGATCCACCCGCATCCGACGCTGTCAGAAACGATGATGGAGGCGGCGGAGGTGTTCTATGGCCGCGCCACTGATATCTATCGACCAAAGAAGTAAGCAAGGAACGAAGAGCCGCCTTAGCTGACGGCAGGTTCCCTGCTCGGAGTGATTTTCCGCCGTCGAAAAAGTGCGGTTTTGCGCCTTCGCCGCATTTCGCAGGAGCCCTCCTATGACCGGATTGCGCAACCGCACATTCTGTTTTTTACTCTGCCTGGCTGTGGCCGCGCCGGCAGGGGCGCAATCCCTCCCCGCGCAGGTCGGGAATGCTCTAACCGGTAGCTCCGCAAGCGGCACCGCGCCTAGGGCACTTGATCCGCTCGGCCGCGACACTCCTTCCGGGACAATCTTCGGCTTTCTGCAGACCACTCAGCTTGGGAACTACAAAGCTGCCGCGGAATATCTGAAACTTACTCCGTCCAAGCGGCAGGCCGAGGGCGAGGATCTCGCCATCAAGCTGAAGACCGTGATGGACCGGGCGTTTGTGGGAAGCCTGAAGAACATCAGCAGTCAGCCGGAAGGCACGATCGACCCCGGCATTGCTCCCGACCACCAGCGAATCGGGACGCTCTCCGCGGGCGATGCAGAAGTCGATCTCATGCTGGTGCGTGTGAATGATCCGAGCAGCGGAAAAATCTGGCTGGTTGCGCCGGAGACGTTGGACAAGGTTCAGGATATCTACGATCAGCTACAGGCGCGGCAAGTGGAAAAAAGTCTTCCGCAGTGGCTGGTGAAGATCCTCTTTCTGGGGATGCCACTGTGGCAGTGGCTGGCGATGCTGCTGGGGATCCCGATAGCGGCATTGGTCGCGAAAGCGCTGATTGAGTTGGGGACGCTGCCGCGGAGGCTGTGGGCACGCTATCGCGGCCAGCCGCAGCTGAAGTTATGGAGCACGATCTCAGGACCGCTCTGGCTGGTGGTGGGAACTGTGCTGCACCGCATCATCGTTGCGTATCTACGGATTCCGCTGCTGCATCGGCACTATTACTTTCAGGTTGCATCGGTGGTGTTCCTCGGCGCGGTCACCTGGCTCGCGTTGCGCATCGCGACCCGCGTGATGCGGAGCCTTCGCGATCGGGCGGTAGTGTCGGGCAGAACGGGAACAGGAACGCTCATTCTGCTGGGGCAGCGGATGATCAAGGTCGCGATCATCATTGTCGCGGTGCTCGCTGTTATGGGCGCCCTGGGCTTCAACTTGACGACGGCGCTGGCCGGCCTGGGCATCGGCGGAATCGCGGTCGCATTCGCCGCGCAGAAAACGCTGGAGAACCTGTTCGGTGGAATCAGCCTGCTGGGTGACGAGGTTATCCGCGTGGGCGATGTGTGCAGGATCGGCGACCGGGTGGGCACGGTGGAAGACATCAGCCTGCGGTCAACGCGGCTGCGGACCACGGAAAGATCCGAGCTGTCGATTCCCAACGGCAGCCTGGCAACGATGAATCTGGAGAACCTGAGCCGCCGCGACAAGATTTTGTTCACGACGAAGATCGGACTGCGGCCGGAGACCACGGCGGAGCATCTCCGCTACGTGCTGGCGGAGATGAGACGACTACTGTATGAGCATCCGAAAGTAGAAGTGAATAGTGCGCGCGTGCGGCTGGCGGAGTTGGGAGAGAGCTCTCTTAACCTCGAACTATTTTGTTACATCCTGACCACGGATCACGCGGAGTTCACCGCCGTGCGAGAGGATTTGTATTTGCGCATCATGGAGGCGGTGGAGAATTCGGGAACGGATTTTGCGTCGCCCTCGCGAACCGTTTATGTGGCACGCGATCCTGGGCTTCACAAAGAGAAAACCGAGGCCGCAACGCAGAAGGTGCAGCAGTGGCGGGATGAGAAGCAGCTTCCCTTCCCCGATTTCGCACCCTCGGATATTTCATCATTTCGGGGCTCGATCGCGTATCCGCATCCAGATTCGGCAGTGGGAAACAATCGGCCGAAGTGATGGCGGTGGGGCGCGATGTCCCATGACTGTCGGCGTGGGTCTTTCTCATTTCATTGTTGGCCGCAAGCAACGGATTTCTAATTCAAGCAGGAGAAATAGATGTCATCTTCAACGGTAGTCGCCGAACCTCAAGTCGCCACACGACCTTCCTGGATTGAGAGCTGCATCGCGACGCTGGAGCGTGAACTCACGGCAAAATACGGGGAGGGGCAGCGCACTCGCGTCCATCGCGGGCTGGCGCAGGTAGCGGCCTTCTGGCGGAGCGAAGATGGTGATGCAGGAGAGTTCGAGTACTTCGTCCGCGAAAATTTTGCCAGCGATCAGGAGCGGCTCGACACCATGTTCAGCCGCTTTGAATATCTGCTCGAGCAGCTTGACGGGCACATGCACGAGATCAACCGCGAATTCCGGCAGCAGCAGGATCTTGACCTGGGGCCGGTGCTTCCTTTCGACGAGGTTTTTGGGGGGTACGATCCGGGCGCGCACGTCCTCGATGATTTTTTTGGGAACAAGCTGGCTTTCACAGTCTTGCTGAATTTCCCGCTGACAACGCTCGAGGAGCGTCTGACGCAAGGCAAACACTGGAGCCGACGCCAATGGGCAGAAGCGCGGCTGACGCAACGTTTTTCGAAACGAATCCCGGCGGAAGTGAATCTGGCAACGGCAAAAGCCGCGGCCGAGGCGGACAACTACGTCATCAAGTACAACATCTGGCTGCATCACGTGCTTGATCGCGAGGGACGGCGTCTGTTTCCGCCGAAGATGCGCCTGCTCAGCCATTGGGGACTGCGTGACCAGATCAAAGCGGACTACATCGACAAGGAGAGTGGGCTCGCAAGGCAGCGCACGATTCAGCAGGTGATGGAGCGGATCATTACGCAGACGATTCCTCAAGTGGTGATCGACAATCCCCACGTGGATTGGGACCCGTTCACGAACGAAGTTTCGAAAGCGGCTGTGAGTGATGCGAGCGAGGTGGCACCGCGGGATCAGATCGTCTCGAATGCTCCGGAGCCAGATATTCGTTACGCGATGCTGCTGAAGACGTTTGCGGCGGCAACGCTGGTTGATCCGTACTCCCCGACAGCACCTTCACTGATTGCCAGGCGCTTCGACGAAGACCGGGAAATCCCCGAAGCGCGGGTGAAGCAGATGTTGGAACAGATTCTGCAGTCGCGGCTCGTGGCGAAGATCGCGAAGTTGATTGAACAAAAATTGGGCAGACCGCTTGAGCCGTTCGACATCTGGTATGTGGGTTTTCGACCGGGCAGTGCGCGCGATGAAACGGAACTCGACAAGATCGTGGCCAAACGGTATCCGACACCCGAGGCGTATCACAGGGATATGCCTGAGTTGCTGGTGAAGCTGGGATTTACCGCGGAACGGGCGCGGGCGCTGGCGGAAAAAATTGTTGTCGATCCTGGGCGAGGCGCGGGGCATGCGATGGGCGCAGAGATGCGCTCGGAGAGGGCACACTTGCGGACGCGGATCGAGAAGTCGGGCATGAACTACAAGGGATTCAGCGTGGCCGCGCACGAGATGGGACATAACGTCGAGCAGACGATTTCCCTCGTGGACGTGGATCACACCCTGTTGCGGGGCGTGCCGAATACGGCGTGCACGGAGGCCTTCGCATTCATTTTTCAGGGTCACGATCTCGAACTGCTTGGCCTGGCGCCGCCCGACGCGCGCAGTGAGGCGTTGAAGACGATCCACGATTTCTGGGCCACGTACGAAATTGCCGGCGTCGCGCTGGTCGATATCGCGGTGTGGCACTGGATGTACGACCATCCTGAAGCATCGTCACAACAGCTGCGCGAAGCTGTGCTCGCAATCTCAAAAGACATGTGGAACAAATATTACGCGCCCGTTTTGGGGAAGAAGGATGTTGTCCTGCTGGGGGTCTATTCGCACATGATCGACGCGTTCATGTATCTGCCGGATTATCCCATCGGGCACCTGATCGCGTTTCAGATTGAAGAGCAGATGAAGAAGGCGGGCAACATAGGGTCCGAGGTTGAGCGGATAGCCAAGGTTGGCCGTGTAAGCCCAGATCTCTGGATGGAGAATGCGACGGGCAAGCCGGTGGGCGCAGAAGCACTGCTCGCAGCGACGGAGCGAGCGCTGCAAGAGATTGGCGAGGGATAAACTCTTTCGTGTGTCGGTGCGCGATCTCCCAACCTGTCCCGTGGTGGGTCGATTTGCCAGACTCCGCGCCAGATCCCTCGCCCCGCTGGAGAAAACGCGGGGCTTCGGGATGACAACTGCGAGAACGATAACCAAACTGACCCACTGCCACCTTTCCCTGCAAAGAAGGACGGAGCACCCGGCCTTTCCAGTCTAAGGAGCACCGCTTGATCGTCGTGCCCACGAACGCAGCAGCAGGTGTGTAGGGTAATACACGACGAGCGGGACGAGGATCAGATAGGCGCCGAGATAAACGAGCCCAGGGACAACTTGCTGCTCCCGGAAGAATGGGCCGCGGGCCCAGTTTACGTTTTGCTCCGGACGCCAGAAATAGTTGATCGGGACGACGACCCAGGCGGTCAGGGTTTGAAACTTCCATCCACGGGAATCGTAGCCGAGCTGCCGGATCGCCCAGATCAGCAGGGGCGGCATCACCACATGAAACAGGCTGAGAAGGCGCACAAGTAAAGGAAGGTGGGAGTCGAACATATACTCGGTGCCGCCGATCAGATGTCTGCGGAGGATGAGTGCTCCGGCGAGGTCGATGGTGTAGAGCGTCTGAAATAGAAGTAGTCCTGTGGCCTGCCAGGAGAAGATGAGGGCGCTCTCGCTCCAGAGCGCGATGGCGACGAAGATGTTCCCCAAGTCGCAGAAGTAGAGAAAGTTCTGCGCCCCGTACTGCTTCCAATAGATCGGGATCCAGACCCCCAGCCAGAAAGTCCAGCCGATCTTGAGCCAGAGCGGTAGTCGCACGCATGGCATTGTACGGCTTGGGCGTGGGGGGAGCGCAGGGGCTGGCGCCTGAGACCGGCGGACCACCGTACCTCCTCTAGAAAGCACCCAAAGTAACCATCTTGAGGAAAACGCAGGTGGCTGGCGGCGTGGTGTAACTCCGTCTCTCTCAATCCGAATCCGACCACTTGACGAAGGGTGCGTAAATGCTGGCGATTGTGCACATTTCAAGGGGCAAACAATTACCTACGTAACTTGCTGGGGCAAACGACTGTACCTACGATGGCCCCATGAGTTACCAGGCACTATTGTTCTGTCCGGACGAAAAGACCGCCCGCACGGTGGCACAGGTTTTAACCGAGCTGGAGTTCAGCGTTGAGGCGGCGGCCGACCCTTTTGCCGCAGTTAAGAAATTGATGGCGCAACACTTCGATGCCATCGTGGTGGACTGCGAGAACGAACAGAACGCGAGCCTGATCTTCAAGAGCGCGCGGAACTCAAGCTCCAACCAGTCGTCACTTTCGGTAGCGGTCGTCGAGGGGCAAGCCGGGGTTGCAAAGGCTTTCCGCATCGGCGCCAATCTCGTTTTGACCAAGCCGATCAACATTGAGCAGTCAAAGGGAACGCTGCGCGTGGCGCGTGGCCTTTTGCGCAAGGGTGCTGAAGGCGCGAAGAGTCCAGCCGGTACGGGTGCCGCATCGCCCGTGTCCAGCGCCGCATCCGGGCCGGCGTCCGCCCCGGCTAAAGGTGTGCCCGCCTTTCCAGCACCTAAGTTTGATCCCGCACGGGCAGTTCCGGTAGCGTCCGTGCCGTCGGGCGCGCTCGAACAGGAGCCAGAGTCCCGGCCCAAGCTCGATCCGACGGAAGCAGCCGTACTTGAGTCGATGCCCAACACCGTTCCAGATTCCATCGCAGATCAGCCTTCGGCAACGGCATCCTCGAAGAATTATCCCTGGCAGCCAAGCCCTAAGACGGGGGCAGGACCGATGGCAGTGGCATTGCAAAAGGCTGCAGAGGCAGCAGGTAAGAGTCTGCCGGGTGAGAACCACGAAGCTATCAAGGGAAGTCCTTCTTTAGCAAGTTCAGGCACAAAGCAATCCGCAAAGCCTGCGGCTGTGGCTGGCAAGGCGAGTGGTCAGGGTGCGGCTTCGGCGCCCGCGCCGGCTAGAGAATCGTCGCAAGTTTCTGATGTCGACTCCGTACCGTCCGTGCCTGCTTCGCGACCAAAGCGAGAGGTGGAGAGCAAGCCGCAGCTCGCGGCAAACGCTGACGCGGTTGCCACGGTCGTGGAAGCGCCGTCGTTCGGCATGGACGCAGGTGAAGCGGAGCCGAGCGAGAGAAACAAGCGTCCTCTGGTAGCGGCTGTCGTCGTGTTGATACTGGCGGCGGCTGCATATTTTGGCTGGACAACGTTACACGGGAAGGTCAGTCAACCAGCTGCCAAGCCCGTGCCAGCACAATCCGTCCCCGCTCCGGCGCCGCAGGTGACTACGGCACCGGTTGCGGCGGATGTGACTCCAAACCAGACTTCCGAGTCTACGCCTCCTGTTGTCGCTCCGGCTCCGAGCACCGCGAAGACCAGCGCGGCCATCTCGCCCAAGAGCTTATCGTCCGGACCGATTGCGGAGGATAAGACAGTCAGAATCGAAGAAGCTCAGCCCATGATCGTAAAGAGCGAAGGCGCGCGGCGTCCGGCCGCAGCACAGGAAGCTGAGGCTGAACCTGAGGCGCCGAATGCGCTCGGTATTTCGGATGAGTCGAACTCTGCTGTGAAAGACCTTTCCAATGTCGTGCCGTCCGTCCCGGTGAATGTGCCCCGTCCAGTACCCCAGGTAGTGAACATCTCGCAAGGTGTTTCACAGGGGTTGATTCTGAAAAAGGTGCAACCTGCCTATCCTTCGCAGGCATTGGCCATGCGTATTCAAGGACCGGTGGAGTTACAGGCCATGATCAGCAAGACTGGCAACATCACGAATGTCAGCGTAGTCAGCGGCCAGCCGCTCCTGGCACGAGCTGCGACCGACGCTGTGCGGCAATGGAAGTACAAGCCGTATTATCTGAATGGGCAGCCGGTCGAGGTGCAGACGCAAATTACGGTGAACTTCCGTCTCCCCAACTAGCTTGGGCAGCTAGTTCGGCTTCCGAAGCGACTTCTTCCGGTGCCGGGACCCCGGCAGTTCTATCCCACGAAATTCGTGGTACAGCACATGCAGGTCCTCGCTGAGTAATTGCACGATCTGCATGCAAGCCTCGCAATGCTCCCGCAGGAAGTCCAAGAGGTCGCTCCGTTTCACGAACCCGACCGTTGCGCGTTCCGCAACCTCGGCGGTTGATTTGTAGCTATGGCCTGAAACGCTCTCTGTGAGACCGAGAACCGAGCCGGGACCGGCCACCTCAAAAAGCTTACCCGCATTGCGGTCCAACAGGATCCTGACTCTTCCCTGTTCAATGAAATAGATACCCTGGGCGGACTTGCCTCGTTCAAAGAGCGTTACCCCTGCTGCGTATTCCCGCACAGACTTCATGGGCTCCAGGGCCTTCCAGAAGGAGGGGTCGAGCCGGTTAGGAGAATGGGTCACAGATCCTCACGCCGTTGTATTGGGATAAACCACAACCGGGCAATGAGCTGTGATGATCGTCACTTGTCTTGGTGATGGACCCGCAAACCTTTATTCCTGAGAGGGAAGGAGAGATTGGGGATTCCCGTGTTCCCGGCCTACGCGACAAGAATATGAATCTGAAGGCGAATCGGGAGTGAGAATGAAGGCCATCCGAAACGCTGATGGCCTTGATTCAGAGCTAAGGAAGAGAGCGGCCCGAATGCCTATTCGTGCTCCATCACCTCATCGAGAGCCACCTTGTTCCCTTTGTCAAGGTTGACAACGCGATGAATCGGTTTGTATCCGCTCAGGGAGATGTCAATCACATAATTGCCGGGGCCGAGGACGAACTCCGCGGGTGACGCTTTGTCGAGCATGCGCTGATTGATCGCGATCTGAGCGCCTTTAGGCTGGGTCTTGATCGCGACCACGCCCATACCGGCAGGGACATCACCGCCGCCGAAGAATTTCTTGAATTTGCCTACCGTCTTGATCTCGTCGACGTTGCCCAGAGGTCTCAGACTCGGCGAAAAGCGGAAGGTCTGGCCGGGCTGCAAGTCGGCCGTTGTAGTCTCGTCGAGATAACCGGCCTTCTTGAGGGCGAACGCGTGCGGGCCTTTCTCGACAGTGAGTTGAGTCGGGGTGACGCGTCCTGAGTCTTTGCCGTTTATGAAAATGGATGCGCCCGTGGGGTCGCTGGTGAACGAGACCGTGGCCGCCATTTGTGCGAGGTGGACGACGAGGAACGACTTGCTGCCGGACGCGACCTCGACAGTTCGGCTCTCAGAGGTGAATCCAGCCTTGTTCACGCTGACGGTGTGCTGCCCGGGAGTGAGTCCGGTCAGGTTGTAGGGCGTGACCCAAGTGGGATCGCCGCGGCCGTCGATCTGCAGTTGTGCTCCTTCCGGAGTTGAGTCGATCGAAAGCTGGCCCGGGATAATCGCGACTGCCATCGGGGCCTGGGTCTTCGTCTTATGCTTGGCGCGCGCTTTGGCGACGGGCGCGACGCTTACTGGCACCGAAGGCTCGATGGGCTCCGGAGCCGGTACGGGTACGGCAGCACGAGCAGGAGCCGGAGCTTGAGCGGTTGAGACTGGCTGCGAAACAGCAGGCGCCGGTGTTCCCTCGTCCTCGGCATTTTGCGAGTGAATGCGCATGGCGATGCCGATACAGATTAGAAGGATGACTCCGACCGCCCCGGCTACGGAATACATCATCAGCTTGGGCGGAACGCTCTTGATCTCTTTGATGGCCTTTTGGGCCACTTCACGAGGCTGGATCTTCGGTTTCTCCGGTTCCTTGGAGCGGAGCGCTGCGAGCGGAGAAGGTTGCTGCGCAACTTCCTCTGCCGGCGTTGGTGCTGGAGCGACCCAGAATGCCTCTTTCAGCGGCGGAAGTTCTTCCAGGTCGGAAAAGCTGACTTGCTTGCTGCCCGATGCAGACTCGGCCATCATGGGATCGACCGCGAACTTCGGTGCCTCGACCGGCTCTTCGACAATCGCCGCCGACATTTTGGCCTCTTCCTTTTCGAGAGCCTCGACTGAGGCTTTCACGCAGGAAGTGATGAATTGAGAGGTGGGATCAAGCCGCGGAGTACTGGAGGTCGGATAAGCGCCGCCTGGGCCCGCGGCTGCCGCAGCCGCTTTCTGGGGCGGAACAGACGCAGCGGGTGCAGTGGCTCCACCTTCGGAACCGGCAACCGCTGCTCGTGACGGCGCTGGTGAGGCTTTGGGCGCAACGGTCTTTTTCTCGGGAACACCGACTTGAGGTGCTTTGGAAACCGGAGCCTTGGGCTCCGATGCTTTCGACGCAGCGGGGGCAGGTTTGACCGCAGGCTGGCCGGCAAGTTTGGTGCCTGCTGCTGCTGCCGCCGCTTTCGGCGCAGTAACAGCCGGCGACGTTACCCCAGCCTTCTTTGCGGGCTGGGTGCTGGCCTGCTTGCATTGCTCGAGCCCTTCGATGAGTTCCTGTCCGTTCTGGAAGCGCGCTTCCGGCGCCTTCGACAGCGCCTTCATGATCAGATCACTGACCGCCGGATGGATCTTGTTGTTGATCTCAACCGGCGGAACCGGATGCTCTTCCATAATCTTGCGCCGGACAGTTTCGACATTCTCGCCGTCGAACGCTTTCAGGTCCGTCACCATTTCATACAGGATGGCTCCCCAGGTATAGAAGTTGGAGCGGGCATCAATGGTGCCTCCACTTACGTCTTCGGGCGAGGCATAGTGAAGAATAATGGGCGCTGGACTGGCACCATCGCTCTCCACCAGGCCCATAGTGGAGACGCCGAAACCGAGAATCTTCACGTTGCCGTCCCACTGAACCATCACCTTGGCCGGTTCGAGGCTGTAGTGCACTACGCTGTGGGAATGGGCGTGATCGAGTCCCTGGCACACCTGACGGCTGATGTCGAGCAGATCCCAGATCGAGAAGCCTTCCTTGCGCGCCAACATGGTGGCGATGCTGTTGCCCTGCACATATTCCATGGTCGCGCACAACGAGCCATCGATCTCACCGGCGCCGTAGAGCAGCGCGATGTTTCCGCTGTTGAGAGATTTCGTATTCTCCGCTTCAGCGACGACGCGCTCAACAATGGCCTTGGACTGTTCGGCGTCCAGGTCAAGCCGGCGAGTTTTCAGCGCTACTGTTTGCCCATTCGTCGGGTCTGTGGCTTTGTAGACGGAGCCTTTCTCCGACTTGACGATTTCGCTCAGGATTTCAAACCGACCGATGTGTGTCGACATTCTTGCTAACCTCGCGGAAACACAACCAAGGACGGCCCGCTTAAAGGGGGACGCCAGGGCGCAAATTGCAGGCTAAGTCAGGGTTAGGATACCGCCGGAAGGTGCGAGTCCGAGAGTTACGAAAGTACCCGAAAGCAGCACATTCAAAATGCTTTAAGCCAAGTCCCTGGTGCCGCGAGATCGATTCGGCAGGCCGCGGTTAGCGGGCAGAAGATAGCCATTCATAAAGCAGTTTGCGAACCTTGGCTCCCTCGTAACGACGGCGGACGGCATCGATGACGTCGAACCGCAGGCGGTCCTGATGTCCGCGAAAGCCGATCCAGTAGGGAACGTGAATTTCACCGGGAAGCGGAGTCGCGGTAATCTCCGGAGAGCGCAGCCGAAAGAAGCCGCGGCTGAAAATGATGCGCCGAAATTTTGCGACGATTAACGGTGTGAGGTGGGCATCGTCGAGAACGGCGGGGAGACAATTGCGAGTTTCGAAGATAACAATGTCTGATTCCGTAGGGATCTCGTGCAAATGATAGAGGTCGAGGTTGCCCTTTACCGCGTCGATGGCGAGGCATTGGACTTTCCGATGACCGGCGTTGTGGAGTTCGATCTGAAACAGGCGGAAAGGAATGTAGACGTCGGCGACTGAGCGCAGTGGGCCGCGCAGCCAATCACGGGCAGCGTCGGTCAGACCTCCCGAAGAAAATTGCTCGACTGCTTCGTCGCGCGTGACATTCGGCTTCAGACTGCGGATGCGCGACATAGCAAATGCGCCCTCTCGAATGACCTGGCAATAATGGGCAGTTCAGCATAGGGGAACGATTCAAGAACCGCAACGCGGGTTTCCTGTAACCTGAGTTGGCGGACACCCGTCACAGACCGTCGCGGACTCCGCAGTATATATGGATACATGGAAGAGTTCGTGGACCAGGCTCCGACACCTCTGGATTCTCCCCTGGAGTAACCTAATGACCGTCACCGGCTTCGTAACCAAGAGCGCCCTCCGCAACAAACGCAGAAGCATTCTTACGGTCCTCAGCATCGCGTTCTCGCTGCTTCTGCTGACGGTGATGATGACTATCTGGCGGTCTTTCTATATCGATGAGGGTAGCGCGCAATCTGCGCAGCGGCTGATCACGCGGCACAAGGTTTCACTGGCCTTTTTTATTCCAGCTTATTACCGGGAAAAAATCCGCTCCCTGCCCGGCGTATTGCATGTAGTCAACGAGACGTGGTACGGAGGCCAGTACAAAGATGACAAGCCGGAGAATTTCTTTGCGCAGTTTGGCACTGATCCGAACGAAGTGATGAATCTGTATCCGGAATCGACGATTCCTCCGGATCAACTCGCGGCGTGGCAGCATGACCGCGCCGGCTGCATCGTGGATAGCCAGCTTGCGAAGAAGCACGGCTGGAAACTGGGAGACCGTATCGTCATCAAAGGGACGATCTTCCCACTGAATCTGGAGTTGACGATTCGCGGGATGTTCACAGCGCCCAGTCCGACAGAAGCGATCTACTTTAATAACACTTATCTGGATGAAGGCTATCCCAACGTGAAAGGCTACGTAGGTTTCTACTCGGTGCTGGCGGACTCGCCACAGAATGTAACCAAGGTGGCGCAGGAGATTGATGATCTGTTCCGCAATTCGACACGGCCAACCAAGTCGGAGAGCGAACGCGCGTTTCAGTTGGACTGGATCGCGATGCTGGGCAATGTGAAGGCTTTCATTCTGAGCATTTGCATGGCGGTGGTGTTCGCGACGCTGCTGGTGTCGGCCAACACGATGGCCATGTCGATCCGCGAGCGCACTCGTGAAGTGGCTCTGCTGAAGACTTTAGGCTTCACGCGAGTTAAGGTGCTCGGGTTGTTCGTCAGCGAGGGCGTGGGTCTGTCTCTGGCGGGAGGGCTGCTTGGATCGGCGGCAGCGTATGGACTGATCGCGCTGATGGCGCGATCGTCGCAGGCGGGGCTTTTCCTGGCAGGCATGAAGGTTACGACGCCTACTATGCTAGTGGCTTTCCTGGTGGCGGGAGTGGTCGGATTTGTTAGCACATTTGTTCCCTCTTACAATGCCGCACACGTCAATATCGTGGACGGCCTGCGTCACATTGGCTGAATAGTATTCCTCGAAAGGCGCATAACAATAACGCACATGAGTTGTTGGATGGAGTTTGCCACGACAATTGCGTGACATTTGTCACTACTCGCCAGTTATCACTAGATGTAATGAATAAGACGTTGTGGGCAGAAAACTCGTGGAATTCCCCGATCGGCCTGGACTGGAGCCGCGAGACACTGATTTTGTGGGATGAAAGAAACTTCAGGCCAGCGGGTTTCGTAGAAGGTTGTGACGGGCTGGAGAATGCTCTATCCTGTTACGGTCGCCGGATGTAAGAGGTTGAATCCAGGTTCTCTTCCCTTTGTCTTCGCCCTCGGAGTGGTGCTATGACCTTGACCCGGTTTGTGACCAAGAACGCGTTTCGCAACAAGCGGCGCAGCATTCTGACGGTTCTGAGTATCAGTTTTTCCCTGCTCTTGCTGACGCTGATGATGACGATTTGGCGAAGTTTTTATATCGATCAGGGGTCGGCGTTGTCCGCACAGCGCCTGATCGTCCGGCATAAGGTTTCGCTGGTGTTCAACCTGCCGGGCTTTTACCGGGAGAAGATTCGGGCGGTCCCAGGTGTTACGCAGGTGGTGAACTCGCAGTGGTTTGGCGGGCAGTATAAGGACGACCGGCCGGAGAATTTCTTCGCACAGTTCGGCACCGATCCGCAGGAATTTCTGAAGGTGTATACGGAGTTCAAGATTCCCGAGGACCAAGTGGAGGCCTGGCAGAAGGATCGGGCGGGAGCCATCGTAGACGCGGAATTAGCAAAGAAATTCAAATGGAAATTGGGCGACCGGCTCAACATCAAAGGGCTGATTTTTCCGGTGAACCTGGAGCTGACGATTCGAGGAATTTACGCGTCACCACAGCCGACCCAGGCGATCTACTTCAATAAGACTTATCTTGACGAGGGCTATCCGCAAGTGAAGGGATCAGAGGGCATCTTTACGGTGCTGGTCGACTCGCCGGAACACATGACCAGCGTGGCGAGAACGGTGGATGACATGTTCCGCAACTCACCCAAGCCGACGAAGACCGAGACCGAGAAAGCGTTTCAGCTCAGTTTCGTGCAGATGCTGGGTAATGTGAAGGCATTCATCCTGAGCATTTGTTCCGCCGTAGTATTTGCGATTCTGCTGGTCTCGGCGAACACGATGGCGATGTCGATTCGCGAGCGCACCCGTGAAGTGGCCGTACTTAAGACTTTGGGTTTCACGCGCAACAGCATTCTGGGGTTGTTCGTCGGGGAGGCGGTTTCGCTGTCGCTCATTGGTGGACTGCTGGGATCCGCGCTCGCGGTGTTTCTGGCCGCCGGGGCATCCAAGCAGGGAGGATTCCTGGCGGGAATGAAAGTGACCCCGGCCACGATGGGTGTGGCCCTGCTGGTAGCGGCGCTGGTGGGATTCGTCAGCGCGGTAATACCTTCGTATCACGCTTCGGAGGTGAACATCGTGGAAGGATTGCGTCACATCGGGTAGCGGAGAAAAATCAAGATGGCTATTCCCCTCAGCTACAACGTTCGGAACCTGAAGTTGCGTAAAGGCCTGACCATCATGACCGCGTTGGGCATCGCGCTAACCGTCGCGACGGCGGTGTTCATCATGGCGCTTCTTGCGGGATTAAATCGGGCCTTCGGAGCGACTGGCGACCCGCTGAATGTCCTGGTGCTGCGCAAGGGATCGACGTCAGAGCTGGCTGCCGGCGGGGTCTCGCGCGATGCGATGCAGGTTTTCAAGGATCTTCCGGGCGTGGCGAAGAACAATCGCGGCGAGCCGTTGGTTTCAGGTGAGGACATCCTCGTGATTGTGCTGCCGCGGAAGGACGGGACGGGCGAAGTCAACGTGACGACGCGTTTCCTGACTCCGCTCGGGATTGAGATGCGGCCCAAAGTACATCTCGTGTCGGGACGATGGTTCACGCCTGGGCAGCGAGAAATCACTGTGAGCCAGGCATTGAACAAGCGATTTTCTAAGGCGAATATCGGAGATACCATGCGCATCGGAAACGGCGACTGGAAGGTGGTAGGGATTTTCGACGCAGCGGGTACAGCGCACGAGTCGGAGATCTGGGGAGACATTAATCAACTCGCTACGGATTTTGAGCGGACGATCTATTCCTCGGTGTTGTTGCGAGCGACAGACCCTGTGTCGGCGGAGGCGCTGAAGAATCGTGCGAACGACGACCAGCGGCTCGAACTCAGCGGCATGCGGGAACCCGACTATTACGCATCGCAGACGAAGTCGGGTGCGCCCATCCGATTTGTGGGTTTCATTGTGGCCATCATCATGGCGATTGGGTCGAGCTTCGCAGCCATGAACACGATGTATGCTGCGGTCGCTTATCGAGGGCGAGAAATCGCCACGCTGAGGGTAATCGGATTTTCGCGGCCGAGCATTCTGACTTCGTTCGTGCTGGAGTCACTGCTGTTGTCACTGCTGGGCGCGTTGGCCGGGATACTTTTGATGTTGCCGTTCAATGGCATGACCACAGGAACGTCGAACCAGGTCACGTTCAGCGAGGTAGTTTTCAGCCTGCAGATGACTCCCGCGGTTGTTCTTACGGCGGTATTGTTCGCGGTGGGCATGGGGCTGTTCGGAGGATTCGCGCCGGCATGGCACGCGTCGCGACAGGACATTTTGGCGGCATTACGCGGTTAAGGCCAGGCCGGGTTCGTCGTACGAAACGAGACACATTGAGCAATGATGGCGATTGACACCAAACATCAGGATTTGCAGAGCCTGCGCATCGACCGGTCCGACAAGGGTGGCGACGGCGATCCGCCCCTGTGGGCAAAGCGGTGGATCCTGGTTGGGATTGCCGTGCTGGTGCTGCTGAGCGTGAGCACACTGGCGTACCGCTTGCTCGCATCCGATCCGTCTGAGGTCGAGGTCGCGAGGGCGACGGCCGAAAGCAGCGACGTGGGCGGAGTTGTGCTGTCAGCGAGCGGCTATATCGTCGCGCATCACAAGATCAACGTGAATTCGAAGGTCACGGGCCGCTTAGCGTGGATTGGCGTGGAAAAAGGCGACAAGGTGAAGGAAGGTCAGGCGGTGGTCCGCCTGGAAGACGAGGAGTTCCGCGCGCAATACGAACAGGCCAAAGGAACCTACGAAAACGCGAAGGCATACCTGGAGGAATTGCAGCACGGATCGCGGCCAGAAGAGATTCAACAGGCTGAGCACAATCTGGATGAGGCTCGCGCCACGGCAGCGAACGACAAGATCACGCTGGATCGGACGAAGAACCTGGTGGACCAGGGGGTCCTGTCGAAGCAAGCATTGGATGACGCCGCCGCCAAGTACGAGGCCGATCAGCAGCGAGCCAACTCCCTGGAGCGAGCTTTTGAACTTGCCAGGCTAGGGCCACGCCAGGAAGAAATCTCGCGCGCAAAAGGTGCTCTGCTTCAAGCCGAGGGGCAGTTGAATTACGCGAAGTCGCAACTCGATGCCACGGTCATTCGAGCGCCCGTCACCGGGACAATCCTGGACCGAAAAGCGGAAAAGGGAGAGCTGGTTACCTCCACGTTCGCCAGTGGCGCGGAAGGCGGTCCGCAGGGTTCAGTGGTCTCGCTCGCCGATCTTAAGGATCTGCAGGTGGAGCTCGACATCGCGCAGGACGATTTCGCGAAACTTGGGCCCAAGCAAAAGGGAGTCGTGACCACCGACGCTTATCCGGACCGCAAGTATGACGGGCAGATCGCGGAGATTTCTCCCGAGGCCAACCGCCAGAAGGCGACCGTGCAGGTAAAAGTGCAGGTGCTGAATCCCGATGACTTCCTGCGCCCGGAAATGAACGCGACGGTAAAGTTCCTGGCGAACGAGGAAAAGACTGCCTCGAACAAGCAGGCGCCGGGTGTTTTCGTCCCTGCGAATGCAGTGAAAGATCGCGACGGCAAGAAAGTGGTTTTCCTCTCCTTCAACGGCAGGGCAGTGCAGCGCGAGGTACGAGTGGTCAGCCAACGGAGTGGTGGTTTTCTGGTAAGCGGGCTTACCGGAGGCGAGGACGTTATTACCACAGCGCCGCAGGGTTTGAAGGATGGCGACAAAATCAAGATCAAAGGACAATCATGAGCACGGCTACTGTGACCAACACGGCAATTGCATCCAAGGTCGTCCAGGCACGATCGGTCAACAAAGTGTTCAAGCGCGACGCGTTCGAGGTGAAGGCGCTGGATGATGTCTCGATCGACATTGCCACCGGGGAGTTTCTCGCGCTGATGGGGCCCTCGGGCTCGGGCAAGACCACGCTGCTGAACATGATTGCCGCGATTGACCGGCCGACTGGTGGGGAGTTGCTGGTGATGGGCGAGAATATTTTTCGTTTCAACGACTCTCAGGCGGCGCGCTGGCGAAACGAACATATCGGGTACGTGTTCCAGACCTTCAATCTGATTCCAGTCCTGACGGCGTTTGAGAACGTGGAACTGCCGCTATTGTTGACGAAACTGAATCAGCAACAGAGACGTGATCACGTGATGACGGCGCTGAAGCTGGTGGGACTCGAGGAGAGAGTTCACCACTTGCCGAAACAGCTTTCCGGCGGGCAGGAACAACGCGTCGCGATTGCTCGCGCCATCGTGAGCGACCCCACGCTTCTGCTGGCGGACGAGCCAACCGGGGATCTGGACAGCCACTCGGCGACGGAGATTCTGGAGATTCTGAAACGGCTGAACGAGAGCTTTCACAAGACGATCGTGATGGTTACACACGACCCTCATGCGGCGTCTTACGCGCACGTGACGCGGCATCTGGAGAAGGGGATGCTGCTGCCCGCATAACAGAGAGCAGTTCCAGCATCCATTCTCGGGTGAGAAAGCAGAAGGGCACGGCTCACACCGTGCCTTTTGGTTCTTGGCGAGCAACGACTCTCAGGCTACGATTCCAGGCGAAGTCGAGGCATTCGCATCGAGGCTGTCCGCCGGATCCGCAACCCACTGCCACGCCCTGCGGCCGTTGTCCTTCACAACGCTCCTGGCTTCGCCGTAGTCGACCAGACGATTCAATACCGTTGTCACGGAGGCCAGCGGATCTTTGTGGCGCAGCAGCACCGGCGGTATTTTCTGCTGAATCTGTTCGCACACCTCGCGCGCGCCTAAGGGGCGCGGCGATTCCATCAGCACCATGCGACAGGCCTTGGTGAAGCCGGGTTGCCGGCCATTGCTCTTCCGGTCTACGAGCTCGAGCAGTTCCTCTGTCAAAATTTCGTCGCCAAAAAGATTGGCGAGCCCGACGATCGTCTGTTTCACCGTCCCGATGCGTTTCATGATCTCGGCGCGCTGCTTCATCAGCTGACGCAGTTCCTCGTGCGCGGCCTTGACTACTTCCTGGACATGCGGATCACCGCTGTTCGGCATGCTCCGGGAACCGTTTCCGTTTACTCCTGCGGTCGACATGATCACCCCCCAGCGCGGCAAGACTAGCCCTGCCGCACGCCACGCTCACTGGACGCAAGACACTACGCCTTGTTGCCAGATACGCATTAAAGGTCCCAGTCGTTCCGTCAATCTGGCAAACGACCGAATTTTTCTGCTCCGACACCCTTTAGAGGGAGAACTGCCGGAATTGTCTGGTTAGACGGGCAGGTCACAAAAGGGTTAGTTATTTGCGTCCTCTCTTGACACTGCCAACTAGCAGTCTTTAGTGATGTTTACAGGCGTGACAAGGATTTGACAAACGAATAGGTAGGAGGTGTTTAGAAGGCGTGGCGAAGTGACGGAAGCCAGGGACGAATGGCCCGGAGTCTTGCTTAGTAAGTCTTGCCTGGTAAGTCTCGTTCAGTAGGCAAAGCCGTCGGGCTGTGTCACGGCGCCGACGCGGACCTGGTTGTCGATGAAATTCCGCCCCGCGGCCAGCGCCTGGCGGTTGATCTCAAGCAGTTCGACCCGTTTCAATTTTGTCTCGAGGACACCGATTGCGGTTTCGGCCGCCAGACACTCGGTTTCTTCAAGCAGCGCGCCCAGCAAGACAATGTTGGTGGCTTTGGTCGAGCCCAGCTTGTCCGCGATTTCGGAAGCGGGCAAGCAAATCATGCGAGCCTGAGGCACAGAAAAGTCTTCCGGCGGAGTTTCGCGGTTGTAAAGAATGAGGCCGCCGGAAGCGACTTGTGGGCCGAACTTGCGCAACGAAATCTCGTTCATTGCGACAAGGACATCCGGGTGAGAGATGAGCGGCGATCCGATGCGATCCTTGGATAGGCATACGTGACAATGCGCGCTGCCCGAGCGCATTTCAGGGCCATAGGAAGGCAACCAGCTGACCTCCAGACCTTCGCGCATACCCATCTCGGTGAGAAGTTGACCCAGCAGCAGGACACCCTGACCGCCGAAGCCCGCAATCTTGATGGTGAAGTCTTTGAAGTGATGGGCGTGTTGCGGCCTTCCAATTGTCGCTTCGTGTTTGGCTGAGAGTTCGAGCACGTCGGAAACCGTGCGTTGCGGAGGATTCGTGCCTGCAGGAATTTCAGGTTTGCGGTCGCGGAATACGTTGAGTGGGAAGACCGGAATCATTTGTTCGGCGACCCAATGACGAGCGTCAACCGGATCCTTTCCCCAAATTGTGGGGCAGGGTGACAGAATCTCGACAAAGGAAAAGCCGGCGCCGTCACGCTGGATTTCAAGCGCTTTGCGGATGGCGCGGCGCGCCTTCATGATGTTCTTGTTGTCAGACAGCGCTACGCGCTCGATGTAAGTGGGAGCTTCGAGCGACGACAGCAATTCCGCCATGTGCAGAGGGAAGCCTTCGTTTGCGGGGCGGCGTCCCCAGGGGGATGTGGTGCTCTTCTGTCCGACCAGTGTAGTCGGAGCCATCTGCCCACCCGTCATGCCGTAGATGCCGTTGTTGACAAAAAAGACGGCGATTTTCTCTCCGCGATTTGCGGCATGAATGATTTCCGCCGTTCCGATTGCGGCAAGATCTCCGTCACCCTGATAGGAGATCACGACCTTGTCGGGACAGGAGCGTTTTATGCCGGTAGCGGCGGCAGGGGCGCGTCCATGCGCAACTTGCACGTTTCCCACGTTGAAGTAATAGTAAGCAAACACCGAGCAGCCGACCGGGCTCACGAAAATAGTCTTGCCCTGCAATCCGAGTTCTTCGAGCGCCTCGGCAATCAGCTTATGGACTATGCCATGGCCGCAGCCAGGGCAATAGTGCGTCTGGTGCTGAAGGTCCGTCTTGCGCTCGTAGAGATCGTAGAAGACGGGAGACTTGGAGTGCACGACTTCGTAGTCGTTGTTGCTTGTCTTTGTCTCTTCCAGCAGGTTCGAATTTTGCGCCATAAGCGTCACCTTTCGGCCTAGACGAATGCGGCCATACGCGACAGCAGTTCAGCGTGAATTTCCTCGACTGACGGAACGTTGCCGCCCGTGCGGCCATAGAACTCGACCGGGACCTTGCCGTCGAGAGCCAGCCGGACATCTTCGATCATCTGCCCATTGCTCAACTCGACGACAAGAACTTTATTCACGTGAGAAGCGGCTTCCGCGAGAGCGCGAGATGGGAAGGGCCAGAGCGTGATTGGCCGGAACAGCCCAACCCGCAAGCCTTGCTGGCGTGCTTCTTCCACGGCAGAGCGCAGAACACGCGAAGAGATGCCGTAACCGACCATCAAAATATCGGCGTCTTTTGCTTCATAAAGCTCGTGCCGCTCTTCCAGTTCCTGCGCACGTTTGTACTTGGCCTCAAGCTTGCGCTGGTGGGCTTCGAGATCGTCGGGCTCGAGGTAGATCGAGCTGATCAAGTTTTTCTGAGTCTCCGCAGTTCCCTGCACCGCCCAGGGTTTCGCGGGTGGAGTAATCTCGCGGTATTCAAGCTCGAGCGGCTCCATCATCTGGCCGATGAATCCGTCGGCTAGCACGATGACAGGATTGCGGTACTTGTCGGCCAGATCGAAGGCTTGCATCGTAAGTTCGGCCATCTCTTGAACCGAAGCCGGCGCCAGCACGAAATTACGGTAGTTGCCGTGGCCGCCGCCTTTGACCATGGCAAAATAATCACTCTGCTCGGGAGCGATGTTGCCCAGTCCGGGACCGCCGCGCACGACGTCGACAATGACGCAGGGCAATTCCGAGCCGGCAAGGTAAGAGATACCTTCCTGCATCAGGCTGAGGCCGGGACCGGAGGATGCGGTCATGACGCGGGCCCCGGCCGCAGCTGCGCCGTACACCATGTTTATGGCGGCGACTTCGCTCTCGGCCTGAAGAAACGTACCGCCGACCTGCGGTATGTACAAGGCTGCCGCTTCGGCGATTTCACTGGCCGGAGTAATGGGATATCCGTAGTAGGCGCGACAACCGGCAAGAATCGCACCCTTGATGACAGCGACGTTGCCCTTACAGAGCTGGCGCATGTTGGCCTCCTGCAACGGCCGGCTTCGGCGGTGGCGTTAACCGGTAAACCTCGATCGCTCCAGGCTCCGGGCAGCAGTAAAAACAAATGCCGCAGCCGGTGCAGTCATGCCCTGTGTAACGCGCCGGATGCACACCATAGGCGCTCAGTTCCGGAGCGAGTTCCAGGCATTTGGGCGGACAGGACTCGACACACAACCCGCAGCCCTTGCACTCCTCCACGTTGATGGTCACTTTTCCCCGAGCTTGTCCTGCCATATTCACCTCGTTGTGGCGCCCTGCGCAGTTTCCGGGCGCTGCAGCCACTTGGTCTTTTCGCAGTACGAATACAACTCTTCACGGAATTTGGGATGCGAAATTTCAATTAAAGATTGGGCCCTCTCGCGAATCGATTTGCCATGCAGGTAGGCCACGCCGTACTCGGTGACCACGTAGCGAATCAATCCGCGGGACGTAACCACTCCCGCTCCCGGGCTAAGCATGGGCACGATTCTGGAGATCGCTCCATTCTTGGCCGTTGATGAGAGCGCAATGATGGGTTTGCCGCCCTTGGAGCGCGAAGCACCGCGCAGAAAGTCCACCTGACCGCCAATCCCACTGTAAAAATACGTGCCAATCGAATCGGAGCACACCTGGCCGGTCAGATCGATCTGCAGGGCGGAGTTGATGGCAACCATTTTGTCGTTGCGGGCAATCAGGGCGGGATCGTTGGTGTAGGAAGTGGGATGAAACTCAAAGATGGGGTTATCGTCCACGAAGTCAAAGAGCTTCTTGGTGCCGAGCGCAAAGCCAAGAATAATCTTCCGCGGCTTGAAATTCTTGCGCGCCCCGGTGATCACGCCGGCGTCGATCAGGGGAATGACACCGTCAGAGACAAGTTCACTGTGCACCCCGAGGTCTTTGCGGTCCATGAGGAACGGAAGCACCGCGTCCGGAATACCGCCGATGCCGGTCTGCAGGACTGAGCCATCTTCGATGAGCCCAGCGACGTTACGTGCGATAGCCACATGCATGTCGCTGATCTCGGGCCTCTTCAGCGCGCACAAAGGACGGGAGGACTCCACTACGGCGTCGAGCTTATGCACATGGATGAAACTGTCGCCGTAGGTGCGCGGCATCTGGTCGTTCACCTGTGCGATGACGTAACGGGCGCACTTGGCCGCGGTCAAAGTGGTATCGACACCCACACCGAAGCTGCAGAACCCGTGGGAATCGGGTGGCGAAACTTCGATAAGCGCGACATCGAGGGGCATGGCGCCGCTTTCGAACAAGTCTTCGATTTCGCTGAGGTAAATGGGAGTGTAGTCGGCGCGGCCTTGGTTGATGGCCTCACGCACGTTCGGGCCGATGAAGACGGCGTTGTGGCGGAAATGGCCCTCCATCTCTGGTGCGACGTACGGCGCCGTACCCATGGTCATCATGTGCACGATCTCGACGTCGCGCACTGCCGGCGCCCGCCGAATCAGCGCTTCGACAAGAGTCTCTGGCTCGGCACATCCAGGCTGAATGTAAACTCGCATGCCGGATTGCACGCAGCGCAAAGCTTCTTCGGCTGTGCGCAACTTCTTTTTGTATTCAATCTCCCACGACATCGTTCTTGTCCCCTCCACGCCCTTCCAACCACATTGCGCACGCTACCCGGCTACGCTGAGCCGCAACGGCGTGCTCGTGACGGCACGCTCGTAGCCCACGGCTGCATAGTAGATGGCGCGATCAAAAAACTGGTCTAACAGTTGTAGCATTTCCAATTCCCCGAAAACTTCCACCGGACGATCCAGCACAGATTCGTTCTTGAGGAACTCCCAGAGGTTCTCCTTGGTCAAGATAATCGTCCAGGTAAGCTGGCTGAGGGGAACGTCCTGGCTGGCGCGCTTGGCGCCAATCTCAAGGTATCGCTTCTCGATATCGAACTCGCTTTTTCCCAGAAGCCAGTCACCGAGATGACGGTAGATTTCGTAGACGCGCTGCTTCAATTCCTCGGGCGGTACGTTGCGATAGCCGGTGGTCAGTTCCGATGTCTGGACTTTGAGGAGAAGACTGCTCGCCAAGGCGTCGGAGTGGGTTTCGATCAGACGGACGAGCCGATACGCGAGCATCATGACCGCCTCCTTTGCGTCATCCTCGATTCCCAGTTTCAGCTGGTTGGTGGGGTTTCACCGTGATTCGAGACACTTGCACTTGTGATAGCGGTCACAGGGATAACTCTTTATACCAAAGCTAGTTACAGCTAAGAAAGGCGAGCTTGTTGAAGCTCTGAATGAGGTCCCTTCGAGTTTGCCACAGCCCGGGTGAGGGCAGTCTGTTTCTCCTGGGTCAACTGGTTCCAGGGAAACGTCCAGAACCACTCTCGGTCGACGCTCGGGCTGGCGTGGCCGCTTGTCACAATTCGTAGTGACGGCATAAAGAAGCGCCGGCGCCCGAGTTTTCTCGCGACGCCGGCTGAACAGGAGGTCTTGAAAAGGGCCCGCGGCCTTGCAGAACCCCACGGCTCTACTTACGACAGGAAGAATTCCTTTGCCACGGCAACCCACTCCTTCTCAGGAAGCTGGGAAGCCAGGTCGTCCATTGCGACGCCGCCGTCCTGCGCCAGGGCTCCGAGAGCCATCGGCATTTTTCTCTGCAGACGGCTTGCCGACTCCTCGGTCCACCAGCGAGCCAGGGCGCCGCCAAGCAGATTGCGGAAGTTGGTCTTGGCATCAGGTGACTGAACCGTCACCAGCCATCCTTCACCGTAAGGGTCCTTACGAGCGAGTTCAGGATTCCGGGTCACTGCATCGTTAACATCGGCGATACTGCCCTCGATTGGCGACAGCATATCCACGGAACTACCGTCGCGGTGAAGCGTCCAGATCTTCTGCCCCTGGCGAATCCATTGACCGCGCTGCGGAAGAGTGATGCGTTCGACTTTTCCCGTGACCTTTGAAGCGAATTGGTCCATGCCCACGCGGACCAGGCTCGGGCTTTCACTCAGCGCCCAAGTGTGGCCGGGGTGGTAGCGCAGATTCTCGGGAACCTGGAAACCGCCCACCAGGCTCGGGGCTAGGCGCGGCGCGCCTTCACGCTTTGCGGCTTGGATTGCCGGTTGAATAACGACGCTCTTCCGGCTGTAGAAATGATCGATGAGGAGGAACGTCGCGAACATCAGCAGAACCAGGATGACTGTCATAAATCACCTCTTCCGAGAGCGTCTTTCTATCTGCCGTTGGCAAGGCCGCTCGGCACTATTCATTAAGGCAATCGTGGTACCGAACTCGTAAGGGATCGGCTTGTTGTTCCATCGTGGAGCGATGTACAGCTGAATCACGGAGTTCGAGGGGATGGAGTTCGAGGGGATGCATTTCTTCGCTGAATTCTGCAACGGCAATTTGATGAGGAATGCAACGGGCAGTCGCGAGCATTTTCAATTAGTTGGCGCCGATGTGTCGCGACTGACTTTGGAATCAGTCAGTTGCGAGTTCGATGCGACATGCAGCAATTCGCAACAGCGCCTGATGCAAAACTTAGCGGGATTTTCCGGTTTTTTGCGTCCGACAGGTGCAATCCGCAGATGCGTTATTGCTGCGCCGTCCCCTTGACCACAAGCCCGAACGGAATCTCGTCTCCAGACGCCAGCTTCATCTCTCCGGAAAAGATCCAGTGGTCCTGATCATCTTTGGAAACTGCTGCCGCTGTCCCGGCGCTGTCGGGCTGAACGAGGCTCAGGGGACCGGGGTGTTTGGTGCCCGTCGCCTTGCGACTCAGGCTGACCAGTTCCTGGGACGTGGGCGTCGACGAGGGATCGGAATCGGCCGGTACGAGGAGAAGGAAGTCGCGATTGGGGGCGGCGCCGAGGTGATTGCCGTCGTTGGGGAGAAGAGCGTAGCGAAGGGTGTAGTAACCGGCGGGAATCGCTTCTCCGCGGTAATCGGTGGAGGCTTGGGAAAAATGCAGTACGCCGACGAGAACGGATTCCGCAAGCTGAGGATAAGCGACCCCTTGAACATCCTTCTTTGGCTGAGCAGGAACGGGCTTGCGCAGCCACAGTTCGCAAGCGTCAGTGCCGTCGTCGAGCAGAACTTTGTAGCCCTTAGCGTCGAGGCTTTGCCGCACGGCTTCAGAAACGGATTTGTCGGCGAGGGCGGGGAGCGTTTCGATCTTGCCGGTCTGGGCGAAACCCGGCAGTGAAGCTGTAACAAATAAAAGGAGAGTGGCGAAGAGTAAATGACGACGCAAGGGAACCTCAGTCACGAGTTCATGATCGGCGCAGAACGTCCAGTGAACAAAAAAGGATATCAGGTGCGGAGGGGCAATCTCGCTACTCGGAACGACAAAGAGTCGATCTCACGGGCAGGTTATCTGCGCCGTGCCCGAAACCATGCCGTTCATGCCCGACATAGGCATGATCATGGCGCCGGGATTCCGGGGTGCCTCGGCGACGATGGTGACGGTTCCGGAGAAGGTGGGCTCACATTGCCCCAAGCCATTTCCGTCGATGGTGATGCCAACGTTCGCGGGAGTTCCCACGCCGCAGGTTGCCTGCGGGCACCACGTCACCGACAGAGGAGTGACGGTCGTGGGCGCCATGTTAAAGGTGCCTGTGGCAGTGAATTGCACTTGCCCGTTGGGAAATTTTTGCGCATCGGCGGTAGCGGGGCTAACACTGATGGAATTGAGCTCGCGACTACTGCCGCAGCTTGAGGATAGGAATACGAGAATCAGAAGGAGTGGAACCAGGCCTCGGGACATATGCCCTCCCCGAACTCGACTTGCCTTTACAACCCTCGCGACGGACGCAAGTTACGCGTGCGCGGGTGTAAGAAACGCCCATGCAGGATTCGGTTTTCACTCGACCGCAGAGGCTAAAGCCCTTGTGATCATTGCGGCTCAGGCGGCACAACTAAAGTCGTGCCCTCCCAGTCGTGCCCTTATCTCGCGAACGTGCCCACGAAGGCGCTGCGCTTCCCATGTAGATCCCACGAAACGCCAAGTCCCGGCCCGTTGTAGGCATCGGTCAGAGCCACGGCAGGCATGGAATGAGCAAGCTGAGTCAGAGGCGGATAGAAGGTGACTTCATTTCCGCAGAGATGATCCTGCGAGCCAATCGAGCGTGTCTGGATCGTCGCAAACTGGCCTGCGCGCAGCATAGCGGCACCGTGGTGCTCGGCATTGACCACGAGTTCCATCTGGACCGGCACAACCTGCTGGACATTCTTTAGTAGTTCACCACCCATGTGTTCTGCGAAACTCACCAGTGCGGCCCTTTGGGCTTCATTGGCCTGATCGTCGACAAGCAGGACAGCTTTGGCGGGATAAGGGTTCTCGTAGGGATCGCCCAAAGTAGCGTTGGCACGAACCGCGGCGGCAACGGTCATCCCTTCGAGCGCCACACCATTCCAGCTACCCTGCTGCACATGCCAGGCAAGGATGGCCTCATTACCCACCAGGTTTACCTCGCCGTTAGCGAAACAGGCGCCGGTATATACGTCGGCACTGCGGGTTTCCAGATAATCCCCGCGAATCTGCTGGGCAAACAAAGAGCTCGAGAACGCGAATACTAGAAGGCCTAGAACGACCGACAGGTGGTAACGCATGGGAGACACCTCACCCTGGGCTTAGATGTCTCTATTTTCCTCCAGGGAGCAAGGGAAATAAAGCCCTGAAAACCGCCGGCGAGGCACCGCAACGACGCTGAGAACGCGAACGGCACGGGGTTTGCCGGAACGAAACCGGCGCAAATTGCGTAACCAATTGTGGGTTCCGGGCGTTTGACTACAGTAGATCGGCAGCCTAACATCAATCCTTGTATGTGGGTCGTTGTGCGCTGGGTGTGCTTCCATGATTGACACGACAATCTCGCATTATCGCGTCCTGCACCAGCTCGGGGGGGGCGGGATGGGCGTCGTGTACGAAGCCGAGGATCTAAGCCTGGGCAGGCATGTTGCCCTGAAGTTTCTGCCGCCGGACCTGGAGCGGGATGCCGGCGCCCTCGACCGCTTCCAGCGCGAGGCGCGGGCGGCATCTGCTCTGAATCACCCCAACATCTGTACGATCTACGAAATCGGCCAGGCCGACGGGCGCCATTTCCTCGCCATGGAGTTGCTCGAGGGAGAGACGCTAAAACACCACATCCAGGGGAAGCCGCTGGGGCTCGAGCAGTTGCTGGACCTGGGAATTCAGATTGCGGATGGGCTGGAGGCGGCGCACGCCAAGGGGATCATCCATCGCGACATCAAGCCGGCCAATATCTTCGTCACCACGCGAAAGCAGGCCAAGATTCTTGACTTCGGTCTGGCAAAACATGCTCTGGGGCGGGATTCCGTCGGCGGCGGGCGGAACCTGAACAGTGCCGCCACGGTAGACGAATCGATGCTTACCAGTCCGGGCTCGACCGTGGGCACGGTGGCGTATATGTCGCCGGAGCAGGCACGCGGCAAGGACCTGGATGTCCGCACGGATCTGTTTTCATTCGGGGCCGTCCTGTATGAGATGGCCACGGGCGAGTTGCCTTTCCGTGGCGACACATCAGCCGTAATTTTCGAAGCGATATTGAATCGCACTCCAGTCGCGCCGGTGCGGCTCAATCCAGATATCCCGCCGAAACTGGAAGAAATTATCAGCAAGCTTCTGGAGAAAGACCGCGAGATGCGGTATCAGAGCGCAGCCGAGGTCCGTGCGGATCTGAAGCGGCTGAAGCGTGACAGCGAGTCCGGGACAATCGCCGCGGCAGCATCGTCGAGCGGTTTCCGAGCTGCAGGCACCCCGTCACATTCGCGTCGTTCGGGAAAACTTGGGAAGGTAGTTGCTGCGTCTTTGCTGGCTGCGGCGGTCGTGGCGGGTGGTCTTTTCCTTTATACGCGGCGAGCCAGAGCTTTGACGGAGAAAGACGCGATCCTGTTGACCGATTTCGTCAACACAACGGCCGATCCGGTGTTTGACGGAACGCTCAAGAATGCGCTGGCAGTCGATCTGGCGCAATCGCCGTATCTGAACGTGTTTCCCGAACAGAAGGCGCGGCAGGCGCTGCAGTTCATGGGACGTTCCGCGGACGATCGTATTACGACCGAAGTGGGCCGCGAAATTTGTGTGCGTGACGGCATCAAGGCGATGCTCACCGGGTCGATTGCCAACCTGGGCAGCCAATACGTGATCACGCTGGAAGCAAGCAATGCCGTGACCGGGGAATCCTTTGCGCGGGAGCAAGTACAGGCCGCCAGCAAGGAAGAGGTGCTGAACTCCTTGCACAAGGCGGGGTCGCGCCTGAGAAGCGAGTTGGGAGAATCGCTGACTTCGGTAAAGAGGTACGATATGCCGCTGTCGCAGGCAACCACGTCGTCGCTTGAAGCGTTGAAGGCGCTGACGCTGGGCGACATGAAGCACAATGCCGGACTGGAAATGGAGGCGCTCCCGAATTATCAGCGTGCCGTGGAGCTCGATCCCAACTTCGCCATGGCCTACGCGCGGCTGGGCACGGTGTACAACAATTTGGGGCAGAACCAGACCTCGGAGGATAACCGCAAGAAAGCGTTCGAACTGAGGGACCGGGCGAGCGAACGGGAGAAGCTGTACATCACCTCGCACTACTACACGGATTCGCATCAGCTGGAAAAAGGAATCGCAGCGCTCGAACTCTATAAGCAGACTTATCCGCGCGATTCGACTCCGCGTGTCAATCTGTCGGCGGTCTACAGCCAGCTGGGACAGTTCGAGAATGCGCTCGACAATGCCCGGCAGGCGGCCGAGATCGACCCCGACAACATCAGCGTGTACGAGAATCTGGCGGTCAGTTATGCCGGGTTGAACCGGTTCGACGAGGCGAAGGCCTCACTGAACACGGCTCTCCAGCACTTTCCGAAGAGTGATTCCGTTCATGCCATGCTGGCAGGACTGGCCTGGAACCAGAACGACTCCGCCACCATGGAGAAAGAGCTGGCAATCGTAAAGTCCCAGGGTACGCAAGGAGAATTCATCGCCCTCAGCTTGAGAGTGGGTCTGGCTCTGAGCACTGGGCGAATGAAAGAAGCGCGCCAACTCGCCGGCAAATGCGAAGACATGGCCCAGGGCATGAACTTCAAAGAGACCGCTAACGCCTTGCGTGCCCAAATGGCGCTTTGGGAAGCGGTTTTGGGATTCCGCCAGCAAGCCCTGGACGTGGCGAACCAGGCTCTGAAGGAATCGTCCTCCGAAGCGGTAGTTTCCAACGCCGCATTTGCGCTGGCATTGAGTGGACAGGAAGAACGAGCCCTTAAGCTCGAAACGGATATGGCTACTCAACGTCCCTACGACACGTTGGTCCAATATGTCGACCTGCCTCAGATGAAAGCACTGATTCAGCTGAATCATCATCAACCAGCGAAAGCGATCGACTTGCTGGATGGGGCGATGGTGTACGCGAGGGCTGATTCGGGCCTCCTATACCAGAGAGGCATCACCTATCTGGAAGCCAAACAGGGCAAGGAAGCGGCGGAAGCTTTTCAGAGGTCGCTTGATTTGCGGGGGATACATGAGATTGACCCGTTCAGCTCTCTGGCACGGCTTGGGTTGGCGCGCGCATATGCGCAGCAAGGTGACGTGTCGCACAGCAAAATTGCCTATCAGGATTTTCTCGCACTCTGGAAAGATGCCGACCCAGAGACGCCCTTGCTGAAAGAAGCAAAGATTGAGTACGCGAAACTTCAATAAGTACTATTCACTAGGATTTCTTTTCGACTCCCGCCGTTCACCGCAGAGCGTCACTCCAGAAAAACAACCAGCAAACGCCCGTCCGAATGGTAGGAGCCGCCGGTAGCGTTCTTGGTTTCCTGCACGGGATTTGGCGGCAGATAGTAAGCGAGACTCTTCACCTTTCCGGTCTTCTGCAAGGTTGAGCCGATGTTGTCGCGCTCGCCGTCGACGGCTGGATCGATCTTGTGCGTCACGCTTCCGTTGCGCTGGTCTTTTTCAAATCCAATGTCATGCGTGCCGGCTCCTACCCAAACCTGCTGCCCGTTCCACGTGAAAGGCGCCTTCCAGATTCGGAAGTGGTGACGGCTGGCCACCATGGCGTAGGGGTCAGCCAGTTCGTAGCCGAAGTCCTGAGGCCGCTCGTATAGATACAAGGTGCTCATCGGCATCTGCAGGTAGTCTTTCTTTTCGTAGGCATCGACGACAGCTTTCAGAACTGCGTCCTGCGTGCTCTTGTCGGCAACCCGCCATTGGGCGGCCGCGAGAGCGCCCTGCACTTTTTCCTGCGATCCGACGATGACGAAGTTGACCATGTCGCCGAGATTCTTGAACTGATCGTTCACGCGGCGAGGCGCGCCGTCCAGATCTTTGGCGAGCTGCGAGTCCAGCTTGGCGTCGGAAACCTTAAGCGCGGGCGCTGCCGTCGTGGTCGCGGCTGCGCTGGCGGTGCTGGTCGGCGTAGCGCTGGAGGAAGCCGCGGCAGGAGTCGATGTACCCTGCGCGCCGCCAATTCCAAACTGGCCGGAGAGCCAGGTTTGGGCCGCGGCAGCGAGTTTGGACTTCACGTTCGCACCGTAGGTCCCAGCCGTCACCGAGAGTTTCACCGAGAAGTCGCCTTTGCAGGGTGGCGTACCAGTTACATTCGGCCCCAGGTACAAATGACCAGCCTCATTGACGGTCAGGTCTTTGCTGGAGCCAACCAGAAACGGCAAGGTGCTGTCCGTGCTGTCTTTGCCGATCAGAGCGCCGCCGGAGGCGTTTGACAGGGGCAGAGTCGCGCTGGCGGTACCTGCTTTCCCGTCAGGACTGCAACTGCCTTTGCCCGCAGTCGCCGTGATGTGGACTACGTCACCGGGATGCAAGTCGAGGTTGGCGTCAGTCCAAGCCTGCGTGGTGGAGACGGTGACCGACGTTGGCGCCGGCGTGGCAGGAGTGGAATCCTGGCAAATCGCAGCGGCGCTAAGCGCGAAGAAGGAAATGCAGAGCGCAAGATGAAATCGAATATTCATAGTGACCCCTCGGAGATAAGCCATCCGAACGAGCGATGTACACAGGGATGAGCCCAGGAAGCCGGATTTCGAACCGGGGCTGGAGTACAAACGATTATCACTATTATCCAACAAACTGGCCCCGCATGGGGCGTCCGCTAGGGGGAGCGGGCTATCCGCATTTGCCCGTGCCGTGGCAGGCTCGTCCCTTGGACGAGCAGTTGCCGGGCTCAGCAAGAACGCCGTCCGGTCCGATGCAGGTCTGAGTAAACATGCACCAGAACAGGCCATCGTTCGAGGGCTGCACCGTGGGATCAGGCTCGGCCAGAATGAACTGCCCCTTCCAGCGCAGCGCCGAACACAGATTCGGGTGATGCGTGTTGAAGCGATCGGCTTCGCTGATCATGCGACACCTCCAGAGGCAGCCTTCAGGATCGCCCGTTTCACGGCAACCCTGGCCAGCTGAACTTTATAGGCGTTTTGCGAGAGCGGCTTGGCGGCGCTCAGCCCGGCTTCTGCCGCCTTCTTGGCGATGTCCTCGTTCACGGGTTGGCCGGCAAGAGCCTTTTCTGCTTCGGGAGAAGGCCACGGAACCGGAGCGACGTGACCGAGAATCACCCGCGCGGATTCCACCTTCGAGCCGTTCATCTTTAATGCGACGACCGCCACGGCGAGTGGCCAATCAAAAGCGGCCTTCTGACGAACTTCGTAATGCGCGGCCTTCCAGTCCCCGGCGTGGGGAATGAGGATTTCGGTGACGATCTCATTGGACCGGAGGTCGTGTTCGCGCTCGGCGTCGGTCTTGGGAATGACATAGAACTTCTCGAGCGGGAGTTCGCGCTTCCCTTTTGGACCTTCGAGCCGAATCCTCGCTCCATAAGCGATGAGCACCGGAACGAGTGTGGATGGGCTCACGAACTTGGCGGGGCCGTCGTTGCCAAGGATGGCGTGGTAGCGATTTTCGCCGCCCGCCACGAGTTCTTTGCCGCTTTCATCTTTGGGTAGAAGTCCCAGTCCGTTGCGGAAGTACCAGCAGCGCGGACGCTGGCAGAGATTGCCGCCGAGCGTCGCCATGTTTCTGATCTGTGGACTCGCAGCTTCAGTAATAGCTTCAGCAAAGGCTGGAAAGTTCTTCTTTACGTCTTCGTTCTCCGCCAGCTCGCCGAGCGTGGTCAGCGAGCCGATGCGAAGCCCCTGCGCATTTACACTGAGGCCGTGCAGATCTTTAATGTCCTTGATGTTCACCAAACGCTTCGGGGCAATGATGTCGTCCTTCATCAGCGCGAGCAGGTCTGTGCCGCCGGCCAGGACTTCGGTATTGCCCCAGGATGCTCCGAGCAAGCTAACGGCCTGTTTCGAACTTGTTGGGTTGACGTAATCAAAGGGTCGCATTACGCACCTGCCTTCCGTCCCAGTGAAGCGAGGACTCGGTCCGGAGTGAGGGGGATAGAGGGGACCCGGACGCCGATCGCGTTAGCCACTGCGTTCGATATTGCGGCGCCGCCCGAAATCACCGGGGGCTCGCCGAGTCCGATGACGCCGCGCTCGTCGTAGCCTTTGCCCGTCATCATATGGACGACCAGCTCGGGAATGTCGTTGAGGCCTGCCAGACGGTAGAACTCCATATTGGGGTTCAGCATAAGCCCGGTGGTTGAGTCCATCACCTTCTCTTCAAACAGCGAGTAGCTGATGCTCATAACCATCGCGCCGAGACAGCTGCTCTCGGCGAGGCGGAGGTCAATGACGAGGCCGCAGTCCTGGACCGCCACCATCTTCTTTACTTTGACGATGCCGGTTTCGGTGTCGACTTCAACGTCCGCCATCTGGACGCCACCGACACCGCTGTTGGTGAGGTCGGGTGGCTTCGTCTTGTCGGGATTCTTGCCGCGAATCGTGAGTGGGACAGCACCGAGCTTGGCACAAGCTTCCTTCCAGCTCAGCGAACGGCTGGGATCGCTCTTCACCCGCACCGCGCCGTTGACCGATTCAAGATCGTCGGGTTGCGCGTTAAGGGAGGGAGCGACCTTGGCGAATAGAGCATCGCGGGCATCCACAGCGGCGCGGCGAGTGGACGAACTGACGCCGCCAGGAGTGGTCGAGCCGCCGGATCCGCCTGAGGGCGGATAGAGGGTGTCGCCGATCTCGAGCTTGATGGCTTCGACGGGAAGACCCAAGGTATCGGCGGCAACGACCAGAATCGTGGTGCGTGTGCCGGTGCCGATATCCTGCGTGCCCATCTTGATGCCAACCGAACCATCCGGATAGATGGTCAGGTCGCAATCACTGGCGTGTCCACGGCCGCCCCACGTGTGAATGGAAAGGCCCTGGCCGCGTGCGATGTTGCCGGAAATGTTCTGGCCGCGGGGATGCCACTTTCCTTTCCAGCCCATCAGGTCAGAGGCTATGGCGAATTCTTCCGCATAGACTCTCTGGCGGTCTTTGGTCACCAGATTAAGATTCTTCAGAAAGAAATCCACTGGATCCATGATGAGCTTGGCGGCGAGATCTTCCAGCGCGCACATGGTGAGAACCGCGGCCTGCGGATGATTGGGGGCGCGCCAGGCACGGGCCGGGCCAATGTTGTTGCGGATTGCCGTGTGCTCTTTGCGCTGGTTGGGAACGTTGAAGACATACGGAATCGGAGGCATGCCTCCACCGCCGGGGCCGCCTGTTCCCCATGACTGCGACTGCCAGGCGACGAGCGTGCCATCTTTCTTGGCGCCAACTCTTACGCGGGCAAAGGCCGATGGCCGCGCGCCGGCAGCTTTAAGTTCCGCATCGCGCTCAAGCATGATGCGGACCGGCTTGCCACCCGCCTTCCTGGAAATTTCGGCGGTGAAGATCCCCCAGCGGTCGGGACCGAACTTGCTGCCGAAGCCGCCACCGATGTGATCCTGATGGACACGAATGTTCGTGGCGGGCATCTTCAAAGGTTCGGCCATCTGTCCCGCAATCCCCGAGACGTTCTGCGTGGACATGTGCACGAAGAGATGATCTTTATCGGTCCACTCTGAGATGGAGCCATGACTCTCCATGCAGCAGTGCGTGATGACGGGAGTTCCATACAAGCCTTCGGACACGACCTCAGATTCGGCAAAAGCCTTGTCGACGTCGCCAAGAGTTTGCGCCGCGGCCTTCTGATAGTTGGAGTGCGGCCTGGAAGAAGCCTCGGGATGAACTGTGGCTCCGCGAATTGCGTCGAGGATGGCGTCGTTTGCGCCGTCCGCCTTGAGTTCCTTCAGGGTGTCTTCGTCGACCTTGGTGGTCATGCCGTACTGCTTGATCTGCGCGACCATTTGACCGGCAGGCACTTGATTATCGAGCATGTCATCGATGTCGTCGGCACTGAGGGGACCTTGGCCTTCGGCGGCGCCCGCAGGCGGTTCGGCATCACTCACCAGGTGAGGCAACTTCTGATATTTAACCTTGATGGCGCGGATGGCATCTTCCGCGGTGGTTTCATCGACTGCAGCGACGGCAACGATGTCGTCGCCGGCCCAGTGAATGGTGGAGCCCGGCTTCTGAACAATGTGGACAGCCCTCACACCGGGAATCTTTTCGGCAGCCGAGGTGTCAATGCTGACGATCTTGGCGTGCGCATACGGAGATCGCAGGACTTTCCCGTAGAGCATGCCGGGACGATGGACGTCGTAGGTGTACTTCGCCTGCCCGGAAACTTTGACCGGCGAATCGACGCGCTTCACTCGTTTGCCGATCAGCGTGCGCTTGTCTTCTGTGGGCCAAGTGTAGTCCGGCATGGCTCAGGCTCCTTTCTGCGCGACCTGGGCGATCGCCTTCTTGATCCCGTCGTAGGTTCCGCAGCGGCAGAGATTGCCGCTCAGGCCGAGGCGAATGTCTTCGGCCGTGGGATCGGGATGTTTGTCGAGGAGCGCTTTGCAAGCGACGACGAAGCCGGGCGTACAGAAACCGCACTGGGAGGCGTCGTTGTCGACGAAGGCCTGCTGCACGGGATGCAGCTTCCCCTCCTGCATTAGCGACTCAACTGTCGTGATCGGCTTGTGCTGAGCTTCGATGGCAAGGATCGAGCAGGAGTAAACGGGCTTGCCGTCGATCAGAATCGTACAAGCGCCGCATTCGGCGCGATCGCAGATGCGCTTGGCACCGGTGAGATCGAACTGGTCGCGCAGGGCGTCGAGCAGCGTCACGCGAGGCTCGAGGCTGGCCTTGTAACTCTTGCCGTTGACGGTAAATTCCATCGGGACCTTGCCGGGGCCATGAACCGGCACTTCCTCGCCGGCAGCCATCGCCACCTTCGGACCGGCAACGAGCGGAACCGCCACCGACATGCTGGAAATCTTTAGGAAGTCGCGCCGGGAAACACCGGGATTTTCTGGGGTCGGGTTGAGATCCTTGGGAAGGGGATCGTCGTCGTGCATGCCTATCCTCCGCGGGGCCGGACCGTCACCGGCAGTGGACGAGTCAAGGTTGCTGGTTAGAATAATTGGACGCGGCAGAAGCGATTTCGATCATAAACATTTTCCGTTGCGAGCTGGACCAAGTGGCGGTGAAAGCGCTAGCGTTTATAAAGTATACAGCGGACGCTGTTGATTGCGGGGAGAGCCATTCGGGCCGAGAGGAGGCCAAATAAAAAAGGCCAGCCAGAAAACACTCACGGCCAGCCATTGTCTGTTTCGCAGCGTCGCAACGTGTCCCGCGGAGCAGGAACGTGTCGCCGGCCGCTACTTCTTGAGGGTACGGATGAACTTCACCAGATCGCCGATCTGGTCCTTGGTCAGCTTGCCGTCGTATTTGGGCATTTTGTTCTTTCCGTTGGTGATGATGCCGGTGAGATCGCCATCCGACTGCTTTTGCACGTCGGCGGAGCCGAGGTCGCGCAGCTTCAGGTTCTTGCCCATCGCCGTGTCACCGGCACCTGTAGCGCCGTGACATGCAGCACATTTTCCTTTAAAGAGGTCGGCGCCGGAATCTGCCATCGACCAGGTGGAGAATACAAATGCAAAAGCCAGAACTGCCAGTGAGGCCCGGATTATGGTCTTCATTCTTTCTCTCCTAATTAGGTAGAGGGGACACACCCTCGTAGTAACTGCAAGGCACGCGCCCTGCCATTGCACACTTGCCGCCGGCTAATTTGCTGAAAAACGCGAGAGCCATTCTTTTCATGAGTCTGCGGCAGGTAAGTCGATACGATGATACTCCGCTGGCGGTGCAGATGGGAGCACTGCCGGCAGGAAGTGGGGGATTCGACAACAGCAGGCTGGGTGTTTTGCCGCTGAACGATCAGAGCTTCAAATCGCGGCGATCCGATCTTTAAGGACACCATGGAGAGCATGTATCTGCTATATTGCCAGCCCTGTGGCGGAACCGACCGGTCGGTCAACTAACGGGACCGCTCCGCCGCTTGGGCCGGACTCAAATGCTGCGAGTTATGGTTGTGTTCCTTCGTCGCTTGTGGATGCCCGCATTGGTTTTCGCGGGCTTCAGTGCGGTGTGCGTGCTCGTGTATATGCGACTGGAGGGATTGCGGCCGGTTGATGCCTTTTTCTGGGTCATTCACCCACACTCGATCGACTATCGCCAGGTGCACAACGCTACAAAGATCTTCTCTATTTTCGTGTACGTCGGAGTTTTTGCGTTTCAAGTGTGGATTGCCGAGAGGGTGTTGGTCACGATTTTTAACCGGCAGAGTATGGAGGCGTGGAAGTCTATGGTGAACGAGATCAACATCGGCAAGCTCAAGGACCACTTCATTATCTGTGGATACGGACAGGTAGGCCGCACGGTGGTGGACCAACTGAACCGGCTAAAGGTTCCCTTTGTCCTGATTGAAACCAATGAAGGACTCTACCGGGAGTTGCTGAACGAAGGCGTGATGGTTATTCAGGGGGACGCCAAGCGCCACGACGTGCTGCTCAGCGCCGGCATGGAGCGGGCACGCGGTATTTGCATTGTCATCGATAACGACGCGGACAATCTCTATATCACGGTGACAGCGAGATCCTTGAACCCGAAAGCGAAGATCATTACACGCGCGGGGCAACAGCGTTACGCCAACGCGATCAAGAATTCAGGCGCGGACGAGGTAGTTATCCCGGAATATGAAGGCGGATTGATGACTGGCCGAATGATTCAGAAATATTATCCGCTGCGAACGAATCTGGAATAAGCGCTATTGGAAGTCTGCAGGCCAAGGGATCGAAAGGCTTGCTGAGCGTATCACCTGCGAGAGAGACTCGCTCCATCGATGCATACACCATCGTAATTAGTAAGAATACCCCGATGAATTTTAGGATAGTTGCCGGCATTCCAGGAGGTCCCGATGCCGGCCCCGTATTCGCGCGTCCTCGCGTTGGTCTTGATTCTTTCCGCCGTTACCGCGCATGCCGTTGCCCAAAGTCCCGCCAAACCGCTGCCCCAGAGCGAATTGCTGGCTCTAGTTGCCGGCAAGGTGCTACCGGAAGAAATTGTCAGCGAAATCCAGATGCGCGGGCTGGGCTTCGAGCTCGACGACGCATATCGCTCCGAATTGGTGATGGCTGGAGCTGACGAAAAGGTTTTTTCTGCGTTGCGCATCGCCAAGGCGAATGCGTCGTCCGGGTCAGGAGAATACCGGCCGAGGGGAGAGCTGTTGAGACATCTGGCGCGGGCAGGTGAGCTAATGACCGCCAAGCAGTATCAGGACGCCGCACGTGAGCTGGGTGAAGCTCTGAGAACAGATCCGGAAAGCCCGGAGGCGGCATTCGTGATGGCCGGACTCCTGCAACGGCAAGAGAAGTGGCCTGAAGCCGACCGCATCTACGAAAAGCTGTTAGAGGTGGCTCCCGACTTTCCTGGAATCCACGCGAGGCTCTCCATCGTATTGTTGAATTTAGGAGAGGCCGAAGAGGCCAGCCGAGAGGGAAAGGCGGCTGTGAAACAGAACCCCGACAATCCGCAGGCCCACTTGAACCTTGGACTGGATTTCGCCTCTCTCCGTAATTTCGATGCTGCAGCTCAGGAGTACCGCGAAGCCATTCGGCTGAAACCGGACTTTTCCGGGGCCCTTTACGACCTGGGACTTGTCCTCGAGAAGAAACGGGATTTCAGCGGTGCGATCATACAGTTCAAGAAGGCAATTGCGCTGGAGCCCAAGTCGTCGTCATACCACTACAGCTTAGGATACGTGTTGAACGAGAGTGGCGACCTGGACGGCGCAATCCGAGAGTACCGGGAGAGCAAGCGACTGGATCCGAGCAAGCTGGACGCACGACAGAATCTGGCGATTGCTCTCGGCGATCGGGATGTTGACGCCGGAATTCTGGAATTTCGCGAGCTGCTGCAAATCGCTCCGTCCTTCGAACCTTGCCATGTCTGCTTTGGACACCTGCTGACGAAAAAGGAGAACTATGCCGAGGCCGCTTCCGAATACCGCAAGGCCATCCGGCTGGACCCATCCGATCCCGCACCGCACAACGGGCTTGGGTTCGTGTTCGAGAAAGAAGGGGAATACGACGCAGCGCTCAAGGAGTATGCGGAGGCGGCGAAGATCGATCCTGACTCGGGGCGAGCCTATAGGGGCATGGGGAGCGTCTACCTTGCGAAGAAGGACTATGATCACGCTACCCGTGAGTTAAAGCGCGCGGAGCAATTCCTTCCCACTGATTACGCCGTGCATGATCTTCTCGGTCAGGCTTTGGCAGCGCAGGACGACGACAAGGCTGCCATCGCGGAGTACAAGGAGTCGCTCACTCTTTGGTCAAAGAACTCGGCTGTGATGATGCGCCTGGCCGCTCTCCTTGAGAAGAATGGAGACTACGTTGCCGCGCTGGAGCAATACTGGCATGCGGCGGTGGCTCATCCGGCGCCCGTCGAAAAGATGGAATACGAAGCCGCGAAGAAACGCCTTGACGATCGCATAGCCTCGTTGAAAGCCAGTGGGAATGTGGCGGAGGCGACGGAACTGAAGGAGCGCTTGTCGGCGATGCAAACCTCGACCAGGAGTCCTGAGGACGAGTACCAGCGAGCACTGACGGCCATCATTCAGATGAACCAGGCAAACGGCGATCGCAGCAACGAGGAAACGTTGAGAAAGGCAATGCTGAAAGCTGCCGAACAGATACGTCCGCCGGACTATCGCTTGAGCAACGCCTTTGAGGGACTTTCAAGCTATTACGTCTCAGCACACAAGTTCTCCGACGCGGTGGCAATCGCTCAGCGTGAGTTGGTGGCAACGCAGCAGATTTACGGCCCGGCGTCCCCTGAGAACGCGAAACCCTTACGCGAGTTGGGGTCCATTTACGTGCAGCAAAACGACTACGTGAGTGCGGAGAGCTACTACTTGCGGGCACTCGAACTTGATGAAAAGACTTATGGCGAGATTTACAACTCGGTAGCCAGCGATCTTGACGCGCTCGGAAGGGTTTATATGGCAGAAAGTGCATTCGAGAAAGCCGAACCGGTCCTGCTGAGACTAACAAAGATCCACGAGACGCTGTATGGTCCCGGAAATCAGTTTCTGTTCGGTGACTTTCAACATCTCGGCGAGCTCTATGCCAAGTGGCAGAAATTTGACAAAGCGGAACCCTACTATCGCCAACTGCTAGCTTTGGAGGAGAAGCAATTGGGCACGGACAATCCCATGATCACGCCTGTCCTGGCAGCCCTGGCTAACGTCCTGGCAAAAGAAGGAAAAACCGGGGAGGCCTCCGCGTTGCAGAACCGGAGCTACGCTCTGATGCGTGCCCACGATGCCGCCCGCGCGGCGGGGACCACACCCTCGCACTGACGAAAATCTCGCAGCAGAGACTGAACGTTGTAACTGTTTAACCGCTGCCGTGATTGCCTCCCTAACGAAAAACCCTCCCAGGGGAAGCTGAGAGGGTTAGTGAACTTGGTGGGGGACTAACGTCTAGGCACGGACCACGTTCGCTGCCTGGAAGCCCTTGGGCCCCTTCAGCAGATCAAACTCCACGGTTTCCCCCTCGTTAAGTGTGCGGTATCCATTCTCCTGAATCGCGGAGAAATGAACGAACACATCTTCGCCAGTGGAGCGTTGTATAAAACCATAGCCCTTAGCCCCGTTGAACCACTTCACTGTACCCTTCTCTCTCACAAGAAACTCCTTTCGCCTGAGCGCATAGAATTCATTCTTCCAACCCTTGTCGAAGCCCTCGGAATCGAGAGCACCCCCTCAAGCGTGTGGAAGAACAGGTTGCGTAACCGTGTGCGGGCGGAGTTCAGGCCAAGAGAAAAAGCTCCCGCGCCGCAGGCCGTGTGGAGGAACTACGGCACCAAGCTTGGAAGCCCCATGACGATGGCGCGAATTTCGACGGCGAAGCACAGAAACGTCAACCCAAAGCTAGCAAGACTCGCTGCCGTCTAACCGGCAACGAGCACAAGATAATATTCAGGAAGGTCAATGTTGGCAAGAGAGAAGTAAACGGGTGGATAAGGTAAATGTCTGAGGGTCACAACGTTAAGAAGTTCGTACGACTGTTCGGCCCTGCCGGGACGATGCCGCCCCGAGAACTCAACGCGACGGCGGAACTCCCAAGTAGCGCCTGGAAAAACGTATCGCATGGCGTGCAACCCTTTGATAAGACTAGCTTAACGCTGTAGGTTGCTAGACTTTCCGCTGCGGCCCCCGACTCCTCCCCAACATGTCCAGGCGCACTGCTAAGCAGCCCCGGAGTGTCCCCTACGCCGCTGCTCGACCGCAAAGTGCTTCGTGCAGAACTGGAGTTCAGATGATCGCATTTTCAGCTGCTCGTGTCGCGGGGGAATGCCTCCGTCACCAAACAGCGTGACGGCGCGCACTGTGAGCAGCACCGACACTTCATAAAATCAAAACTCCTCACGCTGTAACCCGACAGGCACGCGTCCACCTAACCTCTTAACGGTGAACGTATGCCTTCGAGATTCCTCTGCATTCCTCTGGCGTTTGTTAAGACCTCACATACGAAGCAACGATCCTCTTCCCGGTCAACATCGACCATTTCACTTCTGCGTACTGTCCGCCGTCCCGGCCTTCCACGGCGGACTCTCCTGTTGATATGCGCTCTTTGCATCTGGATCGCTGCCGGTGGCGAAGCGTTCGCGCAACAGCCACAACACAGGACAAACCCGCTGCGATATGAAGCGGGACTCACGTCCCTGTCGCGCACGGCCGGAGCCATCTTCAGTGGGACAGTCGTGTCCGTGCACCGAATAGCCGCGAAGCGGAGCGGCGAGGTTGAGACCGTGCAGGTCAGCTTTCGCGTGGAGCATGCGATCCGAGGAACTCAAGCCGGACAGCGCCTGACCATCCGAGAGTGGGCCGGCTTGTGGAATTCGGGCGAGCGATACCGTGTCGGTGACCGGCTCATGCTGTTCTTGTACCCGCCGAGCAAGTTGGGTCTCACGAGCCCAGTGGGCGGGCCGCACGGGCGTTTCACTGTCGACAAAAACGGACAAGTCACGATCAGCAATTTGCCCATCGACGACAGCCAGCGAACTGCCGATCCAAGCGAGCCTCGCGCACAAAAAGGCGGGCTGAAGAATCGCGTCACCTTGCGGGAGTTTGCCCAGGCCGTTCGGATGGCGCAGGAGAAATGATCATGGCTAAAATCTTCCATTTCCATGCCAACCGAGAACGGAAATCAGCAGGGGAACAGAGCGTGGCCGTGTCGAAGCTGGCATCGGTTGAGAGACTACCGAACACTGAAAGGACCAGGATCCTTCGGCCTCTGCTCTATCTGTTAATTGTGACGGCGGCGGTCCTGTTTTTGCTGGCCGAACTGGCGCGTGCCGGAGGGCCGAATTACGTAGCAGGAGCGAGTTTCTTCGATCCAAGTCTTAAGGGAGTACCGCTTACCTGGGCGCAGGGGCAAGTTCACTACTACACGGATCGGGGAGACCTCAGTTCGATTCTGCCCGGCGCAACCGCGGACGCTTTCGTAGCCGACGCTTTCAGCCGGTGGACGTCCGTTTCGACAGCCGCGCTCTCCGCATCACGCGATGGCCAACTGAGTGAAGATGTAAACGGGAGCAACGTCATCGCGAACCCTGATGGAACCATCACCATGCCGACAGACATTCAGCCGACGGCTACCGGCACGCCAGTCGGCCTGGTTTATGACGTGGACGGGCAGGTGACTGACGCGTTCCTGGGCGAGGGCGCCGGAGATCCTCTCTACTGTTTCGACAATTCCGCATTTGGAGGACCAGACAATTTCACCAGTGACGGTCACATCGCCCATGCCCTGGTCGTAATAAATGGAAACTGCGCCAAAACTTCCGATCGACTTCCTGATATGAAATACCACCTCGTAAGAGTGCTGGGCCGCGTCTTAGGCCTGGACTGGTCGCAGGTGAATCCCAATGTGATCACGCGAAATCCTGTGCCGACCTCGGACGACTTTCAAGGCTTCCCGCTCATGCACTTCAGCGACATGCTTAGCTGTGTCCCGGTTTCGCTTTGCTATCCCAACGCCGACCAGCCGAAGATGGATGACCGGGCAGCAATCTCGATGCTGTACCCGGTGACGAGTACGAATCAAGGACAGTTCCCGGGGAAACAGCTCTTCTACGAGAACACCGCGCGTGTCCACGGGTCGGTGTACTTTGTCGACGCGCAGGGACTGGCGGGACAGCCCATGCAGGGCGTCAATGTCGTGGCACGATGGATCGACTCGTCGACCGGCCTGCCTTCCCGAAAATATTCAGCAGCGTATGTCTCCGGGGCGCTCTTTCGCGGCAATGCGGGGAATCCGGTCAATGGTCCCTTAGACAACACCGGGCAGCGCCATGACCGGTTCGGATCCGACGACACCAAGGAGGAAGGCTCTTTTGACTTGTCCGGCCTGGAGATTCCGGATGGCTCCAACAGCGCGCAGTATCAGCTGAGCGTGGGGGCGGTTGACGCAAACTGGTTCACGGGCGTGGGACCGTATGAACCTTTTCAGGTTCCACCCTCGGGTGCCGCGGCCCCGATCGTCGTCAGCGTCAGCCGGGGCGGCGATGTGCAGCAAGACATGCTCATGCCGGGCAGCGCAACGGCGAAAGACTGGGGAGAGCCGGAAACCTACGATGCTCCCGCGGCGCTGCCCAAGGGAGGAGACTGGATTGGCAGTTTCAGCTACTACGGCGATGCTGACTTTTTCCAGTTTTCTGGCCAGGCGTATCGGACTTTGTCAGTCGCGGTAACCGCTCTGGACAAAGACGGTCGGGCAAGCCAGGATATTGCCCGTCCAGTCGTGGGAATCTGGTCGCTCTCTGACCCCGCGGGTACCCTTGCGCCAGCCGCGACGCCGTCACCGTTCAATTCCTCGACATTGGCCTGACACGGCTGGATGCCACATTGCTCGCGACGAGGGACTTTCGTATCGGGATCTCAGACGAGCGGGGTGATGGCCGACCGGACTACCGCTATCACGCGCACGTGCTGTATGCAGACACGGTTTTGCCGACGCGCGTCAGCATGCGCGGCGGAACGCCATTAGTTCTTCAAGGCATGGGCTTCGTGCCGGGAGACTCCGTCAGCATCGGCGGAATGAGCGCGCCCGTGCTCGCAGTCTCGGCTAACCAGTTCATTGTGTCTGCTCCAGTTCCCGCACTTGACAGCGTGGAGAGTCTCACCGTGAATGATCCCCTCACCGGCAGCTTTTCCACGATGACGGACGTCCTGACCTTCGGCGCCTCGTCGACCGATAGCTTGCGTTTGATTCAAGGCTGGAACCCGGCCACCATCGTGGGCGGAGAGGCGCCCAACCCGATTATTGTCGGTGTCACGACATCCGATGGCATTACGCCGGTAAGCGGCGCCACGGTGAGCTGGAGCGCGACCTCAGGGACCCAGCTGTCAGCATGTGGCAGCGCTTCCACATGCACGGTCGGCTCGGATGAAGGCGGACAGGTATGGACTCGGGCGACGGTCACGGTCGCAGGCTCTACCACGATTACCGCCACGCTTGCGCCCGGGTCGTTCAAAACGCCGCAGAAGGTACAAGCCACAATCGCAGGCATCTCCTCTGCACTGGATATCACGCTGGCTTCGCAGTACCGGTGGCTCGCGTCGGGCGCGAGTGCCGATCTGCCATTAACGGCACGGGTCTTAGCCAACGGATTCCCGCAGAGCGGCAAGACCGTGAACTACCAGTTGGTAAAAGGCACCGGAACACTAAGATCGGGCGCGGCAGTCACTGATCCCAACGGGTATGCAGCCACATCGATCCATATCGCCGGCGCCAGTGGAGATGTCCAGGTGAGCGCCTGTGTTGCACCTGCGCTGAGTCCGTGCCAGACATACTACTTCTCAACGGTGGCAACCTCTGCGCTGCGGATGGAGCCGGTGAGTGGAAGCGGTCAGATGGTCACGGCGGGCCAAGCGTTCCAACCCATCACATTGCGCGTGATCGATTCGGCCACTCCGCCGCACCCGGTTCAAGGAGCGGCAGTCAGTGTCCAATCCACTATATTGCGACCGGACAGTGATGCCCCGGTGGAAGGTGTTGGGGACTCGAGCAGCGGCGATCACGGTACTCCGGTGATCCTGGGCTCGTCTCGGACCACAGTAACATCGGATCAGAATGGTTTGGCCAGCCTGTCACCATCGGCACCTGGGCTGGTCGGTGCACTCGAGATCGAGTTGCTGGTAAGCACGGGAACGAACACAACTCTTCAGTTTGAGGTGGAGGCTCTGTGGCCTGTCGCCAAGGCAAGCGGTCAGCAAGCGGCCCAAGGGAATAACGTCGGCGCCGGCGTCGGCGCCGGAATCGACCGCGGACCTCACCAAGCTGCGAATCATGGAAGCTTGGAATAGACGGACCCGGCTTGAGCTTTCCCGATTGATTCCGCCGATAAATTGCAGCCGTAACGCGAAGCCTCGCGGTGCGTGAGTCTTTTGTCAAACGCCTAATACCTTTTTTGTCTCCCTCGGTCACTAATGAGACGCGTTTCCCTTTCAGGAAACGCCGGTCATTATTTTGGTAACCAGTTGTTCGTCGCCCGGTGCTCCGGTTCGCGGCTACCGATGTAGGAGGTAGGCCGGAGTTCTCGACGATGAACAACGAAAACAGGCACAAGCCAAACGGAAAACTTAGGGTCTTGCTGGTTGGCGGCCAGGAGAAGGACTTTGGCGGCCTTCGCGATCTACTGGACAGAGGCACGGTGGAGGCCCAAATACAGCACATCACCTCGTGCGAGGAGGCGCTGGTCGTGGTAGCACAGTACCGCTACGACATGATTGTTGTGGAGCACGACAAAGTAGGCGAGATGGCTATGCGGCTGTTGGGCGAGAGCCGTAAGCAGCCGGTCACGGTTCCATTCATTTTCTTGGCAGAGAATGCCGATGACGCTACGGCAACCGAGGTGTTGAACGCCGGGGCCTGTGATTACCTGGAGAAGTCACAACTGAATGAGACTCGCCTGGCCCGGACCATTCGCTGTGCCAGGACATTACGCCAAAAGGAGCGCGAGTGTGAAGAGCGGAAAGAGACGCTGCGCAAGCTGTCTCGGGCAGTGGAGCAGTCGGCGGACCTGGTGACGATCACCGACCGCAACGGAGTGATCGAATATGTCAACCCTGCGTTCGAACAGCTGACCGGCTACGACCGCGAAGAAGTCCTCGGCTCCACACCACGCATCCTGAAGAGTGGAGAGCAGGGCCCCGGTTTCTATGAAGAACTCTGGAAAACAATCCTCTCCGGCAAAGTCTTCCGCAGCACTCTGATCGACCGCAAGAAGAACTGCGAGCTTTTCTACGCCGAGAAAACCATCACTCCGATCCGGGACGACGAAGGCCGGATTACTCACTTCGTCGCAACCGATCGCGACATGACGGAGAAGTACAAGCTGGAGGCACAGCTGCGCCAAGCTCAGAAAATGGATGCCGTGGGTCAGCTGGCGGGGGGAGTGGCACATGACTTCAACAATCTTCTGATGGTCATCCGCAGTTATGCCGAACTTATGTTGGATGCAGTGGGCCAGGAGCACTCGCTGCGCCACAACATCGACCAGATCGTCAAAGCGGCGGACCGAGCGGCTGACCTCACGGGACAGCTTCTCGCATTCAGCCGGAAACAGATGCAGAAGCTGCAGGTTCTGGACCTGAACCAGGCGATCAGCAGTATCACGCGGCTCCTGCCGCGCCTGATCGGGGAAGACATTCAACTGACGACCGTGCCGGGATGCGGCCTCGGTCCAATCAAAGCCGACCCGGTACAGATCGAGCAGATCGTGATGAATCTCGCTACCAATGCGAGAGATGCGATGCCCACCGGGGGCAAACTGACGATTGAGACCTCGAATGTGCGGCTGGACGAAAGTTATGTGCAGAGTCACCAGATCGTGCCACCGGGCAACTACGCGTTGTTGTCCGTCACCGACTCAGGCCGGGGGGTCGCGGCCGAACACCTGCCTCACATCTTTGAACCCTTCTTCACCACCAAACAGCAGGGCAAAGGCACAGGTTTAGGATTGGCGACGGTGTATGGCATCGTTATGCAGAATGGCGGATTCATCTGGGCGTATAGCGAGCCCGGCATGGGCACGACCTTCAAGATTTATTGGCCCCAGGTCCAATCGGCGGAGAGCACCCCAATTCCCACATCACGCCAGATCGGCGTGACGAGAGGCACTGAAACTGTACTGCTGGTGGAAGATGAGGAAGCGGTACGCCGGGCCACATACGAATTCCTGACTGCGTGTGGCTACACGGTGCTGGAAGCGAAAGACGGGCTGGAGGCACTGGAAGTTGCACGCGAACACTTGGGCAGGATCGATCTGCTGATCAGCGATGTCGTCATGCCCCGCATGAGCGGAGGAGATTTGACCCGACAGTTGACCGTCGAGCGGCCGTCCATGAAGGTGCTGTTCGTTTCAGGTTATGCGGAGAAAACTGTGGTGGATCATGGCGTCATCGATTTAGTGGGCAGCTTCCTGCAAAAGCCATTCGCGCTGAAGACCCTGGCGCTCAAGATTCGCGAAACTCTTGGCGACAAGGGAAAATCACACTCTTAGCAGATCGGAGAAAGTTTTCCGTCTTTGAGGCGAAAGCGGTTTCCGCGCCAGGCCACCGTATGACCTGCGAAGCTGGCAATCCACACCAACAAGGCGGCAATATCTCGCAGCGGAATGAGCCACCAGCAACGGCGGACTTGCCGGTCACGCAGCAGGAAAAACCCAACGGATAGCGCCATGGTCAGACGAACCGCAAGGGTCGCCGCCAACAGCAGCCACGCCCACGTCGCTGCCGCCGAAAAGAAAAGCGCCAGAAGCGCCCACGGTAAGCCAAACGTAAACAGCAAGCCGGCATATCCCCAGCGGCGGGAATCGCGGATGCTGCGAGCCCAGCGCAGTTGGTGACGAATGAAGTCGGAGAAGGAATATGCCGGCAGGAAGGTTTCGACCACCTGATCCGACAAGCGGACTTCGAGCCCGCGCTCGGCAATCCGTTTTCCGATTTCGTAGTCGTCTGCGAGGTAGTCCACAAAACCTTCAAATCCTCCGATCGACTCAAGGTCAGAGCGGCGAAACGCCAGAGTCGATCCCAAGCCGAAGCGGATGCCCTCGAGATAGCGTGCGACCAGAACACCAGCGATGAAGTCTGTGCTGATGCCGAGTGCTTCCAAGCGGGAGCCCAGTGTGGCGGCCGCAACCCCTCGGTAAAGATTCGTAACCAAGCCGACTTTGGAGTCGCTCAACGGCGCCATCGTGCGGCGCAAGTAATCCGGCTCAACCACAATATCGCTGTCATTCACGATCAAATGGTCGTAGCGCGCTTGCGCGACCATTTGTGCCAGATTGCTGACTTTTGTGTTGGTGCCAAGTTTCTCTTCGCACACCAGTGATCGAATCTGCTTTTCAGGAAACTCAGACTGCAATCGACGAACAAGATCGAGTGCGGGATCATCCGATTCACTCACCCCGAATATGATTTCGTATTCCGGGTAGTCCTGGAGGCAGTGGCTCGTGAAACTCTTATATATGTCTGGATCCACTCCTTTGAGTGGCTTCAAAACCGTAACAGGAGGAGTCCAGGCTGAGCTGATGGCCGGTCGCTTGAGGCTTCGCGCGAACATCCAGGCACACCACATGCAGAGAGCGTAGTACGCAATTGCAGAAAGCGCGCCCGCAGCCGCAACCGTCGCCAGCGTCTTGAAGATCCAGCCAGTCATTCGAGCATTGAGGCAAAGCCACACAGGCTCTCAGGGAGAGCCTCGGCAAAACAGGAATCAAAACATGGGAAATCCTCACAAGGTTACCAGACCTGAGTTGGCTCAGTAACGGGCCCGCGAGAGGCGATCATTCGTAGCGCAAGGACTCGATAGGATCGAGGTTCGCAGCCTTCCAGGCCGGATAGATTCCGAAGACGAGGCCGATGGCGGCCGACGCGCCCATCGCGAACGTCGACCACTGGACCGACATGCTCGCGGGCAAAGACGGCCAGATTATGGGAATGGTCCAGGTGATCAAGGCCCCGACAAGAAGCCCGAGCAACCCGCCGATACTGGTCAGGATGACGGCCTCAAGCGTGAACTGCAGAAGGACGTCCCCTTTGCGCGCACCAATCGCCTTGCGCACGCCGATTTCGCGGGTTCTCTCCGTCACAGAAACCAGCATGATGTTCATCACGCCTACTCCGCCCACGATCAGACCGACGCTCGAAACCGCAAACATGAATACGAAGACGGCGCCGGTTACCTGATTCCAGACGTCGGAGATGGAATCCTGAGTGAAGACCGCAAAATTGTCGGGCTTGTTGGGCGGCACTCTGCGGCGTCGACGAAGCAGTTCACGCATCTCGTCGATTGCCTTGGGGATGTCATCATGCGAGGTGGCCTTGACGCTGATCCAATGCTGCTTCAGTTCGGGATGCAAGGTCTTGAAAGTGGTAAGGGGAAGAAAGACCCGGTTATCTTCGGGGTTTTTCCCGCCTCCGAACACCGACTTAATTTTCAGAATGACACCGATCACATCGAACAACCGGCCCTCGATATTGATTTCGTGGCCGAGAGCGCTTCCGTTGGGAAACAATTCCTGCGCGGTATCGTAGCCGAGAATAATGACGGGAGCGCGCCGTTCTTCGTCAATCTCGCTGAACCACCGGCCCTCCAACATCTGCATGTCGAACACGTCTTTGACGGAAGCCGTGTCGCCTTCGAGAATCGTGTTCTTCACTTTACGGTCTTCGTATTTCACGGCAAACGTGCCCACGCCCAGTTCGGGCCGGAAGAAACGAATGCCCGCAGAAACGGCCTTCACGTGTGGCAGTTCTTTGATGGCCTCGGCGTCCTCGAAGGTGAGTTCCTTGCGGGTTCGCATCTCCTCGGTCGGACGGCCGAAGGTAAAGGGTTCCAGATGGAAGGCGAAGACGATATTGGATCCCATGCTGCTGATGAGGCTGCGGACGTTGTCGTTCAGGCCGCGCACAATGGAGGAAATTCCGATGACCACGGCAACGCCGATCACGATTCCGAGCACGGTGAGGCCCGACCGCAGCTTGTTGCTGCGGATCGTGTCCAGAGCCATGCGAACCACTTCGCGGTAATCGCCTTTACGCATCATGAAAAGCTCTTGGCTCTTGGATTTCAGCTTTCTGGCTTGCCTATTCCAACTACCCTACATTTCAAATCTGAGCGCCGCGATCGGGTCGAGACGCGCGGCTCGACGTGCGGGATAGACGCCGAAGAAGACACCTACGCTCGCCGACACGATCAGACCGGCGGCGACCGCCCACATCTTGATGACCGAAGGCATGCCGATGATGGCAGTGATGCCCTTGGCAATCACGATCCCGAAGAACACTCCCAACACACCGCCTACCACCGCCATAGTGGCCGATTCGATCAGGAACTGGAGCAATACGTCGGCACGGCGCGCGCCCATGGCCTTGCGAATGCCGATCTCGCGGGTCCGCTCCGTGACCGAGACCAGCATGATGTTCATGATCACAATGCCGCCTACGATGAGCGATATCGCCGCAATCCCAATCATCGCGACGAAGAACGTTCCGCTCAGGCTCGACCAGATACCGAGAAGACTGGCGTTGGTTTCGATGTCAAAACTGTCGTCCGCACCCAGGAGATCGTGCCGCCGTGCGCGCAGCACTGCGCGGGCCTCGTCCATGGCGGCTTCGAGCGAAGGGCCTACGCCCGCAGCTTTGCCCGAGATCCGAATGCTGTTGTTGTGGACTCCGTACTGTTTCAAGTAGGCGGTGATGGGAATCATCACATAGTTGTCGAGGCTCTGACCGAGCGTCTTGCCCTTCTTCTCTCCTACTCCGACTACCTGATAGGTCCAACCATCGACACGGATCTCTTTCCCGATGGGATCCACGCCGGGCATAAGGTGTTCGACAATGTCGGCGCCAATCACTGCAACCGACGATCGATTGAGCAAGTCCGTGTCGTTTAGCATTCGGCCCGATGCGAGGTCGATGTCAAAGATCGGTGCCATCGACGGTGTCAAGCCTTGCACCCAGCTATCGGCAATCGACTGCTCGTTGTACTTCACATGCCCGTTCAGGTTGCGCAGCGAGGCTCCGACATAGAGGCAGTGCTTGCAGGCCTCCAGGACTGCCTCATAGTCCTCCATGGTTAGATCTTTCCGCTTTTCGCCGTCGAGAAAGTGGTCAACATTCGTGACTGCCGGAGAGACCTTGAAGACGATGAAGACGTCGGTACCGAGCCGGAAAATTTTTTCAGCCACGTAGCCGTTAATGCCGTTTACGAAAGTGACGACGGCAATCACTGCCGCTACACCAATCACCACGCCGAGCAGCGTGAGAACCGACCGCAGCTTGTTCGCCCATAGCGACTGGAGTGCGATGCGGATAGCTTCGGTGACATTCATCGGCGAGGCGAACCTAGTTTCTGACGTGCAATTCTCGGCTGCGGACGCGGATTTCGCGCGCGTCTTAGCCGCATGAATCATGCTCAGTCTAACAGAGCGGAGTTGCCTGGATGCGCGGTTAAATGGGCTTTATTGCTGCCGCAGGGCCTATATCGAGAGGATGCGGAATGGATAAAGCGGCACGAGTCCTATCGCATATAATGACAGTGTGGGCAGCTGGACCGGACGGTCGCCCCGCTCATTCTGGTAGGAGTCCACGTAATTGAGGCCTCTTACGAGAATGGGCGGGGAGGAAAGTCCGAACTCCAAAGAGCAGTGTGCCGGATAACGTCCGGGACATCAGGTTCAAGCCTGATGGACGGAAAGTGCCACAGAAAACATACCGCCCCGCTACCGTTGTGAATCCCTGTTTTGTGGATGGGGACTGACAACGGTGGCGGAGTAAGGGTGAAAAGGTGCGGTAAGAGCGCACCGCCGATGCAGTAATGCAACGGGCAGGGCAAACCCCACACGGAGCAAGACCAAATAGGGAGGGAGTCCCGCTGGTTCGGTAGGTCTCAGTCGATGACATGAAGAGACTTACGGAACCAGCGGGGCACGCACCGGCTCGGCGCGTTACAACCTCCGGGTAGGTCGCTTGAGCCCCGCAGTAATGCGTGGCCCAGAGGAATGACCGTCCTGCCGGCAACGGCAGACAGAATTCGGCTTACAGGTCCGGCTGCCACCACTAAACTCTTCCGCCGCCTGCTTTGACGGCTGCCCACCTCTTCGACTGCGCTCAGGAGTGAGGAACGAAGAACGAAGAGGGTGGGCCGGCCCCCACCCGCCAGGCCCGCAGTCTAGATGCGTTTGATGGTTGCGAACCATGCCCGTGCTCCGTCGTCGTGGTATCTGGTCTGAATCCGGTCCGGTTCGATGGCGGCGACACTCCATCCATGACCCGGGGTGAATGCCGCCCTCAGCTCTGCCTGACTGATGGGGTGCGGGCCAGTCTCGGGACCATCGTCACTGAAACACAACACATACTGGGTTCCACCGTGTACAGTCACCGACGCCAGACTCGCCACGTATCGTGGTCGCTCGTCGCCGTCGAAGGTGTGGAACAGTCCGCAGTCCAACACCGTCTCAAACATGCGCCCCAGGCGCTCCAGCTGGAACGCGTCAGCCGCAGCGAACTCAACCTCGATCCCACGGTCGGCGGCCTTCTTTCGGGCAATCGCCAGAGCCGTCTCAGCCACGTCAACGCCCAGAACCGACAATCCCGCCGGCACTCTCAACGACGCGATGTGAAGAGCGTTCTCGCCGCTCCCGCAGCCCGCATCGAGCACCGCTCCGGCGAATCCGCCGGCGGATGCCAACCGCACTATGGCTGGCTGCGGCCGGCCAATATCCCAGGGCGCAGGGCCCTCGTGGTACGACGCATCCCAGGGCAGTCCCGTCATCCGTTCGTGACTGGTCGGGTGCCGGACACTGAGCGGATCGTCATCGCGGGGTCCTGATCGCTCTGGCAACTTCGTCCCCCTCCGTCCAACTGAGCTTGCCCCGCATCGTAGCACGCCGATCCAGAGGACTTGACGAATCCTCCCGAGCGCCACTGCGCCTCCCGCTCTTATCGAGGGCCACCCCGACCCGATAAAATATTTCTTCACCCAGGTTAACTCGCGTGGGCGCTCGCGAACCTGAGGCACCTGCTGGTACATAAGAGAGGACAATCAAATGAGAAATGTAATCTTCGCAATCAACATTACCTTAGATGGCTGCTGCGACCATACCAAATTCAATCCCGATGACGAAACACTTGAGTATTTTACCCGCCTCACGCGAGATGCTGACACATTCCTCTACGGGCGTAAAACTTATCAATTGATGGTTCCTTATTGGCCCGATGTGGCGAAAAACCATTCCGGGCAGACAAAAGCAGATTACGAATTTGCCCAGGCATTTGACGCCATCAACAAAATTATTGTTTTCTCACAATCATTAGACAGCCCTGAAGGAACAAAAACGAGAATTGTTCGTACGAGCCTTCACGACGAAATACTTAAATTGAAACAAGAACAAGGCAAAAATATTTTTACCGGTGGTGTAAGCATTCCTTCACAACTTGTAGAGCTTGGTCTGATTGATGAATATTACTTTGTGGTTCACCCGATAGTTGTAGGAGAAGGGAGACGGTTGTTTGAAGGTATTAGCCTGCAGGAGAAATTACGATTAAAACTTGTTGAGTCCAAGATTTTTAAATCAGGATGTGTTGCGCTTCGTTACTTGAAACAGTGACGGAAAAATCTGCAAGGCTGTGCAGCTCGGTGCCCCAGGTTCGCGAGCGCCCCGGGCGAGTTAACCTGGGATGATGTTCAGGCGTCACCGCCGTCCTCGGCATGTGCGACCGACAATTGCTCCGGTGCCCCAGGTTCGCGAGCGCTCGGCGCGAGTTAACCTGGGATGATGTTCAGGCGTCACCGCGGTCCTCGGCATGTGCGACCGACAATTGCCCTCATGCAGGTGCCCCAGGTTCGCGAGCGCCCCGGGCGAGCTAACCTGGGATGATGTTCAGGCGTCACCGCGGTCCTCGGCATGTGAGACCGACAATTGCCCTCATGCCTCGTGGCCTCAATCGGTTCCAGGAGTCTCGCCAATCCCACTTTGTGACTTTCAGTTCTTATCGCCGGCAGGCACGGTTTACCTCTCCCGAGATTAATGAGCTGTTCCTCATATGTCTGGAAGACATGCGAAGGCATTTCGACATGTGTGTGTACGGGTATGTGGTCATGCCGGAGCACGTTCATCTGCTCCTCAATGAGCCTCCGGGCGCAACTCTGGCGAAGGCTCTCCACTACCTGGAACTCGGCTTTTCCAAACGAGCGCAGAACCTGACCCGCGGCACCGGATCGTTCTGGCAGAAACGCTACTATGATCGCAACGTTCGCCATGCAGCAGAGTTCGCGATCAAGTTACGATACCTGCATCGCAACCCGGTCAAGCGTGGATTGGTGAAGCACGCCGCAGACTGGAAATGGAGCAGCTTCCGCCATTACGCGTTCCGGGAAGTCGGACCTGTGGAAGTCGAATCGCAATGGACTGCGCAGGATCGGGAGCAGAAAATCGATAGTGGACCCGATAGAATATTTCTTTACCCAGGTTAACTCGCGCGGGCGCTCGCGAACCTGGGGCACCAGGCATAACTGTGTTTATCGGGTTGCTAATTTATGAGCTTGCGTCTCATCATCGTTAAGAGACGACCGCGCAGTCCCCACGCAAGCCAAAAGGAGACTTGCATTGCGGAAGCTTAGCCGCTAGGTTATTGCGAGCATTTTTCCAGGGTTTTCCAGAAAAGTGTGGATCGCAAGTGCGCGAAAGTGGCTGAAAGCTGCTGCCCGGCGAAGGCGCGTTTGCGACATTCCAATTTGCGACAGTCTAATTTGCGAAATTCCAGGGGGGAGAACTTCTGTGGCCATAAGAGATGCAGCCTTTGCTGCACCCATTGAGAAAGAACTGAGCACAACGGATCGGCTCAAGGCGTTCTTGAGCCGCTATTTCTATTTTTGCATGGCGCTGGTTATGTCCGGGCTCGTGGTATGGGGCTTCAGCCGTACCGTCGAGGAGCACCTCTTCCATGCCACCCCGCCACGGCCGCTGCTTTTGTGGATGCATGGCACAGCATTCGCGACGTGGATGGTCTTCTTTATTCTCCAGTCGGCTTTGGTGCGGGTTCGCAAAATCAGCGTGCACCGCTTTCTGGGATGGTTTGGAGCCGGGCTGGCCACGGTCATGGTGGTATTGGGCTTCACGGTTGCCATCGTCATGACCCGCTTCGATGTGTCCGTGCTCCACCAGAAGGACGTCGATTCTTTCTTGTCGATTCCTTTCGCGGACATGATCATCTTCGGCTCGTGCATAGCCCTGGCCATTTATTGGAGAGCCCGGCCGGACTACCATCGACGCCTCATCTTCATCGCGAGTTGCGAGCTCATGGACGCTGCCATCGGCCGATTCGATTTCTGGTTCAACAACAACATCTTTTACGCGGGCCTGGACCTTCTTATCGTGATGGGCATGATGCGCGATTGGATCGTAGAGGGCCGGGTGCACAAGGTGTATCTCTATGCGCTGCCTCCGATGATCGTTCTGCAGAGCCTTGCCGTGTACGCGTGGCGGGTCAATCCAGCGTGGTGGCAGGGGATGACTCACGCGATCCTCGGATAGAGAGGCGGAACGCCGGTTGCGGGCTGAGGAACGCCAAGCGCGGCAACCGGCTTCTGCAATGTGTTTCGGTCACGCAGAGACCTCTCGATCACTGATTTCTGTGGTCTGGCCGGTCAGAATCTGATCTTCGCAGCCAGCTGAATGATCCGGGGATCATAGGTGTCGGTAATCTCTCCAAAGGTGGAGTGCAAAGGATTGAGGTCCGGCTTCCGGAATTGCGCATGGTTGAAGAAGTTGAAGAAATCAGCGCGGAATTCAAGGTTCACGCGTTCCGTGATACTGGTCAACTTCGCGAATGACATGTCCAGATTGATGCGGCTTGGCCCGCGCAGTGAGTTACGCGCGTAGCTACCATAGGTGCGCTGGCTGGGATCAGGAATGAAGCCTGGATCGTTCAGATTCTGTAGTGCAGTGGTGTCAAAGGCTGAAGGGCTGAACCACATCGCGCCGACACCGTCCGCCGCCAGAGTCTTTCTGGGATCGTAGAACGTAACCGGGCCAACGACATTGGGACCAACCAACTCGGAGTCCCCATAGCCTGAGGGGCCCGGGCGAGTCCGGCTCCGCGCCAGGAAGTAGCGCATATCCATGGGGAACCCCGTGCGCCAAGTGAAGATCGGGTAGAGACTCCATCCCTTGGTAAGGCGTTTTGGACCTGTCTGCCACAGGTTATGGAAGGGCAGATCCCAGCCGCCCCCAAAGCTGAGGTTGTGACGGACGTCGAGGTCGGAACTGGCACGGAAAAGATCGGGATTGCCCACGGGCACATTGCTGCTCCACTCGCGGAAGCCCGAGGAATTGTCGATGTTGTGCGCGTACGTGTAGGCGGCGGTGAAGTAGCTGGAGCCGAAATACTTGTTCTCGGTCATCTGCTTTTTCAGGCTTGCCTGCAGGCTGTTGTAGCTCTGGTTGCCGACGTTGTAGAACGTATCCAGATAGCTGAATGCAGGATCGTACTGGATGCCGGGCTGGGCGTTGAGTACGCGCGTCGCCGTTCCCAACATCACAGGATTGCTGTCCTTCAGTCCGGTCAGTTTGTGTGATGTGCTGCCGACATAGGCCACCTCAGCCGCAAGTCCGTGCCGCAGATCATGCTGCAAGCTCAAGTTGTAGTGGTAGGTGTAAGGCGTGCGCAGATGCGGATTAACCGAATACACGCTACTGCCGCCGAACGGAATGAATCCCGATGCATCGAAGTCGATGTTGGGTGCAGGCGGTTTGGACGGGAAGGGGTTCGGCAACCCCAATGATCCATAGGGATCAGAGTGCATGTTGGGAGCCGTGGCATAGCCACCCGCCGGCGGTGAGTTGAAGAACAAGTCCGACGTGGAAAAGAAGGGCGCTTGGCCGTTGAACTGCAGGTTGTCCTCGCCCTTCAGCACGTCAAAGAAAACACCAATACCACCGCGGAGACTGGTGCGACCGTCTCCTTTGGGATCCCAGGCGAATCCAAAACGCGGAGCGAAATTGTTGCGCGCGGGGAAATTTGCGCCCCGCGGAGCACCCGGATCTCCGGGAAAAACCAATCCCAGCGGCGCATTGATGAAGCGCTGCGATTGCATCCCGGGAATGATCGAGAAGGTGCGCCCCTGCGTGTCTTCCTTGGGTGTCGAGTACTCGTAACGCAGGCCGAGATTGAGCACCAGATTTTTCGTCAGCTTCCACTCGTCCTGTGCGAACCCATAGTAGGACTTGGTGCGGATGTTGGTGGGAGCTCTCGGCGCCTGGTAATACTCGTCCGGCAATCCCATCAGGAAGTCTGCAAACTCGGCCCCTGATCCTGTGGACGTGCCTGAACCGTAGTAGTTGAAATTGCCATCCACGAAGTAATCGTAGACCGTGTTGTTCTGGTAGGGCACAAACTGGAATCCGAATTTCAGGTTGTGCTTGCCTCTTACCCATGTGAGGTTATCGGAGAATGAGAAAGTGTTCCCCACCAGAGTCGTAGGTCCATGAAAGCTGAATCCGAGCGATAGGCCGGAATCATAGAAATAGAGATAGGGTGGGCCAGTAGCGTCGTCGGGAGTGACGGCGATCCCCAGCTGCGCCGGAGTGGGAAGATGCGTAAGAGGCTGGTCCTGAAGAGTATTCGACCGCTGGGCAGTGAAGCGAAACTCGTTCAGCAGGTTGACATTGAAGGTCTTGGTATAGGCCGCGTTCATGAACCAGTATTTGAATACATAGAGGATTGGGAACGGGGCGGAAACATCTGTGGCAAAAGGCGAGGTCTGTGTCGTCTTATTCCAGCCAAGGGTGACGGAAAGATGGTCCGCCTGGCTGAAGTTATAGTCCAGTTTGCCTACTAGTTCTTCCCGGTCGTCTTTGGCGGTAGCGGTCGGGCTGGTTATGCCGGTGGCGGAGACGGGGACCATGCCCGCGGCAATGATGTTCTTGGAAACAGTATCGATCCGCGTGGGATCGAGGATGCCCTGAGTTGCCAATGCCGGGTTGGGCTGAAAGTACGGATTGGCGGCGAGGAAGCTCGCCACCGTCCCCGCGTCAGCGGACTGCGAAAAATCTCCCTGGATTTCTGCCGGTGTGAAAGTGTCAAACGTTGACTGCGGGCTGGGCCGATCAAGTACGTTCTGACGCTGACCCTGGTAGCTCAGGAAGAAAAATGCCTTATCCTTTCCCGTCCATAAACCGGGGATGCCAACCGGACCTCCGAGTGTGCCGCCGAACTGTTGGCGTTTGAGAATGTCACGCGGCTTGCCCTGCAGCTTGTTGAAGAAGCGGTTGGCATCGAACGCGTCATTGCGCGCAAAGTCGAATGCGGTTCCGTGATACTCATTGGTTCCCGACTTGGTGACCACACTAATGATGCCCCCACCGTTGCGTCCATACTCTGCTGTGTAGTTGCTCTCAAGAATGCGGAACTCGGCGACCGTGTCGGGATTCGGATCGAACACGACGCCATTGTCGAGCAGGTCGTTGTTCAGACCTCCATCCAGGAGGTATGTGATCGAGTCGGTGCGTCCGCCTGCGACGCTGAAATTGCCGGCCGCTCCGTTTTCGTCATTTTGATCGGTCACTCCGGGCTCAAGACGTGCCAGGTCGAGAATGTCGCGCCCGTTCAAGGGCAGATCGACAATAGGGCGACTGGTGACGGATGCGCCAAGCGTTGAGTTGTACGTCTCGACCTGTGTGGCATCGCCTCTCACTTCGACGGTTTGGGAGGTTGAACCCACGGGCAGGGTTACGTCGATGCGAAGAGTCTGGTTGATCTCGAGCGCATGAGCTTTCGTGACGGTCTTCTGGAAGCCTTGTTTTTCAACTGTAACGCTATAGCTCCCGATGGGCAGATTGAGAATCTGGTACTGGCCGTCCTCGCCGGTAGCGCTGGTGCTTACGATGCCCGTGGCAACGTTCGTAACGCGGACCTTAGCCTCGCGGACCACTGCGTTCTGCTGGTCCAGGACGGTGCCCACAACTTTGCCGGTGGCATCCTGACCCGAGGCTCCAGGCGTTAGGAGGACGAAAACAGCGACGAGAACCAGAAGTAACGGAATAAGTCCGACTCGTGGATTCATACGCAATCTCCTCATTCTTTTCTTCGATCTGCTAACGGGAACAAAATCTCACACACTTGTCAGTGACAGAGCGCACGCTGGCGTGTGCCTTGTCCCAAGGCTGGCCGGCAAGCGCACGGTGGCAGGTCCATCCAGAGCCGACCGGCTCCTGTGGAGGTCATGCGCTGTCGGTGAAACATGAACGTTACGCCGAAGTCCGGCAATCGTATGACTATGTTTCGGGGTCAACCCGGCGGCGAGGAAAGGCTGCCTCGAATGCACCTGATGTGGGCCGTGGGCCGATCAGTTGCTTTTCGTTAATCAATCCCCCTCATGCGGCAAGGGGTTTATACCGGTCACCATGCGTTTCCGTCGCTCACGGAAGCCTTCAATGACGAGATAGAGCACGGGGATGAAGAACAGGTTGAGGATGGTGGACATGACCATCCCGCCGAAGACAGTCGTGCCGACCGAATGCCGGCCCTTTTCACCGGCGCCGCTGGCAAGAACCAGGGGCAGCACGCCGAGGATGAAAGCGAACGAAGTCATGAGGATGGGACGCAGCCGAATGCGCGCTGCTTCGGCCGTCGCCTCGATCAATGGCATGCCGCGATGGCGTAACTGCTCCGCGAATTCGACGATCAGAATCGCATTCTTGCTGGCCAAGCCCACCAGCATGACGATGCCAATCTGGCAGTAGACGTCGTTCTGCAGCCCACGCATCCACTGCGCGCACAGCGCGCCCAACAGGGCCATGGGGACTGCCAGCAGGACGATAAACGGCAGGACGAAACTTTCGTATTGCGCCGATAGCGTCAGATAGACAACCAGGGTGCCCAGTCCAAAGAGAAGCAGGGAAGTTGAACCAGACTGCAATTCTTCCAGCGACGCGCCGGTCCATTGATAGGTATATCCCTGCGGAAGACTTTTCCCGCTCAAGTCCTCCATGGCAGCGATGGCCTGGCCCGAACTGAAGCCCGGGGCGGCGGAACCGTCAGTCTCCGCCGATCGGAACAAGTTGTAGTGGCTGATTACCTGGGGTGTAGTCGTCTGCGAGATAGCGACCAGCTTGTCCAGCGGAATCATGGCACCGGCATCGGAGCGGACATAGTATTCCTTAATATTGTCGGGATTCGCGCGAAACTGCTTGTCGGCTTGCACGTACACGCGGTACGACCGATTGTTGAAGTCGAAGTCGTTCACATAGGACGAGCCCATATAGACACCGAGGGTGTCCGTGATCTGCTCCAGCGGCACATGCAAGCTTTTTGCTTTTTCGCGATCGATGGTGACCAGGACTTGAGGATCATTGGCGGTGTAGCCGGTGAACAGACCGGCAAGATCTTTGCGTCCGCCGCCCTGGCGGACAAGGGTCTGCGTAACGTCCGCCAGTTCCTGCAAGGTATGCCCGCCCTGGTCCTGCACCTCAAACTGAAAGCCGCCGAACTCACCCAGGCCCGAGACTGAGGGAGGCAGGAATGCAATGACCATGGCACCCGATATTCCAAACAACTGACCACGCAAGCGGTTCACAACTGCCTGCGCGGAGTGCTCGTCGCCCTTGCGTTGCGAGTAGGGTCGCAGGCCCGTGAACACGAGGCCGCGATTGGGGGCGTTCCCCGTGAAACTGAAGCCGGAAACCGAGAACGCGCTCTGCACCTCGGGTACTTTGGAGAGAAGGGCCTGCACTTGTTGACCGATTTTCTTCGTGTAATCGAGCGATGCCCCCGAAGGCGCCTGCAGATTGATGATGAACCAGCCCTGGTCTTCGTCGGGAACGAAAGCCTTGGGCACTCGCTGAAACACGAAATAAGTCAAACCCAATCCAGCAAAAAAGAGCACGATGGCCACAAGTTTGTAATTCAGAAAATGATGCAGCAGCCTGCGGTAACCTTCGGTCGACTTGGCGACCACTTTGTCCACCTTGGAAAAGAACCAGCCGTGCTTACCGTGTTCGCGGCCGAGCAGCAGGGCCGAGAGCGAAGGCGTCAAGGTCAAGGCATTGAAGGCAGAAATGGAGATGGAGAATGCGATGGTAAGCGCAAACTGGCGGAATAGAATGCCCGTGGTTCCGGGGAAAAATGCTACCGGCACAAAAACCGCCACCAGTACCAGAGAAGTTGCAATCACCGCACCGGTCACTTCCTTCATGGCATCGGAGGAGGCCTTGCGTGGATCTTTCTCGCCCTCCTGCAGATGGCGCTCAATGTTCTCAATCACCACGATGGCATCGTCCACTACCAGGCCCGTGGCCAGTGTGATGCCGAACAGGGTTAGCGTGTTGATGGAGAATCCCAGCAACTTGACGAATGCAAACGTTCCAATCAGCGATACAGGAATGGTTACGGAGGGAATGATGGTGCTGCGCCAGTCTTCCAGGAAAACGAAAATTACCAGAATGACCAGCACGATGGCCTCGATCAACGTGGTCAAGACATCCCGAATCGACTCTCCCACCGCATCGGTGGTGTCGAAGGCCAGCTCATACTTCATTCCCGGGGGGAATCGCCGGCTCAGTCGTTCCAGTTCGGCGATGGCTCTGCGGTCCACTTCTAAAGCATTTGCAGTGGATAGCTGTGTGATTCCGATTCCCACCGAATCACGCCCGTTGAATTGAAGTTCAGACCCATAGTCCTCCGCCCCTAACTCGGCGCGGCCAACGTCTTTGAGGCGCACCAGCGTTCCGTCTTTGTTGGTCTTCACGATGATGTTGTCAAATTCGGCTGGCTCGGTGAGCCGTCCGATCGCCCGCACACTGATCTGAAATGTCTGCCCCGTCTGTACCGGAGGCTGTCCCACTTGCCCAGCCGCAACTTCTACGTTCTGCTCGGAAAGCGCATTGACCACATCGGGCGCGGCCAGGCCGCGACCTGCCATGCGCACGGGATCGAGCCACAACCGCATCGAGTACCTGCGCTCGCCAAAAATAAAGACGTCGGCCACACCGGGGACGCGCTTGAGTGAGTCGCGGACGTAGACATCCAGGTAATTGCTCATGAATAGCGGATCGTAACGTCCGTCAGGCGAGTAAACCGCTGCCCCGAACACGAAGTTGTTGGACGCCTTAGCGGTGGTAACACCGGTCGTCTTGACCGGGCCTGGCAGCCGCCCCATCGCAGTGTTCACGCGGTTCTGAATATCCACCGAGGCGAGGTCGGGATCCCGATTCAGGTCGAAGGTCGCGGTGATCTGGCTGGAACCGTCATTGCTGCTGGAGGAAGTGACGTACTTCATTCCTTCCGCGCCGTTGATTTGCTGCTCGAGCGGCTGGGTGACAGCGGTCTCCACGGTTTGCGCGCTGGCGCCAGTGTAGGAGCTGTAGACGGAGACTTGCGGAGGCGCCAGGTTGGGGAACTGTGCAATGGGCAGAGTAGGGATCACCACCGCGCCCGCCAGGATGATCAGCAGCGCGCAGACGGTAGCGAAGACCGGACGCCGAATGAAGAAATCTACAAACATGGTAGCCGGTAGCCAGCAGTCGCCAGGAAGTCCGTTGTCTTCGGACCCTAGCTGCTGCCTTCCTGCGGTATAACCGGGGCACCGTCAAGCAGAAACTGAGTACCCGAGAGAATCACCTTGTCTCCCGGCTTGATTCCGTCCAGCACCACATAGTCATTGCCCACCATCTGGCCGACTCTGAGCGGTTTCTGCCGGGCGATGTACGAGCCGTTCTTGTCCTGCTCGGCGATGAAAACAAAAAATTGCCCGCCAATGCGCGACACCGCCAAAACCGGCACGACGGGAGTGCTCTGCATTCCCCAGACCACCCGTGCACGAACGAATTGTGACTGACGAAGCGTGGCTTTGCGGTTGGCGACTCTGGCCTTCACCAGCACGGTTTGGGTGGTATTGTCCACTTGCGGCGAGATGAAGCTGACGCGGCTTTCGGCTATCTCATTCCCTTCGCTGTCGACGACCCGCATCGGCATATCCATGTGCAGTTGCGTCGATCGCTCCACGGGTACGTACACGTAGACCTCCAGGCTGCCCGGTTTATCCACGGTGGTCAGCATGGTGGAGGTGGTCACACGGTCTCCCACATGCACAGGAATGTCGCCTACGATGCCGCCCCAGGGCGCGTCGACTTTGTAGTAATGCAGTTGGACCTGTTGCTCGCGCACTTGCGCGTCGAGCGACTGCAACTGTGCATGCGCGGTGTCCACAGCCATTTTCGCCTGGTCGAGATCCTGAGTGCTTACTACGCCAGCGGACGCCAGTCCGCTTGTTCGCCGATACTGTTCTTGCAGAAACCTCAGGTTAGCTTCCTGCGCCGCACGCGTGTCCTGCTGGCTTTTCACCGTGGCCTGCTGCTTGGAAGGGTCGATCTGCATCAACGGGGCGCCCTCCGCCACGCGCTCACCGGAGTGCACGTAGATCTGAACGATTTCTCCTTCCACCTGTGGCATGATGACGGCCGAGGCCCGCGACCTCAGGGTAGCCACGTAAGCCGTGGTATCGCTTACTTGCACGGCTCGGGCAACCTGCACTTTTACCGGCGTTGCGGCGGGCCCTTGTGGGCTGGCTGCCTTGGAGTCCTTGCTACAGGCTTCGGCGAAAGCTATCAGAGCCAGAGTCGCGCATAACAAAAATCTGCGCACAAGCGGTGTCCGAAACTCTCCAACCACGAATCCAGCAGGCATACAGCGCCCCTTACTGTCTTGAGCCTAACGGAGCCGATTGAGCGAGGATCGCCCTGGATTCTTCGCCCCGCAAAACCCGTTCCACCGCTCAGCATATTGACTGCCGGACAGCGATGCTGTGACCCGAGACACAGGGGTCGGTTTACCCAGACCGAGCATCAGCGTGTGGAATGAATTGCGTCTACAATCCGTGTTGAGCGAAATTGGCTGATCACCGATTTCATGTTGTCCATCTCAGTGTCCGTTCTGTGTGGGTTAAGCGAGACAGGAAGGAAATCGGGAGACCTGAGAGAGTCTGTCCATCCCCGAAGCCAGCGGCAGTTTGCAGGTTAAATCTCGCTGCGGCTATAATTTGCGGGAAGCGGCCCGGAAGACTTCGGCTTACACGTCCGGCTGCCACGAATTCATTCGAATCCTATCAGGAGCTCATCTATGTCAGGACCCAGCCGTCGGCCCGAGATTCGCCGGCGTCGCACGCGCAAAGAGAAGATAGTCAAGTTGCGGAAGCGTCTGGCTGCCGCATCATCGGATGCCGATCGCAACCGTATCACCGATAAGCTCCACAAGCTGAACCTCACTTCTCCTGGCATCGCGCTGATCAAAGCTACCTAGCGAATCCGCACTTTTGTTCAAGAAAGAGGCCGGCCCGAAGGCCGGCCTGATCGTGCAAGGGTAGCAATCCGCCTAGAAAAGCAGCTTTGCTCCAAAAAGCAGCCGCCGGCGCGCGATGCCGTCGGTCACCGTGTTTCCAGCGAATGTTCCGCCACCGTTGTTGTTGAACTCCGTGGTGCCAAAGGTGCCATTGGCGGCGCCATTAGCCACGGCGTTGGGAACCCCCAGGAATTGAGTATTCATCACGTTGAAAGCCTGCGCCTGCAACTGCAGGGTCAATCGCTCCGTCAATTTCGTGTTTTTGTAGAACGCGAGATTGGCGGTGCTGATGGGTTGACCGCGATACAAATTCCGAGCCGCGCCCAGGAACGGCGAACCGAAGAACTTGGCCGCGTTGTTGTCGTTGAGGATCCAATGAACTGCACTCAGGGATGTGGCTGCCCCGGTGGCCAAGCTGGTAATGCCGCAATCCGCAGCCGCCGGATTGGTGCAGGTCCCCACCGAAGCAAACGGCGCGCTTCGGTTTTCGAGAATCGGACGGCAGGCGTCGAACACGGACCCGCCGGTGAAGTTGGTGGGATCACATAGAGAGGCGGAACTCGCGTCTTGCACGACCGTGTACGGCTGGCCAGAGGTATAACGATAAGTCGTGCTTACCTGCCATCCGCCCAGGACGTGTCCCAGGAACCCATTCTTGTTTTGGTAGAACGGCAGATCGTAGATCACGAGCACACCCAGTACATGCGGGAAGGAATAGCCACTGATGCCACGTTCAGCACTGCTGGTGTTGAACGGATTCTGGGCGTAAGCGATGGTGTTGCCCCCAAATCCATTCTGGTCGGAGAATGCCTCGCTGGTGTTGTCGATGGTCTTGCTGAAGGTGTAGGTCGCATCGGCAGTGAGACCTCGCCAGCTTTGCGTCCGCAGCTCGGTCTGCAGGCCGTGATAGATCGAGTACGCGGTCGTGGCGTAGGTAACAACGTTGGTCCGATTGCAATCTGGTCGGCCGAAATCAAACCCGGGTGCGGTCGGGTTTGTACACGGGCTTAATCCCGCCGGAATCAGATTTCCAAATCCCGCGTTGATCAACGGATTTAGTGCCGGATTTCCGTTGGTCTCCTGGAAATTGTGGACGGTGTGATTGCCCACGTAGCGCACTTCCGCAGCGACCTTCGAGCCGATGCGCCTCTGCACTCCGAGGTTCCATTGTTGGGAGTATGGGCTGGTGAAATTGGGAGACAGATTGGTTTGTGCCCTGAACCCCGGGTCTCCGCCGATGGGAGCCTGGGGCAGCAGCTCTGCCTGGATCGCCGGCGCATTGAAGTTGTTTCCGGCTGGCAGGCCCGGAGGATTGGTGATGAAGTTGGCTGCGTTGACGAATGGAGCGCCGCCGCCAACATTGGTGCCCATGTTGTAGTACTCGTACTCATAGGCAATCCGGAAGCCGCCACGAATTACGGTCTGGTCTTCCCCGAAGACCCTCTTGAATATTCTCGGAGTCCAGGCAAAACCTACCACCGGACCGAAGTTGTGATATACGTCCGGCACACTCGCGACCGTCGTGCGGTTCAACGGAAGCGCAGTATTCCAGAAAGGATTCGAGCCTGTCTGCTGCGCAACAGAGCGGTCATGCAGGAAATTCACAGCCTGTCCGTTATATTCCCAGCGCAGACCGAGGTTCAAAGTCAGGTTATCTTTGATCCGCCAGTCGTCCTGGAAGTAGAAGGCCAGATCGTTCTCCTTGAGAGGTAGCACGTAAGGTCCTTGCGTGATGCTGGTAAACTCCGGCTTGTTTGCCAGAAGGTTGCTGACATCGAAAAAGTTGTACAGACCGTTCACCAGGAACAAACCATAGTTCGGGGACCGCTGATGATCGAACTCACCGCCGAATTTCAGCAGGTGCTTGTTCCAGGCAAATGAGGCGTTGTTCTGCAGCTGATAGATGTTGATGATGCGGCCCTGGGGAAACACGAACCCCTCGCCGAATCCGAGGTCGCTGGGATTGAGCAGGTTGACGGTTGGTGTGCAACCGGCAAGGCTGGTTAGCAAGCAATTAGAGTATCCCCCACCATCGAAATTCGACCGCGCACGCGAATAACTGAACCGCGTCTGGTCAAGAAATCTCTCGCTGAAGGTGTGAGTAAGATCGAGGCCGATCTGTTGCGAGCGTCCCCCCACATCGACGAAATTTCCGGCAGCACCAGCGGCCGCTCCGAAGAACTGCTGATTCGTGTTAATAGTTTGCTGGAACAGGTACCGCGCAAAGAAGCGGTCTTTCTGCGTAAGTTGTGTATCCACGCGACCTGTCAACTCATAGTTGTTGAAAATGGACGGCAGGAAACGCGTAATCGAGCCGAATTCGATCGGCACGCAACTGGCAGGAGTTTTGGTGCAATCCGTACCGTTAGGATTCGTGTTCGGATCAAGCGGGTTGACGTCCGTCACCAGGACGGTTTGCAGATTGTTGAAGGTTGGATTGCCGCCTTTCACAGCCGTCGGCCCGATTGCTGCCAGTGCACCCACACCGGGGTTTCCGGGAAATGCAGCTTGCAGTTGCTGGATACCGGTGAAAGTCGGCGTGAGAGAGTTACCCGAAGAACTGGGAGAAGCACCGGTGCGCGTGCGCTCCAGGTTCGTGGAAGCGAAGAACCAGACTTTGTTTCGCTTGATGGGACCGCCGATCGTCCCGCCAAACCGATTGTCGACATATCTTGCGATCTGCGGTTCGGTGCAGCCGGTCGAGGTACTCTGGCCAGGCGTGCAGAAGCCGAAGACCGGGCTCTTCTCCTGGTTCTGCAGAGAGTCGAAGTGCGAGCCCTGCCAGAACTCGTAGGCAGTGCCGTGGAAGGCGTTGGTACCGGACTTGGTGATGTAGTTCACAACGGAGCCCACGTTCCGTCCATACTCGGCGCTGTAGTTGGTAATCACCTGTACTTCGGCGATCACGTCCTGGTTGCCGAAGAAAATCGATGGCCCACCAATCACGTTGTCGTTGTTACTTTGTCCGTCCAGTTGGAAGTTATTGGATCGTGCGCGTTGCCCGTTAGCTGAGAATTCGGCGCCATTGTTGTTGCTGAATCCCCCGTCGCCCGCAGTGACAACTCCAGGAACGAACAAGGCCAGCGAATCAAACGTATTTCCGATGGGCAGCTCGGCAGTCTTCTTTGTATCGAAAGATGTAGAGAACTCATTCGTCGTGGACTCAACCAGGGGAGCCTGCCCTTCTACGACAACTGTCTCCTGGGTGTTGCCTACCTGCAAAGCGACTGTGCCGGTCGAACTATTTTGGCCGACCACGACCTGCATATTGGTGACTTTAAATTTCTGGAAGCCACGCGCTTCAATAACAATGTTGTAGTGGCCGGGAGGCAATTGCCGCAGAGAAAACTGCCCCGCCTCGTTGGTCACTGTAGCGTGACGTTCATTGGTTTCGACCTGAGTAGCGTTGACGTTGGCGCCGGATATCACAGCGCCTTGTTGGTCCTGAACGACTCCTGAAGCGGACCCGGTCACGATTCCCTGTGCAAAAGACGTGATGGCTGAGCAGACCAGCAGCAGTAACAAAGTCAGCGCCGCCGCTATTTTCCGAAGAGACTGGTGAAACATGCATCCTCCTGACAGATACAAATGTCGCAATTACCAACAATCTGGGCCTGTTTATGTGAATTGAGCCCATCGATCGACACCTGTAGTAACGCAAGGGATATTCCAAACAAAGTGCGGTGGAAATCGACGGGAATCCGGGAGGACTTGTCAGTCGAGTGTCACGAGCAATTCACATTTTGGAAGAGAGAACTCGCGGGACCTATGAGATTTGAATTAGCTTGTCCGCGCGACAGCGGGTCGCGCTAACACAGTTTGCAGGTCAAACAGAATGTTGCTTACTGGCATTTTGTGAGTCGTGGACGGATGAACAGGGAGTCAATCAGGTTGTTTCGTAACTGTTGTTGTTTCACCGGCCGGTCAGAAGCGGCGAAGATCACACGCCCGGTCGATGTGTGCTAGAGGTTCCGCTCAAAGCGCCCGGTGAAACATTGTGGAGTTTAGGCGGCCGAGCGCCACCAATCTTGCGGTACACGCCGAGAATCTGTTGAGCGGACCTTTCCCACGAGAAGCACTTGGACTGTTCGTAGCCAGCTTGCTTCATCTTGTCCCGCAGCGGTTGGTCGACGAGCACGCGATGCAGAGCGCGCATAATCTCGAAAACATTTTCGGGATTGACCAGCACTGCGGCGTTGCCGGTAACTTCCGGAAGGGACGACATGTTCGAGGTGACCACCGGAGTCCCGTGCGCCATAGCTTCGAGCGGCGGCAGGCCAAACCCTTCATAGAGAGACGGGAATACGAACACCTTGGCGCAATCGTAAAAGATGCGCAGAACCTCGATGGGCACGAAGCCGAGGAAGCGGACATCGTGCTGCACGCCGCTGCGCACGACCGTCCGTCTGAGGTCAGGATGGCTGGACAGATCATCCCCAATAATAATGAGCTTGAGGTCCGGAAATTTGTGTTCCTTGCCCAGTTCTGTTTTGAGCGCGGAGAAGGCTTCGATAATGCGAACCAGATTCTTGTGCGGGCTGATGGCGCCGGCATATAGGACAAATGGGTAAGTGACAAGATATCGATTTGCCATCATCTCGCGGTCCGTCTCGGTCGCGTGCCCTCGCAAGAAACGCTCATCAATCGCGTTGTAGACGACTTCGATTTTGTCTGACGATATGGCGAAAAGTTGTTGAATTTCGTTCTTGGTGAATTGCGAAACAGCGAAGATCTTTGCCGCACTCTTCAGGACTCGCTTGGTCAGCTGGAAGTGAAGCGAACGTCGAAGGCCGGAACCATTGTGCGCCCGATACATAAACTCGAGCACGTCGTGAACCGTCATCACATAAGGGCATGGCAGACCGCGCGGAAGCCAAAAGAGATGGGGAATATGCACCAGGTCGCAACGCAAACGCTTCAGGATGGCTCGGAATTCAAGATAGCTCTTGGTTGTACCGTCCGGCTCGAGCAGTGATACGGTTTCAAAGTTGGAAGGTAGTGAACCGATCTCCTCGACTTTCGCGGGCGATCCGATCAGACAGTACGGGGTCTCGCTATCCAACCTGCCAAGCGCGCGAACGATATTGCGGATGTAGGTGCCGACACCGAACTCGGTCATGCGCCGGATGTCGATGGCGATCTTCACGGTGAGAATTTAACCACAAGGCGCTAAGGGGTACACGAGAATAGTGCCTTGACCCGATTGCGAGCCTTCGCGGTTACGCTTTCTTATCAGGCCCTGACTTCGGCTTGCGCTCTGGCTCTGCGGTCCGCATAGAGCGGGAACGCCTCCGCTAGTTCCAGCACCTGTTCGCGGACTTTGCCGAGGACGCCAGTGTCCGTGCGGTGGTGCAGAACCTCGGAAATCCAGCGGCCCACCTGTCGCATTTCGGTTTCCTTCATGCCACGGGTCGTAAGCGCAGGCGTACCGATGCGAATGCCGCTCGGTTTCATGGGAGGGTTTGTGTCGAAAGGAATCGCATTCTTGTTTACGGTGATCGCGGCCTCGCCCAGTGCCTTTTCCGCGTCGCTCCCCAACATGCCCTTGGAGAAGACGTCAACCAGCATAAGGTGAGTGTCGGTTCCACCGGAAATGATGCGGAAGCCCTCGGCCGCCAGAGTTTCGGCGAGGACCTTGGCATTGGCGACGATCTGCCGCGCATAATCACGGAACGAGGGTTGCATCGCTTCGTGGAAACAGATCGCTTTCGCGGCCATGATGTGCACGAGTGGCCCGCCCTGCATTCCGGGGAAGACAGTCTTATCGATGGCGGCGGCAAATTCCTGTTTGGACAAAATCATGCCGGAGCGAGGACCGCGCAGCGTCTTGTGAGTCGTCGACGTGACGATCTGCGCATGCGGCACGGGAGATGGATGAGCCCCGCCTGCAACCAGTCCGGCGAAGTGGGCCATGTCGACGAGAAAGAGCGCACCAACTTTGTCGGCGATCTGCCGCATGCGGGCAAAATCGATGATGCGGGGATAAGCGCTGCCACCACCGATGATGAGCTTCGGCTTCTCTTTCTCAGCCAACTTCTCCAGTTCGTCGTAGTCGATGGTCTCCGTTTCCTTGGTCACGCCATAGGGCACGATACGATACGTTTTGCCGGAGAAATTAAGATGGTGTCCGTGGGTGAGATGACCGCCGTGGGCGAGGTTCAAGCCAAGGATCGTGTCACCCGGCTGCAAGACCGCAGCGTAAGCCGCCATGTTGGCCTGAGAACCAGCGTGGGGCTGCACATTAGCGTGCTCGGCACCGAATAACTTCTTCGCCCGCTCGCGAGCCAGTTCTTCCACCACATCCGTGAACTCGCATCCGCCGTAATAACGTTTGCCGGGATAGCCCTCAGCATACTTGTTGGTGAAAACCGAACCGGCAGCTTCGAGCACAGCCTCGCTGACAAAATTCTCAGAGGCGATCAGTTCCAGGCCCTCATGCTGGCGGCGGGCTTCATTGTCAATCGCGGCTGCGATCTGCGGGTCTACCTCGTGGATGGGTTGGTACATGGTGTCGTTTTTCATGATTTTAGCTTTTAGCCCTTAGCTGTTAGCTCTTAGTCTCTGGCCACCGGCCTCAGCTGCGACCGATTATTGCGATCCCGCGTGTCTGGCGGCTACATAGACCTCGGGATCGTGCAGTTCCATCCAGCGGTCCGGGCTGGCCAGCGGCTTGAACCCGAACTGCGCATACAAACCGTGGGCGTCACGCGTAACCAGGCTCCACCGGCGCAATCCCTGAAGCCGGGGATGATCCATGATGCACTGCATCAGCCATTTGCTCAAGCCGAGACCGCGGTATGGCTCAAGCACGAAGACGTCGCCAATATAAGCAAAGGTGGCGTAGTCGGAGATCACGCGCGCGAAGCCGACTTGCCCGTCCTCATTGTAAATCCCAAAACACAACGAGTGCTTGATCGATCGCGATACGACATCCTTTGGAACGCCCTTCGCCCAGTAGCAGTTTGTCAAGAAGTGGTAAATGGAGTCGGTGTCAAGACGAGCACGATCTGTGCTGATCGTGAAGTCGTCGCGCCGATACTCGATCGGTTCTTCCGTGGGAACATCATTCATACAGATACGTTTGAGACGAGCGCCATTCTACGCTTCAAACGCAGTGCGAAAAAATGAGGCGAGCTGCCACCCGTCCATGTATTTGTAGGGCGTTTCACCGGTCGTGTAATGGCCGCAAGGCAAGACCACGACTTTGTGGTCCAGATGGTGGCGCTCGAATTCGGCGACGGCGTCGCGCGAAAGCTCGGGCAGGAAGGTCATATCGTACTTGGCGTAGACGATGAGCGACTTGCGGGGACTGCGCGCAAACTTGTCGAAGTACACCATGGGACTGACCGCCAGCCAGAGTTTCCGCAGACACTCAAGGTCGATCTGTTTTTCAATTCCCTCGCGAATGTGCCGTGTGGACTGCCCATGCCAAACGACATCTGCCACATAGGTGGACGCATGGTTGAAAGCGGCAGCACGAATGCGGGAGTCGTGCGCGGTGGCGATGAACGCGTAGCAGGAGCCGAGGCTCGTGCCCACTATCCCAAGCCGGTTGTACCCCTGTTGCTCGAGCCAGTCGAGACAGCAGCGCACGTCGACAACGCCTTGCCTGACGGCATCGATGGTGCGTCCGATGTTCGCAGAGACGGCGAAGTCTGCCCGGCTGATTTCCCCCGGCATGCGGATGTCGTGATATGGCATCGACAGGCGTAGAACTGCGATTCCGAGCCAGTTCAAAACTCGACAGAGACTGGTATAGGCGATTGCGTCCGCGTTCCAGTGAGGCAGCAGGACAACGGCACGCCGCCCACGAGCAGGGAACCAGCGAGCGTTCACCAGGTTGTTTTCCGCATAGGGTGATCCGATCGGAGAGGTGAAACGCAGAAACTGAGCATGAGTTCCGCGGACTTTTTCTTCCAGCTTCGGATCGGGAATTTCGCGAGTGCTGAAAACCTTCACCTCGCGGCGTTCCAGGCGAAAATCCGACGGCGAACGGTAGGAGAAGAACTCGTCGCTGTGGCGAATAATCCGCTGGTTGTAGTCGGCAAAGAATTTTTCCGGGTCAGCGGGCGTTTGTCCGGGAGGAATGCCGTTGCGGCAAGGCCATTGCTGCGCCCACTCGACGCCCCAGTCCAGGGGACGGACAACCCGGTTATTGTCCACCGAGGTGAGACGGGTTTCCCAGTCGTACATCCATTGTGCGTAGCTTGTTGGCATGAATGCTACCTAAATATAGCAATTGGCGGGGGATGGGTCAGTCGTGGTACAGCAAAGCGTAGTAATCCGCAGTTGGCGGTTGGCATTCGGGGTCGGACGTAACCGCCACGCTCAGGCTCTACTCGCGGTAGCGGCGTGGGACGCGCTTGGAAATAGCGCAGAGGATCTCGTAAGGGACCGTGTTGGCCAGCTCAGCGTGTTCCTGGGCATCGACGCTGAGAGTATCGGAAGCGCCCAGAAGGATGACCTCGTCGCCCACGGCGACACCGGGAATACCGGTCACATCGACAAGCGTGAGGTCCATGGAAATACGGCCCACGATCGGGGCGAAATGTTCGCGGAGGATGACACGCCCGCGGGAGGAAAGCTGGCGATTGAGGCCATCGGCATAGCCGACGGGCAGAGCCGCAATGCGGGCTGGGGCTTTGGTCACGTAGGTACCACCATAACCGAGAGCCTGGTTGGCGGCGGCCTCACGCACGGAGAGGATTCGCGTCTTCCAGGTAAGAACCGGCTTCACCGGCAACTTCCATCCGCTGCCGCTGACCTCACGACCTGCGCGCTGGAATGGCAAGTAGTAGCCATAGAGAGCGATTCCGGGCCGTACCATGTTATTCCAGGTCTCTTTCCTCGAGATGACGGCGCTGGTATTGGCGACGTGCACCAGCGGCGCGCGCAAGCCCTGATGCTCCAGATACTGGCGTGCCTCCGAGAACTCGTCTAGCTGTTCTTGCACCGAGGGAGCATCCAGGACTTCCGAACTCGCAAGGTGAGTGGATAGCCCTTCGAGCAACAGGTGCGGCGACGACTTGAGCGCAGAACACAACGGTGGCAGGTCATGCAACCGTACGCCAAGACGGCCCATGCCGCTGTCAATCTTGAGGTGGACTGGCTGAGAGTTGACGCCAAGCGCGACCGCCGCTCTTTCGAGCGACTCGAGATGCCAGGGTTCCCATACCGTAGGAGTGAGGCGGAGACGAACGATCTCATCCTCTTCCCCGCGCCAGAAGCCGGTCATGAGCAAGATGCGGGCCGAATGCCGGCATCACGCAAGGGGATGGCCTCGTCGAGTGAAGTCACACCGAGCCACTGGGCGCCTTCGGCTTCGAGCGCACGCGAACATTCGACCGCGCCATGGCCGTACGCGTCCGCCTTCACCACGGCGCAGATGTTCACTCCACGGCCGACGTGCTGCTGCACGACGCGAAAGTTCTGACGCAAAGCTTGCAACGAGACCTCAGCCCACGTGGGGCGAGTCGCACGGCGTACTCGGCGTTCTATGCCGGTTGTAACCACGATCTCGCGATTATATCGGTTGCACGCTGAACTCCGGGGTTACGGGAGTGCCTGACTCTGTTCGCCAGTCTTCAGTTCCCTGGCGTGCTCCGACCTTGCCCGCCCGGCCGGTTTATCCTGGCGACAAGATGAAGTTCACGGTGACTTCGGTCTCGACCTCGACGGGGCTGTCGTTAAGAATGTACGGGCGATAGCGCCATTGGCGAACGGCGTCGATCGCTGCCTTCACGAGCATGGGATGGCCGTGGACGACCTGCAGATTCTCGATCGTACCCTCCTTGCTGATGATGGCTCGCAGCACCACCGAACCCTGGATGTGAGCCATTTTTGCGGGGTAAGGATATTCGGGCTGCACCCGATGAACCAGGTTCCCTTCCATCATGTGCGAGGTAACAGGGCGACGCGCTACGGAGGGAGGTGGTGGTGGCGGCACAAGTCTCGCGACCTCGTTGCCGATGGAATTCAAGACCGAGTTGGCACTCCAGTGGTCGCCCGTGCCACCTTCGATTCCGATCGTGCCGATCGCAGGCGGAACACCTTTGTCATCTACCTGCAACACATCATGAGGAATGCTCGGCGGCACGACCAGCACGCTACCGACGAAGTTGCTTTGCGGCGCATTCGAAGCACGCATAACCGAAGCGGGTGGCGGCGCCGGTGGCGGCGCAAGAACTGGGCCCGCGTCAATCCAATGTAGGGCTGGCAGCGCCTGCGTGTAAATGAGGGGCAAGAGAAGAAGAGCCCCAAGCGCAAGTAGCTGTGCGGCGAATGAGACCAGTGTGGTCCAGCCGCGGCGAGAACGGGTTTCCCAAGGAGAGTCGAGCAGACTGTCGGCAAACATGGTGCCCTCCCACACTAGGCGATTCCTATTTCCTAATGACACCGCGATCCTGCAATTTGTCGTAGCTGCGGAAAATAAAAAAGGCCGCGAGAACCGCGGCCTAGTGGGAACCTTCTGACACCCTCAGGTGTCGTGCTTATTTCGGAGGAGCGCCCGTCTGCGGCTTGCTCGCCGGTGTAGTTGCTGGCTTGGTTGCGGGGCCGGTGGGCCGGGATGCCGGCCTGGCAGCCGATGTGGAAGCTGCCGGAGCAGGCACGCCAGACTGAGCATTGTAAGACTCCACCACGGGCTTGGTAACGTCCATGGCGTCACTGAGTGGAATCACCGGACCTTGCGGCCAGGGCGCGGAGGTGTCAAGAAGGACGCCATATCCATTTTCAGCAGCGTATTTCTGGATGACAGGTGCCATCTTCTGGAGAATTCGGCTCATGATCTCCCGCTGCTGGTTGGTGAAGTCCTCCTGGGCATCCTGCATATCGCGGTCGAAGATCTTCTGTTTGGATTCGATTTGCTTTACGAGAGTCTGGCGGGCCTCATCATTCAGCTTGTCGCTGGTGGCGTTGAGCTGCTTCTTCAGCGATTCGATTTCGTCGCTCTTGTTTTTGAGCTCCGATTGCCTGGGCTCGAGCTTCTTGCTCAGGGCTTCGGAGTCACGGCGACCCTCATTGCTGCCGAAAACCGCCTGCTCGATATTGATGGTGCCTACTCTAGTGCCGGTACTTGGGACTGGCCCCGAAGCGGCAGACGACGGAGCGGCCGGTAGGGCAGGAGAAGACGCCGGGGAAGCTGCGGTGCCGGTCTGGGCGGCTGCCCCGACGGACACAACAATCGTCATGGCCAGAAGAAATGTCACAAGCTTGCTTGTCATTGATCGGTTGAACTCCTTGAAAATTGTCACGGAATCTGCTCAGGTGTTCTTACGCAGGCGAAGCTGGGTCTCGCTGCGTGCACGACCTCTGCCGTTTAACGGACTTTCTGCAACCGGGAAAGGCGGGCCGGATGTCCCAGCACCTCGCGCCGAACCTGAAGGCGCGGTACCACCCCGATGCGATGATTTCAGGGTGTGGATGGTGGCATTATACGAATAGCTACGGCGCAAGGTCAAACCCGCATTATGAAGGATTGCACCGGTACCTGATTGATCATCAAAAGGTTGTGGCCACGGTAAAGCGGAAGGTTTTTCTCGGCTCCCGCAGGGTATAGGTGGGGGCATAGGCCCCAATAGCTTCCTGGTAGGTAAAGTCGCCTGCTGCGCCTGCCGGGAACATGCTGCGAGTGATCGGAATCGGGGAGGTGGCCTGCGTGTCCAAACGCAACGGGTTGTAAGCCCAGTAGATGCGGAACGGCGCGTTGATAATAGGCAACATCACCTGCAACTCCAGGCCGGTCGACATACGCGGTGTCCAATTTGTTCCAGCCAGAGTCTTCAATTCCTGCGAGAACTGCATGGTCGAACCACCGATACAGTTCAACCCAACGTCCAGTTGCGGACACCCGAAAACGGTGGTGTTAATGTCGTTCAACTGACCGCTGTTAATCCGCAATTGCGATGGGCGAAGGATCGGATCGATACCGGTGTCAACGAATGGGGCGATCGCCAGCGGACCGAAGATCGTGATTCGGTATTCAAGATTTCCTACCAGGCTCAGATCGCCACCCGGGAACACAATCTGATCAATGGGAACGGGAATCGTGTAGGGACCAAGCCTCGGGTTTCTCGGATCCTTCGGGACGCTGGAACCGTCTGGGTTGACCAGGGGGACGATCGCTTTATTGGCAAGGAATGCGACGGGAGAGACGGAACGAATGTCGAATCCTCGCAGGTCATTCTCACCGCCGAGATAAAAGCGTTCAAATGGCGGCGCGACCAGACCGCCATACCCAGTCATGAACGAACCCGTGAAGTTGACGCCAATGGCATTCCGCCTTTTCTGCACGGGGAAGAATTGCTTGTACTGCACGATGGGGCGGATGGACCGCACCGTTCCCCCTATGCCCGCGATCTCGCCACCCAGATAGACACTGCGGCCACTATGGGGCGCGTACGCGGCATCCAGGGTGCTGAAAGAAAACGTGGGAAGAAGCTTACTGGTAATGATTCCCGAAAGTGAGTTGGGCCCCGAGATGCCTCGGAACGCGAGGTTCTGGAACAGGATTTGCGAAGCGCTGCTCAGCGCAACCAGCGACGATCGGTCGAAAGAATACGTCAGCCCCAACCGCTTGAAAGAGCGATGCAAAGGGTAGCTGACGGACGTAGTGAAGCCGACGCTCTGCTGGGTGTAGTTCTGCAGGTTCTGGAGGTAAGCTGACGGCAGGTTGAGCTTCTGGCCGGAAAGTATGGATAGCTGCTGAGCCTGGTCAAAACTGAATTTGCGCCCGTAAACCGTGAATCCCAGTTGAAGCGGGCGGTCGAACATGTACGGCTCGGTGAAGCCGAATAGCAGGTCGCGCTGGCGGTTGCCGATGCTGGCCTGGATCTGAAGAGTCTCTCCCAAACCCAGGAAGTTGTTGGTCGTGTACGTCAGGCCGATGAAAGCTCCGGCAAGACCGCTGACGCCACCGTTCAGTCCAATACTGTTCTTGCCCTTCTCGTGAACCTTGAGAGTCAGATCTACGGTACCGTTTTTCTCATCGAGCTTGCGGTCAGTGGTATTGGGATCCTCGGGTTTCAGCTGCTCGAAATAGCCAAGCTGGTTGAGGCGCAGCAGACTGAGTTCCCACAGGCGGTTGTTGTAGACCTGGCCTTCTTCGAGTGCGATTTCGCGCCGGATGACTTTGTCACGCGTGGTGGTGTTGCCCTGGAATTCGATGCGGCGCACGTAAAACTGCTTACCTTCGTCCATATCGATCTCGAGAAAAATGAGTTTCTTCTCGTCATCGAACTTGGTGTCGGGAACCGAGGTGAAATTGATATAGCCGAGTTCGCCGTAGGCTTTACGAAGATTCTCCAGGCCCTTGGCGATCTTCTCGCGGCTGAAAACATCTCCGTCTTTGATCGGGAACAAACCACGGAGCGGTTTGGTGTCCTTCACCGCTTTGTTGTTCTTGAAATCGATTTTGGCAAGCTTGTATTTATCGCCTTCGTCGATCGGCATGGTGATGTCCACCGCCTTGCCCGGTCCGGGCTGAAGCAGCGGGAGGTGGAAGCCGGCGTGACCGGTGTCATGAATTTCGGTCTTGGGGTCATCGACGACCACCTTGAAGTAGCCGCGATTCTGATATTCAGCGCGCACGCGTTCGGTGTCCTCGCTCAACTTCGTTGCATCGTAGGTTTTGGCGAAGATGGACTCGAGGAAGATGGAATGCGGGATGCCAATCGGCTTCAGGTTCTTCATCGCGGCACGCAGCGTACGGGCGTTGATGTTCTTGTTACCCTGGAACTTGATCCGGCCCACCTTGACCTTCGGTCCCTCCTTGACCACGAAGGTAATACCGATAGCGGCCGGGGGGATGGCGCGAATCTCGGTACGCACTGTGGCGAACTGCCGTCCGTGTTCCGAGAGTAGTTCTTTGATGGTGACTTCGGCCTTCTTGACTTTGGTGGGATCGTACTGGCTCTCGACTGTCAGCCCGACTTTGCGCTCCTTGAAACGGTCGAGGACGTCGCTGGTCGAAACCGAGCTCAGACCCACGTAATTGATCTCCCGAATCGTGGGCCTCTCTTTGACGTAGACGTGAATGAGCCATCCTTTAGGAGTCTGTTCACGCTCGAAGCGGATGTCCTCAAAGTAGCCCGTGTTCCACAGCGAGTTGAAATCGCGCTCCAGGGCAGCCGTGTCGTACACGTCTCCAACCTTGGTGAAAATGCGAGCTTTGATCGTATCCTGCGGGATGCGGCGATTGCCCGTGATCTGGATGCCCACAATGACGTCCTGCTGGGCCCAAACTCCAATTGACAAAAGCGCCGTCGTTGTCAGCAGCAGGGCCATGTAGAGCAGTCGCTTTGCGCCGCGCCTGCGGGTAAGGCAAGACCGGGAGATTGAACGGGATGGGACACATGTGCCGAAAAGCGCCTGGGGACGAGCAGGCGCGCTCTTCGTTACTCCGGCGCTCGAGGCGCGCCCTGGCCGGGCATGGCAAGTCCGGACAGGGCTATCCTGATGAGAACGAAGAATCGCTACGACCTCAGACCTTGGAAGTATGGAAAACGGCCATTATACGGTAGAGCATCGTGGAGCGTCCAAGTGGCAGGTTCGTCTCGCCTTCCCACTAGGTGTCAGCAATCTGGTTTGAAAAGCTCTACTTCAACCAAGACGGAATAAAACGTGGCCGAGTTGCCCATGTCAGTAAGTTTTTCAGAGGTAAGGACATTAATGTTCCTTTTCTGCTGACTCAACTTGGCCCAATAGAGGCTGGCAGAGACCAAACCGGGTTGCACCGCTCCGTTCACTCGCGCCTTTAACAGGATATCGCCCCGGCGATTGAACACGCGGACAGTGTCACCCTCGGTAATGCCGCGTGAGCGAGCGTCTGGGGCGCTGATTTCGAGGAGACCGACTTCTTCCATCTCCTGAACCGAGGGCACGTTTGAGAAGGTGGAGTTGAGGAAATTGTCCGCCTTCCGGGCCAGCAACTCCAAGGGGAAGGCCTTGGCCTGCTCGGAATGACGGGACTCACTCGGAGGCACGAAGGCAACCACGGGATCGAGCCCCTGAGCTTTCAGAGCTTCCGAGTAAAGCTCAGCCTTGCCGCTTGCCGTCGCGAAGTTGCCCTGGGCGAAGGGAAGGAAGGGAACCTGCGGGTTACCGTTATTCTCCGCCGGGGTCAGTCCCCGTGTCTGTTCAAAATTCAATCTAACGTGGCCCTCCCGCTGCAGGCGATCGCGGTCGATGCCCTGGAGCCAGGGGTCAGTCGAGGCGAGCGCGAGGTCGATCATCTCGCTCGGGGTTTGGGAGAAACAGTCGTCTTTGAATCCCATGTGATGGGCCAGCGCACGGAAGAGCTCTACGTTGGACCGGCATTCCCCCAGCGGCTCAATCGCCTGGTCGGACATTTGCAAGTAGTAGTGGCCGTATGCCTTTTGAAGATCCTCGTGCTCGAAGAACGTGGTCGCAGGCAGCACGATGTCGGCGTAGTCGGTAGTGTCGGTGAAGAACTGCTCGTGAACTACGGTGAACAGATCCTCACGCTTGAGGCCACGGATAACTTCGTTGTGATTGGGACACACCGCCGCGGGATTTGAGTTGTAGACGAACAGCGCCTTGATGGGCGGGTTCTGAAGGGCATTCAGCGCCTTGCCGAGCTCGACCATGTTGACAACGCGGGCCGGACGCCCCAAAGACTCACCCATCAGATCGGGTCGCTGCAGATCCGTGCTATTGAGAACGTATGCGCCGCTGGTAGAGAGTTGCAGCCCTCCGCCGACTTCCTTCCATGATCCGGTAATGCACGGCAGCATGGTCACCGCGCGTGTAGCCATCCCACCGCCTTCGGATCGCTGTACGCCATAGTTCAGGCGGATGACGGCGGGACGAATGGTGGCATATTCGCGCGCCAGCTTGACGATGTCAGCGGCACAGATGCCAGTCCAGCGCGCAACCTCATCGGGCGGATACTCCTGTACTTTGTCGCGAAGCTGATCGAACCCCAGGGTGTGTTTGCGCGTGTAATCGGCATCATAGAGGTTTTCGTTGATGATGACGTGCATCATGCCCAACGCGAGCGCGGCGTCAGTTCCGGGATTGATTGGGATATACCAGTCCGCGCATTTGGCGGTGCGAGTGCGGTACGGATCGATGACCACCAGTTTCGCCCCTTGCCGCCGAGCCTCTTCGATAAACGGCCAGAGGTGGACGTTGTTACCGTGTATGTTGGCGCCCCAGGCGATGATGTAACGGGACTGACGGAACTGCTCGGGCTCGGTGCCCAGTTTCACACCCAGCACAGATTCAATGCCGGCTTCGCCTGCGGCGGAACAGATGGTCCGTTCCAATTGCGAGGCTCCGAGGCGATGAAAGAATCGACGGTCCATCGAGCCGCCGTTCAGGGTTCCCAAGGTTCCGCCGTAGGAGTAGGGCAGGATCGATTCCGAACCAAACTGTGCGGACGCATCGCGCAGGCGCTGGACGATCTCTTGAAGCGCAACCTCCCAACTGATTCGTTCGAACGCGTGTTCCGCCTGCGGGCCCCCTTTGGCCTTCACTCTCCGCATGGGATACAGCACGCGATCCGGTGAGTACACTCGATCCAGGTATTTCGCGACCTTTGCGCAAAGAAAACCACGTGTCACGGGATGGGAAGGATCGCCTTGGACCTTCGTCGCGCGGCCGTCATCGACAGTGATCAGGACACCACAGGCATCGGGGCAGTCATGCGGACAAGCGGCATGGACGACTTTTTTCACTCGTTGAGATTATAGGGCTGCTTGAGGCAATCAAGCGCGAGGTGGTTCAGAGTAGTAAATCTTTAGAAAAATACGCGCCCACCAAGGGGGCACCCTCGTTCCTACTGCGAACGAAACGCCCGGCGCACAGCTTTTCAGTGATCCTGAACAGCGGGCGCGAGCTATTTGATCTCCATCACTTCTTTTTCTTTCGTCTTGCTCATCTCCTCCATCTTCTTGATCTCGTCGTCGGTGAGTTTCTGGATCTCGTCGAGCGCGCGTTTCTCTTCGTCTTCCGTGATCTTCTTGTCCTTCATCGCCTTCTTGATGGCGTCGTTGCCATCGCGGCGGATGTTCCGGATTGCGGTGCGATGTTCCTCGAGAATCTTGTGCAAGTGTTTTACCATGTCGCGGCGGCGCTCCTCGGTAAGGGACGGCACCGGCACGCGGATCAGCTTGCCGTCATTCATCGGATTCAAGCCGAGATCCCCGGTACGAATTGCCTTTTCGATCGCCGCGAGCGAGGACGGATCAAAGGGCTGCACCGTGATCAACTGAGGCTCGGGTGCATGTACCTGCGCGATCTGGTTCAGCGGCATCTGCGATCCGTAGTAGTCGACACTCACGCTGTCAAGCATATGGACCGATGCGCGGCCCGTACGGGTAGCCGCCATCGCCTTGCGGAAATCGTCCACCGCTTTGTCCATGCGCGTCTTTAGCTGAACATAGGTGTCTTTGAGACCAGGGACCGCTGCCATTCCGGGTTGAGCCATCGTCAGCTCCGTGAAACGTTGAAGTCAAAACCGAGTATTATAAACCTTCTGCCCTTCCGTCCTCGCAGCACGTACCACGTTTATATTGCAGCCGGAGAGCGCTTAATCGCATGGCTATCTGCCATTTTTGGCTAACCAGCCAAGCCATCTCACGTCAAAACATAAAGACGCGGCGGGGGTGACGCAGTTCCCGGGTTGACATTGATGCCCGCTCTCGCTAGCGTGTGTGTTCCTTCCTGCGACAATTGATATGAAATCCCCACTTTTCGCGAGGACTTCCATGAAAAAATGGACACTACACTTCTCCTTGCTTCTGGCAGTGGCTTTTCCGATTGGCGCGGTAACCAGCGACGCGCCCGGACTCAAGCCGATCCACTTCACCGACACGCGGCTGGACAATGGATTGCGAATTCTCCTCGCGCCCGATCCGAGTGCGCCGGTGGTGGCGCTGGATGTGACCTACGACGTCGGCTCAAGCAACGAACGGCCGGGGCGCACCGGCTTCGCCCACTTGTTCGAGCACATGATGTTTCAGGGATCCGAGAACGTGGGCAAAGGCGAACATTACATGCTGCTGGAGAACAATGGCGGGGATTTTAACGGGACCACGAACGAGGACCGCACCACCTACTACGAGATCGTCCCCAAGAATCAACTCGACCTTGCTCTGTTTCTTGAAGCCGACCGCATGGGCAAGCTGGCAGTGAACCAGACCAACCTCGACAACCAGCGGAATGCAGTGCAGGAAGAGCGCCGCCTCGGCATCGACAACCAGCCCTACGGCAAAGCGTTCCTCGAAATCGACAGCCTCGCCTATGATTGCTTTGGCTACAAGCACTCCACGATCGGCTCCATGGCTGACCTGAATGCGGCCTCCCTGGACGACGTGAAGGACTTTTTTCGGATCTATTACGCCCCAAACAACGCAGTTCTGTCGCTGGTAGGCGATTTCGATCCCGCGGAAGCGACGGCGAAGATCAAGAAATATTTTGGCGCAATCCCGAGCCAGCCGGTGCCGCCTAAGAAACAGCCTTGCGAGGAGGAGCGGTACGGCGAGCGTCACGAAACGGTGATGGATCCGCTGGCGCGCTTGCCGATGGTGATCATTGCTTATCAGATTCCGGCGGGCAATACCGCCGAGAACTTCGCCGTCCAGGCCCTGGGAAGCATCCTGGGCACGGGACAGAGTTCCCGCTTCTATCAGCATCTCGTTAAGGAAAAACAATTGGCAACGTCGTTTGAGATGCAGGTGGATGCAAGGATGGGACCGAGCTTGATCTACATCATCGCTTATCCGCGGCCGGGGGTGAAACCGGAGGACCTGGAGAAGGCGATTTACGAGGAGATCAGTGCGGTGGCTAAAGTCGGAGTGACTGCTGCGGAATTATCCAAGGCGCAAATGCAATATCGCCGTAAGGAAGTGAAGATCAGGGAGTCGGCCCTCAGAACGTCGTTGCGGTTGGGACATGACGCCGTGTATTTCAACGATCCCAACCTGATAAACACTGACATGGATAAGTTCAATGCAGTGACAGCCGACGACGTTAAAGAAGCTGCTCAAAAATATTTCGCACCGAATTTACGCGCCGTTGTAACTACGCTGCCGGCCGCGAGCGGCGAACAGTCAGCCGGTGCACAAGGAGGCCAGCAATGAAACGAACAATCACGGTGTTTTCTGCGCTGATATTGAGTGCATTCATGTTCATGGCGGGCGCGACCGCGCAAGATGTTCCTCAAGACAAGGGCATCTCCGCAAAGGCCACGCGCCGGCTGAATCGGGCGCCGGTGAACAAGGAGGTCCTCCAGGTCAAGCTGCCCAAGCCAACGGAAGTGAAGCTGCCAAATGGTCTTACCGTACTCGTTCTGGAAAGACATAAAGTTCCGACCGTAAATGTGGCGCTGTGGGTGAACACCGGATCGCTGGATGATCCGAAGGACCTGCCCGGGCTGGCGAAGTTCACGGCAGACATGCTGCAGGAGGGCACCAGTCATCGCACGAGTGCGCAGCTGGCATCTGAAGTAGACGCTCTGGGTGCAAATCTGAATTCTGAGGTTGAGTTCGGCTCGACTTATTCCGAGGTGACAGCCTCGGGTTTCGCAGAGAACGCCGACAAATTGCTCGAACTGATGAGTGACGTGGTTCTGAACCCCGCATTCCCCGGCGACGAACTGGAAAAGTACAAGACCCGGCAACTTTCGGATCTGGAGCAGCAACGGGCGGACCCGAGTTTTCTGAGCCAGGAACGATTGTTCCGGGCGCTGTACGGAGATTCGCCGGCGGCTCTCGTATCTGCGACGGCGGCCTCAGTGAAAGCGGCTTCGGTCGAACAGCTGAAAAGCTTCCACTCACGGCACTATCTGCCGAATAACGCAATGCTGGGCGTGGTCGGTGACTTTGACGCGAAGCAGATGGTGGCACTTATCGAGAAACACTTCGGAACGTGGAAACAGCAGCCCTATACCGAGCCGAAGATCACTTTGGCGGCGGCTCCGGCAGCATCCAAGATCTTCCTGGTAGACCGGCCTGATTCGGTTCAGACCAACATTCTTGCGGGAGAGCTGGCGGTTCCACGCAATCATCCCGACTTCATCCCGCTACGCGTCATGAACCGTGTGCTCGGGGAAGGCACCAGCGCTCGTCTCTTCATGAACCTGCGCGAGGACAAAGGCTACACATACGGAGCCTATAGCGGATTTGCGTCCGACACCTATCCGCGCCCGATCATCGCCAACACAGAGGTTCGCACGGCGGTCACAGACGGATCGATGCACGAGTTACTGGGTGAATTCAAACGCATGCGGGAAGAACCCGTGCCAGATCCTGAACTGGACGACGCGCGGCGGGCGATCGTGGCCGCCTTCGCTCTCTCACTGGAGCGATCCTCAGAGCTACTGGATATGTGGATGCGCGTGAAGCACAACGGTCTGAACTACGATTATTGGGACCGCTACCCTGCCGAGGTCGCCAAAACGGACTCGGCAGCAGTACAGCGGGTAGCGCGGAAATATCTCGATCAGAACCGGCTCCAAGTTGTTTGCGTGGGAACAGGTAAAGAGATCAAGGCAACTCTGGGGAAATACGGGCCCGTAGAGGTTTACGACGCAGATGGGAAGAAGGTGGCACAGTAACGCGAAGGCAGCTGTGGCATTACGTCGCTTGGCGACTAGGCGCTTACCAGCGAACCGATCTTTTCGCCGGTGACGACCTTGCGGATGTTGCCGCGTTCGCTCAGCTTGAAGATGATGATGGGCAGGTTGTTGTCCTTGCACAGCGAGATAGCGGTCGAGTCCATCACCTTTAGGCCCTTCTTCAGCACGTCCATGTAGGTGATGTGAGCAAACTTCTGGGCATCCTTCACCAGCACGGGATCGGCGTCGTAGATACCGTCCACTTTAGTGGCTTTGAGAATCGCGTCGGCCTTGATCTCCATGGCGCGCAATGAAGCGGCGGTGTCGGTAGAGAAATAAGGATTGCCCGTGCCTCCGGCGAAGATGACGATGCGGCCTTTCTCCAGGTGGCGCATGGCGCGCCGCCGGATAAAGGGTTCGGCAACCTGATTCATCTCGATGGCTGATTGCACGCGGGTATGGACGCCTTGCTTTTCCAACGCATCCTGCAACGCGAGCGCGTTGATTACGGTCGCCAGCATGCCCATGTGATCAGCGGAAACGCGGTCCATGTCTCTCGCTTGCTCGGCCACACCCCGAAAGAAGTTACCTCCTCCCACAACAATGGCGATCTGGATGGCGAGTGAGTGTACATCCGCAAGTTCAGCGGCGATTTCGTGAATCCTGGCGGTATCGACGCCAAAACCCTGCTTGGCCGCGAGGGCCTCGCCGGAGAGCTTCAGGAGGATGCGCTTGAATATCGGAGTGGACATGGCTCTCCAGGTTTCGAGGTTGCAAGATCTCTAGGGTCCAAGGCTTCCCAGGTTTCAAAGTTCAAACATCATCGAAGCCCTTATCCTTGAAAACCGCTAAAGTGAAAAAGGGCTGCCGAAGCAGCCCTTCTATATTACTCCGGCTTTTGTTCAGGCTTCGTAATGGCGATGGTCTCGCCGGCGTCGCCCACCTTGAAACGGGCAAAACGGCGAACCGCAATGTTCTCTCCGAGCTTGCCGATCTTGGTGGCGATAAGCTGCGAGATGGAGATCGTCTGGTCTTTGATGAACGGCTGTTCATAGAGGCAAACCTCCTCGTAGAACTTGCTCATCTTGCCTTCGACGATCTTCTCCACGACCTGCGGCGGCTTGCCTGTCGCGGCAGCCTGAGTGCGATAGATGTCCTTTTCGCGCTCGTAGGCCTGCGGCGTGACGTCTTCCTTGCGGATGAACTTCGGGTCGGACGCAGCGATGTGCATGGCGATGTCGTGCACCAGTTCCTTGAAGTCGTCAGTACGAGCTACGAAGTCACTTTCGCAGTTGACCTCCACCAGAACGCCGATCTTGCCACCAGCGTGGATATAGCTGGTGACCGAGCCTTCGCTGGTGACGCGAGTAGCCTTCTTGGCGGCCACAGCAACACCGCGTTTACGCAGGACTACGACAGCCTGTTCAAGATCGCCTTTGGCCTCAGTCAGCGCCTGTTTGCAATCCATCATGGGGGCTCCGGTTTTTTCGCGGAGCTCCTTTACTTGAGAAGCAGAGATATTCACGGTAGATGTGCTCATTTTAAGATTCCAGTCGTTTGATGAAGCAAAGTTGAAGACGGTGCATAGGTACAAGGTTTCAAGGTTTCAAGGTTTCAATAATCCTGATCCTGACTGCAATCACTTCGAACACGGAACGAAACCCTCTACATATAACTTGACCCGCGCCGGACGACCCGCGCGGGTCACATTGCCCTCAGGGGCTAAAGCCCGGATTAGGATGGCGTTGGTCTTCCGCTTTCAGTCCCCAGCAGGCGCCGCCGTAATGAGGACCTAACGCCAATGACTGCTCAGTACGTCTGGGTCTCGACCTGGGGAACTTCCGCCGACTCTTCCTTCGCAGCCGCCGGCTGCTTCCGCGTTCCGGCTCCCAGCACGTCTTCCATACTGATGTCTTCGGTCTCATCACCCACGGATGGAGCCTCGGCTGCCACCGCTTCCTCACTCGCAGCGTGCAATGCGGCAGCAGCCAGCTCATCCTGGCGCGCGGCAACAGCGGCGAGATCGGCGGTCTGCTTGTCCGTGGCGAACTGAGCACCTTCGGCGACAGAGTCGGCTATCTTCGAAGCGAACAGGCGGATGGCACGCAGTGCGTCGTCATTGCCCGGAATCACATAGTCCACTTCACTCGGATCGCAATTGGTATCGACAACCGCAACCACGGGAATGCCAAGCTTGCGCGCCTCGCGCACCGCGATCTGCTCCTTATTCGAATCGATCACGAAGATCGCATCCGGCAGGCGCGTCATGTCTTTGATGCCGGCCAAGTTGGCCTCAAGATGTTTGCGCTCGCGCTCGAGCTTGATGACTTCTTTCTTGGGCAGCAGCTCGTACCGGCCGTCGGTGGCCATGTCGTCGAGTTCTTTCAGGCGCTTCACCGACTTCTGCACCGTGACCCAGTTGGTCAAAAGGCCACCCAGCCAGCGCTGGTTCACATAGAATCCGCCACAGCGCTTCGCTTCTTCGGCGATGGCATCCTGCGCCTGGCGCTTGGTGCCAACGAACAGGACAATCCTGCCATCGGCGGCGAGATCCTGCACGAACTTGGACGCCTCTTTGAACATCTTGAGCGTCTTCTGCAGATCGATGATGTAAATCCCGTTGCGCTCACCGAAGATGAATTCCTTCATCTTGGGGTTCCAGCGCTTCGTCTGATGCCCGAAGTGAACACCCGCTTCGAGCAACTCCTTCATGGTGATGTTAGCCAATCAACCTCCTCATTTGGTCTGCATCCCGCTGGTTTGGTTCCGCTCCCTCATTCGAAGCAGACGCTGCGAAACCAGCGGGATTGCCATTCCCGTCCCCGCACCGCGAAGCACGGGAAGAATTGAACACCTAAAACTCAGTTTCGTGTTTCGAAGTTTCTAGTTTCCCGTCGTCCCAGGGACGGACAACATTGCGATCCACGTGAAACTTGAAACCAGAAACTGGAAACTGCTTACCGCTTGCTGTACTGGAAGCGCTTGCGGGCGCCCTTCTGCCCGTACTTCTTGCGTTCCTTGCCGCGCGAGTCGCGGGTCACCAGGCCTTCGGCCTTGAGCTTCTTGCGCAACTCAGCGTTGAACTCCATAAGCGCGCGGGCGATGCCGAGCTTCACGGCATCCGCCTGACCCGCAACACCACCGCCATCGACTGTAACCACGACGTTAAAGTTGGCAGCGTTTTCCGTGGAGGCCAGGGGCTGCTTGGCGTTGATGCGCTGCGATTCGGTCACGAAATACTGATCGAAGGGCCGCCCGTTGACTTTGAATTCGCCGCTGCCCGGACGCAAATAGACGCGCGCGACTGCCCTCTTGCGGCGCCCCGTACCGTAATACTGAACCAGTTCAGCCATACCAGCTATCAGCTTTCAGCTGTCAGTTCTCAGTGAGCGAAAGGCTCATCGAAACTAACGCTGTTCACCTTTCAAGGATTCTTAAACCTGTTTCGAGCGCAACGCGACTCGAAACGCAAAAAACTTTTCTCACGCCAGCGCCCGGGCTTCCGGCTTCTGCGCTTCGTGCGGGTGCTTCTCGCCACGATAGATCTTCAGCTTACTAGCCATCTGGCGTCCCATTTTCGTCTTGGGGAGCATGCGCCCGACGGCGTCTTCAATCACGAGCTCCGGCTTGCGCGCAAAACGCTTGCGAAAATCTTCTGTGCGCAGCCCGCCCGGGTACCCGGTGTAATGCTGATACTTCTTTTGCTCGGACTTCATGCCGGTGACCTTAATTTTTTCAGCATTGATGACGACGACATGGTCGCCGGTGTCGATAAAAGGCGTGTACTTAGGGCTCTCTTTGCCCATCAAAATGCGGGCGACTTGCGAGGCGAGTCTGCCGAGAGTCTGCCCCGAGGCATCCACGACGTACCACTTGCGCGCAATTTCCCCCGCTTTGGGGAAATAGGTTGACATCAGAAATCTCCCAGAAATAAAAAAACTCAAAGAAGACCACGCTGAGTGCCCCCAGACGCCGGACGCGCAGGGGTATCAGGCGGGCAACCGCAGGACTTCCGAAGCCTTAAAGATAACGTAGGGTGAAGAGAATTGTCAACGAAACTACTGTTCCTGAATCGGTTACCGGTAACCTGAACTCGCAGTAGGCGCCGTAGAAGTCCTACTCATAGGCTAACGCGTCGATCGGATCCTTCTGAGCGGCCTTGAACGCGGGGTAAATCGCACCCAAAATCGCACCCACTACGGCGATGACCGTCGCCTTCAGCATCCAGCCACTGGTTACAACGATCTGGAGAGTTGGCCAGCGTGCCCGAAGACCGGCCCGGGCGGTAACACTCACGATAATACCGACGATCACGCCAGCCAGCGCAAGCAGGACGGTTTCGCGCAAAATCACATTCACGATGTATAGCTTCGAAGCTCCGATCGACTTGAGAATACCGATCTCGCGCGTACGTTCCATCACTGCGGTATACATTGCCTGGAAAATTACGATGAAGCCGACGATCAGGGATATCCCGATGACCAAATCGATAAAAACGGACAAGAGGGGATAGTTTTCCGTGGTCATCATGGAAAGGTAGTACGACATCGAGTAAGCGACATAGCGCTCCATGCCGGGCACGTGCTTGATTTCGTCGACCACCGCGTCGGCATTGGCAACGTTGTCGAGTTTCAGATAGAAGATGGAGGCTTTGTCCTTAGCACCCATCAGGTCCTGCAAAACGCCAAGCTGGAGAAACTTCCGCGCGCCCTTCCCTGAGGTCACAATCCCCGCCACGCGGAAATCATGACTGAGAATTTCGATGGAGTCCCCGACCTTCACGTGTTTGGTGCGGGCAAACACGTCATCCACTAACGCTTCATTCGGCCCTCGAAACGGGCCGCCCTCCAGGTAATGAAAAGGTCCTCCGAGTTTTTCGTAGCTCGGCAAGTCGATTCCCGCGATCACTTCGAGAGTGCCGGCCGTCGATATTTGCGTGATGACGGGAGATACGTTTGCCACGTGTGGAAGTTTCGCAAGTATGTCCCCCACCTTGATCGACATGGGAGCGCCGGTCAGTCCTACGATGAAGGACGAACCCGGGGGCATCACGAGCACGTCTGCGCCAATCCCGGCGGCTCGCGCCCGGGAGTCGTTGAGCATGCCCACGGAAAGGCCGACGATCAGCAGGATCAGTGTGACTTCAAGCGCAACCGCCACGATCGAGATCATCGACCGGATGGGCCGATGCACCAGGTTCGCAACAATCATCTTGTTCATCGTGGGCAGCTTTCAGGTCTTCGGCTCGCGGGGACCGCCGCGATGTGAAATGGTATGCCGCACACCTCGTAACGGATCGTCACCTGCCATTCGATCCGTCGGGCACTTTGGCTTCGCTGGCCTGCGGGCGGTCCAAATGTACCACTTCCGCGCCAGCCGGCTGAAGCAGCACAAACTGCTCGTTGGTGAGCGTCTCATTAAGCTGAAGCTTCACCAGAGTCAGGGTGATGTCGTATTCCTCTTGCGGACGGTAAATGCCAATTTGGCTGGGGAACTTCACGCCGGAGTAGTCCTTATAGTCCTCATAGCGAGCATCGGTGACGAGTTCACCCGTCTGGTTGTAGACAAATTGGCGATGAGGCAGCAGATCGGTACGGCTGAAGACGATCTTGCGAGCGAGAAACCACCCCTGTTCGGCCTTCCCGATGATATCGAGCTCGTAGTCAGGCTGGTCCACACGGTGCTTCTTTGAGTCGGTTACGGTTTCGTAACCATGCTCCAGCACGGCGATTTCGGTCGGAGCGATTGCGGGTAACAGGAGGGCATCGTAAATGGCTTGTGGCCGTATGTTTTCCAGCGGCTGGTTTGTGTTGTGACTTACTACGTCATTGCGGCCGACCACAAACTTGTTCTTGGGAGGAATCCAGAGCTGAAATTGCTCGCCGTCGCTGACCATGTCGAAGGCCCGGTTTCGGACGATCGGGAGGAGCCCAATCATGCGCAGCATCGCTGGCTTTCGCGCCAGCACGTAGCCCCGAATCTGCTTGTAGTCGGTAACCGTCCCCTTCTGTGCTCCCCCCACGGAAGTGTCTATGTCCACCGTGGCCTGCATCGACTTTATGCTGGCAGCTTCGGCGTTGATGTAGTCGATCAGCTCTTGCTGAGTAGCAGATTTGAGAGGAGCCGTACTGACCTGGCGCTCCACCTTGCGCGACCGGAAGAGACAACCGGTCAGCGGGAGCAGAGCAAGCAGCACGAAAACCCTACAACGCCGGGAAAGACGGTTCATAGAAGCCGAGGTGACCTTGGTAAACAGTTGAAATCCATTAGATGAAGTATACAAGGCATCGGTGGCAAAGATGGGTGATGCCCGAGGGTTGTACTTAGAGGCACTTGCTTCACAAGTGTAAAGGAGACAACACCTTGGGGAGTCCCCAGTCGTTGTCAACTGCGGTTCGCGGCCGATGCGGGCTTACCGCGGGCCAAGGACCATCGGCTGACGACGAGCAGAAAACATTCATCTAAACTAGTACGAACGTGCGCCAATTTTTCATCTTCGCATTGGTCGTAGCGATCGCCCTCGGTGGCTGGCTTGGTTGGGCCCTCTGGCTGCCGGTCACGCTGCCAGGGCAGAAGTTTGTCCTGCTCAAGCCAGGGTATTCGACCAAGCGGATCGCCTCGGAACTGAAATCGGCAGGCATCATCCGCAGCCAAGACGCCTTCCTGCTTTGGCATTATTTCCACCGTAAGAATTCTCTGAAGGCCGGGGAATATCTTTTTGAGCAGCCAGCCGCTGCCGTGGACATCCATGGCCGGCTCGTGCGTGGAGACATCTACTTTCACACCGTGGTCATCCCTGAGGGATACACGATGTTCGACATCGCGCGTGCCATCGAAGAGGCAGGGCTCGGTACAAGTGACGACTTCCTGAGAGCTGCCAAGTCCGGTTCGTCGCTGATCGCCGATCTTGATCCCGATGCCCGATCGCTCGAAGGCTATCTCTTCCCCAGCACGTACCAGTTCACGCGCACGCAGACGATGCAAGACATCGTGAAGGAGATGGTAAGGGAGTTTCGCCAGGTGGCACAGCAGATCGGGTTGAACGGCGATATTCACCAGACGGTGACCATGGCGTCGATCATCGAAAAAGAGACGGCTTCGCCCGATGAGCGGCCGCTGGTGGCAAGCGTGTACTACAACCGTCTGTCGAAGAGGATTGCGCTCGACGCCGACCCCAGTGTGATCTACGCCGAACTCCTGGACGGAAAATACGCCGGAGCCCTGCACCACGCCGATATGCAAGTGGAGTCTCCGTACAACACGTACAGGCATGCGGGACTGCCTCCCGGCCCGATCGGAAACCCGGGAAAAAGCGCTCTTGAGGCAGCTATGCACCCGGCCACCTCGGACTACTACTACTTTGTGAGCGACGGGAACGGCCATCACCGCTTTGCCGGCAGCCTGGAAGAGCACAATCGAAACGTGGTGGCGTATCGCAGAGCGATGCGAGGGCAATAGAGCTTCTTTTGGCTGCCAAAGAGGCACCGCGTTCAGCCCCTACTTTCGCTTAAGGGCGAAGGTTCCTTCGAGCCTCCATCCAACCCTGCAGGATCAGGACAGCGGCCAGGCGATCGACGACCTCCCCGCGTCGTTTGATGGACATTTCGGAGTCGCGCAAGACCCGGTTCGCCTCGGCGGAACTGAGCCGCTCGTCCCAAAGATGAACAGGAAGCTGGAAACGCTTGCTGAGCTCGTCGGCAAATACGCGCATTTTTTCCGCCTGTGTGCCTTCTATGCCGCTCATACGAAGAGGGAATCCCACCACAATTTCCTGGACTTCATACTGCTGGATCACGGCGGCCAGATTGCCAAAGTCGGTGCGTTTGTTTTTGCGGCGTATAGTATTCAAGCCTTGCGCAGTGATACCGAGTGGATCGGAAACGGCGAGGCCAATGGTCTTCGAACCTACGTCAAGCCCCAGGATGCGTCCGTTGGGGGATCGGCCGCTCGATTCGGAGGGCGGGGCAGAGGTCACGCCGCGATTATATGCGGCAATCCGCAACATCTCTAAGATAGCGTCATGAGCGAGCAGGTCCAGGAGCAGCGCGAGGCCCCGGTGAGTCGCCGGGACGAGCCTGGCTATCGGAGTTGGCCGGAAGTCGTGATTGCGATCGGCGTGATCGTGGCTTTCTGCTATTTCGCCGAATGGGAACTGGTAACGGTCCTGATCTCGATTCTCTTGTCTTTCATTTTGGCCCCGGTGGTCGATGTGCTGCAGAGAATTCGACTTCCCCGGGGCGTGAGCGCATTCCTGGCCGTGATGCTGCTGCTGGCGAGTCTGTACGGCGGCGCCTACTTCTCCTACAGTCAGACGGCCTCGTTCATCGAGAACCTGCCCAAGTATTCCAGCAAGATTCGAGCGGTAGTGGGGCGATTTCGCCAACGAGCGGAACGACTGGAGAACACAACAGCCAACGTTCTGGAGACCAATCGCGAGGAGAAGAACGCCGTTACGATTCGGCCCGTCTCCAGTTGGACCGATGTTCTTACTAAGGGCTTGGGGTCGTTCTCGCACGGGTTGCTGGTTCTGTCGTTCATCCCGTTCCTGGTTTATTTCATGTTGACCTGGCAGCAGCATGTGCGCTCGGCGACCGTAATGCTGTTCAGCATGGAGCACCGCCACGCCGCGTATCAGACGCTGGGACTGATCTCCGCCATGGTACGGAGCTTTATTGTGGGTAACTTCCTGGTGGGATTTTTCATTGCAGCTGTGAGTACCGCGGTCTTTGCAGTGGTGGGAGTGCCGTTTTTTTACGTTGTCGGGGTGATCAGTGGTTTTCTGAGCCTGATCCCGTACCTGGGAGTTGTGCTGGCGCTGGTCGTGCCGATGATGGTCGGCATCGGGCAGTTACAGTCCACGGACCTGATGTTCGTGACCGTGACTGTAATTGGACTGCACGTGATCGGACTCAACATTCTGTACCCGAAGTTCCTGGGCCGCCGTCTGCAACTGAACCCCTTGGCAGTGACTTTATTCCTGCTCTTTTGGGGCTGGCTGTGGGGTGCTGTCGGACTGATCCTGGCCATCCCTCTCACTGGAGCCATGAAGATCATCTTTGACCATGTGCAGAGGCTGAGGCCGTATGGGGCCTGGCTGGGAGAGTGAGGCGGGCGGTGCTCAATTCCTAGGCTTCGAACTCTGAGGCTTCGGGGAACGTAAGGCCGGGTTTGGTTAAGGCCTTAGAGAGGACCTGTTCGATCTGGTTTTCTTCGCAATTCTTGGCCATTGCCAGTTCGCTCACCAGCAGATAGCGAGCGCGCTCCAGCATCTTCTTCTCCCGGAAGGACAAGGGCTTGGACTGGTTGAGAACCAGGAGGCTTTTCAGGACAGCAGCTACTTCGAGGAGGGACCCGGTGCGCATCCGCTCCGAATTTTCCTTGAAGCGGTACTTCCAGTCGGTGTTGTTGTTACATTCGCCATCCGTCAGATAGTCAAGGATTTTCTGGATTTCCCCATTCTTCACCACCCGCCGTAGACCCACACTGTTTACGTTGTGGAAGGGAACCATCACCTTGAGGCTGCTTGCTTTAATCTTGAGGAGGTAGAACTTTTCGACGGTGGCGCCGATCGTGCGGCTGCTGATTTGTTCGATAATTCCTACGCCGTGGTTGGGATAAACGACCTTGTCGCCGATGTGGAAAGCGCCATCGATACTTGTCATGAAGGGACACCCAACGAGCGAAGGGCACCTGCGGAGCGACTTTTTTCATCTTATCCTAAGATTCGGCGGAAGGCAATTTCGGCCGACAGGCAGGGATGCGCAGCATAAACAGCGTCATAGCTTTAGTTGCAAGTTCTTGCGATAGTTATAACCCGTTTTGAGCGAATCATTTGCGGCTGGTGCACCCAGCGAAAGATGTGCACTGGGACTTGGGGGAGCAGTGCGACTAAACGGTTGACCCTAAACCGAGAACGCTCCGACCCTCATCTCAATCAAGGTTTATAATTCCGCAAAGCATGACTGAGCAGATCAAGAAGAAATTGCAGGAAGAAATCGCCTCGCTGGAACATGAACTTAGCCACGAGTTGCCAGCCGAGCTGAAGAAAGCGGTCGCTCTCGGCGACCTCAGCGAGAACGCCGAATATCACATGGCGAAGCAGCGCCAGGAGTTCGTCAAGGCCCGCCTCCGCCAACTGGGCCGAAGACTGGCGGATCTGTCGCTGGTAAACATGAACAACATTCCCAAGGATAAAGTCGGCTTGGGCTCGATCGTGAAGATATACGACAGCACCAAAGAAGAAGAGATCGAGTACAGGCTGGTAACGAGCGAAGAGTCTGATGTTGCGGCGGGAAAGGTCTCGACTACCTCGCCCATCGGCCGGGCCCTGCTGAATAAGAAAGTCGGGGACACGGTCACGGTAGTCTCGCCCACCGGCAAGCGGGAGTTGGAAGTCCTGTCCCTGACGACGATCCACGACGGGGCAGAGGTCTGACGAGATGACCTGGACCAGCGCCTTCGGCAGAGTTTGCGGCAAGCTTCTCTACGCCATTGTGAACCGCATGGCACTTGCCCGTATTTCGCCTAATTTCCTCACCTTCATGGGACTGGTCATCAACATTGTGGCCGCGTTCTTCTTCGGCTATGCGACAGGGGACAACCAAAAACGGATGTTCATTTATGCCGGTTTAGTAGTTTTCAGTGCCGGCTTCTTCGATCTTGTGGATGGTCGCGTCGCTCGCGCCAGCAACCAGGTGACACGGTTCGGAGGCTTTTTCGACTCGGTGCTCGACCGCTATAGCGACGCCGCCCTTTTCTTCGGGCTACTCGTTTTTTACGCTCGGGGAAATCGCTTCTTTTATGTGGTCCTGACCGCGCTGGTTATGATCAGCGCCATCATGGTCAGCTACACGAGGGCGCGGGCCGAATCGCTGATCGGGACCTGTAAGGTCGGCTTTATGGAGCGGCCGGAGCGGCTTGTGCTGATCATCATTGGAGCGCTCGCCAACCGCATGGCGCCGGTCCTATGGGTCCTGGCCGTGCTTTCGACCATTACCGTAATCCACCGCATGTACTACACCTGGCAGCAGACCCAGCTCACCGAAGCTACCGCTGGGACCGGAAAGGCGGCCTAGACGGGCAGTCCGGAGGGTGCCCCCTCCTCAACCGCCCCATAATTAGGCGAATTTGACGTTCTCTGGTACAGTATGGGCGCGTTTGATCTGAATCGGTTTTGAGCAGCTTCTTGCAAACCAGCTAGCACTGCCCAGTACGACCCGATCGCTTCCAGCGTAAAACAATCGAAAGGTACATCCAGAACAACATGGCAGAACAAGGAACAGTGAAGTGGTTTAACGATGCCAAAGGCTACGGCTTCATCAGCCGGCAGAGTGGCGAAGACGTTTTTGTGCATTTTTCGGCTATCCAGGCAGGCGGCTTCCGCAGCCTTCAGGAAGGCCAGAGCGTCGAATTTGAAGTAACGAAGGGTCCCAAGGGCTGGCAAGCTGAGAATGTCCGACCTCTGTAAGTAGGCGGAGCATTCCTGATTCGATCAACACGCGCGGTTGCCTTGAGCAGCCAGCGCGTGTTTGATTTTTGGGGCGAGATTTATTGCTTCGAATGGTTTCGCAGCATCTCCGCAACCTCACCACTCCTGCCCAGCTCTCTAGTGCCGATGCAAAAACTGGATCAGAAGCGGGTTTACCATCTCCGGCTGCTCGTAGAACGCCACGTGCGCAGCACCGCCTATAGGGAGAAACTCAGCTTGGGGGATGGTGCGCAAAACGTCTCTGCTGACCTCGAAAGGGACATCTTTGTCCTCCGTGCCCCAGATCAGAAACACGGGCTTGTGACTCCTGCCCACCGTCTCGAAATCCTGGCGCATATCGCTGGCAATGAAGTCTCGCAACGATGAGAGCAGAGCGCGGCGAAAGCCTCTGTAGCTCATCTGGGCGCTGTACTTCGCGAAGTAGTCGGGATATAGCTCGGGATGAACAAAATCTTCCTTCTGTCCTCCCGGCAAGGACGGCGCGATCTTTACGCACATGATGTACTCGCCCACGGGAAACGTGCGCAATGGCCAGGGCAGACGCTCGCTGGTTGAATAGGCGGGGTCGAAGAGCGACAAGGTACGAACCTTCTCAGGATGGCGCGCGGCGAAAATGACGGTAATCGGGCCACCCATGGACGCGCCAACCAAATCGACCGGCTCCTGGACCTTCAAGGCAGCTAGAAGGTCAAGAAGTTGATGTTCGAAAAGGTCGGCGTCATACTTGACGTTGGGACGATCGGAGTAGCCACGGCCATAAAGGTCGTATCTCAGGACGCGGAAGCCGGCTGTCACCAGGGGATCGAATGTGTGGTCCCAGAGATAGTAGGGGACCGAAAAACCGTGGACCAGAACCACCGTGCGGCCGGAGTCTGGACCGGACAGTTCGTAGTGGGTGACCCCATACGAAAGGCGAACGAAGCTTCCCGGCACATTGCGCCGGACGTCGTCCGTCATGTTTGCGCGCTCTATATCGTGGCGCAGGTAGTTGATACCGAAGAATGCGAGTAGGGCTGCACCGAGGAACAGAAGCAGCGCTGCGAGAATCTTGCAGAACCTGGTCAGCATCTTTACGCAGAAAAGCTAGCTGTGGATTCCGGCGGCTCCCATCATACGCCCGGTAATTCCCTTCTCCGCGCGATAGGAGAACAGGAGGTCGACCCGGCATGAAGTGCAGAGGGGTGAAGCATCGATGTTCTTCGCCGGGACGCCAGCATCGAGAAGTTGGCGGCGGTTGGCTTCAACCAGGTCGAGAAAGATTTTTGTCGGCAGCTCGCTATGTCCCGGGGCCCTGGCGGTGAGAAACAGTAGCGGGTACATCTCACGAATCGTGTCGGACTCTTTCACCTCGCGGAATAGTTCAGCTGCGTAGGCAAACTGCGTTTCGAACTTGTGCTTCACCTCCTCGCCTACCTCGTAGCAACAGGCCTGAACGCCGGGACCGATCGCGGACCGAAGGTGGCGAGGATCGGTGCCGAAGTGAAGTCGCATCTCGCCGACTCCTTTCTGCACGATTCTCTTCACCGTGCCGCGCCAACCGGCATGGAAGACACCAACGGCACGATTCTTCGTGTCCACCAGAATCACCGGCAGGCAGTCTGCTGTCTGGATAGCGATGACGATTTCTGGCGTGGCCGTAATCAGGCCGTCTCCAACCAGGGGAGCGGCAGGACGTCCTTCGATGTGGTGGATGAGGTCGGAATGAATCTGGCGAAGCGTAACCAGAGGCCAGCTTTTGCCCGTCGTGACCGCTCCGATCTTCTTCAGGAAAGCGGCCCGGTTTCGCTCCACCGCTGCTCTACTGTCCTGCTTGGTAAAGCCTAGATTCAGGGCTAGACCGCCGTAAGCAGATGAGACCCCACCCGCCCGCGTTGAAAAGCCATGAACGAGCCAGGATAAGGAACCGAATGGTTTGGATGGCAGGATCTTGAGGGTAGCTCTGGCCCTATTCTTCTTCTCCGATTCCACACTTTCATATTACCCGACTGCATTCTTCACACCGGTAAGGGCCTCAGGACTCCAAGGCGCGTCAGGAGATTTGCCGCCAACCGTACGGCTCCGATATAGTTTTCGTGTCGCCATGTATGAAAACTTCCACGCCACGGATCGCTGGAGCAAGAAGCAGGTCCACTGTCTCTATCAAGCGCTGATTGCTGCTATCTCCACGCGTCACGCCGACGCCGTCGACGTCAAGTTCCTGGTAGACGGGCGGCCGGTGTGGGTAGCGCTTCCTCATCCTGCATGGGCGGAGTACAAGAATCGGGCGGGAAAGACCATCACCGACCCTCTGGCTGTCGAGATTGCCGGCCACTATCTGAAGGTAGCACTCGAGTCCGGCGAGGGCGTGGGACGCGAAATGTACTCGCTCACGGTGGATGAGACCCTCAAGCACCTTGAGGCAGTGGTTGCGGAGCCGGAATCAGAAACGGTTGGGAAACCGTAGACACAACTCCCGTGGGCCCACTCCACGGGTCTAGCTCTCACCAGTAGGCTTCAATCACACCGTTACTTCGCGCAGCGAACAAGGAACCGCCGCAGCCGCCGCAGCCTCTAGGCCTTCTTGAGCGCCCTCACGATCGCCACAAGGATGACCGCTCCCAGAATCGCTACCAGAATGCTGGGGATGAGACCGCCGCCGGTGGAAAACCCAAGCAGTCGGATCACCCACCCACCGACGACACCACCCACGATGCCGAGGACGATGTCCATGAACGGGCCGTATCCGGAACCCTTCATGATCTTGCCCGTTACCCAACCTGCAATCAGGCCCACGATAATTACCCATAGCAACCAAATCATTTGGGTCTCCTCTCTTCTTTAGACACTTCCTGGCAGCGGGTCCTGAGGAACTTTCTGCTGCCGGATATCCGACGGGTATGCGAAACCGAGGCAGCTTATTTGCACCAGGGTCAAGTGTCAAGTTTAGAGCTGTCCGAACCGCGCGGGGTCCCCACCGGTGTGATTAAATCGAGCCATGTTCGCCCGGAAGATTCGAGTGGAGTACGAAGCGAGTGGCCAGCGGAAACCGTGTCCCCTCAAATGGCTCGACAGTTTCAGCATGCGCAGCTTTACGAACGCCAGCGTCTTCGACGACACGTTGCCCGTGGCCGACGGCCGGATGGAGATCGGAAAGAATGTCCCGCTGAACGAGCTTCGAGTCGCGATGGAAGACTGGTTCCGGCGCAAGAGCTACCTGCCTAAGGACGCGGAGTTATTCGTCGTAGAGCAGTGAACGGGCAGGTGCTGCTTTGCCGGACATCATCACCTACCGCCGCGGGTAGTGGTAATACACATCCTGCCGGGAAGGAATCGGAACACCGTCGCGAGTGGCTGGGTGGAAATGCCAGTTTTCCAGGGCGGCAACTACCTTGGCATCGACTTCCGGACCGAGACTCTGCAGAACGGCCGTGTGTACGACGTTGCCCTGATCGTCGATCGTGATCTCGACGACCTCATTGCCTTCGCTGACACCCGCCAAATCCGCCGGCCCAATGACGGGATCGTAGCCGGACGCCCACAGCGCGGGCCGAACTTCGGAGCCGAGCAGGGCGCCGTCGGAAGCCGATCCATAAGGCGAGCCCGCAGCGGGTGCGGGTTTGTTGTGATCGGATATGGCGTCGGCCACGCGTTCTGACGCTTTAGCCAGAAACTGCATTTCCTTCGCGCTCTTTGAGGGCCTTTTCCAAACCAGTTTTTCGCGCGCGCGGGCCGGTGGCTTCGAGGCTGCATCGGATGCTTGCGCCGACGTGGACCAGTAAAGCGGAGTCACGGAACTTCCATTTGCGCCGTGGACGATAGACGAGGGAGCTACAAAGATGGGCGTCGGCTCATGAAGAAGCCACAAGGCAACCAGGACATGCAACGCGATGGAGAAATAGAGGGCGTTGGTCGGTCTTCTCGCGGAATTCAATTGACTAAACATTAGGTAAGTTCGTACCGGCGATCCCACGGCCTCACTCGGTTGCCCCTTCAGATAGGACGCGCCTGTCCCGAATTGGTAATCAGAATGACCTCTTGTGGCCGAGTACGCAAGTGGTATGAAGCGCACTGTACAGCCGGATAGCTACCTGCAAGAATCTTGACGACAAAGAACTGGACGCGTTTAGAGTCTCGACGTTCAATTTTTGTGCAGCGCTGATCCCGTCCGCATAACATCTTTCACCAAACTCTTCTGAAATCATCAGCTTGCTCGTTTGTTCACCCCTTCGCAGAGATGGCCCCGCGATTGCTTTTCTACTGGGCGTTGCTCGCCAAGAAAACTGAGAAGGTTGTGGCGAGCGAGGAGTCCAGCGGCACCGGGTTTGTGGGGCAGGTGCAGCTTCTTGCATTCTCGAATTCACGCCCCCGAAATTAATTTCAGTCTCAAGGAGAAGAAAAGATGCGCTCCCCCAGAACTCTCGCAGTTGCCTTTACGGTAGCACTCGTGATGAGTGCACTGTTCGCCGTCACCCCAGCCCAAGCCGCAGCTCGCCCGGCGGCATTGACCATTAACTGGACCATCCAGCTGACTGGCCCATCTTTCAACGGTCAGATTCCCACCGGCAATTCAGACTACGAAGTCGAGAACGGCGCCGTGAAATTCTCGGCAGATTGTGACAACGTCAACCTCTCTGACGGGACCATGCTCAATGTGGTCGTGAACGGCAAAGCGGTCGGCTCTTTCGCATTGCAGGGCGGCGGCGGAGCGCTGTTGCTGACGGGCAAGCGGGCACCCGCAGTCCACAAAGGCACGAAGGTCTCCATCAATTACAAGGGTGCGAAGATTCTCTCGGGACACTTTTAAAGACGCGGCCAGGGCGGTGAAAGACCTACCTGAACCTCGCCAGCCTGGGGTTCAGGTAGGTACTTGTTCTCAGTGTCTTCGATGCAAATGATGGTCTCAGATCGCTCGGCGTGCGGAGAAGGACCATGAACCCAGAATACGAATCGAGCTACGACTCAGGTGAAGAGTACGTGTTCAATTGGAAACTTATTTTGGTTGTCCTGATGAGCGTGGCGATGTGGGGTGCGATCGTAAGCGCCATCGTCGTGATTGTTAAGTGAGTAGCCCGACCGACGCCTCACTCCCCCGATAAGTTACTTTTCGTAATGAAGCAGCGAGAAAACGTCTGAGCCCTTCAGCTTCTCGCGGCCATTCAGAAAATCCAGTTCCACCACAAACGCCAGCCCGGCAATCTCAGCTCCCAGAGACTTCGCCAAAGTAACCGTTGCCGCCGCAGTTCCACCGGTGGCGAGAAGATCGTCCACGATGACCACCCGCTGATTTTTCCTGATCGCATCTTTGTGGATCTCGAGCGAGTTGCTGCCGTATTCGAGTTCGTACTCAACCCTGGCGGTCGCGGCAGGTAGCTTACCCGGCTTTCGCACGGGCACGAAGCCTGCGTTCAATCTGTATGCGAGAGCGGGCCCGAAGATGAAACCACGGGCTTCCATGCCGAGCACGAGATCAATTTCTTCTTCGATGTAATGCTCGGAGAGCGCATCGATCAGCGTGGCGAATCCCAGCTTGTCCTTCAAGAGCGTGGTGATGTCGTAGAAGAGGATGCCAGGTTTGGGGAAGTCAGGTATTTCCCGGATCAGCTTTTTCAGGGGCTCGCAATTTACCGCAGTCTTGGTTGCCATCTACCAGGCTCCTTCGATACGAAAGCTAGTGAGGCCAGCGATCGGATTGGCCTCAGACTCCTCGACATCGTCCACCCGCGCCGCGCGCGGCCCTTCGCGGAGTCGCGACCGCAAGCCCGCGAGCTGGTCACGGCTGCCCATGGCTAACACTTCCACGCTGCCATCCGATTTGTTGCGGACCCAGCCGGCGATCCCGAGGATGTGCGCCTCTCTCTCGACAAACCAGCGGAACCCGACGCCCTGCACGCGCCCTCTTACAACGAACCGGCGGGCCTGGGTAGCGACTTTTTCGGAAGAAGCCATGTCGCAAACTCGAAGGTCAGGGACAAAGTCAGATCGTTAGGCTCTCGACAGATAGGCGCCCTCGGAAGTATCGACGCGAATCTTTTCGCCCTCGTTGATAAAGGGCGGCACTTGGACAATCAGTCCAGTTTCCGTCTTGGCCGGCTTTGTCACACTCGATGCCGTCGCGCTTTTCAACCCGGGCTCGGTCTCAACCACGGTGAGCTCCACGGTTTGAGGAAGTTCCACGCCCACAGCCTTGCCGTCGAAGAATTCGACCTGGATCTGCAGATTCGGGATCAGGTAATGAACCGCGTCGCCCAGAATGTCTTTGGTCAGGTGAGTCTGCTCGTAATTCGATGTGTCCATGAAGTAGTAGCTGTCGCCGTCGCTATAGAGGTATTGCATCTCGATCTCATCCACGGTGATCTTTTCGATGGGGTCGGGCGAGCGGAAGCGGTGCTCGAACATGGCTCCGGTGCGCAAGTTACGCAGCTTGGCCTGAATAAAAGCGCGCAGGTTGCCGGGGGTGCGGTGCTCGACGCTGAAGACCGAGTGCAGATCATTGTTATGCTTGATGATCATGCCAGGGCGAAGCTGGGTGGCAGGGATAGACATTGCTAAGAGAACTCTCCTTAATAAGAATCGGCAAGTCAGCGGAAGGCAGGCAGCCGCAGTTTCCGCGAACGAGGACCAAACTCATTATTTTACACAGGTGGCGGCTGGATCGAAAACCCAAGTCTCGTCAGACTCGTGGGCGCAAGTCCGTCTACAATAGAAGCTGCGTCTGGAGCTATCCAACAGCGACGGGCAGTTTGGCATCCGAATCTTTTCTAATTTCGCCAGCTTGGCGTGAAGAAGGTAATCATTATGCAATCAGGAAACTATGAGGCTTCGGATCGAAGCCGCCTTGGAACCGCAATTACGTTCTTGTTGATCGGCCTTGGAGCCGGAGCCGCTGTAGCGCTTCTTCTTGCGCCGAAGCCGGGCAAGCAGCTGCGAAAGGACTTGCGGCGCGGCTACGACGAGGCGGTCGATCGCATTCAGGATCTGACCGGCGAGGCCCGGGAGCGGATTGAGGAGGTTCTGGAGCGGGGCGGAGATATTGCTGAGACGCTGCGTGAGAAGGCGGCGCCGCTGGGGCGCGGTTTTCGACGCTAGCTAGCCTTGCTTGAGTAAGAGCGGCGGCTGCGCGCCTGGACTCTAAGACGGCAGTTAGTAAAGCCGGAAATTCACCTCAACGTTCACTTGGACCGCGACAGGCCGACCATCGAGTGTGGCGGGCTCGAAGCGCCAGTCCTTCACGGCTTCCAGAGCCTTCTCATCGAGGCCAAGTCCGAGCGCCCGCTGCACGCGCACATCGCGTGGACGACCATCGGGTCCGACAACAACCCAAAGAACCACAGATCCTTGAAGCTTCGCCTTCCTTGCCGGATCGGAGTATTCGGGATCCGGGTCGTAAACCACGCGCGGTACAGTGACTCCATTCCTGCCCGCGAGATGCACTCCACCTGGACCCGGTCCAAAACCAGGCCCATTGCCTGGTCCCACGCCCGCACAGCACCCGTCTCCAATACCACCGCCGTGGCCCGGGCCGTTAGAAGGCGGTCCGAGAATTTTGGAAAGCGGGTCACCCATCTGATTTCCCTGGACGAGTTGGACATCAGGCGCGACGATGATGGTCGACTCAACAGGAAGGGCTGGGTGCTCCGCTCTGACAACCACTGTGGGCGGAGCTAACTGATCTTCTAACGAGAGCTTTGGCAGGGCGCCATGTGAAGCCTGGAACTTGTCGCCGTCGCCACCCCCGCCTCCTCCCTTGCCGGTAAAGATCAGCGGACCGGAGTCAACAACCTTGTCGATGCTCGATTTAATCGCATCGTGATGGTTGACCACGAAGTTAGACAGTGCAAGCACGACCGCTATCGCCAGGAGATGCGCAAGAAAAGAGACGAGGAAATTGGTGGAACGAGCTTGATATAGCCCCTGGCGTTCGCCAAACAAGCTGCCTGGAACTGGGTCTTGGATTGGGTTCGCGATCACGATAACACCTCGCCGCTAGCGTTCCGTAATGGTAACAGCAAGCCAACCAGGAGAGAACTAGTGGAAGATCGTCGCAAAGAAGCCTTTGACCTTGCCAAAGAAACCGTGATGCGCAACCGGAGGCGGGGTTTGAGGCTGAGGCTGCGCCGGCGTAGGTGCAGGGAGCTCAACGGTGGTCAGAGCTGCCTGGCGAGCCGTCGAAACCGGTGGAAGGACTTCCGCTTCGCGCGTGGGCGCAGGTCGCGGGTCGGTACCGCGAAAAACGATAGGGGCTTCGACGGCCACATGTATCTGATTGGAATTCCCTCCCCCACCCACGAGTGAATTCTTGGGCTCGATCAGCGACAAGTTCGCCTGAGGGGGTGTCTTGGTGCTGGCATCCGCTCCAGCAACCGGGGACACCGACGATTGATTCGTCACCGGCTTCGCTGGGGTGTCGGCGGTAGTAAGCCGCTTCGGTCCGTGGAGTGCAGCCTCGGAAACCTCAGGAAGAGTCACCGTCGAGGCACGTTGAACCGGATGGGCCGGTGGCGGACATCCACACTCAAGGGGCACATTGGAATCGACGTTGTCGAGACGGCCGGAGTGAAAGACCAACTGATCCGCGGGCTTCACCTGGTAGGTCCGATCTCCCATGAGTTCGGACACGACGGCCGAAGCCGTGTTCCCCATCAGCGCCCGGACGCAGGTATTACCCTGACTGTCGGCGCTGATCGCGTAGTGAAACTCGCCCGGCCCCGGAAGCAGAATGCGGAAGTCTGGCGTCATGACTGAGTCGGCAGTGCTGCCCAGCTTGTAGTGAGTCTCGAGCGCTCCGGTGCTCATCCCCAGCATGACTTCTCCGCCATTCGCCGAGGTTGAAACAGAAAGGGTGGTTCCAGCGCAGACACGAACTTCGCCACCGCGTGCCATGCGTAGCACGGTCGTGTCAGCTCCCGCCGTGACGGTGGAACCGCCCCCGCTCAGGCCGCTTGCAAGCAGCACTGCCCCCGATGCCCCGGGATTTTCCGGTGTGATGGCAGGCTGGGTTCCGGTCGAAAAACCGACTACCGAGGGACCCTCAGACGGCGCGGCAAAGCGGCGCGCGTCTTCCATGGGCTTCAGGCGCACCAGGAGCCGGTTCCCCAGCGAATCCCAAGTGTAGCCGACATCCGCCATGAGATCGACGACCACACGAGTGATGGGTGGATCGGCCTGAAACTGGTCAACCCGAATCGTGCTGATCTGGAAGTTCTCGACCTCCATCCGCTTGAGGCGTACCGCCAGGATGGCTTTAGGTAAATCGATCACCAGGCGGTGGGGCGAGTCGAGTTCCTTGATGGCGGGGCTCAGGGGGCGTGTCGAGATGATTTCAATGGCCGGGCCATCCTTGTCGTGGGAAACACCAACCGCTGTTACGCTGGCGTAAGACTCAGCTCGTGGCTTCTTGGCCGGCGGCTTCGGGGCCTGAGCAGGAGCTGCGGCCGGCACGGATTGCGCCCAGACTCCCAAGGATGAGACAAGGAGAACAAACGCGACAATCCGGGGAACAACTCGGAACAAGAACGTCACCTGAAAATGGCTAGTTATCGGTATTAAGCAACGATATCACTGCGGGAAGCGGGGGAGAAGTGACGGCAGAACTTCTGGTTTTCAGGATTCTGAAAGGAACTCGTATTCGTCGATAACCGCGGCGACTGCCACTTTGTTGTTAGGAGCGCCCTCATCTACACGGACAACTTTCCCCTTGCAGCGGACACGAATGCTTTCTGTAAGTGTGATCTCCGGAGGCAGAGTGAGAGTGAATTCTATGGGTGCCCCATTGGCAATGGGAGCATCAACGTAGAAGCAGATTCCGCGGGCGCTGACGTCGCGCGTCTGGGCGGACTTCTCCTCGTCCTTGGCGCTGTCGTAGACCACAGACACAGGTAGCCGGAGGGCAAACCGCCGTGTCGACCGCTTTTCCTGCTTCTCCTGCTCCACTTCGGCCATGAACCCCTCCGCAAGAGTCGAGTAAGCATCGCTTGCCGGGGGCCGACTGTCAAGACAGGAGTGGATGGCGGCTCCTTCAAAACGAAGAGTTTTGGACTCAAAATGGGCGTTTTTGACACTTTTTGCCACCCTTGAGGGAGGATTGGCCGAAGCGGCAACGCCGGGATAGACTGAAGTGAGCCTTCGCCCATGGTCTTTGTCTTGGATAACTACGATTCGTTTACCTACAACCTGGTGCAATATCTGGGGGAGTTGGGTGCAGAAGTCGAGGTGCGTCGTAACGACAAAGTTACCGTAGAAGAGGTCGAACGGTTGGGCCCGGAGCGCATTGTGATTTCGCCGGGGCCATGCACGCCGCACGAAGCCGGCATCAGCATCGAACTGATCCGCCATTTTGCCGGAAAAGTTCCTCTGCTGGGAGTGTGCCTTGGACACCAGGCGATTGGCGAGGCATTCGGGGGCAAAGTAGTCCGCGCCAAGCACCTGATGCACGGCAAGACGAGCCAGGTGGAACACGACGGCAAAACTATTTTTGGAGGCTTGCCCTCACCCATGACGGCGACACGCTATCACTCCTTGATCGTTGAGGAAGAAGGTCTACCTGCCGAACTGGAAATCAGCGCCCGGACAACCGACGCTGGCGGTGTCGGGGTGATTATGGGACTGCGTCACCGAAGGTTTCCGATCGAAGGTGTGCAGTTCCACCCGGAAAGCGTGCTCACGGGCGAAGGCAAAAAGCTTGTGGCTAATTTCCTGAAGATGTAGCCGGCCGGTGCCGATTCGATTCAAATCTGCTTAGGTCCAGATTTATCCCTACAACCTGGCGACGCCCTTCCGGGCCATGTCCACGGCCCGGAGCAGGGCTTGCGCCTTGTTGCGCGTCTCCTCAAACTCTCGTGCAGGATCGGAGTCGGCCACGATCCCGGCGCCGGCCTGCAGGTACGCGCGATCGCCTTTCACAACCATGGTCCGAATCGCTATACAGGAGTCGAGGTTGCCGGCGAAATCTGCGTAGAGAACCGAACCACCGTACACGCCGCGGCGCACGGGCTCCAGTTCCTCGATGATCTGCATGGCGCGAACCTTGGGCGCACCGCTGAGAGTGCCTGCCGGGAAACAGGCGGCGAAGGCGTCGAGTGCATCGAGGTCCTTGCGGAGCCGCCCCTCCAACGACGAAACCAGGTGCATCACGTGCGAGTAGCGCTCCACATACATCAGGTCGCGCACCTTCACCGAGCCGTATTCACTGACGCGGCCTAAGTCATTGCGGCCAAGATCGACAAGCATCACATGCTCGGCGCGTTCTTTTTCGTCGGTGCGCATCTGGTGTTCGAGCATCGCGTCTTCAGCTTCGTCGCGCCCGCGGGGATGAGTGCCCGCGATGGGACGATATTCCAGCTTGCGTCCGGCGACCCGTATCAGCATCTCGGGGGACGATCCCAAAACATGGAGCGAAGAAGCTCCGCGCTTACTGCCTCGTTCATCGTCACTGTTCTCCATGCGAAGAAAGTAGAGGTAGGGCGAAGGGTTGACGGTTCGCAATGCGCGATAGAGGTCGAACGGGGCGACGCCGGGCACGAAGTCCATGCGCTGCGAGGGCACTACCTGGAAGATGTCGCCGGCAGCAATGTATTCTTTGGCGCATTCGACGACGTGCATAAACCTCTTGCGGCTGGTGCCAGCATGTACTTTCAAAGGTCCGGGACGTGGGTTGCTCTTCCGCCACAAAGACGGACTCAAGCCCCGTGCAAGCTTCTTCTCGAGCGCCGCGATATCGGTTAAAGCACGATCGTAAGCCTTTCGCGGAGTCTCCTGCGAAACGTCGGCGGTGGCGATGATGTGAATCTGGTGGCGCAGGTGGTCGAAGGCAAGGAGCCGGTCGAAGAACATCAGAACGCAGTCGGGGACGTTGAGATCGTCCTTAGCGTGATCTCCAATATTTTCGATCTGCCGGACAACGTCGTAGGAGAAGTAGCCTACTGCACCAGCGGTGAAGGGTGGCAATCCCTCAAAAGTCGCCGGCCGATGCTGACGTAACATCTCCTTGACCACTTGAAAAACGTTCCCGGTCCGATGCTCTCGCTTGGTCCCGCGCTCGATAGTGATCTCGGCCCCCCGCGAGCGAACCCGCATGTAGGGCCGCGCTCCAAGGAAGGTATAGCGCCCGATCTTTTCGCCATTTTCGACCGACTCGAGTAGGAAAGCGTTAGGCTCGTTCTGAGCAACCGCCAAGAACGCTGAGACCGGGGTGAGGAGGTCAGCCGCCACGGCTTTCACCACCGGAATCAGTGTGGATTGCCGCGCCAGGCGCGTAAACTCCTTGTACTCAGGACGAATCATTAGAAAATAATGACAACCGCAAAGCGCGAATTGAGCTGTCATTATAGGGTAGAAGCCGAGTGATAATCGTTGCCGCTGTACCAGCGGATGAATTGACGCATGAACCGCGGAGTTGGAATATAAACAATTTAGCCACTTCTCACTACAGCAGAGCCGCCGGAGGCCTATGCGGGTGAAGTTCTGGGGCGTGCGGGGATCGACGCCTACACCCCAAGCCGAGAACTTGCGCTACGGGGGCAACACCTCGTGTGTGGAAGTGCGCTGCGGTGAGTCCATCTACATTTTCGACTGTGGCACCGGGTTCCGCATCCTGGGGCATCACCTTCTGCAGCAAACCAATGGCAAGCCTTTGTTCGCTCATATTTTCGTTTCGCACTTCCATTGGGACCATATCCAGGGTATTCCGTTCTTCGGCCCCATGTACGACCATCCCGAGAACCGCTTCGTGTTTCACTCCTCAAGCCGGACACGGAGCCTGAAGCGTGTGATGGAAGAGCAGATGGCCTCGCCGTATTTCCCGGTCGACATGAGTGAGATGAAGGCTCAGCGGGATTTTTACGAACTCGAAGCAGGACGAGCGGAGCTCGACGGTGAAATCAAGCTGGAGGTTATGTGGTTGAACCATCCCCAGGGCTGCCTGGGGTTCCGGCTCGAAGCCGGATCGAAAACCCTGGTGTACGCCACGGACAACGAGCCGGGCAATACCGCATTTGACAAGAGCGTGCGCAAACTCGCCGCTGGAGCGGACGTCCTGATCTATGACGCGCAATATCTGCCCGAGGAATACCTGGCGCGCAAGCGCGGCTGGGGTCACAGCCACTGGCGCGAGGCCGTAAGCGTCGCCATGGAAAGTGGCGCGAAAGAACTGATCCTCTACCACCACGATCCCGATCACGATGACGCCTGCATCGATAAGGTGGTGACCGAGGCGCGAAATTACTTTCCCCGGGTGCGCGCCGCATGCGAGGGGATGGAGATTGAACTCTAGCTCTCGGCTCTGTCAGCTCTCGCTCTTCGCTTTGTGCGCCGATCGGAAGCGACGCGGACCCGTTGGTCAGTAACCGTAATCCTGGAGCCGGCATGTCGCGATCACTGGTGCACGATGCTTGCCTAGCCGCTCCCTGCACCATATACTGCTCCGTTTGCCGCCACAGCCACGGCTAGCGTAGGCTGTAAACTGCCCTATGCCATCATCGGAGAGCAAATATGAAGACCGTGTCCCTGGAACAGGAAATCAATCCATGGGAGGCGCAAGCCGCCCGATTTGACGTCGCTGCTCAGAAGTTGAACCTGGACGAGGGGCTGTGGAAGGTATTGCGGTACCCCAACCGAGAGATCATTCTTCATATCCCCGTACAAATGGATAACGGTCACCTGGAGGTCTTCACCGGATTCCGGGTTCAGCACTCGATCGCTCGTGGTCCCGGCAAGGGCGGAATCCGCTACGCGCCCGACGTCACCCTCGACGAAGTTCGAGCTTTGGCCAGCTGGATGACCTGGAAGTGCGCGGTGGTCAACATTCCCTTCGGCGGCGCCAAGGGCGGCGTGATCTGCAATCCCCACAAGATGTCAATGGGCGAACTGGAACGCATGACTCGCCGTTATACAGCCGAACTGGTCGAGTTTATCGGCCCTGAGAAAGATGTTCCTGCTCCGGATGTGAATACTAACGAGCAGATCATGGCGTGGATGATGGACACTTATTCCATGCACATGCGCCAGACCGTGACGGCGGTCGTCACCGGCAAGCCACTGAACATTGGGGGATCGCGAGGCCGGCGTGAGGCCACCGGTCGCGGCATCATGATGGTCTGCGATGAAGCTATTAAGAAGCTCGGTCTCTCGGCAGAGTCGAGTCGTGTAATCGTCCAAGGCTTTGGCAATGTCGGGTCAAACGCCGCCCGCCTGATGGCTGAGTCCGGATACAAGATCATCGGGATCGCGGAAGTGGATGGCGGTCTTTACAACAAGAACGGCCTCGACATGGAAGCGCTGTGGAATTACCGGCAGCGGAACAATACGATTCACGGGTTCCCGGAGGCGGAGAAGTATGATCCGGCGGAGTTGATGACTACCGATTGCGAGATTCTGATCCCGGCCGCGACGGAAAATCAGATCACCAGCCGTAACGCCGACCGCGTGAAGTGCCGAATCCTGGCCGAAGGCGCGAATGGTCCCACGACCGCGGCTGCCGACGAAATTCTGGCCGACAAGAAAGTGTTCGTGATTCCAGACATTCTGTGCAATGCGGGCGGTGTGACCACTTCCTATTTTGAGTGGGTACAAGATCGCCAGGGATACTTCTGGAAGGAATCGGTAGTGAATGAACAGCTTGAGTACATCATGATAACTGCCTTCGAAGACGTCGTCCGTTACGCGGAAACGAATGGCGTTAACAATCGGATTGCAGCTTACATGCTGGCTATTGATCGCGTTGCTTATACTTTGCGACAACGCGGTATTTACGCCTGAGGCAGCCCGGCGGCCTCAGACCGTTTCGACACCCTGATTGCGCCTGTTCGTCTTTCGCTGTGTACCATCAGCGAAGTTTCATTTCCATTGGGCCCCAATTCCGAAGTGTGGTTTCGACGGCGTCCGACGTAGACCAAGAGCGCCGGGCAATCTGTTCTGCGAAGCCTGGATAATTCGCTACCTAAATCGAGAGGAACACGACCTATGAAGAGACTTGAACGGAAAGCGATTTTCTGGAGTGCGGCGGTCTGCCTACTAGTGACGTTGAGCTTGTTTGCTGCACCTGCAAAGGCCCAGACCGGCACGTCCACGTCCACCGATCAGACAACGACGACCACTACGAAGAAGTCAAAGAAGACCAAGAAAACCACCGCCGATCAGGCGGCGACCCCCGACGCGTCTTCCAGCGCGAGTTCCACCAGTACAAGCACCACTTCCACGAAGAAGTCCAAGAAGAGCAAGAAAGGAGCGGCGGATTCGACGGACACATCGGCCACCTCCACCACTGCGTCTTCGGACACAGGAGCGACCTCCGGTAAGAAGTCGAAGAAGACCAAGACGTCCGCGAGTGATACCACAGCACAGCCAGCGGGTGCGGGCAGTTCCGGCGGCATGGCCTCGACCTCAGCATCGACAGCTTCGACCTCGACCACTAAGAAGACTAAGAAATCGACGTCAATGGCCGATACCTCTTCGGCGCCGGCAAGCACTCCTGCAGCCAGCACCACACCCGCCCCGGCCCCGACTCCGGCTGCAAGCAACTCCATGGCGCCCAGCGGCACAACCAGCGCCAAGAAGACTTCGAGCAAGGCTGCGGCAACCGGAAGCGCCTCCGATTCCCAGATCACCGCGGCAAAAGCAAGCGGGCAGGTTTGGGTCAACCTGGATAGCGGCGTCTATCACAAGGGAGGCCGGTGGTATGGAAAAACCAAGAGCGGCAAATTCATGAGTGAACAGGATGCTAAAGCAGCAGGCTATAAGGAATCCCAGACGAACTGACAGGAGAGAACATGAACCGGAAAACTCTGATCTCGCGAATTCTCGCTGCGGTGTTTGCCATGGCAATGCTGAGCGGCATGAGCATCGCCCAGACAGGTGCAAGCTCTAAGAAGCCGTCCAGCATGGCTGCGGACAAAGCGGCTGCCACAGACCTGCTCGACATTAACTCGGCTACAAAGGACCAGCTCGATGCTCTCCCTGGAATCGGCGAGAAGTATGCGCAGAAGATCATCGATGGCCGCCCGTACGCGAAGAAAACCGACCTGGTAAGGAAGAAAGTTATTCCTCAGGCCACCTATAACAAGATCAAAGACCAGATCATCGCAAAGCAGAAGTAAGTTTGAGGAGGTCGGAATTAAACTCGCTGGCACAACTTGCCGTACACGCGGTTGTGCCAGCGCGGCCAGTCGTATCCGAAGTGTCAGTGAGGAGGCGTTATGGGTTTACTCGATAATCTAGAAGGCAGTCTCGAAAATAAGGCCGTAAGCAGCGTACTGGGCAGCAGCTCTAATCCGGTGGCTGCACATCTTTTGGAAACGATCAACAACCATCCGGGAGGCCTCTCGGGCCTCATCCAGTCGTTCCACGATCAGGGGCTGGGCAGTATTGCGAGTTCATGGGTGGGCAACGGAGAGAATCTTCCCATCTCAGGCGAACAGATTCAGCAGGTGCTGGGGAACGAGCGGATACAGCAGTTGGCAGCAAAAGCCGGTATTTCACCGGATACGGCCAGTTCGACGCTGTCACAGCTGCTGCCCACGCTTGTGGATAAGTTGACTCCCAATGGCCAAGTACCCGAGCACTCCAGTCTGCTTGAAACCGGCATGGGCCTGCTCCAGTCCCTGCAAAACAAGGGGACGGCCGCATAAATCTGTCCGCAACTTCTTAACCATGGGCGCTGCCTTCGCATCGCCCATTCTTTTTGTCTTTGAGCCACATCCTTTGATTGCTTCCACCGGGCCCGTGGAGGATAATTCAGCTGAGTCCCGGGTCCAGTTCCAAGCTCCGGGCCGTGCGCCGGAGAGCGATTCCCAGCGGTGTGAATCTACCCAACTACATCACGCTCAGCCGTATTGTCAGTGTTCCCCTCTTGATCTGGATTCTTTCCAGCAGTCGATTCAGCGGCGAGCATGGGGAAAAGGAACTGCTGGCGTCTGCGCTATTCATTGCAGCGTCGATCACCGACGGCATCGACGGATACCTGGCACGCAAGCGGGGGCAAATCACGACCATCGGTATGCTGCTCGATCCGCTGGCGGACAAGCTTCTGATTGCTGCCGCGTTCGTCACTCTGGTCCAATTCAACCCGAGCCTTGTACCAGCGTGGATGGCGGTCGTGATCATCGGGCGTGAGTTTCTGGTGAGTGGGCTGCGGTCGATCGCAGCCTCGGAAGGATTCACGATCGAGGCCAGCAATCTGGGAAAGTTCAAGATGCTGGTGCAGATTGTCTCGGTCGTCGCAGTCATACTGGCTCACCGCTGGAGGGAGTGGCCGGTCTACGGCTACTACATTTTCCCGGTCTATTGGATTGCGCTGGTGTCGATCTGGTTTATGGTGGCGCTCTCGCTATTCTCCGCCATCGATTACTTTGCCGCGTTCTGGTCCAAGATTGACCGCCGGGTGGTCAAACGCCGGCGCCGTGCCTTCGTGCTCAGCCGACGGAGGAAACGCGATGTCGCTGCAACCTGACGACGCCCGCGCCGCTTCCCAGACACCAGCGCCCGTAGCCTACCTGCAGGCGCACGAATTCTCCCCCGAAGAGCGCCGCCAGTTGCTGGAGATTGCCCACTCCGCGATCAAAGCAGCTTTCGAGGAGCGAGAAATCGTTCTCGAAAAAGTCTCCCCTCATCTCGCCGAACCGCGCGGCGTGTTCACTACCTTGTACGTCGGTGGCGAGTTGCGGGGCTGCGTGGGCTACGTGTTTCCTGCCATGCCGCTGGTACAGGCCGTAGCGGAGACCGCCAAATCGGCAGCCTTCAGCGACGCCCGATTTGTGCCGGTCACGCGGGAAGAAGCGGACACATTAAAGGTCTCGCTAAGCGTTCTTTCGGCGTTGCGACCGATTCGCGCGGAGGAAGTGGAAATCGGGCGGCACGGGTTGCTGATCAGCCTGGCCGGACGTCGAGGTTTGCTATTGCCCCAAGTGCCGGTGGAGCACCATTGGGATCGGGAAACGTTCCTCGAGCAGACTTGCCACAAGGCGGGGCTTTCCGCACACGCCTGGCGACAGGGCGCGGCGATTGAAGCGTTCACGGCTGAGGTGTTCGGAGATGAAGGCCTGGACCACTAGACGTCACCGCAGCGCATTTCCAGCTCAGCGGTAGTAGACGATGTGGATCTCACCCGGGATCAGTGACGCGAGAAAAAGCATTCCGACGACAACTAGCGCGAGTTCCATACCTAACCCCTACAGAAGACTATTTACCGACAATACCACCGGCAGCGACCGGCACCAACATGATTGTTGGCTCGCCGAGTTTTTCGCCGCCGGCAACGATGAAAACCTCAACACTTATCTAAGATGCGCGCAATGCTTGAGCCGGTTTCGTTCGAACCACGGCGCCTGCAAAAAAGAACGGGGAGCTTTTTGGGCTCCCCGGTGACAGTGAGGTTGCGGCTCGGGTTTATTGTTGAGGTTGTAGCTGCGCTTGCTGCTGTTGCTGGTCGTCGAGTTCAACGTCGTCGCCGACGTGAACATCTTCCAGCGCAAAGACAATCATGCCGGTCGCAGTAGTAGGAGTCACTCCGATAACCACGATTTCACCGACCGCGCGGCGCGGTAGATCGGCTACGTGAATGGTCGGGCCCTTGGAATTGATCCACATGTTCCGCTCGATGGCAGGCGGACGTTTCTGGGTGTCTTCGGTCGCGGAAGCCTTGAAGGAAAGCGAGTCGACCGGATCTTTCAGGTCCGCTTCGAATAACCGCGGACGGTGCGGAAATAGTCGCCCACCTTAACGCCCTGGTTCGGACCGACGTTCAGGTAGACCTTCATCCCTGTTCCCAGAACGGAATCGAAGTCCTTGGCCAGCACGATGCGGCCCGAGAGCTTTCCACTGCGAGGCGCAAATCGGTCAAAGCGAAGCGGCGGGTGGAAGGCGACCGAGGGCTTCTCGACAAAGGGGACGGCAACGTCGCCGGGGCCGATCGTATCGCAGCTGAAGTCGATCTGCGCGATCGCCATCTTGCTGCGGGTGTCGACCACTCGAACGATGCCGATCTCGGCGTATGGCTGTCCGGCGGCTGCCACGGCCGCGTGCTGCCCAGCATAGATTTCAAAACGGTTGGGATCCTGCAGCTCGCGTACGATCGTGAACTTCGCGCCGGTCTGGTACCCCGTCCCGGCCAGGTACACGATGTCACCGGTGGCGAACTTGGTGGTATTCGGAGTCTGCAGTCCACCAGCGATGAAATTGGCGTCGGGCAGGAGCTGCTTGTTGATGAATCCCGCACAATACATGTCGGCAAACGTGGGCGTCTGCACGCGCTCGACCGGGAAGCTCCCCGTGGTCATGATCTGACCTGACGGGCTCAGATTGGCCGGAGCCGGCGCATTCCCAGGCTGCTGGCCCCAGGCTGCCGTCACCAGGAGCAAGGGCAGCAACAATCTTGTTTTCTTCATGTTACCTCCGAAGTTCACCCTTGCCCGGGCTAAATCGATACTGTGGGCGCAACGAAGACAGGGGTTCAAGCGGAAGGTAACAAGGGGGTAGGGGTGGGTCAAGGTTACGAGGGTGTCATGCAAGGTGCGGCAAAAGTTTTGGACCGGTTCCACATAATCCGTTGTTGCATCTGCAATTACGGCCCTGTAATATCCCGCGCGACTTCGCTAACAGATGATATCTGCCCAGACTAGCTACGCCCCAAGATTGTTGCGCTTAAGGATGCCAAGGGTTTGCGTGGCAGTTACGGGCTCCGACCCGGTCGAGTTAGTGGAGAAGGCCGAGGCTCTGGCTCGTGATAACTCCTTTCTGGAGTTCAGGTTAGACTATCTCGCGCGACCCGCGCTCGCACTTGCGAAGATCAAAGCGTTCCTGGAGATATACCCGCATGTACTGGCCATTGCTACATGCCGGCGGGCATCGAGCGGCGGGCGCTTTAAGGGGTCGTGGCCTCGCAGCTGGATATTCTGGGCAAGGCGGCCGGCGCAGGCTGCCAGTTCCTAGATGTGGAGCTGCAAACCGCAACGAAGTGCAAGCCTGATCAGTTACAGAAGCTGCGAACCCAGGCTGCCGTCGATCCTCTCCTTCCACGATTTCCAGGCCACTCGAAAGCTGGAAGAAGTGATCGAGAAGATGCTCAAGCTGCCGGCAGACTTCTACAAGATCGTCGCAACCGCTACGACTCTTTCCGACAACGTAACGATGATGAAGTTCCTGGAAAAGAACAGCGACCGGCATTCCTTGATCAGCCTCTGTATGGGAGAACAAGGCATCATTAGCCGTGTACTGGGCGTGCGGGCAGGGAGTGTTTTCACCTTTGCTTCGGTGAGTCCGGGCGAGGAGACCGCGCCGGGCCAGGTGACGGCCCAGGATTTGCGCAGCGTGTACCGCATCGAACAGGTGGACGCAGCGACACGGGTGTACGGGGTGGCGGGAGATCCGGTCTCGCACTCACTCTCGCCGCTCATCATGAACGCCGCCCTGCGGAGGGAGAATGTCAACGCCGTATACCTGGCGCTCCACGCCAAGACGCTTAAAGATCTGCTGAATTGCGTGCGCGAAATTCCAATTCATGGGCTAAGTATAACCATGCCCTACAAGGAAGCCATCCTGCAGTATCTGGACAATACCGACTCCCACACCACGAAGATTGGAGCCTGCAACACGGTTGTCCGCGCGCAGGATGGCAAACTGTACGGATTCAATACTGACGCGGCAGGGGTAGTGCGTCCGCTTGAACGCCGGTTGCCGCCCGAGAATGCGAAGGTTCTGGTTCTGGGCGCCGGTGGCGCGGCCCGTGCTGCGGTCTTTGGCCTCAAGGAGAGGGGCGCTGAGGTTTTCATTCTGAATCGTACGGTTGCGCAGGCTCAGAAACTCGCACGGCAGGCTAAGGCCCGTTCCATCAAAAGAACCGACCTCAAGAAGCTGAGCTTTGATGTCATCATCAACGCCACGCCTCTGGGAATGGGCAGCAGCCATGAATCGCCCCTCAACGAGAACGAGATCAACACCCGCTATGTTTTCGACATGGTCTACGATCCGGCGGAGACCCGCCTGATCAAAATGGCCCGCGACAAAGGGGCCCAGATCATTCCTGGAATCGAAATGTTCGTCCACCAAGCAGCACGGCAGTTTGAAATCTGGACGGGCAAGCCTGCGCCGTGGGACGAGATGCTACGGGTAGTGGCGATCGCCCTCCAGGAACGAGCCGCCGCCAAGAACTCAGCTAAGAAGAAATAGTCCTTCTCGCACTGCCACCGGTGAATTACAAGCCGCCCTTCCCTCGCACGGAGTGCCTCTCTGCCTGCGGGCGCTCTTCCGATCTCTAAATCCAAGCCCCTAAAGCACCTTTCTGCCCCGTTACTGGGGGTTACGAAAGTTTCCGCTCAATGGCGGTAATGGCTTCATTTTCCACAACTTAGCTGATATCACTATGTACGAGCGTCTTCCCCTCACGAACGAAGCGGAGAAGGAGTCTTAGTACCCGAATGTCCGGACAGGCGCAGTCCTGGAAGTACATGACGCTGGAGGCACGGCTGTTCATTGGAGCGGTGGTGCTGGTCGGGTCCAGTATTCTGTTGTACGCCGCCATTCGACCTCAGAGTGGTGACCCGCTGAGGTTCGTCTGCTACCTGTTCGTGGCCATGCTGGCTTCACGGCTAAAGGTCAACCTTCCGGGAATTACCGGCACGATGTCGGTGAACTTCCTGTTCATCCTGCTGGGAGTTTTGGAGTTAAGTTTCGGCGAAACGCTCGCGCTCGGAGCTCTGCCATCGTGGTGCAGTGTTTCTATCGGGACCGCCCACGCCCGGTACAGGTCGTCTTCAATATCTGCGGTACCGCCTTGGCGATCGCGGCGGCCTATCTCGTCTACCACCTTGCCATGCTTAACGGTAAGGTGAACAACCCGTCTCTGCTCCTGGTGATCACGGCCTCGACGTACTTCCTGTTCAACACCGTCCCGGTGGCCACCGTCATCGCGCTTACGGAGCACAAGTCGCTAAACAAGATCTGGTCCGAGTGCTACTTCTGGTCGTTCCCCTATTACCTGGTAGGCGCCGGAATTGCCGGCTTGATGAGCTGGTTGAATGGACTGGTGGACTGGCAAACCTCGCTGCTGGTATTGCCCGTCATTTACCTGATCTATCGCTCCTACCGGCTCTACTTGGGAAAGCTGGACGATGAGAAGCGCCACGTGGGAGACATGGCCAACCTCCACCTGCGCACGATCGAAGCTCTGGCGCTGGCGATTGAGGCCAAAGACCATACCACCCACGATCACCTGCAGCGCGTGCGTGTGTATGCCATCGAAGTGGCGAAGGAACTGCAATATTTCGACTGAGGAGATGGAAGCGCTGCACGCGGCCGCGCTGCTGCACGACATTGGTAAGCTTGCGGTGCCGGAACACATCATCTCCAAGCCGGGCCGCCTGACGCCGGAAGAATTCGAGAAGATGAAGATCCATCCTCTCGTGGGCGCAGAAATTCTGGAGCGGGTACGCTTTCCGTATCCGGTCGTGCCCATCGTCCGGGCACACCACGAGAAGTGGGATGGATCCGGCTATCCCTTGGGGCTGAAGGACGAGGAGATTCCCATTGGAGCGCGCATTCTGTCCGCTGTCGATTTTCTTGACGCCCTGGCTTCCGACCGCCAATACCGTCGCGCTCTTCCCATCGAAGAAGTGATGAAGCGGTTGGGAGAGGAATCGGGCAAAGCGTTCGATCCACGGGTCGTGGCCGTACTGCAGAGGAACTATCGCGACCTGGAAAAACTGGTGGAAAAGAGTTCGGAAGAAACGACCAAGCCGAAGCTGCCCATCGAAGTCAAGGTAGAACGCGGCTTGGCGCCGGCCGCGGGTTTTGAAAAGCGCGGCCCCTCAGAAAGCCACGATACCAGCTTCCTTTCGTCGATTGCCGCCGCCCGCGCTGAGGCGCAGACGCTGTTCGAACTCAGCCAGGACCTGGGAGCTTCCCTCAGTCTGGGTGAAACGCTCTCGGTCTTCTCCGTAAAACTCAAGCGCCTGGTTCCCTACGATGCGATCGCTATTTACGTGCTTCGTAACGGAGAGTTGTTGCCCGAGCATGTCAGCGGCGATAATTTCCGCCTGTTTGCCTCGTTGCGCATTCCGCTGGGACAGGGGCTTTCCGGCTGGGTGGCGCAGAACAAGAAGCCCATCGTCAACGGCAATCCGTCAGTCGAGCCTGGGTATCTCAACGATCCGACCAAGTTCAGCACCTTGCGCTCTGCGATCTCGCTGCCACTAGAAGGGCTGGAGGGAGTGGTAGGCGTGCTCTCTCTTTATCATGCGGAGAAGGATGCATTCACCTCGGACCACCTGCGCGTGCTCTTGGCCGTGTGCTCCAAGATGGCGCTGGCGATCGAAAACGCTCTCAAATATCAGCAAGCCGAAAGTTCTGCCACAACCGACTATCTGACGGAATTGCCGAATGCACGTTCGCTGTTCCTGCAGCTCGATCGTGAACTGGCACGCTGCAAACGAGACAAGTCTTCGTTGACGGTCATGGTCTGCGACATGGACGGGTTCAAGCAGATCAACGATCGCTTCGGACACCTCGAGGGCAACCGTGTGCTGCGGCTGTTCGCGGTGGCTCTGAAGGAAACCTGCCGCGAATACGACTATGTCGCACGCATGGGCGGCGACGAATTCGTGGTGATTGCGCCCGGGCTGACGCCGGAAGTGTCCGTGAAAAAAGCAGAGAACTTGCGGGATCTGGCCAAGCAAGTCGGCAAAGAGGTCTGTAACGAGGACATTCTCTCTCTGAGCGTGGGCCGTTCGATGTATCCGGACGACGGTCTGGATGCCGAGGAATTGCTGGCAGAGGCCGACCGTCGCATGTACCTCGAAAAGCAGAGCCAGCCGGGCCGGAAGAATCGCCGGTTATATCCGCGAATGAAAGGGCGGCTGACCATCGAAATTCAGGCAGAAAACGACGCTGCGCCGATTCTGGGCAATCTGACGAATATCAGCCTGGGTGGCTGTTACGTGGAAACGCCCTGCATCCTGCCGCCGGAGAGCCGCCTCAAACTACTTTTCTCGATTGACGACAGCCGCCTGCAAGCAGAAGGCATCGTACTTCGAATGGACGCAGGAACCGGAGTCGCCGTGAAGTTCAAAGAGGGTAGCCGGGAAGAACGTGGGAACCTTCAGAAGATTGTGGAATATGTCGATCGCACCACGAAGGTTTACGACAACTACTACCTGTCGAAGATGCTGGTGAAGTAGGGCTTTGCGTTGCTGGCTTGGGCAGGAATTGCGGTGGAGACCCGGCCTTGGGGTTGTTAGGCGGCTATTTCCGTCCGGGATGAAATTCCCCGCGTGACGAAAACTGTGAGAAGGGCCAGTTCTCGCGCTTATGAAGATCTGGCGTAGCGCCGGCAACCGCAACTTTAGCGGGCCCCGTTCCCCAATCGGCGGGAGGGGTCTGCACACCCCAGACGTTGGCGGGTTCGTCGAGTGCAACACCCACTAGCCAGAGGTTCGATCCCGTCCCCAGCGAGACACAATTTGCTACCGTCGCGGTTACGCTGATCCCACCGGGGAGGCCATCGATCTGAACCGGCAGGCCCGGCGGCAGGGGACGTCCCAGACGCACACCACAACCCTGCGGATTGACTACCAGAGTCTGCGCTTGCTCCGTAAAGGGGGTCGCAGGATCAAGACTGGTAAGCCGGATCGATATTTCCCATCGGATGCGGATACTGCGGCGCTGTGCTTCGGGAGTGTCCTTCGAAGTGTCCACTTTTGGGGTCCTACGGTAATTCTACGGCGTAATACGAATCTGGAGTGAGCAACTCATGGCCTCGCCGAACACCAAAGTAATCTGGAACTAGCCCAGGCTGGTTTTGCAGCCGTGAGATCGACGGAGAGCTAGGCGGTAAGTGACCGAATCTGAATGAGAGATCCACCGGGTGCTGAAAAACTGCCACCTCTGAGCATGTTGGCTGAAGGCACGCCGGTCCGATAAAAAGATTTTTCGCAGTCAGAAACCGACGGCCCGCGCATATTCCCTTCCATGTAAGCAAGCCCAGGGCAGCGTGTGCATGCACTCACATGGCTGCACGTGGAACATACCGGCAAATCCTTCGCACGGATGGATCGAACTTCGGCCAGCTGCGGAGAGTTTTTCCAGACCTCGAGGAATGTCTGGCGTCGAAGGTTGCCGCTGGGCAGTGGGAATTGGACGCACGGGAAAACATCTCCGTAGGGCGAGATATAGCACGTGGTGTGTCCCGCGCTGCAGGGGAAAGCTTCCAAGTCATCTTCGTCAGCGGCTTTCGGCGGCGCGCAAAATTTGTCGACATCGCCAACCAGTGCCTCGTTGTGAAAAACCTGATTCAACTCGGTGCCCGGGATGCGGAGGTTAAGAATCGACGTATCACCGTCCATCTTCGGCGTGATCGTCGGGTCAAGACTGTACCGCACTCCCAGTTCTCTGGCCAGAGCCTGAACACCTGCATGGTCGCCCATGTTGGCGGTCATCAACACATTCGCCATGATGACCTTGAGTCCCTGAGACTTGAGGAAACGAATGGCATCGATAGAGCGTTGCAAGGATCCCGGAAGCTTCGTGATGGCGTCGTGAACCGAGGGCCGGTGAGAGTAAATGCTGATCTGGATCTGCTCGACACCAAGAGCGCGCAGACGCTGCGCTTCGCGCTCACGAATCATCACTGCATTCGTCTTGATCTTTACGTTGAACAGCAGACGCCGCGCGTGCTCGATGAGCTCGAAGAAGTCGCGGCGCATGAACACCTCGCCGCCACTGAACGTCAAGAGGAAAACGCCCGCATCGGCAAGATCTATCGAGGATATCTCTTATTTCGGCGGTGGTGAGTTCGCCGTGGTCATCGTGATCCAGATAGCAATGGACGCAGCGTTCGTTGCAGCGGTAGGTGATGTCGAACTGCACGTCGAAGGGCACGCCCAGAGCCAGGGCTTTCTGGTTCATCTCGTAAAGCAGGCTCATACGGCGTTGGCTCCGACTGAGGCAGTGCCGAAAGGTTTGTCGGAAAGCAGCAGAATACGGTGGGCTGAGAGCTCATTTACGAAGTGCTCGGCGTCTTGACTCGCGGTTTCAACGTCCACGTCAAATTCGTGGCAGATCCGGTTCCTGACGATTTCGCTCAAAGGCGTGCGCCCATCGGCGGCTTGCCAGATCGCAGTAGCGACTTCGTTCAGCGTGAAAAAGGTGGAGTCGACTGCGGACATGATCATCATCTCGCCGCCCAGCATGCGGGCAGCGATCGCCGAGCTTCGCGCAATGTATTTTTCTGGCGTCAAGCCTGGCTGACCCGCCCGATGAGATCCCATACATGTGCATCCGGAAAAAACGTCAAACGCTGCACCGGCACGCGCTCCACGAACTCAAATGCCGAACGGAACACTACCTTGACCAGATCCGGATCTTCCGCAAAGAACAGGATGTTGCGCAGAAGCAACCCCACCGCATCCGCGGGAGAGATCGGATCAATGCGATTCTCCGGCCCTTTCGCAAGAAAATACAGTGCCGCCAGTGGTGCGGAGCAATTCTCCCCCACGCGGGCCAATTCGCCGGCAAAGGGCGTGCCGCAAGCGATGTAACTGCCAGATTGGCTGCGAACATAGGAAATCTCGTCAGTCAGCAGCGTGACATCTCTCGGCGCAAGCCGCGAAATGGTGGTCTTGCCCGCCCCGGAAACACCGGAGAATAGAAAGGCCTTGCCGTTGCGGACCGCACTGGCTGCGTGCAACAGGAATCCGCCCTCGCGGGCAAGTGCCAGGCTGTGCAAGATGCGGAGAACGGAGTCCACGGAGTAAGGATTAGCCGATTGCCTGATCCAGCCTTTTCCCTGGTGAGGATCCCATTGCGCGCGAAAGTCACCACGCCGCAGCGACCATAAGCCATCCTGCATTCTTACCTGAATGTCTTCCTCACTCGCAGGACTAGGCTCGATGAGATCAATGTCAAATTGAAAGCGGGGCGTAGCCGCCGAATCGAGAAACCCCTCATAGCGTGCGCGAAGCACATCGAGGAAGGCCGCGTCTCCAGTGCGAAGGAGTACAGGCAGATCACCGATGGCGACTGCAATCTCGTGAACGGATTCTGCTGTGGTCGTCAACTAGTGCACCCTCTCAGATCCGGTCCCGTCGCGAGGACATCATCTGACCGGTCTGAGTTGTTGACGATCCGAGAATCAACTTCCTGGCGCGCGGACTTCGCTCTGTGCGCCATGTAACGCGAAGCCAATCCGCGGAGGAAATCAAACTGGCAGAACACCAGACCCATCAAGCGGTGTAATCGCCGCCACCTGCGGGACGGAATGATGATGCGGTCACCCCGACGGATTTCCATGACTCGCCCCGGCAGATCGGGAACAACGGGGAGATCGGCACAAATCTGAGCGTCGCCGCGGGTGATCAGCACATCTCTACCCGCCTCCCTCTTCTTGCGAATCAGGCGGTGCACGAAAAAACGGCCGTCGCGGGAATAGAAGGTCAGGTCCCCAGATCTGATGGACGAGAACGATGCGGACTCTATGGTGAGCAAGTCGCCTGGCCATAGTGCAGGCAGCATGCTGGTTCCTGTAACCCTCAGGCGCATTCTTCCGAACGAGCGCAGGACTTCAGTCGCCAGACTAAACTTCTGTTCGCTTGGCAGGGGCGGCACGGGCATCCGCGGCAATTCTCCTATGATCTTTTCTTGATGATATTGCAGGTGCCCTGCGTGCCTGTCTTGGCACAGGCCAGAGCCATGGTCTCAAAGACACGCTCGAAGCGGAATTCTGGCTTGTGATACGGCTTCTTCGCCGTCAGGCGGTTCTCCGCAGCGTTCTTCTGTTCTGCAGAAGTCTGATCCTTCTGAGTCATACGAATCCGGAACTCTAAATCCCCCCTGGTCCGGCGAAGCTACGCTCTTGAATGTGTTTAGCGGAAGTGTACATCAGAGGCCTTCATCAAAAGTTAATCCTTGTTGCCTGTCTAGGTGCAGGCGGGCGCGCCCTGAGCGGGTTTCACGTCATGAAGTGTCAGCCTTGGACGGCGTAACGCTCCTGAATTCCTGGCAAACGCTTCAATAGAAAGACAGCGTTCCCTCCAGTTTCGCCCGGCGCAACGTCCACGAGAAGACAACCAGACTCAAAGGCAAGAGGAAGAGTGAGGTCACGCCAAGGACGGTAATGTCATGGGCGAGGGATGAAAACGAGGCGTGTTGAAGCAGTGCCAGGCGCATGCCATTGAGCGAATGGGTGATGGGGATGAGGTCAGAAAGATTGCGAAGGAACTTGGGTAGCGCGGCAACTGGAAACATGGTGCCGGTCAGAAACCAGACTCCGGAAGCGAGCAGCCAGACGACCGCCGTACCTTTTTGAATCGCCAGCTGTAACGCGGCGGACAGAATCCCAATTGAGACCGCCACTGCCACGGAGAGTGCGAATACAGCGAGGCATCCAGCGAGATTCGGGTGCAGTGGCGCGCCAAACAAAATGAGTCCGACCACGAGATACAGAAAGAGGTTGACCGCGCTTCCAGCAAACGCAGAGAGAGCGCTCAGGCAAACGAGAACCGCAGGAGGTGTGGAGGTGGTCAGCACGACTTCGAGGGTACCGGCCTGTTGCGCTTCCTGCACCGCGGTCAGGAACGAATTGATGCCCATCACCAGGAAGGTGTAGAAACCGGTTCCCACCAGCAAGAAAGGAAAATACTCGATCCCTTCCGGGTGGAAGCCGGAACCGATGGCGCGCGAAAGGTAATAGAAGGCGGCCAGTTCAGCGAGCGCACCCGCAGCCCCCAGCAAGAATCCCGTCCGGTAACGCATCGAAGTCAGCAGGTCACGCCGCAGGATCGCGCCCACCTTGTCGAGCAACGCTGAGATGCTCAACGGCGTCCTCCGGAAGCGAACTGCGGTGTCTTATCGAGTTCACCCGCGAGGTCAAAATAGAAGGCGCGCAACTGCTCGACGCTGGTTGTGCCGGAGACTTGTCTCTGACCGGCAATCCGGCCGTGGTCCAGAACCGCCAAGCGATCGCCCACGGCAACCGCTTCGTTGAAATCGTGGGTGGCGAGCAGGACGGTTGTGCGCCGCTCCGTCAGACTGCGCACCAGGCCCCAGAAGTGCGCTGTCGATCCCGGGTCGAGGCTGCGGGTAGGCTCATCCAGCAAGAGTATGGAAGGATTTTTTATCAGGGCACGGGCCAGTCCCAGCCGCTGATACATTCCGGTGGAGAACTTCATCACCAGCGTGTCAGCTGAATCGGACAGGCCGGTTTGATCGAGGACTTTCTCGATCCAGTCAGGGCGTGCCTTGCGGGGCACATCGTCGAGGGTGGCGAAGAAGTCAAGGTTCTCACGCGCAGAAAGCCGCGGGAAAAAGGATCGCTCACTCGCGACGGCAAAACCGACGCGCTTACGGACCTCGCCGGACTCTCTGAGGGTATCGAATCCATGCACCAGCACGCGCCCGCTGTCAGGCAAAAGTACAGTGGCAATCAATTTCAGGGCGGTTGTCTTACCACTTCCGTTAGGTCCGAGAAGAACGAGCACGCTGCCGGCGGGAACGCTAAGGGTAACGTCCTGCAGCGCGTCGGTCTGCCCACCCCGTTCGCGCCCCATAAAGTTGAACCAAGCCGGACGATGACGGAACGTCTTGCTGACGGACTCAAATGCCACGGCGTCCATCGGCACGCGGTTGCTCTGAGGGGCGCTCGGAGTCATGGCGTTTCCCTGCGGCAGTTCGAGTATTTGTAAGTTAGTGTCGGTCATCCACTTTACGCGGGGGAGCGCTGCTTGGAAGTGTATCTTGGGCGTGTGGCTGTGCAGAGTTATGAGTTTGGCCCTCCCGTGTCCGCGCCTGTGCGCGATATCCGCGGCAACTTTGATCTCCTGCTGGAATATTGTGCTGTGGCGATTGGCACGGCCGATCGAATCCAGTCAAGGCGTTTGCACGACGTGGATTGGGAAGCGTTCGCGGATCTGGCCGAACGGCACGACGTCCTACCCCTCGTGTACCGAAGCCTCCACAGGGAGCCGAACGGCGCCCCCCACACGGTACTGGAGGCTTTCCGCCGCCGTTATGAACGCAACGCGCAAAAGAATCTGCGGCTCGCCTTCGAGCTGACCCGAATCCTTGATTGTCTCGCTGCCGGCGGGGTGGACGCGATTCCGTATAAAGGGCCAGTGCTTGCAGAGCTGCTGTACCAAGATGTGGGCTGTCGGCAATTTTCAGATCTGGATATTTTGATGCGGCCTCGAGATTTGGCGTGGGCATGGGAGGCGGTGCGCGAACTGGGGTATGCGCCGGCGCTGCACCTCACCTGCCAGCAGGAACAGGCTTACGTCGCGACTGGATACGAGCGGGCCTTCGATGGTCCTTTGGGCAAAAACCTGCTCGAAATGCAATGGCGGATCGTCCCAAAGTTTTATTCGATTGACCTCGATGTGGAGGACCTGTTCGAGAGGTCGAAGGGCGTTACTCTGGGCGACTGGCAAGGTCGCACTCTGTCTCCAGAAGATCTTTTCCTCGTGCTCTGCGTGCATGCGGCGAAGCATGCCTGGGTTCGACTCTCTTGGCTGTGCGACATTGCGAGAACGGTGAAAACGCAGGCGGTGGATTTTGACCTTGTCCGAAGGCGCGCGAGTGAATTGGGAGTCGCGCGGATCGTCGGCATCAGCCTCTGGCTCGCCAATCGTCTGCTGAGAATGCCTGTGCTATCCCCGCTCGGCGAGACGATGGATAAAGATGAGATGGTGGCCCAGCTTGGAGCAGAAGTTCGCCGGCTCATGATCCAGCCGTCGGAGTTCGACGTCGAATCTGCCGATTATTTTCGATTGATGCCGAGGGCCCGCGAGCGCCGTCGTGACAAGATTAACTTTCTTGCTCGACTTGCTTTTACTCCCAGTATGAGTGAGTGGTCAGCGATCCGGTTACCCAGACTCCTTTTTCCGTTGTATCGCATCGTGCGAATCGCTAGGTTATCGAGCCGAGCCGTTTCCGGAGTGTTCGCAAAGAACAGCTAGCCCTTCGCATTGGCCCGCGCACGCGCCATCCCGGCGCGCAATCCTTCCTGGACCGTCTTGCGGTAGCGGCGTCCGTCCATGGCTGACATGACTGTGGCAGCGATTCCTCCTGGCGTCGCGGCTTCGTGCAGCAGAGCCTCCAGCGAGATGTCGCCGTCGCGCCAGGAGAGAATTCCGTCCGCCAGGGCATGAGCAGCGGCAGCAAGTGCGGTCTTGCGATCGAGTCCAACACGTTGACCGGCCTCGGCCAGCGCCGCAAGGGCGTGATATCCATGGCTGCACGAGTAGGTGACGGTGAATGCATCGAACTTGCTTTCCGGAATCTCGAGGACAGGCCCGACGCGTGCGAAGAAGTTTTTCACCTCCTGCTTCGTCCGGTCCGTACGACTTCGGTCGAATGTGACAGCCGTGAGTCCGTGCCCACTGCGGCAAACCGGGCTAGGCATGGCTCGTGCCCAACGCACGGGTGGGCCGAGATATGACCGGAGATTCTTAAGCGGGATGCCTGCCGCAAGGCTGATTGCGATCAGAGGGCGACGCATCGGACCGATTTTGTCGAGCAGCGCCGTCACCGACGCAGGTCGAACGGCGATGATCAAGATTCTGGCTTGTTCGACGGCGCGGTGCAGATCGGACTCTGTGGATGCTCCGTACTCCCGTTGCAGGTCGCGAAGCTTCCGGGGATGCCGGTCGTGGACTGTGATCGGCGATCGATATCCCGCGAGGCGCAGGCCGGCGAGCAGCGCACCCGTTATGCGGCCTCCGCCAAGGAATACGACACTCTTCATGAGAGTCGGGCCAGGGCCTGGTCGGCAGCAGCGACGAGCGCTTCCACATCTTTTTCCGTATGCGCGGTCGAGATGATCCAGTGCAAGCCGTTCGAGGGTGTCATATAAATTCCGCTTTCGAGCAGCAGGTGCACAAAGCGCGAGTAAAGTCCAGTGTCCACATACTTGCAGTAGTCACGGTAATCGTGGATCGCATCTTTCTCAGTGAAGTAAATCTGGAACATCGGACCGAAGCCCTGCACGATGGCATTAACTTTGCGCCGCTGGAAGACTTCACGCAGACCCTGGATAGCAGCATCGCCAATCGCATGCAGCTTGCGGTAAGCGCCTTCCGAGGAAAGCAGATCCAAATTCGCCGCCACCACCTTCATGGTCAGCCGGTGACCGTTGAAGGTTCCATAGTGCAGGACCATGTTGTCGCCCCAGCGCATGCGATCGAGGATCGAGCGCGAGCCAGCGACGGCGCCGATGGGGAATCCTGCGCCCAACGCTTTACCAAAGGTCGAGATGTCGGGTTGGATGCCGTAGTACTCCTGGCAGCCGCCGGGCGCGTAACGAAAGCCGGTTACAACTTCATCGAGGATCAGGAGCACACCATATTGCCGGGTGAGTTCGCGGAGTTTTTCGAGATATCCCGGCCGCGGCAGGATGCAACCCATGTTTGCCATGATCGGCTCGGTAATGACGGCAGCGAGTTCACGCCCGTGCTCGCGCAAGACGTGCTCCAACGCCGCAACATCGTTCCAGGGAGCAAGCACTACATCGTCGAAGGTCGCAAGAGGAATACCCTCGGAGTCCGGAATCCTGGCGGGATGATCAGGCGGGCCTAGTTGGTCAGCCGGATGGCTGTGGCCATTGAGTAGATACGGGTCGTACCAGCCATGATAGTGGCCTTCAAACTTGAGGAACTTAGTGCGCCCAGTTTGCGCACGAGCCAGCCGCAGCGCCAGCATTGTGGCTTCGCTGCCTGTATTGGCGAAACGCACGACCTCCGCCGAGGGCACCATGCGGCGGAAACGCTCTGCCGCCTCCACTTCCGCCGACGTGGCCGCAGCGAAATGCGATCCTTCGGCGATGGCCTGCGAGACGACTTCAACAATTTTCGGATGGGCGTGGCCCTGAATGAGGGCGCCGAAGGACATCATGAAGTCGACGTACTCATTGTTGTCGGCGTCCCACACGTGCGAGCCCTGCCCTCTTTCGAGAACGATCGGTCCATTCTGGTAGACGGCCGCGCCACGAGACGGGGAGTTAACGCCCTCTACCAAAGATTGCTGAGCGCGGGCGAACCATTCCTGCGAGCGCGTGTGATTGCGGGTTGTGATAGTTTCAGCCATCTTTAGCATCAAATCTCAATCTGCGGTTCCGCCTCCATCCACGATCAGGGTCGCACCGGTCATGAACGAGGAATCGTCCGAAGCCAGGAAAAGGACGGCTCTGGCGATCTCATCCGCCGTACCGACACGTCCGAGCGGGCGATTCGCACAGCCCTCGATGTATGTCTTCCAATCGAGACCGCGAAGCTTTGCGTCTTCGGGAAGCATAGGAGTATTGACGTCACCGGGGCAGATGCAGTTCACGCGAATGCCCTGGCGGCCGTGGTCGACTGCCATGGCTTTCGTAAGCAACACTACCCCGCCCTTGGACGCACAATAGGCGACGGCCTTGTCACCGCCGACGATGCCCCACCCCGAGCTGTTGTTGATGATGACTCCGCCACCCTGAGCGATCATGCCGGGCAGCGCGAACTTTGACATCAGGAACGTGCCCTTCAGGTTGACGTCGATCTGCAGGTCCCACTCTTCTTCACTGCATTCGAGGGTAGTGTGGGGGTAAAAAACGCCTGCGTTGTTGAAGAGAATGTCCACGCGTCCGAAGGCGACGAGTGTTTCGTCAACCGCGCGGCGGCATTCGTTCGCCCTGCGGACGTCGGTTCGGATGAAGACAGCTTTGCCGCCCTGCTCCAATATCCGCGCGGTAACTGCGTGCCCCCGACTCTCGTTACGGCCGGTGATGGCCACTTTGGCGCCTTCTTTCGCGAAGATGAGGGCCGTAGCTTCACCGATGCCGGAGGTTCCTCCGGTGATGAGCGCGACTTTGTCGGCAAGGCGCATGAAATCAGTGCTCAGTTCCTAGTACCCAGTTCCTGGTTCTCAGTATCAGTGCCAAGGGTCCATCACGACGAAGGGAAGACCGGCAAATTGTGGTCTACATTGTCCCGGCGAGCCCGCCGCCATCCACGACCAGAGCTGTGCCGGTGACAAAGGACGCGGCATCACTCGCGAGATACAGTGCGGCCTGAGCGATTTCTTCGGGTTTGCCGACTCGGCCAAGCGGCCGACGCGCGGCTTCGGCGAGAAAGCGGTCGTTGGGCTCACCCAGTTGCTGAGCTTCGCTTCGCAGCATATTAGTGTCCGTATCGCCAGGGCAGATGCAGTTTACGCGAATGTTCTGCGGCCCGTGGTCGATCGCCATAGCCTTGGTGAGCAGTACGACCGCACCTTTGGAGGCGCAATAGACCGCAGCTTTGGGCCCGCCAGCCAGTCCCCAGCCGGAAGCAATGTTGACGATCGAACTTCCCCCAGACTTGGCCATGTGAGGAATCGCGTGGCGCGAGACAAGGTAGATCGACTTCACGTTGACCGACATGACGCGGTCCCAGTCCGCTTCGCTTAGTTCGGTGACAGTGGCGCGTCGAATAATGCCGGCACAGTTCACGACAATATGGAGGCCGCCGAATTCTTGGATAGCAAGCTCGACGATGCGGCCGCAGTCGGCGTCACGGGTGACGTCGGCGCCCTCAAAGAGAACTGTGCCGCCGCTGGAAGCGATTTTCCGCTCAACGTCACGCCCAGACTCTTCATTCAAGTCGGTGAGCAAGACAGAAGCCCCTTCTTGGGCGAACAGAAGCGCTGTCGCCCGGCCGATGCCGGAGGCGGCACCTGTCACCAACGCAACTTTCCCGGTCAATGCGCCCAATATCGCCCTCCCGATCCGACGGCGCGCGAAAAATTGGTCTCAGCGTAAGTAATCAGCGGCTGGCGAGACCTCCCGCGATCTCGGCGCCGTCGCAAGTGTAGACGTGGCCCGTGATGTAGGCCGCGTCATCGGAAGCAAGAAATGCGAAAAGCGCCGCGATCTCCTCCGGCTTGGCGTGGCGGCGCAGAGGAATCTTGCTGTTGACCTGCTCGAGCATCTCGTCGGTATATTCGGCGCGTTGCATCGGAGTCAGGACGTATCCGGGCGCCACGGCGCACACACGGACCTTGGGCGCGAGTTCCAGCGCCATGGTTTTGGTGAGTTCGATCACGCCCGCCTTGGTCGCGTTGTAATCGGCGTAGTAAGGCTGGCCGACAATGCCATTTGTGGAGGCCGTCTGCAAAATAGTGCCACTGCCGCGCTCCCACATGTGCCGAGCGGCGGTCTGGGCCACGTAAAAGACACCCGTAAGGTTAACGGCCAGGATCTTGTCCCATTCTTCGGGAGTGATGTCCAGGAAGTTGTGGCGAATGCTGATGCCTGCGTTGTTGATAACGACGTCAACGCCACCCATCAGGCGAATCGCTTCGGCGAATGCAGCCTGCACCTGCTTCAGGTCGGCGACATCGGCGGCGATGACACCTTTCAGTTTCGGCAGCTGCTGCTGGATTCGTTTGCGCCCGTTGGCGTCGCGGTCAAGCACGCAGACGACAGCTCCTTCTTCGAGGAAACGGGTGGCGGTCGCGGCACCAATCCCGCTGGCACCGCCCGTGATGAGAACTCGCTTGCCGGTTAATCCCCGCATGGTTGCAGATTCTAGCATTCAGCATTCGGGTAGTCGTTGGTGGTTCGTCGTTAGTCGGTGGCCGAACAGAATGATGCCAGAGACCCTGACGACCAACGACCGACAACCATCGACGGTTTTCTGAAAGCTGACAGCTGGGGCTGATGGCTAGATCGGCTTGTACCCTTTGAACAGATAGACGAGGTCGATGATCAGGATGATAACCACCATCAGTTCGAGGATGAAGGCGCGACTCTGGTGGAATTGGTCGACCATGAAGCGATAGAGATCTTCGGCGGTGTGCAGTTTCTGGTTCACCAGGTCTTTGTAGTCGGGCACGCCGACCTTGGTGGCAGCCAGTTTATACAGGCGGGCTGAAAACATGTCGCTGAGAAACTTGATAGCGTTGTCGACCCGCTCGGTGAGTTCGGTCACGTCCAGCAAGACGGTATGCAGTTTTGAGGCCGCTCGTGCGGTTCTCCAGCGAGTCCACACACTCGTCCCACCATGTTCGAGGAAATCGTACACACTGGCGAGCTGGCGGGTCAGCAGGTCGTCGTAGTGGCGGAATTCGAGCAGCTGCGAATTGGCGTATTCAAGGAGCTGGATGGCGGTCTCGGCGCCGGATGCGCTGTCATAAATGAAGGCGCCGTTCCAGCCGATGACGGCGAGATCGTTGGGATAGTAGGAGATGCGGGATTGCAGATCTCCTGGCGCTCGCCCTCGGAAAGAAGCGCAGTCTCGCCGCGGACCACCTGGGCGATGCGCTGGCCCTCGAGCGCCAGCAGGTCGGCGGCTGAGGGGTTACCGGCGACATCGCGAACATGAAAGATGAAATAGTCTTCGTGCAACCATTCCTCGTAAGGCTTGACCAGCGCGGGCGCCGCGCGCTCGAGCTTCTGCCGGGCAATCTTGGTGGCAAAGCTGGTGAAATCGGTGTCCCACACCCAGCGACTGGATAACCGGACAAGCGTGTCCCAATCCCCGGAAAAAGGCAGCTCGAAGACAACGCTCAGAACCCCGTAATCGTAATACTTGACCTGGGCGTCTAGGCGCTCGCCGCTCTCGAGAACCAGGGGCTCGATCGTTTCCACCACCGGAGGACGTTCGTAGCGGACATATCCGGGGGTGGGGTGCTTGAAACTGGGAGCCTGCACGGTGCGCACGCCAAAAATGCGCCGGAGTTCGTCCAGGCGGATTTCCTCGCATATGTCGAACTGGATCAGGACCAGCACCGCGCCTTGGAGGGCGGTATCCATCGAACTTGATAAGGGGCTGACCTTGGGCGCCTGAATTGTCGGTTCAGGGGCTAGTTCCTGGGCAATAGCGGGAATCGTTTCGCGTTCCATGACAGTTTCCTGGGTATTTCGGGACAAAAACGAATGGCACTCACAGGACGCCTTGAGGGCGTTATGGGTGCATCTATTGTCCCAGATAAAGGGGATTGTGGCGAGTGGACAACCGGTAAACAGAATGCAAGAGCTGTGTTTTCAATCTCTTCTGGAGATAGCCCAGTACAACGCGCCGGCTGCTGCTAAACCGGCGACTGCTAAACCAGCGCCCTTCATCGAGGCTTCTACTTGCTGCTGGCGACGGTTGGTCAAGGGGCGCTCGGGGTAAGGCTCCGGTTCAGGCGAGGCGCCATCCAACGCCATCTGGAGGACCTCGGCAAGATGTAAGGCCTGGCGGTCCGTTCCCTGGGCAATCTGCTCCCGGCAGCTGAAGCCGTCCGCGATGATCAGCCATTGAGGGTTAGCCGCGCGAACCGCGGGCAGTAGATCGAGTTCGCCGATGGCAGCCGAAATCTCGTACTTATCGTGCTCGAATCCGAATGACCCTGCCATACCGCAGCATCCCGGCGCCGGGGACTGGAAATCGACCCCGGCCCGACGCAGAATTGCTTCCTCGTCGGTCATTTTCATGATCGACTTGTGGTGACAATGGCCATGGAGCAGGGCTTTGCGTCCCAAGAGGGGGAGGCGAGAAGTCGGGGGCGTGCTTCTCCAGGAATTCGCTGAGCAGGAAGGTCTGGCTGCGAGAGCAGGTGGGCGCGCTCGTCGTTGGGAAAAGGTTGATGAGTTCATCACGAAACACTGCCGCACAGCTCGGCTCAAGTCCGATGATGGGAATTCGGGCCTCAATCGCGGGGGCCAGGGAGTCGAGGATTTGGAGCAGCAGGCTTTTTGCGCGATCGAGCATCCCGAAGTCGTAGAGGGGACGGCCACAGCAGAGCTGACGTTCGGGCAGGAGCACCCGGAATCCCGCGGCTTCAAGAACGTCAACCGCCGCCCTGGCGGTTCCCGGAAGGAAGTAGTTGTTGAATGTATCCGGCCACAGAATGACTCGCTTGCCTACCCGATTACGAGGGATGTGGGACCGGAACCAGCTGCGGAAGGTTCGCGGAGCAAATGCCGGAATGCTGCGTTCTGGCGGCATGCCGCTAACTAGCTTGGCAATGTCGCGCAGGAAGGGAAGCTGGGTGGTCAAATTCACCAGGCCGGGCGCATTCGATGCGAGCCGGGCCCAAATGTCGATATTTCCGAAGGCGTAGGCACTCCTAGGCCGCACATGGCCCTCGTAGTAGTGGGAAAAGAACTCAGCTTTGTAGGTAGCAACATCTACCGCCACCGGGCATTCGCTCTTGCAACCCTTGCAGGCAAGGCAAAGGTCGAGCGACTCCTTGACGTGCTCGTTGCGCCAGCCGTCGCGAATCACGTCTCCCTCCATCATTTCGAACAGGAGGTGGGCGCGACCGCGGGTGGAGTGTTCCTCTTCGCGCGTTGCCCGGAAACTCGGACACATCACGCCGCCCTCGTAGTGGCGGCACTTCCCTACTCCCACGCAGCGCAGAGTCGCGTGAGTTAAGCTGCCGTGATCGTCGGGATACTGGAAGTGCGTCTGAGGCTGCCAGGGATTGTAGTCGGCGCCCAGGCGAAGGTTTTCATCGAGCCGGTAAGGCTCGACGACCTTGCCGGGATTCATCTTCCAATCCGGGTCCCACGCAGCTTTGAATTCTCGAAAGGCCTGCACCAGTTCGGGACCGAACATTTTGGGCAGCAGTTCCGCGCGGCACTGACCGTCGCCATGCTCGCCTGAAAGCGACCCTCCGTAGCTGACTACAAGATCAGCCGCTTCTTCCACAAATTTACGGTACTTGGCAATTCCGGCCAGGGATTGCAGATCGAAATCAATGCGGGTGTGGACGCAAGCGTGGCCGAAGTGGCCGTAAAGCGTGCCGTGGTAGTTGTAGGCGTTCAACAGCTTGCGAAGATCGCGCAGATAGACGCCGAGTTTTTCCGGGGCGACGGCGGAATCTTCCCAACCCTCCCAGCTCAAGTTCTCGCCAGGAACGTGCGAGATCACACCCAAGCTTGACTCGCGCACTTCCCAAACGCGTTTTACATGCTGCCTGTTAGTGAAGAGACGCATGTTGGGTGGGGTGCTCGTACGATTCAGAGAGTCCATCAAGCCGCGGGCCTTGTCCTCGGCTTCCTGAGCGGTGTTTGCGCCGAATTCGGCAAGGAGCCAACCTCCACCTGACGGCAGCAGCGCGAGGCCTTCTGAGTTGATGCCTTTGCGCTTCGTGTATTCGACCAGGAGATCGTCGATGCCTTCGAGACCAATCGGTCCGTGTGCCATGACTTCGGGCACATGATCCGCACACTGGTAGATGTCGGGGTAGGCAATCACGAGAAGAACGCGTTCTTGAGGACTCTCGACCAGGCGGCAGGTAGCTTCGAGGACAGTCACGCAGGTTCCTTCTGACCCGACCAGAGCGCGCGCGACGTGAAAACCGTTTTCAGGTAACAGGTAGTTCAGGTTGTAGCCGGAGACCCGCCGCGGAATGTTGGGATAGCGCTGGCGGACGAGATCGCCGTAGGTCGCCGCAATGGCCTTGAGTTTCCCGTAAATCTCCCCGCGGCGGCCGCCTTCGCGGATGATGTTCTCCAGTTCCTCGCTGGTCGTGGCGCCCACCTTCATGCGGGCACCGTCATAGGTCAGGATGTCGAGGGCTTCGATGTTGTCGTCCGTCTTACCCGCCATCACGGAGTGCACGCCGCAGGAGTTGTTGCCGATCATGCCACCAAGCGTGCAGCGATCGTGGGTGGCAGGATCGGGAGCAAACGTTAGCTGATGCCGTTCCGCAGCCGCGCGAAGGTGGTCGAGAATCACACCCGGCTGAACTCGGGCAAGGCGGCGCTCAGGATCAATGCTGATGATGCCCGCCATGTACTTGGAGAAGTCGAGAACGACGGCGACGTTGCAGCACTGGCCAGCCAATGATGTGCCGCCGCCACGGGAAAGAAGAGGCGCCCCGAACTCGTGACACAACGAGACTGTGGCGATCACGTCATCGGCACCTCGGGGAAGTACAATGCCGATCGGCAGTTGCCGGTAGTTCGAGCCGTCGGTGGCGTAGAGCGCGCGGCTGCCATCGTCAAAGCGAACCTCGCCGCGAATTTCACGGCGCAAGGCACGCTCGAGGGCGACCGAATCTACTTGCGCGGACTTCGCGGCACGCGCGCGTTCTGCGAAGTCATTTTGAATGGAAACGAGGGGACCCGATTCAGACGGCGGCATGAAGATTTCTCAGTGAAGAAACATCTTCGAGGAAAACACGATCCGCGCGCAAGGAAAAGAAAAGGAATGTTGGAATACTTAAGTCACCAGGACGCTAGACAGCCCACCGCTCGGGCTCTTACTTGAACGCTCTGGTTCCATAGTCGGCCATACTGAGGATCAGCAACAGTCCAAGGAAGAAGAGACCGGACACGATTACGACGACTGTCATCTTCTGGCTGACGTATTTCACGCCCATGAAGAACAGCACGACCAGCAGTGCCTTTGTGGTGGCGATGGCCAAGGCCACGGCGGCGCTGGCAGCGCCCAGGTCGATGCGCGAAACCGTCGCGGTGACGACCGTCAGGACCAGCAACGCGAGCCAGACTCCGATGTAAAGCTTCTTAGAAGCGATATGTGCTGACATGCCTTACTGTTATCTCCCGTGTTTGTGGCTGATCAGATAGAGCAGCGGATAAAGATAGATCCACACCATGTCGACGAAGTGCCAATACAGGCCGGTGTTTTCGACCGGGTTGTAATAATCAGCGCCATACTTGCCGCGCCAACCCCAGTACGCAATGAAACCGACAAGAACAATTCCAATCAGCATGTGGAGCGCATGCAGGCCGGTCATTGTCCAATAGAGGAAGAAAAAGATCTGCACATGTTGTGCGTCGGGACCGTCAAAGTGAAAATTTGGGCCAGGGAACTGGTGCTCCATCCAGTGTCCGTAATACTCGACACCCTTGATCCCCATGAACGCGCAGCCGAATATCATGGTGACAATAAGGAATGCGACCAATGCCTTCCTCTGTCCGATCTGGGCGGAGCGGACCGCCATCGCCATGGTGAGACTGCTGCAGATCAGCACAATGGTGTTGATGGTCCCGTACCAGAAATCCATCTGCTCACTACCAGCTTCCCAGGCCTGGTAGTACATGTAGCGATAGACCATATAGGCGCAGAACATGCCGCCAAAGAACATGATTTCCGTGATCAGGAAGAGCCACATCCCCAGCTCAGCGGACTCGCGCTGCTGCTCCATGTCGGCGAAATGGTGCCGCAGAGCAGGGTTGTGAACGTCACCGTGGGCGGCCACTGAGGGACTATCGCTCAACCGGGACCTCCTTTTCCGCTATTTCCCCGTAGTTATATGCCTCCCAGGTCACAACCGGACTCTCGTCGAAGTTAAAGGTTGGCGGAGGAGAAGCGGTCTTCCACTCCAGTCCTGCAGCATTCCAGGGATTGTCGGGCGCCGGCTTGCCATAGCGCATGGACCAGAGGAAATAGATCATGGGGAGCAGGTAACCGACAGCGAGCACAGTAGACCCTGCGGTGGAGAGCACATTAAGAATCTGAAATTCCGGCGAGTATTGCCAATAACGCCGCGGCATGCCCATGTAACCCAGCACGAACTGCGGGAAGAAGGTGAGGTTGAAGCCGAGGAACACGACCAGCGCCGCCAGGCGCCCCCACCATTCCGGATACATGCGGCCGGAAATCTTCGGCCACCAGAAATGCATGCCGCCGAGATAGCCCATGAGCGCACCGCCCACCATGATGTAGTGGAAGTGAGCCACGACGAAGTAGGTATCCGTAACGTGCACGTCGATTCCGAGAGCCGCCAGATAAAGTCCGGTGAGACCGCCCATCGTGAAGAGACCGATGAAGCCGAAAGCGTAGAGCATGGGCGTGGTGTAGGAAATCGATCCCTTATAAAGCGTGGCGGTCCAATTGAAAACCTTGATCGCCGAGGGCACTGCGACAAAATAGCTTAGGAACGAAAACACCAGCGCAGCATAAAGCGAGATCCCCGCCACGAACATGTGATGCGCCCAGACCAGGAAACCCAGCACGGCGATCGCGATGCTCGAAAAGGCAACGAATTGATATCCGAAGATACGCTTGCGCGAGAAGCAAGCGATGATCTCGGTAACCACGCCCATCGAGGGCAGAATCATGATGTAGACGGCGGGATGCGAGTAGAACCAGAACAGATGCTGAAATAGAAGTGGATCTCCACCCAGCCTGGGATCGAACACACCCACGTGGAACAAGCGCTCAAGAGCGACCAGCACGATCGTAATCGCCACCACCGGCGTGCCCAGCACTTGAATGATGCTGGTGGCGTACATGGCCCAGAGGAACAAGGGCATGCGATTCCAGGTCATCCCCGGGGCTCGCATACGGTGAATGGTGACGATGAAATTCAGGCCGGTGAAGATGGAGGAGAATCCGGCGATGAAGATGGCGAGTCCCGCTTCCACCACTTTCGTGTTCGAGTAGGCCGTACTGAACGGCGTATAGAAGGTCCAGCCGGTGTCGATGCCGCCGGTAAGCATGCAATGCAACATCAAAAGCGCAGCGGCGATATACAGGTACCAGCTCAGCAGGTTGATGCGCGGGAAGGCCAGATCTTTCGCGCCGATCATGATGGGCACAAGAAAATTGCCAAGCACGGCGGGCACGACCGGGATGAGAAAGAAAAATATCATCACCTGACCGTGCATGGTGAAGAGCTTGTTGTAAGTGTCGGCTTGTACCAGGTCGCCCGCCGGCGTAAGCAACTCGAGGCGGATCAGAAGCGCAAAGAAGCCGCCGATGAAAAAGAAGAAGGTGACCGAGAGCAGGTAGAGTAGCGCGATGCGCTTATGGTCCACGGTCAACAGCCATGACTTGATCCCATATTGCGCGTTAAGGTAATTCTCTCGTTCTACTGCCGGTACTACCGCGGTAGCCATGCTATTGCACCTGATTCGTCGGGGTTGATCCGGGCACTGGTTCGCCGGAAGCTCGCGCGCCAGCAGCGCCTTGCGCTGGTTTGCCGAGTGATTTGATATAGGCCAGGAGCGCGTTCACCTGGTCCTCGGTTACGAGTCCTTGAAACGTCGGCATGATCGGCTTGAATCCGGAGACGATCTTCGCGCCCGGATTCAGGATCGACTCGCGAATGTAGTTCTCGTCGGCAGTCACGGTTCTCCCGTCGTCGAGCAGCACCGCCTTGCCAAAGAGGCCTTCCAGATTCGGACCACGGCCCTGCGTGTCGAAGCGGTGGCAGGTACTGCAACCGAGAGAGCCGAATAACTGCTGGCCGGCGAGTGGAAGCGGCGTAGCCGGGCCACCACCCAGCCATTCGGCGTACTGGGCAGGCTCAAGGACGACGATTTCGCCAATCATCTGCGAGTGCGAAGTCCCGCAGTATTCCGCGCAAAACAGGTGATAGATCCCCGGTTTGGTCGCGCGAAACCACAGGGTGGTATAGCGGCCCGGAAGCACGTCCTGCTTGAGACGAAACGCCGGGACGTAGAAGCTGTGAATGACATCCTGAGAAGTCATGATCAGCTTGACGTCGCGGCCGGTGGGCACGTGCAGCGAGTTGATCTCGTGCTGCCCTCCCATGTGCTCCGTCTTCCACATCCACTGCTTGGCGACGACATATATGTCGAGGGTGCCCGGCGGAGGTGTGCGCTCTTTGAAGAAGATTACGGCTCCCCAGGCAAAAATGAAGAAGAAAATACCTAATGGGATCACCGACCAGGTGATTTCGAGTGCGTGGGAACCCTCAATCTGCTCCGCCTGAACACCCGCACGTTTGCGGAAGCGAGCTGCGAATATCAGGATGAGCGAGAAAACCAGGAGACAGATCAGTCCCGACACGATAAGCAGAAAGATAAACAGAGCATCGACGTTGCCTGCGATCGTCGAAGCCCGGGTTGGCCACAATGGAAAATTGTCAAACATTACTTTACTTTTTCTGCTCCTGATATCACGTGATTCAGATCGTGGCGAACCAAGAAAACGATGAAAGCACCAAGGAACACCATGGTCCCCGCGGCCGAGAGTCTCAAGACATTCATGATCACGGCGCCGTACTTGCCGGTCTCGGGGTTGTAGTGGTAGCAGTACAAGAGCACGGCGTCCACAAGATTGCCGATCTTGCCCTGCGAGGCTTGCACCAGCCCCAACCGCAGATCCTTGGGCGCATACTCCACGCCGTAGTAGTACTGCGCGATCTTGCCTTCCGGCGTGAGCACCATGATCGCCGTGGTGTGCGCATACTGCCCGATTTTCGAGTCGTACTGGTACTGGAAGCCCACCGCTCTAGTTAGTGCCGTGATGGCGTCCTGCTGGCCAGTCAGAAAGTGCCACCCCTGCTCGGCTCCCGGGCGTCCATAGCGGTGGAGATATTCCTTTTTCTTCTCGGCGGCAATAGCCGGGGTTTCGCGCGGATCAAAGCTTACGGTAAGGACCTCGAACTCCTTGCCGACATCGAACTTGAGCGTGCGCAGTGCACTGGTGAGTCCGCTCATAACTTCCGGGCAAAGCATCTGGCAGTTGTAATAAGCGAGGTTGAGGATGATCGGTTTTTTGCCGAAGTAGTCTGCCAGGCGAACCTGCTTGCCCGTCTCGTCAAGAAATTCCAGCTGCGCAGGAACCTGCTCGTTCAGGTGTTGCGCGATACCGACGTTCTCAAGTCCGGGCGGACGCTGATTCGCCGGAGGAGACATGATGCCTCCCGGCCGAACGCCCATCTGCCCCCATGCGGAGACCGTGACGAACGCCACCGCCGCGACCGTCAGAATCGAATTTTGAAGTCTACTCACTATTCTTCCTTCTATTGCCGCTCAATGAGCCGCAGCTGCCTTCGCCGACGTAGCCGGCTTGGCACCACTGCTCTTCCCACCAGGGCCAGCAGATTCCGACGCACCCGGGGGCCTCACCGGCAGGCCGCGTTGCGCAACCAGTTGCATCGCGCGTTCAATCGGAATTCGAATTACCCCGCCCTGCTGATCCACGTATCCGTAGCTGTGTAGCTCCTTTTCCTGGTCCAGAACGAAACCGTTCAGTTGCCCTCGCTCGTCCACCTCCAGGCGAGGCTCAGGAAATTGAGAGCGCACATCCGGAGAAACCTTGCGCGGGTCATCGGGAGGTTTGGCAGCGAGTGGACTCGGCGGAGCCTGATGGTTGCGCTCGTAGGTATCGAGGAAGCTGTATACCCCGCGGAGCATGAAGATGATGATGATCGTCAACACCGCCAAAACGATGAGGAAAGTGTAAACGGCGCGAGCGCTCAGGTCGCGATGCTCGTACCCAACCTCGCCATGCTGCCCGGGTTGTAAGTTTTCGTTACTCATGACTCGTGCGCCGGTTCGAGCACCTGTTTCGCAAACAGGTCGTACGCCGGCAGAAGCGGCATAGAACCCAGATTGCGGAAGAAGTAAGCCATCCACAAAGCTCCGATGGCGGTAGGGACGACGATGTCAGCAATCGTGATGTGGAACGTAACCGAGAAGGTCGGTTCGATGTACCACAACAAATCCAACCAGCGCATGCACAGAATCCATACCGCGAGCCACACTAGCTTCGTCACGTCGCGCTTGAAGGAGCGGGAGAGCAAGATCGCGAATGGCACGGCAAATTGAAAAATCACGAGGAAGAGCCCGACGAATCCCCAGCCGCCGCCCAGCCGCCGCACGTACCAGGTGATTTCCTCAGGAAGATTTCCCGCCCAGATGATCAGCCACTGCGAAAAGGAAAAATATGCCCACACCATGATGAAGGCGAGCATCAATTTGCCGTGGTCGTGTACGTGTTCCGGTTTCAGCAGCTCAGACATGGGCTTGTAGCGGAACAGAATTCTTTCGCATACCACGGCAAAGGAAAGAGCGGCGAGCACTTGTCCAGCCAGGAAAATCAGCCCGTAGATGGTGGAGGTCCAGCTGGGATCCAGCGACATCACCCAGTCGATCGCCGCGAAGGAAATTGTGAAGCCATAGAGGATCAGGCCGGGTCCGGCGACCGCTTTGAACTTCGCGCTGTTATCTCGAACCGGAGGCTGGTCCTGCTCGGCCGACCACTTGGTGAGCAGATAGGACAGCAGACCCCAGATCGCGAAGTATATGATCGCACGAATGATAAAACCGTTTACCGATAGATAGCTCTTGGTGATCAGCTCGAGATGCTCGCGCAGATTCTTGTTCTGGATGTTCTCTAGAGGCTGCGCCCAGATGTAGAGGCGCCGAATTCCGAACAACAGCGGAATGAATAGAACCGCCATCAGAGGAATCGTTCTCATAGCGGCGCCCAGAATACGGCGGATCACCATGCCCCATCCGCCTCCGGTCAGATGCCGCAGCATAAGAACCGCCATAGCTCCGAGCGCGACTGCGAGCCAGTCCATGAAGCCGAGCAGGTAAGCCCGGAAGAATTCATTGGGCTGCACAAAAGCCAAGACCACGGAGATGAGGCCGAAAATCACGCCGACGACTAGCGACCGGCGCGCGATGACCTTGACGATCGGGGGCGCTGAGAAATCCGTGATGTTCACGTGCCCTGAGCTCATTTGGATTCCCCTTGCGCGGCACCGGGAGATTTGGTTTCAGCCTCTGGCAACGTCGCGCCCGAACCAGGCTCACCGCGGAATTGCGGGGATTGCGACGGCACTTGCTGCCCAGAGGGGACGTCGGCCATGGTGGCGTTCTGGCTGAGTTGTAGTGCGCGAATGTATGCCACGATGCACCACCGGTCGCGAGGCGGGATCTGGGATGCGTAGTCCGGCATGGCGCCGAATCCGTTGGTCATGACGTCAAAGAAGTAGCCCAGAGGCGCCTTGCGGAGCCGCTCTATATGGTACGAAGGCGGACGACGAAACCCGCGCTGCGGAATCATCCCGTTGCCATCCCCGAGGCGCGAATGGCAGGGCGAACAATATATGTTGTAGCGTTCGCGCCCGCGGGCCAGCACATCGTCGCTCGCCGGAAACGGGAGATAGTCGCCAGGAGTTTCTGCGATCTTGCCGGTGTAGAAGTAGGTATCCGCCCGCAGATCGCCGCGCGCCACCGTGCCTGGCACCGGCGGGCGAGCCGAGCGCTGGTCGGCGAAGAAATCGCTCTTTGCCAGCGGGTTGTAACGCGGCTGTACGTGCATATCGAGACGGCAGCCGATGCTAAATGGCACTGCCAGCATCGCAATCGCCCAGACTCTCCGGAAGTGAGGCCGTGGGTTAACTGGGCACCTCCGAAATGGAACGCGGGCCCAGACCTTGGAGGAAACCGCGCGTACCTACGGAGTCATACTTCGGATCCGTAGAAAAAATGATCAGAAAGAAACGGTCTTTGCTGGCCAATGCGAACCGGGGCACGTTGAACACCGGGTGGTACGGCATGGGAAGCCCGTTCAGAGCAAGCATGCCGAACACCGCGGAGATGCCCGCAAAGAGAATCGTCATTTCGAAGGTAACGATGATGAACGACGGCCAGGAATGATACGGCCGCCCACCCACGTTTACCGGGTAGCTGCTGGTCGCAATCCAGTACTGCATCAGGTAGCCCGACAACCCGCCGAGAATTCCGCCAATCAGCACGACCAGAGGCACGCCATTCTTGTGGAAGCCAATGGCCTCTGCCAACTCTTCGATCGGAAAGGGACTGTAAGCGTCGATCTTCCGGTAGCCCGCTTCGTGCGTGTGGTGCGCGGCCGCTACCAGATCGCTGGCCGTGTCGAACTCAGCCATAAGCCCGTAGATTGGAACCTGTTTCATTCGGGCTTCACCTCCGCCTGCGGAAGTAGGGTGCGCATTTCAAAGATCGAGATCATGGGCAGGATGCGTACGAACAGGAACATCGCCGCCAGGAACATGCCAATGGTCCCGATGTAGGTCATCCAGTCCCAGCGCGTCGGGTAGTACATGCCCCAGGACGAATTCAGGAAGTCGCGCTGCAGGCTTACCACAACAATGATGAAGCGCTCCAGCCACATGCCGATCAGGATGTCCAAGGAAACGAGGAACAGCCACAACGGACTGGTACGCAGTTTCTTGATCCAGAGCACCTGTGGGACAACAATGTTGCAGGTCAGCAATGCGTAGTACCAGAAGGCATACGGTCCGTGCAGACGGTTCCACAGGAGGAACGAGTCGTAGCGGTTTCCGCTGTACCATCCCATGAACGCTTCAATGCCATATCCGTAGGCCACGATCAGCCCGGTGGCAAGCATCACCTTGGCGGAGTTCTGCAGATGGCGTTCGGTGATGAAATCTTCCAGCCCATAGAGCTTTCGGATCGGGATAGACAGCATCAGCACCATGGCGAAACCGGAATAGATCGCGCCTGCGACAAAATAGGGCGGGAAGATCGTCGTGTGCCATCCCGGAACTATGCCCACTGCGAAGTCGAAGCTGACCACCGTATGTACGGACAAGACCAGTGGCGTGGCCAAACCGGCCAGCAGCAGATAGGCGCTCTCGTACCGGTGCCAGTGACGCGCCGAGCCGCGCCAACCCATCGCGAGAATGCCATAGATGATTTTGGCGCCGCGGTTGTCGGCACGGTCACGCAAGGTGGCCAGATCCGGAATCAGGCCGATGAACCAGAACAACAGTGAAATCGTGAAGTAGGTCGAGACCGCAAACACGTCCCAGATCAGCGGACTGCGAAACTGCGGCCAGTAGCCCATGGTATTGGGATAGGGGAACATCCAATAGGCCAGCCAGGGGCGTCCAGTGTGAACCAGCGGGAATATGCCCGCGCTCGCCACAGCAAACAGCGTCATGGCTTCGGCAAAACGGTTGATGGAATTTCGCCACGACTGCCGCAATAACAGGAGAATCGCAGAGATCAGCGTGCCTGCGTGGCCGATGCCGATCCACCACACAAAGTTGACGATGGCGAATCCCCAACCGACTGGGATGTTGATGCCCCAAATCCCCGTGCCTTTCAGGACGAGATAGCCCAGGGCATACAGGAGCATCATGGTCACGAGGAACGCAGCCCCAAAACCCACAAACCAGCCCGTGGTCGCCGGACGGGTTAGCACGATGGAGCTGATTTTGTCGGTGACCGAGGCAAAAGTGTGGCCCGGTTCAATGACCGGGGCCCGGTTCACGACGGCCTGTTCTGTTCGCTCGTCCATGGTCGACTAGTCTTTCATCTCCGCGTGAACACCCGCTTCAGCGCGCGCTTCCAGTTCGGGATTCGGATTGCGAACCTCGGCCAAATACGTGGTGCGGGGCCGCGTGTTCAAGTCATCAAGCAAGCCGTAATTGCGAGGATGCGCCTTGAGTTTCGAAACCCGGCTGTTGGGGTCATTGATGTTGCCGAAGATGATTGCGTTGGCCGGGCAGGTTTGCTGGCAAGCGGTTTGCAGCTCACCATCCTGGATCGGCGTGTCGGCGCGCTCGGCGTCAATGCGATGTTGCGTGATGCGCTGGATACAGTACGTGCACTTCTCCATGACGCCGCGGCTGCGCACGGTGACGTCGGGGTTGCGCATCATCTTGTACTGTGGCGTCTCCCAGTCCTGGAATAGCAGGAAGTTGAATCGGCGCACTTTGTATGGGCAGTTGTTGGAACAGTAGCGCGTGCCCACGCAGCGGTTGTACACCATGTCGTTCAGGCCCTCGGTGCTGTGGACGGTGGCTCCGACGGGACACACCAGTTCGCAGGGCGCATTCTCGCACTGCATGCAGGGAACGGGCTGGAAGTACGCGCGCGGGTTGGCACGATCTCCCTGATAGTACGCGTCCACGCGCAGCCAGTGCATGTGGCGGCCCTTCACCACCTGTTCCTTGCCCACGACCGGAATATTGTTCTCGGACTGGCAGGCGACGATGCAGTTGTTGCACCCGACGCAGGAGTTCATGTCGATCGTCATGCCCCAGGCGTACGCTTCTTTCTTGTAGTCGTAACCGGGATAGAGCGTGAGCGGACTTGGCGGCTCTTCTTCAGTGGCAAAATTCGGATGCTGCTTGTATTCGTCGAGCGACGCTTCACGCACCAGCGGCCGCGTGCCCACTGGCGTTTCCATGGTCTGTTCGCCTTGTGTGGTCGCGAGTTTATAGGTACCGCCCGCCTTACGAATCTGCAGGCCGGTGGCGAACCAAGGTGCAGCGCTCGTGCGCAGCGGATAGAAATCAAAACCAGCGCCGGTACCCGCTCGCCCTGCGCGACGGCGGCCATAGCCGAGAAAAACGGTGAGAGAGTTGTCCGGATGACCGGCTTGAATCCAAATGGGAGCTTCTATCTTCTTGCCCTGAAATTCCAGCTCAACGACATCTTCGGAATGCAAGCCCAGCCGCTCCGCCATGGTCGGGCCGATCAGCACCGGATTGTCCCAGGTCATCTTCGTCAGCGGCTTTGGCAACTCCTGCAGCCAACCGTTATTGGAGAAGCGACCGTCATGGATGACGGGATCGCGGCGGAAGTTGATCTCGAGGGAAATCGTGTCCGAAGCAGCGGCCGTCGCCGAACCGACAGCTTTCGCCGTCACCTGCTTCGACACGTATGTTGTGCCTGTAATCCAGCCGTCGTGAACGGACCTTCTCCAGAACGACTCGAAGTCTGCACCCGAATGTTGCTTCTGCCAATAGGCGCGAACCAGGTCGTAGCCGGAAGTCTCGGGTTGTCCAGATAGGAAAGAAACAACCTCATGAGCGCCCTTCCCGGCGTACAGCGGCTCGATCAGAGGCTGCACGATGCTGGCTGTGCCGTCATAGGCGCGAGCATCACTCCAAGCCTCCAGATAGTGCGCTTCGTTGACATGCCACTGGCAGAGTTCGGCAGTCTCGTTCTGATACAGGCCCACATGCACGCGCTGCGGAACCTTCGTATTCTTCAGCGCATCGGCGAAACCCAGGTCGGCAGGCGCGTCGTAGGCAGGATTGCCGCCGAGAATCACCAAAAGGTCGACCTTCCCTGCGCGCATATCCTGCACGAGGTCTTTCAACGACTCAGCTTGGTTGACCGGATTGGCATCCACCGGGTCGGTATAAATGACGGTCTTGCCGACGTTGCCCAATGCCTGATTTATCGCGTGGGCAAGCGCGTGAACGGCAGGCGACTGATGCTCCCCGGCAATGATGACGCTGGAGCCTCGGTGGGCGGAGAGATCGGCCGCAACAGCTTTCGCAAACGCAACCGAGGTGTTCGATTCCGAAGAACCGTAAGTGCTCGTCACTGCAGAAAGCAGCGCTCGCGCAAATCCCTCAATCTCCACCGCCCGCAACGGCAACCTGTGATCCGCCTTCACGCCGGTCGATGACGGCGTGCTTTCGATGACATACAGCCGGTTCATCTTGCCGTCAGGATTGCGGCGAGATGCGAAGTCGCGAGCATACCGTGTGAATCCGGGGAATCCCGCATAGAGGAAATCCGCGTCGAGCGAAACGATCACATCCGCATTTTCCAGCTTGTACTGCGTTTCCACCGGCTGGCCGAATGCCATCTGCGCCCCAGCCAGCACGTTGTCACGATTGATCGGCTCGTAGACATGCCACTTCGCCTGCGGATAGATCTTCAGCAAGGCACGCATCTGGTCAGCGAGCGTTGGCGAAGAAACAGTTTGCGTCAGGATGCGAATACCTGCACCCTGCAGACCTTTCTGCACGTTGAGCAGGCCGCGGAGTGACTGCGAGAAGTCGCTCCAGGAACGCGCATCGCCCAGATATGTGATCGTCTGGGAGCGGTCAGGATCGTAGAGCCCAAGAATCGATGCCTGCGTGAACACGTCGGTCCCGCCCAAACTGGCCGGATGCTCGGGATTGCCTTCGATCTTTGTCGGCCGACCCAGGTGACTCTCGACGAGTATCGGGCTGGCGTATCCACCCAAAGTAAAGACGCTGGCAAAAAACTGAGGCCGGCCCGGAACCATTTGCTCGGGTTGCTTCACATAGGGGACGATGGGCTCGAGCGGAAGCTTGGTGCAACCCGTCATTCCCGCCAGCGCGAGCGAAGCGCCCATCAGCTTCAGAAAGCCGCGGCGCGAAGCATCGTCCAGCCACTCGGAAGCCCCTTTCGGAAACTCGCGGTGCATCATCTCCCGGAATTCAGGGCTGCCCGCGAGCTCTTCCAGTGAGCGCCAATATTCAGGCCCCTTCGTCTGTTCGATTTGTGAGCGCACCGCCTGCAGGTCGAGCTTGCCCCTCTTGCTGGGGCAGACATCCTCGCCGTGTTGCTTAACTTTCGGTTCGTCCATTTTGTTGCCGGCGAGATTTTCTCGCCCAACGCCAATGACTTCAAAGTTGCCTAACGGTGGCAGGTGTTGCAACTGGTGATATCGGCCACGGTGCGCAACTTGTACTTCGCCTTCAGGGCATCACCAAGCGCAAGCTGATCGGTAAAACTGGTGCCGTCGATGACAATGGGAGCCGCACTCGAGGGCTCCTCATAACGCATGTTGAACACCTGATCGCGCGGCCTCAGATATTTTTCTGGCGCACGATGACAGTTCAAGCACCACTCCATCTGCAAGGACGCGTATTGGTACATCAGCGGCATGCGGTCGATGGGCCCGTGGCAAGTGTTGCAACCCACACCCTTGTTGATGTGAATGCTGTGGTTGAAATAAACGTAGTCGGGCAACTGGTTCACGCGAGTCCACTGCAAGGACTTGCCGCTGCGGAAACTTTCCCGCACGGGTTCGAGCAGCGCTGCGTTGGTCCAGATCTGGGAATGGCAGTTCATGCACGTCTTGGTGGGCGGAATACCGGCAAAACTGGAATTCTCGACCGAAGTGTGGCAGTAGCGACAATCAATTCCCAGGCCGGTCACGTGATGCTGGTGACTGAAGGGCGCAGGCTGAGGCTTGACGACGCCTTCATAGGTTATGTAGGGCGAACGCTGGATCTGGGCCATCGCCCAGAAGACGAACGCGACGACGAACACGGCCCCGAAGATCGTAGCCCGGGAGATGGTGTTCGTACTGCGATGAAAGATCTGCATTGATGTCCAGTGCAGCGGGACAGCCTATGGGGCCTCCCTGGTTCATGCGGCGTTCCGCAGCTGCCAGTCACAGATGAGTGTGATGGCGAATACTTAAACGGGTGATTATAACAGCAAGAAAGTTTCTTGAAGGGTGTGGGTCCAACAGATTAGAAAAATAATTTTGGTGCCGCCGATCTTGGAAAGAAGGAAGACGCTTCGTTGATTTCTTGAACACGCTTTCCGGATTTCCGATCAAAGCCGCAACGAAATAATCTTGATTCGCTTTCCCACGCGTACGGTCAACTCGGCGGGAATATTAGTGTGAAACGTCGGATCATGAACAACCTCTCCATTAATCCTTACCGCGTTCTGCTTGAGTTTGCGCGCGCCATCGCTGGCAGACTCGGCGAGACCGCAGCGCACAAGAAGCTTGTCGATTCTGACCGGGAAGCGACCATCGGGCTGGCGGAGTGATTCTGGGTCGCCTACTTGGGCCCCGACCAGATCGTGATATGGGATCGAGACCCTCTCCGCTTCTTCCGGCACTTCATCCTTCTGAAACTGTTTTGCCCAGTCCTCGCCTGCGTTCACCGCGGCGTCCGCAGAATGAAAATCCGCGACGATTCTGCGCGCCAGTTCTTTCTTCAAGTTCATCGGATGCGCTTGGCCATTCGCCGCATCACTTTTCATCTTCGCGATATCGGTCGCCGACACATCCGTCAGGAGCTCGTAGTACCGCCACATCATCTCGTCGGAAATCGACATGATCTTGCCGTACATTTCTAGCGGCGGTTCGTGAATTCCGACAGCATTGCCTAATGATTTCGACATTTTCTGCACGCCGTCGAGTCCCTCGATCAAGGGTGTCGTCAACACAACCTGCGACTCCTGTCCGTATGCGCGTTGCAATTCTCGACCCACCAGAAGATTGAATTTCTGGTCGGTACCGCCGAGTTCGACGTCGGCTTCGAGCGCCACTGAGTCGTACCCTTGCGCGAGCGGATACAGAAGTTCGTGAATCGCAATGGGCTTTTCTTCCTCGAAGCGCTTGTGAAAATCTTCACGCTCCAGCATTTGCGAGACCGTGTATTTGGCGGCCAGGCGGACGAAATCGTCGGCGGTGAACTTCGAGAACCAGCGGCGATTGAAGTCGACAACCGTCTTCTGCGGATCGAGGATCTTGAAGACCTGGGCCTTGTAAGTCTCAGCGTTCTGCGCGATCTGCTCGGCCGAAAGCGGCGGACGAGTGACGGAGCGGCCGGTTGGATCGCCGATCATACCGGTGAAATCGCCAATCAAAAAAATAACAGTGTGGCCGAGGTCCTGAAAGTGCTTGAGCTTGCGCAGAAGAACCGTGTGGCCCAAATGCAGATCGGGGGCGGTGGGATCGAATCCGGCCTTCACGCGTAGCGGTTTCCCAGTGGCACGCGATCTTTCGAGCTTGGCGCGCAGTTCCGACTCGCGAATGATTTCCGCGGCACCCTTCTTGATGTAGGCCAGTTGTTCGTCGACAGGAGCGAAAGTAGGCATCCCCGGCATTATAAAGATTGCGGAAGGTGGAAGGCAGAACGGGCGTTAGTAGTGCCTGCCCGTCTCGTCGCGGTTCAGGCGGTCACGGTCGTAACTAGCCGTCTTCCCACAACCTTGAAGTTTCCTTCGAGAACAATGTTGATCGCCTCGCTGTAGGCGATGTGTTCCTGTTCAAGGATGCGGGCAGCCAGCGTGTGCTCGTCGTCGCCATCAAGGACGGGTACCGTTTTCTGCACGATGATGGCGCCGTGGTCAAGTTCTTCGTCGACGAAGTGAACCGTGCAGCCAGAGACCTTGACACCGTAGGCAAAGGCCTGCTGTTGGGCCTCAAGGCCGGGGAAGGCGGGCAACAGAGAAGGATGGATGTTGAGAATGCGCTGCGGAAACTGTTGCACGAACCACGGGGAGAGCAACCGCATGTATCCGGCGAGGCAAACGAGGTCGACCTTGTGCTCCTTCAGGGCGGTGACGATTTCGCGATCGTGTGCCTCGCGCTGCTTGCCCTTCGAGGGAATGACCAGCGTCGTAAGACCCAGCCGGCCAGCCGTCTCAATCCCCCCCGCAGCAGGTTTGTTGGAAATAACGACTGCGATGCGTGCGCCGGGGATTCGGCCCGCGGCAACATTGCGGGCGATGGCTTCGAAGTTCGAGCCGCGGCCGGAAAGCAGTATCCCGATGTTCTTCATGGAGAATGAATGCCGAACTCGTCACATGTACGTGACTTTGCGCTCGCCTTTGACGATTCGACCGACGGTGTAGAACTTCTCTCCCAAGCGGTCGAGCAGCGTCTGCGCCTTCTTGAACTTTGCGCTGGAAATCACTAGAAGCATGCCGAGACCCATGTTGAAGGTGCGGAGCATCTCGTCTTGAGGAACGTTCCCCAAGACTTGAAGATGCTCGAACACCGGCAGAACCGGCCAGGATCCCATGTCGATCGCTGCCGCTGTGCCACGGGGCAGGACGCGGGGCAAGTTCTCCGTGATGCCGCCCCCGGTGATGTGAGCCATGGCGACGATGCAGTCGGCATCGATCATTTTTTTCAGCACTGGCCAGTAGCTGCGGTGAGTGCGCATCAACTCGTTGCCGACTTTGTTCTTCATCTCGTTGACGTAGGTCTCGGGCGAGTAGTGCGCTACTTCGAAAAGCAACTTGCGGGCCAGTGAGTATCCGTTGGTATGAAGTCCGTTCGAGGCAAGCCCAAGAATAATGTCACCGATCTGAACGTTCTTGCCTGTAATGATCTTTTCGCGCTCCACCACCCCGACGATGAAGCCCGCCAGATCGTATTCCCCCTCGGGATAGAAACCGGGCATTTCGGCGGTCTCGCCGCCGATCAGCGCGCAGCCATTGTGCTTGCAGGCCTCGGCGATGCCCTCGACCACCTTCTCGGCAACCTCGGGTTCCAGCTTACCGGTGGCCAGGTAGTCCATGAAGAACATGGGGGCGGCGCCTTGAACGGCGATATCGTTCACGCAATGGTTAACCAGGTCGGCGCCTATCGTGTGGTGCACCTTCATTTCAAACGCGACCTTGAGCTTGGTGCCGACGCCATCCACGCTGGAAACAAGCACCGGATCGAGATACTTCTTGTTGACGGAGAACAGCCCCCCGAAGCCACCGATCTCGCTGAGCACCCCTTTGGTGAAGGTCTTGTGAGCAAGGTACTTGATGCGCTGCTTGGTGCGATTGGCGCGATCAATGTTCACACCGGCGTCGGCATAAGTAATGGGGACGGCATTGGACACAGGATTTTCAGCCACGGGAATCTTCCGTCTTATCGCCTGAGTGTGGGGGAATGAGCGCTCTTATCCGAAGGAATAACTCTAAGCGCGGCTCATTGTAGCACGGTGTGGGTGTGGAATTTGTGAGGAGGGATGTGAGGCGCGAGGCCAGGCCGGATACACGTCGCCACCTTCACAGCTCGTGCCGATCAATCGCCAGGCTTTAACGCACCGCGACGAAGAGCACGCGGGGCAACGTGGTCCTAGTTAGCGATGTACTGGCTGAAGTAATAAGCCAGAACGCCAAACAGAGCCAGGCCTGTGACCCCGTACGCGGTCAGGACCCAGACATTTCGACCTTCCTTACGTGTGGATGAACTCGAGGACTGCGGTGAGACGACATCAGAATTCCCAAGGGCCCGATCCTCCATGAATGCCTCCTCGGCCAGGAAAATCGTGGCGCGTATGCGTCACGTTGCATTTACCCCACACCTGCTTCAAGGCAGGTATCTGGGGGCGGATTTTACTACGGTTTCGAGCCGATGGAAGCAAGATATTTACTGGCGTTCAGGGACTGACGGGGATCATTTGTCGAGATTTCTGCAGGACACTGCACACAATGGAACGGAGAAAGTGATTGCCCCAAGCGAACGGCTGAAATCACAGGATCGTGAATTAGTAACTTTCTTGCAAATAGACTCGGTGATTAGCCGCAGACCAAGCCCTCAGGAATTTCGTCTGTCGATCACAGACGGCTTTTCCCGTGCGAGCGTAAACTCCTTGCAATTCATGAGCACACTGAAATCATCGGATAAGGGCCCGAAATCCAAGTCGCTTCGGGACCGCTCGCGTGACCTGCTGCATCCCGAAGCGCATCCTCTGGATGCCATTTTCAAGCCCCGCAATGTCGCAGTGATTGGCGCCACCGACCGCCAGGGCAGCGTGGGACGAGCCGTGCTGTGGAGCCTGGTGAGCAATCCCTTCGGGGGCACTGTCTTCCCCGTCAACGAGAAGAAGAGCAGCGTGTTGGGCATCAAGGCATATAAGCGGGTGGCGGAGATTCCGGAGATCATTGATCTCGCAGTTGTCGTCACACCGGCCGCGGCAGCTCCGCAAGTCATTGGGGAGTGCGTAGAATCCGGAGTGCGCGGAGCTATCATCATTTCTGCCGGTTTCAAAGAGCACGGCGATCAGGGCAAAGAACTGGAGCGCCAGATCCGCGAGCGTATGCAGGGCAGCAGCCTGCGGTTGATCGGTCCCAACTGCCTGGGGGTCATGAACCCGCTGAACGGACTGAATGCCACCTTCGCAAGCACTATTGCACGGCCGGGGAACGTGGCATTCATCAGCCAGAGCGGCGCGCTGTGTACTGCAATCCTGGACTGGTGCCAGAAGGAGCAGGTGGGCTTCAGTTCGTTCGTGTCCGTGGGTTCCATGCTGGATGTGGGCTGGGGCGACCTGATCGACTACCTCGGGAATGATCCGCGCACGCACAGCATCCTGATGTACATGGAGACGGTGGGCGACGCGAGATCGTTTCTCTCGGCGGCCCGCGAAGTATCGCTGAGCAAGCCCATCATCGTGATCAAGGCGGGACGAACCGAAGCGGCTGCCCACGCTGCCTCCTCGCACACGGGTTCGCTCACCGGCAGCGACGAAGTCCTGGAGGCCGCATTCCGACGATGCGGCGCGCTGCGGGTACATACTATTGCGGATCTATTCTATCTAGCTGAGGTTCTGTCGAAGCAACCTCGTCCCAAGGGACCTCGCCTGGCAATCGTGACGAACGCCGGCGGCCCGGCCGTGCTGGCGGCCGATTCGATCATTACCAGCGGTGGGCAGTTGGCCGAGTTGTCCGCGAAATCGATGGAGACCCTGAATGAGATGTTGCCGCCTCATTGGAGTCACAACAACCCTATCGATGTGCTGGGGACTCGCTCCCCGATCGCTACGCCAAGGTCGCGGAGATCGCGATCAAGGACGAAAATGTGGACGGACTGCTCGCCGTCCTTTGCCCGCAAGGAATGTCTGAACCAACCCAGACCGCGGAGCAGCTGAAACCGTTCGCCACCGGCACGGGGAAACCGATACTGGCGAGTTGGATGGGTGGGCCCGATGTGGCCGCCGGCGTCGACATCCTGAACCACGCCGGTATTCCGACCTTCCCGTTCCCCGACACCGCCGCGCGGGTCTTCTACTACATGTGGCGTTACAGCTACAACCTCCGCGGGCTCTATGAGACACCAGTTTTGCCGAGTGAAGCAGAAGCAGGTCCTGATCGCGCGATCGCGGAACACATCCTGAAGAGGGTTCGCTCATCGGGCAGAACGATTTTGACGGAAGTGGAGTCGAAGAAACTGTTGGCTGCCTATGGAATTCCGACGGTGCCTACGCTCGAAGCGATCACCGAAGACGAAGCCGTGCAGCACGCGGAACAGGTTGGGTATCCGGTGGTTCTTAAAGTTTTCTCCGAGACCATCACACACAAGACGGATGTCGGTGGCGTACAGCTGAACCTGCTCGACGCGGAAGCGGTCAGGAAAGCGTACCGGGTGATCAAGGCTTCGGTTACACAGAAAGCCGGGGCTGAACATTTCCTTGGCGTGACCGTTCAGCCCATGGTCAAGCGCGATGGCTACGAGCTGATTTTGGGCAGCAGTATTGATTCGCAGTTTGGACCGGTGCTGTTGTTCGGCGCGGGCGGCCAGCTTGTAGAGGTGTTTCGCGACCGCGCTTTGTCCCTGCCGCCGCTCAATACGACCTTGGCTCGACGCATGATGGAACAGACACGAGTCTTCGAGGCGCTACAGGGTGTACGTGGCCGCAAAGCCGTGGACATCAATGCCCTGGCGGAGTTGTTGGTAAAGTTCAGCAAGCTGGTGGTCGAGCAGCGGTGGATCAAGGAGATCGATATCAATCCTTTGCTGGCTTCACCGGACAGCCTGCAGGCGCTGGATGCACGAGTGATCGTATATGGCAACGAAGTCACCAAGGACATGTTGCCTCGACTGGCCATCCGACCTTATCCCACACAGTATGTCTGGCCCTGGGTAACCAGGAAAAACGAGCCGGTGACGATTCGCCCCATTCGCCCGGAAGACGAGCCTTTGCTCATTAGGTTGCATGAGGCGCTTTCTGACCGGTCTGTCTACATGCGTTACTTCCAGCCGCTAAAGCTCAGCCAGCGCACGGCACACGAACGCCTCACGCGCATCTGCTTCATCGACTACGACCGTGAGATGGCGCTGGTAGCCGAGCGGAAGGCGCCGGATGATACGCCTGAGATCATTGCCATCGGCCGCTTGAGCAAGATGCGCGACCGCGAAGAAGCAGAACTGGCGGTATTGGTGGACGACCGCTTCCAGCACCACGGGCTCGGTACTGAACTCTTCCGGCGGCTGATCGCGGTGGCGCGCGAAGAGCAGGTGCACCTGGCCATCTGCACCATCCTGGCGGAGAACCGCGAGATGCGTGCGATCTGTGAGAAGCTTGGCTTCACCATGCACGCTGACCTGGAAGACGGAACGATCCTGGCCGAGGCTCGAGCTCTAACGAAACGGCTGCATCCGGTTTGTTGAGGCCGTTTAACTCTTTCTCCCTAAGCCGCCGTTCCTATATATAATCCCCGCCTGTCGAAATGTCGTAACACGACCACTCCACTTTTGCCTTCGGGAGAAAACATGCGTTCTCTTATCGCGACACTTGCGCTGAGTCTTCTACTTTCAGGCGGCGCCTTCAGCCAGCAACCGGACTCGCCGCAAAACCCGGATGCCTCCAAAGGCAAGGAAAAGAAAAGCAAGCCGGAAAAACCGGGGACGGAGGTGAAACCGACGGAGAGTACTCCGCCTGCACCGTCTTCGCAAGCGGAGCCACCCAAGGAAGCGGCCGGTGACCGCGACAAGGGCAACGAGGAACGCTATGACGTCACCGAAGTCGCGCCCATCGTCACGCATCATCAGATGACGGTCGACGGCAAGGTATTGAAGTACACCGCGACGACGGGCCGTCTGCCCATCAAGCGTGGCGACGGGAAAATCGAAGCGGAAATGTTTTTTGTCGCCTACACGCTGGACGGGCAAGAAGCAGGCAAGCGGCCGCTGACTTTTGCCTTCAATGGTGGACCAGGATCAGCCTCGGTGTGGTTGCACATGGGAGCGCTCGGACCAAAGCGCGTGGTACTGCAGCCGAATGGGTTTATGCCCGCGCCCCCATATCGCCTTGCCGACAACGAAAACACGCTGCTCGACAAGAGTGACATCGTGATGGTCGACGCGATGAACACCGGCTTCAGCCGTGCCGCCGATGCCGAAATCACCAAAAAATATCTGGGCGTGAAGGGCGACATCCAGGCGTTCGGCGAATTTGTCCGTCTCTACCTCACACGCTACGAACGCTGGTCGTCCCCGCTGTTTCTGCTGGGCGAAAGCTACGGCACGACCCGGGCGGCGGGCGTGTCGGGATATCTTGCGGGACGCGGAATTTCTTTCAACGGAATTACGCTGCTCTCGATGGCGGTTGATTTCGCAACGCTGGAGTGGAAGCAGAACAACGACGCTCCTTACGTGCTCCTGCTGCCCACGTTCACCATGATCGCCGCCTATCACAAGAAGCTGCCGGCGGATCTGATGCAAGATCCCGCAAAGATGAGGCAGGAGGTCGAAAACTGGGCTTCGAACGACTATTCGCTGGCGCTGGCAAAAGGCGACACGATGACTCCGGAGGAGCGGCAGAAGGTCCTGCAACAACTGGCGCGCTATACAGGCCTTCCAATTCAGCTAATCGAGGAACACAATTTACGGATTGATGTTCCGACATTCACTCGCTACCTGCTGGTTGATCAGAAGGTGCGGGTCGGCCGGCTCGACGGTCGCTTCACTGGACCGGACCCTGGCGGAGAACGGGACGAGTTCTTTGATCCGGCTTCGTCGGCAGTCCTACCCCCGTACACTTCCGTATTCAACAACTATGTCCGCACCGAACTCGGATACAAAACTGACATGCCCTACCGGGTGTTTGCTTACGACGAGCCCGGCTTCAGGAACTGGGATTGGGGATCGGGAATTGAAGGACTTCCCAACACCGGGACCGGACTACGAGCCGCGATCGTGCAGAATCCGTATCTGAAAATTCTGGTGATGGAGGGCTACTACGATCTGGCAACCCCGTATTACGCCGCGAACTACACCATGGACCATCTGAACATCAGTCCGGCCTACCGAAAGAACATTTCGTATGCGACCTATGACTCGGGGCACATGGTTTACATCGACACGGGCATGCACGCGAAGATGAAAAAAGATGTAGTGAATTTTATGGAGAAGTCTCTGGCAGGAACCCAGTGAAAGTAAGTTGCAACGCCTCAGAAATTGATCAGCCGTTTCTGCCGGAGATTTAAAACCGCGAGGCGTTCATGCAGCTCAGCTCATGCGCCTTCGTTATTTTGGGTATGCTCTTGTGCCACTCGGTTGCCTGCTCAAACGCGTGGGCCAGCTGCAGAACCTGGTCCTCTCGCCAATGAGGACCGATGATTTGCAAACCGATGGGCAGTCCACTGGAAGTGAAGCCACAAGGCACAGAAATCGCAGGCAGCCCCCACACGTTTACGGGCCTGGTGTTGCGGAGCATCGTGATCTCGCGCGGACGCAACAGGTCGGGTTTCTCTTTGAGTTCCGCCAAAGCCGGCGGCGGGATTGGAGTGGTTGGGGTCACCAGCAGATCGACATCTCTGAATAGCGCCTGAATCGCGCGTCGCGACTCGTCGAGCTTGCGCCGCGCATGGATGTAATCTGCAGCACTGATATCGGCGCCACTGCGTATGCGGCGCAGAGTCTCGGGCTGGTAGAGTTCGGGCGTCTTTGCCACGAACTCGGCATGGTAGGCATAGGATTCGGCACTCTGCAGGGTCCGGTCTACGTCGACGGGCAGAGATATTTCACGCATCTCTGCGGTCAAGTTCCTCAAGACTACAAGCGCGTGCTCCATCGCTGTCGCGATTTCCGAATCCATATCTGCATAGAAAAAATCGCGGGGGATACCAACGCGCAGGGATCTCGAGCCTTCCGCCACTGACGCTTTCAAGAAATCGGGCATCGATCTATCTGTGCTCATCGAATCTTGCGGATCGTAGCCGGCAATGGCCTGCAGCATGATCGCGGCATCGGCCACAGAAGTGGCGATTGGACCGACGTGATCGAGCGACCAGGAGAGCGGAATTACGCCGCGCGCGCTCACGCGTCCGTAGGTCGGCTTTAGTCCTACTACCCCGCAGATCGAGGCCGGCAGCCGTATCGATCCCGCTGTGTCGGTACCGATGGCTCCGAAGCCCAAACCGCATGCGACCGAAGCGGCCGATCCGCCGGAGGACCCTCCCGTGATGCGAGCCGTATCCCAGGGATTGCGAACCTCACCAAAACAGCTGACCACCGAACTGCCGCCGTAAGCGAATTCGTGCAGATTCTGTTTGCCGATCAGGATGGCTCCGGCTTCTTTCAGCCGCCGAACCACCTCGGCATCCTCAGCAGGAACCCGATCTTTGAACATCGCACTCGCAGCGGTGGTGCGAACCCCAGCGGTATCGATCAGGTCTTTCAAACCGATGGGAATGCCATGCAGTGAGCCACGCCAATCACCGCGTTGAATCTCATCCTGCGCTGTCGTGGCCTGGTCCAGCGCCGACTCTGCCGTGACCGTGATAAACGCGTTGAGTGCAGGGTTGAGTTTCTCGATTCGCGCCAGGCAATCGCGTGTGAGTTCGACCGGCGAAATCGTGCGCCGTCGAATCTGCCCACTCAGTTCCCGAATGGTGTGCAAGCTTTGTCCTTTGGGTGAACATAATATCGTTGAAAGTGTCCGCAAGGGTTTCCGCCACCGCCTATAATTCAGATAAGCTCGCGAGGTGAGGAAGGCACTATGTCCCCGACGACAGTCTCTCCCGTAGCAACCCACGGATTTCTCTTGGACGGAAGGTGGATCGAACAGGGCGAAGTGGTGGAAATCCGCTCTCCCTACGACGGGAGCGTTGTGGGAAGCGTATTTCAAGGAACGCGGCAACACGCCGAAGCTGCCATTGCAGCCGCCGTCAAGGCTTTTGGCACTACGCGCCGTCTGCCAGCCTTCGAGCGCCAACGCGTGTTGCGGCGGGTCGCGCAGGGGATTGCTGAACGCAAAGAGGAGTTCGCGCGGACCATCGCACAAGAGGCCGGCAAGCCGATCAAGGGTTCGCGCTCTGAGGTCGAGCGGGCAGTCTTCACTTTCAATGTCGCTGCCGAAGAGAGCACGCGCATCTATGGCGACTACCTGCCGCTCGACTGGCAGGAATTCACGGCCGGGCGATGGGGCATTGTGCGTCGTTTCCCGCTCGGGCCGGTCGCTGGAATCACGCCCTTCAACTTTCCGTTGAATCTGGTCGCGCATAAGGTTGCACCCGCGATCGCGGCGGGATGCTCGATGGTCCTGAAGCCCGCGCCCCAGACTCCGCTCTCCTCGATGCTGCTGGCAGAGACGATTCAGCAGGCGGGGTGGCCCGACGGCGCGTTGAATGTTCTGCCACTCGCCAATGAGGACGCGAGTCTGCTCGTGACGGACGACCGCATCAAGCTGATCAGCTTTACTGGCAGCGTACCGGTGGGGTGGGACATCAAGAAACGTGCCGGCAAGAAAAAAGTAGTGTTGGAACTGGGCGGTAATGCCGGCGTGATCGTCCACAGTGATGCCGATGTGAGCTATGCTGCCCAACGTTGCGTTGCAGGCGGATTCGCTTACGCGGGCCAGACCTGCATTTCTGTGCAGCGCATTCTGGTGGAGCATTCGGTTTACGGGAAGTTCATCGATCTGTTCCTGGGAGGCGTAAAGGAGCTCAAAACTGGTGACCCGCTGGAAGAGTCCACTGATGTGGGGCCGCTGATCCGCGAAAGTGATGCTCTCCGCGCCAACGAATGGGTACAGGAAGCGGTTCGCGGCGGAGCGAGATTGCTCTGCGGCGGTCAGCGTAAAGGTTCGATGCTGGAGCCTACGGTACTTTCGGGGACGAAGTCCGATATGAAAGTAAACTGCCAGGAAATCTTCGCACCCGTGGTTACGGTTGAACCCTACGAGGACTTCGATTCGGCAATTCGGCAGATCAATAACACTCCTTATGGAATGCAGACTGGCGTTTTCACGCGAGATGCCAAGCTTCTGTTCCAGGCGTACGAAGAACTGGAAGTGGGGGGAGTCATTGCGGGCGACGTGCCTTCGTTCCGCATCGATCACATGCCCTACGGAGGAGTAAAGGATTCCGGCCTGGGGCGCGAGGGACTGCGCTACGCGATCGAAGAGATGACGGAGCCGAAGCTGCTGGTAATGAACCTGAGATGACGCAATAGCGTCCCCCTTCTGGTAATCTGCCGCGAGCATGCGCGCCGCGGCCATCTTTGGCTTAGGGTCTTCCCTTCGCGACCTGAAGCCGTTTCAAACCTCAGATCGTGTCGACTGGATTGTTGGCCTCCCGGCTGAATCGGCCGCAGCACACGTAATCCTCATTTTTGGTGGCGACGGCACGATCCACCGTCATCTTCCCCAGTTGGTCAAGCTCGGATTACCGGTTCTGGTCGTACCTGCGGGAAGCGGAAACGACTTCGCACGCGCGCTGGGTCTGCGAAAAATCAGAGACTCGCTTGCGGCCTGGAAAAACTTCGTTGACAGTGGCCGGAACGTGAAGATGGTCGATCTCGGCGTGATCACTCCGCTAAGGACAAAGATTGACGAAACTCAAGACACTTCTGCGTACACATTGCCCGAGGCCAACCGCTACTTTTCCTGCGCTGCTGGATGCGGTCTGGACGCCGAAATCGCACGGCGCGCTAATAGTCTTCCCCGTTGGCTGCGCGCTCATGGTGGCTATGCTTTGAGCTTGCCCGCAGCGCTGACCAAGTTCGCCTCGTTCCCGACTAAGCTTCTTCTTCCCAAACCTGAGTTTCCAGAGGTATTTTCAACGTACCGTTCCGAGCCGACGGTCCTCGTGGTGTGCGCCAATACTCCCGTGTATGGGGGAGGCATGCGGGTTGCGCCGCGAGCCCGGATGGACGACGGCAAGCTCGATATCTGCCACGTGACTGAACTTAACCGGTTCAAGCTATTCTGTTTGTTCCCGACTGTGTATTTCGGACAGCATTTAGGCATTGACGACGTCGAGTACTTCCAGGCGGAGCGGCTGCGCTTGGAGACGGAGGTACCGCGTTCTGTGTACGCCGACGGAGAGTATGTCTGCCAAACTCCGGTGGAGATAGGGACCGCGCCGTCCGCAATGCGGGTGATCGTCCCCTAGTGCAGTTCTCGCGGGCAGTGCCCTCACGTAGGCACTTTGAGCCCTCAGAGAACCTTGTTCTCCGCCTCTCATCCGCGGTCATCCTGAGCGAAGCAGATTCGTTCGCTCGCGAACGAGTTTACGAAGTCGAGGGACCCCATGCTTCCAGTCCTCACGGCAGGCCACGCAGGGAGTTCTCTAAACCACTGTTACAAGCAGCCTTCGTGAGAACTCCTCTGCGTGCTGGTGAAGAAGAATCGGGAAACAAGGGATCCCATTCGAGTCGCTTTCGCTCCCTCAGGGCAGGCTTTTCGACTGCACGGCAGAGTGCGCAAGCGCACTCTGCCGTTCCGCTCAAGATGACAGTTCCAGTAACGATCGACGCCAATTTAAGACACGACCCTCTCTCTGCGTGACTCGAACCCAAGTCCTCTCGGTGCTAAACTACATCCCTCTATATGTCTGACGAGAAGCGTTCGCGCGTTTGGCTTTGGGTCGTGATCGGAGGAGGGGGTTTTTTCCTCTTCGTGCTCGCGGTCTTTGCGTTGGTGTACGTTACGCTGCATGCCGGGCAGGATTCGAGTTCGGCGCTAAGTGGCTTCGGGGACAAGATCGGCGTGGTCGACCTGGAAGGGGTCATCCTCAGCCCGAAGATCATCGTCCCGCAGCTCAAGAAGTTTGCCGACGACGATTCCATCAAAGCCATCGTGCTGCATGTAAATTCTCCTGGAGGCGGGGTTGCAGCTTCCGAGGAGATCTATCGCGAAGTGAAGCGCATTCGCGACGACAAGAAGAAGCCGGTTGTGGCTTCGATTGAGACGGTGGGAGCGAGCGGAGCGTATTACGTCTCTGCCGCCACCAACAAGATATTTGCCGACAAGGGCAGCATCGTGGGCTCGATCGGTGTGATCGCGGAATGGGTGAACTACGGCGATTTGCTGCAGTGGGCCAAGCTGAAGGAAGTCGTATTCAAGACGGGTGAGTTCAAAGACACCGGCAGCCCTACTCGTGAATTGACCCCGGCAGAGAAGGAGTACATGCAGGGCCTGATCAATAACATGTACGGTCAGTTTATCCAGGCAGTTGCCGACGGCCGCAAGATGAAAGTCGACGAGATCCGCACCATCGCCGACGGCAAGGTCTGGACTGGCGAGCAGGCCCTGAAGATGAAGCTGATCGACCAGGAGGGAGACTTCGAAACCGCGATCCGGGAAACAGCTAAGTCTGTCGGGATTAAGGGTGAACCCGTGCTGGTCCGGCCTGACAAAGACCGCAAAACCATGCTGGATCTTATGTTTGGGGACATTTCCGAGTGGCTGCCCACGCGCGAGAAGCTGATGGACCAGGAAGTCGGTTTCTATTACCTGTGGAAGTAGTCAGTCGTTGTCGATTTCCCGTTGCAGATTTGCCCGAGAAGCAGTAAAAGTGACCGCCCTGGCCTTTTCTAGTAGGACGAAAGGCTGGTACTTGCACAAAAGCCCTGAAATTTGAGAAGGTTATGCAGGCCCCTGTGGTTCAAAGTAGAGGGCCGCACGGGCAACAAGTCCTGAAGGCGACGGAGCGCAGAAGTCATGACAAAAGCCGATCTCATCGATGAAGTGTCGAAATTAGCGGAGCTCACACGCAAGGATAGCGAAGTGATTGTGGAGACTATCTTTGACAGCATCGTGCGTTCGCTGCGGGTAGGCGACAAGATCGAGATTCGTGGATTTGGCAGCTTCCGCACCCGCCAGCGCAAGCCCCGCGTGGGACGTAACCCCAAAACCGGAGACCGCGTTGAGGTCCCGGCCAAAAAGATCCCGTTCTTCAAGCCCAGCAAAGAGTTGAAGGATCTTGTGAATACCAGCGCGACCGCCACCGCGGTTCCCGCGCCGACACCTGCCCCACCAGCCTAGTTTCTTGCCCAAGCCGCGATTTTCTTTAGAGTGATTCTGTGGCGCGGAGGGCAGTCTTGTCACTCGTAACGAATCTTCATCCGAACTTGAACCCTCGATCCTCCAACTCTTCCGCCCTCGGTTCCTCCAGAGGCAGCGCAGAGAAAGCAGTGTGCGCCCTGATGCTAGACTGTTCCGTCATTTCTAAGCGTGGGGACTGATTTGGCGATCGATCCAGTGCTGGTAGTTCACGGCGGTGCATGGGCTATTCCGGATGACATGGTCGAGGCTCACCTGCGCGGCGTGCGTAATGCGCTTGCTACCGGCTGGAGGGTGCTGAGTGCGGGCGGCTCCGCTTTGGATGCCATCGAAGAGACCGTGGTCGTCCTGGAGAATGACGAGACGTTTGACGCTGGGCGCGGCGCATTTCTGAACCGCGAGGGCAAGGTGCAGCTCGACGCCCTCATCATGGACGGCAGCACGCTACGCGCCAGGCGGTGTGGGCTGCGTCGAGCACCTTCGCAATCCGGTGCGCGCGGCGCGGAAGATTCTCAGCGAGAGTCCGCACGTCTACTTCGTGGCGGAGGGTGCGGAACGCTTCGCCGCCGAACACGGCATTCACCTCTGCAAGAATGAGGATCTGATCATTCCGCGGGAGGTTGAGCGCCTGCGGGAATTCCAGGCTCATACCGCCGAACATCAGAAGGACTTGTTCGCACCGACGATTTCTCACGATACGGTCGGTGCGGTTGCGCTCGATCGTGACGGCAATCTCGCCGCCGCCACATCCACTGGCGGCACGCTCAACAAAGCGCCGGGCCGCCTGGGTGACTCATCCTTAATCGGTTGTGGCTGCTACGCGGACAACGAGAGCGCCGCTGCCTCCACCACGGGCTGGGGAGAACCCATTATGAAGCTCGTACTCGCCAAGTGGTCGGCGGATCGCGTGCTCGCGGGAAACGCGCCAGAGTGGGCGGCCCAGGAAGCCATGAATTACCTTAAATCACGAGTGAATGGCCACGGTGGGATCATTGTTCTCGATGCCAAGGGACGCTTCGGCATCGCTCACAATACCCCTCGTATGGCCTGGGCGTTCAAAACTGTGAACGCCGAGAGCAGCGGCATCGAGCGCTAGCCGCATCGTTCTCAACATCACAGGTTCATCTGGCTTGTCCCATTTCCGAACAGTCTGGCGCTTACTAACCCTGTTCGCCTCAATTATCTAGCTTGCTTTCAACTAGGACCTGATGTAAAAACCACCGGGGACTACCAGCCCAAATGGCGTGTTTCTTTAAGAGGTGCCTACGGAGCGTCCGCTTCCCGTCGCGCGCTTGCGATTTCCTCGCCGGCGCGATTCCAGGAGACCTATGAAAACAACTCAGAAGATGTTGGCAGTTGCGTTTCTGATTGCACTGTTCACTACTGTCGCCGCGGCCCAAGGTGTGGCTACAGGCGATCTGCACGTGACGGTCAAAGATCCCACTGGAAACTTCGTGACTAACGCCACCGTCACTGCCCGTGAGCAAGCAAAAGGATCCGAGCGCTCGACGAATCAAAACACCGCAGGGGAATACCGTCTCCTGGCTTTGTCCCCCGGGATGTACACGGTCACCGTGGTGGCTCCCGGCTTTGCGAAGCTGGAAACCCACAATATTCCCGTGACAGTGGGTCAGATGGCAGACCTGCCGATCACGTTGGTTGTCGCGGGGGGCCAGGAAACGGTCACCGTCACTTCGGAAGCGGAGCTTGTCGAGACCACGCGCAGTTCCACTACCGATACGATCGACCAACGCCGCATCGACAATCTCCCTATCAATGGCCGTAACTACATCAACTTCGCCCTGACCGATTCCCAGGTTCTGCGGGACAACGCCCCCAGCATTGGCGCTGCTCCCACCTCGGGCCTCAACATCAGCGGGCAGCGCGCACGCTCGAACCTGGTGAACGTCGACGGCGCTGACGCGGTCGACAACTCGATTAACGGCGTTCGCTCCACCGTGTCACAGGAAGCGGTTCAGGAATTCCAGATCATCACGAACAGCTACGCAGCGGAATACGGTCGCGCGTCGGGCGGCGTGGTCAACATCATCACGCGCTCCGGATCCAACGATTTCCACGGTGATGTCTACGGTTATCTGCGCAACCGTAACTTCCAGGCTGTGAATCCGTTCAGTACCGTTTCCAACCCGGCTTACACGCGAGTACAGGCCGGCGCGGCCTTTGGTGGCCCGATCAAGAAGGACAAGACTTACTATTACTTCTCCTACGAGGTCACGCGGCGGCACGAGACTGGGTTCTCGAGCATCGGCTCGAACAACTATGGAATGGTGACGGCTGACGTTTCGCCGCTCTTCGGTGCGCCTCCAGGTGCGGGCTTTACTATTCAAGCCACTCCACAACAGGCAGCTTTCTTTCAAAGTGTGCCCGCGACCGTCAATGCCCTCGGCGCGATCAATCCCGCCCTGGCCGCCGGCTACGGCCAGGAAGCTGCTCTCTACGCGGCATTCGTCGGGGGATCATCCGGTATCGCCCTCAACGGGTCCTATCCCGCGTCTTTCGCCGCGCTGGCGGGCAAGCTGATTCCGGTGCCTACGAACGGAACTAGTCCGCTGGCCCAGTTCCCCACCTCGTGCAATGTGGCTCAGCCCAACGTCCTGTGTAATGGACTCCCTGCAAGTTTTCTGGGCCTGGTGCCTCAGTCCGGCAACTATCCGGTATTCGAAGGTACGAGCCTTTATTCGTTGCGGTTGGACCATAACCTCACCAACAACAATCGCATCATGCTTCGAGGCAACGTGAGTCCCAGCACGGTGACCGGCATTCAGGTGAACGGCGAAAACCAGACCTTCGGGCAAAACGCCTACTCTCGCACGTCGCAGCAAACCTACCGCGACGTAGCCGGAGTTTTTCAGGACACCTGGACAATTGGCAACAACAAGGTGAATGAATTCCGCTTCCAGTATGCCCGGCGTGGACTGCTTTACAACTTCTCCAGCGCGCCTGGCGGTTCCAGCGTAGCGTCCAATATCGCCGGCTTTGCATTCGTCGGCCGCGAACCCTATTCCTATATCGACAGAACCGAACAACGCTACCAGTTCACGGACAACTTCTCCTGGGCCTTCGGGCGTCACAACGTAAAGTTTGGGGGCGATCTAAACTACATTCCCGTCAACGCGACATTCACCGTGAACTACGGCGGTGTTTACAACTTTGGCGCAATTGATTCGAATAGCTTGGGTTTCACGAATCCCTGCACCAAGGTCGGCTTAACCGGCGTCTGCCCTGACTTCCCCGGGTTCAGCGGACTCCAGGCCTATGGACTGGGCGTTCCCAGCACTTTAGTCCAGGGCATCGGAAATCCTCACGACTCTTTCCGGAACATTCCGCTGGGAGTCTTCTTTCAAGATTCGTGGCGCATGCGTCCCACCTTTACCGTCAACTGGGGCGTGCGGTATGACATCGAGTTTCCGCCACAGCTTAGCCCTCCTACGGGATTGGCCCTGTCGGCGTACAACCAGCTCGGTCTGCAAAAAGGCATTCAGACCGACAAGAACAATATTCAACCTAGAATCGGCGTCGCATGGGACACGCGCGGAGATGGCAAGAGTGTGCTTCGCGGTTCCTTTGGCATGTTCTACGATCATCCGCTGCTGGGCCTGTACTTCCTGGGCGACGCGTCCGACGGATCGAAGAGCGGCCAGCTTTTGTTCGCCGGTGGCTCACCCTGCTCGAGCACAAGCACCCCAAGCCCAGCGAATCTGAATGCGACTAACATCTTTCAGGGCATTCAGACCCTGCCGACTTGCCTGCCAGTCAGCAGCCTCGGATACGTCCCCAGCGAACAGCGTTTTAACGCTTTCTTCCCAAACTCCCTGTTCAACAACCAGAACTATCTGAATCCTTCAACTTTCTTCCCGCTAGCTTTCCAACCGTTTGGATATCCTCAGGCAAAGAATTTCGTATACGCCTACTCGCAGCAAGCGAACCTGACTTTCGAGCAGGACCTTGGACACAACTTCTCGTTGAGCCTGGCTTACAACTTTAACGGAGGCCGTCACCTGAATCGGCCGATCAACGCCAACACGACCAGGGGCGATTTGCTGGTAAAAAACTGGCAAGCCGCGGTAGCCGCGGGTGCCGCCCTCCCGACCGACAATCCGCTGTTCGTCAGTGCGTGCGGAGTTGGACCAGGGGGCGCGTACGTTCCTGCGGCGTTGATGAACTTCTTCCGGCCGTCGGGACTAAATCCGTCGATTGCGTTGGCGCTGCTCGGGAATCCAGCGACCGCGCCCTGTGTCACGCAAATTGCCCCGCTTGTCCTCCAAGCGGGAGGATTGAACGCAAGCTGCAATCCCGTCACACTCGCCGGCTGCGTTCCCTTCAGCGATATGGATGCGAACTTCTCCAATGGCAGCTCCATCTATCACGGTTTTACGGCCAACCTGCGCAAGCGATTCGGCGATCACTACGAATTCCTGACCTCCTACACCTGGTCACATTCAATCGACGATTCAACCGACTTGCAATCCCCTCTCGCACCGCAAGACAGCTTTAATCCCAGCCTGGAACGATCGAACTCGTTGTTCGACCAGCGGCACCGGCTGGTCTTCAGCGGTGTTTACCAGAGCGGGCACCTTTCAGGTGAGGGGTTTGCACGGAAATTCTTCAGCAATTGGACGATTGCCCCGATTATCGAAGTCGCGTCCGGCCGGCCGTTCAATATCATCACTGGCAACGCAGACAACTTCCAGTTCTCGCCCAGCACATCGCGTCCGAACGTGGTGCCGGCAGGCACGCCGGATTCGCCCTGCGGTCCGACAGTCGCGTCAAAGTACTCGCCCACAGGATTCTTCCAGGAGCCCTGCTTCGCCAGCAATTTCAACGGGACCTTGCAGTCACTCGACGGAAACCTTACCCGCAACGCGGGTGTGAAACCGTGGGTCGTATTCAATGACCTTCGTATCGCAAAGCGGATCAATTTCACCGAACGCGTCAACATGGATGCCATTGCTGACATGTTCAATCTGGCAAACAAGTTCAACGTGGCGGACGTCAACCCTCTGTTCACCGCGGCTGGGCAGCCGACTGCCGCGTACGATCCGCGGCAGTTCCAGTTTGCACTGAAGATCAACTGGTAAGGGAGAACATCACACTTCCATCCTGTTTAGGGACGCCCGAGGGCGGCCCTTTTCCTGCTTCGTCCTGTTAAGATGGCCTTCCACTCTTCACGACAGCCGGGAGCCACTCAGAATGTCCGAAACCAACGTCCCGACTGCGCGCACGCGGGTTGTCCGCGAGCCGCAGCGCGCGGTTTACGACCGCGAAGCCGCCTACAAAATTCTCGATGAAGGCTTCATCTGCCATGTCGGTTTTTCTCTCGACGGGCAGCCATTCGTGATCCCTACAGGCTATGGCCGGATAGGTGACAGCCTGTTCATTCACGGTTCCGCGGCGAGCCGTATGTTGCGCAACATGGATCAAGGTATCCCGCTTTGTGTGACCGTGACCCTGCTCGACGGCCTCGTGCTGGCACGCTCCATTTTCAATCATTCGATGAATTACCGATCGGTGGTCGTGTTGGGGACGGCCTTCAAGGTCGAGGAAGGCGAGGAGAAGATCGCCGCTCTACGTGCGCTTTCGGAGCACATCTTACCCGGGCGATGGGTGGAGTCCCGCTTGCCTAACGAGAAGGAACTGAAAGCCACAACTGTGATGCGCCTGCCGATCACGGAGTTTTCGGCCAAGGTGCGACAGGGGCCGCCCATCGATGACGAGGAAGATTATTCATTTCGCACCTGGGCGGGAGTGATTCCACTTAATGTCGTCGCGGGGGCACCCATGCCGGATGATCGCTGTGACCCGACTCTACCCGTGCCCGGCTACGCTCGCGGCTATTCGCGCAAACGATCTTGAGACGAGTTGCCAGGCGGCGCGGGAATGCTCTCAGATGTCCGTGCGCTTTTCCGTGTGCTTGTTTAAGTACCAGCAGGGAGCGTAGCCGAAGTGTGGAAATAGAGAGTGGATACAGGTAGCGGTTTCTGGCTGGTCGAAGGTAAATTCTGTCTTACCGCTCTTCTCATGAACCGCGGTGTAGCGCTCGATCTGCACGGTTCCGAGCGGATCGCGGTTTCGCCAAATTCTGAGGCGGATGACGAGGTAGTCTCCGCCGTATAGAATCGCCAGGGCCAGGACGAATCCGAAAAGCATCCGTCTCATGAGCATGCTTTGAATTTAGCGTAACAAGCAATAGAGCCGCGCTGAAAATTCCGCGCGGCCCTGACACTCGTCGAAGTTCGATCTAGAACAAATTCCATAGGAACTGGTTGTAGACGTCGTGATGGTACTGCACCTCGGGAGCCTTCACGAAGGTGCCCAGCAGGCGCGGACAGCGGTCCGCGGAGCCCTGTTTCAGGTCGGCATAGCGGGCTTTCACATCTTCGCCGAGAAGTTCGGTCGTCCACTCCGCTTTGCGGAAATTTTCGAGAGCGGTGTAGATGTTGTCCGGCAGGTAGCGTTCCGCCTGCCTCAAGTTCTTGATCTTGGCAGTCTCGCCGTCAATGCCAGTCTTGAAGATCGAATACATCACCAGGTAGGGACTCGCATCCGGCGCAACCGAGCGAACCTCGACGCGCATGCTGCGCTCGTTTCCGATCGGAATGCGGATCATCGAGCCACGATCCGTCGGTGAAGCCTTGATCTGGTTCGGGGCCTCAAAGTGAGGATCGAGTCGACGGTAGGCGTTGACGCTCGGGTTCAACAGCAGACAAATGTCGTTTCCGTGCGTCAGGATGCGATCGATGAACTCCCAACCCGTCTTGCTCAGTTGCTCTTCGCCCTTGGGATCCCAGAACAGATTCTTGCCGCCTTTGCTGATGGAAACGTTTGTGTGCATCCCGCTCCCGTTCACGCCCACGACTGGCTTAGGCAGGAACGATGCGGTCAGACCCATCTTCGTCGCCACCTGGCGACAGATCAGCTTGTAGAGTTGAATCTGATCGGCTGCCGCCACCACTTCGGCGTAGCTGTAATTGATTTCGAATTGCGAGGGCGCGACCTCGGGGTGATCCTTTTCGTTCTGGAATCCCATCGCACGCTGCACTTCAGCCGTGGTGTCGATGAAGGTACGCAGCGGATCGCCGGGCAGCGAATGGTAGTAGCCACCGGTATTGACGTAATCGAACTTTCCAGTCTCATGGTAGCGACGCTCGGCATCCGCCCCCTGAAACAGAAATCCTTCAATTTCGTTCGCTGCGTTCAGCGTGTAACCGTGTTTCTTGTTCAGTGCCTCAGCATATAGCTTGAGCATGCCGCGAATGTCAGCGGTATAGGGCTCACCGCCCTTATCGATCACTTCGCCGAAGACCAGGACTTTCCCTGCACCAAATACGTCCGCTGGCGCCCAGTAGAAGGCCGCCCAATCGATTCCGAGACGCAGATCGCTCTCCCGCTGAGCGGTGAACCCGCGAATGGACGATCCATCAAACGTCAGGTTGTCCCAACTCTTGACCAGAAACTTCTTGTCGTAGTCGAGCATGTGCAGCCGGCCTTCCAGGTCGCTGAAAAGCACGGTCACCGCCTTGATGCTCTTCTCGTCGGTGAGGTACTTGAGGCGTTCCTCCTGGATCTTGTGCACAGCAACGCGATTTCGGCGCTGCTCTTTCGCCTTCAGATTCAGCTCCTCGAGCTGGTCATACGGGATGGCGAGGAAATTGCGCAAATCGTTCGACATGGTTCTCCTTAAAAGGGGTAAGAGTTCGTCCCAACGGTGAGACTGGGGGATGTTTAGGAACGCATTAGGTTAACGTGGCAAGAGGGCTCTCGCCAATCAAAAAAGCTTATGAGACGGATTAAAAGGATTTATTCGGGAATGATCTTGCGAGGTCTGCCGGACGGCCGTGCTACGCCGCCGAATGTCGCCTACGGATCGTAGACCGCGTCGCCAAAGCCTGCCTTGCGGGCCGCTTCCTGCATGTCTTCGAGCCTTTTCTTTTGCTCGGCCAGAGTCTTACGCGCCTGCTCGACCTCAGCCTGCTTCTTCGCCTGGTACTGGTTGTATTGCACTCCGTTGGTGTAGAGATTGGCCTGAACGTAGCGGATCGAATCGTTGAGCTTGTCGACCTGCTGTTGATAGTTCGCGATGGCGTCTTTCTGCGCCTTGATCTGTGCCTTCCACTGTTCCGCCGATTTCGATCCGGCGCCCGTCTCTGCCGATGAGGGTTCTGCGCCTGTGCCGTCACCTGAAGCGTTTGACGGAGATTCCGATGAGTCCGAGGGATGTTCAGGAATGTCCTCGTTCGTTACGACTTTCTTGGGTTGCGAATGCCCGTCCTTCGCCTGTTGTTTCTGGCGCGTCTGGCGGGCTACGTCGCCCAGCGATTGAGCATGGCTGAGCGATGCTAATGTAAAAAGCACTCCCGCTAGAACGAGGGCTGCTTTGTGTGGCTGCCACATAGAACCTCCCAGGGCGGACGCACATCGGCGGTCGTTCAGGAAATACTATGAGCAAAACTGAGGCATGGCGACGTTACGGACGTGCAAGGGCGCTTAACCTCTAGCTCCGGACTTTCCTTTTACTATCAATAGGTTGAAATCATCGTGCGCGCCCACAGGTGCACCAATCTCGGCCGCCTTGAGGACTTGCGCCGGAGTAGCGCCCGCCTCCCGCAGGCGCCGGACACTAAGCGCGTCGTGCCGCTTGGCCAGACGCTGGCCATTCTGGTCGCAGACCAAGTCGCAGTGGAAGTACTCGGGAGCGTTTTCTCCGAGCGTGCGAAAGAGCAATACCTGCCGGGCCGTCGACTTCAGCAGATCTGCTCCCCGGACCACCTCAGTAATACTCATCTCGGCGTCGTCCACCACTACGGCCAGCTGATAGGCGGGTACATCATCGCGACGCCACACCACAAAGTCCCCGAAGTCGCGCCCTGCGACAAAAGATTGCTCTCCGAGGTGCAAATCGCTAAAGCAGACCTGATCTGCGTCTGGAACGCGAAAGCGCCAGTTGACGCCAGCAGGCTCGGCGAACTGCGCGGCATCCTTGCGCGCACGGCAACGTCCCGGATAGATGGGCTCATCATCGGCATCGTTTGGGGCCGTGGCCGCCTGTGCCAGGTCTTTGCGCGAACACGCGCACGGATAGATAAACCCACCATCCCGCAACTTTCGCCACGCGCACAGATAGGAACTGCGACGCTCGCTTTGCGAATAGGGTGGGTAAGGACCACCGCAGTCTGGCCCCTCGCTCCAGCGAAAACCCAGCCAACGGAGATCCTCCAGCATCGCGCTCGTGAATTCAGGACGGCAGCGTTGCGGATCCAAGTCCTCATTGCGCAGAATCAGCGTCCCTCCGCTCTGCGACGCTCTCTGTGCAGCGATGGAAAAAGTACGGACATGACCCAGATGCAGCAGCCCGGTTGGAGATGGTGCCAGACGGCCGCGATATCGGTGCCGAGAGCCAGTTTCCACTTCTGAATTGTAGCGAAATGCAGTGCGCCTTTTCGTTGCCCAGTAGTTACCAGACACGACAAGCGTTAGCGCGAACCATCGGCTGCCCGGCATGGCATCCAAATGCATGTGCGAATTCGTTCATGTTGCCGACCACGTTGTTCACGCGATAACGGTTAAGTGAGTGCCCTTGCGTGAGAACCGCCGTGCGCGCTGCTTCGGGCCGAACCTCGCCGCACCACACGTTGGCGTAGGAAAGAAAGAAGGTCTGCAATTGCGTCTGATCATGTGTCGCGGGTGAGTCGAGATCTTTGCCCTGAGACTTCAAAGTACTCTGCAAGGCGGCCAGTGCGAGGTGAATGCCGCCGTTGTCCGCCGTGTCTTCTCCCGCGGAGAGTTTGCCGTTCTGTTTCACGCCCGCTTCGGGAACGTCCTGCGTGTATTCGTCGGTGATGCAGCTATCACGCTGATCGTAGTTGGCGGCGTCGGTGGGAGTCCACCAGTCACGCAAATTTCCCTCGGCGTCGAACTTACGACCCTGATCGTCGTAGCCGTGGGTAATCTCGTGCCCAATGACGGCACCGATCGCACCGTAGTTCACAGCGTCAATCTGCGAGCCATCGAAAAACGGTGGCTGCAGGATGCCGGCAGGAAAATTGATGGTGTTGGTTTGCGGATCTTCATAAGCGTTTACGGTTGGAGGAGTCATGCCCCACAGTTGGCGGTCCATGGGCTTTCCTACGAGCGCCAGGCGACGGTTGATTTCAGACGCCGAGGATCGTTCCACATTGCCGAGAAAGTCGTCGCGCTTGATCACGACGGAAGAGTAGTCACGCCAGTGATCCGGGTAGGCAATCTTGTCGACTTGCGCGGCCAGCTTGACGTGGGCCTTCTGCCTGGTCTCGGCGGACATCCACGTGGCCGCGTCGATATCCTCACTCAGCGCTGACTCAATGGCCTTCACCATCTGCAGCATGCGTTCCTTGTTCTGCGGCGGAAAATACTTGGCCACGTAGGCTTGTCCGACTGCTTCCCCCAGATCGATATCGGCATTGATGGAGCAGCGCCGCCAGCGCGGCTGGAGCTGCTGAGCGCCAGCGAGCGTGCGCCCGAAGAAGTCGAAGTTTTCCTCCACGAAGGGTTGGCTCAAAGAGGATGCCAGGAAATGCACAGTGGAGAAGCGCAGGTAGGCACGCCAGTGGTCCACCGGCTCGGAAGCGATCAGCTTCTCCATGCCGCGAAAGAAGTCAGGCGCCAACACCAGGTATTGCGGTGACGACGGGGCGTGCATCGCGGTCAAGTACGCTTTCCAGCTGAAGGAGGGCGTCAGCGCCTGCACTCCCTCGAGCGACATCTTGTTGTTCAGGTTCTTGGGATCGCGACGCACCACAATGTCCATAGCTGCGTTTGCCAGCGCAGTTTCCATGGCAAGTACGGTCTGCGCGTCCTTAGCCGCCTGTGTGGTCGATTCCCCGCTCAGTTCCAGCAGTCGGGCCACGTGCTTCACATACTTTTCACGTATCTGCTTCGACTTGTCGTCATTGTTCAAGTAAAACTCGCGGGAAGGCATCGCCATTCCGGACTGATCCAGGGCGGCAAGCATCAGCGCGGCATTATCGAAATCGGGCGAGTTATAAATCCCGAAGAGCACTCCCTGATATTGGGCGTCGATGAAGTTGAGGTTTGCGGGACGAATACTCTGATGGATAGCTGCGATGAGTTCCGGAAGTTGCGACTTGCTGTTCAGCTTGGCAATGCGGTCGAGCAAAGGCTGCAAAGGTTCGACACCCGCCTTGTTGATGACAGTTTCGTCCATGCACGAAGAGTAGTAGTCACCCACCTTCTTCTCGACCGGATTGGCGCTCGTGGAAGCGCTGGCCGCGTCTTCGAGAGTCTGGTGGACGGCTGCGACGTTCCAGATGGCGAGGCTGTTAAACGTCCCCCAGCCAGCCTGATCGGGAGGAATGGGATTGGCCTTGATCCATTTGCTGCAAGCGTATTTGAAGAAATCAGTGCAGGGATCGAGCGATTTGTCGACCTGGTCCGGGCTGAAATGCTCCAGCGTCGGCATGGAACCGGCGGCAGAGCCAGCCTGGGCGAAAGAGAACACGCAAAGAACTAATGACACGGAAAGAATTGCAGCGATACGCATTCAGGCACACCCCTTCCTTGAACCAAATGAAGTAGACGCATGAGATTCCGAAACGTAACTGGGAGACCGCACCGTGTGTCCCTAAGAACACGGCGTCTATCCCATGCCACGGCCGGAATCTAGCAGTCTACCAATAACCCCAGCTGAATCAGCGCTCTTTGAACGGTGGCCGGCCTGCTTTTACCTCGTCTAACTGGCGAATCCAGCACGGGAGGCCAATATGGCAAACTTTACGCAACTGAATTTGAATGAAAATCCGCGGGACAACCAGAGCGCGAATCCGCAAATGCGGCCTGGCTCAGCAGTTGGTCCCAAGACATCCAGCACCAGACAATCCAGCCCCAAGAAGCTCGCTTCCACACAGAAGACAATAATGTTTGTTGCCTTGTTGCTCGTCGGCGCGGTGTCAGGCTTGACTCTGCTCAGCACCGGCGGCTGCTCGAAAGAATCGAACAAGTCCGCGGCTGTTGCGGCAAACCAGAACTCCAACCTGACCGCTTCCACTTCATCCTCCGTACCCACTGCGCTGCCAGCAATGGCGACGCCGCCGGCACCGAAGAAGGTGGTGAAGAAGCGCCCCTCGACCGTGACCTACAAGGAGAGTGCGTACGGAGTCTCGTTCCGCTATCCACGGAAATACGCGTTGAAGACTGGCGACGAAGCGCATCGTGACCTGGCAGGGCTCGGTCCGCTCCCGACAAACTTTGTACAGCCCGGTGGAGTTGTCGTGGCCACAGTTGAGTTGCCGCACAACGCTTATCCAGACACGGATTTCGCGTCTGCGTTCTTCAACGTGAGCGTGAATCGCAGCCTGTCGGCGGACGAATGCGGTCAGTTCGCCTTGCCGGTTCACCTCGAAATCGAACCGGTGCCTGCCGCCAAGGTAAAGATTGGCGCCACCCAGTTTGACGAAGTGGAAGACATCGACGCCAAGACGCCGAATCAGGCGGACGCCAAGTACTATCACGTGTTCCAGAACGGCGCCTGCTACGAATTCGCACTCGGATTGGGCACAGCCGGCGATGACAGCAATTCCGGAGTTAAGCCCGTCGATCGCGCTGCGGTGTTCGGCAAGCTGGAAAGGATTCTGGCCACAGTGAAGATCCAGCCGGTTTCCGAGCCTGTGGTGGCTACCAGCGGGTCAGAAACAGCGGCGGACACGAGCAAAAACTAACTTATTTGTTCGACGATCGCATCTCAGGCCACGCCGATCTTTCGGCGTGGCTTGGTTTTTGTGGATCTGCAATACAATCACACGCTCCTTCAAGATCAAGATCGCTTCGAAGGTCCTTCGTGGATCGTCGTCCCATCTGTAGAATTCATTTCTAAAGTCAGCTCACTCGATTTGAGGTCGCGCATTGGAGATCGTTCTCACCGAAGTCGAAGCCCGGGTCCTTGGTTCGCTTCTGGAAAAAGATGTCACTACGCCGGACTACTATCCCTTGTCGCTCAACGCACTTGTCAACGCATGCAACCAGAAGAACAATCGCGATCCGGTGATGAGCCTTGACGAAGAATCGGTTCGCCAGGCGCTTGATGGACTGCATGAAAAACGTCTCGCCGGCCCCGCCAGTGGGGCCGACAGCCGGGTCACCAAGTACGAGCACCGGCTTCAGGAAGTGTTCAACTTCACGCGCGGCGAGGCCGCGATCCTCTGCGTGCTCCTTCTACGCGGCCCTCAGACACCCGGCGAACTGCGCGGACGCGGCGAGCGCATGCATCGCTTCGATGGTCTCGACGAGGTGGATTCCACCTTGCAGCGCCTGATCGAACGCGATCCGCCGCTCGTGCGCGTTCTGCCCCGGCAGCCGGGGACTAAGGAATCGCGCTACATGCATCTGCTATCAGGAGATGTGGAAGTCGGTGACACTTCGCGAGCAGAGGCAGTGACCGATCCCGGCACCCTCGGGGTTCCCTCCAACCCTCGACTGAAATCCAGTACGCCTGAGATCGGGAAGATTGCCCAACTCGAGGACGAAATCGCTGGCCTGCAAACCGAATTAGCTGGGCTGAAAAAGGAAATCTCCGATCTCAGGCAGGAGTTCGCAAATTTCAAGCGACAGTTCGGAGAGTGAACTTAGCTGCTAAGCACGCGCTTTGACCGGCTCTCGCTCCTTCTTGTCGCACACTCTTCGGTGTTCCGGAACCGCTATGGGAGGATGAACATTCCGGTAGGCGTGGTGCCGGTGCCGAAGAAAGCTGGCCCCCCTAGCGCACCATTGCTGGTATCGATGGTATACAGCGAGATTCTCTTGTCGGTCTGGTCACTGGCATAGAGAAATTTGCCGGAGGAGTCCAAAACAAGAAAAGTAGGAGCAGTAGCCGTAAATGGAGAACCCGAAATCTGCGTCGGAATTCCCTGGCCGTTAACCGAGTATCCGAAGATGTTATTCGAATTAGCGCATGCCACGTAGAGATACTGTCCCGAAGAATCGAGCGCGACGGAAATTGGCGTCGTGGGCGTAACCACCGGGTTCGCGGTGTTGACCGTAAACGGCGATCCGGCAAATGGGGTCAGAAACCCGGAACTGGAATTCACTTTGAACTCCGAGAAAGTGCCCGAACCGAGATTCGCTACATACATCCGGCTCCCAGAAGCATCGAACACGATGCTCGAAGGATTGTTACCCACGGCAAATGGCGATCCCGCGATCTGAGTCAGGGAACCGTTCGACCCAATCGAATAAGCCGTGATCGTCGACGTATTCGAATTCGCGACGTAGAGAAAATTGCCAGACGACGGAACTTTCAGGACTGAGGGGCTCTCGGTGGATATTGGCACACCAACCTGAGTCAGCGCGCCAGAGCCGGAATCAATTGCGAAGGTTGTAATCTGATTGGCGCCCACGCTGCCCACGAAAAGAAAACTCCCGCTGGAGTCGATCGCCAAGGACAAGGGGCGAAGGCCGACGTTTGCACGCGGAGTCACCTCTTTGAGCGCGCCATTGCTGCTTGCCTTGAATAGCGAGATGGTGCTTTCGCCCGAATTGGCCACATAAACGAACTGCTTGGACGTAAGGGCGACGACGCCGAAGGGGCTGACACCCGCCGGAAAGGGAGACCCCGCAATCGCCCGCAAATTGCCGGTATTATTGAATATGCTGTAACCGATGACCTGATCGTCATTGGCCAAGGTGACGTACGCCGGGTGATGGGAGCCGCGTCCGCAGGCCGTAAAAGTGGCCAGCACATACAAAACGAACATCCAAGGCAGTACTCTGACCAAATGGTCCTCCTCCAAAAGACTTCACACGCGTCCGAGTTGCCCCTGGACTCGGTTGGTTTTAAGGGATGCGTGACCCATTATAAACAGAAGGCCAACAGAAGGGCGCCACGCCTGACCGTTGCTCCCGCAAAAGCGATGCGGTGAACTGGCCAGCCGTCATTTGGTAGGATGCAGGTCCTGCAGAAGACGATCAGGGCATCAGTAGGGCAGCAAAATCAGGCTTCGACGGATGGCTCCGACACTGGATTAACTTCGCGAGTCAACATGTCCCCGGACTGCCAGTAACGTTCACCGGCACGCAGAAAAGTTTCCACGAATACCGGGCCGCGCGTATCCAGATACACCATGCAGGGTCCTTCATACGAGGGCAGGATCTCATTCGTACTCCAGCGGCGAACGACCTTGAGCGTCCGGTCCCAATACGCGGTCGGCGTGCTCAACTTGGCAATTTGTGCATGCATTCGCAGACACCCTCCCAAGAACTAGGGAATATAGAAAATCGTTATTGTGTTTAAGGTAAACGTGTACCAAACGAACGTCAAATATTGAGGTCCGATGCGCTTTCTGTCAAGGGGGAATTTTGTGTTGGAAAGCGTTGTCGACACATGACTTAGTGGCGCGTTCCCACGCATTCGATATATTCTTCACGGCAAAGGCCGGAAAACGTGACGGAAAAACACCGCATTGTCGTTTCCGCGGAGAACAGCGCCTACATGGCGTGGCAGTGCAAGCTTTTTCATTACTCGTGCCTCACTCGCCTGCGCCATCAGCCCATCTTCATCGTGCACGCCAACGGAGACACCTGGGACCCAGGCTTTGACGCTTTAGCGAAAGCTGGCGCAGTAGTGCGCCAGGCGCCTAGCTACCTCTGCGAAAAAAGAATGACTACGCGAAACATAATCGGGACAGTGCTTGAAGCGGCGCCGATACTGCAGGCAGATGAATTGATGGTCCTGTGCGATCCGGACATGATTTTCGCGGGGCTGGCAGACTTCCCTCGCCAACTCGCTGGCAACTTCCATGACTACGTGGACTACAACCAGGAGCACATCGCGCTCGCGGCACGCCGGTTCGGCGTGCCCTTTGAAGCCGTCCTCCAAAAGGGAGACCAGATTCGCTGTGGCCCTCCGTATGTGATCCCCGCGGTGCATGCGGCTCGCCTGGGGAAAATGTGGCTTGATGCCCTGGACTGTTTTTCCATCGCCAGCCGGCCCTGGGAGAGCATTTGGCTCGACGTCATGTACGCCTTCGGCTTGGCGATCGCGAAGCTGGGATGGAATGTAGCGAGCATCGACGTTGTCGACCTCGACGAAAGCCGTGAGACGCTGCTCCAACGCCCCATCGTCCACTATTGCCTTGGCTACGCGGGATGGGATAAGCGCTGGTTTCGGTCCGCAGGGAAGGCGGCCGAGGTGTGGGATTCAACCTTTGAGGCTCGCGAAGGCACGGTCGTACAAGAACTCTTTGCCCAGATTGTGCAGGCACGCGAGTTCTATCGGAAGAGTTGTTTCGATTCACTGCCAGCGAATCTGTGCGACAGCGCCTAGATGGTGACGAGAAGTCACGGAGTCAATTTCCCGCTCGCCAAATAGTGCTGCGGAGGCACACCAAAAGCGTCGGCGACGCGGTTGAAGAAGGCAAACAACGCCGTGATGTAGACCGCCTCGGAGATTTGATTCTCGCTCCAACCGGCGTCGCGCAGCTTTTGTACATCTTCCGGCGTCGATCGGTAGGCAGCCTGCGTGACGAGTTCGACATAGTCCATGAGCGCCCGTTCGGCTTGCGATAGACCAGCTGCTTCGAGCTTGCCTTCGAGGATGGCGGCGATGCAGTTATCAGAGGCTCCCTGAACCCGCAGGAAGTAGGCGTGGCTGTCCAGTCAATACGGGCACCGGTTCAGGTAGGAGACGTAGCTGGCAATCATCTCCTTGTGGCGGCGGGTAAGGTGTCCCTCAGAAAAGTGGAGCTTGTTGGAAAAGTCTACGACCTGACGAAGAAAATCAGGCCGAGCGCCGAAGCACTTGATGATACCTGGAACCTTTTGTCTGCCCGACCCGGCTCGCCAGTAGTCGTACGCGGCGGCAGTTTCGCCGGTGGCTTCCTGATCCTCGATGATCCTGATTTTTGTGGGCTGCTTTGGAGCGTCGGCGTCTTTCGCGGGATCGTAAGTCCACTTCTTCTCGGAATCACTCTCGGCCATTGATCGTCCTCATGCTATTTGCTTAGCACGCTACACCCAGCGTTCCAACTCTCAGAATGTCAGTTTTCCTCCCAATTGAAAAGCCCTGGGGCCCCCGGAACCGAAGATGCCGCCTGCGGTGCTGACCGGTTTTCCGAATGTGGAGGAATGCAAAGGGTTGTTGCTGTCGGGCACGAGCGAGTTGAAGAAACCGGAATAGTTGGTGGTGGAAACGCCGAGGATATTGGTCTTGTTGAACAGATTGAATGCCTCGCCGAATGCTTCCAGCACCATGCCTTCACGGATACGGAACTGCTTCGACAAGCGCAGATCGACGGAATTGAAGGTATCGTTGAAACGCGCATTGTTGTCGACTAGCGGCAGCGGAGTGCCCAGGCTGCCATTCGTCGCGCCCGCCGCATTTAACTGCGTCAGGTAAGCATTCAACTCTGCACCCGTGTGGAATTGGCGTCCGCCAGCGTTTCTGCCCAATTGTGGCACACGGGACGAACTTCCATCGCCGAGCAGGATGTCCATGGGAACTCCAGAAGCGTACGTCCACAGCGGCGACATTCGGAACCCGAAGGGCAGATCGACCACGCCCTGCAAAACCAGCCGATGCCGCTGATCGTTGGGCGTAGGTCCATATTCGCGATGCAGGTTGTTGGGATCGATCGGCGGATAAGCAAAGGGGATCTGATCGTCGTTGGCGTAATTCAGCGACTTGGAGAAGGTGTATGCCGAATGAAATTGATACCGCTGCGCGAAGCGATGGTCGACGCTCATGAGCAGTCCATCGTAGTGCGTGTTCACGCTCGACTCCAGTCGCGTGACGCCTTCCATGCCGCCCACTACCGGGTTAAACACTGCGCCGACCGGCCTCCCGATGATGAAGTGCGTTCCCAGGTTATGAATGCCGTCGGCGCGCACCACCCAGTTGTGAGCCGGTTCGAACTGAATCCCCAGATTGAACTGCTGCACCATGGGGTTCCGAATGTTGTTGTCGATCACGTCGATGCCTTCGGCTGCGCCTGCGCCCGGAAAGATGAAGCCTGTGAAAGGGTTCGCAAGTGTAGGCGCCCCCGGCAGGAAGTGCCCCGACGGGTCGAGATAATTCACGTTGCCGGAACGAACGTCGATCGGCAGGGCGCGGCCGTCAAGACCGCGCTCGAGCGAGAGGACCTCCAGAGTAATGCGGTCGTAGTAAATTCCATAACCGCCGTGGAAGCTGAAATTGCCACTCCTTGTCGCCCAGTTGAAGCCGACGCGCGGACCGAAATTGTTCGTGTCCTTGTGGCGGTTACCGTGCAAGAACGGCGCCAAGATCGGATTCACCTGATTGTAGTGCCCGAGGTTGTTCACGTCGGTGTCAAGTTCGTAGCGCAGCCCCAGGTTTAACGTAAGCTGCGGGCGCACGCGCCAGTCGTCCTGGATATAGCCGGCGATAAAGTTATTGTCTGCGTTGGGTATCACAAGCGGCTGCGTGGGGTTGGCACTGCGAATGGTAGCTGCGAACAGAAGATCGTTGTCGTTGACTACGCCGTCACCGTTGCGATCAAAGTCCGGGAAGTCTTCTACAAACTCGATTCGGCCGGATTGAAACACGCCCAGGAAGAAGGCATCGTCAAGCCGCTGAAACTCGCCGCCAAAGCGTAAATTGTGCTTACCCACCGTCCAGTCCAGGCCGTCATCCCACTGCAGGCGATTTTGGGTGGTCTGTTGCGGAACGCGGAAAGAAGCACCGTCGGTGATACTGGGGAAATCCAGTTGAGGTCCAGCAGTGACGGGATCGGTGCTGTTGAAGAAGTTGTTTACGCTGAAACTGAACTTGTTTAGCAGGCGCGGGCTAAGAACGCGTGTCCAGGAAGCGAGAAATGCCTGGAAGTTGTTTTGCAGGTCCTGACGCTCGGAAGCGGACCCGATGGAAGTATTCAGCGTACTGGCTCCGGTTGCGCTCTGGCGCTCGATGGAGTAGCGCATGGTGAGAACGTCATTTGTGGAGATCTGCCAATCGCCGCGGACCGTGCCTAGCAGATCGTTGAGCGGAGAGCTCGCAAAGCTTCTGTCAATGGAACGAGTCGCCAGATCACGGGTCCCCACCAGAACACCGCCGAGTTCGTCGCGATATTCAAATCCTCCGAACCACCACGCTTTGTCTTTGACAAGCGGTCCGCCAAGCGTGCCGGCGTACTGCTGCCGGCTGAAGGGCGGCGTCTGGCCCGGCACTGACGCCGGGTCAAAGGTCGCGGGAAGGGCCTGCAGGCTCTTATCGCGCTCGTAAGCTGACGCCGAACCGTGCAGAGTATTCGAGCCTGATTTCGTAACGACGTTGACCACTCCTGAACCGGTACGTCCGGTTTCCGCCGAGAAGCGATTCGTGGCGATCTGAAATTCCTGAACCGCGTCTTCGGGAAGATTGAGGAGCATGCCGCCGACAGCGTCATCGTTGTCATCTGTACCGTCAATGGTGACGCTGCTTCCCCGGCCCATCTGGCCTGCTGAGGAAATGACGACCGTGTTGACTTTGGTCGGATCAAAATTCGGAGCCAGCGTGTTTCCCGGCATCAGGAGCGCCAGTTCGAGGAAGTTGCGGCCGTTCAGCGGCAAGTTGTCGATTTGGTGCGCGTTCACTACGCCATCGACAACCGAGGAGACCGTGTTCAACAGCGGGATGTTTTCAACATCGTTGATTTCGATTGTCGTCTGTTGCTTGGCCACCGTGAGACGAACCTTCAAATTCGCTTGCTGGCCCACTTCGATCTGGACAGGCTGTTCGAAGGTCGCAAATCCGGTTGCCTCAACCCGAAGTTCATAAGTGCCCGGGGCAAGATTGTTGAGTGTGAATGAACCGCCCTTGGTGATCGACGCGCGTTGCATGCCCGTCGCTTTATTCTCGACGGTTACACTCGCCCCGTTGACGACCGCACCTTGAGGATCAGCGACGTCGCCATTGACAACAGACGTTCCCAGTTCCTGACTCAGTGCGCCAAGGGCCAACAGCAACAAGCTAAGGGTGACCAGCACTCCAACTTTGGAAAGAGAATCGATTCGACGAAGAGGCACGGCTCTAGCACTCCTTATTCGAAATGGAAGCAGGTACAGAAGAGATCTATTTGGATTCCGACAAGGCTTCGAGCTTTTCAATCCCAAGAGCGCGGCTGCCGTTGCGCTCATATAGTTTGCCGGTGGCTGTAACCTTCTGGCCGGCAAACGGAAGAAGCTTGTCGTTCTGGCTGGTGGCCGGCGTCTTGTCGGAGATGGGCCAGTAGATGGTGCCGTCGGAAGTGAGAATCACAAGCGGTGATCCCGATTTTGCGCATGCGGTAGCACACTGTGCGCTGATGGGTTTGTCCAGCCCCTTGGTGAAAGCGCAGGCGGAATCGAGCACATAACCCTTAACGGTTGTGGTGCTCCCGCCACTACCCCAGGCCGAAGCAAGCAACAAAGCAACTGCCAAACACAGTCCTGCCACAACACGATTGACGGACATTTGCAGCCTCCGTAAAAGGTGGAGCTATAAGTTCCGACTTTCTGAGTTTCCCGGAAGACGCTAGCAGTACTCCCCGGCCGGCCTGCGGACCGGCCGAGGATCAAACTGCTCCCGGCGGTGCCGACCGCCGGTTTTAGGGGGTGCCTCAACGGCTTGTGGGGGCGTTGAGAGCTGTGCGAATTAATTGCAAGGAATCTAGCCCCAAAGGAGGAAGGGATCAATAATGCAAAAATACTAGTGCAGAAAGAAATCTATAAATCAGCATTTCGGCAGAGTTTACGCCTTCCGAACCGTCTAAAGGACGATCGCGCGAAGAGATAGGCGCGCTCAGAACCCCGCTTGCGGAGTGATTCCCTTTCCTTCGACGCACTGGTAAGCGCGGCCCGCGGCGAGATTCTTGTACTCTTCGGTCTGCCCACTGGGCCACTGGATGACAACGCGATCGACCTTGTCCTGGTTTCCCAACCCAAAGGTGAGGGGAAGCTCCGATTGAGAGAGGTAACTTGATCCGCTCTTCACCATGCGCAATTGGCTGGAGCTTCCGTGAAAAATTCGTACCGAGGCCCCGATTGCGTCGCGATTCGATTTCGTTCCCACCAGGCGAAAGCGAATACTCTTATTGCCCGAGGTCTGATCGTTGCGATAGAGATAGGCGGGGCCGTTGTTGGTGGTCAGGAGTATGTCGAGATCGCCGTCGCGGTCAAAATCGCCATAGGCGAGGCCGCGCCCAACTTTGGGCAGACTGAAATCTTCGCCGACGCTTCGCTGCTACATCGCGAAACTTGCCCTTTCCGCTATTCAGGAAAAGCTGCGGTGGCTGGGCATAGCCCACGTTGCCGCGAATGTTGCGCACGGTTTCGTCGATGTGCCCATTCGCGACGACAAGATCCAGCAAGCCATCGAGATCGGCGTCGAGGAAACATGCAGCCGAATCCCAGGGTGTTTCGGGAAGCCATGCCGACGCCGGCCGGGTCGCGATATCGTCGAAATTTCCGTTTGCGGCCAGCGCGATACAAGCCCATCATCTCGTTGTCGAAATTCGTGATGGCGACTCCGGGTGTGCCCGAGTTGTCGAAATCGGCGACGTCCACGCCCATGCCGGCGCGAGCTTTGCCTTCCGCGCTGAATGCGATGCCGGCTTCGACCGCAACATCTTTGAATGTCCCGTTGCGCTTGTTGCGATAGAGTTTGTTGGGCTGAGTGTCGTTGGCGACCAGCAAATCGGGCCAGCCGTCGGGTCGAAGTCGAGCATGGCGACGCCGAGCGACTTCGAGCTGCTGTCGAAAATGCCGCTCTTGGCGGTCACGTCCTCGAAAGTCCCGTCGCCACGATTGTGGAATAACCAGCATGTCTCTCCGCGATACGCTTCCGGCGTGCAATAGGATTTGTGCTTGCCGTCAAGGCTGCAGAAGACATCGTGCTCCGCCGACCATTTCACGTAGTTGCAGACGAACAAATCGAGACAGCCCGTCGCGATCGAAATCGAACCACAACGCGGAAGTGCTGAATGCCTGCCGCCCCGCCAGGCCGCTGGTATGCGTCACGTCTATAAATGTCCCTTTGCCGGTGTTCTTAAACAGGCGATTCTGGCCCACGCACGTGACCAGAATGTCGGGATAGCCGTCATTGTTATAGTCGCCCACGGCGACGCCCATCCCGTACATTTCGATGTCGAGACCCGCTTGCCGAGTGACGTCAGTAAAAGTGCCATTGCGGTTGTTGCGGTATAGTCGAGCGTGCTGCGCTCGCGTTTGTGGCCTGGCCAGTCCATGCCATTGACAAGCAAAATATCCTGCCATCCGTCTCCGTCGTAATCGAGGAAAGCGCAGCCCGAGCCAAGCGTCTCCGGAAGAAGTTTGCCGCCGTACGCGCCGCTGTTGTGCTGGAAATGGATGCCGGCCTTTTGCGTAACATCGACCAGCCGGAAGCCGAGTCCGACGCCGTTGGGATGCGACGTTGCCCACGCTGCCGCATGGCAAGCGCTGAAGCGGACGCTAAGGCCTGCCATGTCCCAGGAGAAATGATCGGCGATTCACGGAACGTTCACCAAACCGTTACGGATGGCATAGACGACCAACTCCGCAGTCTTGTGGATGCCGAGCGCGTCCATCATATTGGCGCGATGAACGGCAACCGTGTTCGCACTCAAGTCGAGCTGGGTGGCGATCTCTTTGTTCGATTTTCCCTCGACGATCAGCTGCAGAATCTCCAGTTCGCGCGGCGTCAGAGCCGTAGTCTGCGTCTCCCCCTTGAGGAGCTCGGCGGCGAGAGTTGCGGATCCAGAACGTTTTCGCCCGCGACCACCCGGCGTATCGCCGCGCCGAACTCCAGATCCACTGCGTTCTTGAGAATGTATCCCCGCGCCCCGGCATCGACGCCTGCTGCACCAGGTCTCTTCCGGATGCATGCTCAGCATGAGGATCGACAAGTTGCGGGTGTGCCGCAAGGATCTCTCGCGTCGCCTGAAGACCACTTATACCGGGAGAGCGCAGTCCATCACGATGACTTCCGGCCGCAGCTGTCTTGCCAGCTTCACCGCTTCTTCGCCATCGCTGGCTTCGCCGACCACGTCAATGTCAGACTCATCTTCCAGAATACGCCGGAATCCGCGCCGCACCAGCGCGTGATCATCCACGAGCAGGACGGAAATCTTGTCCGTCGCGGAGGTCTTATCCGGCATGAGAATCCACATCTTGTTTCGGGACGGTCAAATGCACCAACGTGCCACCCTCTGCAGGCTGCGAGAAATTCGATCTCGCCGCCCAGTAACTCCGCACGCTCCCGCATCGCCACCAGGCCAATCCCTTGCTTTGTCTGTTCCGCGATAAATCCCTAACCGTGGTCCTCCACTTCCAACTTCCAGCTCTTCGCGGCAGAAAACGCAACCGCACCCATGCCTGTTTGGCGCCTGAATGGCGGGTCACATTATTCAGTGCTTCCTGCACCACGCGGTAAATATGAACCGCGGCGCTGCCCTCCACAGGAAATGCCGTGCCGGATTTCTCATAGCTTATGTTAATTCCGGTTTGCCTTTCCACCACGGGAATATACCAATCGAGCGTGTTCTCAAGTCCAGCTTCATCGAGCATGACCGGATGCAGCGCCTGCGAGAGGCTGCGGACCTTGTCGAGAGTAGTTTGCGCGATCTCGCAAACTTCCTCCAGTTCCGCGCGCAGAGCTCGAACCCTCTGGGGCGTGCTTCCGGCCCGGCTCAGCATCGAGCCCATGGCGGTCAGAATCTGGCCGAACTCGTCATGCAATCTCGCGCGAGATATAACGCAGAGTGGACTCCTGGGTGGAAATCAATTTCTGCGCCAGCTCGCTGCGCTGTTCGGAAAGCGCCGCCAGTTGGGCGAACAGCCTGCGGTTGGATCGGATCAGGTAAAGGCTGGTCAAGCAGAATCGCGATCAAGATCGCAGCGAGAAAGATATAAACCTGCCGCTGCACTCGGTCATAGATTTCGCCGATCCGCTGCGCTGCCTGTTCCTCACTCTCATTGTTCTGCACCAGCAGCCGCGCAACGGCCGTGCTGAGCGCCGCTTGCCGCGCCTGCAGCGAAAGCTCGAATTTGCGGTGCGCGCCTCAGCCTGTTTGCCGTCCTGTGCCAGCGCGAAGGTCCGGTCCACTGCATCCCAGAACTGCGCCACCGGACTGCCCAGAAATTGCTGCTGCTCCGGCGTCCGGTGCGCGACCGCAACCTGTTCTCCAGCCGGAGCGCGTCTTCCAGGTCGGCACGTATCCGCTGGAATTGGGCCGACCACGCCATCAATGGATAGGGTTCGTCGTTGTCCAGCATGTCGCGCATGGCCAGCGCGAGCGAGTTCAGATCATTCTGAATGCGGAGCAGTTGCAGTGAATCCTTGCGGTTGCGTCCAGCGATTCGTCTGCAATTGCCGCAGCCCTGAAATCTGCAGTGTGATGTACGCGGAATAGGCCACGACCGCAGTGAGGGTTACGATCAGGCCCAGGAACAGGCCCGTGGTCGGCGAGCGGCCAGGTGCAAGGGAGCGAAGCACGTCAGGAAGATACAACGCGGAGGATTCAAGCCCCAAGCCGAGCGCTATGCCAGGCGTTGCTCATCGCCTCAGCAATTCCCTAAGCCTTTCTGCGATGATCAGGTGTTGATCCTCCAGCACCGTGTCGACAGCGACCACAAGCTTGCCGTCGACCACTACGGTCGCAATCGACGGCTCACCCGCCAACAGTGCTGCACTCACTTCGTCGGCTTTTGACGCGCCCTTCGTAAATTCGACGGTCATGCAGCTCACCGGTTCGTCCACCAGGCGCTCGTCCATGGTGAAGTACCTAGCGCCGGTCGTAACTCCCGGAATACCGTTCAACATGGCCCTCATCGCCGACACCTTTTCGCGGTAGCTGGCCCAGCGCACCTCATGATCCATGGCGAACCACTCCTGCAAAGCAACAACGGTCGCGATGATCGTGTGACGGTCGAGTTTGAAAGGCCGCCCAAACGTCAGGTACTTACCGGACTCGTAGCGAGTAAAGTCGAGCCCCGCGACCGCTTCGATCAGGTCACGCCTGCCGCAGATGAAGCCCCCCGAATTCGGCCCCCAGAAATATTTCGCGCTGAAACAGACCAGGTCTGCGCCATCGCGCAAGAACTGGCTCATCACGCTGGTCGGATAGTTCATGTAGGCAGCATCCACAAGAAGCGGCACGCCATATTGACGCGCGACCCGGCTCACCTCCCGCAGCGGCACCGCACCCGGCTTACCATCGAGATGTGCAGGAAACATCACCATCGCGCTCTGCGGTGTGAATGCCTGCTCCAGTTGCTGAGTTGAGGCGCGTTGCGGCGTGCCCACTTCGATCAGACGCCCTCCAGCGATGCGCACCATGCGGTCATATTTATAGCGATGGGCTTTCTGAATGATGACTTCGTGCTTCAGCCCGGCGGTGTCGGGGAGCTGCTCCCAAGCCTTGCCATCTTTACCCGCGATGCAGGCCGCGGTTCCCAGGGTGATTGCAGCGGAAGCGCCAGTGGTCACGCGCGCTGCCTCAGCACCGACCAACGAGGCCAGCATCTCACCCGAACGGTCCAGCAGATCGACCATGCGCACAAAGCTGGTGTTGATCTCCTGCATGGCCTGCCAGACGCGCGGCGAGAACACCGTTCCTCCCAGGTCGGTGTAAATGCCGCAGGCATTGATCACGGGCTTAACACCGAACTTCTGAAACGTCGAAGCAGCTTTGACGGCGACCTTCATACAACTCCGCGCAATATGGTTTGTGGAGTAGCCTGGAGCAATCTGAGGGATTCTACACGGGATTCGCTAGCGTCAGTTTGTTCTTCAGTCCTCGGCCAAAGCACGGCCTAAACGAACGGCCTGCCTCCAGGTCTGCAGAACTGCAGCCTCCTCAACACTGACCTGATCCCTTCCCGGTTCTGCAAAAACAAAACCGGCGCCAACGAATCTTTCGGTCCGACGGCGCCGGTGCGAAGTTGATGCCAGTTTACTTCTTGAAGTTGAACATTTCAGTCAAGTCACCAATGGCTGGCTGATTTCCAGGCACATAGGGAGTTGGACCGGCGGTTGGATTGGGCAGGTTATCGCGACCGTAGCCGGTGACCGGTGCCAGTCCCCAATTCTTCTCGATGAACTTGAGAACGGAGACGTGGTCATAGTACGTGTGGACCACTCGCCCACCCGTTGAGAACGGTGACACCACCAGGAACGGAATACGAGTACCGTCACCGAAGAAGTCGATCGGCTGAACGTAACCAGAATCGTAGAAGCCACCACCCTCGTCGAAGGTAACGACGATTGCGGTCGACTTCCACAGTTTCGGGTTCGCCTTGGTTTCGGTGACAATCTTCTTCACGAATCCTTCGAACAGATCCAGCTTGGAAGAAGCGGGGTGACCATCCACAAAGCCTGACGGCTTCACGAACGTAACCGCAGGCAACGTGCCATTGTAGATGTCGTTATACAGATCGGTGACATCCTGCAGGTGCTCGGCACGCTGTTGCGGGTTCGTCATGATCGAGGTCGTGTACTGCGCAAAGTTGCAAATGTCGCAGTAGTTGTTCCACGGATTCGAGTAAGTGGGGTCCTGCAGATAGAGGTCCCATCCGTCGCCGTAGTACTTCCAGCTGATGTTGGCATTATTGAGTGAGTCGGCAATCGTGGTTTGCGGAACCGGCGGGATCACGAATTCGCCCGAATTCACCGTGCCATCGCCATAGTAGCCCGGGGAGTAGTTGTTGAGCAGATAGTACGAACTGGACTGGCAAATAGCAGTGCTGGTCCTGTAGGGCAGCGAGTTAAGGTACTTATAGACCGCACTTACGCCGGGTTGCTTATGGTCAGCACACAGGCTGTAGCTCCCGCCACCGTATCCGTCCTGTGTATACCAGTTGTTGGTTCCGGGCTGAGGATTGGGGTTTTCGATTTCGTTGCTGGGAGGAACAGCTAAGTGACCGTTGCCATCCGTGTAGGCGAAGCCCGTACCTGATCCCAACATGATGTGGTTGGCGCCAGTTCCGCCGTTCACGGCCTGATGCATGTTGTCGGAGAGAGTGTATTTCTGCGCCAGTTCGGTGAAATAGGAAGCGTCGCCTTTCTGGACGTTGAAGAACTCCATCGAGATGGAACCTTCTCCGGTGGTTTCGTCAGTGAAGGGCTTGGGTTGCGGATTGCCATTGCTGCCCGTCCCGATCGAAATTTCTACCCACGGAAACAGGTCAGCCTGACAGCCGCTCGGATTGCTGTGCGTCGCTTTCTTTGCGTCGCAGTCCAATTGCTGCCACATCTGATAGAAGCGGTGTACCGGGCTTCCGGCGTAAGCGTCGTAGGGCACGCTGGGAGTGAGTGGATACGGACCATTCACAAGGTGATTGACGTTTTTGATTCTGGTGTCGATCACACCCTGTGGCAGTCCGCTAGCCCCGGTCGTTAATTTCACGTAGTCGCTCGAGAGCAAACCGGGTTCAGCCTGCTCGGCCGCGGCCACGGTCTGAAACGGAGCCGGATGCGCATCGCTGGGTGCGGTGGGAGTTCCCTGAGTGTTGGTGGGAGGTAAGAACTTGAACGCAGTCTTCCCGCCTGGGGCGAGCTCGAATGTCTTTTCATCGTGTGCGCGGAACTGAGTTGCGAGCTTGAAGTTCGGACCTGGCGTGCCGTCCGAGTTGATGATTCCCTTGGAGAGCAAGTTGTCGACGGTTTGTCCGGTAGGAGGCTGATATGTCGCGAAAACGTGGTCAAACGTGCGGTTCTCCCCGATGATCACGATCACGTGCTGAATGGGTGTAGCCGTATTGTTGTCGCCTGACTTCTTGACGTCGGCAGCGAAACCTGGCTGGATCAGGTTTAACATCGTGGAGAGCAGTGCCGCACCAGTGCCCAGGTAGCGGCAGGTGGCCCGGCAAACATTGCCAAACTGAGTCATACATCCTCCAAATCAATTTTGTTGCAGAGTGTGCCCCAAGAGTATTAAGGCTGCCCTTTCACTCTTACCGAATGGTTACGGCAGGTTGAATATCTGTTTAAAAGAAGATGAATCTGGCTCTGTGTCTGGGTTCGTTGTGGAAAACAGAGTCTCGGCCTACAGTCTTCACTGTAGGAGAGTTGGGTGTTGTCGTGCACTGCGATCGCGCGGTCCGCGGAACAAATTCTCTCCTGAACCGCACCAATTGAAGACTTGCGCGGGTGCTGCTCGAATCTCTCGCCGTTGGGTTTGATCCGGGTGAAAATTGTTTCACGTTGACGTACTTACTTACGCGGGCGTACGGTTGTGCTCCGCATTCGAACTGTGAGAAGGAGATTCCGGCATGCGCTTCCCCGCACACAAAGCTTCCTGCTTGAGCACGTTTTTGATGACGTTAGCTCTTTTATTCGTCGCACTCACCGTGGCTGCCCAAACCGCGAACGCCCAGGTTCCCGCAATTCCCACCCCAGATCACGTGATCGTCGTAATGGAGGAGAACCACGGTTACTCGCAGATTATCGGTTCCCCCCAAGCCCCATACATCAACTCTCTCGCTTCACAAGGCGCGTTGTTCACTAATTCGCATGGCATAACGCATCCGAGCCAGCCCAACTATCTGGGTTTATTCTCAGGATCGACGCAGGGGATCACCGACGATTCGTGTCCGCACACCTTCTCAACCCAGTCGCTGGAGAGCGAATTGCTCAAGGCAGGAAAGACCTTCACGGGCTATTCCGAGGGACTGCCCAAGGTAGGCTCCGAGGTATGCGCCACCGGCGAATACGTCCGCAGGCACGTCCCGTGGACCGACTTCTCCAAAGATCGCGCCAAAGACAACCAGCCCTTCACCAGCTTCCCCACCGACTTTTCCAAGTTGCCGACGGTCGCCTGGGTAATTCCGAATCTGCTGGATGACATGCATGACGGCACTATCCAGCAGGGCGACAGCTGGCTGCAAACCAATCTCATGCCCTACGTGACGTGGGCCCAGAGTAACAACGCTCTTCTGATCGTGCAGTTCGACGAAGATCAGGGCACTGTCCAGAACCACATCGTCACGATCTTTGTAGGCCCGATGGTGAATCCGGGAAAGTACAGCGAAAAGATCAACCACTACAATGTGCTCCGTACCGTCGAGGACATGTACGGATTGCCGCACTTGGGAAAAACAGCGACCGCGAAGCCCATCACGGACGTGTGGAATTAGCTTTCATTGCCAACCCAATTAGCGCGACGAAACGGCGGAAGCGTGTGCGAGTCGAATCCGCCGTGAAGCGTGAGTCGTGCTCAGTAAGGCCAGGCGCCCCACACGCTGCCTCGCCACTTGCATGATCGCGAGCGCCACCTGGCCCGCCTAAGGAAAAGCCAGCCAGCGAGAAGCGTTTCGGTGCCGTTCTCAAGACGCTCCTGACCATCTCCGATATGGTTTCTTTTTTCGTCACGTCGGCGACGATAGTGTCCGCGTATCTCTTCAGTCCCTCGATCTGGGAACTCCAGAGTGTGCGATAGCAAAGTAACCCAGGCAATGAGAATAAGCAGTGGCATCGCAAAGTCAAATTGATCAAGTCATTTCCAAGTCGCTCATCCTTAACGATGCCATTTCCTTAGTAGAGTTTTTCGTCGAATACGATGTCTCCCCATCCTTTCTCGGTAAAAGTCGTAGCCGGGTTCTGGATGGTCAGCATCAAAGTATCCGTGTCGGGAAGTATCTGGTGCTTGACCTTGCGTGGAACCTTGAACCACGATCCCTTGCCGTACTCCAGGAACGCATCGTTAACCAGCACTTTGCCTGTGCCCGAGAGAAAGCACAGGGTTGCATCGTAGGTCTCGTGATGGTGAGCAACGTTTCTGTCGTTCGCTTTCATATAGGTGAGGTTGTAGCCCGAGCCATCAAACGTGCCCAGTACCATGTCGTTTTCATGAACGCGAGCACTGTGGATCTCAGTCAACTCCGCGATCGCCCCGCTGATCTTGTTGTTTAGTTGCGTCATTTCATCTTCTCCTTTTATTTCTGACTATGTCAGATTTCAATCTCTTGCAATGCATTCCTGGTTCCAAAATCCAATGGATTGAAATCACGTCAGTTAGGAGCAGTTGAACATTACGCTCTCACGAGGACTCGCGAGAATCCGTGAAGAAGCCAGGATGTAGAACCGGGGCGCGAACCTGCGGCACCCGGCGATCTAGCTTCCAAGAAAAGAACCGAAATCAGACTTTTCTCAGAACTCTCGGGAGCGGTGTAGCTGCGTTTCACGAGATCTCGTGAAGTCCCGAGGCTCATGAAGGGAGAGGTTCTTGTAAATAGCTGATTTCACATCGAATGCGATTGGCGGCGGGCGTGCATTGTCCTGGTTGAGGCGCGCGGAGAAGGCTCTTCACCGGCTGCCAACAATTTTCGATTTACTGGAGACTTCGATGTTCAAACCCAACACCATACTCTCTCGTATTTTGTCGTTGCTGCTGCTTCCACCTACAGCAGCCGCTTTCTCCTCCGCGCAGCTCATGAAGAGTTCCGTTCCAACCGTTGCCGCCCATGTGGCTCCCGCCCAGGTTGTGGATGACGCGGGCAACGGAGATCAGCCGTCTCGTTCTGCCGGCGGAAAGAACGCAAACACGCTCACCATCCTGTCCCCCAGGGACGGCCAATCCGTAAACACAAGCACCGTCCGCGTAGTCTTGGAGGTGGGACGCCGGCTTCGCGGCCGCAGTCTTCGCGTTTACCTGAATGGAAAGGACGTTACCTCCCACTTCTCCCGCCGCAGGGATGGTGACGGCGACGAGGGCGGAATGTTCCCTCGCCTCTCTAGCGGCAGGGACTACGACGACGCGGGCAGACTGTCCGCGACTCTGTCTGCATCCGATGGGCTGCGGATCGGCCAAAACAGGTTACGCGCGAACGCCCGCGGCAGCGACACTCACCTGGAACTACGGCGTGTGAAATTCGATTACTACTACGGTTTGGGAGCGGGCCAAGATCTTCCGAACTACTTGCCTCCCAGCGTCGGGCTCTCGCTGACACCGGGCGGCGCGCAGCCTTGGGTAACGCTGACGACGGGTGTTCCCGCCAGTGTGCAGGATAACCTCGACCCGACGCAGTACGCACTGCCTTACCCCGCCACGACATTTCCGACCGCCAGCCAAAGCGCGTGCACCTCACGGTATCAGGTGGTGGTGCTGAACCGCTTCAATCCGGCCCAGGAAGACGCGTACTACTGCCCCGGCGATTCGGCGACGCTGAAGTCTGAACTGGCGGGTTTGACGGCAGGTGCAGAGATCGTGCTGGTGGGAACGACGGAGCACAACAACGCCGACTCGAGTCTCGACACAACAAGCATCGGCGGGACGAACTATTCGAGCTATCCCTCAGCGTGGCTACCGCAGGGCTACGCGGCAATCGGAGTATCGGGAGCCGCGCCCGGCAGCGCCTACGAAAATTACTACTTGTCCGGCGATATCGGCAAAGCTTACCAGCAAAACCCGTTCGCGAACGGCCTTCTCGCGGAGGACGGAAGCGGCAATTACAACTTCCACGCCGCCAAGAACGCGCAATTCGAGGTTTACCCGAACAATCCATCGTTCAGCACCTCGAGCGTCTCGATCAACTATGAGGGCTCGACGGGGACTTGGCTGCCACCCGTTGGGTCTGCCAATGGCGTTTGGCTTCTGATCTTGGATCGAGTTACGCTGTACCCGATCGATCTGTCCGACCAAGGCCCTTGTGGAGGAGGTGGATCCATATTTTGCGGAACCTTTTATCCCACGGGCAATGCCGATGAGAATGTTGCCTGGCCGGCGACGAAGGATCTCATCGCAGCACTTGCAATGCCTACAACGCGTCAATTGGTCGTCTTGACGACAGTCGGCCAGCCGTTCCAGAGCGCGAATGACGCATCGGCCCTGGTCACGCCTATGAGCTGGTATGGGGGCGCCGGTTATCGGCTTGAGGTGCTCACGACTCCCACCTCAACCTATACCCTGGTCTCTCCCGGGCGCCGCGATTGGACCGGTGCCTGGCCGCCGGTGGCCAAGTCCCCCTTCTCCACAGGCGTAGTCAATTCCTCGACCGTCTTCAGTTTGGGGGAGGGGCATCAGAACCGACAGACCGGCATTGTGCGCGGCGTGATGGCTCGCGACAATAACAGCCTCTATTTCTCCACGGTCGTGTCCCAGTATGACCCGAGCGTTGACGCAAATGGCAACCCAGCAACGCTGAAAATCGATTACGACTTCTATACGATCAGCACACAAATGCCGGTCGATTGGATGTTGACCGACACCCCGGGACATATCGCCGCGTATCATTTCGCCAGCGAGAAGTTTCTGTCCTACCATTTCGGCGAAACGGGAACTCATAGGGCGGACTTGCGCTACTTCTATCCGGACCCGCAACGTATTTCGCAGATCGGGGCGAACAACACGGACTTTCGGTGTAACACCAACACGCCGAACTGCGCCTACCCCGGCGCGGGTTATGGCTTCACGCAGCAGGACCTTGCGGACGCGAATGCGCAGCTTTACACCGAGGTCACGGCGCTAAATGACACGAACCTATATCTCGGCAGCAACGGGATCGGCGGCCTTGTACAGGGAACTGCAGAGGGATCTGGGATCTCCGATCAGGTAATCATCGCGACTTACGAGGTGCTGAACGGACAAGTGGGTGCAACGGCGAGCACCAGTGTGAAATCCAACGCGTTCGATTGGATGAACCTGTTTGCGGGGGTCACATCCGTCGTTGGAGCTGTCCTGGGCCCCGCTGACGTGCCGTTGGCGGCAGCTGCATTCGGCGCCACGAGCGGGTTGCTCTGGTCAGGATCGGCGTTGGACCCGTGGTGGCAAGGCAACGCGAGCAATACTCCTCCGAGCTACGAGAATACCTTCGATACGACTCTGGGTAAGTTGCAGCAAAACGAAAGCGTATATGCCACTAACCTGGCAAATTCGTACGGTACCGCTCTCGACGACATTTACACGGACTGGGGTAAGTTGTCAGCAATAGGCGTCAAGACAGCCAATTCGAACTCCGGTTGGCAATTCAACAACACCGTAACGGCCGTCGCCTTGGGGAGCCAAATGGCAGATGGCGTACGCCGGTCCATGTACCTTCAGTTGCTGCCACAGTTTTACTCGCAGGATACGTACCTCCAACAACCGGTGGCCTACATGAACCAGGTGGGCATGTTCGAGTCCTCGGCTTTCGGCGAGTATAAGAAAGAGTTTACTAATAATTGCTACAATGCCTACCAATCCACCACATTATCCAACGGGCAAGCGTACAGCGTGTATGGTTCAGCGGGGAATGTGACGTTAAGTGACATGTTCGTGATGGGTGGCACGATCAACAATCAGAACAGCCCAAAGGTGAGTGAGACCATGCCGACCTCCGAACTACTGACTACGCTGTTCAACGCCAGTGATACACCCGGTACGGGACCACTGAACATTCCGCAGGAGCTTGTCTACGGGACCGCCGCGTTACCCAACAGGAGCGGTCCAAGCCTGGGTTCGTACAGTGGCGTTACCCAATGCTACAAGCCAGGGTGCTCAGACACAACGCTCGACCCCACGAAGAGCAGCTGCATCAACCCGTAGCCCGACAACTTCCGGCTATCGCTACTAAGCAACGGCCCTCCGGAGAAACTGCCGGAGGGCTTTTTTATTTGCCAAGAAAAGAACCGAGATCAGACTTTTCTCAGAACTCTCGGGAGTTCGTAGCTGGGTTTCACGAGATCTCGTGAACTCGCGAGAGCCCGCGACGGGCACGTCTTTGTAAATAGCTGATTTCACATCGAATGCGATTGGCGGCGAGCGTGCATTGTCCTGCTTGAGGCGACGCGGAGAAGGCTCTTCACCGGCTGCCAACAATTTTCGTTTTACTGGAGACTTCGATGTTCAAACCCAACACCATACTCTCTCGTGTTTTGTCGTTACTGCTGCTTCCACCTGCAGCAGCCGCTCTCTCCTCCGCGCAGCTTACGAAAGGTACCGATGCAGGCGTTGCTGCTCATGCGGGTCCCGGGCAGGTTGCGGCTGCCGCGGGCAATGGAGATCAGCCGTCTCGTTCCGCCGGCGGAAAGAACGCAAACACGCTCGCTATCGTTTCCCCGAAGGACGGTCAGTACGTACGGACAAGCACGGTCCGGGTAGTCCTGGAGGTGGGGCGCCAGCTTCGCCGCCGCAGTCTTCGCGTTTACCTGAATGGAAAAGACGTTACCTCCCACTTCTCCCGCCGCAGGGATGGTGACGGCGACGAGGGCGGAATGTTCCCTCGCCTCTCCAGCGGCCGGGACTACGACGACGCGGGCAGACTGTCGGCGACTTTGTCGGCATCCGATGGGCTGCGGATTGGCCAAAACAAGTTACGCGCGAACGCCCGCGGCAACGACACCCACATGGAGCTTCGGCGAGCGGAATTTATGAATGCCTCCGGTCTCAAGGTGGGAGACAATCAGCTGAACTGGCTGCCTCCGAGCGTCGGGCTCTCGCTGAAACCGGGCGGCGCGCAACCCTGGGTGACGCTGACAACGGGTATTCCCGCCAGTGTGCAGGACAACCTCGACCCCACTACGTACGGGCTTCCATATCGGGACGCCACGTTTCCCACGGCCAATGACACGGCATGCAGCGGGCGCTACCAAGTGGTGGTTCTGAACCGCGTAACCCCTGCGGTTGAGGACGCCTACTGGTGTTTCGACGATGCGGCGAATCTCAAGTCGAAGCTTGCTACCTTGACCGCGGGCGCAGAACTCGTGCTCGTAGGTACCACGGAGAACAACAATGCCGACTCCGGCCTCGATACGACGGGCATTGGGGGCACCAACTATTCAGTATCCGAATAGCTGGCAACCTATGGGTTACGCGGCGATCGGAGTATCGGGGGCCGCGCCCGGCAGCGCCTACGAGAGCTACTACATTTCCACAGACGTGGGCAAAGCGTATCAGACAAACCCCTCCGCTAACGGTTTGCTGGCGGCGGACCAAAACGGCAACTACAACTTCCATGCTGGCAACAATGTGCAATTTGAGGTTTATCCAAATAATCCTGAGGCTGGTGCCAGCCTCGTCCGCACATCATTGCCCACCGGCGAAACATCAACCTGGTTCAATCCCCCCGGGCCCGAGCCCAACGGGTTCTGGCTGCTGACGCTGGACCGCGTGACATTGCTGCCAGTCGACTTCAACCAGGGTCTTTGCGGGGTTGGAGGCAGTGCTAATTGCGGACAGTTCTTTCCTACCGGCAGCACGGACCCGAATGTGGCTGCACAAGCTGCCAGTGCCCTTGGCCTCGCTCTTATACAACCCACGAACCGTCAACTGATCGTTCTGACGACATTAGGTCAGCCCTTCCAGAGTGGTACGAACGGAGCCGGGTACGCGGGCGTGGTGCAACTTCTTGGGGGCTCTGGTTACACGCTCCCAACCCTCACGACTTCCACATCAACCTATACCCTGATCTCTCCCGGGTTCCAGCCTGCGCAGCTGCCTCTGAAACTCTTTACCCCCTTTTCCAAAGGCGTGGTCAACTCCTCGTCCGCGTTTAGCCAGCAGGGACAGACCGGCATCGTCAGGGGGGTGATGGCTCCAGACAATAGCAGCCTCTATTTCCCCACGGTCGTGTCCCAGGAAGATGGAAAAATGAACGGCGACGGCGCAAGCAGCGTGAGCATCGATTACGACTTCTACACCATCAGCTCACAACCCCGCGTCGATTGGGCGTTGACCGATACCCCGGGCCACATGGCGGCCTATCACTGGGCCAGCCAGAGGTTCCTGGACTACCATTACGGCACATCAAATCCACCAGACCCCTTAAGCGCGGACGTGCGCTACTGGTATTCCAGCCCCACACGGAATTCGGATATGGCAACGCACAACACCGACTTTCTGTGTCCCAACACGGTGACCAATTCACCCTGCAACTACCCTGGCGACGGCCTGGGATTCACCGAACAAGATCTGGCGGATGTGGATACAGAGCTTTACAACGAGGTCACGTGGCTGCACGATTCCGACCTCTATCTCGGAGCGCAACGGGATCGGGAGCCTGATCAAAGGCCCAAACTCGTTATCGGACGCGGCGATCGATGCAACTTACGAGGTGCTGAACGGGCAGATGGGTGCACAGACGGGCACTGCCGTAAGCGCCTCATCGTTTGATTGGATGAATCTGCTGGCTGGAATCACGTCTGTCGGCGGCTGCGGCCCTGGGCCCGGCGGATGTCCCGATCGCCGCCGCTGTGGTTGGCGTCACGAGCGGAGCGCTCTGGTCGGGCTCGGCCCTGGATCCGTGGTGGGGTAACGGCCCCACAACTCCACCGAGCGACGAAAACACGTTCGATACGACACTGGGACAACTGCAGAGTCAGTCCTCAACCTACGCGACAAATTTCGCAGCTTCCTATTTCACCGCACTGGACAACATTTACAGCGATGGGGGCAAGCTGTCGCAAACGGGGGCGAAAACCGCCAATCCATCATCGACGGGCTGGTACTTCAACAACGAAGTCTCGCTCCAGGCCCTGGGAGCCAGACTGCCAGACGCTGTAAGACGATCCATGTATGTTCAGCTGCTACCGAAGTTTTACTCGCTGGATACGTACACACAACAGCCCGTGGCGGTCCTCGACAAACTGGGCATGTTTTACAGTACGTCCGGGGCGGGCGTCGGGGCCCAGAACAGTTGCACGGCTTCTTACCCCTCGTCACTGCCGTCCAACGCATATCAATACAGGGTGTATCCGTCGCCCTCGAGTACGGGAAAAACCGACATGTATGTATTGGGTGGCCAGATCTACAGTCAGGGCACCCAGCATGTCAGTGAGAGCTTTCCTTCCGGTTTGCTGCTAAACACGTTGTTCAACGCCCCATCTGAAGGCGATGAGTCTGGTACGGGCCCCTTGAACATTCCGCAGGATATCCTGTACGGGACCTTTGCGATGCCATATCGACAGGGGCCAAACCAGGGTACTTACCAGGGCGTTACTCAATGCTACAAGCCGGGTTGCTCGGATTTCACGGACGTGAACAAGGTTAACCAGAGCAGCTGTATCAACCCTTAGCCTGACAACTTCCGGCGATCGCTGCCAAGCCATGGCCCTTCGGAGAACCTGCCGAAGGGCCATCCCCACCTTGGACGATCACCGGGCACTCAGCGCATGGGGCGCCCGAGTTGCTGCGTATCGAATCCCCAGGTGTCAGAGTTCTCCCGACACAACACGTCGCTCTGGGCGTCCCAGTTGCACGTTCGGAAGTACGAGGGCCCAGAACAACCGGCAAGAGGAGCAGAAGATTCATGTGGAAAGTCAGACGGGTACAGAACGGAAACGGGATCATCCTGAGGCTGATTGGCCGGCTAGAGGGCAATCAATTGAACGAGTTGGAAGAAGTACTGGCTTCGGAATCAGCGGTTCGAGATTTGATTCTCGATTTAAGCGACGTAAGACTTGTCGATCAGGGCGCCATTTGTTTCCTGGCCGATTGCGAGGCCCGCGGAGCCCGATTGCAGAACTGTCCAGCGTACATTCGCGAGTGGATAGCTGCGGAACGACCAAGCGAGACGACGCTTAATCAGAATGAAGTCTGTGTGGACAGCCAGGAATAAGGTCGGGTCTCGCTCACGTTTTCTGATAGCGGCGCTTATCGATTCCCAGGGCTTTGATCTTCGAATCTAACGTAGAGGCGGGCATCCCCAAAGCAGCCGCTGCTCCCTTGGGACCCGACACTCGCCCGTTACTCCGGAGCAATGCGGCTTCAATCTGTTCGTGCTCCTGGTCGTGAATATCCTGCGCCAGGGGGCGAACACCCGACGGCTGGGAATGCAACCAGCTTTCGTCGATGGCGAACTCTTCCGTGTCGCTGACAATCACCGATCGCTCGATGACATTTTGCAATTCACGGATATTGCCCGGCCAGGGGTACGACTGCAGGTTGTCCATCGTTCGCTTATTAACGCTCAGAATCTTCTTGCCGGCTTTGCTGGCATAGCGGTCGATGAAGTATCCGACCAGCAGCCGGATATCTTCCTGTCGCTTGCGCAGCGGCGGCACTTCGATCGGGAATACATTGATCCGGTAATACAAGTCGCTGCGGAATGTTCCCGCCTCAATCAGGGCGGGCAGGTCGCGGTGTGTCGCGGCAATCACGCGAACATTGGCGCGGATCGGAGTTGCGCCGCCCACGCGCTCGAATTCCCGTTCCTGCAAAACTCTGAGCAACGCTACCTGCGTTTCTGGATTCAGCTCTCCAATCTCGTCGAGGAAGATCGTTCCCCCTTCCGCCAGCTCAAAGCGGCCCAGACGCCGCTGCAAGGCTCCTGTGAAGGCTCCCTTCTCATGCCCGAACAGCTCCGAAGCGATCAGGTCACGGGGGATCGCCGCGCAATTGACGCTCACAAACGCCCGTGAAGCACGCGGGGAGCGCTTATGAATCGCGCGCGCAATCAATTCCTTCCCCGTTCCCGTTTCGCCGGTAATCAGCACGGTGGCGTCGCTTTGGGCCACTTTCGAGACGCGGGCCAGTACCGCCCGCAGGGCGGGCGAGGCGCCGACGATCTCTTCGAACATCGACGTTTTGTCGATTTCCTCGCGCAGGGCCAGGTTTTCGCGTTGTGTTCTGTCTTGTGCCCGCTTCTGATCATCGATGTCGATGTGCGTGCCGCACCAACGAATCACTTGCCCCGTGGCGTCGCGTATGGGGATCATCTGTTCGAGAAACCAGCGGTAACCACCACTCTGGCCCTTGAGGCGAGCCTCCATGTGCAATTCACGTCCGGTTTGTGTGGCCTTTTGAAACTCGGCCCACAACTTCTCCAAGTCGTCCGGATGGACGAATCGATTGAGGAACTCCTTTGGCCCCAACGCTCCGAGAGGGCCCCAGAACTCGTGCACGGCCCGATTGGACTGTATGGCCGAGCCGTCCGGTCGCACAAGATAGAGGTGTTGGGGAATGACATCCATGATCTGCTGAAGTTCATTGAAATGTTCGCGGAGCTCTAGATACTCTTTTTCCGCCTGGTCGGCCGCCCGCTTCCGATCGTCAATGTCGATTCGGGTGCCGCACCAGCGGGTGATCCTGCCGTTCTCGTCTCGCAAAGGACCTATCCGGTACACGAACCAGCGGTACTCACCATCCTGACGGCGCATGCGCGCTTCCATCTCGAAGGGCTCGCCGCGCGTCATGGCCTCGCGCATCGCTGCTTTGAGTTGGCCCACATCTTCGGGATGGGTCACGAGGTCGAGGAACTCCATGGGAGGTCTTGGCGGGATGTGGCCGAAGTAGTCGGCCGATGTGCGATTTCCGTACGAGGCACTCCCGTCGGCTTCCCAGATAAACATGTGCAGGGGAGCAACATCGATGATCTGCTGGAGCTCCTGCGCGTGCTGCCGCAGGACTTCTTCCGCACGCTTGCGTTCGCTGATGTCCTGGACCACGGCCTGGCGCCCACCGGGGAAACTCGGGGAGAGCGAGACTTCCACAGGCGCTTGGCTTCCGTCTTTGCCGACAAACGTGCGCTCAAAGCGGAAGAGCCCTCCCGCGATGTGCTCTGGCGGCGTTGGGTAGCGGGCGAGGTCCTCTTCAGAGTACGTGTCCCGCATGGACATTTGCACAAGTTCCGTCACACCGCACTTCACCAGTCTGAGGCCGGCAGGATTGGCCGAGACGAATTTCCCATCGCTGCTCAGCAGGAAAATGGCGGCGGGCGAAAGATCCACCAGGGAGCGATACTTGGTCTCGCTTTCGCGCAATTCCCTCTCGCCCCGTTGGATTTGCTCGAAAGCACGAGCATTTGTAATTGCTACTACAACCTGATTCGCAAAGATTCCGAGCCATGAAAAATCCTGCTGGGAAAGGGATTCGCGGCTGAATGTGGCTAAGACTCCAAGGACCTTTCCATCGGCGACGAGCGGATAGCCCGCAAAGCCTCGGATGCCCTCCCGTTCAGCCCAATCCTTGTGCCCGATCCACTCGCTCGTGGCCGCAGCATCAGCGATCAGGATCGGCTTGCCGTTGGCCCCGATCTCTCCCACCTTTCGATAGCCTCGTGGAATCCTCCGGTATTGGCCATGAAGAAAGGACCAATCCTCGCCCGGAGAAGATCGGGAAGAGCCGGCACTAGCGACCAAGTGGAAGCATTGTGTTTGGTCGGGGCAGTCGGCCCTGTGGAAGCAGGTCTCGCAAAGATCTCCGGGCGATAGCAACCAAACCCGAGCCAGTGCGACCCCCGGTTGTGCGGCAAGACCGCGAACAATCGTACTTAGAACATCGGCGGTCCGGTGCTGGCCCGTGATCTGCGCGGCCAGGGAGAGTAGGGGTTCAGCCTGCACGACGTACCTCTTGGCTGCCGATTCTACATTAGGATCCCATGTGCTGCAGTGATCCCTGGCGCGGCAACTAACTCTCGAATTGTAATGTTATCTCGCGAGATTCCGTAAGTTCCCAAGAACTGTGTCCGGAGAACCTGCTGGAGGGCCAATGCAATTGCACTTGCTCCCGGCGGCATCTATTGCTCGTGCGTTAGAAGCTCGTGGTTGTGTCCGACTTCACCCCGTTCTCATCGCAAGCCGCCGACCATCGTCCATCTGCTCACGACGCAGCACTTGCGCTGCCCCGAGCACACCACCGCATGCGAATCCGGGAGATCTGGGACTTCATCGAGAAACACAAGCGAGGCAGGAAGAAAGAAAGTGGCGCACCGCAGTGCGCCACAGTAACAACATTGCTTACCAAGTTAGGGTGTAACTTCTTCAATCAGGATCAACCCCAGTTGGTTTTGATCGACCTCGATCAAAATATTGCGCCGGCCATCGATCGGGTAGTAGCCGTACATGTCTGCGCTTTGATTGGTTATGTCAAGGCCCGCAATAGTGATCGCTCCCGTCGTGCTGTTGCTCGCGCCGGAGAGAGCGACGCTGGAGAACTGGTTCGTTCCCAAGGCGTTGTAATCGGTGAAGCCATTCCAGTCCAGAGAAGAACCCAGGCTCACGGGACCAACTGCCGCCCACACCGGCTGGTTATTGAGGTTCGAGAAGCCAAGGCCGGCCAGCGAGTAGCTCCCAGGGTTTAGCGTCGCATCGGAGGCTTGCAGGTATGACCTGCCGGCCGTCCCCTGTGTGGAATCAACACCGAGTTCCAGCGCGTTTCCGCTGCCGTCCATGTACAGCTGGAAGGCAAATGGAACGCCGTTTTCCAAGGAGGGCGTCACGTTGGTGATCGTGACACGCCCATTGGGTGCAATGGTCCAGTTCCCCGAAATGTTCGCGCCGCCACAGCACGTCATGTCGGCCAGTGCGATGTTCCCAGAGACAATCCCATTGGGGTTGAGAACGAACGCTCCGGCGATGGTCGCGACCCCGTTGATGTCCGCGCCCACGCCTGAGTAGGTGTACGAGCCACCCTCCACGCTGGCGGGTGTGAATGTTCCCGTGTTGGAACCTTGTCCCAACGCCGTGCCCCCCAGCACGCCATTGAGCGCATCGGGCAGATCTTCGATCAACTCGATCCGGTAAGCGCCGACAATGTAGCCACTCATGCCAAATTGAGGGACCCCGGAGGCGATACTGGGGCTCAAGCCGATCGTGATGCGCCCGAAGGAGTCGGGAGCGCTGACTGATCCGGAAGCGAAGGCCTCTCCCTGCCCGACCGATCCGTTATCGTTGTAGTCGAAAACGCTATTGCTGATCGAAACAGAGCTCCCGGAGATATCGAGAATGCCTCCGATAAACAATGCATTCGCCGAAGTCGATCCGTCCAGGCCGGAGAGGTTGAATGCATAACCTCCCGTGGGCATCGCGGGACTGGTTTGCAGATCGAGGCTGCCCGATGCCGAAGCGAAGGAATCGAACTCCGCGATCAGCACGCGGGAACCGGCGACCTTGGAACCGCGAAGCGTCTCCACACCGTTCACGCCCACGTTCGGGTCGCCCGTATCGAGCACGATGGTGAGGTTGCCATCGTTAGTAGTGCTCATGCTGCATCCAGAGGGAACCAGGGTGTCTGTCTGGCCATGTGCCTGGTCGACATAGTCCTGTTCTCCGCCCGTGATGACGCCATCTTTCACGGTGAAAGCGCCCGCGGCATAGTAAGGACTGCCGCTGTCATTGATGTCCTCACCGGCGAGGTGGTAGACATAGGTGCCATCGCTCAGAACCGCGGGCGGTGGCGGGGTGATGGTAATGATCGCCGATACTGATTTCGTGGCGTCACTTGCCGAAGTGGCTTTCACGGTTACCGTGCTTCCCGCCGGTACGGCGCTTGGCGCGGTATAAGTGGTGGCCGCGTTGCTCGCCGTCGACCTGGGATTGAAGGTGCCGCACGCCGAACTGCCGCAAGCAACGGTCCAGCTGACGCCGCCGTTCTTGCTATCGCCGCTGACGACCGCGATGAGATTGACGGTCAGGCCCTGCACCAGTGACGCCGGAGGCTGCGAAGCAAAGGACACGGAGACTCCAGCCGGTGCCGTTATGGTGATAGTTGCTGACACCGACTTCGTCGCGTCGCTCACGGAAGTCGCCGTGATGGTCACGGTGCTGCCGCCGGGAATGGCGGCGGGCGCCTCGAAGGTGGTTGCCGTACCGCTGGGGGTAGATACCGGGTTGAAGCTGCCGCACAATGAACTTGCGCAGTTCGCGCTCCAATTGACGCCGGCATTGCCGCTGTCATTATTTACTGCCGCGCTTAGACTCGCGGTGGCGGAAGCCGCCAGGGCGAGCGGCGGCTGAGCAGCGAAGGACACCCCAATCGGCTGCGGCGAACCACCCGAGGCGGACCCACCGCCGCAGGCCGTGAGCATCATCATCAGGCCTGCGATGCCAGAGAGAAGAATGGTTAGACGCGATTTCATTGATTGCCTCCATTTAATTCGCTCTGGCCTTGGTGAACGCTGGAACCAGTGCGAGGTTGACGCACGAGAAATCCATGTTCATTGCGGATGGTGATCTGCCGTCCGGCGAACACGAGTTGACGGGCAAGCAGGTAGTTCTTGCCATGGGATGTTTGGGGGATACCAACGATCTGAACTGCCTGACCATTGGCTAGGCCTTCCTGGACATCTTTCGGAAGGTAAGGGCCGAGGTTGGCTTCGATTACTCCCTGCTCACTCTTGAGCAGGATGCGTGCCCCCATCGGAGTCCCGGGCTTGCGCTCAGAGAGCAGCTTCTGGACCGTGCCCGTCACCGCAACATCATTGGTGTGGGCGATGTTGCCAGCCCAATGGTTGATCTTGGTGATTGGCTGCGGCGAGTCGACACCCTGTGCCATCGCGGCGGTGCATACGAGCCAACCGAGGCAGAGCGCAGTAACAAAAAGTTCGCGTATGGTCACTGTGATTGTCCTCAGAAGTTTTTGGTTTCGATCCTGCAAGACGCCGGCTGTCTCGTAAGTCACCGACGGCATTCACGACGTTCTTCTGGAATGCAGCGCGGGTGCCAAACGGTAAATGCTTGAAGGCTTGGGATTTGCTGGCAATCGATGTTCACGATGGCCCCGTGAAACTACGAGATGTCGGGAAAACGACCGGATCGCATCCCCTAGAGCACAAATGAGAGTGGGGAGGGGCGGCGGGGAGAGAGTCGAATCGCGGAGTTTTGCAATGTGTGCAAAGGTCGTTTCCACACGCAACTTCTGCGACAGCAGGGGCTGTGCCGTCCAGCAGAAACTCATGCGCCATGCCGACATCAGAACCACGATGAGCGACTGTGGCGATGTGGTCACCGACGAAATGGCCGAAGCTCAGGGGAAGGTCGTGGACTTCGCCCTGAACAACGCGCAGCGTTAGCAAAGTCCTTTATTTTGGCGGAAGCGTGTGCGAGTCGAACGCACCGGCGACATCAGAGATGCCGCCCGCCGGTTTTGAAGACCGGGACGATCACCGGACCGCATGCGCTTCCGTGGGAAGGGATTATATGGGACGTGTCGTCGACATAGCTGAAAGCAGCGACAGAGTTGCCGGGGCTCACGTGTGCCGTGGCCCCTTTTCTCGTCAGCCGAGACTGGCTCTTCGGAAAGCAACTATTTTGGCTGGCCAACCACCCGCAAGTAGGGCCTCAGCGTCTTCCAGCCCTGGGGATACTTCTTCTTCGCATCCTCTTCCGACACGGAAGTTGGAATGATCACATCCTCGCCTGGCTTCCAGTTCACCGGCGTTGCGACGTTGTGTTTCGCCGTAAGTTGCAGCGAGTCGAGTACGCGCAGCACCTCATCGAAATTGCGTCCGCTGCTCATGGGGTAAATGAGCATCAGTTTGATCTTCTTGTCTGGTCCCACGATAAACACGGTGCGCACCGTAGCATTATCCGCAGCCGTTCTGCCCTCGCAGGTCTCGCCCGCTTCGGCGGGCAGCATGTCATAGAGCTTCGCAATCTTGAGCTCCGGGTCGCCGATCATGGGGTAGGTCACTTTATGCCCCTGTGTCTCTTCTATATCTGCCGCCCACTTGCCGTGATTTGTGACCGGATCGACACTGAGGCCGATGATCTTGGTGTTGCGCTTGGCAAACTCGGGTTGCAGGCCCGCCATGTAGCCGAGTTCGGTGGTGCAAACCGGAGTGAAGTCTTTTGGGTGTGAAAACAGGATGGCCCAGCCGTTACCGATCCACTCGTGAAAGTTGATCTTGCCCTGCGTGGTGTCGGCGGTGAAGTCGGGGGCTTCGGAATTGATGCGTAATGACATGATGGATCTCCTTGCTTTAATTGCGACTCGATTTTGAAATCTCGTGTATCAATGCTGCGGGCCGATTGCCGCGTCGAATGGCCTGCTTCGACCGGCCGATGCATGACCGGAGTGGCCGAGAATAGCGCCTAAAAACAAAACCCACCCGATTCTGGCCGGGTGGGTAGGAAAGAACTCGCTCTGCTACCCGCACTCCGGCGCTGAATCACAACAACACATGACACCGGCGCTGACGCACGTATGCATTCCGTTGTCTAGCATACGCGTGCGCGAAAAAGGCTGTCAAACCGGCTACGCCGTGGTGGAGCGGTGAAAAAAAGTTGCGCTTGGACACTCCCGGCTGAGTCCAATAGAGGGCCGAACTGTTGAGCCCATGTTACCGGTTTTGCGAGCAACAGCGACAATCGGCGAATGGCGGCATCAGAATATCGCCGCTCATCACGGAGCATTCCAGGGACCCTATGACCCAGCGCAAGCTCGATCTGATCCAAATTGACGTCTTCACCTCCCGACCCTTCGAAGGTAATGCTCTCGCTGTCGTCACTGACGGCCGGGGACTCACCGACGCGGAAATGCAGGCATTCGCCAAGGAAACGAATCTTTCTGAAACCACTTTTGTCATTCCCCGCGATGCGGCCAGCGAACGTGAGAAAGGGATACGCGTCCGTATCTTCACGGTGGCGGAAGAACTGCCCTTTGCCGGCCATCCCACACTGGGGACGGCATTCGTTCTCCGCGGCCGCATCGCAAGCGCAGGAAGTGGTGCTCGACTTGAACGTCGGCAGGGTGCCGGTTCGGTTCGAAGAGTCTGCAGGTCGGCCCGTATTCGGAGAGATGACCCAGAGAGATCCGACGTTCGGCACGCAACACGATCGCGATGTCGTTGCCCGCGTGACCGGCCTGAACGTGGAAGACTTCGATTCATCCCTTCCCATTCAAACCGTTTCTACTGGAATGCCCTTCGTCATCGCTCCCTTGCGTTCTTTGAACACGATTCAAAGTCTTCACATCGACCCGCGCCGTGCCAGCGAATATCTGGAGAGAACCGACGGCAAGTTTTTCTATTTTGTCACGCGCGAAGGCGTCGATCCCGCGGCCCGTCTGCACGCTCGCATGATCTTTTACAACGGCGAAGATCCCGCCACCGGCTCAGCTGCTGGTTGTACAGCCGCCTGGATGGTGGCTCATGGCGTCGCGCAATCAGACGAACGAGTGCTGATCGAACAAGGCATCGAGATGAGAAGGCCCAGCAGAATTTTTGTGCGCGCCGGGAAGGAAGATAACCGTGTGGTTAACGTGCGTGTCGGGGGTAACTGCGTGCAGGTGATGCGCGGCGAAGTTTTCCTTTGAGTGCGGTGCGGGATGCGTTGAAAAATCAACGCAATCACATCGCGACAAAATTTTCAATGGCGCAATTTGCCATTAGCATCCGCGTCACTTTACAGAGCGGTAGTTTTCCCGTTAGGATTCTTGTCGCTCTCGATTCTCGAATTAGCCAATCGTCATTGTGAAAGTTTTCGCGGCTGCGACCGGGCGCAGCCCCTGGAAGAAGATGAAGCCCAAACGCACGATCCTCTGTGTCGACGACCACGAGCAATCCCTATCCATTCGCAAGGTCATGCTGGAAACGCGAGGATATCGTGTGATCGCATGCACCACGGGCGAAGAGGCACTGGAGCGCTTCCGCAAAGGGGGCATCGATCTCGTGATCACAGACCTGATCATGCCCGGGCTCGATGGCACCAAGCTCGTCGAGGCCGTCAAAGCTATCTCTCCCGACACTCCCGCGGTTCTCCTGTCCGGAAAAGTAAAAATCTACGACCGCGATACCCAGGCCGACATCTTCCTGCCCAAGGGGATGTACGCGCCGATGGAACTCCTCGAGCGCATTCGCCTGCTCCTCGTGCGCAAACGGGGACCGAAGCGGGCGCAGCAGAAGCTCAAGCGACCGGCCTCGCGAACCACCGCAGCCTGAAGAAGTTATCCCCGGAAGCCACAATCCGCACCTGCCCACAAGAATCCAGCCCCTATGGTATCGTCTGATACGGGATGCTTGAATTCATCGTCGCCACCGATCTGCGCAAAACCTATCGGGTGGGCAAAGTCGACGTCCCAGCCTTGCGCGGTATTTCCTTCCAGGTAAAGCGGGGCGAGTTTGTGGCCGTGGTGGGCCCGTCGGGCAGCGGAAAATCCACTCTCTTCTATCTATTAGGTGGCCTGACGCGGGCCGACTCGGGAACGGTGGTGATCGACGGAGACGATTTCGCAAAGCTCTCTGACGCCGAGCGCACTCGCATGCGCAAACGCAAGATCGGGTTTGTTTTTCAGAAATTCAATCTCTTGCCGACGCTGGACGCGCGTTCCAACATCGGTATTGCGCAGGACATCGCCGGCAAGCCGGTCGATCCCGCCTATTTCCAGAAGATCAGCGACTTGCTTGGGATCAGCAAACGGATGCATCATCGCCCCTCAGAGCTGTCGGGAGGTGAGCAACAGCGAGTCGCTCTGGCGCGCGCGCTCATCAACCAACCGGCGATCGTGCTGGCCGACGAGCCCACGGGCAACCTGGACTCCAAGAATTCCGATATTGTGCTGGCCATGCTGCGGCAAACGAACAAAGATCTCGGACAAACGGTGTTGATGATCACGCATAATCCGGAGGCTGCAAGCTACGCCGACCGGATCATTCATATGCGGGACGGGGAGATCGTCGCCCCCGAGCGGGACCCGCAGTGGACAGGCCACTGAGAGCAGCCGGAAGGGTTTTAGGCGCCGGACGGAGGGATTGGCGCTAAAATCAGCGTGGCTTGATTAGACCGAAACTGGCATGGATGACCTGAAAAAACCGATCCTCCCCGGCAAGGGCGCGTCCGACTATGAGCGCTATCTTCGGACAGATGAACTGCTGTCGCTTCAGAAGACCTTGGAAGAACTCTCGCACAAGGATGAACTGACTTTTCAGGTGGTGCATCAAGCGTCAGAAGTCTTGCTGAAGGGTGTCGCTTTCGAGCTGCAGCGCGCCCACGACCTGATCTCGCAGGGAGACTATGCCAACGCCGCGCGGCTTATTCGTCGCGGGAATCAGATGTTGGATTTCCCGATCGGACTGCTGCACGTTCTCGAAACCATTACGCCCTACGATTATCACGTCATTCGCGCCGGGTTGGGACATGGCAGCGGACTTGACTCGCCAGGATTCCTTTCGTTGCTCCACATTGGTCCGCGGCTCGGCCAAGTGTTCCACGAGCAGTTAAACCGCTCACACCTGAGTGTGGACGACGTGTACCGCCGTCATGAGGAGTTCTTCGGGCTGCATGACGTCGCCGAGCGTCTTCTCGACTTCGATGAGCGGGTGCATTTGTTCCGCTTCCATCATCTGAAACTGGCGCAAAGAATCATCGGCGGCGGAGTCGTGGGGACGATGGGAACGCCAGTTGAGGTGCTGCACCAGCGTATGGAGCACCTTTTCTACAAGGATCTGTGGGACGTGCGCAACCAGATCACTGCCAAGGCTAACGAGCACATGCGGCAAAGCGGCATCCCATCAAGGTATTAGCCCCTGCAAATCGCAAGGAATATCGCACTATCCCGCGGGCCTTACGGAGAGGCACTCTGCTAAGTCCAAGATACTATTGGCTCTAGTACGAGCTACGACCAAGGGTGCAAAATTTTTCAGATTGACTTGTGGCTGACCTTTGCTGATGATGTCGCACGCATCCTATTCGGGGTAGACATTCGGTCACCCCAACTCACCAGGGGAGAAAACACAATAATGAGAAAGCACTGGATCGGCGCTGTACTGATCGTGTGTCTGGCATCTTGCGCAATGGCGCAGCTCAGTTCGAACGTCCATGCGCTGCGGCCATTTAAGCAGGGAGAAGTTCCCAATCTCACCGGTATCATCGATTACAACGGTGGACCAGTATTTGAGAAAACTCCTACGATTTACATCGTCTGGTACGGCACTTGGACGAAAAAGGACAAGAGCGTCATCGACGGCTACTTCGCTCATCTGGGCGGCACGACGATGAGCAAGATCAACACCAGGTATAGTGATAGCGCCAACAAGTTCGTGCCGATCACCGTACACCACACTACCGCCAACGACTATCATGACAATTACTCCATGGGCCACAGCGTCAATGACGCTGGGATACAGCAGATTGCAGCCAATGCCATCAGCGGCCACCATCTGCCTGCCGATAAGAACGGAATCTACTTCGTATTGACGGCTAAAGATGTAACCGATTCCGATGGCTTCTGCAGCTTCTTCTGCGGGTATCACGGCCCCTCGAGCTCAATCGTCCCCGGTGACATCATCAAGTATTCCATGGTCGGCAACGCCATCAGCCAATGCCCGAGTGGCTGCGTAGCCAGCGTGGTCCTTGGCGACACCACCAGCCCGAACAACGATCCCGGCGCAGACGGTGTCGTCAACGTTATGTGGCACGAGTTTTCGGAGACTGTGAGCGATCCGGAAGTCAACCTGCAAACGGCCTGGGCAGGTAATAATTGTGGCGAGTCGGGAGACTGCTGTGCGTGGTTCTTCGGTACGACGCACATTGCTGGGAATGGTTCCCACTACACCAATACCATCGGCGGAAAACACTACATCGCTCAAACCATGCTGGAACTGAACACCAAGGCACGTGGAATTGGCGAACCCGGAACTTGCAAGAACACCTTCTAGGCTAGCTGGTCTGAGGTTCGAATTTACACTCTCTCGGGGCCGCCCCACCAGGGCGGCCCTTTCGCATGTCGACGGAATGGCGCTCGCCTGCCCCTGGCAGCAGCCCCGATAGCGTGAATCCCCCATTCATCACCAGTCACTTGGCCGCTGCCCGGGTTGTCGGCGCGACCAGCCAGACGTACTCAAGGACTTGCGATCCATTGTTCGTGACGTTGTGCCGTGTCGCGGGAGGGATGTAGGCGAGCATCTTTTCCTTGAGCGGCACATCGGGATGTCCCTCGACATTCGCAACGCCGCTCCCGTGCAGGATGACCAGAGCTTCTTCGTTCGCGGAAGTCGAATGCCAACCCACGCTCTCGCCAGGCTTGAGTTTCACCGAACCGCCCCTCATCCCGCTCGTCTGCGGCGCTCCCTTGAGCAGCGGGCAGTCGCCACCGGCGCAGTCCAAGGCGAACGTCATCGGCTCACGCTTCGCCCGCTCCTGTGCTGCTATGATGCCCAACGTCAGGGCAATACAGGTTAGTGCCACGACCAGCTTGACTTTAGTCATCGGTTCTCGGTGATCCTCAGTGAGTATGGGGATGGACATGCGTCTTTATCTGATTCTGGAAGTCGCGCACTGTCTCTTCTAGTGTCTTGATCTTCTGTTCCAGTGCTTTCACGCGCTGTTCGACTTCGGGATGCTTGTGGCTGTGTTGTTTGACAGGCATAGACTCTCCTTCCCTGGCGGATGAAATATTAGCGTTCGAGAGTACAGATTTCAAAACCAACCGGTCTCTATGATCGCTCTTTCGCGGTCCGCAACTGGCGCAGTACGACGTCGGTTAGTGAGGCGTTGGCGCTTGCGTGGGATATTCGTCCTGCGGCTATTCGCTGCTGGGGTCTTGGAAGAACGCGACGGGAAATGTTATTACGATAGCGAACTGGTGAGCCGTTTCGGATTCCACAACCTGAGGCACGGGCTCGCGACTTGGCTGGCTGAACAGGGCACCCATCCTGCGGTCATCCAGAGAATGTTGCGCCACAGCAGTAAGCAGTAAAGATATGACAATGCACCACATCCACGCGAGGGCACGCAAGGCTCAAGGACAGTACATTGCGGAGTTGGCAATCGTCCCGGACGAGCCGGGCGGGAGCGATATGCGGGGGCAGTAAATTGTCAGTCAATGCGCAAGTGCTGTAGAATGAGACGAAGAGCGGGAGTAACTCAGTGGTAGAGTGCGACCTTGCCAAGGTCGAAGTCGCGGGTTCAAATCCCGTCTCCCGCTCCAGAATATGCCCCGGCCCCTGCCGAGAGCAGGGCTTTTTCAAAACGCCTCTTTCAGGCGCGGTACCCAAGTGGTAAGGGAGAGGTCTGCAAAACCTTTATACGTCGGTTCGATTCCGACCCGCGCCTCCAATCTTTTCAACGTCTTGCAGCCAGTAAGGAAATGCCCGATTCGCTCACTGTAGCGGGTGCCCCTCTTTCCTCTCATATTCTTCTATTTGCTTTGTCCCATTGAACTCCTCCAAGCGGTGCATCGCATTCGCTTGGTGCTCAGCGGTTGGGTGAGCGTAGCGGAGGACCATCTGAATGCGTGAGTGCCCTAACATTGCAGCCAGGGTCACCAGATCAATTCCAGACATCGCGGCACGTGTTGCCCAGGTGTGGCGCAGATCGTAGAGCCGGAATGCGGGCAAGCCGCTGCGCTTCAGTGCTCCGTCGTGGGCGTTGTTGACCTTTAGCATTGGCTGGTTTTGGTCCTTCTCGTGCGGAAACAAACATTTCCCTGGTTGTCTATTCAAATCGCTTGTCCTCAGAATCTCGGCAGCCTTGCGGGTCAGGACAATTCGCCGCTTGGCAGCTCTGGTTTTTCCAAAGGCACAACGAGAAATCCGTCGTCCAAATGTACGTTTTCTCTCGAGATTCGGTAAACCTCTTCAGGGCGCATTCCGGTCTCCAGCATGAGGCTGGCGATATCTCGCAATGGCTGTGACGCCTCCGCCAAATAGAGCTGCTCTTCTTCATAGCTCAAAACCCGCGTCTGCTCGTTTTCCTCGGCCAAGAACCTCACCCGGCTGAAAGGGTTCTGTAACAAAACTCCAGACTTTATGGCGAAACTGTACATCGCCTTTCCGCATGCGAGTTCCCGATTCGTGGTGGCAGGGCGAAGCTGACGGCCAGTTGTTCACCGCGTTCCTTCGCTCTTTGTGCTTTGAATCGTTCCACAACTTCCGCCGCGATCTGGTCGAGTCGATCATTCTTGAAAAATCGCAAAAGCGCGGCGCTACTCGTGACGTATCGCTTGTGCGTGCGGGGATGCGCGGCGTGCTGCGTCTCGGACCACAGCAGAAAGTCTTTCATGGCCTGGCCAAACGTAGGGACTGCTTTTTCTCTCTAATCCCGACTTCCCCCTTTGCCAGCCTTGTGGCTCCGCTGCCTCAATCTGCCGCGCAACGCGTGGATTCCCCTGCTTCGTACTCGCTTGGACGTGGTCGCCATTGAAAATGAAGTGATACCAGTAAATCCGTCCCCGTTTAAAGATCGACACTCGATTCCCCCTCTTCTCAGTTGTCGGGAAGCCAGATAGGCGAGCTTCCCCGGCGACCCTGAAGTGCAATTCCGCGCCATTTGTCTAGTGCCTGACCAGCGTAATCAGTCGGACGAACGATGGAATGGTGGGCTGGCGTAGTAGGTGTAGTAGCCTATTGGGAAATCCGGGGACAACCCTAATCCTCCAGCCCCTTGGCAATCTTTATATTTATATTTATATTTATTTACTCACTCACTACACCTACTACGCCTTCGTGGCTAACGGCTTCGTAGGCCGGCTCTGCGTCTTGCAATTCGCCCTCCGGCACCCAGCGCCCAACAATGTCCAGTAGTTCCGCCCTGTTGATTACAAATCTGTACTTTGGAGTACCATCTCCGGCCCGGCAACTTTTGTGCGGAATTCCGTATTTCCGGACAACCCCGGATTTTTCAATGGTTCTGGTCTTAGTTCAGAGTTGGCGAACTGTGCCGCAAGCTCCGTTGATTTCCAGTCAGGGGATTCTCGTTCTCGGTCAGGTGCAACAGGTATTGCAAGATTCCGTGGTCGGGAGATTGCGAGTGCTGTTCTTTTCGAGTGAAGGAAACGGCTTCGATCAGACCTGCTTCGACATGATCCCAGTCCTCACGGCCTTCGTACATCACCTTCAAGATGGAAACGAGTGGCTCAGCAATGTCCATCGTCCGATCACTAAACTGGTCAAGGCAAGCGAAACTCCCCTTCCGGTAAGCAGCGACAACATGGGCCGAGTTCTGCTAACCCAAGTTTCAATTTCCGTCTTTAGCTGTTTAGCTGGCTCTGCGTGGTTGCACGGACGCAGACGTTCTCGTTTCTCAGCCTTGTTTTGGCGTAACATTTGGAATGCGAACGTGCGGTCCAGAGTTGTTTGGTGTAGTCTGCCGACACCAATTCCGGCCAAGGCTCTTGGTCCGTACACGTAGAACGTTTTAGGCTTAAAACCGACTCTCGGGTCGCGGTCGCAACGCGTCACAGATCCACCTTTTTCAAAGCCCGAATTCAGAACATCCTTCAATTCGGCTGGATTGGTCCAGGAGTCCACTTCGTCCAGAAGCTGAGTGTGCTTCTCAGCAGTACGAAATAAAACAGCAGGCGTCGGAGACACCTGCGGTCCTGTTGATTCGTATACGAGAAGATGCAGAACCTTGAGAAGCGTGGACTTGCCGCTCTGGTGTTCAGGTGAATACGCAAACAGGTAGCCCATGTAGTCGAATTCCTGGTGCATGTGGGTTGCAATAACCCATGTGGCTACCAGTGTGTACAGCTCGACCTTTGGCAAGAAAACGAGTTTCTCGATGAATTCACGAACTCGCTCAAGAAGAGTGCCCTTGCCCGCAGGGCTGGCCTCTGTTGCGAGATCTTCGGCTTCGGGATGTTCTACGCCCGGCTTTTGCGCGTTAAGCTTTTCCGCTTTCACTTGACTTCGCATGCCATCTCCTGGGTGTCTCTGTTTTCCCTTCCTGCCGCCACCAATCGTTCCAGTTCAGCACCCTCTAGAAGCACGCGCCTACCGATGCGCACTGCATTCAAGCGTCCTGTAGCGATGTAGCTGCGTACGGTCCAGGGTGATATGCATAGAAGGTCTGCGGCTGTCGGTATGTCGTAAAGCTGTTCCATTGAGTTTTCCTCCGTAGAATGAAAAAGGCGGGGATGAGATCGCTCCCAATCCGCCAGATTCACGATTTATATTTACTGCCCTTAGCCTAGCCCGTATGGCATAACGTGCAGGCAGTGCCTGCTAGTCATTACCTATACAGACATAGCTACGAGGCAGTGCAGAGCCGCCGTCCACTCGACCGACCGGCAACTGCGGGGGTTTCAAAGTGCAAGTCCGCACCATTTGCGGCATCAGTATAGGAGTTAGATAGCGCAATAGTCTTAGGTAATAGCCTAGCGAAACAGCTAGCGGGGCTTAGCCTGTGGGACATAGTCTTGCGACCTGTATTAAGGCGTGCAGGAGAGGAAGGCTTGATCCAGGCTGCGCGGTTGCACACAGCCGACATATGGCCCGTTCGAATTAGCCGTTAGGTAGAGGTCAGCCGGGAATGAATCATCAGCCCCGAGAACGCCCCCTTTATGCTTCGAAAGAGAACGATTTCAGCCTTCAAAAGAATTCACATGAAAGCGTGTTAAATGAGAGGGATAGCGGAAAAAGTGGGGGAAAGTGCGCTCCGAAGTGAGCTACTCACCGTGAGGCCGAAATCTTTGTATGTCGTTGATTCTACAGATTAACATGAATTGAGTTTCACGCTAATCCTTGTAAATTCAACTGCTTAGTTCACGCAGCTTCACGGCTCACGGTTTTTCCGGCGACGGAGGCCGTTTGGGCGAGTTTGCGCTCCTAGAGCGTCCCGCATGGAAGAGATTTGCGTGCATGAATGAGCCATCGACCGGCGGAAAGATAATGCCACGCGTACGAAGATGCCTTCTGGTAAAGGGTGGAGGCTCGTAACGCCCGGAAAGAGGAAGAGGAGACTCAAAGCGTCACTATTGCAAACGTTCAATGTGGGCAACAAACGGCTTGCAGTTTTCCACGTTACCGACAAACGGGAGAAATAGAAATGTCCGGACTGGCATCCGAGCGGTGTGTGATCATGCAGGCTTATACAAGCTGGCGAGAAAAAACCAAACCAGAAGTGTGGCCGATATGCCGATCCAGCCGTGCGACCACAACAGTCTGTATGCACCCCATCCAGCCACCAGGACTATGACAAATCCTACAATCTTCAGCATGGCGACGCACTCCGCCCTGTTTAGAAAATATGCCGGTTCCCAAGTTCCCTTAACTCACCGAAGGAATTTGCCTTGTTCTGCACCGCCGCTGCGAATTGGGGCGCACGCCAAGTGCACCAGCGCTCCGTCTCCTCTTCGGCTAACGGCGTCCAGTGGCTTTGTACGGTGGCTCCGCAAACTGAGCACGGTTTGCCAGCTTTCGCGTGCCCCGGCTTCAATGCAAAGGCCCCAAAACGTCGCGCTCCAGGCAGCGCATTCACCGATCTCTGCGAAACTTCTGCCGTCATCGTCGTCAAGCAAGTACGGCATATAGCACTTCCGCTCTCGTGCGTTGTGATCGACCCTTGGCAGCCCAGGAAGGACAGGTGCTACAGGGAAATTGCTCCTTGCTCTGATGCTCTCAGGGCGAGAGTGATTGCCACAGCGAAGGCGACCAAAAGCCAAGCCAAGTTTTTCCCTCCGTCAGTGATCGGAGCGAAAGCGTTTTCCCACGTTCTCTGTCCGTTTGTAAGAGCCATTCACGGCATTCTTTGAAAAACGCGGATCTTGTTTCCGCCGCCACCAATCATCAATCTTCTGGGGCTGTCCAGTCGAAAGCGCAAACCACCAGATAGAGAACTCTACAATAGGCCGTGAATGCTAGGTAGGCGAACAGTGTTTCCTTCATGCAAACCGCCCCTGTCGGCACTAGCCGATAGGTAGGCCGCAGCCTACAGCAGACAATCGCGGTGTGTCCAGCACTATTGCCGAACGCTTCGGCGAAAGACTCAGGCAGCTACGGATCAAGAGGGGGTTATCCCAGGTCGAAATGGCGCAATTAATTTGGCATAGATCGCGGACATATTTCGGAAATCGAGACTGGCAAGAACTGTCTGCTTGCCCATGTTGGAGGTACTTTCCAAAGGATTCGGGATCAGCGTTTCGGAGTTAATGAGGGGAATTTGACTTCCTGATCGTCGCGGTCGTCCCTGCGGTACAGAACAAGTAGGGATTGATCGGGGTTTTCTGGCGGATGTTGAACGGGGGAAGCGGAATGTTTCCATCCTGAACGTGGCGATCATCGCCAAGGGGTTGGGAGTGTCGCTCTCGCAGCTGTTTTCCGGAATGTAATGAGATTGATTTTCCTGGCTTTCACCAATCCCTAGGAAGGGTCGTCGCTGTTTCCGTGTCGCCCACAGGCTTCCAGTCCCCCAGTCAGTGCGCTGCCCCGCAAGTAGTACACTTTCCGGTCAGTTCATACTTACATTCTTGACGAGAGATGTCATGGATCGAGTGTAAGTGTCAGAGCAAACACATGGTTGACAGATTAAATCCACAGCCGGTGTGACTTCGACACTTGAATCCAATAATTCTCAGCCAGCTTGGGTTACTGCCGGTTTGCCCGTTACTCGGGAACGATCATTCGGATTACCAAGAAATGAGATTGGCTCTGTCGACTTTACGTGGGCGTCCTTTTGCGGGTCGCTTAGACTTCGCTGCCTCAGGCCGACTGGGGATGCATTCCTTTCACTTGCCGAGCCTAGGCTCCCGCAGCGACGCTTATTGTTTCAGGTGTGCGGCCCAGTTTGTAACCAGCGTAAGCGGCTGCCCGTGAATTCACGTCAGGTGCTGCGGCCTAAGTATTTGTCCAGCCATTCCAGAACCGCTTTTACCAAATTGGGACGATCGGCGGTCACGTCGTGCGGTGTTTCAAGAACGACATGTTTCTTGTCGGCCGCGAGAGTGCCGAGATTGCGGAACATCGGTTCCTGCGAGCGTCAAGCGAGAAGCAATAATCGTAGCGGCCGTTGACCATGAGTACGGGTTTCTTGAGCCTCGAGGCGAAGTCGGCCTGGTCGCCGCCGGGTTGAGGCGGATCGAGAAAATAGCCTCCGTCGAGGAACACAACTGTGCTTAGGCGATCCTGCTCCAGCGTCGCGAAAATTACGCCTTCCGCTGCGCCCATGCTTACGCCGAGATAGGCCAGCCTAGTCTTGTCGATGTCGGAACGCGTCTCCAGATAGTCGAGCGAGCGGGCAACATCCTTGTAACGCTGGGTCGTCGGTTCCATGGCCTGGGATGCGCCGGGCATCTGAGATCATGCTGGCGCTCGTACGTTCCTTGATAAACCGGGTAGAGCACAGCACGTCCGCTTTGCACGATGTAGTCGAAGAATTCTGTGTCGCCGAGATGCGAGCTATCGGGGTCGAGGAACTCCACCCTCGCACTAGGGAAAAACAAGATCGTCTGATAGGGGGGCGCAACATTCTTGGGCAGAAACAGATACGCATTCATGCGCCCGCCGTAGGCCGTGTCGTAGGAGATCTTTTCCTTGCGCCAATCCGCGGTCTCCTGTACCATGCCTTCTGCTTTCGCATTCAGCGGAGTCTTTTCGTAGGCGTATATCGCGCCGTAAGCGTGGAAGACGGCGTCGGAGGCGGGCCTGTATTTGGAGAAATCGCGCACCAGGGGCTGAATCGGATCGGCAGCTTGCTTTGGGACGGGCGTATTATTTCGCACGCAACGGAAACCGTTGCCGGCGGATCGGTCGAAGGCGGCGAGCGCCTCGGCTTCGCCATAGATATAAACTTGCGAATTCCATGCTCCGCCCAGGAGCATTCGCGTGTCACCGCCAGAGGAGTTCGCAATCCATTCCCTAACATTGCCGGCCATGTCGTAAGTGCCGAATGGCCCCACGCCTTTGTATGCACCCACGGCAGCCACGCTTTTCCCTGTCATATTGCTCGCGGGAACAATATTGGCAGCGACATCGGGCGGAGCGGCGAGATACCACTGCGACAAGACCGGCAGACTCTTGCCAACAAAAGCGGCATAAGCGGAGGCCTCGTACCAGCTGACGCCTGAAACGGGATAATCTGCCTGCCCTTCCGGATAATGGCCGCCCTGCCAGGTCGAAGGTCCGGGCCGCCTGTGCTGTCGCGGAATACGGACATGGCTTCATCCCATCTCAGCTCGCGATTGCCCTTGCGGAATTTTTCCTTCCAGTATTCGCGATTCCGATATCCTCCGCCGTCGACGAATTGCTGGTATTGCCGGTTGCTTACTTCGAAGCGATCGATGAAATAAGACGGCAAATCGTAAGGACCGAGCCATCCGATAAAGCCGATAAATTCCGACCAAGGTTGGCCGTTAACCGGAACCATCCCATCGGGCGCCACTTGCACCGTGTTCAAATTGAAATTCACGGTGTCGAGAGCTCAATGGGGCAGCGATATAGTCGTTCATCCCCGCCTTCGAAACTTTCCAGCGGAAATATCCTTTGGGGACTCGGATCTTTGAGAGTGGTGTTTGACCCAGGCTGTGCCATGTAGTTTCCGTGGGCAGGTAATCCTGGATTTCCACCATGGCGCCAGGCGGATTCGAGGCGACGGAAACTGTGCTCGTTGTTTGCGCGGCGATTTTGGCGAGATCGGGGTCACTGGGCAGATATTGCTCGGCTTTCTCGAGCAGTAGATAGGCGGCAAGAGGCTGGTTCGCCGCGTTGAGCCTGTTGATCTCAGGAATACCCTGTTCCCGCACCCAATGTCTTTTCTCGGATCGGAGGAAAAACCAGGTTGTCAGTCCGGCCAATAAAAGCAATCCCGACACGACGACGGCCGTCGGCCCCAGCGACGTGGCATGCTCGGTTTAGCGAACAAATCCCGGCGCTCAAGCGCGCTTGTGCCGCTGCGAGGTCGCGCTTCATCTCGGCCGCCGATTGATATCGCTTGGTTAGATCTCTTTCCATCGCTCGAGAAACGATGCGCTGCGTATCGTCTGGAAGTTCGGGAAGCAGATCGCGCAATGGCTTCGGAGAAGTTTCGGTGATCGCACGCAGAATGGCGAGGTTCTGTTCCCTTCAAATGGCGGACGGCCGATGAGCAACTCATAGAGTACGATGCCGAGGCTCCACAGATCGGTGCGCGCGTCGAGTTGGTTGCCTACGGCCTGCTCGGGCGACATATATTGCGGCGTGCCCGCGATTCCCTTGGTCTCGGTTATCGACTGCGTTGGCGTGTCGCTGCCGGCCCCCCGGAGAATTTTTGCCAAGCCGAAGTCCAGGACTTTCGCGTGACCTTTGGGGCTGACGACTATGTTCGCCGGCTTCAGGTCACGGTGAACGACGCCCTGTTCGTGCGCCTCTTCGATGGCTGCGGCAATCTGCGTGCCGAACGCGATCACTTCGCTGTTGGGTAGTGGGCCTGCTCTCAACTTATCGGCCAACGACTGCCCGGCAAGGTATTCCATCACACAGATAATCGGAACCATCCTGCTCGCCGACGTCATGGACGGCCGCGATGTTGGGATGGTTCAGCCGCGCCAACGCGAGCGCTTCTTCGCGGAACCGCTTGCGAGCGGTTTCATCGGCGATCAGTCCTGGGGGGAGTACTTTGATGGCTACATCGCGGTCCAGCCGCTCATCTCGTGCCCGGTAAACCACGCCCATCCCGCCCGCGCCCAGTAGGGACTGGATTTATACGGCCCGAGCTTCCTACCAGGCGTCACCTTCATTGGTGATCGCCATTATAACGTCTGAAATAGGTTGCGGCGCTCGGGGCGATTCTGAATGGATTGTCGCTAGCCTCTATTGAAAACGCCTCGGACAAGACACTCCGGAGAAAGATAATGCGGACCCGAGGCGTTTTCGATAAGGAGACTAGGAGGAAGCCGTTGGCGTTTGCGGCGGACGCGGTGCGCTATGGGATTTGAATGCCAGTCTGGGATCGAGTCGAGAGATGGAGGACGGGCCGAGAACAGTCAAAGTGGAGTTGCGATGGTCGCGGCCCCTGGAAGCGAAAGAATCGGAACCCTCCAAAGAAGGCTGTTTCAGTACAGCGAGGACACGAATGCGTCGGCGTGCGGGAGCACATCCTTGCATCGCGGCTGAGGAACAGGTTAAGAAGAATCGAAGTACATGCATGCTGATAGTTCTGCAGCAGTAAATCTCTGAATCACGATCATCGATGCGCCGCAGTGCGGGCAGTGCCAGAGAGAAGAGGTCTCGAAGCGGGCGTCGTTTGTTTTAACTTCCTGCTCCGTCGAACCAGCGGAGGCCAGCAGTTGCCGGCCGAGCGCTAGATGGGAAGCGCGAGAGCGATTGGCCAGGAACCCGAAAAGCCGGATGCGGACAAAGCCGCGGGGCAGGACGTGGAGCAGGAAGCGGCGCAAGAACTCTTGCGCACCGAGCGTCATCATTCTCTTCTTATTTCCGTGGGCATAATCCTTCCAGCGGAAAGTAACCTGGTCCTGCTCGAAAGCCACGAGGCGGTGGTTGGTGATGGCCACGCGATGGGTGTAGCGGGCGAGATAGCCGAGCACATGATGAGGACCGCCGAAAGGTGGCTTGGCATAGACGACCCAGTTCTGACGGAACAAGGGGCGCAAGAAGGAGCGGAAGGCCTTCTCGTTGTCGAGCGGCTGAAGAGATCCGGCGAAGGTGAGTTGGTGTTGCTGGAATCGTCGTTTTAAACCGGCGACGAACTTGCCGCGGAAGACGCGACTGAGGACGTGGACGGGCAGGAAGAAGGGGTAGCGGGGATGGATCCAGCGGGTGTGGTCGGGGGAGAGGCCACCGGCGGGAATGACGCAGTGGACGTGCGGATGAGCGAGCAGATTCTGTCCCCAGGTATGCAGGACGGAAAGGAAGCCGATCTCGGCTCCCAGGTGTTCGGGATCGGCGGCTACCTCCAGTAGGGTCTCGGCGCTGGCGCGGAACAAGAGGTCATAGAGGACCTTCTTGTTCTGCAGCGCCAGTGGGGAGAGTTGGTGAGGCAGAGTGAAGACAACGTGGACATAGGCGACCGGCAGCAGTTCGCTCTGCCGAGCCAGCGATCCACCTGTCGCGAGCGCCACTCTGACACTTGGGGCAATGGCGATCGCGACAACTATTAAATGAGATGGCGCGATAGCCACAGCGCGGGCACTGATCGCGATGCCCGCCGAGTGCCGCGGTGCGGCAGCGAGCGATGGCGCGCAGTACTTTCGATGGGCCCAGTGGAACCAGCGGAAGTTGTTCTGGATGAAGCGATCGCCTTGGGCGCGAACGATATCGGCCACCTCGAGGAGGGGCCGAGTCATTTTTTCTTGAGCCTCCGGGAACGTTTGACGTCATCGAGGCTGGAGACTTGCAGTTGCATCGAGCGGATTGGGGACGGCCTGCAGATGCTTGTGCGAGAGATGCAGGTAGACCGAGAGTGTGCTCCAGTCGGGAATGTCCGAGTAAGACCTGAATGGTGCGCAGGTCGGCGCCGGCTTCGAGCAGGTGGGACGCGCAGCTGTGTCGCAGACGTGTGGGGAGAAAGGCGTTTGGTGATGCCGGCGCGCTCGGCGGCTTGCCGGCAGGCCTAACCAAACCATGTTGGCACGTGATGGGCACGTCGGCGCGCACTCCCTTCACGGTACCCGGGAAACAGAAAGGTGGTGGGCTGCATCCAGCGCCAGTAGACGCGCAGGGTCTCCAGCAGCTTGGGACTCAAGGGTACATCGCGGTCGCGGCTGCCCTTGCCTTGGTGAATGCGAATCATCATGCGCTGACTGTCGATGTCGCTGACCTTCAGTCGGCATAGTTCGGCCCGGCGCATGGCGGTGGAATACAGGGTCATGAGCAGCGTGCGGTGATAGAGATTGCGGGCCGCGTCGATCAGTCGGGCCACTTCCTCCGGGCTGAGCACGGTCGGCAGTCGCTTGCGGGATTTGGGAAACGGAATGTACTCGGCGAGAAATGTGCCGCGCAGTGTCTTGACGAACAAGAAGCGCAAGGCGGACACATACTGACCGACCGTGGCCGGAGCAAGCTTCTTGCTCTGGAACAGATAGGCCTGATACTGCCGGATTTGCTCGGGCCCGAGCTTGTCCGGGCGACTGGTGGAAATACTCCGCGAAATCGCGGACGATGCGGACGTAGGTTTTTGCGGTACGATGGGAGTAATTACGACGCTGGAGTTCTTCCAGCATCTTTTTGCGTAAGTTGGGTCACAGGGACCTCCTTTTTCTGTGACCCAACTTATCTTCTTTCCAATCCCTCACCAACTGCCGATCCCCGAACACGCGGTAGCGTCCGCCGCGCCAGCGGCTTCGTCCTGGTCGGCCAACAGGAAGTAATGACCTAATGACCGCGATCGGGTTGTGGTCGCAAAATCACTTCACGCTAATACCCCGGTCGCTTGAGTCTGTGAATGCCGGGCGACCCACGCAGCGGGAGTAAAGTCTGAGAGGCGCCGGATCGGGAGATCGGCAAGCCCAGGGAGAATCGTGGAAAAGTAATCGCGCACTGGAAGTTTCAACCTGCGGCAGCTTTCCACGACCGAGAGAATCGCCGCAACCTTCGGTCCCGCTTGTGGACTGCCGATGTGGGACAGCTATCCCATTACGGTGAGAAATAACACTGACCACGACTTGTATGGAATCACAGTGAGATTCACCGCGGATATGGAATCTACTTCCAATACGACTCTTCAATTTGAAGTTCCCCTCGCCAGCCGGAGATTCCTGCCGGGGGAACAACCGGAAGAGCGGTTAAGCGACATAATGGCCTTCTACTGCAGCGATTCCAGAGTCGCCAGGTCATATCGGTAGGCATCTACAATTTAGAACCCAATGGCTCCATAGGAGAAAACATGACCATAACGCGCATACGGACAAAGAGGCAACGATGCGTGCCAGAGTCGTAAAGGCATCATCTGAACCTATTCCTGTCACCAAGGAACACGGCACGGTTAGTCTGAAGAAGGGAGCGACTACTCCAGGTTTCGCAACGAGCATAACGTTCGTCTGGAATAGAGGCCTAGCTCTGCAAGAAAGTTGTTACCTGGACTCCCCTGGGTGAGGTCAATATTCCGTATGTCTTGCCTCAACTGGAATTTGAGAAAGTTCTCTCCGTTAAGATAGCGGAGAGAACGTATGAAAAAAGAGCGCGTTGGAAATCAAAACACACTACGTAAGAGGCTTGCGTTAACAGCCCGTCGCGGGTAGCCGACGGGTAGCCGCTTTCCTCTTCACTTCACAACCTCAAACCCACCAGTCGGTGCCCAGCCGGATACCCAGCCGCTGTTCTCACCTTGACCCAATAGCCAGCCTCTACCAGCAAAGTCACGATCTCGTTAGCGGCGACTTCCCCACACTTCAAGGTACCAAGCTCGGTGGTGGTGAGGTCTGCCCATAGGTCGCCTTAAGACGGCGAAGCTGCCGTTTAACAATGGGCTGAGACCTGCTGAAATCCAAGCTCACGGGTTCCAAATGGCAGGTGTACTGCGGAAATTTGCTCTGTAATGCCGTGCATCCTATCGGCGACACATAAGCTGATAGGTTTAGTGGACCATTGTAACCTTCGGAAGCGCAGGAAATCGTACCAGCAATCGTGATGTCCGCATTTCCGTCGTTGTAGAACATTATTGATTTGTCGCCACAGACATCCTTCTTATTTTCTTGAGTTCTTGCCAGCGACGGTTATTGGCTTGTTTCCGCGCCTCTTCTGCTGCCTTTCGCTCAAGCTCGGCCTGTTCCGCAGCGAATTTGGAATCACACAATTTCCGGAGGTCATTTCCGGTGACTGATGGGCTGGAGATTTCTATGCGAGTTGCCCCGTGGATTTCCTCGCTGGTGTTGTCGGGTCCGTGAACGATACCGATTGCTTACCCGAACCTTCGGACGATACGGTTATCAAGCCATGGCAAGCGAAGTATGATTTGCCGTCTATTTCGAGATCCTTGGGTGCCTTGCTGACAGACCCACAGCCGAGCGGCACACAGCAACAGGAATGTAGCGACAGAAATCTCACAAGGTCATTATTTCTCTTCGCAATCACGAGAGCAAGAACCAGTAGCCGAAAATGACAAATTGGCAGGTATTATTGCGCCAGCAGGAAATCTCATAACGGAGACGTATAGTGACAACGGCCAAAGGGGGCGCTGGAGCCGTAGCGGTGGTTTCGACTCCGGCTCTGCGGACGTTCTACCTTAAGGTTAATAATGACTTGCCCGGTTGAGGAACTGCCGACGGCTGCCTCCGTTTCGCTCTTCTTATTGTTTCCCGCATCGATCCTGTTCCCGTGACCATCCGATTCGTTTTTCTCGGGGGAGCTCCGTACACCTCAGGATGGATATAGTAGCCACGGTCACGGACATCCTTTTGCTGCTCGACCACCAATGGATATGCTTTGGCATAAGGGTCGTTCCTAACAGCCGTGATCTGCCATGACACTTCGCTTTCCGCGCTGCCTCCGGCAATCTTGAAGTGATTGCCGCCGACCCTTTGAGCAATGTACAGCCCGGGACCTGGTGCTCCAATAGAGGTAAGTTGGTAACGAAAATCTCCGTTCACTGCTTCAAACCAAGTCGGAAGTTGGACGACGGCTTCGCCATTGCTATCCAAGCTGACGTTCCCGCTATAGATGTTCATCATTTCCGAAGACTCGACGGATGAGTGATACAGGTATTTGTTGGTGGGGTCAGTGGGGTGGTCGATCTTGAAGTCCTTGGTACCTGCGAAATTCGTGCCAGTTACGCTGATGTCCCTACAAAAGTATCCGCCCATCCATTCGGACCAGAACCGTGTCCGCCATCCGCCGTGGTTGCGTATATCCCGTTACCATCGGGAGGGATTCATCGGAATTTTGACCAAACGCATCCACGCCATCTCCGCCGCCAAAAACGCCGCTTCCACCAACACCAATCACTCCGGTCATGCCCGCAGCCGCCGCCCCCCCCCGTCCCTACAACGCCAACACCAGCTTGATGTCCCCCACCGCCGTACCCTTCTACGCCATTTCCGGCTGTTGCATTGGGCCCATCACCGGGGCCACCTGTTCCCGTGTCACCCCGGCTGCTCCTAATCCGCCAAACGAACACGCACAGCCACCAAGACCCTCAATGCCAATGGTTCCCGGCCCTTGGCCAGAATTGGGAAGTGGCCCCCCGAAGGCTATTAAGCCTGCGTAGGCGTTAGATGGTGACGTGACAGACAGCATCGCAGTTGGGCTCGCACTAATCGTGCCTACTTGGGTCACTCCGTTGGCCACCACGCTGAATACTTCTGTGCCATTGGTTTGTCCGCTTATCACCTCCCCACCACCAGTGTTGTTGAATACCCCAGCAGTACCCGCACTACTTAAGCTTAACCCTTGAACTCCGATGCCATTTCCGCTAGTCGCGTAGGCTGTGCCGCGGACTCCAATCCCCCCAGTGCTGTAGCTTCCTCCAATCACGCCTTGCGTATTCCCAGTGGTAGCAGTGGCGACTCCAGCAACGCCAGTACCGCTTGTACTGGATGTGTCGCCCTCCAGCCCCTTACCTGTTCCGCTGGTGACCGTCGCATTGCCGAAAACCGCAACGCCGTTACCGCTTGTGTCACTCGCACTCCAGTCGGCTTACGGATGTCCAGGGTGGCTGCGGGAGATGTAGTGCCAATCCCCAAACTCCCCGAGGTGCTCTGAAAGATGACTGAGTTTCCCAGGTTTGTACTGCTTGTCCAGCGCGGGATGTAGTTCGTTGTTCCGCCACCCCCTATTGTGGGAGTGATCGTGTTCGAAGTAGGTGAGAAGCCTTGCTCGCAGCCGTCGCGTTGCCGTGAGCCGATGCAGGCAAAGTCCACCCCTGCGGTGAATTGAGTGCGTAAGCTGATGCAGGCCTCCCCCTAGCGTTTCCGCATCGGCTGCCTTCAAAGCGTACGGAACGCTCAGCAAGAGAATGCGCGGCTGCTCAGGTTGACCCTCTGGCTGCACACCCAGCCACCGAGCCTCACCCGAGGCAAAGACATCAGCCTGCAGTCCCGTACTCTTGCTGGAGCCAAGCATCACCGTGTAGTGACCTCTGCTGTCGGCATTCACATTCTGCGTCTCCATCCACAACGGAGCACCACTCTGAGACTCTTTATAGAGAGAAAACGTGATTCCGACCACGCCGCTCAAGGGCTTGCCGTTGGAGTCGGTCAAGACGCCGCCGAATTGCACAAGAGGCGGAACCGCAACGCTGGTCATCTTTGACAATTGTTGGGCCAGTACGGGCAGAGCGCAATACAGAACGAACAGAGTAGCGGATAAGTGAACGCTGATCCGGGTCATAAAACGCCTCAAAGTTGAATTGTTTGACGCTTGGGGCCGAAATCCGAGAACGGAGTGCTCGGTGCGGGATGGGGGGAGTGGGTCGAACGTCCCGAATCGACGCCCAGTCTGCTCTTGGCCGATGCGGCTTGTCAATGTGAAAGAAATTGCTGGGTCAGTGACTCACTGCGCCGAATATTTCCTTTTCCGTGGGAGATTCTTGGTGGATTACCGGCGATCCGATTTGTCTTGTCCTGCCCCCGAGATCGCGCTAGGCTTTTAGTCCACGCCCAAGCCCGGTTCCCAGGGGGGTAATCGCATGCCTACCCTGATTCGCAACTGCATTGAATGCCCGGAATGCCATATTCGTTATGTGATCGGTTCCAGTCCGTACCATAATGGTTCCTATCTCGTTTCGAGTGTTTCAGGGTTTCCCAATGTGATTAGGCTTTACTGCTCTCTGGAATTCCCATACTATGCAGGAGGTTAAGTCGGCTGACCTGCGAATGTATGCAGTTTCAGACGGGCGCACGAGCGCGGGTACGGCTCGCCCTACGAAATCGTGATGGTGGTTGAAAAGAACGCACGAGCTAGCTGACCCAAAAACCGACTTTTTTACCTTGGTCTTGGTCGCAGTCGTCAATTTCCAAATTTCTGAAATCTCGCGCCAGCTAAAGGATTGTTAATCGAAAACCCTCACCCGGCCTGGATGTAGCCGAAACTTCTTCATGAGAAAAAGTTCGGGGGGAACTCTTTCGATGTGGGACAAGCGACTGTAGCGGATACTGTAGCGACTACCGGTTTAGATGGGGAAGCATCGACTAGGATCAGAACGCTGAATTGTGTTGTTTTTCCTACATGCAACCCGATGCTCATGTCTGCAAGGCCGTCTGAGAGGTCTGCAAAACCTTTATACGTCGGTTCGATTCCGACCCGCGCCTCCAATTCCTCCTTCCGCCAACTCCGCAGTCACATCCTCTGGGCGAAGAAAGCCTCTGGTCAAGCCGGAGACGGTTATGATACTGTCCCCGTCCGAAGCGCCGTTTTTCTGCGTCTGACAGACTTGCTGAAAACGATCCGGAGGGCCACATGGCGGTCATCGAAGCGAAAAGCACTCTCGAAGCCAGAGGTAACATCGATAACATCATCCGTGAATATGCATTCCCCGACCTCCACATCGGTGCCGGCGAGGATGAGTCGCCCTACGTGCCTTTCAAGGAAAACGTATTCATCCGCCATCTGGCGTTCGACGTCCGGAACAATATGTACGCGAACATCCTCTGGGTCAAAAAGGGAGGCATGCTCGGCCGACACAAGCATCGCGGGCGCATCTTTGCATGCACCCTGGAAGGCAGCTGGCGCTATCTGGAGTACGACTGGGTAGCCCGACCCGGAAGCTATGTGCAGGAGAGCCCTGGCGCAATCCACACCTTGACATCCGACGATCCCAACGGCATGAAAACCATCTTCTGGATCAATGGCTCAATCGAGTTCTTCGACGATCACGACAACTTGCTCGAGACGCTCGACGTCTTCTGGTTCATCGACCACTACGTGAGCTATTGCAAGGAGCATGGCATCCCGCTCAATAAGAAGCTCTGGGTCTGAATAGAGTGTCGCTTGAGGCTTGCGGGTTGCGCGGCCAAGGCGAATGGTCAGCGGCCCGCAATGCAAACGACAAGTTGGTTCCCGCCTTGCAAGTCCTTTGATTTTCCTACTCTATAATTGTGCGCAAACTGACTTGGTTTCCGTGTACACATCCAGCGCGGCGTGGCCCGATTCGCGGCCCCAGCCCGATTGCTTGTAGCCACCGAAGGGCATGGCCGGGTCAAAGACGTTGTAGCAGTTGAGCCAGACGGTTCCCGCACGAAGCTTGGCCGCAATCTTGTGCGCCTTGCTGATGTCGCGGGTCCACACTGCGGCCGCCAGGCCATACACGCTTCGATTGGCGGAATCGATCAGCTCTTCAGGATCGCTAAAGGGGATCGCAGTCACAACCGGACCGAAGATTTCTTCCCTTACGACCTTCATGTCAGGCTTCACATCCACGATCACTGTCGGCTCGACGAAGTATCCGCTGCCGCTGCATCGGTTCCCGCCGACCACGGCTCGCGCGCCTTCCCTCACGCCGGAATCCAGGTAGCCACAAACGCGATCGACTTGTTCCTTTGAAACCAGTGGTCCCAGGTTCGAGGTGGGATCCATTCCGGGGCCGAGCTTCAGCTTTTTGCCGCCTGAGCCACACCGTCGATGACTCTGTCGAAAATACTCTTGTGCACGAACAGCCGCGACCCAGCCGTACAGCACTGGCCCTGATTGAAGAAAATCGCATTGGCAGCGCCTGGAATTGCTGCGTCGAGATCGGCATCCTGAAACACGATGTTCGGGGATTTGCCGCCGAGCTCGAGCGATACCTTCTTCAAGTTGCCCGCCGCTGCGGTGAGGATCAGCCTGCCCACCTCGGTT